>NZ_JBVYWP010000004.1:0-590276 GCF_056032705.1 Ideonella sp. sgz306126
CCGGTGCTGGCCAAGACCACGGGCTACAAGGGCGTGACGGGCACCATCTCGTTCGACGAGAAGGGCGACATCAAGAACGGCGCGCTGACCCTGTACACCTACAAGGGCGGCAACAAGGTCTCGCTGGGCGTGATCCGCTGATCGCGTTTTGCAGGATCGACAAGGCCGCCCTCGGGCGGCCTTTTTTCTGTGCGCCGCGCGGTCGGCGTCCGCCGCCGGTGCGCCACCCGGCACCGACCGAACGGCCGGCTCAATCTCGATCCGATCCCAGTCGGCCGAGGGCATCCACATGCGAGCGTGCGGCCTGCAACGCGGCCTCCATTGCGCCGCGTTCACCGCTGCTCTTGCATTTGGATCGGTAGAGCGTGGGCCGCTGTCCCCCGCAGACCTGGACCGTGACCACGCTGGTGTAGGCACCGCCCAAAGGATCGCGGCCCGTATCGATGCGGATCGCCGTGCCTCGGTAGGTATGGATGGCGTCCTCGGCAACCGGTGAGTTGCGCCTGGCGATGGAGACCGATCCGGCGCGGCGTCGACAGTCGCTCGTCGCGCGCATCGCTGACGTGCCCCCTCTGTATGACATCCACATCTTGCCGCACGTCGGCGGTTGGATGGTCCTCGCCGGCTACGAGTACGGGCTGGGCGACAAGCTCGCGCGGCCGCAGCTATTCGCACAGACGTGGCTTCTGACTCCAGGACCAACACGCGAACTGGAGAAGGCCGACGCCCTGGTACGCAAGCTCACACGCGAGCTGGCCGAGGCGAGAGGCAAGGGTGGCGAGATGCCTACGCGGGGCCGTTACGCGAAGCGGCGACCGGTGACCCAGACGATGAATTGCCCGTCAAGGCGGGGCATGGTGGTAGATTCACGGCGATGTCGAAACACGCCCGCTCCGTTCAGTCTACCCAGCCCATCCATCGGCCAGGTGAGGGTTCGCCAATTGCCGTAACTCCCGTGCGACACGTCGGGTCGAACGGGGTTTCGACAGAACTTTTGGCGGTGAATCTGGGTGAAGCGCCTGTTCCTGATCGAAGCTACGGGGCCGACGTCTTCAGCGTCACTTTCGTGCGTGGGGTGGTCAATCTGTACTTCGGCCAAACCCAGGCGAGTAACCCAGACTCTCTTCATTCTCTGCTGGCCATTCGCATGACGCCACAGACCACGCGAAACTTCATCGCGTCGTTGACTGAAGTGCAGTCAGGCATGACGCAGCCCCTGGAGGCCACTCTCCGTCAACTGCAGATTGAGGCCGCCGAGCCCTTCACGATCACTCGGGATCCGCAGCAGTTCGTCAAGCTGTCGGCGAACTTCGCTTTGGCCGCGGTATCCAATGGCGATTCTTGTCTCGACTTTATGAACGCCTCTCCCTTCTCGATGATCGCTGTGCATTCGTCACAGAAGCTGGTTATTCAGCCAGTTGTTCGAATCGAATTGTCGAGTCCCCAGCTGTTAGGGTTGGTAGAAGCGCTAAAAGCGCTGCAAAATACGCTCCCCGCCGAAAGAGTAGCAACATGATCGGTTTCGAATTGTTCGATATCGCGAGTTGGATCGATGCCGACGGATTGCTGCTGCGCAGTTCACCAACGGCACCCACGCAGACCAAGAAGGCTATCCGGAAGTTCGCGAACGGGTTCGTCGCGAGCGTCGCCATCGCAGCGAGCGCGTCCAGCATGGCATCGTCGCAAGTTGTCATGAGGACACCTGTGACAGCTCAAGCGGCTACTCCGGCGCGGACGTCGGTCCCAATCGCCGGAGATGAGGTGAATGACTCCGATTCGGCGGATCCAAACTACTGGTTTTCGTTGATGAGCAAGATGCAGTCCTGGCGACCGATTGTTGAGTCTTCGGTCGTATCGCCAGAGCCACTTGATTGAGCGCCGATAGCGGCTGGTGGGCTCCTCAGCTTGCCGAGAATCTCAGCCAAGGGGACGTGATAGCGGAGCAGGTTTCAGCTACCGCAGTCCGTCCGACGACGTTCTTGAAGGCGCGGAGCTTCAAGGGAAATGAGTCTGGCTGGGGAATTAGCCCCGGGCCAGCGGTCGACAAGGACGGCCGCACCTTGGTGCTTGCCGCGGGAGCGGTGCGGGCAGTGATCGTAATGACCCACAGTTGCGAACTCGATAAAGCCGATGGAAAGCTGTCGCGCCGCCGAGTTCTGGTCGCCCCGATTGCCGCACTCGATACAGTTCCCGAAGAGCACCAGCGGCAAATCCTCAGCCAGACGAACAAGGCACTTCTCCCGCTTCCTGGGATCCCGGAGCTGGGCGACTGCTACGCCGACTTGCGCGTGATGTTTCCGGTATTGCGCGAACTAGTAGATGCCTCTCGTCGGCTGGCATCGATGACGCCCGAGTCGGAAGCAAGACTGCAGGCGCAGCTTGTCGCATTTTTTGTTCGCAAACTGCCTAACTAGAACTCTTGCCTTCGAGGGGCTTACTTCGTGGCATTGCAGCCCATGGTGCGCCCCTAGTGCATCTTGTACCACCGCCCGCCCCGATAGACCGGCTGCCAGTGCCGCGCCGCAGTCTCCCCGTCATCAACCACGACGGAGAGCATCGACATGACGACCTAGCACATCAACCCACCGACCGCATCGGGCTTTTACATCGCATCATGTGAGCGCCGCGGCGGGTTCGCGGCCTACTGGACCGGCCGCCACGAGACGATGTCCTGTAGCTTGCGCGACCCGGGCGACCCCATGGCGACTCAAAGCTGCGGCGCCGTGCTGGCGACTTCCTGCGCCTGAAGACCCAGGCGCGACGCCGAAACCAAGCATCCTGCCGGTTGGTGGGCCTTATGGTGGGCAGGAAAGAAAAACTGGCCACGAGGGCCCGTCTCTTCTAGGTTGGTGGCGGAGGGAGCGGGATTCGAACCCGCGGTGGGGGTTAGCCCACACACGCTTTCCAGGCGTGCGACTTAAACCGCTCATCCATCCCTCCGCAGGGACAGCCGGCGATTCTAGCTCAGGACGAGGCCTTCGGCGCCGGGTGGGTGCCCGGCGCGGCCGTGGTCCGCATCAGGGCCATCGCGCTGCCGACCAAGCCGGCGACCTCGGTCATGTTGCCGGGCACGATCATCGTGTTGGTGGTGCGGGCCAGTTGCGCATACGCTTCGACGGCACGCTCTGCCACCTTCAGTTGCACCGCCTGCTCGCCCCCGGGGAGTTGGATCGAGGCCGCAATCTTGCGAATCGCTTCGGCGGTGGCTTCAGCCACCGCCATGATGGCAGCGGCTTCGCCCTGCGCCTTGTTGATCTCGGCCTGCTTCTCGCCTTCGGAGCGCGCGATGAAGGATTCGCGCTGGCCGTTGGCGATGTTGATCTGCTCCTGCTTGCGACCTTCGGAGGCCGCGATCAGCGCGCGCTTCTCGCGCTCGGCGGTGATCTGCTGCTGCATCGCGTGGAGGATTTCCTTGGGCGGCGTCAGATCCTTGATCTCGTAGCGCAGCACCTTGACGCCCCAGTTGCTGGCGGCTTCGTCGAGCGCGTTGACGACATGGGCGTTGATCGCCTCGCGCTCCTCGAAGGTCTTGTCCAGTTCCATTTTGCCGATCACGCTGCGCAACATGGTCTGCGCCAGTTGCGTGATGGCCGAGACATAGTTGCTGGAGCCATAGCTGGCCCGCATCGGGTCGGTAACCTGAAAGTACAGGATGCCGTCCACCTGGAGCTGGGTGTTGTCCTTGGTGATGCAGACCTGGCTGGGCACGTCGAGCGGGATTTCCTTGAGCGAATGCTGGTAGGCCAGGCGGTCGATGAACGGCACCAGGAAATTCAGGCCCGGCGCCAGCGTGGCGTGGTACTTGCCCAGCCGCTCGACCACCCAGGCGTGCTGTTGCGGGACGACCTTGACGGATCGCGCGATGAACAGCACGGCGACCACGAACAACACGATGGCGATGATTTCCATGAAGATTCCCTGTCAGTCAGTCGGTGCGGTCATTTCGCGCAGGGCGAAATGATCAGGTGGTTGGATTCAACGGCGACGATGACATGCTCGCCGGGCGCTGGCTGGCCCGGTCCCTCGAGCCGCGCCTGCCAGGTCGAACCGCGGTACTGAACCAGCGTCCGGCCGTCGGGCTGCCAGGTCGACACCTGGACATGCTCGCCGACGTCGAGGTTCACGTCGCGGTTGCGCGATGGGCTGGACTCGGCCGGGCGCCGGCTCCGGTGGCGGCGCCACGCCACCACCGCGCCGCCGCCGACCGCGGCGGCCACCAGCATCTGGCTGCTGTGGCCCAGCCCGATTCCCGCGGCGAGCGCCCCCGACGCGGTGCCGAGCGCCAGCATCAACAGGTAAAAGGTGCCGGTCGTCAGTTCGGCCAGCACGAGGACGCCGCTGACCAGCCACCACACGATCGACGGGTTCCAGGTGTCCATGCATCCTCCAGGGGGGTACGGCCTGAGGCCAGTGTAGCGACGCCGGCCGAGGCGTCGGCGTTCCGTCACCACTTCGGCCCTACACTTCGCCCTCGCATTTCCTCAGACCGTCGTGCATCCGGAGCCGCCATGCAGCGTTTTCACTTTCCCATCGTGATCATCGATGAGGATTACCGTTCCGAGAACACCTCGGGCCTGGGTATCCGCGCCCTGGCGGAGGCGATCGAGAAAGAGGGCTTCGAGGTGGTCGGGGTGACCAGCTATGGCGACCTGTCGCAGTTCGCGCAGCAGCAGAGCCGGGCCAGCGCCTTCATCCTGTCGATCGACGACGAGGAGTTCACGCCGGGGCCGGAACTGGACCCGGCGGTGCTGAACCTGCGCAAGTTCATCAGCGAGATCCGCTTCCGCAACGCCGACATCCCGATCTACCTGTACGGCGAGACGCGCACCAGCCAGCACATCCCGAACGACATCCTGCGCGAGCTGCACGGCTTCATCCACATGTTCGAGGACACGCCGGAGTTCGTGGCCCGCCACATCATCCGCGAGGCCAAGAGCTACCTGGACGGCCTGGCGCCGCCGTTTTTCAGCGCGCTGATGGACTATGCCCAGGACGGTTCGTACTCCTGGCACTGTCCGGGCCATTCGGGCGGCGTGGCCTTCCTGAAGAGCCCGATCGGCCGGATGTTCCACCAGTTCTTCGGCGAGAACATGCTGCGCGCCGACGTCTGCAATGCGGTCGAGGAACTGGGCCAGCTGCTGGACCACACCGGCCCGGTGGCGGCCAGCGAGAAGAACGCGGCGCGGATCTTCAACGCCGACCATTGCTTCTTCGTCACCAACGGCACCTCGACTTCGAACAAGATCGTCTGGCATCACACGGTGGCACCCGGCGACGTGGTGCTGGTGGACCGCAACTGCCACAAGTCGATCCTGCATTCGATCATCATGACCGGAGCGATCCCGGTCTTCCTCACGCCCACCCGCAACCACTTCGGCATCATCGGTCCGATCCCCGAGAGCGAATTCAGCAAGGCCTCGATCCAGAAGAAGATGGCCAAGCACCCGTTGCTGCAGCACGTGGACGTCAAGACGGTGCGGCCCAAGATCCTGACCGTCACCCAGAGCACGTATGACGGGGTGCTCTACAACACCGAGACCATCAAGTCCAAGCTCGACGGCTGGGTCGATACGCTGCACTTCGACGAGGCCTGGCTGCCCCACGCCGCGTTCCACAAGTTCTACGGCACCTTCCACGCGATGGGCAAGGGGCGGACGCGGCCCAAGCAGGCGGTGGTCTATTCGACGCAGTCGACCCACAAGCTGCTGGCGGGCATCAGCCAGGCCTCGCAGGTGCTGGTGCAGGACTCCCAGAGCGTGCCGCTGGACCGGCATCTGTTCAACGAGGCCTACCTGATGCACACCTCGACCTCGCCGCAGTACGCGATCATCGCGTCCTGCGACGTCGCGGCGGCGATGATGGAGCCGCCCGGCGGCACCGCCCTGGTCGAGGAAAGCATCCGCGAGGCGCTGGATTTCCGCCGCGCCATGCGCAAGGTGGACGAGGAGTACGGCCAGGACTGGTGGTTCCAGGTCTGGGGGCCGGACCGTCTGGCCGAGGACGACATCGGCCAGTCCGACGACTGGATCCTGCAGGCTGGCGAAACCTGGCATGGCTTCGGCAAGCTGGCCAAGGGCTTCAACATGCTGGACCCGATCAAGTCCACCATCATCACGCCGGGACTGGACGTGTCGGGCCGCTTTGCCAAGACCGGCATTCCCGCCTCCATCGTCACCAAGTTCCTGGCCGAGCATGGGGTCGTGGTCGAGAAGACCGGGCTGTACTCGTTCTTCATCATGTTCACCATCGGCATCACCAAGGGCCGCTGGAACACCTTGCTGACCGCCTTGCAGCAGTTCAAGGACGACTACGACCGCAACCATCCACTGTGGCGCATCCTGCCCGAGTTCTGCGCGGCCTATCCGCGCTACGAGCGGCTGGGCTTGAAGGATCTGTGTCAGAGCGTGCACGAGGCCTATGCCAAGGGCGACATCGCCCGCTTGACCACCGAGGTCTACCTGTCCGATCTCGAACCCGCGATGAAGCCCAGCGATGCCTTCGCCTACATCGCGCACCGCAAGACCGAGCGGGTCGAGATCGACGACCTGGAGGGACGGGTGACCACCGCCTTGCTGACGCCGTATCCGCCGGGGATTCCGTTGCTGGTGCCCGGCGAGCGGTTCAACCGCAAGATCGTCGACTACCTGCGTTTCACGCGCGAGTTCAACCTCGCGTTCCCCGGCTTCGGGGCCGATGTCCATGGCCTGGTGACCCAGGAGGGCAGCGACGGTGTGCGCCGCTATTTCGTCGACTGCGTGCAAGGCGAGACCTGAGCGCGGTCTCAAGCGAGCGGCCGGACCGCCGATAGACCCGCATGGGCCGGGCTCGCCGCCCGACCCGGGGTGTCCATGCCAGAAGCTTTCGATCCCGCCACCATGACACGGCGCCCTGCGCCGCGCCCGGTGGCGGCCCGCTGGCTGGTGGCCGGCCTGGCGGCCAGTGCCGTGGCCGCGGCGGGTGCGTGGGCTTGGGGCGAGGCAAGCGGCTTCTTTCTGTATTTGTTGCTGCTGCCGGCGGCGGTCGCGTCATGGCGCCGGCAGCGGGGTGTCGGCGGCGCGCTGCCAGGCGCCGTCGCGGCCATGCTGGGCGTGACGGCCTATGGGGTTCTGCTGCGTCGCGTTCCTCCGCTTTGGTCGCTGAGTCCGGCCACCTTGGACCTGCTGCGCGGCGCGAACGCGATCGGCGCGATGGCCCTGGCCACCGGCCTGATGAGGACGATGGGCCGCGTCGCCGGGGCCCGGCAGAACCTGGCGACGCGCCGGGCCCGCGATCCGCTGACCGGTGTGCTCCATCGAAGCGGCTGGCTCGTGGCGGTGGCCCGCTGGCAGCAGGCGGCGGGTGCCGCGGCCGAGCCCGGCGTGCTGGGGGTGCTGATGGTCGATGTCGACCACCTGGGCGCGATCAACGAACTGCACGGGCAGCTGATCGGCGATCAGGCCCTGAAGACCGTCGCCGCGGCGTTGCGGCAGGGCCTGCGGGAGGGCGATTTGCTGGGTCGATGGGCCGGCGATGTCTTCATCATCGCGATGCGCACCGGCGAGGCTCGCGGCCTCAGGATGGCGGCGGAGCGCCTGCGCGCGCTGGTTCAGGCCGCCGAACTGCGGGCCGGCAACGACGGCGAATGGCTGGCCTTGAGCGCGAGCCTGGGCGGGGCGGTCGGCCCGCTCGACGAAGCCATCGAGGCGCTGATCGGGCGCGCAGAGGAGGCGCTGCGGGCGGCGCGCAGCGAAGGCCGCGCGCGCCTGCGTGTCACCCCGATGCCGGAGTGACGCCCGCGTTCGCCGGCTCAGCCGCCGGCGACGTCCTCGCCGCCACCCGGCGTCATGTGACTGAAACCGCCATCGACGTACATGATCTCGGCGTTCACGCCGGCGGCCAGGTCCGACAGCAGGAACGCGGTGGCATTGCCCACTTCCTCGATCGTGATGTTGCGATGCAGCGGCGCATGGGCTGCGAACTGGCTGAGTTTCTTGCCGAAATTGGCGATGCCCGAGGCAGCCAGCGTCTTGATCGGCCCGGCCGACACCGCATTGACCCGGATGTCGCGTTCGCCCAGCGAATAGGCCAGATACCGCACCGACGCTTCCAGCGAGGCCTTGGCCAGGCCCATGGTGTTGTAGTCCGGCACGCGCCGCGCGGCGCCCAGGTAGGACATGGTCACCAGCGACGCCTTGGGGCGCAGCATCGGCAGCGCCGCCTTGGCCATGGCCGGAAAACTGTAGGAGGAGATGTCGTGGGCGACCCGGAACGATTCGCGCGACAGGCCGTTGAGGAAATCTCCGCCGATGGATTCACGCGGTGCGAACGCAATGGCGTGGACAAAGCCGTCGAACTGCCCCCAGGCCGCGCCCAGCGCGGCCATGGCCTGTTCGATCTGCTCGTCGCTGGCCACATCCATTTCGACCACCAGTTTGGAGCCGAATTCCGAGGCAAACTCGTTGGCGCGTTCCTTGAAGCGCTCGCCCGCATAGCTGAAGGCCAGTTCGGCCCCTTCGCGGTGGCAGGCCTTGGCAATGCCATAGGCGATCGAGCGGTTGTTGAGCAGGCCGGTGATCAACAATCGCTTGCCGGCGAGAAAACCCATGGTGGCTCCTGTTACTTTGACGTTCGGCGTCGCATTTTGGCATGCCAGGGCGCGATTTCGAACCTGTAACTTGTGGGCACATGGCTTGCAGGCTACAATCCGTCTTTCGCTAGAATTGCAAGGCGTGGGCGGACTCTTCCAGCCCATTTTTTTTGCGCAATTCATGCTTGCTTCACGCTCGGCGTGGGCTGAATGTGTGCTTGAGCGCGCCTGGAAAGGCGCCAACCCGGAACGAGAAAAGGCGCTTACCCCCTGATGAACTGGATGCAGGCCGTCGAACGCACGGTGACCGGATTGAACTATGAACTCGTCGATGTCGAACGGTCGGCGGGCGGGTTGTTGCGTGTCTTCATCGATCGCATTCCGGGCTGCGCTTATCCGACCGGGGAGCACGAGTTCGTCACCGTCGAGGATTGTGAGGCGGTGACCCGCCAGTTGCAGTACGTGCTGGAGGTCGAAAACGCCGACTATGCACGGCTGGAGGTGTCTTCGCCGGGCCTGGATCGGCCGCTGAAGACGCCTGAGCACTACGCCCGCTTCGTGGGCGAGCAGGTGCAGATCACCCTGAAGCTGCCGTTTCAGGGTCGAAAAAAATACCAGGGCACGCTGCAGGCTTCCGAAGCTGGGGGTTGGCAGTTGGTGTTCAGTGACGGCAAGGTCGAGCAGGTGCTGGACTTTGCCTTCGACGAAGTTCGTGAAGCCCGGTTGGTGCCGGTGCTTGATTTCAAGGGGCGCCGTGGCAAGGGCACCCTGGCTGCGCCGAAGGTGTCGGCCGATACGGTTGACGGAGGTCTAGAAAAATGAACCGCGAAATGCTGATGTTGGTGGATGCGATCTCGCGCGAAAAGAGCGTCGATCGCGATGTCGTGTTCGGTGCCGTGGAAGCGGCGCTGGCCTCCGCGACCAAGAAACTGCACGGCGGCGAGGTGGACATCCGCGTCACCGTCGATCGTGAGACCGGCGATTACGAAACCTACCGCCGTTGGCTGGTGGTGCCCGATTCGGCCGGCCTGCAGAATCCGGATGCCGAAGAGTTGCTGTCTGAAGCGCAGGAGCAACTGGCCGAACTCGAAGAAGGCGATTACATCGAGAAGACGATCGACTCGGTGCCGATCGGCCGCATCGGGGCGCAGGCCGCCAAGCAGGTCATCCTGCAGAAGATCCGCGACGCCGAGCGCGAGCAGCTGCTGAACGATTTCCTGTCGCGCGGCGAGAAGATCTTCGTCGGCACGGTCAAGCGGCTGGACAAGGGCGACATCATCGTCGAGTCCGGGCGCGTCGAAGGGCGGCTCAAGCGTGGCGAGATGATCGCCAAGGAAAATCTGCGCACCGGCGACCGGGTGCGGGCCTACATCGCCGGCATCGATACGGCGGCCCGGGGCCCCCAGATCATGCTGTCGCGCTCGGCCCCCGGGTTCATGGTCGAGTTGTTCGCCCAGGAAGTGCCGGAGATCGAGCAGGGCCTGCTGGAAATCAAGAGCTGCGCCCGCGATTCGGGTTCCCGCGCCAAGATCGCCGTTGTCTCGCACGACAAGCGGGTCGACCCGATCGGTACCTGCGTGGGTGTGCGCGGTTCGCGGGTGACCGCGGTCACCAACGAGCTGGCCGGCGAGCGCGTGGACATCGTGTTGTGGTCGGAAGATCCGGCCCAGTTCGTGATCGGCGCCTTGGCGCCCGCCAACGTGCAGTCCATCGTCGTCGACGAGGAACGGCACGCCATGGACGTGGTGGTGGACGAGGAGAACCTCGCCATCGCGATCGGCCGCGGCGGCCAGAACGTGCGGCTGGCTTCCGAGCTGACCGGCTGGCGCATCAACATCATGACGGCCGAGGAATCGGCCGCCAAGCAGGCCGAGGAATCGGGTTCCAGCCGCAAGCTGTTCGTCGACAAGCTCGACGTCGACGAGGAAGTCGCCGAGATCCTGATCGCCGAAGGTTTCACCAGCCTCGAAGAGGTGGCCTATGTGCCGCTGCAGGAGATGCTGGACATCGAAGGCTTCGACGAAGACACGGTCAACGAATTGCGCACCCGCGCCAAGGACGCCTTGCTGACGATGGAAATCGCCCGCGAAGAGAAGGTCGAGGAGGTCTCCCAGGATCTGCGCGACCTCGAAGGCCTGACTCCCGACCTGATCGCCAAGCTGGCCGATGGCGGTGTGCATACCCGTGACGACCTTGCCGACCTTGCGGTCGACGAGCTCGTCGAGATGACCGGCGTGGAAGACGCGCAGGCCAAGGCGCTGATCATGAAGGCCCGTGAACACTGGTTCACCGCCTGATCGCGCCGACCCCGAAGAATCCCCGCGTCATCCGCACACGGCATCCAGATCAAGGAACTCAAGAATGGCAGTGACCACCGTCGCCCAACTCGCATCGGAGCTGAACCGGCCCGCTGCGACGCTGCTGGAGCAGTTGCAGTCGGCCGGCGTCGCGAAGCAGTCGGCCGATGACTCGCTGAGCGAGTCCGACAAGGAACGCCTGCTCGAATTCCTGCGCTCGGCGCATGGCACGGCCGGCGGCGATCGCAAGAAGATCACGCTGACCCGCAAGTCGACCAGCGAAATCAAGCAGGCCGACGCCTCCGGCAAGGCTCGCACCATCCAGGTCGAAGTCCGCAAGAAGCGGACCTTCGTCAAGCGCGACGACCTTCCCGGCGCGCCGGTCGAGGACGACAGCGTGGCCGAAGCCGCCGAGCTGGCCCGGCGCGAAGAAGAGGCGCGCCAGCAGGCCGACCTGATCCGCCAGCAAGAGGAAGAACTGGCGGAGAAGCGCCGCCTGCGCGAGGCCCAGGAACTCGCCGAGCGCGAGGCTGCCGCCCAGCGCGCCGCTGCCGAAGCCGCCGCCGCACAGGCCGCTGCCGAGCGTGCCGCGGCCGAGGCCGCCGAGGCCTTGGCCCGGGCCGCCGCCGAATCGGGTGTCGCCAAGACGCAAGCACCTGCGAAACCGGCGGCTGAAGAGCCTGTGGCTGCGGCACCGGCCGCGCCGGCAGAGCCGCCCAAGCCGACCTTGCGCGTGGTCAAGGCCGCCGATGCCGAAGCCGAAGAACAAAAGCGCCTGAGTGACCTGACCCGGCGCCGCCAGGCGGCGGAGTCCGAAGCCGCTGCGATTCGCGACATGATGAATCGCAAGGCCAAGGTCATGGTCGCGAAGAAGGAAGAGCCCAAGCCGGTCGAAGCGGCCAAGGAAGGCATCAAGGGCACGATCCACAAGGCCAAGGCCGTCCCGGGGGCTCCGGCCGCCGCGGCGACGGCCGCCAAGCCGGGCGACAAGAAGTCGGTCAAGTCCGAGAAGCTCTCGTCGAGCTGGGCCGACGACGCCAAGAAGCGCGGCGCAGCGCCGGGCAAGGGCCGTCCCGACGCCGGTGCGAATCGCCCCGGTTGGCGTGCGCCTCGCGGCGGCCGCCGCGGCGACAGCCGCGACGGGGAGCGCAGCAGCACCTTCCAGGCGCCGACCGAGGCGGTGGTGCAGGAAGTGCACGTGCCCGAAACCATCTCGGTGGCCGATCTGGCCCACAAGATGGCGGTCAAGGCCAGCGAAGTCATCAAGCAGTTGATGAAGCTGGGCCAGATGGTCACGATCAACCAGCAGCTGGACCAGGAAACGGCGATGATCGTCGTCGAGGAAATGGGCCACAAGGCGCTGGCCGCCAAGCTGGACGATCCGGAGGCCTTCTCGGAAGAAGAGGAAGCCGCGGTCACCGGCGAAGCGCTGCCGCGCGCACCGGTGGTCACCGTCATGGGTCACGTCGACCACGGCAAGACCTCGCTGCTCGATTACATCCGCCGCAGCCGCGTGGCCGCGGGCGAAGCCGGCGGCATCACCCAGCACATCGGCGCGTACCACGTGGAAACGCCGCGCGGCATGATCACCTTCCTGGACACCCCGGGTCACGCTGCGTTCACGCAGATGCGGGCCCGCGGCGCGAAGGCGACCGACATCGTGATCTTGGTGGTGGCGGCCGATGACGGCGTGATGCCGCAGACCAAGGAAGCCATCGCCCACGCGAAGGCGGCCGGCGTGCCCATCGTGGTCGCGATGACCAAGATCGACAAGCCGGACTCGAACCTCGAACGCCTGAAGGGCGAACTGGTGGCCGAGCAGGTCGTGCCGGAAGAGTTCGGTGGCGATTCGCCGTTCATCGGCGTCTCGTCCAAGACCGGCGAAGGCATCGACGCACTGCTGGAGCAGGTGCTGCTGCAGGCCGAAGTGCTGGAGCTGAAGGCGCCCGCCGAGGCGATGGCCAAGGGCCTGGTGATCGAAGCGCGTCTGGACAAGGGCCGCGGCCCGGTGGCCAGCGTGCTGATCCAGTCAGGCACGCTCAAGCGTGGCGACGTGATCCTGGCCGGTTCCAGCTATGGCCGCGTGCGCGCCATGCTGGACGAGGACGGCAAGAACATCGCCGAGGCCGGTCCGTCGATTCCGGTCGAGATCCAAGGCTTGACCGAGGTGCCGCAGGCCGGCGACGACTTCATGGTGCTGTCGGACGAACGCCGGGCCCGCGAAATCGCCACCTTCCGCCAGGGCAAGTACCGCGAGGTGACGCTGAACCGCCGCCAGGCCGCCAAGCTGGAGAACATGTTCGAGAACATGGGCCAGGGCGCGGCGCAGGCCCTGCCGTTGATCATCAAGGCCGACGTGCAAGGTTCCCAGGAGGCGCTGGCGGCGTCGCTGCTCAAGCTCTCGACCGACGAGGTCAAGGTGCAGATCGTCCACGCGGCGGTCGGCGGCATCAGCGAATCCGACGTCAACCTGGCGATCGCGTCGAAGGCCATCATCATCGGCTTCAACGTGCGGGCCGATGCCCAGGCCCGCAAGCTGGCCGAGCACAGCGATGTCGACATCCGCTACTACAACATCATCTACGACGCTGTCGATGAAGTGAAGGCGGCGATGAGCGGCATGCTGGCACCGGAGCAGCGCGAAGAGGCGCTGGGCACGGCGGAGATCCGCAAGGTCTTCGTGGCGTCCAAGATCGGCACCGTGGCCGGCTCGATGGTCACCTCGGGCCTGGTGCGCCGCAACGCCAGGTTCCGCCTGCTGCGCGACAACATCGTCGTCTACACCGGCGAGGTCGACTCGATCCGGCGCGAGAAGGACGACGTCCGCGAAGTCAAGGAAGGCTTCGAGTGCGGTATCAAGCTCAAGAACTACAACGACATCGCCGAAGGCGATCAGCTGGAATTCTTCGAGATCAAGGAAGTGGCACGCACGCTGTAAGCCGACGAGGGTTCGCACCCGCGAAACCCCGCCGGCACCGGCGGGGTTTTTGCTTGCTGACACCGGAGAACGACCATGCGACATAAACGCACCATCCCCAACCGCAGCTTCCGCGTGGCGGATCAGATCCAGCGCGATCTGGCCGAACTGATCCGCGAGTTGAAGGATCCGCGCATCGGCATGGTCACGATCAATGCCGTCGAGGTGACGCCGGACTACGCCCATGCCAAGGTGCTGTTTTCGCTGCTGGTCGGCGATCCGGCGGCGACCGAACTGGCTCTCAACGAGGCGGCGGGTTTCGTGCGCAACGGCTTGTTCAAGCGGCTGGCCATTCATACCGTGCCCACCTTGCATTTCAAGTTCGACCAGACCACGGAGCGCGCCGCCGAGCTCAGCCAGCTGATCCAGCAGGCCAACGCGAGCCGCGCCAAGGAGTGACGCGGATGAGGCTTTCGTCCTGCCAACCGTGTGGCCGAACCGACGGGCGGACGCTCGTCTGCGCGGGCGCCTGACCCCCGATGACTGCGCGCCAAGAGCCTCCGCGCCGCGTTGCACGCCGTGCCCTGCACGGGGTGCTGCTGCTGGACAAGCCGGTCGGTTTGTCCAGCAACGACGCGTTGCAGAAGGTCAAGCGCCTGTTCCGGGCCGAGAAGGCGGGCCACACCGGCACGCTGGACCCCCTGGCGTCGGGCCTGCTGCCCATCTGCTTCGGCGCGGCGACCAAGTTTTCGCAGCTCAGCCTGGACGCGGACAAGACCTACGTCGCGACGCTGCGCCTGGGCCAGCGCCGCGTCGGAGGTGACCGCGAGGGCGAGGTGGTCCAGGAGCGTGCCGTCGACGTGGACGCCGAGCGCTTGGAACTCGCTTGCCGCGGCTTCACCGGCGAGATCGAGCAGGTGCCGCCGATGCAGTCCGCGCTGAAGAAGGATGGCAAGGCGCTCTACGAATACGCCCGTGCCGGAATCGAGATCGAGCGCGCTCCGCGGCGGGTGACGATTCACGCCCTTGACATCCTGGACTGGAATGCTGAGGCCCTGGAACTGGGCTTGCAGGTGCGTTGCTCCAAAGGGACTTACATCCGCGCGCTGGCCGAGGACCTGGGTGAAGCCCTGGGCTGCGGCGCTCATCTGGCGGCGCTGCGGCGCACCGCCAGCGGCCCGCTGTCGTTGGCCGACGGCTTGTCGCTGGAGCGGCTGACCGCGATGGACGACGCTGCGCGGGATGCGGCCCTGCTGCCGGTGGACTGCCTGCTCGATACCGCCGCCCCGGTGCGCCTCGACGCCACCGAGGCGGCACGCTTCCTGTCCGGCCTGCGCCGTCGCGTGCTGCTGCCGGACACGCCCGCCGTGCGGGTCTACGGCCCCGAACCCGCTGCCTTCCTCGGCAGCGGCCACATCACCCATGGCGAACTGATCGCCGACCGCCTGCTCAGTCCCGTCGAGGTGCAGGCCTTGCTGAATTCCTGAGAAAGCCCGACATGAGCCGACAAATACGCAACATCGCCATCATCGCCCACGTGGACCATGGCAAGACCACCTTGGTGGACCAGCTTCTGCGCCAGAGCGGCACCTTCCGCGAGAACGAGAAGGTGGCCGAGCGGGTGATGGACAACAACGACATCGAAAAGGAGCGTGGCATCACGATCCTGGCGAAGAACTGTGCGGTCAGCTGGAAGGGCACCCACATCAACATCGTCGATACCCCGGGACACGCCGACTTCGGTGGCGAGGTCGAGCGGGCGCTGTCGATGGTCGACGGCGTGGTGCTGCTGATCGACGCCCAGGAAGGGCCGATGCCGCAGACCCGCTTCGTCACCAAGAAGGCGCTGGCGCTGGGCTTGAAGCCCATCGTGGTGGTCAACAAGGTGGACAAGCCCGGTGCCCGTCCCGATTACGTCATCAACGCCGCGTTCGAGCTGTTCGACAAGCTCGGCGCCAACGATGAACAGCTCGATTTCCCGGTGGTCTACGCCTCGGGACTGAACGGCTGGGCCTCGCTGACCGAGGGCGCGCCGGGCGAGCAGTGGGGCAAGGATCTGACCGACTTGTTCGACACCGTGCTCAAGCATGTGCCGGCCCACCAGGGCGACCCGGCCGCGCCGTTGCAGCTGCAGATTTCGTCGCTGGACTATTCCACCTATGTCGGCCGGATCGGCGTGGGCCGCATCACCGCCGGCACCATCAGGCCGGGGATGGACGTGCTGGTGATGGAAGGTCCGGACGGCAAGACGATCAAGGGGCGCATCAACCAGGTGCTGACCTTCGAAGGCCTGGAGCGGGTCCAGTCCACCGAGGCCGGCCCGGGCGACATCGTGCTGATCAACGGCATCGAGGGCATCGGCATCGGCGTGACCATCACCGACCCGCTGGATCCGAAGCCGCTGCCGATGCTGATGATCGACGAGCCGACGCTGACGATGAACTTCTGTGTCAACAACTCGCCGCTGGCAGGCCGCGAGGGCAAGTTCGTCACCAGCCGCCAGATCTGGGACCGGTTGCAGAAGGAATTGCAGTCCAACGTGGCGCTGCGGGTGCGCGAGACCGACGAGGACGGCATCTTCGAGGTGTCGGGCCGCGGCGAACTGCACCTGACCATCCTGCTGGAGAACATGCGTCGCGAGGGCTACGAGCTGGCCGTGTCCAAGCCGCGCGTGGTGTTCCGCGAGGTCAACGGCGAACGCCAGGAGCCGATCGAGCTGGTCACGGCCGACGTCGAAGACACCCACCAGGGCGGCGTGATGCAGGCGCTGGGCGAGCGCAAGGGCGAGCTGGTGAACATGGAGTCGGACGGCCGCGGCCGCGTGCGGCTGGAATACCGCATTCCGGCGCGTGGCCTGATCGGCTTCACCAACGAGTTCATGAACCTGACCCGCGGCACCGGCCTGATCAGCAACATCTTCGACGGCTACGAGGCCTACAAGGGCGAGATCGGCGGCCGCAAGAACGGTGTGCTGATCAGCATGGACGACGGTGAGATCGTCACCTATGCGCTGGGCAAGCTGGACGATCGGGGCCGCATGTTCGTCAAGGCCGGCGACCCGGTTTACGAGGGCATGATCGTCGGCATCCACAGCCGCGAAAACGACCTGGTGGTCAATGCGGTGCGGCAGAAGCAGCTGACGAACTTCCGCGTCTCCGGCAAGGAAGACGCGATCAAGATCACGCCGCCGATCGATTTGTCGCTCGAATACGGCGTCGAGTTCATCGCCGACGACGAACTGGTCGAGATCACGCCCAAGAGCATCCGCATCCGCAAGCGCCACCTGAAGGAACACGACCGCAAGCGTGCCTCTCGCGAGGGCGCTTGAGCGACCCTTTGCTCGGCACGCTTTCGCGCCATCCGTGGGCTCCCCGAGCCCCCTCCGGGAGGGGGCTCTGGCGTGAGCGTCGAAGGCGGCCCTCCTGGGCCGCTTTGTCCTTGCCGCTGGGTTGGCGGGTTCGTCCATGACACATCGAAAAGCGGTTGCGACCATGGTGCTGGTGACGCTGCTGTGGAGCAGCGCCGGCGTGGTGACGCGGCACCTGGAATCGGCGGCGGCCTTCGAGGTCACGTTCTGGCGCAGTGCGGCCAATGCCGTGGCCCTGGCCTTGCTGCTGGGCTGGCAGCGCGGGTTCGGCGCGCTGTGGCAGGCCCTGCGCCGTGGCGAGGCGTTGCTGTGGTGGTCGGGCCTGTGCTGGTCGGTGATGTTCACCGCCTTCATGGTCGCGATGACCCTGACCACCGTGGCCAATGTGCTGGTCACGATGGCGCTCACGCCCTTGTTCGCGGCGTTGATGACCCGCGCGGCGCTGCGCCAGCGCCTGCCAGCGCGCACCTGGGCTGCCATCGTCGTCGCCGGGGTCGGCATCGCCTGGATGTACGGCGCCCAGGTAACCGGTGGGTCCGGTCGGGACCTGCTGGGGACCCTGGTGGCGCTGGCCGTGCCGATGGCCGGGGCCACGATGTGGACGCTGCTGCAGCACAACGCTCGCAAGCACCCCGATGATCGGAGCGACATGACGCCGGCGGTGCTGATCGGTGCGCTGTTGTCGGCGGTGGTGAGCCTGCCGCTCGCGCTGCCGTTGCGCGCCTCCGTCCATGACGTCGGGCTCTTGGTGATGCTGGGCGTGTTCCAGCTGGCGATTCCTTGCCTGCTGGCGGTCGCGGCGGGCCGGGTGCTGAAGGCGCCCGAGGCCTCGCTGCTGGGCTTGCTGGAAATTCTGTTCGGCGTGCTTTGGACCTGGTGGGGAACCCCGGAATCCCCCACGCCCGCGGTGCTGGGCGGCGGCGCGCTGGCGTTGGGCGCCCTGGCGACCAACGAGGCATGGGCCTTGCTGCGAGGCCGCTGAGGCGTCCGTGCCGGGCGCCTCAGCGGCGCACCGGTCACGGCGACTGGAGCTGGTCGCGCGTCTGGGTCTGCAACTGCTCCTGGGTGCGCAGCAGTTCTCTCGTCTGGGTCTGCAACTGCTCCTGAGCCTTCAGCTGCTCCAGGGTCTTGGTCTGCGCCTGTTCCTGCGCCCGGAGCTGCTCCATCGTCTGGGTCTGCGCCTGCTCCTGTGCGTGCAACTGGTCACGAAGCTGCTGGCGCGACTGCTCGTGCAATTGAACCTGTTCCCGCGTCTGGGTGAGCAGTTGCTCCTGCGTGCGCAGTTGCTCGCGAGTCTGGGTCAGGACCTGTTCCTGCGTCCGGGTCTGGGTGCGCGTGTGCGCCATCTCCTGGTCCTGGGTTTTGAGCTGGGTGCGCGTGTGCTGCATGGCCTGCTCTTGCGTTCTGACCTGCTCGCGCGTCTGCAGGGTCGTTTGCTGCTGCACCGCCGTGGCCTTGCCCGAGGGGGAGGCCGCGCCCGCACCGGCACCCGCACCTGCACCGGCACCTGCACCACCACCGGAGCCCGCGCCACCCGAGCCGGCGCCCCCCGAGCCGCCGCTGCCGGCGCCGCCTCCGCTGCCGCCACCACCACTTCCGCTGCCGCCGCCTTGGGCCAATGCGGCGCCGCCGAGGGCCAAGGCCAGGGTCATGACCCATGCGGCCGACGATAGAACTTTGCGTGTCTTCATAACAACCTCTTGCTGGTTAGAAACCGAATGGATGGCCGGAGCGGCCGGATCAGCGCTTGAGCCCGCTGCAGGCATCGCGACGCGGCTGGGGCAGCGGCTTCAGGCCGCGCTCTTTCGCACGAGCGGCCATCTGCTCATGGTGTTGCGCTTGATAGGCGTTGCAGTCTTCGTACGTCGTCATCGAGCGCATTCGCTCACGATGCTCGGTACGCTCCTGTGGCGTCATCAACGCCCATCCGGGCGTGTAGTCGCTACCCCAGCGGGCCATGCCACGACCCCCTCCCGGGCCCATGCCCATGCCCGGCGCGCTGGCTGCAGGGCCGACGCCCAGAGGGCCTGGCCCGTTGCTGCTGCCAGGTTGGGCGAAAGTCAGGCCGCAGGACAGAAATGAGCCGACCAACAACAAAATGTTTCTGCCGTATTTCATCGCGTACTCCTTGCGTAAATCATCGACAACTTCACAGTACCGTTCCCGGCATGTGACATCGTTGACTTAGCGCAAGACACGCCCCCGTGTTCACCAGCGCCTATCCAAACGTGGGGGGTGCGGTCTCAGGGGCGAGGACCCGTTCGAGAAGGTCCTGGGCGTGGCAGGACCGAACCCGGTTCGGCGCGTGGCCTACGCCATCGACGGGCCCTGGCGGTCGCGCCGGATTCAGGCTTCTCGGGCTTCTCGTCGTGCGCCGCAGCGCCCGTCGTCGTGTGCGACGACTTCGTCTTCGGCGGCCGGGCCGGCTTGAGGGAGGGCGTCTCCCTCAGCGCATCGACGTCGGGTTTCCGGCGTCGACGGGGTCGCCTACCACTGTGCCAGCACGCGGCCTTTGCTGACCTTGCTCGGCCAGCGCTTGAGCGGGCTGTTGCCCTTCTTGATGCAGGCACCGCTGTGCAGGTCGAAGGCCCATTCGTGCTTCGGGCAGGTCAGCGTGCTGCCTTGCAACGCCAAGTGCGGAATATCGGTGGTCTGGTGCGGGCAGCGGCTGTCGTAGACGGTGCAGGTGCGGCCTTCGCGGTAGACGAACAGGCCGCGCCCGTCGCACTCCACCCGCGTCACGTCGCCGGGTTTCAGGTCGGCGACGGCCATCACGTCGTGCCACTGCGGGTGACCGTTCATCGCCTCGGGGGCAAATTCCGGCAGGTTCATCGAGAGGATGATGTCCACGGCCCAGACGATCTTCGCGAGCCCCAGCGTGGGAAACGCCATCAGCAAGGCGTCCAGCACTTCCGCCGGGCTGCAGCCCTCCCGCAGGGCCCGGCCCAGGTACTGGCGCAGGCCTCGTTCGGTTTGCGCATCGACCTTGGTGATGACCGAGATCAGGTTGCGGGTCTTCGGGTCCAGATGCTTGCCGCATTGCTTGAGGAACTGGAAGTAGTGGCCGACTGCATCGGGGCGGGCCTTGACGAGGTAGGCGAGGGCGTCACTCATGGTCGGGGGGCGCGGTGGGCGCGGTGGAGGGAGGGACGAAGACCAGCACCGGGCACGGGGCCAGGCCGATCACCTTCTGGGTCGCGCCGGCCACCCAGACGCGCGACAGCAGGTCGTGGCGCCGGCGGCCGATCACGATGAGGTCGGCGCCGATGCGCGAGGCGACGGCGATGATTTGCTCGGCCACGTGGCCGACGGCGCAATGGCTGTCGCCGTCGATGCCGAGGGCCTGGGCGCGCTGGAGTGCCTCGTGCACCGCGGTCCGGGCCCGATCGCGCGAGACCGGGTCGTCGTGGCTGATCACGGCCACCACCGCGACCGGCACGCGGCACGCGCGTGCCACCGCCAGGGCCGCGTCGACCAGGGCCGGGTCGGGATGCTCGGGGTCCAGGGCCACCAAGACCCGGTGCGACCAGACCTGCGCCCCGCGCGGCGCGATCATCACGCTGCAGGGCGAGTGCGCGACGACCTTGCCGACCATGTCGCCCATCATCATGCGGGCCAGCAGGCCGCGCCGGCCGCGCCGGCGGATCACCAGCAGGTCGGTCCGGCGTTCGACGGCCTCGGCGACGATCTCCGCATACAGTTCCGCGCCACGCCGCACCCGCACGGCCAGCGGCAGGCCGAGCTCGCCGGCCTGCGCGACGAGTTCCTGCAGACAGTCATGCGCGGCGGATTCGTCGCGCGCCGCGACGTCCGGCGCCGAGGCTTCGAATTCGGGGTTGCTGATCAGCGGCAGCACCGCCGCCAAAGGCAGTTCGCAGCGCTTGGCCAGTGACATCGCCAGGAATTCGGCGCCGGCGTCCTGCGGCGTTCGCTCGGTGGCCAGCAAGAGGCGCTGGTAGACGTGGTCCATCGCAGCGCTCATCGGTGGCCCGAGATCCAGCCCGACGCCGCCAGCACGAGCACCCCGGCCTGCAGCAGGCACAGCACGACGTGCAGGTGGTCGCCGCGTCGGGCATAGACCCGCATCGCGGCGATCAACCCCGGCACGGCACAGGACGCCAGCAGCGCGATGCCGACCAGGTTGGCAAAGTCGGCATGGCCGGCCAACGGCAGCCAGCCCCAGCCGGAGGGCGACGTCGTCAGCCGGAGGTAGCGCTCGACGGGCAGGTTCCAGACCGTGTCGAGCCGGTCCAGCGGCACCCAGGGCGCCCACAGGCCGCTCACATAGGCAGCAAAGCAGGCCGCCATCACCGCCAGGGCCAGGTGGTTGCCGCGGTCGATCCACAGGGCGAAGCGGGCCTGCTCCTCGGGTTGGGCAGCGACGGGCGAGGGCATCGCAGGCGACGGTGGCGCGGTCACGGGCCGGCCCTCCGCGCGACGCGCTGCGGGATTCGCGCTGGGAAGCGGCCCGGCGCGCTCATGCCCAGATCTCCAGGCCCTTGAGCAGCGAGCGCAGGCCGGCGAACAGCAGCATGCCGATCACCATCCTGCGGATCACCGTGCCCTTGAGCACGTGCAGCAACCGGGCGCCCAGGCGCGCGCCCAGCATCATGCCGAGCATCGAGGGCACGGCGATCAGCGGCAGTACCGCGCCCTGGTCCAGGTAGACCCAGGCAGCGGACGAGCTCGACAGCGACAGCACCACGCCCGAGGTGCCCGCCGCCACCTTCAACGGCACGCCCATCAGCAGATTGAGGGCCGGCACGTTGGCCCAGCCCGCGCCGATGCCGAACACGCCACCCAGCACGCCGATGACGGTGAACAAGGCCAGGCCCAGCGGCGTGCGGTGGACCTGCCAGTCGACTTCCCGGCCGCTGGCCCGATCGACGAAGACGCCGTGCAGGCCCAGGGTGATCGACAGCGGGTCGCGGCGGGCCACGACCGGAAACTCGGACTTCCCGGCGGTCAGCATCAGCACCACGATGCCCAGCACGATCGCGCCGAGCGCCACTTCGACGGCGCGCGCCGGCAGCGCCAGGCCCAGCCGCGCACCGACGATCGAGCTGATCGAGGCCAGCAAGGCCAGCGGCAGCGCCAGGCGCAGGCTGGCAAGCCCGTCGCGCAGCAGCATCGGGCCGGCCGACAGGGCGCTGGCCAGTGCCACCAGCAGGCCTGCGCCGCGGACGAAGTCGAGATGAAACGGGAAGAAGCCGCCGACGATGGGCACGAACAAGGTACCGCCGCCGATGCCTGCCGGCACCGCCACGATGCCCATCAGGAAGCACGCCGCGAACAACAGCAGCGACCAGCCCCACCACGGCAATCCGGATGCGGCGTGGTGGTCGCCGGCGGCGGCCTGCGCCGGCAGGTCCAGCAGAACCAGCACCAGACCCGCACCAACCCATCCGACCCAGCGCAGCGCGACCCGGGCGGCCGAGGCGGGTGGTGAGGCGGGTCGGGCGCACGCAGTCACGAGATCGCCTGGTAGTACAGGTTCTGCGGGTGGTTGGCCTGGGCGAAGAAGAACCAGCGCTCGGCCAGCAAGCCGACATACTGCAGCGCGAAGGCCGCCACCAGCCACGGTGCGTCGGGCGGCGCGACCGCCAGCAACAGCACCGGCAGCGCGAAGGCCAGCGCGAGAAACCACCACTTGACGCTGCGCAGGAAGGCCGTGCTGCGGCCATGGAAGAACTCGCGGGTGTTGTACGAACCGCCCATGAAGCCCTGCGCGCGCTGCCGGATCTGGGGATGCCGCACGCCGATGGCGCTTTGCAGCGTGGATACCGGCACCAGCCGCGCATTGCGCCACAGCGCGGCGCTGCGCGAGGCCAGGCCGGCCAGCGTCAGCGCCAGTGCTGCGGTCGCGTACGGCGCGGCCATCGCCGGGGCCCGCACGGCGGCCAGCGCCGCCGCCAGCGTCGACCCGGAGGCGCAGCCGAGCAGGGTGTAGTTCAGCAGCGTCAAGGGGCTCGCCCATTCGCGCAGGAAGCGCAGCGAGGCGTAGATCATCGCGGTGCAGACGAACAGCGCCAGGCTGGTGAGCAGCACCAGCCCGGCCCATCCCGTCGTACCGGCCCAGCCCAGCGCGTGCGCCAGGCTCCACGCGGCCACCGACCCCATGAACGCCGGCAGGGCGATCACCTCGCGCGACAGCCACGAGGTGCGCCACATCGTGGCGGTGCGCCAGGCCCGCTCCGGGTGCCCGAGGTGGAAGAACGACGCCAGCAGCCCCAGCGCGGCCAGCAGCAAGGCGATCTCGCCACCGGTGACCAGGAAGCCGCCGGGGACCTCGGCATGGGCCCATTCGGTGAGCACCAGCACGATCATGAGCCCTTGGGCGGCGCCGATCAGCGT
This sequence comes from Ideonella sp. sgz306126, assembly GCF_056032705.1. Classification (NCBI taxonomy): domain Bacteria; kingdom Pseudomonadati; phylum Pseudomonadota; class Betaproteobacteria; order Burkholderiales; family Sphaerotilaceae; genus Ideonella; species Ideonella sp. sgz306126. The sequence goes on from NZ_JBVYWP010000004.1 coordinate 23,502, forward strand.
GGTCAGGAAGATGACGGAGAAGGCAGGCTTCATGGCGGCTCAGGTCGCGTAGTCTTCGGCGCCGGGGGCGCCGACATGGGGGGCTTCGGGTTGCTGGCCGTCGCGCTTGAGCGGGTTGTCCACCCGCTGCAGATCTTCCTGGCGGATCGTCATGCCGGTGCGGCGCCGCGGCAGGTAGTGGTTGGCGGGCTGGGTGTTCCACTCGGGCATCAGCGCGTAGCCGGCGCGCTCGCGGATCGCGACCGAAACCCCCGAAGCCGGGTCGTGGATGTCGCCGAACAGCCGCGCGCTGGCCGGACAGGCCAGCACGCAGGCCGGCTTGCGCTGCGCCTCGGGCAAGGTCTTGTCGGTGACACGGTCCACGCACAGCGTGCACTTGGTCATCACCTTGCGGTCCTCGTCGAATTCGCGCGCGCCGTATGGGCAGGCCCAGGAGCAGTACTTGCAGCCGATGCACTTGTCGTAGTCGACCAGCACGATGCCGTCTTCCTTGCGCTTGTACGAGGCCCCGGTGGGGCAGACCGGCACGCACGGCGGATCCTCGCAGTGCAGACAGCTCTTGGGGAAATGCACGGTCTGGGTGGCCGGGTACTCGCCGACCTCGAAGGTCTGGACCCGGTTGAAGAAGGTGCCGGTCGGGTCGGCGCCGTAGGGGTTGTCATCGGTCATCGGGCCGGCGCTGCCCGAGGTGTTCCACTGCTTGCAGCTGGTGACGCAGGCATGGCAGCCGACGCAGACGTTGAGGTCGATGACCAGGGCCAGCTGGGTCATGCGTGGCTCCCTTTCTTCATCCAGCCGGCGCGCCAGCCCCGCCGTTTCGGCGCTTCGCTCATGCCGGGTGCGATCCTCATGGGCTCGAAGCTGGGCGAGGTCACGGCAGGCTCGTCGGCTCCCGCCGGGTAGATGCGTACGCGCACGTCGTACCAAGCCGCCTGACCGGTGACGGGGTCGCTGTTGGAGACGGTGCCGCCGCCGGCGGTGGGCAGCTCTTCCTTGATCAGGTGGTTGAGCAGGAAGCCCCGCTGCGATTCGTTGGCGTCGGGCGAAAGATTCCAGGCGCCGGGTGCCTTGCCGATCGCATTCCAGGTCCAGACCGTGCCGGGCTCGACTGCCTCGGAATGGCGGCACAGGCAGCGCACCTTGCCCCATGGGGATTCGACCCACATCCAGCCACCGTCGGCGATCCCCGCCGCCTGCGCGGTGCGGGTGTTGACGAACAGGAAGTTGTGGGTGTGGATCTGGCGCAGCCAGGCGTTCTGCGAGTCCCAGGAGTGGTACATCGCCATCGGCCGCTGGGTGACCGCGTTGAGCGGATAGGCGCGGGTGTCGGTGGCCTGGGATTCGAGCGGCTCGAAGTGGAAAGGCAGCGGATCGAAGTAGGTGGCGACGCGCTGGCGCAGCCGTTCGGGCGGCTGCTTGCCGGGTTGCCTGCCCTGGGCGGCGAGGCGGAAGCGCTGCAGGAACTCGGAGTAGAGGTGGATGACGATCGGGTCGCGGTCGCGCCGCAGGCCCATCTGCTGCGCCCAGTCCATGTAGCCCTGGTTCCAGTTGCGCATGTATTGCAGCGACGGCGGCAGCACGTGGTGGTGCACGCAGTTGTTCTGTGCGTACATCTCCCACTGGCGCGGGTTGGGCTCGCCGCGCATCGACTTCTCGCCACCCTTGCCGCGCCAGCCGGTCAGGAAGCCGATGCCCGAGCCGGGGGCGGTCTCGTAGTTGATGACGAAGTCGGGGTAGTCGCGGAACTTGCGGCCGCCGTCCGCTGCGGTGAAGGCCGGCAGCTTCAGCCGGCCGGCCAGCTCGACCAGCACCTCCTGGAACGGCTTGCACTCGCCGGTGGGCGGCAGCACCGGAATGCGCACCGAGTCCACCGGACCGTCGAACTCCGAGATCGGCCGGTCCAGCATCGACATGCAGTCGTGCCGCTCCAGATAGGTCGTGTCTGGCAGCACCAGATCGGCGAACGCCGTCATCTCGCTCTGGAAGGCATCGCAGACGACCAGGAAAGGGATCTTGTACTCGCCGTTCAGTTCTCCATCCGTGTGCTTGTCGTTCAGCATCTTGCGGACCTCGGACGTGTTCATCGTCGAGTTCCAGGCCATGTTGGCCATGAAGATCAGCAAGGTGTCGATCGGATAGGGGTCACCGCGCCAGGCGTTGGTGATCACGTTGTGCATCAGGCCATGGGCCGACAGCGGATGCTCCCAGCTGAAGCCTTTGTCGATCCGCACCGGTTCGCCGGCGGCATCGACGAACAGATCGTCCGGGCCTTCGGGCCACCCCAGCGGCGCGCCGTTGAGCGGGGTGTTGGGCTGCACGGCGTCGGGTCCCTTGGGCGGACGGGCATTGGGCGGCACCGCGCGCGGGTAGGGCGCCTTGTGGCGGAAGCCGCCGGGGCGATCGATCGTGCCCAGCAGGCTCATCAGGATGGACAGCGAGCGGATGGTGTGAAAGCCGTTCGAATGGGCGGCCAGGCCGCGCATCGCGTGGAAGGCGACCGGGTTGCCGGTCACTGAATCGTGCTGCTTGCCCCAGCAGTCGGTCCAGGCGATCGGCAGCTCGATGCGCTGGTCGCGCGCCGTCACGCCCATTTCGTGGGCCAGGCGGCGGATGGTGGCCGCCGGAATGCCGGTGATCTCGGCGGCCCATTCGGGCGTGTAGGCCTTGACCCGTTCTTCCAGCAGCTGGAAGGCCGGAACGGCCGGCGTGCCGTCGGGCATCGCGAAATGGCCCAGCAGCGCGGGATCGGTGTCGTCGGCGTGGTCGCCGACCGGCGCCTGGGTCAGGCGGTCCCACCAATAGAAGTTGGCCGGTCGCAAGGGGTTGCGGATATCGCCGTCCTGCTTGCGCAGCATCAGCCCGAAGTCATCGCTGGCGGCGTCCTGGTTCACCAGCTGGCCGGCATTGGTGTAGCGCACCAGGAAGTCGCGGTCGTAGAGGCCGAGCGCGATGATTTCGTGGATCATCGCCAGCAGCAGCGCACCGTCGGTGCCCGGCTTGATCGGCACCCATTCGTCGGCGATCGCTGCGTAGCCGGTGCGCACCGGATTGATCGCGATGAAGCGGCCGCCGTTGCGCTTGAACTTGGCCAGCGCCATCTTCATCGGGTTGGAGTGGTGGTCCTCGGCGGTGCCTATCATCACGAACAGCTTGGCCCGCTCCAGATCCGGTCCGCCGAACTCCCAGAACGAGCCGCCGATCGTGTAGATCATGCCGGCCGCCATGTTGACCGAGCAGAAGCCCCCGTGCGCGGCGTAATTGGGCGTGCCGAACTGGCGCGCGAACAGGCCGGTCAGCGCCTGCATCTGGTCGCGGCCGGTGAACAGGCAGAACTTCTTCGGGTCGGTCGCCCGCAGATAGCTCAGCCGTTCTTCGAGCATCTGGAAGGCCCGGTCCCATGAGATCGGTTCGAACTCACCGGCGCCGCGTTCGGTGCCGGGCTTGCGCAGCAGAGGCCGGGTCAGCCGGGCGGGCGAGTACTGCTTCATGATGCCCGACGAGCCCTTGGCGCAGATCACGCCCTGGTTCAGCGGGTGATCGGGGTTGCCCTCGATGTAGCGCACCTCGCCGTCCCGCAGGTGCACCCGGATGCCGCAGCGGCAGGCGCACATGTAGCAGGTGGTGTCCTTGGTCTCGGTGCGCGCATCGGGCAGCGGCACGGCGGTGGGGTCGTGAAGCGGTTTTGCCGGCATGTTTGTTCCCCGCAGCCGTCCGGTCCTTGCAGGCATAAGATGCTGCATCCGGAGCAACGCGTCGGCGCGCGCGGGGGGTGTCTCCTATGGCGCTGATTAGGCGCAAGCGCTCCGGGTCACGTCTATTCCCGGGACGGGTGACAGTGCGTAATCCCAATGGGGGATAGCCAAGCCGGGAAGGACGACGGCCCCCGGGAGGTTTGAATACCCGCTGGGGTACATGGTAGATACTGATGCCGGCCACCGGGTACTGAGGTTCAATCCAGCCATCATGCAAGCCAGGCCCTTCGAGCATCCCGACACGGCAGCGCCGGACCCGGCCCGGCCGCGTCTTGCGGCAGAGCCGGCCCCAGGCCTGGTCGCCGGGGCAGGCTTGTTGGCTGAAATCACCGCCGACGTCGCGGCCGGGGCCGACATGCCCGACGTGCTGCGCAGATTCCTGGCGCCGCTGGTGCGCCTGGCGGGAGCCGAGGCGGGGGCCGTCCGGGCACTGACCGACGACGAACTGCAGCTGCGCCTGATCGGCCAGATCGGCATGCCCGAGCACCTGGCCTGCGCCGAGGAACTGGTGGACAGCCAGTGCGGCATCTGCGGGCAGGCGGCGGTCCGGCACCAGGCGGCCTGGGCGGACGACCTGCAGGGCTGCAGGGGCCGCAGCCCGGGCCACTCCGATTACTTCGGTTCGGCCTGCCAACGGGTGCTGGCGGTGCCATTGCAGCGCCGTGGCCGGGTGCTGGGCGTGTACAACCTGTTTTTCGGCGCCGGCAAGCAACCGCCGGACGATCTGGTGCCGCTGCTGCGGTCGGTGGGCGAGTTGCTGGGCCTGGCGTTGGACAACGCCCGCCTGGAGCGCGAGATGCTCACCGCCACCATCCTCACCGAACGACAGGCGATGGCCGCCGAAGTGCACGATGCGGTGGCGCAAAGCCTGGCCTTCATCAAGATGCGCACGCCGTTGCTGCGCCAGGCCATCGAGTCCTGCGACCAGGCCCAGTCGATGAAATACCTGCACGATGTGGGGCGGGCGGTCACCGAGGCGCATGCCAGTCTGCGCGAGGTGTTGACCCATTTCCGCGCGCCGATGCATCCGCAGGGCTTGTGGCCGGCGCTGGCGGATTGCGCGGCGCACTTCCAGGAGCGGGCCGGGCTGGCACTGCATTACGTCAACGAAGTGCCGGAGTTGCGCCTGAGCGCGGCCGCCGAGGCGGAGATCTTCCACATCGTGCAAGAAGCGTTGGCCAACATTGCCAAGCATGCGTCGGCGCGCCAGGCCTGGCTGACGATCACCGCGGCGGGGCGCGACTTGGGCGTGCTTGTTGAGGACGATGGGGTCGGCCTGGCGCCTGGCGGCAAGGCGCCGGCCCGGGAGGGCCATCACGGCATGAACATCATGCGCGAGCGGGCGCAGCGCATCGGCGGCACGATCAGCGTGGGCGCCCGCCAAGGCGGAGGAACCCGCGTGCAACTGAGTTTCCCGGCGCCGTGGATGGCCGACCGCCCGCTGCAGAGCGCGACCCGATGACGACGACGCCAGAAGCTGCGCCGATCCGCCTGATGCTGGTGGATGACCATGCGCTGTGCCGCAATGGTTTGACGGATCTGCTGGTCCACCGCGGCCACATGCAGGTGATGGCGGCCACCGGCGATCCGGAGCGCGTGGTTCCTCTGCTGCGCGAACACCGGCCGGACCTGCTGATCCTCGATCTGCGCATGCCGACGACCGATGGCTTGAGCCTGCTCAGGCGCATCCGCGCCGAAGGCTGCGACACGCCGGCCCTGATCCTGACGATGAGTGACGCCGAAGAGGATCTGGCGGCTGCGCTGCGGGCCGGGGCGCAGGGCTATTTGCTCAAGGACATGGAGCCCGACGACGTGATCGCGGCGATCGGCCGGGCCGTGCGTGGGGAACTGGCGGTCGCCCCGGCGATGACCTTGAAACTGGCCCAGATGCTGCAGTCCGGCCATCGACCCGGGGAACGCGCCGACCTGTTGTCCACCCTGACCGAACGCGAGCGCCAGATCCTCGAACACCTGGCGCTGGGCGAAAGCAACAAGACCATCGGACGGGCGCTGGACATCAGCCACGACACGGTGAAGCTGCACGTGCGCCACATCCTGTCCAAGCTCCACCTGAGTTCACGGGTCGAGGCGGCGGTGTTCGCGGTGGAGGCGCGGGTGGCCGGGCCGGACGGACGCGACGCCGCCCGGCGGCCGTCGCGTTGAGCCGGCCGCGTCCGGCGGATCAGCTGGCGGCGGCCGCCCGCGGCTCGGCGCGGGCGTCTTCGCGGGCCTGCTCGAACCAGGCCAGCTGTTCGCGCAGGCGCACCACCTCGCCGACGATGATCAGGCAAGGCGATGCCAGACCGGCCTCGGCGACCCGCTCGCCCAGATCGGCCAGCGTCGCGGTGACGACGCGCTGATGTACCGTCGTGCCTTGCTGCACCACCGCCGCAGGGGTGTGGGCGGGCAGGCCATGCGCGGCCAACTGCTTGCAGATGCTGGGCAGCGCCGACAGGCCCATGTAGATGACCACGGTCTGGCGGGGCCGCGCCAGTGCCGGCCAATCCAGGTCGGCGCTGCCGTCCTTCAGGTGGCCGGTGACGAACAGGCAGGACTGGGCATGGTCGCGATGGGTCAGCGGGATTCCGGCGTAGCTCGACACGCCGCAGGCCGCGGTGATGCCCGGCACGACTTCAAACGCGACCTGATGGGCTGCCAGGATTTCCATTTCCTCGCCGCCGCGGCCGAAGATGAATGGATCGCCTCCTTTGAGGCGGACCACCTGACGCCCTTGGCGGGCCAGTCGCACGAGCAGCAGGTTGATGTCCTCCTGCGGCATGCTGTGGCAGGCGCGCTGCTTGCCGGCATAGATGCGCTCGGCGCGCGGGTTGACGAAATCGAGCACCTCCCGCGAGACGAGGTGATCGTAGACCAGCGTGTCGCATTGCTGCAGCAGGCGCAGCGCGCGCAGCGTCAGCAATTCGGGATCGCCGGGGCCGGCCCCGACCAGATGGACCCGTCCTTCGCCGCCTTGCGGGCCGGCGGCCGCTGCGTCACTGGCGCGGCGAAGGCGCAGTGCAGGCAGGTCGACGAGAGAGTTCATGGCAGGGTTCCTTGCAACGGGACGGTGTCAGGGCGCATCGTACGACGGCGGAAGAAGTCGGCAGGACCGAAGGGGACGCGGCATCAGTGTTGACTGCAGCCGCTGCAGCCCCCGTGGCCGCAGGCGCCCGCGCTGGCCTCGGTGGTGGCGGGTGGCGGAATGAAGATGAATGTGGGTTGGCCGGGCTCCAATTCGACGAAATCCAGCTGGGTACCCGCCAGCAGTTCCTGGCTGCCCAGGCCGATCAACACGGTCACGCCCTCGAAGACCAGCGTCTGGTCATCGTCTTGCGGGTCGTCGAACCCCATGCCGTAGCTCAGGTCGCCATCGGCACCGCGCTGGGCCGCGACCCGCAACGCGGCCCCCTCGCAGCCGGACTGCCGGGCAGAAAGCAGGATCTGTGCCGCAGCGGCAGGGCTCAGGCTGAACATGGGAGCGGCTCCTGGTCGGGGTGCAGGGCCGGATCGATCCTGGGGGCGTCCTTGCCCTGCGGGGCGAGCGCCGCGGATCGCGACGGCGCATCGAGGCGTCGGCAATCCCGGACATAGGCCACGAAACGGGCCGGCCAGTGGTTCTCGCCAACATGGCGAAGGTGGGTGTAAGACGCCATCAGGCGGTGCAGGCACAGCCCGTCCTGCCGGCCGGTGATGCCGTGGCCTCTCAGCACTTGGTAGGCGAAGCGGCTGTCGGCCGGCAGGCCTTCCAGGCTGGAATGGTGGAATTCATGGGCGCGGCGTTCCGGCGTGGCCGAGCCGCCTTCCTGCGGCGGCAGCGCGGGCCAGGGAAAGTCCGCCGTCTCGGCCAGATGCACGTAGCCGCGGCCGACCGGGCGCTCGTGCATCAACACATCGCCCGGAATCACGCCTGCCATCTCGATGCGGCGACCTTGCCAGCTGATCGAGCGCGCCAGGTACATCAGGCCGCCGCACTCGGCATAGCTGGGCAGGCCGCCTTCGATCGCCTGGCGCACCTCGGTGCGCAGGGCACCATTGGCGTGCAGCCGGTCCAGGAACATTTCCGGAAAGCCGCCGCCGATGAACAGGCCGTCCAGGTCGGCAGGCAGCGCGGGGTCGTTCAGCGTGTCGAAGGGCACCAGCTCGGCACCGGCTGCTTCCAGCGCGGCCAGGTCGTCGGGGTAGTAGAAGCCGAAGGCGGCGTCGCGGGCGATGCCCAGGCGCACCGGCCTCAGGGTTTGCGCGGCAGCCCCGGTCTCCGGCGCCCGGGGCCAGCGCAGCGCGGGAGGCGCCGCCGGCGTCGGGCGGACGCTGCAGTCCAGCAGGCGGTCGAGGTCGACCTGCGCTGAAACGGCTTCGCCCAGCGCCGCGATGCGCGCAGCGGCATCGCCCAATTCGGCATCGGGTGTCAGGCCCAGGTGCCGCTCGGATAGGGCCAGCGACGGGTCGTGCTGGAGGGCGCCCAGCACCTCCAGGTCGGTGTAGTGTTCGATCACCGAGCGCAGCTTGGCCTCGTGCCGGGAGCCCCCGAGCTGGTTCAGGATCACACCGGCGAAGCACAGCTCGCGGTCGAACGCCTGGTAGCCGAGGATCAGCGGCGCAATGCCGCGGGTCATGCCGCGGGCGTCCAGCACCAGCACCACGGGCAGCCCGAGCTGCTTGGCCAGCGCGGCGTTGCAGTTGCTGCCATCCAGCGCGAGGCCATCGTACAAGCCCTTGTTGGCCTCGATGAAGGCGATGTCCGTGCCAGCGCGTCGGGCCGCGAAGGCGATTCGGATCTCGGCTTCGCTCATCAGGTAGGGGTCGAGGTTGATGCAGGGGCGGCCGCTGGCGCGCGACAACCACATCGGGTCGATGTAGTCCGGGCCCTTCTTGAAGGTCTGCACCGCCAGGCCGCGCCCGGTCAGCGCAGCCGCCAAACCAATGCTCAGCGTCGTCTTGCCCGACGACTTGTGGGCCGCGGCCACCATCCAGCATGGCCCGGCCGCGGCCGGGGCGGCGCGTCCGGAGGGGGGGCGCATCTCAGTCATGGGCAGCCGCCTTGAGCGCGGCGAAGTCGTCCTGCGGCAGGAAGTCGAGCACCCGAACGCCCACCGTGGTCAGCACGAAGGCCGCGCCGATGCCGCCCAATCCCAGCAGGGCTTCGGGCAGGCTGGGCTGGTAGGCAGTGATCGCACCGTCGCCGAAACTGCTGCTGACGAGATGTCCCGGGAAGATGTCCAGCGGGAACGCCTGGCCGCCGATGATGAAGACGAAGAGAAAGGCCAGGGCTCCCAGCACCACCAGCACCGAGGCGATCAACACGCAGCGGGTGCCGCCCAGCCGCGGGTGGTAGAGCAGCGCCAGCGGCAGCAGCGTGCCCAGCGCGACGTAGCCCAGCCAGAACAGGGCCGGAAACACGCCGCCGTCGCGCAGGATGAAGGTTTCGAAACTGCCTTCGCGGGCGAAATAGAGGTTGGTGAGGTGATAGACGGCCACCAGGTAGGCGGCGCCCATCACGAAGATCCCCAGCAGGCGGGCCATGCGCTGGCGGATCTCGGCCGGCATCTGCAGGCCGTTCCAGCGGTACATCGCGGTCTGGACGATCAGGAACACGGCCAGCCCCCAGCCGAACGACAGCACGATGAACATCGGAGCCAGCACCGCCGACTGGTAGGCCTGGCGTGCCACCAGAAAGCCGAAGATCGAGCCGGTCCCGGTGGTCAGCACGAAGCGCCAGGCCAGCGCAGCCATGCCGGCGAGCTTGGAGTAGGTGTTCATGCGGCGCTCGAACATCGTCCACAGGTACAGCGCGACGATGGCGAACATGCCCGAATACAGGAACACGTTCCAGGCGAAGACCGAATGGAAGTTGTAGTGCGTGGCGGCGACGATGACCCGGTCCGGCCGACCCAGATCCAGCATCAGCACGAACAGGCCACCGGCCAGCATCGCCAGCGTCAGCAGGCCCGACAGCGGGGCCCGCTTCTTGTAGATCACCTTGCCGAACACCGAGCCGATCGAGGCGACGTTGAGCACGCCCGACGCGGCGACGATCAGGAAGATCGCGAACACATGCGGCAGGCCCCAGACGACCTGGTTGTTCATGCCGGTCACCCCATGGCCGTGTTCTTCCATGTAGTGGGCGGCCAGCAGTCCGACGCCGGTCACAAGGCCGCCGATCACCAGCAGCACGTAGAACATGCGTTCCTGCAGCGTGTACAGGCCGGGGGAGGCGCGGCGGGTCATGTCAGAGTCCCTCGTAGCGGACACCGGGGTCCAGCTTCAGATCGGCGCGCAGCGCAACGCTGCTGACCGCGCGGACCCGGCGAGCGATGTCGCTGTTCGGATCGTTCAGGTCGCCGAACACGATCGCGCCATGGCCGGCCTTGGCACAGGCTTCGGCGCAGGCGGTGGTCGATTCGCCGCGGTCGATGCGCTGGACGCACATCGTGCAGCCCTCGACGCAACCCTGGCCGCGCGGCACGTCGGGGCGCTGGTCGTGCACCGGTTCGTGCACGAAGGAGCGCGCCTTGTAGGGGCAAGCCATCATGCAGTAGCGGCAGCCGATGCAGGCATGGCGGTCGACCAGCACGATGCCGTCGGCGCGCTTGAACGACGCGCCGGTCGGGCAGACATCGACGCAGGGCGGCTCGGCGCAGTGCTGGCACATCACCGGCAGCGACTGCTCGCGGCCGGTCGAGATGTCCTTGATCGCCACCTTGCGTATCCACTGCGACGAGGTCGGGCTGGGGGTCTCGGGCAGTCCGTTCTCGCGGGTGCAGGCGGTGACGCAGTCGTTGCAGTTCGGATCGCAGCGCGTGGTGTCGATCAACATTCCCCAGCGCACGCCCGGGCGGGTGCCGGTCTGCGGCGCGGCGCGGGCCACTTCGATGAGGTGGATGCCGGGGGCGAGCAGCAAGCCCGCGCCCAGGGCGCCGGCCGCGCCCAGGAAGCTGCGGCGTGCGGGCAGGGCGGCGGAGCCTTCGGTGGATTCGGGCGTGGTCATGGCTGTTTCGCCGAGGCGGTGGTGGTGCCGGCCGGCTGGCTGGCGTGGCATTCGAAACAGTCGATCTTCACGGCGGCGTAGCGGTGGCAGCTCTGGCAGAAGTTCTCGGGCGACGCCACGACGCTGTTCGTCTTCAGGCTGGCGTGGCATTCGATGCAGGCCTTCAGGCTGTAGGGCGCCGCCCGATTGCCGTGGTGGACCGTGTCGTCGCGCTGATGCCGCAGCAGGTCCATGTGGTGCAGTCGCATGTAGGCCGGATCGGCGACGCAGTGACCGCCGCGCGCCGGCTCGACCGCCGGCACCGGCGTGCGCCCGGCCTCGACCGTCTGGGCCCGGGCGGCCGGCGCAGCGCCGAGCAGCAAGGCCAGCGCGAGCGCCGACAGCACCAGCGCGAAGGCCCACTCGAAGCTGCGCGATCCGCCGGGGGAGGCGCTTGCGCCGGTACGCTGCGGGGACGGTCGACTCATCGACTCACTCCCCCAGGCCCATCTGGATGTAGCCGGTCGGGCAGACGTCGTGGCAGATGTGGCAACCGATGCACTTGTCGTAGTCGGTGTCGACATAGCGGCCGGTGGTCGCCTTGGCCTTGGGCACCTTGAACACCGCGGTCTGCGGGCAGTAGACGACGCAGTTGTCGCACTCGAAGCACAGGCCGCAGCTCATGCAGCGCTTGGCCTCGGCCTGGGCCTCGGCCTCGGTCAGCGGCAGCAGCCGTTCCTCGAAGTTGTTGAGTGCGCTCTCGGCGTCCAGCGTGACGATCTTGCGGCGCAGACGCGGGGTGTGGTTGAAGTGACCCAGGAACAGGTCTTCGTGGGGAATGACGTAACGGTCGGAGCGGTTGTCGAAGTTGTGGACCACGCCGCTGCGGCTGTCGGTGCCCCGCAAGGGCTCGTTCACCTCGGTCAGCGGCAAGCCCTTCTCGATCAGCTTGCGCTTCAGGTCGAAGGCGTGGACGTCGATCTTCGGGCGTTTGTCCAGCGGTTCGCCGCGCAGGTGCCGATCGATGCCCTCCGCGGCGATCGCGCCATGGCCGATCGCGGTGGTGAGCAGGTGCGGGCGCACCACGTCGCCGCCGACGAACAGGCCGGCCTGGCCCTGCACCTGGTAGTTCTTGTCGGCATTGATGCCGCCGCGGCCGTTGTTGAGGTTGTCGAGGCCGGTGAAATCGACCGCCTGGCCGATCGCCGAGACGATCAGGTCGGCCTCGATGTCTTCCTCGGTGCCTTCGAGGGTCTTGACCTCCAGCTTGCCGCCGCTGATCTTGGCCTCACAGCGGGCCACCCGCAGCGCCGTGGCGCGGCCCGAGGCGTCGCGGATCACCGCCAGCGGCACCATGCCGCCGCGGATCGAGATGCCTTCGGCCAGCGCGTGCTCGACCTCGTGCTTGCTGGCCTGCATCTTGTCGATCTGGAAGATGGACGTGAGGGTGACCTCGGCGCCTTGCCGGGCCGAGGCCTCCGCGACGTCGTGGGCCACGTGGCCGGCGATCGCGCGCTCGGGCCGGTCGCTCTCGTGGCTGCTCTCGATGTGGCCGAGGCGGCGGGCCACGGTGGCCACGTCGATCGAGGTGTCGCCGCCGCCGACGACGACCACCCGCTTGCCGACGTGGCGCATGCGCCCGTCGTTGAAGGCCTTCAGGAACGCGGTGGCGGTGACGCAGTTGGGGGCCTCGGCGCCTTCCACCGCCAGCGCGCGGCCCGCCTGAGCGCCCAGGCCGAGGAAGACCGCATCGAAGTCGGCGCGGATCTGCTCCATCGTGATGTCGGTGCCGATGCGGCAGTTCATCATGGCCGTCACGCCCAGGTCCAGGATGCGCTGGATCTCGGCATCCAGCACCGCGCGCGGCGTGCGAAAGCCCGGAATGCCGTAGCGCATCATGCCGCCCAGCGCCTGACGTTCGTCGAAGATCGTGACCGAATGGCCTTTGCGTGCCAGCTGGTAGGCGGTTGAGAGCCCGGCCGGCCCGCCGCCGATCACCGCCACCTTCTTGCCGGTGAGCTGCTCGGGCTTGGGAAACGCCAGCTTGTTGGCGATCGCGTATTCGCCCAGGAAATGCTCGACCGAGTTGATGCCGACGAAGTCCTCCACCTCGTTGCGGTTGCAGCCCGATTCGCAGGGCGCGGGGCAGACCCGGCCCATCACCGACGGCAACGGATTGGCCTCGGTCAGGCGGCGCCAGGCGTATTCCTGCCAGGCCATGCCGGCCGGCGGCTTTTCCATGCCGCGCACGATGTTCAGGTAGCCGCGGATGTCCTCACCCGACGGGCAGCTGCCCTGGCACGGCGGCGTGCTCTGGATGTAGGTGGGGCACTTGTGGGTGTGGTCGGCGTCGAAGATCTCCTGCTGCCAGGGCAGCGGCTTGGCATCGCCATCCTTGTAGCGGCGGAAGGTCAGCGGCTGGACGGAGCCGGTATCGGCGGTGTTGGCCATGGCGGTGTCTCCTAGGGTTCTTGGGGTTCGGCGTCGAGCACGATGGCCTTGCTGACCAACTGGTGCACGCCGCCGATCAATCGCATGTCAAAGCCGTAGTAGGGCAAGACCTTGGTGAACTGGGCCTTGCAGATCGCGCAGATGGCGGCCATGAAGTTCACCTGATGCTGGTCGACCACCGTCTTGAGCGCTTCCATGCGCGGCAACGCACCCTTGACCCGCAGTTCGAGCAGGTCGTCGGTCAACAGGCCGCCGCCGCCGCCGCAGCAGAAGGTGGCTTCATGGGTGGTCCCTGGCGCCATCTCATGGAAGTGGTTGGCGACGGCCTTGATGATTTCGCGCGGAATGGTGAACTGACCACCCGGCGTCGGGCCCATGCGGGAGGCGCGGGCCACGTTGCAGGAGTCATGGAAGGTGACGATCTTGTCGTCGTTGCGGCTTTTATCGAAGGTCAGGACGCCGCGCTGGATCAGGTCGAGCGTGAATTCGCAGATGTGCTGCGGCACCGGGTAGCGCGGGTCGAGCCAGTCGAACGGGCCGATCAAGGTGTTCCAGAAGCTGTAGGCGACCCGCCAGGCATGGCCGCATTCGCCGACGACGATGCGTTTGACGCCGAGTTCCTGGGCGGCTTCCTTGATGCGCAGCGAGACCTTGCGCATCTGCTCGTAGTTGCCGATGAACAGCGCGAAGTTCGCCGCTTCGCTGGCCTTGGAGCTCAGGGTCCACTTGACGCCCGCCGCGTGAAACACCTTGGCGTAGCCGATCAGGCTCTCGACGTGGGGTTCGGAGAAGAAGTCGGCCGACGGGGTGATCAGCAGGACTTCGGCACCGGCCTCGTCGAGCGGGAAGCGCACGTCGACGCCGGTCTCGTCCTTGGTGTCCTCCTCCAGGCCGGCCAGCGTGTCGGCCAACGCGGCTTCGGGGATGCCGAGGTTGTTGCCGATGCGATGGACCTTGCCGAGGATCTCGTTGGCGTACTTCTGGCCCACGCCGATCGAGTCCATGATCTCGCGCGCGGCCATCGTGACCTCGGCGGTGTCGATGCCATAGGGACAGAACACGGAGCAGCGCCGGCATTCGGAGCATTGGTTGTAGTAGCTCCACCACTGGTCCAACACCTCCTTGGTCAGGTCGACCGCGCCGACCAGCTTCGGGAAGTGCTTGCCGGCAAACGTGAAGTAGCGCCGATAGACCGATCGCATCAGGTCCTGGCGCGCCACGGGCATGTTCTTGGGATCGCCGGTGCCCAGGAAGTAATGGCACTTGTCGGAGCAGGCGCCACAGTGCACGCAGGCGTCCATGTAGACCTGCAGCGAGCGGTATTTGCCGAGCAGCTCGCCCATCCGGGCAATGGCGCGTTGCTCCCAGCCGTCGGTCAACTCGCCGGGAAAGCCCAGATTGGTCTGGAGCGCGGGCGAGGCAATGAAGGGCTTGCTGTGCGCCATGGCGCCCTCGGCCACCAGCGGAATGACCGGGTAGGGCTTGAGCTTGGGGGTGTCGAACGCGGCAGTGGCCATGACAGCAGGGTTCCTGGCTTACTTCTCGAGCGCGGAGGCCCAGGCGGAGACGTGGCGGTGTTCACGGGGGTCGTCGGTCTGGTTGCGGGTCGGGCTGAAGAACAGGCCCGGCGCATGCAGCAGCTTGCTGATCGGAAAGATGATCATCAGCGTGGCCACCAAAGCCAGATGCGCCAGCAGGATCGGATCCGCCGGCAGCGGCTGCAGGTCCAGGCGCATCAGCCCGAGCATGAAGGCCTTGACCGCGATGATGTCGGTGCGGGTGACGAAGCGCATCGCCATGCCCGACAGCGCGATGCCCAGCAGCAGTGCCAGCATCAGGTGGTCGGACGGCGTGGAGATGTAGCGCACCCGGTCGACCAGGACGCGGCGGGCCCACAGGCCGGCCAGCCCGGCCACCATCGCGAACGAGGCGTAGACGCCGAAGGGCTGGATCAGCGCCGTCACCGTCCAGACCGGCTGCTGAAAATACCGGCCATGCCGCAGCAGCACCAGCAGCAGGGCACCATGGAAGACCCAGCCGAAGAGCCAGGTCCACTTGCTGGACTTGAACAGGCTCTCGAACAGCACCACTTCGCGCGCCATGCGCAGGCTCACGCCGGTCGCGTCGAGCGGTGCCGGGGTGGTGGCGATCTTCAACGGCGCCGGCGTACGCCAATACAGCGCGATCTTGCGCGCCAATCCGATCACCAGGATGGCGGTGGCGGCGTAGAACAGCGCCGCATAGGCGAGCGACAGCATCGACACGGACAGTGCCTTTGAAGAGGGAGCGAAGGCGCGGCGGGCGGCGTCAGACGCAGCCGGTGGGCTTGGGCAGGCCGGCGATCTTGCAAGCCTGCTTGGCCGGGCCGTAGGGGAACAGTTCGTAGAGGTACTTGCTGTTGCCCTTTTCCGGGCCGAGCTGCTTGCCGATCGCCTTGGTCAGCACGCGGACGGCCGGGGCGATCTGGTACTCGTTGTAGTAGTCGCGCAGGAAGTTCACCACCTCCCAGTGGGCGGGCGTCATCTCGACGTTCTCGCCCTGCGCCAGCAGCTTGCCGATGTCTTCATTCCAATCGGCGAGGTTCAGCAGGTAGCCTTCTTCGTCCGTTTCGTAGGTCTTGCCGTTGACTTCGATTCCCATGGGTGTCTCCTGACGGGGGTGTGATGTGGTTGGGTTGCTCAGGGTTCAAAGCCAGGACTGAACGGCGGTGTGGTCGGCGACCAGATCGACGAAGCCGGCATAGTCCACCGTCGCGATGCCTTGCGCCAGCCGGTCGGCCATCCCGCGGGCGTCGACATCGGGCTGGAGGGCGTAGACCTTCAGCCCAGGCAAGGCCTGCCGCAGACGTTGCGCCGCAGCGCTGCCGGCGGTGGCGGCATAGACGCCGTCCTCGATCAGCAGCACGCTGTGGCCGGGCTGGGCCAGGCGCAGGCAGCTGTCGAGGGTCTGGCTCTGCGAGGGGGACTTGTTGACGATGTGCAGCATGGCGTGGGGGTTCTAGAAGCTCAGGATCACGTCCTGCTCGGCCATCAGCGCGCTCATGGCCTGGCTGTCGAGCACCTCGACGTCCACCAGCAGATCGTCCTCGGTCAGTCCGCGCGATTCCAGCGAGGCGCGTTCCACGTACAGTTTCTCGACGTCGTAGCCGTCCAGCGCGCGGTAGGTGGGGGAAAAGTTCTTGATGCCGATGCCTTGCGTCTTCTGGCCCTTGGCGAGCTCGTAGACGCCGTCGTCCAGGAAGACCAGGCTGACGTCCTGATCGAAGGTCGCGGTGATCAGCACCACCTCCAGGCTCTCCAGCGCATAGATCGTTCCGTAGGGCGCCTTGCGGTTGACGAACATGACTTTCTTGATGCGATTGGCGGCGGTCATGGTCAGTCTCCGAAAACGACGACGCGGTCGGCCTTGATGCCGCTGTCGACCAGCTGGCCCAGGCCCGAGATGCGAAAGCCGGGGGCCAGCACCTCGTCCTTGATGCCGCGACGCAGCGCGGCGGCCACGCACACCACCAGGTCCACCTTGTGCTGCTCGGCCAGCGCCGACCAGCGGTTGACGATGTGGCGGTCGTCCTGCGGCGGCTCGGTCAGGCGGGTCGCGTTGAGGACGCCATCGTGATAGAAGAAGATCCGGTGGATCTCGTGACCCTTGGCCAGCGCCGCGACGGCGAACTGGTAGGCCGTGTCAGGCGCCTGGTGGGTGTAGGGCCCCTCGCTGACGAGCAATCCAAATTTCATGACGTCAAGGTTCCGGTCAGAAGCGGGTCAGAAGCGGATGTGGGTCGAGGCGTTCAGATTGGCGCGCGAACCCCGCCAGTCGTCGATCAGGTACTTCGTGAACGGGAGGTCGCACTTCTCGAAAAAGCGCGGCCAGCCGATGCGCTCGATCCAGTCGGACAGCCGCTCCCACGAGCGGGCATCGTTCTTGTAGACGTGCAGGATCCGCTTGACGATTTCCGACACCTCGGGCCAGCGCGGCGGATTGTTCGGCAGGCCCGACGCCACCATCTTCATGAAGGTGGGCTTGCCCCGCGCGTTGGAGTTCTTGCCACCGACCCAGATCGCCAGCTTGGAGTGCTCCGGGTCGTTGATCTGCATCGGCGGGCACGGCGGGTAGCAGGCGCCGCAGCAGATGCATTTCTTCTCGTCGACCTCCAGCGTCGGCTTGCCGTTGACCAGCGCCGGGCGGATCGCAGCCACCGGGCAGCGGGCCACCACCGCGGGGCGTTCGCAGACATTGGCCACCAGGTCATGGTTGATCTTCGGCGGCTTGGTGTGCTGCACGATGATCGCGATGTCGGCCTGGCCACCGCAGTTGATCTCGCAGCAGCTGGTGGACAGGTGCACCCGGTTGGGCATGTCCTCGCGGATGAACTCCTCGTGCAGCTCGTCCATCAAGGCCTTGACGGCGCCCGAGGCATCGGTGCCCGGGATGTCGCAGTGCAGCCAGCCCTGGGTGTGGGCGATCATTGACACCGAGTTGCCGGTGCCGCCGACCGGGAAGCCGTTGCTCTGCAGCGCCTCGATCAGCGGCGCCACCTTGTTCGGGTCGCTGACCATGAACTCGATGTTCGAGCGGATCGTGAAGCGCACATGCCCCTCGGCGTAGGTGTCGGCGATGTCGCAGAGCTTTCGGATCGTGTAGACGTCCATCTGCCGTTGCGTGCCGGCGCGCACGCTCCACACCTCGTCACCGCTGTGCGAGACATGGTGCAGCACGCCGGGCCGGGGCCGGTCGTGGTATTTCCAGTTGCCGTAGTTCTTCAGCAGCGTGGGGTGCAGGAACTGCTTGTTGTCCGGCACGCCGCTCTCGATGGGCGCTCGCATTGCTGTGGCCATGAGGTGTCTCGTCTGCAGGGAGGGAAGGGGCGCCGGCGGCTCCGGAGCCGCCGACGGATGCGTGGTGCGGGGCGCTCGGCCGGATCGGTCAGGCCGCAGCCTTCTTGGCCTGGATTCGGGCGACCTCGTCGTCCCAGCCGTCGGTGCGCACGTACGGGTTGGTGCGCGGCGTGGAGACCATGTTGGGGTCGATCTCCAGCTCGATGCCTTCGAGGAAGTTGACCAGGCCGATGCGCTCGATCATTTCGCCGGTGCGCTCATGCTCCAGCGCGTTCTCGGCGAAGAAGTCGATGATCTTCTGGCCGAGTTCGACCAGGGCCTCGTAGTCTTCCTCGGTCTTCAGCGGCATGAACGGCACCACGACCGTGCCCATCAGGTCGCCGATCTTCAGCGTGCGCTTGCCGCCGACCAGGATGGTGGCGCCGGTGTCGGTGCCCTTGGCCAGCGCGCCGGTCATCACGTTGATGCAGTGCATGCAGCGCACGCAGTTGCTGTTGTCGATCTCCAGCGCGTGGCTGTCGCTGACCTTGACGCTGGTGATGTGCGGCCCGGTGGCGACGTCCTTGACCTCCTTGAGCAGGATGGTCTTGGTGGGGCAGCGCGAGATGACGTCGTTGACCAGCTCGTTCATGCCGTGCTTGTCGAACCACTTGCGCGCCAGCGCCTCGTCGCTGCGCATGTTGTCGCGCCAGGTGCCGATCACCGCCATGTCGGAGCGCTGGATCGAGTTCATGCAGTCGTTCGGGCAGCCCGAGAACTTGAACTTGAACTTGTAGGGCAGCGCCGGGCGGTGGATGTCGTCCAGGAAGGTGTTGATCACCTGCCGGTGCGCCTTGCCTTCGTCGTAGCAACTCTGTTCGCAGCGCGCGGCGCCGACGCAGCTCATCGAGGTGCGGACCGCGGGCCCGGCGCCGCCAAGGTCGAAGCCGAGTTCGTTGAGCTCGTCGAACGCGCCCTGCACGTCGGCGGTCTTGGCACCCTGGAACATGATGTCGCCCGACTGCCCGTGGAAGGCGATCAGGCCCGAGCCGTGCTTTTCCCAGATGTCGCACATCTTGCGCAGCACGTCGGTGTTGTAGTGCATGCCGGCCGGCGGCTGGACGCGCAGCGTGTGGAACTCCGCGGCATCCTTGAACAGCGGCTGGCCCTGCTCGTCCTTAAGTTCGGTGAAGCGCGGGATCACGCCGCCGCCATAGCCGACCACGCCCACCGTGCCGCCCTTCCAATAGCCTTTGCGGGTGCGGTAGCTGGTTTCGAGCTGGCCGAGCAGGTCGACCATGTAGTCCTTGTCCTTCGCCAGGCGCTTGAGCCCGGTGACGAAACTGGGCCAGGGCCCCGATTCGAGCTCGTCGAGCATCGGTGTGTCGTGCATCTTCTTGGCCATGGCCTGTCTCCTGTGTGCGTGACGGACGGCGGCGCGATCGACCTGCCGAGCAATCTCGTTCCCCCGACTCGTGCGGTCGATTGGGTTGAGACGGATGCTAGGGTGGGGGCCGACCCCGCGCTATCACTCTCGTTGGGTATCCAGCCGCCGCCCCTTCCGGGTGGGAGGAACCTACCCAGAAGGGGTATGCGCGCGCCACCCGTGCCGGGTATGGACGCCTGCGGGTGGACTTGGGCTCAATCGCCGGATGCCGGTCATCACCCCATTGGACAAGTTGCGCGTGCCGCTCGGAGGGCAGGAGATCGAACTTCAGCAGGTCGATTTCGAAGGCGGCGGCATGAGCCTGCTGCGCACGCGCATCCGCGAGCGCAGCCGTTTCACGATCTTCGACATCGATCCGGCCACCGCCGCCGCCTGGGGCGAGGCCTTGCTTCGGTGGGCCGCGGCCCAGCCCCGCGGCAACGGACTGCCCGCGGCCGAGGAGATCGAGCGATGAGCAGCGACGCGATCGCGCCGGAGGCACCGGTCGACATGGTCGATCTGGCGTTCCCGGTCAGTGCGTCTCGGCTGCCGCCCGGATACCGTCTGGCCCTGGGCCGCGCTTTGGTGAGTCGCCTGCCCTGGCTGTGCAGCCCGGCGGGTGGCGGTGTCCACCCGCTCAAGACGGTGGCGAGCCCCACCGGCGAAGCCTTGCTGCCTCACCGCGCCCGGCTGTTGCTGCGCCTGCCGCGGGCCCAGACCGCCGAGGCGACCGCCTTGGCGGGCCGCCCGCTGGGGCCGGACTGCGGCGATGCGCGCCTGGGTGACCCGGTGCTGCGCGAGTTGACGCCGCACACCACGCTGTACGCCCACTTCGTCGACGCCGAGGGCGACGACGAAGTCTCGTTCGTGGCACGCTGCCTGCAGCAGTTGCAGGCGCTGGCGGTGCGGGCCGAGCCGATCTGCGGCCGGGTCCAGCGCATCGCCGGGCCACAGGGCGATTTGACGGGCTACAGCCTGATGCTGCACGGTCTTTCGAGGACCGATTCGCTGCGCATGCAGGCCGACGGACTGGGGCCCTGGCGATGGCTCGGTTGCGGCCTGTTCGTGCCGCACAAATCCGCGGCCGCCGTCGGCGGCTGACGGGCGACGGCGCGGCCCGGCGCGAACCCGAGATTCGAGGTGTTGACAACGACGAAAGGAGACAGCGGCAATGGGTTACATGGTCAATGGCAATGAGGTCGAGACCGACGATCTGGGGTATGTGCTGGAACCCGACTTCAGCGACGAGATCGTCGCTGTGATCGCCGAAGCCGAGGGCTTGACGCTGAGCGATCCGCATTGGCAGGTCATCAACTACATGCGCGATCAGTACCGCGAGCAGGGGCACACGCCCAACTTCCGCAACATGCTCAAGGGCGTGGCCGAGTTCTGGCCCGGCGTGGACAGCAAGGCCTTGTACGACCTGTTTCCGGTCGGACCGGCCAAACAGGCGGCCAAGGTCGCCGGCCTGCCCCAGCCGCTGGGCAAGGGCGGGTACTGATGTCCGGTTCCGATCGGGGATGCGCATGGCGCTGAGGCTCAAGACCGAGTGGTTCAGGGCCGAATCGCCGCGCAGCGCGGCCGATCGTGCCAGCGCGATGGCGGCGGTGGTCTGGCGCCTGGCTCAGGAGATGCTGAAGCGCATGCGCAAGGCCGATTTCGACATCGACGTCGGACCGCGCTACTTCGACTTCCTGCGCGAGGCGGCGGTGTTCCTGGCGCTCGTGGCCGATCGGATGGCGCATGCGCGGCTGGATGCCGACCAGCGCGGTGAATTCGTCGCGGCGATGGTGCTGCGTCTGGCCGACCTCTTCGACGAGAGCGCGCAGGAGTGGCTGGGGCCGGCCATCGGCGGCCCCCTGACCTGGCGCGAAACCTTGATCGACGCCTTCAACGAGCAGGCGCCGTGTTATGGCGAATTCAGCTTCGACCCGGAGGGCGACGGCACCGACTTCGGTTTCGTCCGCTACTTCGGCAGCCGCCTCGAGCCGCTGCTGCCCGAGAAGGATCGGCGCTGGGCGATCGAGCAGGTGATGAGCGCCGAGGCGCCGGACGCCGTGATCTTGCTTCGGCAGGCGATGACCGGTGTGTTCTCGACCACGCCGCGGCGCGAGCGTCGCGTCGCCGCCACCCGCGGGGAGTGAGCGCCATGACCTTGACCGACATGCCTCTTGCCGATCCGGTTCAGCGTGGCTTCGGCGGCCCTTTCGACCTGGACGACACGGCGGCCTATCGGCACTGGCGCGCAGCCAAGCTTGCGTGCCGGCCGCGCACGGCGTCCGACCTGGTCGTCGACGTCGCCGATCCGCAGGCCCTCACGACGGCCGAACGCGCCGCGCTGCTCGATCGTTGCGGGCGCGCCAACATGGCGATCTACCGCAGCCCGGTGACCGAGGCCGACCCCGGCCTGCCGCTGGCGCTGGCCGCGACCCTGGGGTTGCGGCGGCTGGACGCACACTGGCTGGCCGACGAGGACGGCGTTGCCAGCATCGAGGTGTCGACCCGGCGCGACGAACGCGGCGGCTTCATTCCGTACACCGACCGGGCGATCCGCTGGCACACCGACGGCTACTACCAGCCATCGCAACGCAGCATCCGGTCGATGCTGCTGCACTGCGTCCGGCCCGCCGTCTCGGGCGGCGCGAATGCCTTGCTCGACCACGAACTGGCCTACATCGCGCTGCGCGATGCCGATCCGCGCCACGTCGAGGCGCTGATGGCACCGGATGCGATGACCATCCCCGAGCGAACCGATGACGAGGGCGTCGCCCGCGCAGCCCAATCCGGCCCGGTGTTCTCGGTCGATCCCTTCGGCGGCTCGCTGCACCTGCGCTACACCGCCCGCACCCGCAGCATCGAATGGAAGCCCGACAGTGCGACCCGGGCCGCCGTCAAGGCGCTGGAGACCCTGCTGGCGGGAGACTCGCCCGACATCCTGCGCGTGCAGTTGCAGGCCGGCATGGGGCTGGTGTGCCACAACGTGCTTCATGACCGCGAGGCCTTCGTCGACGATCCCGCCCGTCCGCGCCTGCTGTACCGCGCGCGCTTCCTGGACCGGCTGGACCTGGCGGAGGCCTGATGGCGCACTGGGTCACCGTCTGGCGGGCCGCCCAGTTGGTCGGGGTGGCCCGCGGCGTGCTGCAGCAACAGGTGCGCGCCGGCGTGCTGCCGCTGGCCGATGGCATGGTCTCGACCGATGCGTTGCTGACCTTGTATCCGCAAGTCCAGCTCGAAGACAGCGGCATGCTGGAGCGGACCGCGGCGATCCGCAACGATGCCTTCGCGCGGCGGGTGCGTGAGCGGACCTTGCCCAGCCAGGAAGTGCTGGCCCAGCGCCTGTTTCTGCAGAGCACCGAGCTGGCCGATGTGCGCCGCCACCTGCAGCGTTACCACGCGTTGGTGATCTCGCTGCGCGACCGGCTGCGGCAGCGGGCTGGCGACCCGGAGTGCGCCCGGATGGCGCGTGAACTCGACCAGGGCCTCGCCGAGGCCCTGGCCACTGACACCGTGGACGTGCTGGATGCGATGGACGACATGCTCAAGGTGATGTCGGCACAGGTCACGCTGCGCCCGAGCGGCCACGAATTCAGCGTACAGGGCCACGACACCCTGCTGCAGGCGGGGCTGAAGGCCGGTCTGAAGCTGAACTACGGCTGTGGCAATGGCAGCTGCGGCATGTGCAAGGTCCGCGTGATCTCGGGCCAGGTCTGCAAGACCCAGCCGTTCGACTACGTGCTGACCGAAGCCGAGAAATTGCAGGGCTACACGCTGCTGTGCGCCCACACGGCGGCCAGCAGCGAGCTGACGCTGGAGACCCTGGAGGCCCGCGGTCCGCAGGACATCGCACCGCAGGAGATCGTGACCCAGGTACGCGCCGTCTCGTCGCTGGCGGAACACACCCGCCTGTTGCACCTGCAGACGCCGCGGACCCACCGCCTGCGCTTCCTGGCGGGGCAGGCGGTCACGCTCGGCCGCGCGGGCGCCACGGGCGACGTGCAAGCCACGCTGCCGATCGCCAGTTGCCCTTGCGACGACCGCAACCTGCACTTCCTCGTGGCGCGCGACGAGGACGATCCCTTTGCCCGCTGGGTGTTTGGTGGCAGCGCGCGGGCCGGGGACGCGGTCTCGGTGCGCGGGCCGCTGGGCGATTTCGTGCTGTGCGAGAGTGCCCGGCCGTTGGTCTTCGCCGCCTGCGACACCGGTTTCGCGCCGGTGAAAAGTCTGATCGAACACGCGCTGGCGCTGGACGCCGCACCGGCGATCTCGCTGTACTGGCTTGCCACCCGATCCGACGGCCACTTCATGGCCAACCAGTGCCGGGCCTGGTCCGAGGCGCTGGACAGTTTCGAGTACGCCCCCAGCACCTATGGCGACATGGCCGAGGGCGTGCGCCAGATGGCCAGCGCCTTGCGAGCCGATCTGTTCGACATCGACTGCGACTTCTACCTCGCCGGGCCGGAGACCTTCGTGCTGCCGCTGGACGGGCTGCTGGCGGCAGCCGGCGTGCCTGCGGCGCAACGCCACACGCTGGTGCTCTGACCCTGGACGACCCTTGCCGGAATCCGACGATGAAGCCTGACCCCAGTGAATCTCCTCTGCCACCAGCGGGCGGCCGCTGCGGCGGTGCCGACTGCGGCTGCGCCTCCGGCGCCACGGCCGCCGCAGCGGCCGAAGACGGTGCCTGCAGCGGCGCCGAGTCGTTTGCGCTGCAGGTACTGGGCGACAGCATGGCGCCCGAATTCGTCGAGGGCGACATCATCATCATCGAACCCGATGGCGCCCTGCGCGACGGCTCGTTCGTGCTGGCCTGGGCGCGCGAGGAGTGGATCTTCCGGCAGTTGCGCGGCAGCGAAGGCGCATGGCGCCTCGCCGCGTTGAACCCGGCCTATGCCGAGCAGCCGCTGGCGTCGCTCGAGGCGGTGCGCGGCGTGATCATCCAGAAGGCCAAGCCCGGGCGGCGGCGGGCCTCGAAGTTCTATGTCTAGGAGCTGTCTTGCCGTACTACGTTTATCGCGTCCTGCCGTTCGCGCAACTGCACAAGCTGGCCGAGTTCCCGGTCTTTCGGGAGGCGTCGGCGCACGCCAAGGCCTTGCGCACGGCCGTGCCCGACGGCTCGGGCGGACAGGTCAAGGTGATGTTCGCGGATAACGAAGTCGATGCCGAGAACCTGCTGTGCCAGATCCGCGATCCGGGTCCGGCCGGCGACGACTGAGCCAGCCGTCCGATGACCGCCGACCCGGACAAGCCTGGCGAGGCGCCCGCGTGCTGCGCGCCTGCCGCGGCCTGCGTGTTCGAGAAGGCCCTGCTCGCCAGGACGGCCTCCTGCGAACTGGGTTGCCGGCGCGGCTACGGCGAGCGCGAGGTGATCTTCTGCAACTCGCCGGTGGCGCAGACCAACTGTCGCCTGCTGTTGGCCTTGTTCCGCGAGCGGGCCACTTTCGTGCTGAAGCTGCCGCGCGGCGCGGCGCCCGTGATCCACGCCAAGGCCCTCCAGCTTCAGTGCGGCGGGTTGGAGGGTTTGCGACAGGTCTTGCTCGAAGGGGGCGCCCCCTGTGATGGCGACGTGCACCGCATGGCGGCCCAGGCGCACGCGACCTGGGGCAGCTTCACCGAGCTGCCCTGGCCGACCATCGTGCAGATGATCGGCCAGTGGGTGTCGCGCCGCCGCCGGCTGCCGCGCTGATCTCAGGCCTCGCGCTCGGCCTGCCAGATCAGGGCCTTGAGGGTGATCACCGCGCCGCCCACGATGCCGATGACGGCCAGCAGCGATCCGATCGACATCGTCGACAGCCCGGTCAGGCCCTGGCCGACCGTGCAGCCCAGGGCGGTGACGCCGCCGAAACCCATCAGCACGGCCCCCAGCAGCTGAGCCCGCAGGTCGCTCAACGAGGCGAAGCCCTCCCAGCGGAAGGTGCCGCTGGCCAGCGAGGCGGCCAGCGAGCCCAGGACCACGCCGCACACCGTCGCGATGCCGAAGGTGACCGACAGCGAGGTGTCGGTCCAGCGCTGCAGCAGTTCCAGGCCGTAGGCCAGCGGCCCGACGAAGCTCATCGACTCGATGGTGTGCGAATTCGTCCCCTGGTAGCCCACTTCCAGCGTGTCCGGGTTCTCGGCGTAGCCCAGGTGACCGCTGACATACCAGCCGCCGATGATCAGGGCCCCCAGCACCACGCCGCCCAGCACCTGGGCACGGTTGGCGCGGAAGCGCCGGTCGCTGAAGATCCACGCCAGCATCGCCAGCACGACGACCGTGGCACAACCGGCCAGCGCTGCCGGGGCCGACAGCCCGGAGGCCTTGGCGAGCAGGGTCGGCAAGGCCAGGTCCTTGAGGCCGTAGAGGGACACGTCGATCGCCACCGGGTCCAGGTAGCTCGCGCGCCACTGCGCGAACAGGCCTTTCATCGACATCCCCGCGGACACGGCCAGCACCAGCAGCACCACCAGCGAGCGCAGGCTGCCGCCGCCCAGGCGCACCAGGTTCTTGTTGGCGCAGCCGCCCGCCAACGTCATGCCGACGCCGAAGAATAGGCCCCCCACCAGCAGCGAGAGCCAGCTCATCTTCGGCCGCAGCGTGACCGCCTGGCCGACGTCGATCAGGCCCAGGTAGCCCAGCGCGGCGGTGCCGGCGATGGCCACGGCGATGGCCAGCGCCCACATGCGCAGCCGACCCCAGTGGCCCATGTTGACCACGTCGGACAGCGCGCCCATGGTGCAGAACTGCGTGCGCTGGGCAATGGCACCGAAGACGACGGCCAGGCCAAAGCCGCCCCAGGCGACGGTCTGGGCCGCGGAGGAGGGGTTGAACATCGGGTTCTCCTGCTGTGGGGTCGCGACGGGGCGTCAGTTGGCGCCGGGTGCACCGCCGGCGACTTGCGTGAGCATCGATTGGATCCTGCCCGGCGCATTGACGATACCCATGAAGGTCCCCATTCCCAAAGACGGCCAGCCCAGGGCAATGCGGTAGCGGGCGTAGAGCGCCTGGACCTTGCCGTCGACGACATAGATCTCGTAGGGCAGGCCGGCGATCTGGTCGGCGCCGATCTTGTTGACCCACCAGCCTTCGCCGTCGGAGGGGTCGTTCATCGCCACGCCGAACACCGCGATATGGCGATCGGGCAGCACCACTTCGTAGACCTTGGCGGTGTTGGCGACGCCCTTGGCCAGGTTGTCGCGCACCGTGCGCACGGCGTCGTCGAAGCTGCCGAAAGTGCGCAACTCGTTGCGGCCGGAGTCGAAGCGCTCCATGCCCATCATGTAGTGGTAATCGGGCAGAGCATCGGCCTTGACGTCGCCGCCGAAGCCCTTGCCATGACCCAGTGCGCGCGCGAGGCGATCGCTCAGCGCGGGGACCTGGGCACCGATCACCTCAGGCTGACGGCGCACCAGCGCCCGCAGCCAATAGTCCGGGTTCTCGTACGTCACGGTGCCGTCGGATTTCACGCCCACGCGCAGCGGCGCTGCCACCACCGAGGCGCCCCGCACCGAGGCCAGAAAGGCGGGATCGGTGACGATGACGGTGCCGCGGTCGGCCACGCCCTTGGGCAGGTGGCGTCCGATGGGCGTGAATCCCTCGGCACTCAGCTTGTGCTCGACCTGGCTCATCTCGGTGGCGAGATCGGCCGGTGCGAGGCGGTCGCCCATCAGATACGGTTCGACGGCGCCGACGCGCCACGCAACCACCATCAACATCAGGCCGATCGACCAGGTTTTCATGCATTCTCCTCGGAGCCGCGCAGGCGATCGCCGGCGGCAATGGATATCAGTGGGATGCGCGTGGGGACGCTGCACGAGGGGCGTCGGTGAGACGTCCAGCGCAGCGGCCCGGCTGCCGGCCCTTCATCGCCGGCAGCGCGCGCCAGGGGGCGGCGGCGGGTCAGATGAACAGGCAGACGTCGGTCTCGCCAGCGAACTTCATGAAGGTCGCCGCGCCGCCGTATTCGATGCCTTCGATGAACTCGCTGGTATTGAACTCGAACAGGTCGACGGTCATCTGGCAGGCGATGAATTTCACGTCGGCCTCCTGGCACAGGTCACGCAACTCTTTCAGCGAGGCCACGCCCTTGGACTTCATCTTGGCCTTCATCATGGAGGTCGCCATCGCCTCCATGCCGGGGAGGACGGAGACGATCACCGGCATCGGCACCGGCATCGGCATGGCCGGATTGGCCAGCGGGCTGATGTGGATGCCGTCGAGGTCCTTGCGCAGCAGCTGCAGGCCGTAGAAGGTGAAGAAGATCTGTACGTCCCAACCCAGCGCCGCCGCCGTGGAGGCCAGGATCAGCGGGGGGTACGCCATGTCCAGCGTGCCCTTGGTGGCGATGATCGCCATCTTTTTCGTCATAGGTGCTCCGGTCGCCTTGCGATGTTCATGGCGGCACCGTGGCGGTGCCGCCAACCCTGGGCCCGATCAGGCCTTGCGCAGGAAGAAAACGTACTTGCCGGCGTCGGAACCCGATTCGAGCAAGGTGTTGCCGGTCTGCTCGGCGAAAGCGGCCATGTCGCAGACCGAGCCCGGATCGGTCGCGACCACGCGCAGCACCTGACCCGACGCCATGTCGGCCAGCGATTTCTTGGTTTTGACGATGGGCAGCGGACAAGCCAGGCCCGAGGCGTCAAATTCCTTGTCGAAGTTCATGTCATGTCTCCATTCGGGCCGCTCGCTGCGGCCACTGTGATCTCGAACCGCGCAGTCAGGCGCGCACTCCTCCACGGGTCCAGGCCCGCGAATCCCCGTCTGCAGCGTGGTCTATTACCGGCCATCGCACCAGAGGCGTCTATTCCCGCGATGGGTGAGACGGGGTAACCCATCCGGGTAGGGTCGCCGTGGCACCCTGGCTGGACAGGGTACCGGAGCCGCAGGCGAGACGGCGGCGGTTCGGCATGGAATGATGTCGTTGCAGACGCAAAGGCCGAAACGATGAACGCATCCTACGACGCGGACCCCGGCGAGCTCGGCCCGGCCGATCAGGCGGCGATGGTGCGTGCGCTGCAGGTCGGTCTGGACGACGGCGAGATCCAGCGCATCGAGACCCACATCTCCGAGGTGCTGGTCGGCAGGACGCTGGCCTACAAGTTCAAGAAGGTGCTGGCCAACGACTTTCTCGACTTCCGTACCCTGGCCCGGCGCCGCCAGGCCTGCGCCGAGGAGTTGCGCTTGAATCGCCGCCTGGCCCCCGACCTGTACCTGGCCGTGGTGCCGGTGACCGGTTCGGTCGCCGCACCGGTGCTGAACGGGAGCGGTCCGGTTCTCGACTGGGCCGTGGCGATGCGCGCCTTCGACCGCCAGGGCCAGTGGGACCGGCTGGCCGAGCGCGGCGCATTGCGCGCCGGGCACATCGACGCGCTGGTCCCCCGGCTGGACGCGTTCTACCGTGGCGCTGCGCGGGCCGATCCCGCAGGCCGCCTCGGCCATCCGGCGCAGGTGCGCGCAGCGATGCAGGCCTGCCTGGACGACGTTCGCCGCCACCTGCCGCCCGCCGGTGCGACCGAGGCGCAGGCCGACCGGCTGGCCACCTGGGAGGCCGAGGCCTTCCGCCGGTGGGCGCCGGCGCTGGCCGAGCGCCTGCGCGACGGCCACGTGCGGGAGTGCCATGGCGATCTGCATCTGGGCAATATCGCGCAATGGCAGGGCGAGCCGATGGCCTTCGACGGCATCGAATTCAACGACGAGTTTCGGTGGATCGACGTGGCGAGCGATCTCGCGTTCCTGTCGATGGACTTGCGGGCGCACGGCCTGGCCGGACTGGCCCACCGCCTGCTCAATGCGTGGCTGGAGCGCAGCGGCGACTACGGCGCGGCGCGGGTGCTGCGCTACCACGAGGTGTATCGCGCACTGGTGCGGGCGCGGGTGGCCACGCTCCGTCTGGCTCAGGCCCGCCAGGCCGCCGATGCCGCGGTGGCACACGGCTACCTGGACCTGGCGGAGCGGCTCAGCCGGCCTCGCACGCCGGTGGTGCTGATCACCCATGGCTTCTCAGGCAGCGGCAAGACCACGCTGACCCAGGGCCTGGTGGAGACTGGCGGCCTCGTCCGCATCCGCTCCGACGTCGAGCGCAAGCGCCTGGCGGGCGTCGCACCGCTCGATCGTCCAACGGCGGCCGACCTCGCTCGACGCTATGGCGCACAGGCCCGCCAGGCCACCTATGCGCGGCTGCGCGACGCGGCGGACGCCGCGCTGGACGGCGGACATTCGGTGGTCCTGGATGCGACGTTTCTCGCGCGGGCCGAACGCGATGCGGTGCGCCAATGGGTGGATCGGCGGGGCCTGCGCTGGCGGATCCTGGACTTCCAGGTCGACGCCGACGTGCTGCGCCAGCGCGTCGAGCGCCGGGCGCGGCGCGGCGACGACGCCTCGGATGCCGATCTGCCGGTGCTCGAAGCCCAGCTGCGGCAGGCCGAAGCGCTGGGGCCCGACGAGTTGCCGCAGGTCGTGGCCTGCCATGCCGCGCAGGATGCCGACGGCGGGTGGGTGCTGGCCGAACAGGCCGCGTTGCTGGCGTGGCTCGACCCAGGTGCCTGAACGACCCGGGCCGACTCAGCCGGTCAATAGCCGGTGCACCAGCTCGGTCGTGCTGGCGGCCCCGGTCTTGCGCATCAGCCGCGTCCGGTAGACATCGACGGTGCGCGGGCTGATGCCCAGCTTGCGGCCGATCTGCTTGCTGGTGTCGCCCTCGATCAGCAGCGCCGCGATTTCGCGCTCGCGGGCGGTGAAATCGACCTTCAGAACGCGCCGGGCCGACAGATCCTCGAAGCTCCAGATGCCGGCGGCATGCGGGTCGCCCGCGTCGAGCGCCCGGCCGGAGACGTGGCACCAGAACAGGTCGCCGCCGAAGCGCTTCATCACGCGGTCGTCGGCGTAACGGCCATCGGTTCCCAGGCTGGCGGCGATGCGGGCGCCGGTACGCTCGTACTCGGCCAGGCTGGGGTAGAGGATCTCGAAGGACTGGCCGACCAGCTGGTCGCGCTGGGCGCCGAACATCGCCAGCACCTGCTGGTTGCAGTCCACCATCAGCCGCCGGCGCGACAGCACCAGGCCGATCGGCGCCAGGTCGAAGGCGGTGCGGTAATCGAGATCGAGCATGCGAGTGGTGGGGCAAAGGGGGCGGTCCCGGGTCGCCGCGGCGGACCGTCCGCGAGCGCGGGCGGGCGCTCTCGAAAGGCCTTAGTCAAATGTACGTAACGACGGGCCGAGGGGGCCGTAGTACCCTGCGATCCCATCCGAACAAGCCCGGAGGCTTTGCGAATGAACAAGATCTACCCGAGCGCTGCGGCAGCGCTGCACGGCATTGTGCGCGATGGCCAGATGCTGGCCGTGGGCGGTTTCGGCCTGTGTGGCATTCCCGAGGCGCTGATCGACGCGTTGCAGGCGACCGGGGTCAAGGACCTGACGGTGGTGTCGAACAACGCCGGCGTCGACGGCTTCGGCCTGGGCAAGCTGCTCGCGACGCGGCAGATCAGCAAGATGATCTCCAGCTACGTCGGTGAGAACAAGGAGTTCGAGCGCCAGTATCTGGCGGGCGAACTGGCGCTGGATTTCACGCCCCAAGGCACCTTGGCCGAGAAGCTGCGCGCAGGCGGCGCCGGCATTCCGGCGTTCTTCACCAAGACCGGCGTGGGCACCATCGTGGCCGACGGCAAGGAATTGCGCGAGTTCGATGGCGAGACCTACGTGATGGAGCGTTCGCTGGTGCCCGATGTGTCTCTGGTCAAGGCCTACCTGGCCGACAAGAGCGGCAACCTGCAGTTCCGCCGCACGGCGCGCAACTTCAACCCCAACGTGGCGATGGCCGGGCGCATCACGGTGGTCGAGGTCGAGAAGATCGTCGAGACCGGCGAGCTCGATCCGGACCAGGTGCATCTGCCCGGCATCTTCGTGCACCGCATCGTGCTCAACACGACGCCGGAAAAGCGCATCGAGCAACGTACGACCCGCAAGGCCGCCTGACCCGGCCGGACCGCGCAAAGGCACAAGGAGAATCGAGATGGCATGGACCCGCGATGAAATGGCCGCCCGCGCCGCCAAGGAGCTGCAGGATGGCTACTACGTGAACCTGGGCATCGGCCTGCCGACCTTGGTGGCCAACCACGTGCCGTCCGGCATGGAGGTGTGGCTGCAGAGCGAGAACGGCCTGCTGGGCATCGGCCCGTTCCCGACCGACGACCAGGTCGATGCCGACCTGATCAACGCCGGCAAGCAGACTGTCACGACGCTGCCCGGCAGCAGCATCTTCAGCAGCGCGGACAGCTTCGGCATGATCCGCGGCGGCAAGATCAACCTGGCCATCCTGGGCGCGATGCAGGTCAGCGAGAAGGGCGACCTGGCGAACTGGATGATTCCCGGCAAGATGGTCAAAGGCATGGGCGGCGCGATGGATCTGGTCGCCGGCGTGAAGAACGTCGTCGTGCTGATGGAGCATGTCGCCACCAAGAAGGATGGCAGCACCGACCTGAAGATCCTGCCGAGCTGCAGCCTGCCGTTGACCGGCGTCGGCGTGGTCGACCGCATCATCACCGACCTGTGCGTGCTCGACGTCACGCCGCATGGGCTGAAGCTCGTGGAACTGGCGCCGGGCGTCAGCTTCGAGGAAGTCCAGTCCAAGACGGGCGTCGCGCTGCATTGATGGACGCCTTGCGTTGGCGCGGCTCGGTCGTGCCGTTTTGGCGCGGATAGCCGAAGATGCTGCCGAGCGCATGGTCCACCGCGCGCCTGCGCGTTCGCGACGCGACGCTGCAGGACGCAAGTCGGTGAGCGTCGCGCCGTGGCGGGCGCGCCGCAAGGCGATGGCCGCGTGCTCGCGGCCGGTTCGATGGATGGGCCTGCTGGCTTCGACGCTGCTGCTGGCGGCCTGTCAGACGGGTCCGTCGCTCGCCACGGCGCCATCGCCCGCGGTTGTGCTGGCCCAACCCGAAGCCGCCAGCGGCTGGCAGGCCAAGGTCGGGCGGAACTTTGCGCACCAGGCGATCGCGGCGGCCAACCCGCTGGCGGCGCAAGCCGGCCTGCGCATGCTGCGCGAGGGCGGCTCGGCGCTGGATGCGGCGATTGCCGCGCAGATGGTGCTGGCGCTGGTTGAACCGCAGTCCAGCGGCTTGGGCGGCGGCGCGCTGCTGATGCTGTGGGACGGCTCGTCGCTGCAGGCCTGGGATGGCCGGGAGACCGCGCCCGCGGCGGCCACGCCAGCTTTGTTCCTTCACCCCGATGGCACGCCGATGGGGTTCGAAGAGGCGAAGGTGGGCGGACGCTCGGTGGGGGTGCCCGGCGTCGTGCGCATGCTGGAAGCGGCGCACCGCCAGCACGGCCGGCTGCCCTGGGCGCATTTGTTCGAGCCGGCGATCGCGCTGGCCACCCAGGGCTTCGCGGTCAGTCCGCGCCTGCACGGCCTGCTCGACGGGGCGACGGCGCTGCGCGCCAATCCCGCGGCGCGGCGCTATTTCTACCAGCCGGCCGCTGCCGGTGCGCTGCCCCAACCCTGGCCGGTCGGGCACCGCTTGCGCAACCCGGCGCTGGCCGAGGTGCTGAGGCGCATCGCACGCGACGGCTCGGCCGCCTTCTACCAGGGCCCGGTGGCCGCGGCCATCGTGGAGCAGGTGCGGGGCTTTCCCGCGAACCCGGGGGGGATGAGTGCCGCCGACCTGTCGAGCTATCGTCCGGTGCGGCGCGAGGCGCTTTGTGCCGACTGGCACGAGCGCTGGCGCATCTGCGGTTTTCCGCCGCCCTCGTCGGGACAACTGACGATGATGCAGATCCTGGGTCTGCTGGACGCTCTGCCGGCACCAGGCGCCGCCGCGCCCACCCAGCGAACCGTGGAGCGCCTGCGCCGCTACCTCGAGGCCTCGCGGCTGGCCTTTGCCGACCGCGCGCGGTACATCGCGGATCCGGCGTTCGTCGCTGCGCCGGGCGGCGATTGGAGCAGCTTGCTCGCGCCGGCCTACCTGCGCCAGCGTGCCGCCTTGATCGGGCCGCTCAGCAGCGGGATCGCGCTGCCGGGTGTGCCGGCGCCGCTGCGCGCCGCGTGGGCATCCGAGCTGCCGCAGCCCGAGCACGGCACCAGCCACCTGAGCGTGGTCGATGCCCATGGACAGGGGCTGGCGATGACCACCACCATCGAGGGGGCCTTCGGTTCGACGCTGTTGTGCGACGGCGGTACCGGCCTGCCCGGCGGCTTCCTGTTGAACAACGAGTTGACCGATTTCTCGTTCGAGCCGGCCGATCCCCAGGGCCGGCCGGTGGCCAACCGGGTCGAGCCCGGCAAGCGCCCGCGGTCGAGCATGAGCCCGACGCTGATCTTCGACCGGCCGAGCGGGCGGCTGATGATGAGCCTGGGCTCGCCTGGGGGCGCGGCGATCATCCATTTCACGGCCAAGGCGGTGCTGGGCCTGCTGCGCGACGGCCTCGGCCCGCAGCAGGCAGTGGATTTGCCGAACCTGGCCAATTTGAACACCCGCGTCACCTGGGTCGAGCCCGGCCGATTTCCGGCCGCGGTGCTGCAGGGGCTGCGCGAGCGTGGCGAGGTGATCGAGGAGGAGCCCTTGACCAGCGGCCTGCAGGCCTTGTCTTGGGACGAGACCACCCAGCGCTGGCAGGGCGGGGCCGATCCGCGGCGAGAAGGCGTGGTGCTGGGCGATTGACCGCGCTGCCGGCCGCGTGAGGTCGTGGACTCCGCGCTGGCGGGGCAGCGGCCGGGGTCAGCGCGGGGTCAGCGCATCGCGCGCAGAGCCTCGGCCGCTTCGGGCACCAGCGCCGGACCCCGGTAGATCAGGCCGGTGTAGATCTGGACCAGGTCGGCGCCGGCCGCCCGCTTGGACTGCGCATCGGCGCCGCTGAGCACCCCGCCCACGCCGATGATGGCGACGCCGGACCCGAGTTCGGCGCGCAGCGCACGGATCACGCGGTTGCTGGCCTCCAGCACCGGGGCGCCGGACAGGCCCCCGGCTTCGTCGCCATGGGGCAGGCCTTGGACCGCGTCGCGGGCCAGGGTGGTGTTGGTGGCGATCACGCCGTCCAGGCCGTGGCGCGCCACGGTGGCGGCGATCTCGCGCACCTGGTCGGCATCCAGGTCGGGAGCGATCTTCAGGAACATCGGCACGGATCTGCCGTGCAAGCGGGCCAGGGCCTGCCTGCGTTCGACCAGGGCGCCCAGCAGCGCGTCGAGCGCTGCGTCGCTTTGCAGCGCGCGCAGGTTCTTGGTGTTCGGGCTGGAGATGTTGACGCTGACGTAGTCGGCGTGCGGATAGACGCCGTCCAGGCACAACAGGTAATCGTCCACCGCGCGGTCGATCGGCGTGACCGCGTTCTTGCCGATGTTCAGGCCCAGGATGCCGCCGTGGCGCCGAAAGCTGTGGGCACGCTGGACATGAGCCAGGAAGGCGGCCAGGCCCTCGTTGTTGAAGCCCAGCCGGTTGATCAGCGCGTTCTTCTGCGGCAGGCGGAACATGCGCGGTTTGGGGTTGCCGGGCTGGGCCAGCGGCGTGACCGTGCCGACCTCGATGAAGCCGAAGCCCATGGCGCCCAGGCCGTCGACGCAGCGGCCGTTCTTGTCCAGCCCGGCGGCCAGCCCGATGCGGTTGGGAAACGTCAGTCCGGCGACCTTGACCGGGTCGGCGACGCGGGTCTGCGCCCACAGGCATTGCGCCGGCGTGTTCTGCAAGCGGGCGATGCTGTTCAGCGTCAGCTCGTGGGCGGCTTCGGGGTCCAGGCCGAACAGGAAGGGGCGGGTGAGGGCGTAGGGAATCAGGGCCATGGCATCGGAGAAAGAGCGTGGCCGCGATTGTCTCAGGCGCGCGCCGGCGGGCGATGGTCAGCCGCAAGGCGATAATCAGCCGCATGACGCAAGACGAACTCAAGGCCCTGGTCGGGCAGGCCGCGCTGGCCCATGTGGTGCCCGGGACGGTGGTGGGCGTGGGCACCGGCTCGACGGTGAACTGTTTCATCGATGCCCTGGCGACGATGAAGGCGCAGATCGCGGGTGCCGTGTCGAGTTCGGTCAAGAGCACCGAGCGGCTTCGGGCGCACGGCATCCGGGTGCTGGAGGCCAACGAGGTGGAGTCGATCCCGGTCTACATCGATGGCGCGGACGAGATCGATTCGCAAGGCTGCATGATCAAGGGCGGCGGCGCGGCCTTGACGCGCGAGAAGATCGTCGCCGATCTGGCCAGGACCTTCGTCTGCATCGCCGACGAATCGAAGCAGGTCGAGACGCTCGGCGCGTTTCCGCTGCCGGTGGAGGTCATTCCGATGGCCGCCGCCCAGGTGGCACGGCGCTTCGCCAGCGCCTACGGCGGCACGGCCACCGTGCGCGACGGCGTGGTGACCGACAACGGCAACCTGATTCTCGATGTCCGCGGTCTGAAGATCCGCGAGCCGCTGGCGATGGAGACCGAGATCAACCAGTGGCCTGGCGTGGTCACGGTGGGCATCTTCGCCCGCCATCGCGCCGGCCTGTGCCTGCTGGGCACGGCCCAGGGCGTCAAGACGCTGCGCTTCTGAACGGTCCACCCGGCCTCGGGTGTATCGTCCAAGTCCTGCCGGCGGCGTTCGCGTTGCCGTGCGCTGCACTCACTCTCTTTGCAAAGGAGGCCTCCGTGGCCACTCCCAACTATTCCTACGAAAAACGTCAGCGCGAACTGGCCAAGAAGAAAAAGAAGGAGGAGAAGGCGGCGCGCAAGGCGGCGGGGTTGCCTGCGCTGCCCGACGAACCCGAGCAGGCCGGTGAGCACGCCGAACCCGGCTCGGCAGAAGGCACGTCGCAGGGCAGCGCACCGGGCGCCTGATCCTTCCTGCGGCCGCGGTGGGCTCAGCGCCGCGTGCGCTCGGCGCGCCGGAACTGCCGCGACACGAAGCGCGCCGGGTCGATCGCATCGAGCAGGCTGGCGGGCAGCGGCACCGGCGCCCCGGTGATCCAGGCCGCCAGCACCTCCCCCAGCAGCGGCGCCAGCGTGATGCCGCGCGAGCCCAGCGCGGACAGCACGTACAAACCCGATTGGCGGGGCACCTGACGCGGTTGCTCCAGCCGCTGCAAGCCCGCCATCTGCGAGCGGCTCAGCGGGACCGGGCCGACGACGGGCAAGCGGTCGTCGCAGGACAGACGCCACCCGACCCGGCCGCTCAGCAAGGCCAGTTCCTGAAGACCCAAGGAGACCGCGGCACCGGTCAATTCGGTGATCTGGCGCAAGTTCCGATCATGGTCTTGCGCGCGCACCGCGCCCTCGTCGTCGTCGATCTGCGAGGTGGCGCCGCACAGCAGTCCGCCGCCGAGTGACGGCGGCAGGCTCAGCAGGTAGCCGCCGCTGGCCAGCGGGCAGGACGGCCGCGGCAAGCCGGCGCTCGCGACCAGGGCCGGCGGCAGCACGGTGATCTGTCCGCGGCGGCGCTGAAGCGGCCACAGGTCGACCTCCGTCCACGGCGCCAGCAGGCGCGGCAGATCATGGGCGCAGGCCAGGACGACCAGATCGGCCTCGGCGATCACTTCGTCGCAGGCACCGAGGGCCTGCCAACAGCCCATGTCGTCGCGCACCAGGCGCTCCACCGCCTGACGAGTCCGAACCGTCACGCCGGGCGTCGACAGCCACGCCCGTACCAGGGCCGGCGGGCTGACCCAGCCGCCACCGGGATAGAACCAGGGGTCGCTCGTCAGCGTCACCCCGGCGAGCGCCTCGGCCTGCTCCCTCGGCAGGCGCTGGACGTAATCGGCCGGCAGCGCCTGACGCGCCAGCAGATCCTGCATCGCGCCGTCGTCGTCCGATGCACCGCGCAGCAGGCCGCTGACGGCGCCGGGCACCGCGGCATCGGCAGTCAGGGGCGCCAGAAGTTGTTGCGCCCGCCGTGCTGCGGCGCGCAGCAACTGGGCGTGGGCGCCGTCGTTCGGATGCACCACGCCGTGGAACAGGCCGGCCGGATTGCCCGAGGTTTCGCCGGCGACCTGCGCGTGCCGCTCCAGCACCTGCACGCTCAGCCCTTGGGCCGCCAGGGCCCGCGCCGCAGCGGCACCCGCCAGGCCGGCGCCGATCACCAGCGCGCTGCGTGGCCGCGGATGCGCCTGGCGCCCCGGCGGTGCCGGCAGGCGCGGACGAGCCTGCTCCGGTGCCGGCAGGCGGGCCTCGATGCGATCGCGCTTGCTGCCCAGGCCCGGCTTGCGCAGCACCTCGAAGCCCGCGGTGGTCAAGCCGTCGCGAACCGCCCGCGCCACGCTCCAGGTTGCCGCAGTGGCGCCGGCGGCGGCGAGCCGGCCGATGCTGCGGAACAGCCGCGGATCCCACATCGCCGGGTTGCGCGCGGGGGCGAAGCCGTCGAGATAAAAGGCATCGACCTGGGCCACCAGTTCCGCGGGCCAGATCGCCACATCGCCCAGCGCCAGCAGCAGCCGCACGCGGCCTTGGTCGAACTCCAGCGTGTGCAGGTCGGGGGTCAGCGCAGGCCATTGGGCCACCAGCGCGGCGGCCAGTTCGGGCTGTTCGGCCGCGGCATGGACGCGCTGCAGGTCGGCGCGCCGCAGCGGATGCTTTTCGATCGCGAGATAGACCAGTTGGCCGCAGCGCCGGGGGTCCTCGCGCCAGGCCGACCAGGTGGCCAGGAAGTTGTTGCCCAGCCCGAAGCCGGTTTCGAGCACGACGAAGCGGGCCCGCTGCTGCCACCGCTGGGGCAGGCCGTTGCCGCCGAGGAACACTTGTCGTGCCTGGGCCAGGGCGCCGGCCTCGGCATGGTAGACGTCGCCATACGCGGGCGACCAAGGGGTTCCCGGGTGGTCCGGATGGTCCCAGGCCAGTTCGGCCGCCTGCAGCGGGGCAGTCTTCATGCCGATCGGCCGAGGACGGTGGCGCGCTGGGCCAGCCAGTCGAGCAAGGCATCGCGCGGTGCCGCCAGGTCGCGGTAGTTCAGCACGGCCGGGCTCATGCTGGCCAGGGCCGCGTGCACGGCGGTGGCCTGCCCGGTGGACACGATGGCCTCGACCAGCGGACGGCAGTCCACCCGGATCGTGAACACCGCCTGGCCATGCCCGGGCACCGGAAGAAAGGTCTGGCGCTCGGTGCGCCAGAACGTCGACGCGACCAGCGACGCCGGGTCGCCGGCCGTGGGCCAGGCGCTCGGTGCGACGCGCGCCGGGTGGGCATCCAGGGCCGCGCGGTGGGTCAGGCTCCAGACGAAGCGTTCCCAGCGTTGCGGGGCGGTGACCAGGCGCATCAGGTGCTCTCCGGCGCTCAACAGCAGGGCGTTGTCGGCGACCGGGGCATGGATCTCGGCGAAGCCGCGGCCGACCTTGTCCTGCGGCGACCAGTGCGAGGGCAGGCAGACGGCGAGCCAGGGTACGCTGGCGTCGGCGCCGTCGACGACCGCGAAGTCCTCGGCGAAGGCCAGCGACAGCAAGCCGGCGCGGCGCCACGCCGGGGGCAGGCCCTGCAGGCAGGAACCCACGGCCGCCAGGGCCGCCGTGTCGCCGCTGACGCCGCCATCGGCAGCGACCGCCCAGCCCAACGCGATCGCATGCCACGCGCCGTCGGGGCGGATCGCGAAGTGCCTGGGGTGTTCGGCGCCCGCCCGGGTCGCCAGCACGGCCAGCGCGGCTGCGGCGTCGAAGCCGGGGCGCTGCATCAGCGCCTGGTCGGCGGCGGTGTTCAGCACCGCCAGTTTCTCGTGCAGGTGGCGCGCGTCGCGCCGGTTCGGCGTCAGGTGCGGGCTGCCAGGTGTCAGTCGCCTCAGGCCGGGCTGCATCCTGAACGGAGCGCGAACCGCGTGGTCGAAATCGAAGCTCATGGGCGAGAAGAGGCGCCGGGCACAAAAAAGGCACCCGAAGGTGCCGATGATGCCGTGAAAGCGGCGCTCAGACGCGCTTGCGGTATTCGTGCGTGCGAGTGTCGATTTCGATCTTGTCGCCGTTTTCAACGAAGATGGGCACCGAGATCTCGAAGCCGGTGCCGACGATCTTGGCCGGCTTCAGGACCTTGCCCGAGGTGTCGCCCTTGACGGCAGGATCGGTCTCGATTTCGCGCACGACGGTGGTGGGCAGTTCGACCGAGATGGCCTTGCCGTCGTAGAACACCACTTCGACGGTCATGCCGTCTTCGAGGTAGTTCAGCGCGTCGCCCATGTTCTCGGCTTCGATCTCGAACTGGTTGTAGTCGGCGTCCATGAAGGCATACATGGGGTCGGCGAAGTACGAGTAGGTGCAGTCCTTCTTGTCGAGGATGACCAGGTCCATCTTGTCGTCGGCCTTGAAGACCACTTCGGCGCCGGCGCCGTTGAGCAGGTTCTTCATCTTGATGCGGACGGTGGCAGCACCACGGCCGCCGCGGCTGTATTCGGTCTTCAGCACGACCATCGGGTCCTTGCCTTGCATGATCACGTTGCCGGCGCGGAGTT
Organism: Ideonella sp. sgz306126; assembly: GCF_056032705.1. Lineage (NCBI taxonomy): Bacteria > Pseudomonadati > Pseudomonadota > Betaproteobacteria > Burkholderiales > Sphaerotilaceae > Ideonella > Ideonella sp. sgz306126. The sequence goes on from NZ_JBVYWP010000004.1 coordinate 63,259, forward strand.
CCTGAGCGAGTTTCATGGTGAGATTCCAGAGTCGGAAGGGGCGGGCGTGGTCGAGCACGCGCTGCCCGGGGTGTTTGGCGGCAAGGCCGCCGGAGGCTGACAGCGGTTGGTCCGTTGGGCCGGGCACCGAGGGCCTCGGTGCCGATGCTGCGGGCCAATTTCTGCAAAGCCTTGAATTTTAACGCTTTTCGATGACGAAATCGAGCAGTTGACTGACCAGATCAGCCTGGACGAGCAAGGCGTCACGCCAGCGCTCGGCGTGGCTTTGCCATTCCACCAGGTCGGGCAGCCGGTCCGGGGCCGTCGCGCCCAGCCCATTCCAGGCCTGCATCCAGGCGCGCACCGCCCGGCCCAGGCTGGAGGGGGCGTCGGCCAGATGGCGGGCAAGGAAGGCTTCCAGCTTGGCGGCATGCACGCCGTCGTGCTGCGGATAGATCTGCCACAGCATCGGCCGGCCGGCCCACTGCGCGCGCACGAACGAATCCTCGCCGCGCACGAGGTTCAGATCGCAGGCGCGCAACAGCCGGTCGTAGGCTGCCTGGCTCAGCCAGGGCAGGGCGTGGCTGCGCAGACCGCGTGGCAGGGTCTGGTCCTGCAGGGCCTCGGTGGCCGCACCGGGCGTGGTCAGCAGCAGCGTCGGCACGCCGCGCAACGACGACAGCAGCGCCGCCAGCGGCACACCGGGGTAGCAGAAGACGCTGACGCAGCGTTCACCCGGCTGGCGCTGAACGCCCAGCGAGGCCAGGGCCGCCTGGCTGTCGAGCGACGCCAGCCTGTCGATCAAGCCCGGCTCGCGCAGCAGGCCTCCAGTGGCGGGCGTGAACCCCGGGTAGAAGAACCATTTCACGAGGCCACGCCCCGGGCCGCTGTTCTGCGGCGAGGCCAGGCGGTGGCTGCGCTCGACATAGGCTTCGGCGCTGAGGTATTCCAGGTTGATCCAGACCGGCGGCCGCGGCCGGGCGGCCATGCGGGCGACGAAGTCGGCCGGCGGGTCGCAGCCAAATGCCTCGACCACCACGTCGGCCGGCGCCAGCGCGGGAGGGGCGGCCGTCCAGTCGATCCGCTCGACGCCGGCATGGCCCGCCGGCGCCATCCACGCCAGCGCCGATGCGTCGTCGACCCACAGCCGCACCTGCTGGCCACGATCGGCCAGTCCGCAAGCCAGTCGCCAGCACACGCCCAGGTCGCCGTGGTTGTCGATCACGCGGCAGAAGACATCCCAGCGAAGCGGTGGGGGAAGGGGTTCGACCATCCGGCGATTATCGAAGCGGCACAATGCCCAGCCGATGGCCTCGCCCGAAACCACCCCGCCCGATGCGGCCGCCGCCGCCGATGCAGCCGACCCGCAGCAGTTGGCAGCAGCCGCCCGCGCCGCGCGCGAGCGGCTGTGGGCCGAGGTGGCGGCGCTGCCCGGGCTGCCGGGCGTCTACCGCTACTTCGATGCGCAGGGCACGGTGCTCTACGTGGGCAAGGCGCGGGACCTGAAGAAGCGTGTCAGCAGCTATTTTCAGAAGGACCTGGGCGGTACCCGCATCGGCCTGATGGTGTCGCGCATCGTGCGCATGGAAACCACGGTGGTACGCACCGAGGCCGAAGCCCTTCTGCTCGAAAACAACCTGATCAAGGCGTTGAACCCGAAGTTCAACATCCTGTTCCGAGACGACAAGAGCTACCCCTACCTGAAGCTGGTCAGCCACCGCTTTCCGCGGGTGGCCTACTACCGCGGGGCGGTCGATCGCACCCATCGCTATTTCGGGCCGTACCCGGGCGCCAACGCGGTGCGCGAGGCGATCGTGCTGATCCAGAAGGTGTTCCGCCTTCGCACCTGCGAGGACACGGTGTTCAACAACCGCTCGCGTCCCTGCCTGCTGTACCAGATCCGGCGCTGCTCGGGGCCGTGCGTCGGATTGATCTCGCCCGACGACTATGCCCGCGACGTGGCCGCCGCCGAGCGCTTTCTGAAAGGCGAGCAGCGCGAGGTGCTGGAGGACCTGCAGCGCCAGATGATGGCCCACGCCGAGGTGCTGGCGTACGAGCAGGCGGCCGAGGTGCGCAACCGCATCTCGGCGCTGGCCGCGGTGCAGCACCAGCAGTCGGTCGACGAGAGCAGCCTGTCGAGCGCCGGGCGCGAGGTGGACATCCTGGCGGTCAAGGTGGCCGGCGGGCGGGCCTGCGTGAACCTGGCCATGGTGAGAGGGGGGCGCCATCTCGGTGACCGCGCCTTCTTTCCGGTCCATGTGGACGACGCCACCGCGGTGGCACTGGACGACGACGCCGTGCCTGCCGATCGGTCCGGCGAGGCGGCCGAGGCGGATCGTCTGGCAGGCGCCGAACGGCAGGTGCTGCAGGCGTTCATCGCCCAGCATTACCTGCAGACGCCGCCGCCGCCCCTGCTGCTCACCAGCCATCCGGTGGATGCCGAACTGTTGCAGGCGCTCGCGGAGCAGACCGGGGTCAAGGTCAGCGCCCAGCACCAACCTCGCGAACAGCGCCGGATCTGGCTGGAGATGGCGATCACCGGATGCGAGCTGGCGCTGGCGCGCCTGTTGGCCGAAGAAGGCTCGCAGCGCGAGCGCACCCGAGCGCTGGTCGACGTCCTGGACCTGGCGGTGGAGGATCTGGATACCTTTCGTGTCGAATGTTTCGACATCAGCCACACGGCTGGCGAGGCCACCCAGGCATCCTGCGTGGTGTTCCAGGACCACAAGATGCAGAACAGCGAATACCGGCGCTTCAACATTGATGGCGTCACCGGCGGAGACGACTATGCGGCGATGCGCCAGGTGCTGACCCGCCGCTACGCCAAGCTGGCGGAGTTGTCGGCCCAGCAAGGCGGTGCGTCCGGGAGCGGGCGGGCACGCCTGCCCGATGTGGTGCTGGTCGACGGCGGTCGGGGCCAGGTCAGCATGGCGCGGGGCGTGTTCGAGGACCTGGGATTGGATCCGTCGTTGATCGTGGGCGTCGAGAAGGGCTTGGGCCGCAAGGTGGGGCTGGAGGAGTTGGTCTTCGCCGACGGCCGCGAGAAGCTGACCTTGCCGCCGGATTCGGCGGCCTTGATGCTGGTCGCGCAGATCCGCGACGAGGCGCATCGCTTCGCGATCACCGGCATGCGGGCCCGGCGGGCCAGCGTGCGCACCGGGGGCAGCAAGCTCGAGGACATCGCCGGCATCGGGCCGAAGAAGCGGGCGCGGCTGTTGCAGCGTTTCGGCGGCGTGCGCGGCGTCGCGGCCGCCAGCGTCGACGACCTGGCCAGCGTCGACGGCATTTCCCGGGAATTGGCCATGGAGATCTACCGTGTCTTGCACTGAACCGAATCCGATGGCGGCCGTGGCGCCACCGTCCCGTGCCGCCGGGGCCTTGACGAGCCGGCGCGCCGGCCTGGCGCTGGCCGCCGCATGCGTGCTGGCCGGCTGCACCAGCAGCGCGGTGCGCACGTCCACCTCGGCGCCACCGCCGGCGGTGGGCGTGCTCACCCGTCCGTCGCCCAGTGCCGCGGCGCGGCCCGCCGCACGCAACTGGGAGGAGTACCGGCTTCGCGCCGCCCGGCAGATGGTGGCGGCCAATCCGCAGATGACTTACACCGGCGAAGTGCCCGAGCCCTTGTTGGCGATCCCGGTGATCGAGATCGAGTTGAAGGCAGACGGCAGCATTGCCCGGCTGCGGGTGCTGCGCCATCCCAGCCAGGCCGACGACACCACCGAGCTGGCACTGAATGCGATTCGGCGTGCAGCGCCCTTCGGCGACGTGACCCGGCTGCCCAAGCCGTGGAAGTTCAACGAAGTCTTTCTGTTCGACGACGACCGCCGCTTCAAGCCGAGAACGCTGGACCGGTGAGGGCGGCCGCTCGGGCCGGCGAGCACGCTGGCGCGGGCGATGTCGAATGGCGCCGGGGCCGCACGAATTCAGAGGCAGAATCGGCCCATGTTCCTCACCATTCCGACGCTGCTGACCTGGGCGCGCATCGTGGCCATCCCGCTGATCGTCGGGGTGTTCTATCTGCCGACCCCCGATGCCACGCGCAACCTCGTTGCCACGGTGCTGTTCGTGGTGGTGGCGCTGACCGACTGGCTCGATGGTTTCCTGGCGCGGCGATTGAATCAGAGTTCGGCGTTCGGCGCGTTCCTGGATCCGGTAGCTGACAAGTTCCTGGTCTGCGCGTCGCTGCTGATCCTGGTGCAGCTCGACCGGGTCAACGCCTTGATCGCGCTGGTCATCATCGGCCGCGAGATCGCCATTTCGGCCCTGCGGGAGTGGATGGCGCAGATCGGCGCATCGCGCAGCGTGGCCGTGCACATGCTGGGCAAGCTGAAGACGACGGTGCAGATGGTGGCCATCCCGTTCCTGCTGTACGACGGACGCCTGTTCTCCTGGATCGATACCCGGCTCTGGGGCACGGCCTTGATCATCGTCGCCTCGGTGCTGACGATCTGGTCGATGGTGTATTACCTTCAGAAGGCCTTGCCGGAAATTCGCGCGAAGGCGCGCTGAGCGTGGCCAGGCTGTGCGCCCGCGTGGCGCGGGCACGGAGTGCGATCGACCGACGGGTCCGGGCCAAGCCGGGGGCGCTTGGCCTCAGCGGCGGAGGCCCGTGGACTCCATCGTCGGCGCGTCATCGCAAGGGTGCGTCGCCGTTGACGAAACACGGGTTTCCAACCCTCTTGGCGATCATTGAAAGTGCCTAGAATCTGCTACTCTGCTTGACACTGCGGGAGCGGCCGGCTGTAATGAAATTTCGGCCCTGGCGGCACCCATGCGCCACCTGGCGCCCATCCACATCCCACCGCAACACCGAGTCCGATTGAGAGAGGGGGTATCTTCGTGAACAAATCAGAGCTGATCGAGCACATTGCCCATCAGGCCGACATCTCCAAGGCCGCCGCCACCCGCGCGCTGGAGGCCGTGATCGGCGGCGTCAAGACGACCTTGAAAAAGGGTGGCAGTGTCTCGATCGTCGGTTTCGGCACTTTTGCCGTGACCAAGCGTGCGGCCCGTACCGGCCGCAATCCGCGCACCGGCGCGGCCATCAAGATCAAGTCGGCCAAGGTGCCGAAATTCCGGCCTGGCAAGGGCCTGAAGGATGCGTTGAACTGATCTTTCGGGTGCTTAGCTCAGTTGGTAGAGCGGCGCCCTTACAAGGCGTAGGTCGGGGGTTCGAGCCCCTCAGCACCCACCATTCGCTGCCGTGCTCGGGGCATTGATTAGAATGCCGCGCGGTGTACGCAGCCCCCGACAAAGGCGAACTCCGGTTCGCCTTTGTCGTTTCTCGGGGCTGTCGCCGGTCCAGAAAGCTGATTCATGTTTGACTTCGTTCGCACGCACAACAAGCTCCTGCAAATCCTGCTGGTGTTGCTGGTCTTTCCGTCGTTCGTGTTCTTCGGCGTCCAGGGCTATTCGCGCTTCGTCGACGCCAGCGCCAAGACGGTGGCCAAGGTCGATGGCGTGGAGATCAATCAGACCGAGCTCGACGCCGCCAACCGCCAGCAGATCGAGCGCATGCGCGAGCAGATGCCCAATGTCGACATGAAGCTGATCGACACGCCCGAGATGAAGCGCCAGACGCTGGATGCCCTGATCCGCGAGCGGGTGCTGCTGACGGCCTCGGTGAAGGACCATCTGGTGACCACCGATCCGCGGCTGCAGCGCCTGTTCGCCACCGATCCTCAGTACGCTGTCGTGCGCAAGCCGGATGGCAGCGTCAACGCCGACATGCTCGCCGCCCAGGGCATGAGTTCGCAGCAATTTGCCGAGCAACTGCGCCAGCAGCTGTCGATGAATCAAGTCCTCGGAGGCATCAGCAATTCGAACCTCAACGGCCAGACGGTCGAGACCACCGCCATCGATGCGTTGCTGGAGCGGCGCGAGGTACAGATCCAGCGTTTCGACGCCAAGGACTACCTGAGCCAGGTGAATCCGACCGACGCCCAGGTTCAGGCCTACTACCAGGCGCACAGCGCGCAATTCCGCTCGCCTGAAAGCGCCACCATCGACTACGTGGTGCTCGACCTCGATGCGTTGAAGAAGCAGGTCACGGTCAGCGACGATGATCTGCGCAAGTACTACGAGGAAAACCAGAGCCGGTACACGACCCCTGAGGAGCGTCGTGCCAGCCACATCCTGATCAATGCGCCCAAGGACGAACCGGCCGCCGAGCGCGCCAAGGCGCGGGCCCGGGCCGAGGCGCTGCTGGCCGAGTTGCGCAAGAACCCGGACGCCTTCGCCGAGCTCGCGAAGAAGAACTCCCAGGACCCGGGTTCGGCGGCGAAGGGGGGGGACCTGGATTACTTCGGCCGCGGGGCCATGGTCAAGCCGTTCGAGGATGCGGCTTTCGCGATGAAGGTGGGCGAGATCAGCAAGGTCGTTGAATCCGACTTCGGCTTTCACATCATCAAGCTGACCGGCATTCGCGGCGGCGAGAAGAAGCCGTTCGAGGCCGTGCGTTCCGACATCCAGGACGAGGTCGCCAGGCAGCTCGCGCAGAAGCGCTATGCCGACGCAGCGGAACAGTTCACCAACATGGTGTACGAGCAATCGGACAGCCTCAAGCCGGTGATCGACAAGCTCAAGTTGACCCCGTTGACGGCCACCGTCCAGCGCACCCCTGCGCCGGGTGCGAAGGGTCCGCTGGCCTCGCCCAAGTTGCTGGCAGCCGTGTTCTCGAACGACGTCCTGAAGAACAAGCGCAACTCGGAGGCGGTCGAGACCGGCCCGAACCAGCTGGTGTCGGCGCGGCTCGAAAGCTACCAGCCCGAACGCTTGCTGCCGCTGGCGGACGTGCGCGCCCAGGTGCTTGAGAGCTTGCGCGCCGAGCAGGCCGCGGCGGCCGCGCGCCAGGCCGGGCAGGCTCGGGTGGCGCAACTGAAGAAGAATCCGTCCGACACGCTGGCGCCTGCGATCACCGTGTCGCGCGCGCAGGCTCAGGGCCTGCCGCGAGCGCTCCTCGGTGCGGTGTTGCAGGCCGACCTGAGCAAGCCCCCGGCGATCCTGGGCGTCGACCTCGGCTCGCAAGGCTTTGCGGTCGCCAAGGTGATGGGCGTGGTCGCGCGCGACGCTGCCGATCCCGATACGGCGCGTGCGCGTCCGTACATCGAGAAGGCCCTCGCCGAAGCGGAGTCGGCCGCGTTTTACGACGCGCTGAAAAAGCGCATGAAGGTCGAGATCAAGTCGGCAGCGCTGGCGGCGGGCGCCGATGCAGCCTCTGGTGCAGACAAGTAAGATCTAAAAGCCTCGTTTCGAGGCTATAATCTTTGGCTTCGGTGGTGGCTGTAGCTCAGTTGGTAGAGTCCCAGATTGTGATTCTGGTCGTCGTGGGTTCGAGTCCCATCAGCCACCCCACCCGATGATGACAAAGGCCTGCATTCGCAGGCCTTTGTGCTTTTGCCACCCGTGTCAGCGCGGTGCTGCCGCGGCTCTCTCAGGCGGGCGGGTGCAGTTGGGGAATCGAAACCTGGCAGACGATGCCGACGGGATCGCGTTCACGCCATTCGACCGAGCCGCCCATCAGTTTGACGCGCTTGCGGATGCCGCCCAGGCCCAGCCCGTGGGACCATTTGACGGGGTTTCGGCCGACGCCGTCATCGCTCAGTTCGATCGTGAACTCGCCTGCGCGCAGCACGCTGGTGATGGTCACGTGCGTGGCGCGCGAATGCGAAATCGCATTGCTGACCAGCTCGCGCAGGATGCGGGTCAGCGAGGACCACTGCACCATGCTCAGCGTGATGTCGACGTCGTAGTCGGTTTTCCATTCCAGGTCGCAATGCACCGCGGCCAGGCGCTGCGTGATGTCGGTCTTCCACTCCGCGGCAGCCAGTGTCAGCGGGTGATTCTTGGCCGCCAGTCCGCGGGTGAGCGTTTTCAGGTCCTGCAAGGTGTGGCGGACATAGTCTTCCATTTCCTTGCTGGGCGACTTGTACATCAGCGTCAGCAACCGTGCGCCGATGTCGTCATGCAGGTCCTGCGCGATGCGCACCCGCTCCTCGGTACGGCCGCGCTCGACGGCGCGGTCATGGGCCAGCGCCCGCATCAACTGCTCGACGATGCGGTCCGCCAGTCGCGCGTCTTCCGGCGTGAACAGGCGCTTGCCGCGCTCGGCAAAGCGCAGCGCCACCATGCCGTCGACGGTGGGCGCATCGACCAGATTGGGCATCGGGACGAGCAGGGTCGCGCCGTTGCCGGTGACCCGGCTGTGGGGGCCTCGCTCGCCGGTGCGCAGGGTTTCTAGCGGCTCGAACACGTTCTGCAGCAGTTCGGTCATCCGTTCGCCGGCGCGCTCGGGTCGGGCCTCGACTTCGCGTGCGATGCGGTAGAGGTGTTCGAACATGCGCTCGGTGGTGAGTGCCCGCGCGCCCATCATCTGGGTCACCAGCCACTGCCGAATCGCTGCATAGGCGCCCAGCGCCAGGAACAGCGACAGCGTCAGCGAGGTGAATTGACTGAACGAGAACACGGCCACGAACAGCAGGTCGACCGACGTGGCCACCGTGCTGATGCCGGCGAGCATGGCGAACTCGCGCATCACATACTGCGAGCGCGCGATGAAGGGCACCAGCAGCACGACCGAAGCCAGGAACACGCTCCAGATCACCGGGCCGGCGAGCGCGATCGGCTGCACCTCGGGCGGCATGTGCTGCATCATCGACACGGCGGTCGTCAACAAGGCCAGCGCGGCGACGGTCACCAGGCAGAATCGTCGCATCACGACCGCAAACGGGTGAACCTGGGTCCGGTAGTACCAGCTCAGCATGCCGACGCACAGCAGGCCCTCGCCCAGCAGAAGCGACTGGCTCCACCACCAGTCGTCGATCAGCCCGGGGCGCAGGGACAACAGGCCGTAGGCCGCAGTGGCCCCCCAGGCCAGCAGCGCGACCCAGCGGCGAATCGGCAGGCGGGTCGGATGCCACGCCGACGCGGTCACGATTGCCGCGCCGGTCAGCGCGTCCAGCAGCGTGCGCAGTTCCGGCTCGCTCGACACCAGCAAGGTCGGAAGGGCCAGCGCGGGCACCGAGGCCACCGCCGACAGCAGCAACTGGGCGGCCTGGGCGTGGGCCATGACCGCGTAGAGCAGGTTCCGACTTTGTGGTTGTACCAGCGGGACGATCCAGCCGACCAGGTACAGCACCATCGCGAAGGCGCACATCAGCCAGAACATCGAGCCGAGGCCGGCATAGCCGCGAGGCGGAGCCGGCACGTCGACACGCCTGCCGTCGCTGAAATAGAGGCTGACCTCTCCCTCGGACAGTGCCTGGGCGGCGAGCTGATGGGCTCGATCCAATCGCTCGCGGGTGGCGTTGTCGGCGATCCAGCGGGTCGAGTGGGATAACGCGATCACATCGAAAGGCGCTTGCTGGCCTTCGCGATTGCCGACGGCCACCAGTTCGCGGCCGAGATAGTCCTTGAGCTCCGGCATCGGCGAGTAGGCCAGTTCCAGATGCCCTGCGGCCGCAGGACGCCAGTCCACCGGCAGGTTGGGATTGTTGGCCATCACCCTGGCCAGCAGGAAGACGGTCAGGCAGCCGATCACCGCCGCCACCAACAGGGCGCGGCGGCGCCATCCGATGCGCGGCGTCGCGCCGGCCAATCCGCTGGAGGTCGCGTCAGCGTCCGTGGCGTCCCAACCCGCCTCGTGCGGGCTGGTGGACGGGCCAGCGTTCAGGGCCGAGCCCCAGGAGGTGTCGGACTGCTCGATGTGCATGCTCGATCGGGCAGTCTCCGGCTCAGACCAGTCCCTGCTTGCTCGCCAGCACGGCAGCTTCCGCCCGGCTGGAGACGTTCAGCTTGCGGTAGATCGCCTTGATGTGGTCGTTGACGGTGAACCACTTGATGCCCATCAGGTTGGCGATTTCCTTGATCGTGAAGCCCTTGCTGAGGTAGGTCAGCACTTCGATCTCACGTGGCGTCAGGTGAGGCAGGTCCAACGGCTTCTCGATCGGCACCGGCGGCTTGCTGGTGGTCTGCGTCGACATGCCGGCCGGTGGCTGCGGCGCCTGGGTGCCGGGACTGAGCCGGAAGTGGGTCAACAGGCGGCGCGCGATGGCGGGCGACAGCGGCGGCTGTCCGAGCACGATCTTGCGCAACTCCTCCACCAGCACCTCGAAGCGGTCTTCCTTGAGCAGGTAGCCGTCGGCGCCGCACTGCAGCGCCGGGAAGAGGTGATCGTCATCGGAGTACAGCGTGGTCACCACCTTGGTGGCCGGGTACTGCGCCAGCTCGGACAGGAACTCCAGGCCGTTGCCGTCGGGCAGCTCCAGGTCGACCAGCATCAGCTTGAAGGGGTCGGTGCCATGCATGCCACCCGGACCGGTGAGCGACACCTGCTTGCGCGCGGTTTCGAGGTCGCCGGCCTCGGTGATGCTGATCGGGTCGCTGAAGCTTTCTCGCAGCACCCGCGACAGGAAGTCCCGGGCGACCGGGTTGTCTTCGAGGATGAGCACTTTGACCGACATGTTGACGCCTCCCACGACTTTGTCCGGCCAGGCCGAACTTATTTCTGATGCTAGCAGGCCGATGGTCTCTGCGGCGGCTCCAGCATAGGGAGTTTGCCGGCGTGTTGCTGGCCTGAGCCGGGCCGCTGACTCAGGCCGGGTTGACCATCACCAGCTTGCCGAGGACATCGCGCTTGGTAATCCGCGCATAGGCTTGCGGCAATTCGCTCATGGGCAGCAGCGTGTCGATCACCGGCTTGATCCGCCCTTGCGCATACCAGCCCGCCAGTTCGGCCAGGGCGGCCGCGCTGGCCTGGGGTTCGCGGCGCACGAAGTCACCCCAGAACACGCCGACCACCGAGGCGCCCTTCAGCAGCGGCAGATTGAAAGGCAGCGCCGGAATGCCGCCGGCGGCAAATCCGACGACCAGGTACCGCCCGCGCCACGCCAGCGAGCGGAAGGCCGGCTCGGCCAGGTCGCCGCCGACCGGGTCATAGACCACATCGGGGCCGCGGCCCTGGGTCAAGGCCTTGAGGGATTCGCGCAGGTTCTCGCGGCTGTAGTTGATCGTGGCGTCGGCACCGATGTCGCGGCAGATGTCGCACTTGGCGTCGGTCGACGCGGCGGCGATGACCCGTGCCCCGGCAGCCTTGGCAATCTGCACGGCGGCCGTGCCGACGCCGCCTGCGGCGCCCAGCACCAGCACCGTCTCTCCGGCGGCGAGGGCGCCGCGGTCGATCAGCGCGTGGTGGGAGGTGCCGTAGGTGAAGGCGAAGGCAGCCGCGTCCTCCATCCGGAACCCGGGCGGCAGCGGCAGCAACTGCGTCGCCTTGACGCAGGCATGGGTGCCGAAGCCTCCGGTGCCGGCGATGGCCGCCACGGCGTCGCCGGGTTTGAACCGGGTGACGTCGGCGCCGACGGCCTCAACATGGCCCGCGAACTCGGCGCCGGGCACGAAGGGCAGCGCCGGCTTGAACTGGTACAGCCCCTGGGTGATCAGCAGATCGGGAAAGTTCAGGCTCGCCGCGCGAATGGCGATTCGCACCTCGTCGGGCTGGGGCTCAGGCGTCGGGGCTTGCTTCCAGACCAGCGCGGACGGGCCGTCGTGGGATTCGCAGTACCAGGCGTGCATGGGTGTCTCCTTGGCGTGCCGATGCCGGGGCGGCGCGGCGATATGGGGACGGATGATAGACAGGCTGCAGCGCGGGACCGTGGAGACGGTGCCCATCCCTACAATGCGCGCATGCGAATCCTGATTGCGAACGACGATGGTTACCTGGCGCCGGGCCTGGCAGCGCTGGTGCAGGCCTGCCAGGGCCTGGGCGAGATCGACGTGATCGCGCCGGAACAGAACGCCAGCGGCACCTCGAATTCGCTCAGCCTGAATCGACCGTTGTCGGTTTACGAAGCCCGCGGCGAGCACGTGAAGGGTTTCCGGTACGTCAACGGCACGCCCTCGGACAGCGTGCACATCGCGTTGACCGGCCTGCTGCCGCAGCGGCCCGACCTGGTGCTTTCTGGCATCAACCAGGGGGCCAACATGGGCGACGACACGCTTTACTCGGGCACGGTCGCCGCAGCCATGGAGGGTTATCTGTTCGGCGTGCCGGCGATCGCGTTTTCGCAGGTCGACAAGGGCTGGGTTCACCTGGATGCGGCGGCCCGCGTGGCCCGGCAAGTGGTGCAGTCACTGGTGCCGATGCTGGCGCAGGGCGCCGGACAGCGGCCCGCGCCCTGGCTGCTGAACGTGAACATTCCGAATCAGGCCGAGGCCGACAAACTGCCTTGGGCGGTCACGCGGCTGGGGCGGCGCCATGCCAGCGAGCCGGTGATCAGGCAACTCAGTCCGCGCGGCGAGACGGTGTACTGGATCGGGCCGGCCGGGGATGCGCGCGAGGCCGGCGAAGGCACCGATTTCCATGCCGTGAGCCACGGACAGGTGTCGATCACCCCGCTGCAGATCGACCTGACGGACCATGCGGCCCTGTCGCGCTGGCAACGGCAACTGGGTCCGGCGGCATGAGCAAACCGCCGCCACGTCCGGCACGGTTTCCTGCGGTCTTGCATCTGGTGGCGCCGACGGCGAGCCGGGGCGCCACGACGCTGCGGCCCCAGCGGCCGGTCGACGAGGCGGCGCGCGACCTGCGGCGCCAGAGCGTGCCGACCGGCCTGGGCTTGGACAGCGCCTCGGTGCGCCGGCGAATGGTCGATCGTCTGCGCCTGGATGGGGTGCGTTGCGAACCTGTGCTGCAGGCGATGGCTTCGCTGGACCGGCATCGTTTCGTCGACACGGCGCTGGCCACCCAGGCCTACGAGGACACCAGCCTGCCGATCGGCCTCGGCCAGACCATCTCCAAGCCTTCGGTCGTGGCCCGCATGATCGAGTGGCTGTTCCTGGGCGAAGGGGCGCGCGAGCGCGGCTCGCTGGGACGGGTGCTGGAGGTCGGCACCGGCTGCGGCTACCAGACGGCCGTGCTGTCACCGCTCGCGAGCCAGGTGGTCTCGATCGAGCGCTTGAATCCGCTGCACGAACTCGCCAAGAAGCATCTGCGCGCGCTGCAGGTGCCGCGCTGCGTGCTGTTGCATGGCGACGGCATGCTGGGCCATGCGCCCCGGGCCCCTTACGACAGCATCATCGCCGCGGCCGGCGGTGATGATCTGCCCCAGGCCTGGCTGGACCAACTGGCCGTGGGCGGACGGATCGTGGCGCCCGCTGCGGCTGCCGGGGGGCGCGGGCAGGTGCTGGTGATCGTCGATCGCCTGCCTCAGGGCCTGCGCCGCACGGTGGGGGAGACGGTGCAGTTCGTCCCCTTAAAATCCGGCATCGATTAATCCTGCATCGACTGAACCAGGGAAACGACCTCCATGACCGAGATCCATCGGCACCGTCCCCGCGCATGGGTGAGCTATCTTGTCCTGTCGACGCTGGTCGGCTGCGCCTCGTCGCCCAACCAGGCCCCGGTCGAGAACCGCGGTACCAGCGCCCACGGGCCGAGCCGTGGCGCCAGCGCAGGCAAGTCCACCGCGGCGACGGCGCCTGCCGAGGCCAAGCCGGGGACCTACATCGTCAAGCCCGGCGACACGCTGATGCGGGTGGGGCTGGAGACCGGGCAGAGCTGGCGCGACATCGCGCGCTGGAACAACATCGACAACGCGAACGTGATCGAGGTCGGCCAGGTCCTGCGCGTCGTGCCGCCTGGCGCGAACGACGTGGCGAGCAAGCCGGTCGCGACGACCCGGGTGGATACGCGGCCACTGGATCCGCACGCCGCTTCCGCCGCCGCCGGCGCGAGCACCGGCGCGGCGAGCAACCCGGCCATCGCGGCCGCGAGTGCGGCGGGGTCGTCGCCCGTGCCGGCGCATCCGGCCGACGAAGGCATCCAATGGGCCTGGCCCGCCGCCGGCCCGGTGATCGGCTCGTTCGACGAGGCGCGTACCAAAGGGTTGGACATCGGAGGCAAGGCGGGCGATCCGGTCTGGGTGGCAGCCGACGGTCGAGTGGTCTATGCAGGATTTCTTCGCGGCTACGGCAATCTGGTGATCGTCAAGCACAACGACACCTTCTTGACTGCGTACGGCCACAACCAGACCTTGTTGGTCAAGGAAGACCAGGCCGTCCGCAAGGGGCAGAAGATCGCCGAGATGGGGTCGACCGACTCGGACAAGGTCGAGTTGCACTTCGAGATTCGGCGCCAGGGCAAGCCGATCGATCCAGCCAAGCTGCTGCCGGCCCGCTGAAAGGCGCTGCCTGCAAACGAAGGCCGCCATCGAGCGGCCTTCGTCGTCTTCGGCCGCCCGATAATCGGGTCCCATGACGATGCATGATGAATGGCTGACGGTCGACTCGCTCGACATCGAGGCCCAAGGCGTGGCCCGCAACAGCGAAGGCAAGGTGGTGTTCATCGAGGGCGCACTGCCGGGGGAGCAGGCGCTGGTCGACGTGGGCCGCAAGAAGAACCAGTGGGAGCAGGCCACGTTGCGCGAGTTGCGCCACGAGAGCTCGCAGCGTGTCCGGCCGGCGTGCCCGCATTTCGGCCTGCACGCCGGTGCCTGCGGTGGCTGCAAGATGCAGCACCTGCAGCCTGCGGCACAGGTGGCGATCAAGCAACGGGTGCTGGAGGACAACCTCGCGCACCTGGGCAAGGTCCGGGCCGAGCAGATGCTGCGGCCGATCGAAGGCCCGGCCTGGGGCTACCGGCTTCGAGCGCGCCTCTCGGTGCGCTACGTGGCCCGCAAGGAAACGGTGCTGGTCGGCTTTCACGAACGCAAGTCGCGTTATGTGGCGGACATGCGTGAATGTCACGTATTGCCTCGCGGAGTCAGTGACCTGTTGATGCCCTTGCGCGACTTGATCGGCTCGATGCAAGCGCGTGATCGCCTGCCTCAGATCGAGTTGGCGATGGGCGATCAGGTCACGGCGTTGGTGCTGCGCCATCTGGAGCCGCTGACGCCGGAGGATACGCAGCGTCTTCGAGACTTCGCGGCCGCCCGGGGCGTGCAGTGGTGGCTGCAGCCCAAGGGTCCGGACACGGTTCACCGGCTGGACGACGAAGGGCCGGAGCTGGCCTATCGCCTGCCCGAGTTCGGCGTCGAGATGCCCTTCAAGCCGACCGATTTCACCCAGGTCAACCACCAGATCAACACCGTGCTGGTCGGCCGGGCCTTGCGGTTGTTGGCGCCCGCGGCGGCTGAGCGGGTGATCGACTGGTTCTGCGGTCTGGGCAATTTCACGCTGCCGCTGGCCACCCGCGCAGGCGAGGTGCTGGGGGTCGAGGGCAGCGAGACGCTGGTCGCCCGGTCGCGCGAGAACGCCGCGCGCAACGGCCTGGCGGCCCGCACCCGCTTCGAGGTCCGCAACCTGTTCGAGATCACCCCCGAGGATTTGCTGGCCTTCGGTGTCGCTGACAAGTGGCTGATCGATCCCCCACGCGAGGGCGCCTTCGCACTGGTCAAGGCACTGGCGGACCTTCATACCCGAGCCGAACCGGGTTGGCGGGCGCCCGAGCGCATCGTCTACGTCAGCTGCAACCCGGCCACGCTGGCCCGCGATGCCGGTCTGCTGGTCCACCTTGCCGGCTACCGCTGCGTGGCGGCTGGTGCCGTCAACATGTTCCCGCACACCGCCCATGTCGAAAGCATGGCGCTCTTTGAGCGACAGGCTTCGGCATAGGCTCACATTGCGTGGCGATGCGATGCCGGTGCCAGCGCACGGCCCTGTTCGAGCGCGTGGCGGGGGTGCCGGTATGACGGACCTGCCACGAACGCTCCGGGCCGCGGTCGGAGCGGGTCAACGGCTCAAGGCAGCAGCATGTTGCGCAGGCCGCGCCAGGTCAGTAGGCTGCCGGGCAGACGGCGTTCGGTCAGGATGTCGCTGAGCTTGTCACGGACCCGGGGGCTCTGGCGCGCGCGCCAGACCATCAGGCTGACCAACCAAGGTCGGCGGTTGAAGCTGGCGGCCTGGCGATAGGTGTCGAAGCGCGGCCGCAGCGCCTCGAGGCGTTGCCGATAGGCTTGCGCCACGGCCTCGTCATGGATCTCGGATGGGCTCGACCGAAGGTCTGCATCCTGCGCCAGCAGGCACTCGGCCGCCGCGATCGCGGTCTCCATGGCCTTGCCGATGCCCTCTCCGGTGAACGAGTAGGTGGCGCCAGCGGCTTCGCCGGTGACCAGCAGACCGGGGCGCGACCATTGCGCTCCCGCCAGATCGCAGCGCAGCGGCGCACCCTTCAACTCACCCAGCATCTCGCCCTCCTTCATCAGGCGCGAGGCCATGGGATCGATGGCCACAAAGGTGTCGAACAGGGCGCGCGAGTTCGGCGGCTTGCGGAGCGGGGGCGCGCCGTCGGGTGTCGCCTGGCGACTGTCGAGCACGCCCACACCGATGTTGAACACCTGTTGCGGCCCCGGAAAGATCCAGCCGTAGCCACCTTTGAGCCGCGGGTGCCAGACGAAACGGAGTTCGCGCAGTTCGTCCGCCAAGCCGGCGTGTCGCACGTAGGTTCGCAGCGCCATGCCACTGGGGCTGCGGCGCTGGCACAGGCCGGCGCCGAGCAGCGCCGTCGGCAAGGCGCCCGTGGCCAGCACGACCCAGCGGGCAGCGATGTCCCGGCGCAAGCCGCCTTGAGTCAGGCTGGCGCCGCACACCCGGCCGGTCGATTCGGTCAGCGGCCGGTCGAATTTCACCGGAGCCGCCATGCGCACGCCGGCCGCGACGGCCGCCTTGCACAGCAGCGCGTCGAGTTCTCGCCGCGGCACGACCGCAAGCTCGCCCTGGACATCGACGAACTGCCCGCTGGGCGCCACGCAACGCGCCGCAGTCGCCGATCGGGCGAGTTGCATCACGGCGTCGTGAACGCCCAGGCGACGCAGCGCGGCGTGGGTGTCGGGCACCAGGCCATCGCCGCAGATTTTGTCGCGCGGGAACGCGTGCGCGTCGATCAGGATCACCCGGCGCCCCGCGCGCGCCAGCACCTGTGCGCAGGCGCTGCCCGCCGGCCCGGCACCGACCACCAGCACGTCGCAGGTGTCGGACAGTTCGCGAAGCGGCAGATTCCAGTCGGGCGTCGTCATTCCGGTAGGGGGCAGGCTGGATCGAGATCAGGAGCCCCATCAGTTCCTGTCACATCGTCCCACGAAAAAGGGGCTCCGCAGAGCCCCAGCCATCGTCCGCGCGCCACCCTTTGCGTGGGCGCGTGACCGCATCAGTTCCGGCGACCGCCGAAGATGCCCAGCAGCATCAGCAGGTTCTGGAAGATGTTGTACAGATCCAGGTAGATCGACAGCGTCGCGGTGATGTAGTTGGTTTCGCCGCCGTCCAGCACGCGCTTGATGTCGTAGACGATGAAGGCCGAGAACAGTCCGATCGCCAGCACCGAGATCGTCAGCATCATCGCGCTCGAGTGCACGAACAGGTTGATGATGCCCGCGGCGATGATCATCAGCAGGCCGATGGTCAGGAACTTGCCCAGGCCGGAAAGATCCCGCTTGGTGACCGTGGCCACGCTGGCCATGCCGAAGAACACCAGCGCCGTGCCGCCGAAGGCCGTCATGATCAAGGTGGGTCCGTTGCTGAAGCCCAGCACGAACGACAGGATCGGCGTCAGCATCATCCCCATGAAGAAGGTGAAGCCCAGCAGCACGGCGACCCCGAGACCGGACTCCTTGGTGCGGTTGATCGCGAAGATGAAGCCCATCGCAACGACCATGAAGACCAGGAAACCCATGCCGCCGGTCATGATGTGCATCAGGCCCGACGTGACACCCACCCATGCTCCCAGGACCGTGGGCAGCATGGACAGCGCGAGCAGCCAATAGGTGTTGCGCAGCACGCGATTGCGCTGTGCGCTCAGCGCGCCGGTGCCGCTCGAAGTACCGGCAAAGGTCGGCAGGCTTTCATTCATGGATGAATCTCCAGAGGTTGCGGATCAAACGGGCCGATGTTCTGCCCGTAAAGCATAGACAGGTCGCGACGCATTCTAGTTCCCTGAGCCGGGCACCCTGGAGGGGGAGGGGCTCGTCGCGCCGTCGCCGCATCGGCACGTGAGGGGGAGGCCATGACAGACACGGTCGTTCGGGTTATACTTGACAGGTTTACCCCTATCTCAAGCCGCTCAGCGAAACTTCGTTTTCGATCTTCCTCGCCAAACCCTGGCATACAGGTCCGCCCCAGTGCGGTGTCCTGGATGAACAAGGGCGTGGGCTGAGCGTGCGAACACCGGAGTTCCTCTTGCTGCCCGTCCTGCCTCCCGCAATCCTTGCACTCGCAGACGGCACGGTCTTTACCGGTACCTCGATCGGCGCTGCCGGTCACACAGTGGGTGAGGTGGTGTTCAACACTGCACTCACCGGCTACCAGGAAATCCTCACCGATCCGAGCTATTGCCGGCAGATCGTCACGCTGACGTATCCGCACATCGGCAACTACGGCGTCAACCCCGAGGATGTCGAGGCCACCAAAGTCCATGCCGCCGGCCTGATCATCAAAGACCTGCCGGTCCGTGTCTCCAATTTCCGCCAGACGCAGACGCTGTCGGATTACCTCCGTGCAGAAGGCACGGTGGCGATCGCCGACATCGATACGCGCCGACTGACCCGGCGGCTGCGTACCTCGGGCGCGCAGAACGGCTGCATTGCCACTTTCGCCGCTGGACACCAAGTCAGCGAGGCCGACAAGGCCGACGCCGTTGCGCGCGCGCGGGCGGCCCCCAGCATGGCGGGGCAGGATCTGGCGCAGGTGGTGACCGTGTCGCAGCCGTTCGAGTGGACTGAAACCGAATGGAAGCTGGCGCGCGATGACGGCACGCCGGGCTACGGTCGCCTCACCGAGCCGAAGTTCCATGTCGTGGCCTATGACTTCGGCGTCAAGCGCAACATCCTGCGGATGTTGGCCGAACGCGGTTGCCGGGTGACGGTGGTGCCGGCGAAGACCTCGGCGGCCGAGGTGCTGAAGTACCGTCCAGACGGCATTTTCCTGTCGAACGGCCCCGGCGACCCGGAGCCCTGCGATTACGCGATCGCCGCGGTGAAGGAATTGATCGAGACCGGTATCCCGACCTTTGGCATCTGCCTGGGGCACCAGATCTTGGCCTTGGCGTCCGGCGCCAAGACCTTCAAGATGAAATTCGGCCATCACGGCGCGAACCATCCGGTCAAGGACCTCGACAGCGGGCGGGTCTCGATCACCAGCCAGAACCACGGATTCGCGGTCGACGAGAAGAGCCTTCCCGCCAATCTGCGACCGACGCATGTCAGCCTGTTCGACGGCACGTTGCAAGGCTTGGCCCGCACCGACAAGCCGGCGTTCTGCTTCCAGGGGCACCCGGAGGCCTCGCCCGGTCCGCACGACATCGCCTACCTGTTCGATCGCTTCACCGGGCTGATGTCGGCCTCGGCACGCTGATTCCCGAACCGCCTCTTGCTGCCCAGTTCCTCAGCCATGCACCCCTTCGGCATCACCGACCTGTGGACCTACGTTCTCGGCACGGTGTTCATCGTGCTGCTGCCCGGACCGAACTCGTTGTTCGTGCTGTCGGTCGCGGCCCGGCGTGGCGTGCGGGCCGGCTACGCCGGCGCGTGCGGGGTGTTTCTCGGCGACGCGGTGTTGATGACGCTGTCGGCACTGGGGGCCGCTTCGCTGCTGCGCATGCTGCCGGCGCTGTTCGTCGGCATCAAGGTGGTGGGTGCCACCTATCTGAGCTGGGTGGGATTGCAACTGCTGCGCGGCGCGCTGCGGCGCTGGCGCGGGCAGGAGGCGGACGCGGCGGCGTCCACGCTGGATTTGAGCCAGCCGTTTCGCAAGGCCTTGATGATCAGCCTGCTGAATCCCAAGGCGATCCTGTTTTTCGTTTCCTTCTTCATCCAGTTCGTCGACCCCGGCTTCGCGCACCCTGGCCTGACCTTTGTCGCGCTCGGCGCGATCGCGCAAACCTTCAGCGCGCTCTACCTCTCCGTGCTGATTTTCTCGGGTGCCCGTCTCGCCCAGGCCTTTGCGGCCCGGCGCCGCACCGCCAGCCTGGTCAGTTCCGGCGTCGGTGCCCTGTTCCTCGGTTTCGGGGCCAAACTGGCCACCGCCAGTCTCAGCTGAGACCCAGATTCCTCTTCGATCCAGACCATGCCAAAGCGTACCGACCTCAAGAGCATCCTCATCATCGGCGCCGGCCCGATCATCATCGGCCAGGCCTGCGAGTTCGACTACTCCGGCGCCCAGGCTTGCAAGGCGCTGCGCGAGGAGGGCTACAAGGTCATCCTGGTGAATTCGAATCCGGCGACGATCATGACCGACCCGGACACGGCCGATGTCACCTACATCGAGCCCATCACCTGGCAGGTGGTCGAGAAGATCATCGCCAAGGAGCGTCCGGACGCGATCCTGCCCACCATGGGCGGCCAGACCGCGCTCAACTGCGCGCTCGACCTGCACAAGCACGGCGTGCTGGCCAAGTACCAGGTCGAGATGATCGGTGCCAACGAGCACGCGATCGAGAAGGCCGAAGACCGCCTGAAGTTCAAGGACGCGATGACCAAGATCGGCCTGGGCTCGGCCAAGTCGGGCATCGCGCACTCGATGGAAGAAGCCTGGGGTGTGCAGAAGAGCATCCACGCCGAGGTCGGCGGCTCGGGCTTTCCGATGGTCATTCGCCCCAGCTTCACGCTCGGTGGCACCGGCGGCGGCATCGCCTACAACCCGGAGGAATTCGAGGAGATCTGCAAGCGCGGCCTCGACCTGTCGCCGACCAACGAGCTGCTGATCGAGGAGTCGCTGATCGGCTGGAAGGAGTACGAGATGGAGGTGGTCCGCGACAAGGCGGACAACTGCATCATCGTCTGTTCGATCGAGAACCTCGACCCGATGGGCATCCACACCGGCGACTCGATCACCGTGGCGCCGGCCCAGACGCTGACGGACAAGGAATACCAGTTGCTGCGCAACGCCTCGATCGCGATCCTGCGCGAGATCGGCGTCGACACCGGCGGCTCGAACGTGCAGTTTTCGATCAACCCGCGCGATGGCCGCATGGTCGTGATCGAGATGAATCCGCGCGTCTCGCGCTCGTCGGCGTTGGCCTCCAAGGCCACCGGCTTCCCGATCGCCAAGATCGCCGCCAAGCTGGCGGTGGGCTACACGCTCGATGAGCTGAAGAACGACATCACCGGCGGCGTGACGCCAGCCTCGTTCGAGCCCAGCATCGACTATGTGGTGACCAAGATTCCGCGCTTCGCGTTCGAGAAATTCCCGGCCGCCGATCCGCACCTGACGACCCAGATGAAGTCGGTGGGCGAGGTGATGGCCATGGGCCGCACCTTCCAGGAGAGCTTCCAGAAGGCGCTGCGCGGCCTGGAGACCGGCATCGACGGCCTGAGCGAGCGCTCCACCGACCGAGACGAGATCGTCGAGGAGATCGGCGAAGCCGGTCCCGAGCGCATCCTTTACGTGGGCGATGCCTTCCGCATCGGCATGAGCCTGGACGAGATCTTTGCCGAGACCGCGATCGACCCCTGGTTCCTGGCGCAGATCGAGCAAATCATCCAGGCCGAGCAGGCCTTGGGAGGGCGCACGCTGGACAGCCTGAGCAAGGATGAAATCGTCTTCCTGAAGCGCAAGGGTTTCTCCGACCGTCGCCTGGCCAAGCTGCTGGCGACGAATCAGCATGCCGTGCGCGAACGGCGCCATGCCATGAACGTGCGTCCGGTCTACAAGCGGGTGGACACCTGCGCGGCCGAGTTCGCGACGCAGACCGCCTACATGTACTCCACCTACGACGAGGAGTGCGAGGCCGACCCCACGGATCGCAAGAAGATCATGGTGCTGGGCGGCGGGCCGAACCGCATCGGCCAGGGCATCGAGTTCGACTACTGCTGCGTGCATGCCGCGCTCGCGATGCGCGAGGACGGCTACGAGACCATCATGGTCAACTGCAACCCGGAGACCGTCTCGACCGACTACGACACCTCCGACCGCCTGTACTTCGAACCGGTGACGCTGGAAGACGTGCTGGAGATCGTCGCCAAGGAAAAGCCGGTCGGCGTGATCGTGCAGTACGGCGGCCAGACGCCGCTGAAGCTGGCGCTGGACCTGGAGCGCGCCGGCGTGCCCATCATCGGCACCACGCCCGACAGCATCGATATCGCCGAGGACCGCGAGCGCTTCCAGCAGTTGCTGCACACGCTGGGGTTGAAGCAGCCGCCCAACCGCACCGCTCGCACCGAGGAGGCGGCGCTGGCGATGGCGCAGGAGATCGGCTACCCGTTGGTGGTGCGCCCGAGCTACGTGCTGGGCGGGCGGGCGATGGAGATCGTCCATGGCGACAAGGATCTGGAGCGCTACATGCGCGAGGCGGTGCGCGTGAGCGAGAAGTCGCCGGTGCTGCTGGACCGGTTCCTGGACGACGCGATCGAGGTCGACGTCGACTGCATTTCCGATGGCGTCGACGTGATGATCGGCGGCATCATGGAGCACGTCGAGCAGGCCGGCGTGCATTCGGGCGATTCGGCCTGTTCGCTGCCGCCGTACTCGCTGTCCAAGTCGCTTCAGGATGAATTGCGTCGCCAGACGGCGGCGATGGCCAGGGCGCTCAAGGTCGTCGGCCTGATGAATGTGCAGTTCGCCATTCAGGGCGAGGGCGACGAATCGGTCGTCTACGTGCTCGAAGTGAACCCGCGCGCCTCGCGCACCGTCCCCTTCGTGTCCAAGGCGACCGGCCAACCGCTGGCCAAGATCGCCGCGCGTTGCATGGCGGGCCAAAGGCTGCAGGACCAGCGAGGCAAGGACGGAAAGGTGCCGCACGAGGTCATTCCGCCGTACTTCAGCGTCAAGGAGGCGGTCTTCCCGTTCAACAAGTTCCCGGGCGTCGATCCGATCCTCGGACCCGAGATGCGCTCCACCGGCGAGGTGATGGGGGTCGCCTACACCTTCGCGGAAGCGATGTTGAAAAGCCAGCTGGGTGCCGGTTCGCGCCTGCCGACCAAGGGTACGGTCGTCATTACGGTCAAGAACAACGACAAGGACCGGGCGGTGAAGATCGCCAGCGAACTGGTCGACCTGGGTTTCAGCGTGGTGGCGACCAAGGGCACCGCTGCGGCGATCGCCGATGCCGGCGTGCCGGTGAAGGTGGTCAACAAGGTCAAGGACGGCCGGCCGCACATCGCCGACCTGATCAAGGCCGGTGACATCCAACTGGTATTCACGACCGTCGATGAAACCCGCACCGCCATCGCCGACTCGCGCTACATCCGTACCGCGGCGCTGGCCAATCGGGTGACCTACTACACCACGATGGCCGGCTGCGAGGCCGTGACGGAAGCCATGAAGCACCAGGACGGCATCCAGGTCCTGTCGCTGCAGGAATTGCACACCGCCCTGGTGTGATGCGCTGCCCTGCGGCGCCGCTTTGGCGCAGCGCGTTTGTGCACTAAACTCCGCGCGAACGATCCGCCGCCCTGATGCTCCCCGACGGGATGCGAGGCGGCGGTTTGCATTTTCAGTTATCCGAAGAAGACCATGAGCACCATTCCCCTGACCAAGCGCGGCGCCGAAAAGCTCAAGGCCGAGTTGCAACGTCTCAAGTCCGTCGAACGCCATGCGGTGATCCAGGCGATCGCCGAGGCGCGTGCGCAAGGTGATTTGTCCGAGAACGCAGAATACGAGGCCGCCAAGGACAAGCAGGGCTTCATCGAGGGCCGCATCCTGGAGATCGAGGGCAAGCTGGCTGCGGCGCAGATCATCGACCCGGCGGCGCTGGACGCGGGCGGCCGCGTCGTGTTCGGCACCACGGTCGATCTGGAAGACGAAGAATCCGGGACTGGCGTGACCTACCAGATCGTCGGTGACGATGAAGCCGACCTGAAGCTCGGCCTGATCTCGATCAGCTCGCCGATCGCGCGCGCCCTGATCGGCAAGGAGACCGGCGACGTGGCGGTGGTGAAGGCGCCAGGCGGCGAACGCAGCTACGAGATCGTCGGCGTTCGCTACCTGTGATCGGCATGCTGCGGAGGCTGGGTCGGCTGGTTCCAAGCCTATGGGCCGGCGTGCTCCTTTGCGTCGCCTTCATCGCGACGCCGGCCCCCTTTGCCGTACTCAGCCCCCACGATGCCGGTCGGGTCGTCTCGCGCATCTTCGTCCAGGAAGCTTGGCTCAGCGTCTTGCTGGGGCTGGTCTTGACGGTGCTGGAGCGTCGTCGCGCCGCCATGGACACCGATGGCACCAAGTCGCAGTTCAGCACCGGCATGGTGCTGGCGTTGGGGGCGGTGTTTTGCACCTTGCTTGGCTATTTCGCGCTGCAGCCGATGATGGAGGCGGCGCGGGCCGGGCAGGGCACGTTGAGCTTCGGCCAGTTGCACGCGATCAGCTTCAGCCTGTTCGGGCTGAAGATGGTGCTGGTGCTGGCCTTGGCGCTGCGGGCGCCGACGCCCGCGACTTGAGCCGGCTACTGGCTCTGCGCCTTCTTCTTGACGCTGACCGTGCGGGCCTTGGCGCGCTTGACCTGGCCGCCTGCAGTGACGCGCTGGTTGCCGTGAACGGTGACCTTCTTGGCCGTCGGCCGATGGGCGCCGCTCTTCGAGAAACTGATCACCTTGACGATCCGCGAACCCGGCTTGCGTTCTCGCGCCTCCGGTTCGACCTTGGGCGGTTGCGGGCGCCACAGCACCAGCAACTTGCCGATGTGCTGAATCGGGGCGGCGTTCAATTCGTCCGCCAGTTGGGCCAGCAGGGCCTCGCGGGCGGCGCGGTCGTCGGAAAAGACCCGGATCTTGATCAGCCCATGGGCATTCAGGGCACCATCGGCTTCCTTGACAATGGCCGGTGTCAGGCCATCGTTGCCGATCATGACCACCGGGTCGAGATGGTGGGCTTCTCCGCGTTTTTCCTTGCGGTCAGCGGGTGTCAATTGAATCGCGGGCATCCGCGTATTATGGCCTGGACACGCCGTCGTGGCCTGCACCTCCCTTCAGCCCCCGGGCGCGGTTCGGCGACAACGCCGGCCCGGCCGCAATGCGTTCCCCGTCGTTCTCCACAGCAGATGAAAATCGATACCAAGAGCAAGAAGGTCAACAAGGCTTGGCTGAACGACCATGTCAACGACCCCTACGTCAGGCAGGCCCAGCGCGAGGGGTACCGCGCTCGCGCGGCCTACAAGCTCAAGGAGATTGACGAGGCCTTTCACCTGATCCAGCCCGGGCAGGTGGTGGTCGACCTGGGGGCGGCGCCCGGGGCCTGGAGCCAGTATCTTCGGCGCCGTTTCGCACCCAAGACGGCCGGCGTCGGCGGTGCTGCCACCGGCGAACTCAACGGCACGATCATCGCGCTGGATCTGCTGGAGTTCGAGCCGATCGACGGCGTCCAGGCGATCCGCGGGGATTTCCGCGAAGAGGCCGTCCTGGCCCAGCTCGAAGCCGCGCTGGGCGGACGCGCGGTGGATCTGGTGGTCTCGGACATGGCACCCAACCTGTCGGGCATCGCCAGCGCTGATGCGGCCCGGATCGAGTTGCTGGTGGAACTGGCGGTCGACTTCGCCCGCGGCCACCTCAAGCCCGAGGGCGCGCTGGTGGCCAAGGTGTTCCATGGCGGGGCCTATGACCCGCTGGTGGCGCTGTTCAAGGCCACGTTCCGGGTGGTCAAGACCATGAAACCCAAATCGTCGCGCGACAAGTCGTCGGAGACCTTTCTGGTGGGCATGGGCCTGCGGCCTCGATGATCTGCGTCAAGCGCGGCCCGGCAACGCCCGGCCGGGGCGGTTCATTAGCCCTTGGCAGCAGGGTGGCGTCGCTCCCGCCCACGTCGGACGGGGTATTGACTGCACTAGAATCAACCCTATATGCATCACTCCGGATGGGCTCGCTTGGACGCGGCCGCGCCGGTGGTCTGCATGACTTGGAACATCTGAAGGAGCCGCGGTGAACAATCAGTGGATTTCGAAGGTCGCCGTCTGGCTGGTGATAGCCCTGTTGCTGTTCACGGTCTTCAAGCAGTTCGACCGGGTGTCGGTGCAGGGCAATCAGGTCAGTTATTCGGATTTCCTCGATCAGGTGCGCAGCAAGCACATCAAGTCGGTGACCATTCAGGAGGGCACCGGCAGCGTCGATATCAGCGCCGTGACCGACGATGGCGGTCGCATCCGTACCACGGGCACCTACCTGGACCGCGGTCTGATGGGCGATCTGTTGAACAACGACGTCAAGTTCGACGTTCACGCACGTGAGGAGCCGTCGCTGCTGACCAGTCTCCTGCTGTCCTGGGGGCCGATGCTGCTGTTGATCGGCGTCTGGGTCTACTTCATGCGCCAGATGCAAGGGGGCGGCAAGGGCGGGGCTTTCAGCTTCGGCAAGTCCAAGGCCAGGATGCTGGATGACGCCAACAACACGACCACCTTCGCCGATGTGGCAGGCTGCGAGGAAGCCAAGGAGGAAGTCAAGGAGTTGGTCGACTTCCTGAAGGATCCGCAGAAGTTCCAGAAGCTGGGCGGTCGCATTCCGCGCGGTGTGCTGCTGGTGGGCCCTCCGGGTACCGGCAAGACCTTGTTGGCCAAGGCGATCGCGGGTGAGGCCAAGGTGCCGTTCTTCAGCATTTCGGGTTCCGACTTCGTCGAGATGTTCGTCGGCGTGGGTGCGGCCCGTGTCCGTGACATGTTCGAGCAAGCCAAGAAGAGTGCGCCCTGCATCATCTTCGTTGACGAAATCGACGCGGTCGGTCGCCATCGGGGTGCCGGACTGGGCGGCGGCAACGACGAGCGCGAGCAGACGCTGAACCAGATGCTGGTCGAGATGGACGGTTTCGAGACCAACCTGGGCGTGATCGTGATGGCGGCCACCAACCGGCCCGACATCCTCGACCCGGCGTTGCTGCGTCCGGGCCGTTTCGACCGTCAGGTCTACGTGACGCTGCCCGATGTGCGTGGGCGCGAGCAGATCCTCAATGTCCACATGCGCAAGGTACCCGTCGGCCAGGACATCAAGGCCGACATCCTGGCACGCGGCACCCCGGGTTTCTCGGGCGCGGATCTGGCGAATCTGGTCAACGAAGCGGCGCTGTTTGCGGCGCGGCGCAATGGTCGGGTGGTGGAGATGCTCGACTTCGAGCGCGCCAAGGACAAGATCATGATGGGCCCGGAGCGCAAGTCCATGGTCATGCCCGAGGAAGAGCGCAAGAACACGGCTTACCACGAGGCGGGTCATGCGTTGGTGGCGCGCCTGATGCCGAAGACCGATCCGGTGCACAAGGTCACCGTGATTCCGCGCGGTCGGGCCCTGGGCGTGACCATGCAGTTGCCTGAAGGTGACCGCTACAGCATGGACAAGGAGCGCATGCTGTCGACGATCTCGGTGCTCTTCGGGGGGCGGATCGCCGAAGAGGTCTTCATGCACCAGATGACCACCGGCGCCAGCAACGACTTCGAGCGGGCAACCCAGATCGCGCGCGACATGGTCACCCGCTACGGCATGACGGACGAGCTGGGCCCGATGGTGTATGCCGAAAACGAGGGGGAGGTTTTCCTCGGGCGCTCGGTGACCAAGACCACGAGCATGTCGGAGGAGACGATGCGCAAGGTCGATGCGGTGATCCGCCGCATCATCGACGAGCAGTACAGCGCGGCGCGCAAGCTGATCGAAGACAACGAAGACAAGATGCACGCGATGGCCAAGGCCTTGCTGGAATGGGAGACCATCGATGCCGATCAGATCGAGGACATCATGACCGGCAAGCCACCCCGCCTGCCCAAGGACTGGACGCCGTCGTCGAACAAGAGCGGCAATGGGCCGACACCCCCGGTCAATCCGGACGGCGCGCCGGCGGCAGCCTGAACGCAGCCGCCGGGACGTGACAGAACGACGGGGCCCAGGGCCCCGTTCTTCATGACTTCTTCGCTCAACCGCGTCGCCGGCCACACAGCGTCGGCGGAGCACCTCAGGGTTCCGATGCATTGGCAAGCCGGTCGATTTCGCCTGGATCTTTCGCGTCCACGGGTGATGGGCATTGTCAATGTCACGCCCGATTCGTTTTCCGATGGCGGGCGGCACGGGGATGCCGCGTCAGCCATGGCACATTGCGAGCGGCTGGTCGCCGAGGGGGCCGACATCCTCGACATCGGCGGCGAATCGACCCGACCGGGCTCGGTGCGGCCGGAGGTCGCGCAAGAGATTCAGCGCGTGCTGCCCGTGGTGCGCCACGCGGTGACGCTGGGCGTGCCGGTGTCGGTCGATACGAGTCGGGTCGAAGTGATCGATGCGGTGCTGCAGGCCGGCGCCGACATCATCAACGATGTCCGTGCGCTCGGTTCGCCCGGTGCGCTGGCGCGCGTCGCGGCCCACGGCAGTGCGGGGGTGTGCCTGATGCACATGCAAGGCGACCCGCACTCGATGCAGATCGCACCGCACTACGCCGACGTGGTGGGTGAGGTCGGCGAGTTCCTGGCCCGGCGGATGGCCGCGGTCCAGGCGGCCGGGATGGCCGAGGAGCGCCTGGCGCTGGATCCGGGGTACGGCTTCGGCAAGACGTCCGATCACAATCTGGCCCTGCTCAAAGGACAGGCTTCGCTGCTGGCGCTGGGGCGGCCGCTGCTGGTCGGCTGGTCTCGCAAGCGCACGCTGGGAGATCTCACCGGCAGGCCGGTCGGCGAGCGGCTGGCGGCTTCGCTGGCGGTGGCCTTGGCCGCCGTCGACAACGGTGCTCGCGTGCTGCGCGTGCACGATGTGGCGGCCACCGTCGACGCCCTCAAGGTCTGGCTGGCCGCAGGCAAGGGCCTTGACCGCGCGCCGCTCGGCGACTGACCCGACGACATCAAGAAGGAACGACAGGACCATGACGCGCACTTATTTCGGAACCGATGGCATTCGCGGCACCGTGGGGCAATTTCCGATCACCGCCGATTTCGCCCTGCGTCTGGGCCATGCCGTGGGACGTGTCCTGCGCCAGGCCGACGCAGGACGGCAGCCGACGGTTCTGATTGGCAAGGACACCCGGATCTCGGGTTACATGCTTGAGTCGGCGCTCGAAGCGGGCTTCGCTTCGGCCGGCGTCAATGTCCTGCTGACCGGCCCGCTGCCGACGCCGGGCGTGGCCTATCTGACGCGGGCCCTGAGGCTGGACCTGGGGGTGGTCATCAGCGCGTCCCACAATGCCTTTCCGGACAACGGCATCAAATTCTTCTCGGCGGCGGGCGAAAAGCTGCCCGATGCCTGGGAAGTGTCCGTCGAGGCGGCGTTGGCGGAGTCGCCGCAATGGGCCGACTCGTCCAGTTTGGGCAAGGCGCGGCGGATCGACGATGCCCGCGGGCGCTACATCGAGTTCTGCAAGAGCACCTTCAGCAACGATCTCTCGCTGAAAGGGCTCAAGATCGTGGTCGATGCCGCCCATGGGGCGGCCTACCACGTCGCACCGGACGTGTTCCACGAGTTGGGTGCCGAGGTCGTGGCCATCGGCTGCAGTCCGAACGGCACCAATATCAACGACGGCTTCGGGGCCACCGCGCCGGCGGCGCTGGTGGCTGCCGTGATGCAGCATCGCGCCGACTACGGCATCGCACTGGACGGGGATGCCGATCGACTGCAATTGGTCGACGAGGCGGGGCGCCTTTACAACGGCGACGAACTCCTCTATCTGATGGCCGCCGATCGGCAGGCCCAGGGGCAGGCTGTTCCCGGCGTCGTCGGCACCTTGATGACCAACATGGCGGTGGAGGCGGCCTTGCGCCGACGCGGCGTCGAGCTGGTGCGCGCCCGGGTGGGCGACCGCTACGTGCTGGAGGAGTTGATTAGGCGGGGATGGCAGTTGGGCGGCGAAGGGTCCGGCCACCTGCTGGCGCTCGATCAACACACCACCGGGGACGGCATTGTCAGCGGCCTGCAGGTGTTGCAGGCCGCGATCCGGGCGAAGCGATCGGTCGCCGAGTTGCTGGACGGCGTGACCCTGTTCCCACAGGTGCTGGTCAATGTCCGGCTGGCCCCGGGGATGGACTGGAAGACCAACCGGCAACTGGCCGAAACCCAATCGGCGGTCGAGCGGGAGCTGGGTTCCGAGGGCAGGGTGCTGATCCGACCCTCGGGGACCGAACCGCTGGTCAGGGTGATGGTGGAGGCTCGCGACGCCCCTACCGCGCAGGCCTGCGCCGACCGCCTCGCGCAATCCTTGCGCTGATGTGACAGGTCCGGGCAAGGCTTTGTGACGGCACCGGGTCGCTCATATGACAGTTCTCACGAAGGAGTGGCGCCCGCGGAGGCGCGGCCACGTGCCGGACAGCCACCCAGGAGTGTCACAGTCGTGTCACAAGACGTCCATACAGTGACGAGCATGCCATTTCACTCCAAGCCTCAGAAAGGTGTGCACATGAGTTTCTCTTCGATTCGCTCGGTTGCCTGCGTCGTGGCCCTGACCGCCGTCAGTGCCGGCGCGTTTGCCCAGGACATGACCGGTGCCGGCTCCAGCTTCGCTGCGCCGATCTACTCCAAGTGGGCCGCCGAATACAACAAGGTCACCGGTGCCCGCCTGAACTATCAATCCATCGGCTCGGGTGCCGGCCTGCAGCAGATCCGCGCCAAGACGGTGGATTTCGGTGCCTCGGACATGCCGCTGACTGACGCCGATCTGGCCAAGGATGGCCTGGTGCAGTTCCCCACGGTGATCGGTGCGGTGGTGCCGGTGGTCAACATCAAGGGCATCGGCCCGGGCAAGATGAAGATGACCGGCGAAGTGCTGGCCGATATCTATCTGGGCAAGATCACCAAATGGAACGATGCCGCCGTGGCTGCGTTGAACCCGGGCTTGGCGCTGCCGAACGCGCCGATCTCGACCGTTCGCCGTGCTGATGGGTCTGGCACCACCTTCATCTTCACCGACTACCTGTCCAAGGTGAACGCCGAGTGGAAGACCAAGGTCGGCGTGGGCACCGCGGTGAATTGGCCCAACGGCGCCGGTGGCAAGGGCAACGAAGGCGTGTCGTCCTTCGTCCAGCGCCTGCCGAACTCGATCGGCTACGTCGAATATGCCTACGCGAAGCAGAACAAGATGGCCTTCGTGATGATGAAGAACCACGCCGGCAACTACGTTCCGCCGGAAGGTGAAAACGTCAAGGCCGCCGCCGCCGATGCCGAGTGGTCCAAGAGCTTCTACCAGATGCTGACGGATCAGCCCGGCAAGCAAGCCTGGCCGATCAGCGGCGCCACCTTCGTCGTGATGCACAAGGTGCAGGACAAGCCGGTCAACGCCGCCAACACGCTGAAGTTCTTCGACTGGTCCTATGCCAACGGCGACAAGGCCGCCATCGATCTGGACTACGTGACGCTGCCGGCGTCGGTCAAGACGATGATCCGCAACGAGTGGACGAGCAGCATCAAGGATGCCTCGGGCAAGTCGATCGCCTTCAAGTAATCGCCCAGCGAAGCCGACCGGCCGGCGCCAGCCCTTCGGGGCGCGCCGGCTTCTTACATGACCGGGCCTGAACTTCTGAACCGAATCCCAGGAACTGCCTTGGCCGCTACACTGCCTGCCACCTCATTCGACAAGTCCGACGCCATGGAGCAAAGTGTCCCCAAGGGTGGCCCGCCGGGGTTCCGCCGGCCTTCGCAGTGGGCCGACACCTTGTTCGCCGTGCTGGCCCATGGCGCGGCTTGGTTGACCTTGGCGCTGATGGTGGGCATTCTGGGCTCGCTGGTCATCGGCGCGGCGCCGGCCATCAAGGAGTTTGGCCTGGGATTCCTGTGGACCAGCGACTGGGATCCGGTGCAGAACAAGTTCGGCGGCCTGGTGATGATTTACGGCACGCTGATGACCTCGCTCATCGCGCTGGTCATCGCCGTTCCGGTCAGTTTCGGCATCGCCCTATTCCTGACCGAATTGTCGCCCGCCTGGCTGAAGCGGCCGCTGGGCACCGCGATCGAATTGCTCGCCGCCGTGCCTTCGATCGTGTACGGCATGTGGGGCCTCCTGGTGTTCAGCCCGGTGCTGTCGACCTACGTGCAGCAGCCGCTGCAGGCGGCGTTTTCCGGCGTGCCGGTGCTGGGCTCGCTGTTTTCCGGGCCGGCCGTCGGGATCGGCCTGCTGTCGGCCGGCATCATCCTGGCCATCATGATCATCCCGTTCATCGCTTCGGTGATGCGCGACGTCTTCGAGGTGACCCCGCCGCTGCTGAAAGAGTCCGCCTATGGCCTGGGCTCGACGACCTGGGAGGTCATGTTCAAGATCGTTCTCCCCTACACCAAGACCGGCGTCGTCGGCGGCATCATGCTGGGCCTGGGACGCGCCCTTGGCGAGACGATGGCCGTGACCTTCGTGATCGGCAACTTCAACCAGTTGAACTCCCTGTCGCTGTTCGAAGCGGCCAACAGTATCACCTCGGCCCTGGCCAACGAGTTTGCCGAAGCCGGCGACGGGCTGCACAAGGCGTCGCTGATGTATTTGGGCCTGGTGTTGTTCTTCATCACCTTCGTGGTGCTGGCGGCCTCGAAGCTGTTGCTGATCCGACTCAAGCGCAACGAAGGGACCCGCTCGTGACCCCCATGCCCCCGACCATGACCCGGAGCTCCGAGGCCAGTCGCCAGGCGATCTTCAGGAAGCGCAAGCGGGTCAACGCCATCGCGTTGACGATGTCGCTGGCCGCGATGGCCTTCGGCCTGTTCTGGCTGCTGTGGATCCTGTTCGAGACCGTTCGCCAGGGCCTGGGCGGCATGAACCTGGCGCTGTTCACCCAGATGACGCCGCCGCCGCAGGACGACACCGGGGGTCTCGCCAACGCGATCTTCGGCTCGCTCACGATGGTGGGCCTGGCCACCTTGATCGGTACGCCGATCGGCCTGTTTGCCGGGATTTATCTCGCCGAGTACGGGCAGAAGACCTGGCTGGGCAGCACCACCCGGTTCATCAACGACATCCTGCTGTCGGCGCCGTCCATCGTGATCGGCCTGTTCATCTATGCGGCGGTCGTGGCCACCTCCAAGAGTTTTTCGGGTTGGGCCGGTTCGCTGGCGCTGGCGCTGATCGTGATTCCGGTCGTGATCCGCACCACCGAAAACATGCTCACGCTGATTCCCAACGCCTTGCGCGAGGCGGCCTACGCGCTGGGCACGCCGAAGTGGAAGGTGATCAACTCCATCACGCTGAAATCGGCGCGCGCGGGGGTGGTCACGGGCATCTTGCTGGCGCTGGCACGCATCACCGGCGAGACGGCCCCGTTGTTGTTCACCGCGCTGTCCAACCAGTTCTGGTCCAGCGACCTGGGCGGTCCGATGGCCAGCCTGCCGGTGACGATATTCAAGTTTGCGATGAGTCCGTATGAGAACTGGCAAAAACTGGCCTGGGCCGGTGTCTTCCTGATCACGATGGGTGTGCTGGTGTTGAACATCCTGGCACGCACCTTCTTGCGCAACAAACACTGATTCGAGAGTCTCCATGGACACCCACGTCGACCTGCCCGTCACCGAGAAGACCAAGCTCTCGGTGCGCAACCTGAATTTCTACTACGGCAGTTTTCACGCGTTGAAGAACATCAACCTCGACATTCCCGAGAAGAAGGTGACCGCCTTCATCGGTCCGTCGGGTTGCGGCAAGTCGACGCTGCTGCGCACCTTCAACCGGATGTTCGAGCTTTATCCCGAGCAACGGGCCGCGGGCGAGATCCTGCTCGATGGCGAGAACCTGCTGACCTCGAAAGACGACATCTCGCTGATCCGGGCCAAGGTCGGCATGGTGTTCCAGAAGCCGACACCGTTTCCGATGTCGATCTACGACAACATCGCGTTCGGCGTGCGCCTGTTCGAAAACCTGTCGCGCATCGAGATGGACGAGCGGGTCGAATGGGCACTGAAGAAGGCCGCGCTGTGGACCGAGGTCAAGGACAAGCTCGGACAAAGCGGCTCGGGGCTCTCCGGTGGCCAGCAGCAGCGGTTGTGCATCGCGCGGGGCATCGCGATCAAGCCCGAGGTGCTGCTGCTCGACGAACCCTGCTCGGCGCTCGATCCGATCTCCACTGGCAAGGTGGAGGAATTGATCGACGAGTTGAAGTCCGACTACACCGTCGTGATCGTCACGCACAACATGCAGCAGGCCGCCCGCAGTTCGGATTACACCGCCTACATGTACCTGGGCGACCTGATCGAGTTCGGCCCCACGCGCGACCTGTTCATGAAGCCGACGAAGAAGGAAACCGAGGACTACATCACCGGTCGATTCGGGTGAGCGAGCAACGGCGTTCCAGGGACCCACTGCACGCCGCATCGCCTTGAACCGATGCGGCGAATCACAGGACACTGACATGACAGAAAAGCACCTTTCCACGCAGTTCGATGCCGAACTCAGCGGCGTTTCCACCCGGGTTCTGGAGATGGGCGGGCTGGTCGAGTCCCAGGTCGCCCAGGCCATCTACGCGCTGACCCATTACAGTGGCGAGACGGCCAGCCAGGTCCTGTCGACGGAAGAGCGGGTGAACCAGCTGGAAGTGCAGATCGACGCCGATCTTTCCGCCATCATCGCCCGGCGCCAGCCGACCGCGCGCGATTTGCGGCTGCTGATCGCGATCTCCAAGACCATCGGCAATCTCGAACGCGTCGGCGACGAAGCGGCACGCATCGCCAGAACCGTCCAGCGCCTGGTCAACACCGGCGTGTTCAATCGCCTGCGCCTGCCGGTGGGCGACGTCTCGTTCGAATCCGATCTTGCCGTGGCCTCGCTGCGCAAGGCATTGGATGCCTTCGCCCGCCTGGACACGGTGCAGGCGCTGGAGGTGATCAAGCAGGACAACCAGATCGACCAGGAGTTCGACGGCCTGATGCGCAAGCTGATCACCTACATGATGGAGGATCCGCGGACGATCTCGGCCAGCATCGATCTGATCTTCGTCGCCAAGGCGATCGAACGGGTCGGCGATCACGCCAAGAACCTCGCCGAACAGATCATCTACATCGTCAAGGGCACGGATGTGCGCCACAACACGGTCGAGGCGGTGGAGTCGGTCGCGCTGCAGCGCAACTGAGCCCGTGAACAGGACGTCGTCATGCCCACCATCCTCGTCGTCGAAGACGAATCTGCGAT
This sequence comes from Ideonella sp. sgz306126, assembly GCF_056032705.1. Taxonomy (NCBI): domain Bacteria; kingdom Pseudomonadati; phylum Pseudomonadota; class Betaproteobacteria; order Burkholderiales; family Sphaerotilaceae; genus Ideonella; species Ideonella sp. sgz306126. The sequence continues at coordinate 98,188 of NZ_JBVYWP010000004.1, forward strand.
CGGCGAACTCATCGCCATCAACCTGCGTCATGCCGGTTTCGAAGTGACGCTGGCCGAGAACGCCGACCAGGCCCTGGCCGCGGTGGACGCGGTGCTGCCGGACCTGGTCCTGCTGGACTGGATGCTGCCGGGCTTGTCCGGCGTCGCGCTGGCGCGGCGCTGGCGCGGTGAAGAGCGCACCAAGGAGTTGCCGCTGATCATGCTGACGGCGCGAGCCGACGAGTCCGACAAGGTGTCCGGACTGGATGCCGGCGCCGACGACTACCTGACCAAGCCGTTCTCGACCCAGGAACTGCTGGCGCGGATCCGCGCCGTGCTGCGGCGCCGCATGCCCGAGGCGCTGGACGTGGTCGTCGAGCTGGGGGGCCTCAAGCTGGACCCGTCGACCCGGCGCGTCAGCCGCGAAGGCGTCGAGCTCAAGCTCGGGCCCACTGAATTTCGTCTGCTTCATTTCTTCATGACCCATCCCGAACGGGTCCACAGCCGCGCGCAACTGCTTGACCGCGTCTGGGGCGATCATGTGTTCATCGAGGAGCGCACGGTCGACGTCCATGTCAAGCGGCTGCGCGAAGCCTTGCAGCCGGCAGCCTGTGCCGGCATGGTCGAAACGGTTCGCGGTGCCGGCTACCGGATGACGCGGCAAGTCGCGACCTCCGCCGCCTGACCACCGAGCGCGCTCTCCAAGCCTGATGTTCTGGCTGCTTCCGCGCTCGTTGATGGCGGTGCTCATCACGGCCCTGGGTGCCTGCCTGGGGGCCTGGCTGGGTGGGCGGCACGCCGCCGTCGGCGTCGGTGTCGGTGCCTGCCTGGCGGCCGGGTGGGTCGCGGTGTGGGACGGTCTGCGGGGCAACCGCCTGTTGGCCTGGCTGAGCAGCGCCACCGAGGTCGGTGCGCCGCGGTTGACCGGCTTCTGGGGCGAGACGGGCACCCGTGTCGAACGGGCGCTGCGCCAGCGCGAGCGCGACATCGCGCTCGAGCGCGAGCAACGAGTCCAGTTTCTGGCGGCGATCGAAGCCTCGCCCAACGGCGTGCTGCTGCTGGATGCGAACGAGCAGATCGAGTGGTGCACCGGCGTCGCCGCCGACCACTTGGGGCTGGACCGGGATCGCGACCTGCGCCAGCGCATCACCAACCTGGTTCGCGCACCGGCCTTCGTGGCGCAGCTCCAGGCGCGCCAGTTCGAGCAACCGGTCCAGATTCCCAGTCCCTCGGGTCGCGGCCTGCTGTTGATCCTGGTTCGACCGTACGGTGACGGCCAGTTGCTGGTGCTGACGCAGGACATCACCGAGCGCGAACGCATCGACGCCACCCGGCGCGACTTCGTGGCCAACGTGTCGCACGAGATCCGCACGCCGCTGACCGTGCTGGCGGGCTTCGTCGAGACGATGGAGAACCTGCCGTTGACCGAGGTCGAGCGCCGTCGCGTCGTGAACCTGATGAGCCAGCAGACGCGGCGCATGCAAGGTCTGGTGGGGGATTTGCTGACGCTGGCACGGCTCGAAGGCAGTCCCCGTCCGCCGCTCGACGTCTGGGTACCGTTGGCGCGCATCGCCCAGACCGTTGAAAGCGACGCACGCACCCTGTCGGGAGGACGCCACGCGCTGTCGTTCGATTGGGGCCAGGACGTGGTCCTGGCCGGCAGCGAGGGCGAGCTGACCAGCGCGGTCACGAACCTGGTCAACAACGCGGTTCGCTACACGCCGCAAGGCGGGCAGATCCAGGTCGGTCTGCGGATGCGGCCGGACGGCGGCGCGGAATTGACCGTCAAGGACAACGGTCCGGGTATCGCCGCCGAGCATCTGCCGCGACTGTCCGAGCGGTTTTATCGGGTCGACAGCAGCCGGTCTCGCGACACCGGCGGCACCGGGCTGGGCTTGTCGATCGTCAAGCACGTCGTGCAACGCCACGGCGGCGAACTGCAGATCCGCAGCGAGCTGGGGCGCGGCTCGTGCTTCACGCTGGTGTTGCCGCCAGCGCGGGTCGGCCTGGCGGCGCAGCATGCGGCGCCGGCGCAGGCCGTGTCCGGCACTCAGTCCGGCTGACGCCGGTAGATGCCAATCCGGTCCGCCCGATCGGCCGGGTGGGCCACGACGGTGACCTGCCTCCAACCGGCCGGCGGTGCGGCGGAGTCGCGCGGGTGGAGCGGCATCAACAACACCGGGCAGCGAGAGGCTGCCTCCCCCGTGGCTTGGGCGAGCACCTGGTAGTGGCCGAAGACCTCCAGCGCGGCGACGCTGGACCGGTCCAGGCTGGGCGCCAGCACGCAGCTGCCGAACGGCACCTGCGTGCCGATCAGCGCCACCAGCGGGCGGGGGCTGCGCGCGTAATCGAGCGCCGGCAACCACAAGGTCATCGCCAACAGCCAGGCCAGCGAGACCCCGCTGGCCGGCAGGACCAGACTCTTCCACAGCGGATCGCGATGGCGTGCGGTGCGCCATCGCACCAGGGCCAGCCACGCCACTGTGCCGGCCAGCGCCAGCATCAGCGCCAGCCCCGAGAAACGAGGCTGAAAGCCGGGAGCCAGGCGCTGGATGTTGGCCAGCGGCTGGGCCGGCACGCCGGTCTGCATCGACAGGTAGATGACCCAGCCGGTCACTGCACAGCCGGTGAAGAAGAAGACCGAGAACCAGTCCATCGCCGCGCCGGTACTGCGCTGCAGCGTCGGCAGCGCAAACGCCGCCAAGACCGCCATGCCGGGGGTCGCCAGCATCAGCGCACGGTCCGAGCCGCCCATCGACAGAGTCGCGAGCAGGCCGACCAGCATGACCCAAAGCGGTACCGAGATGTGGCGGTTCACGCCGTGGCGGCGCCAGCGCCACAAGGTCCACAGGACCAGGGGCCAGGCCGGCCAGCAAAACCACACCAGTTCGCGGGCCAGGCTGAACAGGTCGTTGAGCGATCGCGGCGGCGCGATGCGCCAGTGCCAGGCCGACACCAGGCTGGCGCTGGCCGCCGCCAGCACCAGGCCGAAGATCAGCGACACCATCAGGCCCTGAGGGGCCTTGGCGCCGGCATGCCAGCAGCGCAGCGTCGCGAGCAGGCCCAGGATCATCGCCATCGTCGGGGCGCCGCTGAGGGCCATGGCCACCAGCGCGACGCAAACCATCAGCCGTGCCCACCGGCCCCGCGCCGGCGATGCGGCCAGCGCCCACATGAACAAGGCCACCTCGCTGAGCTGCATCAGCTCGGGGGTGGTCTCGTGGCCCAGTTGCAGCATACCCAGCGTCGCCACCTGGGCCAGCACGGCCCCGTCGGCCAAGGCCCGGGCGTAATCGACGGGCCGGGCTTCGCCGCCGAAGGCGAAGGCCACCGGCTGCGCGGCCTCGCTGCGGGCCAGGTGATAAGTGGTGTACCAGACCAGGGCCAGCGTCAGCGCGAGCAGCATCGCGAAGGCCAGGCGTGCCGCCAGCGCCGGTTCGATCATCGGCGACAGTCCTCGGATGAAGGCCGCGCCCAGCCAGTGCGGGAGCAGCGCCGTCTCCGGCGGCAGGCCTCCGAGTGTCGGTGTCAGCCAGGGTGTGCGGTCCCGGGCCAGATTCAGCATCGTGCCGAATGCCGTCAGATCGGCATCTCGCCAAGGGTCGCGACCGAACACGCCGGGCAGGACGTAGGCCGCGCACAGCAGCAACAGCGGGATGCGCGGCAGACGCTGTGCCGCGCGCTGGGTCACGAGGGCGGGGGTGGGCTGAGTCACAGGCGGCATCATGCCAAGCGCAGGCCGGTTCGGTTCAGGGCGTCGCGCGGCTCAGACAAGAAAAAAGGCAGCCAGGGCTGCCTTCGGAAAGTCGGGCAAAACGCTGCCCCAACTTATTTCTTGATGCCGACGCGCGCAAACTTGTTGCGGAACTTCTCGACGCGGCCGCCCAGCGTGTCCACGCTCTTTTGCTGGCCGGTGTAGAACGGGTGCGATTCGCTGGTGGTTTCCAGCTTGAACAGCGGCAGTTCGCGGCCGTCTTCCATCTTCACGCTTTCTTTGGTCGGCGCGCACGAACGCGTGACGAACTTGAAACCGTTGGAGAGGTCGACGAAGCAGACGTCGCGGTAGTTCGGGTGAATGCCTTCTTTCATGGCTGTCTTGCAGCGCGTTCGCGCCGTCCTGTGTCGCTGGTCGAGCCGGGAGCCACGCTGGCCCCATGCACAGCGCACTTTCCGACAGCGGAAAACCGCAGATTATAGCGCAGCGAACCGCGCTCAGGCCCGTGACCGAATCACGGGCCGCGCCTCACCCGCCCCGCCTCATCATGTCGAAGAAGTCGAGGTTGTTCTTGGAGGCCTTCATCTTGTCGAGGATGAACTCCATCGCCTCGATCTCGTCCATCGGGTAGAGCAGCTTGCGGAGAATCCAGGTCTTTTGAAGGATCTCGGGCTTGAGCAGCAATTCTTCGCGCCGCGTACCCGATTTGTTGATCAGGATGGACGGGTAGACACGCTTCTCGGCCATGCGGCGATCGAGGTGGATCTCGCAGTTGCCGGTGCCCTTGAACTCCTCGTAGATCACCTCGTCCATGCGCGAACCGGTGTCGATCAGCGCCGTGCCGATGATGGTCAGCGAACCGCCTTCCTCGACGTTGCGCGCGGCGCCGAAAAAGCGCTTGGGGCGTTGCAGCGCGTTGGCGTCGACACCGCCGGTCAGCACCTTTCCGCTGGACGGCAGTACGTTGTTGTAGGCGCGGGCCAGGCGGGTGATGGAGTCGAGCAGGATCACCACGTCCTTTTTCAGCTCGACCAGGCGCTTGGCGCGCTCGATCACCATCTCGGCCACCTGCACGTGGCGCGCGGCGGGTTCGTCGAAGGTCGAGCTGATGACCTCACCACGCACGGTGCGCAGCATTTCGGTCACTTCTTCCGGGCGCTCGTCGACCAGCAGCACGATCAGGTGCACATCGGGGTGGTTGGCGATGATGGCATGCGCGAGGTGCTGCATCATCACCGTCTTGCCGGTCTTGGGCTGGGCCACCAGCAGCGCGCGCTGGCCCTTGCCGATCGGCGCGATCAGATCGATGATGCGGCCGGTGACGTTTTCTTCGCCCTTGAAGTTGTCACGCTCCAGCTTGAACGCCTCTTTCGGAAAGAGCGGCGTCAAGTTCTCGAACATGATCTTGTGCTTGCACTCCTCGGGCGTCAGGCCGTTCACGCGGTCGACCTTCACCAGCGCGAAATAGCGCTCGCCGTCCTTGGGCACGCGCACTTCGCCTTCCACCAGGTCGCCGGTGTGCAGGTTGAAGCGTCGCACCTGGCTCGGGCTGAGGTAGATGTCGTCGGTCGACGCCATGTAGCTGGAGTCGATCGAGCGCAGGAAGCCGAAGCCATCGGGCAGCACTTCGAGCACGCCGTCGCCGAAGACCTGCTCGCCCGCCTTGGCGCGCTTCTTCATGATCGCGAACATCAGTTCCTGCTTGCGCAGGCGGGCGACGTTGTCGATCTCCAGGGCTTCGCCCATCTCGATCAGCGCCGAGACGTGAAGTGCTTTGAGTTCGGACAGATGCATCTCAAACACCCTTTGGGTGGATGTCAGGCCTTGGCACGCCAGAAGGGCCTGAGGAGTCGCTGTGCCAGGCCTGGGAAGGCCAGCGCAGCGCGTTGGGAAACCGGGTAGGGGATCGGTGGGCCGTGAAACTCACGCGCCGGAGAACCACAAGAACAGGTTCGGGGCGTGGCGGCCTTGGAGCCTTGGTGCTGCAACGGGGCGGCGCTGAAAGCGGCCGCACCCGGTGCGTCAGGCGCAATTATAGATGACTGTCGAGGAATTGGGCCAGCTGTGCCTTGGACAGCGCGCCGACCTTGGTGGCGGCCAGCTCGCCGCCCTTGAACAGCATCAGCGTCGGGATGCCACGGATGCCGAACTTGGCCGGCACGTCGCGGTTGTCGTCGACGTTCATCTTGGCGATCTGAAGGCGGGCACCGTAGTCCTTGGCCGTTTCCTCAAGAATGGGTGCAATCATCTTGCACGGGCCGCACCATTCAGCCCAGTAATCGACCAGCACCGGCTTGTCGGACTTGAGGACGTCGGCCTCGAACGAGGCGTCGGAGATGTGCTTGATCAGGTCGCTGCTCATGGAATGTCCTTGGGGCACGCCGGGGCGTTGTGAAAGGCCGCATACACCCCCAAACGGGGCAGGGCTGCCGAGGCACAATGATTCTGACACAAAGCCCGATTGCCTGCCTTGCCCGCCCTCGTCCTGCTGCCATGACCCTGACTGCCGCGTCCGCCACTGCGCCGTTGGGCGCGACCGTCGTGGCCGGTCCCGAGGGCCTCGCCGGCGAGGCCCTGTGGGCCGATCTGGTCGATCGCCTGGGCGACTGGGCCACCGGCCGCGGGGTGCCGCTGCGCGATGCCGGGTGGCTGCTGCCGTTCTCGGCGCTGCTGCCGCTTGCGCGCAACGCGCTGAGCCGGCGGGCCGGCTGGCAGCCGCGGGTCGAGACCGTCGCGACCTGGGTGCAGCAATCGGCGCCGGCGGCGGCATCGGAGCGGTCCGGCTTCTCGTCCGACCGCGTGACCCAGCGTCTGCAGGCCCAGGCGCTGTTGCGCGGGCAGGCCTGGGGGAGGGCGTGGTCCTTGCGCGACCCCCTGGCGTTCGCGCACGCGGTGTCGGCCGTGGTCGAGGCCGCGCAGGCCTGGCACGCCGCCGCCTGCGCCCGTCCTCCGTCGGAGCGGGCGGCGTGGTGGGCCCGGGCGCGCCGGCAACTGGCGGATGCCGACGCGCCGGCCGCCACCGAGGCGGCCCTGGCCCGCATCGCACTGGAATGGGTGGCTTGCGCGCTGGACGAGGTGGCGCCGCCGACCGATCGCTTGTTCGACGCAGCGGTCAGTGCCTGGATCGGCCTGCGTGCCGGCGGCGTCGACCCCTTGACCCAGTCGCTGCTGGATCACGCAGCCCGGCGCGGCGTGCCGGTGCTGTGGTTCGACCTGGATGGCCCGGTGGACGCCGCGTTCGCCCGGGCCGCGGCGCGGCCGGCGCCGGGTGAATGGGTCTGTGCGGATACCGAAGCCGAGGCCCGCGCGGCGGCGGCCAGCGTGCTGCATGCGTTGCAGGTTCACCCCCAGGGCGTGGTGGCTCTGGTGGCGCAGGATCGCGAGACGGTGCGCCGCACCCGCGCGCTGCTGCAGCGTGCCGAGGTGCCGGTGGTCGACGACACCGGCTGGCGCTTGTCCACCACCCGCGCCGGTGCCAGGGTGGCGGCGCTGCTGCGCGCCGCGCGCAGCCTGCGGGGAGCGCCCGGCAGCGATGCCCAGGATGTCCGCCTGGCCTGGCTCAAGGACGATCGCCTGGGCCTCGCCGAGCCCGATGCGCTGCGGGCGCTGGAGGCGGGTTGGCGAGGCCGGCGCGTGGGCGACGCCGCGGCCGCCCAGGCCCAGAGGCTGTGGCGCCAAGCCGAGGCCCGGCTGGCGGCGCTGCTCGACGAACGCGTGCTGCCCTTGGACCAATGGCTGCACCGACTGGCAAGCTGCTGGCTCGACGACGAGCGCGAGGCGGCGCGCTGGCGCGACGATGCGGCCGGCCGCGCGGTGCTGAGAGTGCTGCGGCTCGAAGCCCCCTGGAATACCGCGCAGGACTGGTGTGCCGTGGCCCGCGCCACGCGTTTCACGCTCGACGAGTTCATCGCCTGGGTCGATTCCGCGCTCGACGACGCCAGCGTGGTGGTCGACAACCCTCCCGAGGCGCGGGTGGTGATCGCGCCGCTGGCCCGCGTCATGCTGCGGCCGTTCGTGGCGGCGGTCTGCCCGGCGGCCGATGAGCTGCGCCTGGGCGCGGTCGACAAGCGTGCCGGCCTGCTGAGCCCGGGCCTGTGTCGCGAGCTGGGCCTGCCCGACGAGGCGATGCAGCAACAACGGCAGACCGCGGCATTCCTGCAGTTGCTGAGCCTGCCCGACGTTTGCCTGGTGCGCCGCCAGGCCGAAGGCGCAGAACTGTTGGGCCCCAGCCCGCTGCTCGAGCGCCTGGTGTTGGCGCGTCGCGAGGCCGGTCAGCGGCCGGCCGAGCTGCCTGCGGTGGAGGCCTACCTGCCGCAGGCGCTGTGGCAAGCCCAGCCGGTGATGCCGCCGCTGCCACGGGCCGGCACGCGCTGGCCCGCGTCGCTGAGCGCCAGCGCGGTGGACGCCTTGCGAACCTGTCCCTACAGGTTTTTCAGCCGCACGCTGCTGGGCCTGGCCGAGGACGACGAACTCGACCAGGTGCCCGACAAGCGCGATTACGGGGTCTGGCTGCATGCGGTGCTGATGCGCTTCCACAGCCAGCGTGCGGCGACGGACGATCCCGGCGACGACCTCGACCGCCTGCGCGCCTGCGCCCGCGAGATCGATGCCGAGCAAGGCCTGGTCGACGGCGAGTTGTTGCCGTTCCAGGCCAGCTTCGAGGCCTTGCTGCCGTCGTATCTGGTGTGGCTGCGCGAGCGCGAAGCCCAGGGCTGGCGTTGGCAACAGGGCGAGGTGGCCTGCGAAGCCCACCCCGCCGAGCTGGCCGGCATGGGCTTGCACGGCCGGCTCGATCGCCTGGATGCGCAGGCCGATGGCCGAGTCCAACTGCTGGACTACAAGACCGGCAGCGCGGCGGGCCTGGAGCAGAAGGTGCGCGAACCGCTGGAGGACACCCAGCTGGCGTTTTATGCGGTGCTGGCCCTGGCCAGCGCCGGAGTGCCCGCGGCGGCGCTTTCGGCGGCCTACCTGGCGCTGGACGAGCGCGATGGCTTGCGTGAGGTCAAGCACCCCGACGTCGCCGTCAGCGCGCGCGCCCTGGTGGCCGGGCTGGCCGGCGAGTTGCAGCGCCTGCGCGCAGGCGAGCCGCTGCAGGCGCTGGGGCGTGGCAGCGCCTGCGATCACTGCGAAGCGCGCGGCCTGTGCCGGCGCGACCACTGGGCCGGGGGCGTCGATGCCCCCGAGGTCGGCCCCGCATGAGCCTGCTGCCGGCCTATCGCGTCGACGGACGGGACGTCGACCGGGATGCGTTCTATGCCCTGGCCTGCGATCCGCACCGCAGCGTCGTGGTCGAAGCCTGCGCTGGCGCGGGCAAGACCTGGATGCTGGTCTCGCGCATGCTTCGCGCGCTGCTCGACGGCGTCGAACCGTCGCAGATCCTGGCCATCACCTTCACGCGCAAGGCGGCCGGGGAGATGCGCGCTCGACTCAACGAATGGCTGCGCGAATTCGCGACACCGGCCTGCAGCGACGAGCGGCGCGAGCGCGAGCTGTGTGCCCGCGGCGTCGATGCCGCGCGGGCCCGTGAACTCGCACCGGCATTGGGCCGCCTGCATGGCCAGATGCTGTCGTGCGGGCGCGGGGTGCAGATTCGCACCTTCCACGCCTGGTTCTCGCAGCTGATGCGCATGGCGCCGCTGGAGGTGCTGGCCGAGATGGGCCTGCAGCCGGCGATGGGCCTGATCGAGGACGTCGAGGAGCTGCGCCCCGACCTGTTCCGCCGATTCCATCGGCAGGTAGCGGCCGACGAGGCCCTCACGCGTGCCTACCTGGCCCTGGTGGCGCGCCACGGGCGCAGCACCGTCGGCCGCTGGCTGGACGCGGCCTGGAACCGCCGCGTCGAGATCGAGCGGGCCGACGCGCACCAGCGCCTGGACGCCGGCATTCCGCCCGCCGCGGCGGTCTTCTCCGATTGCGCCGGGCTGAGCCACCCGCTCCAGTTGCTGGCCCATGCCGACGAGCGGTCGTACATGGCGGCCGTGGCGCGACAGCTCGGCGCCGCCGGCAGCGCCAAATGCCGTGAGGCGGCCGAGCGCCTGCAGGGCGCTTGCGGCCTGGTCGAGGCAGGCGACCTGCCGGCGGCCTATGCCCTGGCGTTCAAGGCCTTGCACACCGACAAGGGCGAACTGCGCAAGCTGCCCGGCGACTGGCCGCAGGCGGCGGCCCTGGCCGATCGCCTGCAGGCGATCGACCTGCGGGTGCGCCAGCACGAGGCCCACGAAGATCACCTGCACATGTGCGCGTTGGCGCGGCAGCTGTTGCGCGAGTTCGCCGCGCTCAAGCAGGCGCGGGCGAGGGTCGATATGTCGGACCTGGAGGGCGTGGCCTTGCGCCTGCTGGGCGATGCGACCTGGTCGGGCTGGATCCAGGAACGCCTCGACGCGCGGCTGAGCCACCTGCTGATCGACGAGTTCCAGGACACCAGCCCGCTGCAATGGCATGCCTTGCTCCCCTGGCTCGCCGCGTATGCCGGCGCCGGTGGGGGCGCCAGCGGCCAGGCGCCGCTGTCGCTGTTCATCGTCGGTGACCCGAAGCAGAGCATCTACCGATTCCGGCGCGCCGAGCCCCGTGTCTTCGAGGCGGCGGCCGACTTCGTGGCCGAGGCGCTGGGCGGCCAACGCCTGGCCTGCGATCACACCCGCCGCAACGCGCCCGGCGTGCTGGCGGCTCTGAACCAGGTCTTCGATCAGGCACAGCGCGAGGGCGCCTTCGGCGGCTTTCGGCCCCACAGCACCGAGGTGACCGACGCTGGCGACGGCGTGTTCCGCCTGCCGCGCGTGGCGCGCCCGTCGGCCATCGCGCGAGCGACCCGCCAGGCTGCCGTTTGGCGCGACAGCCTGACCGAGCCCCGCCATACCGAGCAGGAACACCGTGGCGCCCAGGAGGCGCGCGAGGTGGCGTGCGCGATCCACGAACTGCTGGCGGCGGGCCGCGTGCTGCCCGGGCAGATCCAGGTGCTGGCGCGCCGCCGCAGCGTGCTGGCGCGCTTGTCCGACGCCCTGCGCGCGCTGCATGTGCCGCACGTGCGTCCGGAAGGGCTGACGCTGGCCGACGAACCCGAGGCCAGCGACCTGATCGCGGTGCTGGACTGGCTCGCATCGCCAGCGCATGACTTGTCGCTGGCCCAGGCCCTGAAGAGTCCGCTGTTCGGTGCCAGCGACGACGACCTGCTGGCCCTGGCCGCTGCCGCGATGGGCCGGGGCTGGTGGCCGGCGTTGACCACGCTGGCCCGGTCCGGCGCGGCCTCTGAGGCGCTGCAACGCGCGGCGCCGCTGCTGGCCTCGTGGCAGCAGGCGGCGCGCGAGCTGCCGCCCCACGATCTGCTGGACCGCATCGTTCACGAGGGGGAGGCGGTCGGCAGGATGCTGGCGGCCGCGCCGCCGGAGCGCCGTGCCCATGCCAAGGCCGTGATCGATGCGTTGCTGACCCAGTCGCTGGCGCTGGACGGCGGTCGTTTCGCGACACCGTACGGCGTGGTCCGGGCCTTGCGGTCGCGGCCGCTGAAATCGGCCGCGCCAGCCGACGCGCAGGCGGTGCAGCTGTTGACCGTGCACGGCGCCAAGGGCCTGGAAGCCGACGTGGTGTTTCTGATGGACACCGACCCCGAAGCGCGCCAACCGGAGTCCGGCACGCTGCTGGTGGACTGGCCGGTCGAGTCCGATCACCCGACCCAGGCCGCCTTCGTCGCCCGCCCGGCGCGGATCGCGCCGTCGCTGCTGCCGCTGCACGAGCAGGAAGCCGCGCTGGCGGCGCGCGAGGAACTCAACGGCCTGTACGTTGCGATGACCCGGGCGCGCCGCCGCCTGGTGCTGAGCAGCGTCGCGCCCCATCGCAAAGCCGCTGCCGCGGCGTGGTGGGACCGCATCGAGCCGCTGGCACGCGCCTGGGTGCCCGGCGAGGTCGGCGCCCTGCCGGCCGGCGACCGGTCCGCGTTCCAGGTCGACGACTGGTTCGCCGCCGGCGCGCAGGCCGCGGCGACGCGTGGCCGAACGGATGGGGCGGCCTCGGTGTGGGCCGCGCCGGCGCGCGGCGAATCACGCATCGGCCGGATCGGCGAGGCTTTTCACCGCCTGATGCAGTGGGCCTGCGGCCCCGCCGGGCCGGCTGACAGCGGGTCGGCCGAGGCCTGGCTGGACGCCGCCACGCCCGAGGCCGCTGCCGAGTTCGAGCTCCTGCCGGCCGAGGCCGGCCAGGCCCGCCGGGCCGCCGCGGCGGTGCTGCGTTCAGTGGCGTTCGCGCGCTTCTGGCGCGGTCCCGGGCTGCGCTGGTCGGGCGACGAGGTTCCGCTGGCCTGGCAAGGGAGCTCGCTGCGGGTCGACCGCCTGGTCTGCCTGGACGACGCCGCGGGCACCCCGGTCTGGTGGGTGCTCGACTACAAGTTGGACAGCCGCCCGCAGGACCAGCCGGACCTGTGCGACCAACTGATCCGCTACCAGGCCGCGGTGGCGGCGCTTCAACCCGGCGAGCCCGTGCGTGCCGCGTTCGTCAGCGGCGCGGGCGACGTGATCGAGCTGGCACCGGCGAAGGGCGGCGGCATCGCCTGACACCGAAAAGATCGCACTTTGTGCCCTTGTTCCGTCCATCGCGCCAGCGGCCGGCGCGGTTCAATGGCTTGGCAATCTGCCCCCAGTCCATGAGTCAACCCCAACCGTCCTTCGATCCAGCCGCCCGTCCGGCGGCCGCCGACGCAACGCCGCCTGTCGCCGCGGCCGCCGCGCCGCGGCCGGCGGTGCGCCTGTTCGGCCGATTCCAGCTGCTGCGTCTGCTGGGCAAGAGTGCGCTGACCATGGCCTGGCTGGCGATGGACAGCCGCAGCGAACAGGAATTCATGCTGGTGATGCCACGCCAGCAGCCTGCTGGCGCGGCCCTGGACGCCTGGTTCCAGGCGGCGCGGCATGCCGCACGCCTGAACCACCCGCAGCTGGCGCGGCCGGTCGAGGTGGCCGAGCATGAGCGCTGGCCCTACGCGGCCTACGAGCGAGGCACCCTGGTCACCTGGGCCGAGCGCTTCTCGCGTCAGGGCATCCCGGCCACCGAGCTGGCCACCTGGGCCGCCCAGGCCGCACAGGGCCTGGCTTATGCCCACGAGGCCGGGGTGGCGCACCGCGATTTGCAGCCCTGGCTGCTCGGTGTCGACGACGCAGGCCACGTGGCGATCCTCGGGCTCGATCTGGCCTGTCGCCAGGACGTTGGCGAACCGGCGCCCGACGGCGCGATGGATGCCTTGCGGGCCGTCCGTGACGCTGCCGTCAACGATGTGCTGGCCCTGGGCATCGTGATGCACCACGGCCTGGCCGGTCAGCCTGCGCTGGACCAGCCCGACGTGCTCAAGGTGATGGCGCTGATGCCGCCGGCGGGCCAGGACTTCGTGCGCCTGCCCTGGTCCGTGCCGCGGCCCATCCCGGATCCGCTGCGGGCCATCGTCAATCGCGCGACCGACCGCCAGGTCCGGCAGCGCTACCGCAATGCCCGGACCCTTCAGCACGCGCTCGAAGGCTGGATCAAGACCAGCGCCGACAGCGAGGGCGGCCCGCTGGCCCTGCTGCTCGACCGGCTGCGCTCGGTGGGCGTGTTGCCGGCGCTGCCGGGCGGCGCCGAACGGGTGGCCCATCTGTCGCTGATGGAGCGCGGGCGCACCAGCGAGCTGGCCGAGGCCGTGCTGGGCGACATGGCGCTGACCTTCGAATTGCTGCGCATGGTCAACAGCGCGCAGGTGCGCGGCGCCGCCGTGACCACCGACGGCCCGGTGCTGATGCTGCGCCGGGCGATCGCCCTGCTGGGCCTGGACGGGGTACGCCGCGCGGCCCTCAGCCTGAGGCCCTGGCCGGGTCCGATGAACGAGTCGGCGGCGGCCGAGATGCAGGCCCTGATCCGCCAGGTGCAGCGCGCCGGCCGGGTCGCGACCCGCCTCGCGCCCGCAGGCTATGACGGCGAAGTCGTGTCGCTGATCACGCAGCTGCAAAACCTGGGCCGCCTGGTGGTGCAGTACCACCTGCCCGACGAGGCCGGGCAGATCCGGCGGCTGACCCAGTCCGCCGACAGCCCGGTGGCCGGCGGCCCCGCCGAAGCCGGCATGTCGGCCGAGGCCGCGTCGTTCGCGGTGCTGGGCGCCGACACGGAAGAGATCGGCCTTGCGGTGGCGCGCCATTGGGGGCTGGACGACAGTGTGCTGCACATGATCCGCCGCCTGGCACCCGGCACGCCGGTCCACCATCCCGAGAGCGACAACGATGTCCTGCGTGCCACGGCGAGTTGCGCCAATGATCTGGTCGATGCCAGCGCCTTGCCGGCGCGCCAGGCCGTGGCGGCGGTGCAGGCCGTGGGCCGGCGCTATGCGCGAGCCCTGGGCCTGGCCTTGAACGAGTTTCAGGAGGCCTTGATGGGCGATGCCACCGGCGGTGCGGCGGCCGGGCGGCCGGGCGACGCGCCGACGCCGGCGCGCCGTCCGCCCGCAGGAAAGCCGGTCGCGCCGGCGCGCAGCGAGTCGGCGCCGTGAGCACGGTGACCGCGCGGCGCATCGGCCGCTTCGATTTGCTGAGTCGCCTGGGGCAGGGTGCCCAGGCCACCGTGTGGCGGGCCCACGATCCGACCTTGCAGCGCGACGTGGCGCTCAAGCTGATCCATCCGGCCGCCGATGCCGAGACCTGCGCCTCCTGGCTCAACGAGGCGCGGCTCGCCGGCGCCTTGCAGCATCCGGGCATCGTGCCGGTGTTCGACGTCGGGCAGGAGGGGGCGCAGTCTTACATCGTCAGCGAATGCGTCGCCGGACCGACGTTGGCCGAGCACCTGCGCCTGAACGGCGCGCTGCCGGCGCGCGACGCGGTGCAACTGATGCGCGAGGTGCTCGACGCGCTGGCCGCGGCCCACGCGCGCGGCGTGGTGCACCGGGACTTGAAGCCGTCCAACGTGCTGCTGGGCGAGGACGGCCGGCCGCGGGTGATGGATTTCGGCATCGCCGCGCGCCTGTCGGCAGAGCACGACGGGCGGATCGTCGGCACACCCGGCTACATCTCGCCGGAAGCGGCGGCCGGCCAGGCGCCGTCACCGGCGATGGATGTGTTCGCCGCCGGCATGATGCTGGGGCAGATGCTCACCGGGCGTGCCTGGCGCGACGGCCGCGACCCGATGCAGGCGCTGCAGCGGGCGATCCAGGACGAGGTCCGCTGGCCCGACGGCGAGGGCCCCGAGGTCGACGACGCGCTGCGTTCCATCGTGCTGCGCGCGGCCGCGCGCGCGCCCGACAAGCGCTGGCCCGGCGCGGCGGCGTTCCGCGATGCCCTCGATGGCTGGCTGTCGCCCGGCGCCGACGCGGCGGCCGGCCATGGCACCTTGAACTTCCTGCTGCGCCGGATGCGCCTGAACGGCGACTTCCCGGCGCTCAGCGATGCCGTGCTGCGCATCCAGCGCATCACCTCGTCGGACACCGAAAGCCTGCATGTGCTGTCGGCCGAGATCCTGCGCGACGTGGCGCTGACCCAGCGCCTGCTGCGCCTGGTCAACAGCGCGCAGTTCCGACGCGTCGGTGCCGGCGAGATCAGCACCGTGTCGCGGGCGGCTGCGCTGGTGGGGTTCGGCGGCATCCGCAACATGGCCTTGTCACTGCTGCTGATCGAGCACATGGGCGACCGCGCGCACGCCGATCGCATGAAGGGCTTGTTCCTGGAGGCGCTGCTGACCTCGACGCTGGTCGATCAGCTCACGCCCGCCTCCCGCGAGCGCGAGGAAGCCTTCGTGGCCGGCATGCTGAGCCACCTGGGCCGACTGCTGTGCGAGTACTATTTTCCGCAGGAAGCCGCCCGTGTGCGCAGCCACGCTGACCCCCACGCCGAGCGGGCACAGATCGAGGTGCTGGGCTTGAGCTACGACGCGCTGGGGCAGGGCGTGGCGGCCGTCTGGGACCTGCCCGACAGCCTGCGGCGCCTGATGGCGCCGCCGCAGGGCGAGGTGCCGCAGCGGCACCTCGACGCGCCCGAAGAACAGATGCGCTGGCGTGTGCGCGCCGCCGGCGAACTGGTGCAGGCCTTGATGGCGGGCGATGAACACCGCCACCGGGTGGCCGAGCTGTCGGAGCGCTACGCGCGTCCGCTGGGACTCAGCGCGCAGGCGCTGAGCGACGCGGTGCAGGTGGCCCGCGGGCATCTGGTCGAATTGGCGGCCGGCCTGGGCCTGGCACCGGCCCCGACGGCCCGTGCCCGCCGCCTGCTGGCGACCGAGCCGGCGGTGGTTGCGCCTGCGCTGCCGGCTGCCGCGGCTGCCTCCACCGCGCAGGCGCCGGGTGTCGCCCAGGCTTTGTTGTCGGCGGGTATCGCCGATGTCACGGCCAGCCTGGCGGGCGACAGCTTCAAGCTCAACGAAGTGCTTCGCATCATCCTGGAAACCATGTGGCGCGCGCTGGACTTCCAACGGGTCGTGTTCTGCCTGCGCGATCCGCGCAGCGGCGCGCTGACCGGCCGCCTCGGTCTGGGCGATGGCGTGGAGGCGCTGCGGGCGCGCTTCCGGGTCGAGGCCGGGGCCAGCGTGCCGGCCGACCTGTTCGCGGCGGCCTGCAAGAAGGGGGTCGACACCCTGATCGCCGACGGTTGCGCGGCCAGCCTGGCGCCCCGCCTGCCGGCCTGGTACCGCGAGGCACCGGCACGGGGCTTTCTGCTGCTGCCGATGATGATGAAGTCGGCCCCGTTCGCATTGATCTACGCGGACAGCGAGCGGGCCGATCTGCAACCGTCCGAGCAGGAGTTGACGTTGCTGCGGACGCTGCGAAACCAAGCCGTGATGGCCTTCAAGGCCTCGGCCTGACGGCCTTCGGCGGGGGGGCGTATGGCCCTGGCGTGGCGGCGCGCGCCAGGCGGTCGCGTAAGCTCGCCGCCATGTCCCTGAACCCTGCCGACCCGATCTCGACCCCATCGTCCCGCCTGCGCCTGCGCGACCAGGCCGATTACCTGAAACTGCTGATGGCCCGGCTGGCCGGCACCAGCGCCAACCAGATGCTGATGGTGGCGCTGGGCTGGCAGATGTACGACCTGACGCGCAGCGCCTGGCAACTGGGCCTGGTCGGACTGGTGCAGTTTCTGCCGGCCCTGCTGCTGACCTTGCCGGCCGGCCATCTGGTCGATCACCACGACCGCCGCCGCCTGCTCGCCGCCAGTCTGGGCGTGCAAGCCGTGGTGGCCAGCGTGCTGTGCGGCGCCAGTCTCGGCGACTGGGTCGCGTCGGGCCTGATCCTGGGCTTGTCGGCCGGCCTGGGCATGGCCCGCGCGCTGCAGATGCCGTCGGTGCAGGCGCTGACGCCGTCGCTGGTTCCCGAGGAACTGCTGCCGCGCGCGGTCGCGACCAGCAGTTCGGTGATGCAGGTGGCCATCGTCGCCGGGCCGGCGCTGGGCGGCGTGCTTTACGCGCTCGGGCCGGTGCTCGTGCGATCCGGCGCAGTGTCCGGCGATGCCGCCATGGCGGCGGCCCACCGGGGCGCCGCGTTGGTCTATGCCGTGTCGCTGGGGCTGCTGGTCGCGGCGGTGCTCAGCACCTTGCTGATCCGCGCCAGGCCGCGCGTCCAGCGTGCCGCCGCACCGGGGCTCGACAGCCTGACCGCCGGGATCCGGTTCATCCTGCAGCGGCCGGTCGTGCTGGGCGCGATGTCGCTGGATCTGTTCGCGGTCCTGCTGGGCGGGGCGACGGCCTTGCTGCCCATCTTCGCCAGGGACCTGCTGCACACCGGGCCCGCCGGCTTGGGCCTGCTGCGCTCCGCTCCGGCACTGGGGGCCGTCGGCGTGGGCCTGTGGCTGGCCCGCGCGCCGGTGGAGCGCCGTGCCGGACGATGGTTGATGGGCAGCGTGGCGCTGTTCGGCCTGGCGACGATCGGGTTCGCGCTGGCACGCGAGTTCTGGCTGGCCTTCGGAGCGCTGGCGGTCACCGGGGCCGCGGACATGGTCAATGTCGTGATCCGACAGTCGCTGGTGCAGCTCGAGACCCCGGACGCGATGCGGGGTCGCGTGGGCGCGGTGAACTCGGTGTTCATCGGCGCCAGCAACCAGCTCGGCGAATTCGAATCCGGCGCCACGGCGGCCCTGCTGGGGCCGGTCGGGTCGGTGCTGCTGGGCGGCCTGGGCACGCTGGCGGTGGTGGCGCTGTGGCTGCGCCTGTTCCCGGCGCTGCTGCGGCGCGATGGACTGCGCCCACCGCAGGCGTGAGCACGGCTGCCCGACCATGGGCCGCCGCGCGGGTCAGGCGGGCAGGTCAGGTCCGACCGGCACCTGGCCGTGCAACCGCTTGCGCTCCGGCGTGTAGGCCCACCAGGGCCGCGCCGGCGCGCCGTTCATGAAGTCGACGATGGCCAGGAAGGTGTCGAGCACGCAGGGGTCCTGACGCTTGCCGCTCAGCCGTTCGAGCTGGCGGTACAGCGCGAAGGCGTCGCGGCCGCGCAGGTCGGCGGGTTGCGCGATGCCCAGGCCGCGAAGATCCGCGGCCATGGCCGGGCCGACGTTGGGCAATTGCTCCAGGCGCCGGCAATCGCTAGCCCGGCTGACCTTGGGGCTCTTGATCGTTACCATGGCGTGACCGGGCCTGTCGCGTCAGATCAGCATGTGCTGCCGCACCAGCCCGACGGCGATGCCCTCGATCGAGAAGTCTTCGCGGTCGGGCGGCACCACGATCGGTTCGAAGTCGGGGTTCTCGGGCAGCAACTCGATGCCGTGGCGGCTGCGGTGGAAGCGCTTGACGGTGACTTCGTCATCCAGCCGGGCGACGACGATCTGGCCGTTGCGCGCGTCCGCGGTCTTCTGCACCGCCAGCAGGTCGCCGTCGACGATGCCTGCCCCCTGCATGCTCATGCCCTTGACCTTCAGCAGGTAGTCGGGCTTGCGCGGGAACAGGCTGGCTTCGAGCACGTAGGTCTGGTCGATGTGTTCCTGCGCCAGGATCGGATGACCGGCGGCCACCCGGCCGACCAGCGGCAACGTCAGCTGGGACAGGCTGGGCAGGGGCAGCATGTACTGTTTGCCGCGGGCCTCGTTGAGGGCGCGTAAAGTGCTGGACTGCAGGCGAATGCCGCGCGAGGTGCCGCCGATCAGCTCGATCACGCCCTTGCGCGCCAGGGCCTGCAGATGTTCCTCGGCCGCGTTGGGCGACTTGAAGCCCAGCTCGGCGGCAATTTCAGCCCGCGTGGGCGGTGAGCCGGTGCGGGCGATCGTGCTTTGCACCAGATCCAGGATCTGCTGCTGTCGGGCGGTGAGCTTGGGGCTTTCGATCATGGCGGGCTGAGGTTGCATCCAGTATCTGTATTTTTATCCAGACCTTCGAAAAATGCAAAACAATTCCGGCTTGATCGTCCTCCTCGGCACCGGCGGCACGATTGCGGGGACCGCGCGCGACGCCTCCGACAACGTCGGCTACACCGCGGGCCAGGTCGCCGTGGCCGACCTGGTGAGCGCGCTGCCGGCGCTGCGCGGGCGCGCGCTGGAGGCCGAGCAGGTGGCCCAGCTCAACAGCAAGGACATGGACCACGCGACCTGGCAACGGCTGGCCCGACGGGTGGCGCACCACCTCGCGCGGCCGGAGGTGGCGGGGCTGGTCATCCCGCATGGCACCGACACCCTGGAGGAGACGGCCTGGTTCCTGCAGCGCGTGCTGGCCCCCGCCAAGCCGGTGGTGCTGACCGCCGCGATGCGCCCCGCCAGCTCGCTGCAGGCCGACGGCCCGCAGAACCTGCTGGATGCCGTGACCGTGGCCGGTGTCGCCGGGGCCTGCGGCGTGCTGACCGTGCTGGCCGGCCGGGTGCATGGTCCGACGGAGGTGCGCAAGCTGCATCCCTACCGCGTCGACGCCTTCGGATCGGGCGACGCCGGGCCGCTGGCGGGGGTCGACGAAGGACGGGTGCAGCGCTGGCGCGACTGGCCGGCCGGCGAGCCGTTGGGGCTGGCCTGCGTGGACCGGCCGGTGACGCAATGGCCGCGCGTGGATGTGCTGGCCTGCCATGCCGGTGCCGACGGGGCGCTGGTGGCGGCGGTGCGGGCGCTGGGGGCCCGCGGCATCGTCGTCGAGGGCACCGGCAACGGCTCGGTGCACGTCGAGATGGAGCGCGCGCTGATGGCCGCCCAGGCCGACGGCATCCAGGTGCTGCGGGCCACGCGCTGCCAAGGCGGCAGCGTGGTCGGGGACCCGCCGGGCGCCTTGCCGTCGGCCGGCGCACTCACGCCGGGCAAGGCCCGGGTGGAGTTGCTGCTGCGCCTGCTGGCGGCCTCTCGCTGAGTCCGCTCGGCAGGCCGCCAGGTGCGACTCAGACCACGGTCAGGGTGACGTCGATGTTGCCGCGGGTGGCGTTCGAATAGGGACACACCTGGTGCGCCGCGGCCACCAGGCTCTCGGCGTCGGCACGGGCCATGCCCGGCACGCTGATCGCCATCGCCACCTGGATGCCGAAGCCGGCCGGGATCGGGCCGATGCCGACGTCGGCCGTGATCGACACCTCGTCCGGCAGCTTGATCTTGCGGCCTGCGGCGACGGCCTTCATCGCGCCGATGAAGCAGGCCGAATAGCCGGCCGCGAACATCTGCTCGGGATTGGTGCCCGGGCCGCCCGCGCCGCCCAGTTCGCGCGGTGTGCTGAGGGTCACCACCAGCGCATCGTCCGACGAACGTGCGGTGCCGGTACGGCCGCCGGTGGCGGTGGCATGGGCGGTGTAGAGGACTTTGTCGAGTGCCATGGGAAGGACCTTTCGGGAGCGGTCAGGCCGGAGCCTGGGACAGGTGCTGCCGCAGCGCCGTCAGGCGTTCGGTCAGCTCGGAGATGTCGCCCAGCGAACAGCCGGCGAGCGCCGCCATGCGCTGGGGGACGGTCTTCGCGCGTTGGCGCAGGGCGCGGCCGGTCGGGCTCAGGTACAGCAGCACGCGCCGCTCGTCGCTCGGGTCGCGCTGGCGGCTCAGCAGGCCGCTGCCTTCGAGGCGCTTGAGCAGCGGGGTCAACGTGCCGGAATCGAGGCCCAGCCGGTCGCCCAGCGCCGAGACCGGGATGCCGTCGGATTCCCACAGGGCCAGCATCGCCAGGTACTGCGGGTAGGTCAGACCCAGCGGGTCCAGCAGGGGCTTGTAGGCCCGGGTCATCGACAACGAGGCCGCATACAGCGCGAAGCACAGCTGGCGGTCCAGCGCCAGCCAGGAATCGGCGGGGGACGAGGCGGGCGACGGGTTCGACATGCGCGAATGATCGTTCAAAATTAAATTGCACACAACTTAAATGGTCTTGTGACTCTTGTGGCGGCGGCAGGCCCGCCGCCGGCGCGCGAGGTGCAGCGTGGGGCACGGCGGCGCGCCCCGGCGCGGTACCATTGCAGGTTCCGCGAAAGACCCGAGCCATGACTGCCAGCATCCTTCAGAAACTCCCCGTCGGCGAGCGCGTCGGCATTGCCTTTTCCGGCGGCCTGGACACCAGTGCCGCAGTGCACTGGATGCGAGCCAAGGGCGCGATCCCCTGTGCCTACACGGCCAACCTGGGCCAGCCCGACGAGACCGACTACGACGACATCCCGCGCAAGGCCCTGGCCTACGGTGCCGAGATCGCGCGCCTGATCGATTGCCGCCACCAGCTCGTGGCCGAGGGCATCTCGGCGATCCAGTGCGGCGCCTTCCACATCTCCACCGGCGGCGCCACCTACTTCAACACCACGCCGCTGGGCCGCGCCGTCACCGGCACCGCGCTGGTGGTGGCGATGCGCGACGACGGCGTCAACATCTGGGGCGACGGCAGCACCTACAAGGGCAACGACATCGAGCGCTTCTACCGCTACGGCCTGCTGGCCAATCCGGCGCTGCGCATCTACAAGCCCTGGCTGGACCAGACCTTCATCGACGAGTTGGGCGGCCGCAAGGAGATGAGCGAGTACCTGATCGCCGCCGGCTTCGACTACAAGATGAGCGTCGAGAAGGCCTACTCGACCGACTCCAACATCCTCGGCGCCACGCACGAGGCCAAGGACCTGGAGTTCCTGAACGCCGGCATCAACATCGTCAAGCCCATCATGGGCGTGGCCTTCTGGCGCGACGACGTGGAGGTCAAGCGCGAGACCGTCTCGGTGCGCTTCGAGGAAGGCATTCCGGTCGCGCTGAACGGCCAGACCTTCCCCGACCTGCTGAGCCTGTTCTACAAGGCCAACGAAATCGGCGGCCGCCACGGCCTGGGCATGTGCGACCAGATCGAGAACCGCATCATCGAGGCCAAGAGCCGCGGCATCTACGAAGCCCCGGGCATGGCACTGCTGCACATCGCCTACGAGCGCCTGGTGACCGGCATCCACAACGAGGACACCATCGAGACCTACCGCATGAACGGCCGCAAGCTGGGCCGCCTGCTGTACCAGGGCCGCTGGTTCGATTCGCAGTGCCTGATGCTGCGTGAGACCGCGCAGCGCTGGGTGGCCAGCGCGATCACCGGTGAGGTGACGCTGGAACTTCGCCGCGGCAACGACTACACGATCCTGAACACCGAGAGCCCGAACCTGACCTACCAGCCCGAGCGGCTGAGCATGGAAAAGGTCGAGGGCGCGTTCACGCCGGCCGACCGCATCGGCCAGCTGACCATGCGCAACCTGGACATCCAGGACACGCGCCAGAAGCTGGCGATCTATTCGCAGACCGGCCTGCTGGGCAGCACCAGCACCGGCGTGATGCCCTTGCTGTCGGGCACGACCGACAAGAAGCCCGCCTGATCGGACGGGCGACCCGCGCCAGGACGGCGGTGCCTCAGGGCGAAGGCGCGGCGGGTGGGTCGCCCGCGCCGACCGCCGCCCGGTAGGCATGCCAGGTGGCGTGGCCCGTCACCGGCCCGACCACCAGCAGCCCGGCGAACCAGGGTAGCAGGGCCAGCACCACCAGCGCGGTCAGCAGGAAGCCCCACCACAGCATCACGCCGGGCTGGGTCAGCACCAGCCGAAAGCTGGTCAGCCCGGCGGTGATGGCGTCGGTCTGCCGGTCGAGGATCATCGGGATCGACACCACGCTGACGGCGAAGATCAGCCCCGCGAACAGCGCTCCCACGACCACGTAGGCGACGATGAAGTTCAGGTTGTCGGGGTTCAGCAGCGCGGCCAGCGAGCCCTTGAAATCGGGCATGCCGTCGAAGCTGACCGCGAAGATGATCAGGCTGGCGCGGCCCCACAGCATTTCCAGCACCAGCAGCACGAAGCCGAAGATGCCCAGCGTCCCCATGCGCGCGTCCCAGGCCATCAGCGACTGGCCGAAGTCCGGCCGCAGCCCCGACTCCAGCTGCCGGCTGACGTGGTACAGCCCCAGACACATGAACGGCCCCATCAACAGAAAGCCGGCCGACAGCGCGAGCGTGTAGGCGGGGGCGTTCTCGAACACCGCCAGCAGGGCCCAGCCCATGGCCATGAAGCAGGCGCCGTAGAACAGGCCGATCAGCGGTGCGCGCAGGAAATCGCGCCAACCCAGCGCCAGCCACCGCAACGGCGCACCGAAACCCAGCGGGTTCAGCGGGATCAGGAAGCTGGGCGGGTTGTCGGTGGGCGTCGCCGCCGCGGCGGTGTCTTGTGGAGGGGGCGTCGATGGGTCAGCCTGCATCCGGGATCTCCTTCGCTGCAGGGTAGGTGGCGGGCCTGCCGCCGTCCAGCCGGGCTGACCCTATCCCGGGGCGGCGCTCAGTCGAGATGCCTGCGCGATCGCAGCGTGCTGCGCAGCAACCACAGTCCGCCGCCCACCGCGCCCAGGAAGCCCAGCAGGCCGAAGGCCGGCAGCCCGAACAGCTGCGGCCCGCCGCCCACCGTCATCACGATCGACGAGCCGATGATCAGCGCCGAGATCACCAGCGCCACCGACAGCCGGCTGGCGGCCCGGTCGAGCTGGTCGCCCACCTGCTTGAGGTGGCTGACGTCGATGCCGACGCTGAGCCGGCCGCGGCGCGCGCTGCGCATCAGCCGCGAGACGTCGTGCGGCAATTGCTCGGCGACCTGCAGCAGGCGCTGCACCGAGGCCCAGCCGCGCTGCGCCAGCGCCTTGGGCTGGTAGCGCGAGCGCAGCACCTGGCGCAGGATCGGCAGGGCCTCGGTGGCCATGTGGAAACCCGGATCCAGCGCGCGGCCCATGCCTTCGAGCGAAATGAAGGCCTTGATCAGCAAGGCCAGGTCGGAGGGCAGGGCGAGACGATGGCCGCGCAGGATCGCCGTCACGTCGCTGAGCATCTGCCCCAGGCTCAGGTCGGCCAGCGGCGTGCCGTGGTACTGGTCGACGAAATCCTCGATCTCGACCTCCAGCTGCCCGAGGTTGACGCCGGCCAGCCCCTCGTCGTTGGCGCTGGCCCAGTCCATCAGCACGTCGGCCACCGCCTGCGGGCGCCGCTGCACCAGGCCCAGCAGCAGTTGAAGCAGTTCCTCGCGTCGCCGCGACGACAGCCGTCCGACCATGCCGAAGTCGATGAAGGCGATCCGGTTGTCGCTCAGGTAGAAGACGTTGCCGGGATGCGGGTCGGCATGGAAGAAGCCGTCCTCGACGATCATCTTCAGCACGGCCTGGGCGCCGCGCCGCGCCAGCAGGCTGCGGTCCAGGCCTTCTGCCGCGAGCCGGTCCAGCTCGCCGCCGGGGATGCCCCCGACATGGTCCTGCACATTGACCCGTTCGCTGGTCAGCGCCCAATGCACCTTGGGGATGCTGACGAAGCCCAGCGGCAGCAGGTTGGCGGCGATGCGCTCGGCGTTGTGGCACTCGGCCGCGAGATCGAGCTCGCGGCGCAACGAGCGCCCGAATTCGCGCACCAGGCCTTGCGGCCGGTAGGGCTTGAGCGCGGGCATGCGGCCTTCGGCGATGGCCGCCAGCCGCTCGAGCAGTCGCAGGTCGGCCTCGATGACCTCGCGGATGCCGGGGCGGCGGATCTTGACCACCACCTCGGTGCCGTCCATCAGCTGGGCGCGGTGGACCTGGGCGATCGACGCGGCTGCCAGCGGCTGGTCGTCGAAGCGCGCGAACAGCGTCTCGGGCTCGCCGCCCAGGTCCTCGCGCAACTGGGCCCGCAAGGCTTCCAGCGGCAGCGCCGGCACCTGGCTGTGCAGTTTTTCGAGCTCGGCGATGACGTCGGGGCCCAGCAGGTCGGCACGCCCGGCGAGGATCTGGCCGAGCTTGACGAAGGTCGGTCCGAGTTCCTCCAGCGTCATGCGCAACTGCACCGGGCGCGGCAGCCGGGCGAGGTCGGCCGCGTGCTCGCGGTGCAATCGGTGGCCGGCCTTCTCCAGCGCGTCGGCCCAGCCCAGGCGCTGGACGGTGTCGCCCAGGCCGTGGCGGATCATGACCCCGGCGATGTCGACCAGGCGCCCCAGGTCGCGCGCGGAGAGCAGGGTGTCGAGCAGCATCGGCCCCAGTCTACGACGTGGCGCCTGCGACGCGGTTCAGCCGCGCCGAACGCGACGCAATTCGTCGATGATCAGCCCGATGGCTCCGGCCGTGATGGCGCTGTCGGCGAGGTTGAAGCTGGGGAAGTAGCCGCCCGGGAACATCGGCGCGAGCCAGGCCCAGTGGAACTGCAGGAAATCGACCACGTAGCTGTGGATCAGCCGGTCGATCACGTTGCCCACCGCGCCGCCCAGGATCAGCGCGACCGCGAAGCAGAACAAGGTCTGACCGGCGTGCTTGTCGAGCATCCAGACGATCACCGCCGAGGCGACGCTGCCCAGGCCGATGAAGAACCAGCGCTGCCATCCGGCCGCACCTGCCAGGAACGAGAAGGCCGCGCCGGTGTTGTGCACCCGCACGACGTTGAAGAAGCTGGTGACCATGCGGCTTTCGCCCAGCTCGAAGTTGCCCACGATCAGCACCTTGGTGAACTGGTCGAGCAGGATCACCACCAGCGCCAGGCCCAGCCAGACGGCCAGGCCCGGGCCCTTGCGCGACGCGCGGACACTGCTGCGCGCCATGGCGTCAGGCCACGGTGCGGGTTTCGCCCGCGCCGTACAGGTTGCTGGTGCAGCGGCCGCACAGTCCGGGGTGCGCGGGGTCGGCGTTCACGTCGTCGCGGTAATGCCAGCAGCGCTCGCATTTGGCCGCGGTCGCGGGGCTGACGGCGACCTTCAGCTCGGGCCCGTCTTCCACCGTCACGGCCGAGGTGATGGTGACGAACTTCAGGTCCTCGCCCAGCGAGCGCAGCAGCGCCGCGTCGTCGGCGCCCGCGGTGATGGCGAGCGTGGCCTGCAGCGAGGCGCCGACCTGGCCGGCGCCGCGCAAGGCCTCGATCTCCTTGTTGGCGACGTCGCGGATCGCACGCAGGCGGGTCCACTTGGCCAGCAGCGCTTCGTTGGGCGTGGCGAAGGGCCAGTAGGTCTCGGTGAAGATCGTGCCGCTGCCGCCTTGCCCCTTGGCCGTACCGGCGAACGTGGCCCAGGCCTCCTCGGCGGTGAAGCTGAGGAACGGCGCCATCCAGCGCAGCATCGCGTTCGTGATCTGCCACAGCGCGGTCTGGGCCGAGCGGCGCGCCAGGCTCTTGGGCGCGGTGGTGTAGAGCCGGTCCTTCAGCACGTCCAGGTAGAAGGCGCCCAGGTCTTCCGAGCAATAGACCTGCAGCTTGGCGACCACCGGGTGGAACTCGTAGACGTCGTAGTGCTTCAGGATCTCGGCCTGCAGCTCGGCCGCGCGGGCCAGCGCGTAGCGGTCGATCTCCAGCATCTGCGCCGGCGGCACGGCGTCCACGGCGGGGTCGAAGTCCGACACATTGGCCATCAGGAAGCGCAGCGTGTTGCGGATGCGGCGGTAGCTGTCCACCACGCGGGCCAGGATCTTGTCGTCGCCGGCGATGTCGCCGGAATAGTCGCTGGCAGCCACCCACAGGCGGATGATCTCCGCCCCCAGCTTCTTGAACACCTCCTGAGGGTCCAGCCCGTTGCCCAGCGACTTGCTCATCTTGCGGCCCTGGCTGTCGATCGTGAAGCCGTGGGTCAGCAGGCCCTTGTAGGGCGCGCGGTCGTACAGCGCGCAGCCCAGCAGCAGCGAGCTGTGGAACCAGCCGCGGTGCTGGTCGTGGCCTTCCAGATACAGGTCGGCCTCGGGACCCTGGGCGTGGAAGTTGCCGTTGGCGTACAGGCCGGCATGGCTGCCGCGCAGCACGTGCTGAAAGCTGCTCCCGGAATCGAACCAGACTTCCAGGATGTCGGTGCTCTTGGTGTAGTGCTCGGCATCGGCCGCGCCGAGGATCTGCTCGGTGGTGACGCGGCTCCAGGCCTCCACGCCACCCTGCTCGACGATGTCGGCCGCCTGGTCGAGGATCTCCATGGTGCGCGGGTGCAACTCGCCGGAATCCTTGTGCAGGAAGAACGGCACCGGCACGCCCCAGCTGCGCTGGCGCGAGATGCACCAGTCGGGCCGGTTGGCGATCATGTCGCGCAGGCGGTGGCGGCCGCTCTCGGGGTAGAACGCGGTGTGGTCGATCGCGTCCAGCGCCAGCTGGCGCAGGGTCTTGGGCGCCTTGTCCTTCGTGAAGACACCTTCGCCCTCGTCCATGCGGATGAACCACTGGGCCGCCGCGCGGTAGATCACCGGGGTCTTGTGGCGCCAGCAGTGCGGGTAGCTGTGGGTGATGCGCTCGGTGGCCAGCAGGCGGCCGGCGTTCTTCAGCGTCTCGAGGATGACCGGCACGGCCTTCCAGATGTGCTGGCCGCCGAACAGCGGGAAGTCGGCCGCGTAGGCGCCGTTGCCCTGCACCGGGTTCAGGATCTCGTCGACCGCCATGCCGTGCTTGACGCAGGAGTTGAAGTCGTCCACGCCATAGGCCGGCGAGGAGTGGACGAGGCCGGTGCCGTCGTCGGCGGACACGTAGTCGGCCAGGTAGACCGGCGAGAGGCGCCGGTAGCCGGCGTCCACGTCGAACAGCGGGTGGCGGAACACCAGGCCGCCGAGCTTCTCGCCCTTCGCGGTGGCGATGACCCGGCCTTGCAGCCCGAAGCGCGCCAGGCATTTCTCGACCAGGCTCTCGGCCAGCACCAGGCAGCCGATGGGCGTCTCGACCAGCGCGTAGTCCAGCTCGGGATGGACGTTCAAGGCCTGGTTGGCGGGGAGGGTCCAGGCAGTGGTGGTCCAGATCACCGCGAAGGCGGTCTTGCCAGCCGGCAACGCCGCCAGGCCGAAGGCCGCGGCCAGGCGGGCGGCGTCGTTCGTCTCGAAGGCCACGTCCAGCGTGTCGCTCTGCTTGTCGGCGTATTCGATCTCGAACTCGGCCAGCGACGAGCCGCAGTCGAAGCACCAGTAGACGGGCTTCAGGCCGCGGTAGACGAAGCCGCGCTCGATCACGCGCTTGAAGGCGCGGATCTCCCCCGCCTCGTTGGCCGGGTCCATCGTGCGGTACGGGCGATCCCAGTCGCCGAGCACGCCCAGGCGCTTGAAGTCCTCGCGCTGCTGGGCGATCTGCTCAGTGGCGAAGGCACGGCTGCGGGCCTGCATGTCGTCGCGGCTCAGCTTGCGCCCATGCAGCTTCTCGATCGCGTTCTCGATCGGCAGGCCGTGGCAGTCCCAGCCGGGGATGTACTGCGCGTCGAAGCCGGCGAGCTGCTTCGACTTGACGATCATGTCCTTGAGGATCTTGTTGACCGCATGGCCCATGTGGATCTGGCCGTTGGCGTAGGGCGGGCCGTCGTGCAGCACGAACAGCGGCGCGCCGTGACGGGCGTCGCGCAGGCGCTTGTAGAGGCCGCCGCCGGTGCCGGCGGTGTCGTTCCAGCTCTTGACCCAGCCCGGTTCGCGCTTGGGCAGGTCGCCGCGCATCGGGAAGGACGTGTCAGGCAGGTTCAGCGTGCTGCGGTAGTCGGGGGCGTTGGCGTCGGTGGTCATGGGGCGCGTCAATCAGGGCACCGCGTCGGGTGCGTGTCGGGCGGATTCGCGGGTGCCGGGCGCTGTGTCGGCCAGCGGCGGCGGCGAGCCGGTGGGCCTGCGGACGGGCGTGCCGGCGGCCGCAGGGGGGACGTCTTGGGAGCGCGCGACGTCAGGCGGCGCTCTGAATTCGGTCGCGCGTGGTCTGCCGGCGCGTGCGGGCGTGACCGTGCTGCGCTGCAAGAGACGTGACAAACCGGGTCGACATGGCCGGGATTCTACCGGGCCCGCGCGGGCGCGTTACCGCGGCGCACGGGCCCACCAGGCGCGCGCGTCGACCACGTCCTGGGCGATGCCGGCGCGCAAGGCATCGAGCGACTCGTAGCGGCGCTCGTCGTGCAGCTTGTGCATCAGATCGACCTGCAGGATGCGGGCGTAGCCGCCTTCGAGCGCGATGTGCTCGGGCCAGCGCAGGCAATGCACTTCCAGCAGCACCCTGCCGGCATCCTCGACCGTGGGCCGCACGCCCAGGCTGGCCACGCCCGGCAGCGGCTCCGGCCCCAGTCCATGGACCTGGACCACGAAGATGCCTTGCGCCGCCGGGCGGTGCGACGGAAAGCGCAGGTTCAGCGTGCGAAAGCCCAGGTCGCGGCCCAGCTTGCGGCCGTGCACCACGTGGCCGCTGATGCTGTAGGACCGGCCCAGCAGGCGCGCGGCGCCAGGCATGTCGCCGGTGGCCAGGGCTTCGCGCACGGCCGAGCTGGAGACGCGCAGGCCGTGCACCTCGTAGCTCATCATCCGCGCCACGTCGAATCCCAGCCTGCCGCCAGCGGCATCGAGCAGCGCGTAGTCGCCAGCGCGCTGGGCGCCGAAGCGGAAATCGTCGCCCACCAGCACGTAGCGCGTGGCCAGGCGCTCGACCAGCACCTGCTCGATGAAGTCGGTCGGGCTCATGCCGGCCAGCGCATCGTCGAAGCGCAGCAGCACCACCTCGTCGACGCCGCAGCGCTCCAGCTCGCGCAGCTTGTCGCGCAGCGTGGCGATGCGCAGCGGCGCCAGCTCCGGTCTGCCGGCCTTGGCCGCGAACCAGTCGCGCGGGTGCGGCTCGAAGGTCATCACGCAGCTGCGCAGGCCGCGATGCCGGGCCTCGTTGTTGAGCAGCGCCAGCATGGCCTGGTGGCCGCGGTGAACGCCGTCGAAGTTGCCGATGGTCAGCGCGCAGCCGGCGGCGGTGGGTTGCAGGTGGTGCCCGCGGTGGACTCGCATGGGCGGCGATTATCGCGGCGGTGCGGCTTGCGCCGGCAGGTGCCGTGCCACCGTCGCGGCCAGGCTGTCCATCGTGAACGGCTTGGCGAGGTAATCGTCCATGCCGGCGATCAGGCAGCGCTCGCGGTCGCCGGCGACCGCGTTCGCCGTCAGCGCGATGATGGGCAGGCGCCCCGGCGGGGCCAGGCCGTCGGCCTCGCGCTGGCGCCAGCGTCGGGCCGTGGCCCAGCCGTCGAGCACCGGCATGTGGCAGTCGAGCAGCACCAGGTCGGCCCGGGCCTGGCCGAGGGCGTTCAGCGCCTGCAGGCCATCCTCGGCCACGGTGCAGCGCAGGCCCAGGTGGTTCAGCATGCTGGTGGTCACCAACGCGTTGACCGGGTTGTCTTCCACCACCAGCACGTCGCCTTGAAAGCGCAGCGACGACGCAGCGGCGTCCGCCTCGCCCGGCGAGCCGGGCAGGGCGCACGGCGGCGCCTCGACGGTGAAGACGAAGCAGGCGCCTTCGCCCGGCACGCTGTGCGCGACGACGTCGCCGCCCATCGCACGGGCCAGTTGGCGCGCGATGCTCAGGCCCAGGCCGGCGCCCGAGCGCCGGCGCGCCTCGGGGTCCTGCCCGAAGGCCTCGAACAGCGTGCCGACCCGCTCCGGCGGGATGCCGGCGCCGCTGTCGGTGACGGTGAACTGCAACTGAGCGTCCCGCCCATCCACGCGCAGCCGGACCTGCCCGTGGTCGGTGAACGTGAGCGCGTTGCCCAGCAGCTTGTGCAGGACCTGGCGCACCCGTGTGCCGTCCAGCAGCGCCGCGGCGGGCAGGTCCGGTGGCCGCTCGCAGTGCAGCAGCAGGCCGCGCTCGGCGGCCACGGGCGCCAGGATGCCGATCACGTGGTCGACCAGCGGCGCGACGGCGGTCGGCTGGCGCTGGAGCGCCAGGCGGCCGAACTCGATGCGCGAGATGTCGAGCAGGTCGTCGATCAGCGTCAGCAGATGATCAGCCGATTGCCTCACCATTTCCAGGCGCTCGCGCTGCGCAGGCCGTGGGGCGTCGGTGGCGAGCAGCTGCGTCATGCCCAGGATGCCGTTGAGCGGCGTGCGCAGCTCGTGGCTGACCGTGGCGAGGAAGCGGCTTTTAGTACGATTGGAGTCCTCGGCCGCGGCCTGTGCGCGCTCGCGTTCGCGGGCGATCGCGGCATTCTCGAAGCGCAGCCGCAGCAATTCACGGGTGTGGCCGTGGGCACGCCGGCTCTCGATCCACAAGGTGACCAGGT
Organism: Ideonella sp. sgz306126; assembly: GCF_056032705.1. Classification (NCBI taxonomy): domain Bacteria; kingdom Pseudomonadati; phylum Pseudomonadota; class Betaproteobacteria; order Burkholderiales; family Sphaerotilaceae; genus Ideonella; species Ideonella sp. sgz306126. Next base: position 129,189 of record NZ_JBVYWP010000004.1, read on the forward strand.
ACAGGCTGCAGCCGCCGACGATCACCGGCGACGAGCGCTGGTAGGGCAGCAGCAGTTCGTGGGCCATCATCGGCAGCAGCACGGCGGCCATGAAGCGCAGGGCATCGCCGAGGTGGCTGGACAGCGTGAACACCCCCACCGAGGCCACGCCCACCAGCCCGGCGATCAACGCGCCGTTCAGCACCGGGTCGCCCGAGGGCAGGAAGATCACCCCGGCCGCACCCCAGCCCAGGCCGTCGACCAGCGTGCCGATCGCGTGCCGCCGATGCTGGGCCTGCACCCGGTCGCGCGGGTCGCGGGCCCGCACATGGGATCGCCAGTCCCAGGTGCGGTACGCCAGCGTCGCCAGCTTGACGCCGAACCAGGCCGCCGCCGTCGCCGTGCCCGCGGTGCCCGAGAACACCCAGGCGATCAAGGCACTGAACAGGATGCCGGCCACCAGGGCCTGCGGCGTTCGCTGGTACAGCGTCAGCAGCCGCTCGGCGTCGATCAGCGCGTCGATGTCGACCGGGTCGGGGGCGGCGGGCGGCGGGGACGGTGCCGGAGAAGGCGGGCGCATCGACGAAGGCTTCAGGGCAGCGGCGGTCGCAACGGGTCAAGCATACGCGCTGTCGGCCCTGTCCGGCGTCAGGCGGGGCTTGCGGGCCAGCCGTCAAGCCAGCACCACTGGCCGGCGGCCAGACCGTCCGGGATCGTCAGCGGGCCGAAGCGGCTGCGGTGCAGCGTCTCGACCCGATTGCCCACTGCGGCCAGCATGCGCTTGACCTGGTGGTACTTGCCCTCGGTCAGCGTCAGGCGCAGATGGTGCTCGTCCACCCGCTCGCAGGCGGCGGCGCGCACCGGCACCGGGTCGTCCTCCAGCACCACGCCGGCCAGCAGCCGCGCCACCTGGGCGTCGTCGAGCGGATGCTTGCAGCCCACCTCGTAGACCTTGGGCACATGGTGCTTGGGCGAGGTGAGCTTGTGGATCAGGCTGCCGTCTTCGGTCAGCAGCAGCAGGCCGGTGGTGTCCTCGTCGAGCCGGCCGATCGGCTGCACGCCCCGCTGGCGCAGCGGCGGCGGCAGCAGGCTCAGCACGCTGGGATGGTGCTTGGGCTTTTGCGAGCACTCGTAGCCGGCGGGCTTGTTCAGCAGTACCAGCGCCTTCTCGTGGTACGGCCAGGGCTTGCCTTCGACGCTCAGCACCAGGCCCTCGGTGGCGAGGTCCTCGTCCGGGTCGTCGAGCACGCGGCCCTCGCATTGCACCAGGCCGGCGTCGACCAGCCCGGCGCACAGGCGGCGGGTGCCGAAGCCTTGGGAAAACAGGATCTGACTCAGTTTCATCGGCCGGATTGTCGGTCCGGGTGGATCCGGCCGCCGGCGTCAGGCGAACACGCCGGCCGTGTCCTGCATCTCGCGGGCCACTTCGCCGAGGTGGTGGGCGGTGTCGCCGAACTGCATCTCCAGCAGGGTCAGTCGCTTGAAGTAGTGGCTGGCCAGGTATTCGTCGGTCACGCCGATGCCGCCGTGCAGCTGGATGCACTGCTGGCCCACGAAGCGCGCCGCCTGGCCGATCTGCACCTTGGCCTGGCTCAGGGCCCGGCGCCGCTGCGGCGCCGGCTCGCCGAGCTTCAGCGTCGCGAAGTAGCTCATCGAACGGGCCAGTTCCAGCTGCATCTTCAGGTCGGCCACGCGGTGGCGCAGCGCCTGGAAGCTGGCCAGCGTGACGCCGAACTGCTTGCGTGTGTTGAGGTACTCGACGGTGATCGCCACCAGCCGGTCCATCAGGCCGACCGCTTCGGCGCAGATCGCCGCCAGGCCCACGTCGACGGCCCGTGCCAGCGCCGCGAAGCCGTCGAGCGTGATCAGGCTCGCCGGCGTGCCGGCCAGGCCCAGCTCGGCGGCACGGGCGCCGTCGTGGGTCGGGTAGCCGCGCACGCTGACCCCGGCGGCGTGGCGCTCGACCAGGAACAGCGCGATGCCGGCTTCATCGCCATCGGCGCCGCCGATCCGCGCTGGCACGATGAAGGCATCGGCCTCGTCGCCGGCCGGCACCACGCTCTTGGCGCCGGTCAGCCGCCAGCCGGCATCGCCGTCGACGGCGCGGGTGGTCACGCGGTTCAGGTGATAACGCGCGGCGCGTTCCTGGTGGGCGAGCACCACCATCGCCTCGGCGCTGGCGATCTTCGGCAGCCACGCGGCCTGCAGCGCCTGCGGCGCGGCCGCCAGCGCCGCGGGGGCGACCAGTGCGGCATGGGCCAGCGGTGCGTTGACCAGGCCGCGCCCCAGCTCCTCCATCACCACCATCGCCTCGACCGCGCCGAAACCCAGGCCGCCCTGGGCCTCGGGCACGGCCAGCGCGGTCAGGCCCAGTTCGGCCAGTTCGGCGTAGACGGCGCGCGTGGCGCCGCCGGCCTTGGCCAGCGCATGGCGGCGCTCGAAGGAGAAGCCCTTGTCCACCCAGCGCGCGACCGCGTCGCGCAGCGAGACCTGATCGTCGGTGAAGTCGAAATCCATGCTCGTGTCTCCTCAGGCGCCCAGCACGGTTTGCGCGACGATGTTGCGCTGCACCTCGTTGCTGCCGCCGTAGATGGTCGTCTTGCGCAGGTTGAAGAAGGTGCTGGCCAGCGGTGCGCAGTGCGCCGCACCGACGTGCTCGCCCTGCCAGCCCGCGTCCATGGCCTCCTGGATGAAGGGCGTCGCGAACGGCCCGGCGGCCTGCATCATCAGTTCGGCATAGCGTTGCTGGATCTCGCTGCCGCGGATCTTGAGCAGGCCCGCCACGTCCAGGCTTTGCTTGCCGCTCTTTTCGGCGCTGAGCACGCGCAGCACCATCATCTCCAGCGCGACGATGTCGACTTCCAGCAGCGCGATCTGGTCGCGGAAACGGGGGTCGTCGAAGACCCCCTCGGCCTTGGCGATGCGCTTGAGCCGTTCCAGCTCGCGCTTGGCCCGGTTCACGTCGGCGATGTTGGTGCGCTCGTGGGCCAGCAGGTGCTTGGCGTAGGTCCAGCCCTTGTTCTCCTCGCCGATCAGGTTCTCGGCCGGCACCTCGACGTTGTCGAAGAACACCTCGTTCACCTCGTGCTCGCCGTCGAGCATGATGATCGGCCGCACCGAGACGCCGGGCGACTTCATGTCGATCAGCAGGAAGGAGATGCCGGTCTGCGGCTTGCCCTCGGTGCTGGTGCGCACCAGGCAGAAGATCCAGTCGCCGTACTGGGCCAGCGTGGTCCAGGTCTTCTGGCCGTTGACGAGGTAGTGGTCACCCTGGCGCACCGCCCGGGTCTTGACCGACGCCAGATCCGAGCCCGAGCCCGGTTCCGAGTAGCCCTGGCTCCACCAGACGTCGCCGCTGGCGATGCCGGGCAGGAAGCGCTGCTGCTGCTCGGGCGAGCCGAAGGCCATGATCACCGGCGCCACCATCACCGGCCCGAACGGCACGATGCGCGGCGCGCCGGCCAGCGCGCATTCTTCCTCGAACAAGTGCTTCTGGATCGCGTTCCAGCCCGGCCCGCCGAAGGCCTTGGGCCAGCCGTAGCCCAGCCAGCCCTGGGCGCCCAGGATGCGGGCCCAGCGCTGCATGTCATCGCGGCTCAGGCGCAGCGCGTGGTGCACCTTGTGGCTGATGTCCGGCGGCAGATGGGCGGCGACCCAGCTGCGGATCTGGTGGCGGAACGCCTCTTCGTCGGCGGTGAAATGCAGGTCCATGGCGGCAGGCTCTCGTCGGCAAGAGGCTGTTTTTAGCACGATCGTTCGATTTTTGCCTGTCGCCACCGCGACAAAACGGCGCGGGGCTAACCCGCAGCCGCTGAGATCAGGGGGCCGGCGGCACGAACCGCAGGCGGGCGGCCTGCGCCGTCGCCCAGGCATGGCAGTCGGGCGCGTGGTCGTTGACCATGCCGCTGGCCTGCATGAAGGCGTGGACGGTGGTCGGGCCCAGCCAGACCCAGCCGTGCTGCTTCAAGGCCTTGGACAAGGCCAGCGATGCCGGCGTCTGGCTCGCCGCTGCCGCGCGGGCCGCCCCGGCGGGCGGCGGGGCGTGTCGCCACAGCAGCGCGCTCAGCGAGCCGCCCGCCTCGCGCCACCGCAGCGCAGCGCGGGCGTTGGTGATCACCGCCTCGCTCTTGCCGCGGTGGCGGATGATGCCTTCGTCCTGCAGCAGGCGCTGCACGTCCTCGTCGCCGAAGCGGCTCAGCGCGGCGACGTCGAAACCGGCGAAGGCGCGGCGGAAGCCTTCGCGGCGCTTCAGGATGGTCAGCCAGGACAGGCCGGACTGGAACAGCTCCAGGCTCAGCAGCTCGAACAGCGCGCGCTCGTCCGCGATCGGCAGGCCCCACTCGCGGTCGTGGTAGTCGCGGTACAGCGCCGAGCCCTCGCACCAGGCGCAGCGGGTCAGACCGTCGGGCACGGTCGGGTCGGGCGGCGCGGTCATCTGGGGGGCCCGCCTCAGTCGCGGAAGTTCTGGTACTTCAGCGGCTGGTCGGCGAAGTCCTTCTTCAGCAGCGCGATGGCCTGCTGCAGGTCGTCGCGGCTCTTGCCGGTGATGCGCACCTCGTCGCCCTGGATGCTGGCCTGGACCTTGAGCTTGCTGTTCTTGACGGCGCCGGTGATCTTCTTGGCCAGCTCGGCCTCGATGCCGGCCTTGATCGTGTAGACCTGCTTGACCTTGTCGCCGCCGATCTTCTCGATCTTGGCGCTCATGTCGAGGTAGTTCACCGTAACGTTCTGCTTGGTCAGCTTGCCGATCAGCACGGTGCTGACCTGCTCGATCTGGAAGTCGCTGTCGCCGATCAGCACGATCTGCTTGTCCTTCTCCTTCAGCTCGACGCTGGCGGCGGTGCCCTTGAAGTCGAAGCGGGTGGCGATCTCCTTCTCGGCGTTGGCCACCGAGTTCTTGATGGCGACCATGTCGGGGTCGAGAACGGCGTCGAAACTGGGCATGGAAATCTCTCTGTGGGGCGCGGGCCGCGAAACGGCGAGTGTGAGGCCGTTTCATGAACCCGGGAAATCGGGTGGAATCGGCGAAAATTCTGCCATGCAGATCGAGACCGGCGTCAGCCTCAAGCCTTTCAACACCTTCGGCCTGCCGGCCACCGCCAGGCACCTGGTGCGGATCGCCTCGGACGCCGACGTGCGCCGGGTGCTGGACCACCCCGAGCTGGGCCGCCTGCCCATCTTCGTGCTGGGTGGCGGCAGCAACGTGATCCTGACCCGCGACATGCCCGAGCTGGTGCTGAAGGTCGAGGTGCCGGGCCTGCGCGTGCTGCGCGAGACGGCCGACGCGGTGATCGTCGAGGCCGGGGCCGGCGAGCGCTGGCACGACCTGGTGGCCTGGACGCTGGCGCAAGGCCTGGGCGGGCTGGAGAACCTGGCGCTGATCCCGGGCACGGTGGGCGCGGCGCCGGTGCAGAACATCGGCGCCTACGGGCTGGAGCTGAAGGACCGCTTCGACTCGCTGGACACGGTCGATCTGGTGACCGGCCGCACCGTGACGCTGCAGGCCGATGCCTGCCACTTCGGCTACCGCGACAGCGTCTTCAAGCAGGGGCTGGCGGGCAAGAGCGTGATCACCCGGGTGCGGCTGCGCCTGCCCAGGCCGTGGCAGCCGGTGCTGGGCTACCTGGACCTGGAGCGCAAGCGGGCCGAGACCGGCATCGCGGCGCCCGACGCGGCGACGATCTTCGACTGGGTCTGCCAGATCCGGCGCGCCAAGCTGCCCGATCCGGCGCTGATCGGCAACGTCGGCAGTTTCTTCAAGAACCCGGTGGTGTCGCCCGAGCAGTGCCGCGACATCATCGGCCGCGATCCGCACGTGGTGCACTACCCGATGGCCGACGGAAGCTTCAAGCTGGCGGCCGGCTGGCTGATCGACGCCTGCGGCTGGAAGGGCAAGGCGATCGGTCAGGCCGGGGTCTACGAGCGCCAGGCGCTGGTGCTGATCAATCGTGGCGGCGCGATCGGCTCCGAGGTGCAGACCCTGTCGCGGGCGATTCAGGAAAGCGTCTACGGCCGCTTCGGCATCCGCCTGGAGCCCGAGCCGGTCATGGTCTGAGCCGGGGCGCGGCTTCCTCCCCGGCGGACGCGGGCTGCGGGTCCGAAGGCGTGCCGATGAGCCCGCGGTCGCGGCACAGCGCCTGCGTGTCGCGCCAGGCGGCCTGCAGGCGGGCGGCCGCATCGCTGCGCTGCGCCGGGGTCAGCGCGGCGGCCTGGCGCTCCAGCGCCGCGCCGAGCTCGGCCAGGCCCTTCAGGCCCAGCACGCGGGCCGCTCCGCCGACGTGATGGGCCCGCTGCGCCAGCGGTCGGGCGTCGCCGTCGGCGAGCGCGTCGCAGAGGGCCGCGAAGCTGCCGTCGAGGTCGTCCAGGAACGCCTCCAGCATCGAGCGATAGCCCTCGGGCGACAGCATCGCCTGCAGATCGGCGATCGAGGCCAGATCCAGCAGCGGCGCCGCGCTGTCCGGCCGGTCGTCCGGATGGAGGCGACGCAGCAGCTGCGCCATGTCGTCCCAGCGGAACGGCTTGGCCAGGAAGTCGTCCATGCCGGCCGCCAGCGCCGCCTTGCGGGTCTGCTGCATGGCGTCGGCGGTCAGCGCGACGATCTTCACCCGTCCCGGCGCGCCGGGACGCGCCCGCAGCGCACGGGCCGCCTGCAGGCCGTCGACGCCGGGCATGTGCACGTCCATCAGGATCAGGTCCGGCAGCTGCTGCGCCGACGCGGCGAGCACCTCGGCGCCGTTCTCGGCGAAGCGCACGCGATGGCCCATGCGGTGCAGCAGCGTGCCCACGTACATGCGGTTGACCGGGTGGTCCTCGGCCACCAGGATGTCCAGCGGCGCCAGCGCCGCCTCGCGGGCCGGCGCGGCGGGGGGCGCCGGCGGCGCGGCGGTGGCCGGCAGGGGCAGCAACGCGAAGAAGCGGCTGCCGGCGCCGGGCTGGCTGGTGACCGTGATGTCGCCGCCCATCAGGCGGGCCAGGTTGCGCGAGATCTCCAGCCCCAGCCCGGTGCCGCCATAGCGGCGCGAGAGGCCGGCATCGCCCTGGCTGAAGCGCTGGAACAGCCGGCCGAGGGTGGCGGCGTCGATGCCGATGCCGGTGTCGGTCACCGTGAAGCTCAGGTCCTGGGACGGCCCGTCGCCGCGCGAGACCGCCAGGCCGATGCGGCCTTGCTCGGTGAACTTGACGGCGTTGGACAGCAGGTTGAACAGCAGCTGCTTGACGCGCCGGCCGTCGGCCAGCACCCAGGTCGGCAGGTCGTCGCCGACCGAGACCGACAGCGCCAGTCCCTTGGCAGCGGCCGGCGGCGCCATGACGGCCTGGACCTCGGCGATCAGGCGCCTCAGGTCCACCGCCGCCGGCTGCAGCTCGACGGTGCCGGATTCCAGCCGCGAGACGTCGAGGATGTCGTCGAGGATGGCCAGCAGGTGCTCGGCCGATTCGCGCGCGGCCCGCAGGCTGCGGACCTGCTCCTGGTCGAGCCGGTCGTCGTCGAGCAGCGCCAGCATGCCCAGCAGGCCGTTGAACGGCGTGCGCAACTCGTGGCTCATCGTGGCCAGGAACGCGGTCTTGGCGAGGTTGGCGCTGTCGGCCGATTCGCGCGCGCGGCGCAGGTGGTCGGCCAGGTCTTCCAGCTCGCTGCCGCGGCGCAGGCTGGCGCGCCACTGCTGCACGACGATCGCCGCGAAGGCCAGCGTCAGCAGGCTCATGAACGCGGTCAGCCCGATGCCGCGGTGGATCTGCTCGCGGATCGCGTCGTTGCGCCGCGCCGTCTGCTCCAGCGCCAGCGCGCTGGCCATCGCCGACAGCGCGTGCACCGGGGCGTGCAGGCCGTCGAGCGCGGCGTGGAGCGTGGCCTGTTGCTCGCGGCTCATTGCGCCGCCGTCGATCAGCGGGCCGGCGCGCTGGACGAACCCGTCGAGCGCCTGCCAGGTGCGCCGCTGCGGGTCCGGCGTCGCGACGACCGTGCCCAGGCGCGCCGGGTCGATCTGCCGGATCCGGCGGGCCAGGCTCTGGAAGTGCGCCCGCAGCGCGTCGCGCTGGCGCGGCGTGGACAGCGGCCGGTCCGGGCCCAGGTCGTCGCGCAAGGCCAGGTAGTCGGTTTCGAGCTGGACGAAGCTCCAGGCCAGGCCGTCGTCCGCCGGGCGCACCGAGCGGCTCAGCAACTGGTACTGCCGCCACTGCACCCAGGCCACCGCGGCGAAGGCCGCCAGCAGCAGGCCGCCGACCAGCACGACCCAGCGCCCGCGCGGGTGGGCGCGCCAGCCGACGACGACGATGCCCGGCCGGCTCACCGCAGGCCGATCTGGCGCCGCCGCCGGCCCGGGCGCAGCCAGGCCTGGTCGCCGACCCCCGGCCCGGCGGCGAGCGGCTGACGGCGGCGGATCGAACCGGGCAAGGGCATGGCAGCGTCGGGCAGGCAGGGTGGAGGCCCGATTTTAGGCGGCGGGGCGCAGGGCGGTCGGCGGGTTGCGCCGCCCTCCGGCGCGGGGCACCGCGCCGGAGGGCCGGAGGGCCGGAGGGCCGGCCCGGCAGCGTCCTGTCGCCAGCGAGACAAGGCCTGCGGGCAGGCACCGATCGCGCGGGGCCGCGGCGCAGGCTAGCCTGTGGGCGATCTTTTCCGAACGAGGACGCGCCATGATTCCCGCCGACCGCCCCCATCTCAAGCACTGGCCCCGCCGCCTGCCCCTCGAACTGGAGGTGCCCCGCACCTCGCTCTGGTTCAACCTGGAGGTCTCGGCCACCCGCTATCCGGACAAGGCGGCCTACGTGTTCTTCGGCCGCAGCCTGAGTTTCAGCGAACTCCACGCCCAGGCCGAGGCGCTGGCCGGCTGGCTGCAGGCGCAGGGCGTGGCCAAGGGCGACCGGGTGGCGCTGTTCCTGCAGAACTGCCCGCAGTTCATCGTCGCGTTCTATGCCGTGATGCGATGCGACGCGGTGGTGGTGCCGGTCAACCCGATGAACCGGGTCGAGGAATTCGGCCATTACATTGCCGACCCGGACACCCGGGTCGTGATCTGCGGGGTCGACGGCGCGGCCATCGTCGCCCAGGCCAACGCGGCGCTGCCGGCCGAACAGCAGCTCAAGGCGATCCTGGCGACCCGCTACGCCGACGCGATGCCCGACACGGTCCCGCCGTCGCTGGCGCCGTCGCCCGCGATGGACGCCTGGCTGCGCGCCGACCCGCCGCTGCCGGACGGGCCGGCCCCGGTCACCCGCTGGCAGCAGGCGCTGGACGCCGGCCTGCGCCCCGCCGGCCCCAGCACCAGCCAGCCCGACGACCTGGCCCTGCTGCCCTACACCTCGGGCACCACCGGCCTGCCCAAGGGCTGCATGCACACCCACCGCACGCTGATGCACAACGCGGTGGGTGGCGGCCTGTTCGGCCAGGCCAGCGCCGAATCGGTGAGCCTGGGCGTGGTGCCGATGTTCCACATCACCGGCATGCTGTACGGCGTGCTCAGCCCGGTCTTCGGCGGCAGCACGGTGGTGGTGATGCCGCGCTGGGATCGCGAACTGGCGGGCCGGATGATCAGCCAGCACCAGGTCACGCACTGGACCTGCATCCCGACCATGATCATCGACCTGTTCGCCAGCCCGAACGTCAAGTCCTTCGACCTGTCCAGCCTGCGCAACCTCAACGGCGGCGGCGCGGCGATGCCGCAGGCCGTGGCCGAGCGCCTGCGCGACGAGTTCGGCCTGACCTTCTGCGAGGGCTACGGCCTGACCGAGACCGCCGCGCCCAGCCACGGCAACCCGCCCGAGCGCGCCAAGCTGCAATGCCTGGGCATGCCGATCTTCGGCGTCGACAGCCGGGTCGTCGACCCGGAGACGCTGAAGGAAATGCCGATCGGCGAGGTGGGCGAGATCGTGACCCGCGGGCCGATGGTGTTCCAGGGCTACTGGAAGCACCCCGAAGCCACCCGCGCCGCCTTCGTGCAGATCGACGGCCACGCCTTCTTCCGCACCGGCGACCTGGGCCGCATGGACGAGGAGGGCTACTTCTTCATCACCGACCGGCTCAAGCGCATGATCAACGCCAGCGGCTTCAAGGTCTGGCCTTCGGAGGTGGAGCTGCTGCTGTACCGCCACCCGGCCGTGGCCGAGGCCTGCGTGATCGGCACCCGCGACGCCTACCGCGGCGAGACCGTCAAGGCCGTGGTCGTGCTGCGCCCCGACGCGGTGGGCAAGGTCACCGAACAGGAGATCATCGCCTGGGCCCACGACCACATGGCGGCCTACAAGGCCCCGCGCCTGGTGCAGTTCGCCGACGCGCTGCCCAAATCAGGCTCCGGCAAGGTGATGTGGCGGTTGCTGCAGGAGAAAGAGGCGGGCGGTTGAGGGCGGCCCGCGACCTGTCATGGGCCGCTTCGGCGTACCCGGCGGGCGATGCAGGCATAGACGATGCACCCCGCCAGCAGCAGCAGGCACAGCCTGACCGCGATCGCAGCCTGGTTGAAGCACACGGCGAACCCTGGGGTGCACGAGGCCTGTCGAAGCGCCTGGGCCAGTGACAGGCCGCCCATGTGTCGAAGCCCAAGCACCGCCAGCAAGAGCATCGCGATCCCGGCTGCGAACGCCACCAACAGGCCCGCCCGCCTATCCAGGGCCAACAGTGCCGCTGCGACGAGCAATGACACGCTGACCAACCCGACCGAGACGCCGGCCACAGCACGGAAGGCGTCGACCAGAAACTCGTTGGCCTGAACCGCCAACTGCGCACCGGCGATGCCAGCGACGAGGGCCAGCGCCGCCAAAACGAGCCGAACTAGGTTAAGCACGTGTTCGCGTTTCGTCCGCATGTCATTTCCTGATTAGTTCGGAATCTGTTCAAGCGATCGAGACTAACTCTAAATTGTTACGAGCCAAGAGTCAAAATGTAAATTAGTACACTTCCACCAATAATTGTTGAAAGAAGATCAAGCAGGGAAATGGGGTTATTCCTTCCGTGTTCTATTTTGTTGCTAATAACTTTTGGAGACATGGAAAGATAACCTAATTTCCGCCACAATATCAATTGTTGAATGAAGTTAACTGTTTGAAAAAATACAAATATTATTATTGTTGTTGGACTTCTTGTGTTTGGCGCAAGCAGAAGCATTAGTGAAAATAATATTATCACCAATTGCAAAGAAGTTGCCGACCGCTTTGTTGGGTAGTAGATCATTTTTCTTTCAAATGAATATGCGGACACATTAAATGTGCCCGCATATTGTTGCGTTAATACATATATACGGGAGGGCAATTTCCTGAGCGGCAATTATCTCCACCAGTATAATCGTATTGCCATCCATTTGAAACGTCGAAATCGCCGCCAAAGGATTCTTGATTACTTGTTTGGGCCGGCGTCATGTCAAAAAGGGCACCGAAACTTTCCTGCCATTGACCTTGCTGCGCAAGGTTGGCCGCATTGTTATAAGCTGCGACCATACCCGCAACCGTACCGCCAATCGCATCAGCAAGAGTCGGAGCATATTCCGTCATGACATAGGATATTGCAGTGCCGGCTGTATATCCTCCCACGAACGCCTGCCCTCCTGCAGTCACCATGAGCGCACCGGTTTCGTAGAGAGCGCCGCTGACTCCTAATGCACCGACGGGTGCGGTCCGAAAGTCCAAATAAATTTCCTCTGGTGTGTAACCTAGAAATCCTCCAATGCCTGCTCCTGGTTTTGAATTTCCAACCCCCATCAGTGGATTTCCAGGAATCGGCTCTAGATAAGATGGGGATGAGTACTTCAAGAAGGTTGCGGTTTTTCAGGTGCGCCTAATGCTATGGCTGAATATACGGACGAGTATCCGAAATATTTGGATACGCGAGCCAGATGTTTTGGGCTAAGCCGGGTGGCGAACAAATTTAATACTAATGGGGTTCGGCCAGAGTCTGCGACGGCGTTTATGTAAAGCTGCGCAAGATCTTGAAGCTCTTTATCGGTTAAATTTGACAGCAATGCATCTGCATCTGTTGAATTCAATTTTGCAAAATTCTGTTCAATTATTTGAGGAAAATTGGCATGAATCGGGCCGCTCCAGTCGCCGTCCATCAACGCTCCCGATTGTATTTTTGATAGTTGCCCAACTAAGACCTGTTTTGAAATATTGTCTGGGGCATTTTCAAACGTATAATATGCGGCGTTTGCTGGCGTTGAAAGAGCAAGAGCTATAAAATAGGCGGCCATAAATTTCAAAAACCAGCTTAATATCGAATTGATCTCAGTATTGTGCAATTTGCGGTAAATCATTTGATTCTCCTTGAGTTTGTATCATCCGATTTATATCGGATAATTAGTGTAATTTAACGATACATGTGCTGGGTATCTTCACTTGTAAAGGTACCCCCTAGATCTTGGTCCATCTTCGGCTGCGGCGAGGCTAGGTTGGTGCGAGCGAAAGGTTGTTCCCCAAGTCAGCGTTGGACGGCAGCTTAGGTGGGGGCCAGATTGGCGCGGCGTTCGTCTAAGCGTCTGCAACTGGCCGAGACTGGCTGGTCGCCGCCCGGCTCAGTGGCGGACCCTGACTCTCGAAAAGCTCGGACGCCAGCCATGACCGACCACCGGCGATCAGGTGGCTGCGAACATGGTTCGGCAAAGGTGAGACAACATGCGCAGGACGGGCGGGTCTTACGCAGGAATCTCGGGCGTCTTGACAACAGTTGCCAATTTGCTCACGATGCCAACATGAGCACCAGCACCATGAACATTGCCCTGCCTGACGCTCTGCGCGCCTTCGTCACCGAGCGGGTCGAGTCCGGGGAATACGGCAATACCAGCGAGTACGTGCGCGAACTGATTCGAAAGGACCAGCGCGAGCAGCGGGTCCAGCGGCTGCGCGCCTTGGTCGAGCACGGCCTGGCCAGCGGCCCGGCAACGGCGGACACGCGTGACGACTGGGCTGAACTGCACGCCATTGCCGACGGCCGAGGCCGGTGAAGCCTGCACTTCTGACGCCGGCGGCCAAGCAGGACCGCCGCGAGGAGGTTCTCTACTACCGCACCCAAGCCGGGGCGCGGGTCGCGAAGAAACTGGTCGAGGCCATGAAGAAGGCGCTGCAGGCGCTCGAGCAGCAGCCTGGGATGGGCTCGCCGGCCATCGGCCAGGAACTCGACATCGACGGGTTGCGCGTCTGGCGCTTGGATGGCTTCCCGCTCTCGTTCTGGTACTTCGAGCGCGCAGATCATGTGCTCGTCGTCCGCCTGGTTGGACAGCGACAGGACCCCGAATACCTCGCCGTCGTGGTCGACTGAGCCCGACCATGTGGCTTTGAGGGCTGCTGCTGGCTTGGTAGACACCTTGAAACCCGACACCGGCGAATGACAGGCCGCAGCCGCCAAGCGACCGATCTTCCCGGCAGCGAGCCGCTTCGCTGCGTCCAACATCATCGTGCCGGCGGTGCTCCACCCGCCCGAGGGCCATCGCCGACGCCGACCCGCGATGGCGTCGCGCGGTGCGCGCGCAAGCCGGCGGCCGGCCGCTCAGCCGAAGCGCACGGCGTAGATCGGCGGCAGCCGCGCGGGCAGCGTCGCCCAGTGGTCTGCGCCGTCGTCGCTGGTCCAGACGCCGCCGGTGGTGCTGCCCATCAGCAGGCTGAGGCCGTCGCCGGCGACCGCCAGGCCATGCCGGTAGACGAGGTCGTAGCAGTCGTGCTGCGGCAGGCCGGCGCGCAGGGTGTCGAAGCTCGCGCCGCCGTCGCGCGTGCGGTGGACCGCCAGCGCGCGGTCGACCGGCACCCGGCACTGGTCCTTGACGGCCGGCACGAACCAGGCGGTCTGCGGATCGGCGGGATGGGCGGCGACCGCGAAGCCGAACGACGACAGCGGCGCGTGGAGCTCGCTCCAGTGCGCGCCGCCGTTGGTGGAGCGGAAGATGCCGTTGTGATGCTGGCACCACAGCACGTCCGGCTGCGCCGCGCAGCGCGCGATGGCGTGCGGATCCTGGATCTCGGGATCGAATGCCTGCTCGGGCGGCATGTAGTCGGCGCGCATGCCGTGCGCGGTCTGCGACCAGGTGGCGCCGCCATCGCGCGTGATCCAGGCGCCGCCGCAGCTCACGCCCACCAGCACGGTGCCGCCGGCGGCCGGGCAGATCGAATGGATGCCGGGGACGTCATAGCCGCCGCCGTTCCATCCCGGCCGCTCGGGGCGGTTCCAGAGCGATTCGTCGAGCTGCCAGCTCCGCGCCTCGTCGGTCGAGCGGAACAGGCCGCCGGGCAGGGTGCCGGCATGCAGCGTGTCGCCGGCCCGCTCCAGCGCCCACACCAGCGAGACCTTCCAGGCCGGCCCGGGGGCGTCCGGGGGTTGCGGCGGAAAGGCCGGCGCGGCCACTTCGTGCCAACGGCCGCCGGCGTCGTCGGAGGCGTGCAGCTTGACGCCGAAATGGCCCAGGTCCAGCGCGGCGAACATGCGCCCCCGGGCGTCGGGCGGCAGCACCATGCTCACCGGGTCGCCGACGAAGTTCGCCCGTTCCACCTGCCAGGCCCCGGCGCGTCGGCGCAGCTCGATCAACCCCTTGCGGGTGGCCACCCAGGCTCGATCATTCATGTCGCTCTCCTTCCAAGCTGCGCCGCCTCAGCCGCCCGTCAGCGCCTGCAGGACGTAGACCTTGTCGCCGGGGGCCAGCGCGTCGTTCAACGCGACGCGATCGACCACCCGGCGACCTTCGATGAACACCGCCACGTGCGGCCTGAGGTGCCCCTGCTCGTCGAGCACGTAGGAGCGCAGGCGCGGATTGAGGGCGAACGCGGCCTCGAACGCCTGCCGCAGCGTGGCGGCCTCGGTGTCGAACGCCGGCGTCTCGGTGAAGCGCTGCAGCTGCGAGGTGAAGGCGACGTGGGCCATGCCGGCGATGATGGGCGGGCACGGCGCGGGCGCAATCGGGCCTATCCCAGGTCCCCCAGGTCCCCCAGGCCCCCCCGGGGCGTCTCCGGGCCCATTCCGCGGCGGACCGGTGGCTAGCCGGCCTCGGCGGTCATCGCCTCGATCTGCTCGTGCAGCGCCAGCCAGCGTTCCTCCAGCATCGCGATCTCGGCGGCGATGTGGTTCAGGCGGCGGCCGGCGTCGGCCAGTTCGGGGCCGCTCAGGCCACCGGTGACGAGGCTGGCCTCGATGTCGGCGCGCTCTGTCGTCAGGCTGGCCGTGCGCTGCTCGTTGGCCTGCAGCTCGGTGCGCAGCGGGCGGGTCCGGGTGGCCAGTTGCTGGCGCGACTGGCCGCTGGCCTTGCGGTCGTCGCGGCGCTTGCCGCTGTCCGCGGGCTTGGCCGTCGGCGGGGCGGGCGGGGCTGACGGCGCGGGCGCCGGCGTCCGGGCCTGGGCTGGCGGCGCGGGAAGCGGCGCCGGCGCGTCCTTGCCTTTGCCGGTCATCGCACGCTGCGCCTCGCGGCTGCGTTCCAGCAGCCATTTCTGGTAGTCGTCCAGGTCGCCTTCGAAGGACTTGACCACGCCGTCGGCCACCAGCCAGAACTCGTCGCAGACCTCGCGCAGCAGCGCGCGGTCGTGGCTGACCAGCATCACCGTGCCTTCGAACTCGTTGAGCGCCATCGACAGCGCCTCGCGGGTCTGCAGGTCCAGGTGGTTGGTCGGCTCGTCCAGCAGCAGCAGGTTGGGGCGCTGCCAGACCAGGCTGCCCAGCACCAGGCGTGCCTTTTCGCCGCCGCTGAGCGTGCCGATGGGCTGGTGCACCATGGCGTCGACAAAGCGGAACTGGCCCAGGAAGTTGCGCAGCTCCTGCTCGCGGCCATCGATGCCGCAGCTCTTGGCCAGCCTCACCATGTGCTGCAGCGGCGTGTCGTCGGCCTGCAGCACGTCCATCTCCTGCTGCGCGAAGTAGCCGATCGCCAGGCCCTTGCCCTCGACCATCGTGCCCGCCAGCGCCGGGTGGGCGTGGGCGATGGTCTTGACCACGGTGGATTTGCCCTGGCCGTTGGCCCCCAGCACGCCGATGCGCTGGCCGGCCAGCACGGTGCGGTTGATGCCGCGCACGATGGCCTTCGGTACGAGCGTCACCTTGCCAGCGGCCGCGGCGCCGGGCCGCCCCAAGCCAAGGCCGCCAGCCCCGTTCCCGGCAGGGAACTCTGCTGGTTCCGGGGGCGTGCCACCGTACTCGGTGGCAGGGGGCACCATGTAACCGCACACGACGTCGGTCATCGCCAGCATCGGGTCGGGCAGGCTCAGCGGCTCGCGGAACTCGAAGCTGAAATCGGCCGAGGTCAGCACCGGCGCGAGCTTTTCCATGCGCTCCAGCGCCTTGACGCGGCTCTGCGCCTGCTTGGCCTTGCTGGCCTTGGCCTTGAAGCGGTCGATGAACTTCTGCAGATGCGCCACGCGTTCCTGCTGCTTCGAATAGGCGGCGGCCTGCTGGCTCATGCGCTCGGCACGCATTTCCTCGAAGGTGGTGTAGTTGCCGCCGTAGCGGGTCAGCTTGGCGTCTTCCAGGTGCAGGGTGACGGTGGTGATCGCGTCCAGGAACTCGCGGTCGTGGCTGATCATCAGCAGCGTGCCGGTGTAGCGCTTGAGCCAGCCTTCCAGCCAGACCAGGGCGTCCAGGTCCAGGTGGTTGGTGGGCTCGTCCAGCAGCATCAGGTCCGACGGGCACATCAGCGCGCGGGCCAGCTGCAGCCGCATGCGCCAGCCGCCGGAGAAGCTGTTGACCGGCGCGTCCAGCTGATCGGTGCGAAAGCCCAGGCCCATCAGCAGCGTCTGCGCGCGGGCCTTGGCGTCGAAGGCGTTGGCCTCTTCCAGCGACAGGTAGGCGTGGGCCATCGCCTCGCCGTCGTCGGCGGCCTCGGCGGCGGCCAGCTCGGCCTGGGCCTCCATCAGGGGCAGGTCGCCCTGCAGCACGAAATCGGTGGCCGAGTCCTCGGTCTCGGGCATGTGCTGGGCCACTTCACCCATGCGCCAGCGCGGCGGGATCTCGAAGTCGCCGGCATCGGCGTGCAGGCGGCCGGCCAGCAGCGCGAACAGGCTGGACTTGCCGGCGCCGTTGCGCCCGACCAGGCCGATCTTCTCGCCCGGGTTCAGGGTGACGGTGGCGTTGTCGAGCACCACCTTGACGCCGCGGCGCAGCGTGAGATTCTTCAGAACGATCATGGGGTCGGTGTCAGGCCACGAGGGGCGGGGTCAGGAAGGCAGCGCGGCCAGCGCCTCGCGGGTGATCAGCAGCACCTGGTCGTCGCCGGCGCTGGTCGGCAGCCACACCACGTCCAGCGTCGGGAAGGCGGCCTCGAAATGGTCGCGCTCGTGGCCGATTTCCAGCACCAGCACGGCGTGCTCGTTCAGGTGGGAGCCGGCCTGGGCGAGCAGCGGACGGATGAAGTCCATGCCGTCCCGGCCGCCTTGCAGGTTGCCCGACAAGGCGATCTCGGGTTCGGCGCGGAACTCGGGCGGCAACGCGGCCATGGCCTGCGCGTTGACGTAGGGCGGGTTGCACAGGATCAGGTCGAAGCGGCGGCCCGCCACCGCGGCCAGGCCGTCGCCCTGGCACAGCGTGATGCGATCGCCCAGGCCGTGGCGCGCCACGTTGAGGGCAGCCACGGCCAGCGCGTCGGCCGACAGGTCGGCGCCGGTGACCCGGACCTCGGGCCAGGCCATCGCGGCCAGCACGGCCAGGCTGCCGTTGCCGGTGCACAGGTCCAGCACCTCGCGGGTCTGCGCGCCGAGCCAGGCGTCGATCGTGCCGTCGGCCAGGCATTCGGCGATCAGCGAGCGCGGCACGATCACGCGTTCGTCCACCGTGAAGGGCACGCCCTGCAGCCAGGCTTCGCCGGTCAGGTAGGCGGCCGGCCGCCGGGTCGCGATGCGCTCGGTGACCAGCGCGTCGGCACGGGCCTGGTCGGCGGCGGCGACGGCGCGGTCGGCCACCTCGTCCAGCGCGTCCAGCGGCTGGCCCAGCGCCCACAGCACCAGCCACGCGGCTTCGTCGAAGGCGTTGGTGGTGCCGTGCCCAAACGAAACGCCCGCCTCGGTCAGGCGGGCGCTGCTGCGCTCGATGAGTTCAAGGACGGTCATCGGGAGGTCATGCCAGCAGCGTTTCCAGCGTGCGCCGGTAGATGTTCTTCAGCGGCTCCACCGCATCGACGGCGACGTGCTCGTCGATCTTGTGGATGCTGGCGTTGACCGGGCCGAACTCGACCACCTGCTCGCAGACCTTGGCGATGAAGCGGCCGTCCGAGGTGCCGCCGGTGGTCGAGAGCTGGGCGGTGACGCCGGTCTCGGCGGCGATCGCCGTTTGAAGCGCCGAGACCAGCGAGCCGACCGGCGTCAGGAAGGGCTCGCCGCCCAGCGTCCAGTCGATGCGCCAGGGCAACTGGTGGCGGTCCAGCACCTGCGCGACGCGGGCCTTCAGGCTCTCGGGCGTGGAGGCGGTGGAGAAGCGGAAGTTGAAATCGACCACCAGCTCGCCCGGAATCACGTTGGTGGCGCCGGTGCCGGCGTGCAGGTTGGAGATCTGCCAGGTGGTGGGTGGGAAGTAGGCGTTGCCCTCGTCCCAGCGCATCGCAGCCAGCTCGGCCAGCGCCGCCGCGGCCAGGTGCACCGGGTTGCGCGCCAGCTGCGGGTAGGCGACATGGCCTTGCACGCCGGTGACGGTGAGCCGGCCCGACAGCGAGCCGCGGCGGCCGTTCTTCAGCATGTCGCCCAGCGTCTGCACCGAGGTCGGCTCGCCGACGATGCAGCAGTCGAGCCGCTCGCCGCGCGCCTGCAGCGCCTGCACCACCTTGGCCGTGCCGTCGATCGACGGCCCCTCTTCGTCGCTGGTCAGCAGAAAGGCCAGCCGGCCGGCGTGACCGGGCTGGGCGCGGACGAATTCCTCGGCCGCCACCACCATCGCCGCGACCGAGGTCTTCATGTCGGCGGCGCCGCGTGCGTACAGCCTGCCGTCGCGGTAGCTGGGCACGAAGGGGTCGCTGTGCCACTGCGCCAGCGGGCCGGTGGGGACGACGTCGGTGTGGCCGGCGAAGACCACCGTCGGGCCGGGACGGGCACCGGCGTGCACCGCCCAGAGGTTGCTGACCCGGAAGGTCTCGGGCCCGAAGGGCAGCGACTCGACCTCGAAGTCCAGCGGCGCCAGCCGCGCGGCGATCAGGGCCTGACAGCCGTGGTCATCGGGCGTGACGGACGGGCGGGCGAGCAAGGCCTCCAGCAGGCGCAGGGTGTCGGACATCGTGGGCAGCAGGCAGGCGTCAGCGGGTGCGGGCGCCGATCACCGGGCGGGCGGCGCGCACCTCCTCGGGGCCGACGTCCAGCGTGATCTCGGTGAACGACGGACTCTCGGGCTCGGGCTTGACCGGCGGCGTGCGCGAGACCGGGGCGCTGTCGTTCTGCAGCCGCCACAGCAGGTTGGTGGGCGAATCGGCGTGGATCAGGCCTTCGTCGCGCGAGACCACGTTCTCGCTGATCAGCTTGGCGATGTCCTGTTCGAAGGTCTGCGAACCTTCGGCGAGCGAGCGCTCCATCGCCTCGCGGACGCCGGCGAAGTCGCCGGCCTCGATCATCTCGGACACCAGCTTGGAGTTCATCAGCACTTCCACCGCCGGCACGCGGCCGCCGGCATTGGCGCGCAGCAGGCGCTGGGAGACGATCGCGCGCATCGCCGCGGCCAGGTCCGACAGCAGGGCGGGGCGCGACTCGGGCGTGTAGAACGACAAGATGCGGCCCAGCGCGTGGTGGCTGTTGTTGGCATGCAGCGTCGCCAGCACCAGCTGGCCCGACAGCGCGTAGGACAGCGTCTGCGACATCGTCTCGCGGTCGCGGATCTCGCCGATCATGATGCAGTCGGGCGCCTGGCGCAGC
Organism: Ideonella sp. sgz306126; assembly: GCF_056032705.1. Classification (NCBI taxonomy): domain Bacteria; kingdom Pseudomonadati; phylum Pseudomonadota; class Betaproteobacteria; order Burkholderiales; family Sphaerotilaceae; genus Ideonella; species Ideonella sp. sgz306126. The sequence continues at coordinate 148,941 of NZ_JBVYWP010000004.1, forward strand.
GCGTTCTTCAGGCCGATGTTGAGCGAGGCGGTGTCGCGTCCGACCTCGCGCTGGTTGACCACCGAGCGCTTGTTGGTGAACAGGAACTCGATCGGATCCTCGATCGTCAGGATGTGGCCCGACAGGTGCTGGTTGCGCCATTCCATCATCGACGCCATCGTCGTGCTCTTGCCGGTGCCGGTGGCGCCCACCATCAGCACCAGGCCGCGCTTTTCCAGCGCCAGCGTCGACAGGATCGGCGGCAGCCGGAGCGAGTCGAGCGCGGGGATCTTGATCGGGATGCAGCGGATCACCGCGGCCAGCGTGGCCCGCTGCTTGAAGGCCGAGAGCCGGAAGCTGCCGACCTTGGGGATGCCCAGCCCGACGTTCAGCTCGCCCTGCTGCTCCAGCTCTTCCATCTGCAGCGGCGTCAGCATCGCCGCCAGCATGGTGCGCGGGTCGGACGGCGACAACGCGTGCTCGGTGATCGGCTGCAGCTGGCCGTTGACCTTCAGCAGCACCGGCGCGTTGGCCGAGATGTAGACATCGGACGCGGCCCGTTCGGCCATCAGGTGCAGCACACGTTCGAGGTTCATCGCAGGCGTCTCCGGCAGGGCGGGCAGGGCGGGATCGGTCGAGGCGGGGCCGGGGCTCAGCCGCGCAGCAACTCGTTGATGCTGGTCTTGGCCCGGGTCTGCGCGTCGACCCGCTTGACGATCACCGCGCAGTACAGGCTGTACTTGCCGTCGCTGGAGGGCAGGTTGCCGCTGACCACCACCGAGCCGGCCGGGATGCGGCCATAGCTGACCTCGCCGGTGGCGCGGTCGTAGATCTTGGTGCTCTGGCCGATGTAGACGCCCATCGAGATCACCGAGTTCTCCTCGACGATCACGCCTTCGACCACTTCCGAGCGCGCCCCGATGAAGCAGTTGTCCTCGATGATGGTGGGGTTGGCCTGCAGCGGCTCCAGCACGCCGCCGATGCCGACGCCGCCCGACAGGTGCACGTTCTTGCCGATCTGCGCGCACGAGCCGACGGTGGCCCAGGTGTCGACCATCGTGCCCGAGTCGACGTAGGCGCCGATGTTGACGTACGAGGGCATCAGCACCACGCCCGGTGCGAGGTAGCTGCCGCGGCGCGCGACGGCCGGCGGCACGACGCGCACGCCGGCGGCGGCGACATCGGATTCCTTCATGTGCGAGAACTTCGCGTCGACCTTGTCGAAGTAGGTCAGGTCGCCCGAGCGCATCACCTTGTTGTCGTTGAGGCGGAAGCTCAGCAGCACGGCCTTCTTGATCCACTGGTGCACCGTCCACTGGCCCACGCCTTCGCGGGTGGCCACGCGCAGCCGGCCGGCGTTCAGGTCGGCGATCACGTGGTTCACCGCGTCGCGCACCTCGCCGTGGGTGCTGGCGTTGATCGTGGTGCGCTGTTCCCAGGCGGTGTCGATGAGCGTTTGCAGTTGTTGGGTCATGGAGGTCTCGGAAGGGCTGAAGAAAGGATTCAGGCGGGCCGGTAGCCGCGGGTGAAGGCGACGATGCGCTCGGCCGCCTCCTGGCATTCGGCCAGGCCGGCCACCAGGGCCATGCGGATGCGGCCCGCACCGGGGTTGCTGCCGTGGGCCTCGCGGGCCAGCAGGCTGCCCGGCAGCACCGCGACATTGTATTGAGCGAGCAGGTCCAGGCTGAAGCGCAGGTCGTCGCCCGGCGCGGTCGCGCCGGCGGCCGCCGGCACGCCGGCCCACAGGTAGAAGCCGGCATCGGGCAGGCGCACGTCCAGCACCTCGGCCAGCATCGGCGTCACCGCAGCGAACTTGGCGCGGTACTGGGCGCGGTTGTCACGCACGTGGGCTTCGTCGTTCCAGGCCGCGATGCTGGCCGCCTGCACGGTCTTGCTCATCGCGCTGCCGTGGTAGGTGCGGTAGAGCAGGAAGGCCTTGAGGATCGCCGCGTCGCCGGCGACGAAGCCCGAGCGCATGCCCGGCACGTTGCTGCGCTTGGACAGGCTGGACAACACGACCAGGTTGCGCAAGTCGCCGCGCCCCAGCGCCTGAGCCGCCTGCAGCGCGCCCAGCGGCGGCTCGTCGCGGAAATAGATCTCGGAGTAGCACTCGTCGCTGGCGATCACGAAGCCGTGGCGGTCGCTCAGCTCGAACAGCGTCTGCCATTCCGACAGGGGCATCACGGCGCCGGTCGGGTTGCCGGGCGAGCAGGCGTAGACCAGCCGGGTGCGGGCCCAGGTGGCGTCGTCGATCTGACCCCAGTCGCAGGCGAAGTTGCGCGCCGGGTCGCTGTTGGCGAAGACCGGCGTGGCGCCGCCCAGCAGCGCCGCGCCCTCGTAGATCTGGTAGAACGGATTGGGGCAGACCACCACCGCGTCGCGTTCGGCCGGATCCAGCACCGTCTGCGCGAGCGAGAACAGCGCCTCGCGCGAGCCGTTGACCGGCAGCACCTGCGTCGTGGCGGCCAGCGTCACGCCGTAGCGACGCGCGATCCAGCCGGCGATGGCCTCGCGCAGCGCGGGCTCGCCGGCCGTGGCCGGGTAGCTCGCCAGGCCGTCCAGGTGGCTGCACAGCGCCTGCTCCAACAGCGCCGGCGCCGGATGGCGCGGCTCGCCGATGCCCAGGCTGATCGGCCGGTAGGCCGGGTTGGGGACGATGCCGCGGGTCAGCTCGCGCAGGCGTTCGAACGGATAGGGATGGAGCTTGCCGAGCAGAGGGTTCATGGCAGGGGGGGCGGTCAGGGGCTGGGCGGGCGGCGTCGCGGCATTGTCACAGCCGGCCGACGCAGCCGGGCGCGCCGCAGCGGCAGGTCAGGCGGCCTTCGTGATGGGTTTCGCCGTAATTGACGGTGATCTCCTCGCCCGGCGCGATCGCCCGCAAGGCGTAGAACTCGATCCGCCCGTCGACGATCCGCAACTGGCCGTTGGGCTGGCAGCTGTGGTTGGTGAAGCGCATCGGGTCGGTGGAGGGCGCGAGGTCCACCGCCTTCTTCGGCGAGATCTCGACGATCATGATGCGTTCCAGCGTGGCCGCGCGGCGCCGCGCCTCGGCCACGGTGATGCTCTGGCCGCGCACCTCGCCGATCTTGCGCCAGCGCGGCACCGCCTCCAGTGCGAAGACGCCGTAGCCGTCGATCTCGCTGCGGCGCACCGCCACGTCGTACTTCTGATAGGGCGGGCGGACGGACAGGCTTCCCATCGCGGCAGGCCGGCGTGGCTCAGCGCAGGCCGCTGGCGTGGGGCAGGTGGGCGGCCGGCACGATCGCGTCGCCCTTCCAGCCCTTCTTGCGGTGTTCGGCCACCACGTTGGTGTAGATGCCGCCGCGCACGTACCAGCGCCCGGTGATGCGGGCATAGCGCGGGCGGGTCACCGCGACGATCTCGCTCAGGATGTCGTTGGTCACCTTCTCGTGGAACGCGCCTTCATTGCGGAAGCTCCACATGTACATCTTCAGGCTCTTGAGCTCGATGCAGGTCTGGTCGGCCACCATGTCGATCGTGAAGTGGGCGAAGTCCGGCTGACCGGTGAGCGGGCAATGGCAGGTGAATTCGGGAATCTGGAACTGGATCAGGTAGTCGCGCTCGGGCGCCGGGTTCGGGAACACCTGCAGTTCCTTGCTCGGCGCGCTCGGCGGCGTGGCCGGGGCGCGGCGCTGGGTCGGAGCGCGGCGGGGCGCGGAGGGCGGGGCGGAGGCAGGGGAGCGGGCCATGGCGGGGACGGGAAGACGCACCGGCAAGGCGGGTGCGAGGGTGGGACGGGAGGCGGCGGAACCGGTCCCTGCGAGCGGCTGCACCCACCCGAAGAAGACCGACCCCGATGGTATCATCCCGGCCACTTCGGCTGCCAAGGGCGGGTCGAAATTGGTAAATAAATCAACGACTTAGAGCGGTTGATCGGGGGCTGTCGGGGCTTTGGCGGCAGCGCCTGGCGCCAGGCCGCCGGTCTTGTCTCTCCCCCATGCGGCTCAACCAGATCAAGCTCTCCGGCTTCAAGTCCTTCGCCGAGCCCACCACCTTCCAGCTGCCGGGACAGCGCGTGGGCGTGGTCGGCCCGAACGGCTGCGGCAAGTCCAACATCATGGACGCGGTGCGCTGGGTGCTGGGCGAATCGAAGGCCAGCGAACTGCGCGGCGAATCGATGCAGGACGTGATCTTCAACGGCTCGGGCAACCGCAAGCCGGCCAGCCGCGCCAGCGTCGAGCTGGTGTTCAGCAACGAAGACGGCCGCGCCGGCGGCTCGTGGAACCAGTACGCCGAGATCGCCGTCAAGCGGGTGCTGACGCGCGACGGCACCAGCAGCTACTACATCAACAACCAGCCGGTGCGGCGCCGCGACGTGCAGGACGTGTTCCTGGGCACCGGCCTGGGGCCGCGCGCCTACGCCATCATCGGCCAGGGCACGATCAGCCGCATCATCGAATCGCGCCCCGAGGAGTTGCGCCTGTTCCTCGAAGAAGCGGCCGGCGTGTCGAAGTACAAGGAGCGCCGACGCGAGACCGAGAACCGGCTGAAGGACACGCGCGAGAACCTGACGCGGGTCGACGACATCCTGCGCGAGCTGAACAGCAACCTGGAGCGCCTGGAGCGTCAGGCGGTGGTGGCGACGCAGTACCGCAGCCTGCAGGAGCAGGGCACGCTCAAGCTGCATCAGCTGTGGTTCCTGAAGCACCGCGACGCGGCGGCCGAGGAGGAGCGGGTCAAGCTCGCGTCGCTGGAAGCCACCAACGCGCTGGAATCCCGCCTGGCCGAACTGCGCCACGTCGAGGCCGAGCTGGAAACCGTGCGCCAGGCGCACTACGCCGCCTCCGACGCGCTGCACGCGAAGCAGGGCGACCTGGCCCAGGCCGCGCTGGAGGTGAGCCGGCTGGAAGAGCGCATCCGCTACGTGGTCGAAGGCCGCCAGCGCGCCCAGGCCCGCCTGGCCGAATTGCAGACCCAGAGCGATCAGTGGGCCGAGCGCCAGGCCGAGGCCGAGGCCGAGCTGGAGACGATCGCCGAGCAGATCGCCGCGGCCGACGAACAGGCCGAGGTGCTGGCCGCCCAGGCCGAGGAAGAACAGGGCCGCGGCCCCGGCTTCGAAGACGCCGTGCGCGCCGCCCAGGGCCGCGCCAACGACCAGCGCGTGCGGGTGGCCCAGGTGCAGCAGCAGATCCAGGTGCTGGCGGCCGAGAGCCGCAACATCGACGAGCAGACCAAGGCGCTGCGCATACGCCGCGAGCGCCTGGCCACCGAGCGCCAGGGCCTGGCCTCGCCCGACATGGACCGTCTCGCTGCGCTGCGCGAGGAAAGCGCCATGGCCGCCGAGGTGCAGGCCGAGGCCGAAGCCCGCCTGGCCGAACTGAACGACGAGGTGCCCGCGCTGGACGAGGCGCGCCGCGTCCAGCAGGACGCGGTGAACCGCGAGTCCGGCAGACAGGCCGACACCACGGCCCGCCTGGAGGCCCTGCGCGCCCTGCAAGAAAAGGTGCAGACCGAAGGCAAGCTGGGACCCTGGCTGGCCAAGCACGGCCTGGACAGCCTGCAAGGCCTGTGGACCAAGATCCACATCGAGAGCGGGTGGGAAGTGGCGTTGGAGTCCGCCCTGCGCGAGCGCCTGAACGCGCTGGAAGTGGGCCGGCTCGACACCGTGCGCGCCTTCGCCGGCGACGCGCCGCCTGCCAAGCTGGCCTTCTATTCGCTGCCGCAAGCGGCGATGGCCAACACCCACCAGACCCTGCCCAAGCTCAGCGACCTGCTGCGCCTGGACGACGCGGGCCTGAAGGCCCTGCTGAACGACTGGCTGGAAGGTGTGTACACCGCCGAGAGCATGGAGCAGGCGCTGGCAAGGCGCGGCCAGCTCACCCACGGCGAAGTCATCATGACCGCGCAGGGCCATGCCGTGTCGCAGTTCGCGGTGAGCTTTTACGCGCCCGACTCCGAGCAGGCCGGCATGCTGGCCCGCGCACAGGAGATTGAAAACCTGGAGCGCCAGAGCCGGGCCCAGGCGCTGATCGCCGACGAAGCGCGGACCGCCCTGGTGCGGGCCGAGGCCGCCTACACCGAGGCCAGCCAGCGTCTGGTGACCGTGCGCCGCGATGCGGCCGAGGCCCAGACCCGCGCCCACCAGCTGCAGGTGCAACTGATGCAGCTGAGCCAACAGGCCGAAGCCGCCAGCACGCGGCGCGGCCAACTGGAAGAAGAACTGGGCGAGATCGATGCGCAGGTGGAAGAGCTCGCCGAGCGGCGCGTCACCGGCGAGGCCCGCTTCGAAGAGCTGGACATGCAGCTGGCCGACACGCAGCAGCGCCATGCCGAGCTGGACGACGCGGTGATCCAGGCCGAGCGCCGGCTGGCCAGCGCCCGCGAGCAGTTACGTGCGCTGGAGCGGCAGGCCCAGGAGGCTCAGTTCCAGTCGCGGGCGCTGGCCGCACGCCGCGGCGAGCTGCAGCGCGCGATCGAGACCGCCGCCGCCCAGGTCAGGGCCAATGCCCAGACCGGCGAGCAGCTGCAGCTCGAACTCGGCGCCTTCAACGACCAGGCCGCGCAGGCCGGTCTGCAGGAAGCGCTGGCGCTCAAGCTGGAGCGCGAGGCGGCGCTGGGGGCTGCCCGCAGCGGCTACGACGAGCTGTCGGCCCAGCTGCGCGCCGCCGACGAGCAACGCCTGAGCTTCGAGCGCAGCCTCGATCCGCTGCGCGAGCAGATCACCAAGCTGCAGCTGGAAGCCCAGGCCGCGCAGCTCGGCGGCGCGCAGTACCAGGAGCAGCTGGCGGCCGCCGAGGTCGACCTGACCGCGCTGGCGCAGAGCATCGCCGACGGCAACGTCAAGCTCTGGGGCCTGCAGGGCGAGATCGACCGCATCCAGCGCGAGATCAACGGGCTGGGGGCCGTCAACCTGGCGGCACTGGACGAGTTGGCCGCGGCGAGCGAGCGCAAGACCTTCCTCGATGCCCAGAACGCCGACCTGAACGACGCGATCAACACGCTGGAAGACGCGATCCACAAGATCGATCTTGAAACCCGCGACCTGTTGATGAACACCTTCAACCAGGTCAACGAGGGCTTCGGCCGCATGTTCCCCACACTGTTCGGCGGCGGTCAGGCCAGGCTGACGATGACCGGCGACGAGGTGCTGGACGCCGGCGTGCTGGTGATGGCCCAGCCGCCGGGCAAGAAGAACAGCACCATCCACCTGCTGTCGGGCGGCGAGAAGGCGCTGACGGCGATCGCGCTGGTGTTCGCGATCTTCCTGCTGAACCCGGCGCCGTTCTGCCTGCTGGACGAGGTCGACGCGCCGCTCGACGACGCCAACACCGAGCGCTATGCGAAGCTGGTGTCCGAGATGTCCAAGGGCACGCAGTTCCTGTTCATCTCGCACAACAAGATCGCGATGGAAATGGCCGAGCAACTGATCGGCGTGACGATGCAGGAGCAGGGCGTCTCGCGCATCGTGGCGGTGGACATGGAAGCCGCCGTCGGCATGGTCGAGGGCGGCTGAACCGCTCGCAGGAGGCTGCAGTGCACGACTCTCTCTCAAAGGAATTTCAGGCATGACTCTCACCGTTGCGCTGGCCATGCTTGCGGGCGTGGTGTTGCTGGGTGTGGTGGTCCATGGCGCCTGGAGTGCGCGCCGCGCCGGCCCGCGCCAGGCCCAGATCGACCCCGGCGACGCGGCCACCAACCGGCTCGAGCCGTCGCTGACGGGGCTGGACGCCGAGGCCGGCGGCCCCGACCACGGTCCGATGGACCTGCCCGACCTGCCGCGCACCGCCGTGCTGGCGCGCCGTGCGGCACGCATCGACGCGCTGATCGACGCCATCGCCACCGCCCGCCCGGAGACGCCGGTCAGCGGCGAGATGGCGCTGCAGCATCTGCCGCCGACCCGCCGCGCCGGCTCCAAGGCCTTTCACATCGAAGGCCTGAACGCCGACACCGGCGACTGGGAACAGCCCCGGCCGGGCCAGCGCTATGGCGAATTCCAGGCGGCGGTGCAACTGGCGAACCGCCATGGGGCGCTCAACGAGATCGAGTACAGCGAGTTCGTGCAGAAGGTGCAGGCCTTCGCCGATGCGCTGGGTGCGATGCCCGACTTCCCCGACATGCTCGACGCGGTCGCCCGGGCCCGCGAGCTGGACGCGTTTTCCAGCCAGCACGACGCGCAGCTGACCGCGATCCTGCGCGCCAACTCGGTGGCCTGGAGCGTGGGCTACCTGCAGCAGGCCGCCGGCCGCCACGGCTTCGTGCCGGGCGTGGTGCCGGGCCGCCTGGTGCTGCCTGCCGCCGAGGAGGGTGCGCCGCCGATGCTGGTGTTGTCGTTCGACCACCAGGCGGCCTTGGCCGAGGATCCGGGCGAGGCGGCGCTGCGTGAGATCACGCTGAGCCTCGACGTGCCGCAAACCCCGGAGAGCGCCGAGCCCTTCGCCGCCTGGCAGGAGTCGACCCGCCGCCTGGCCGAGGACCTGGACGCGACGCTGGTCGACGACCAGGGCCAGCCGATCACGCTCCATGCCTTCGCCGCGATCGGCCAGGAGCTGACCCGCCTGTACCGGGCGTTGGAGTCGCGCGACCTGGCCGCCGGCAGCCAGGCGGCCCGGCGCTTGTTCAGCTGAAGACATGGCGGCTCGGTGATGGGGCCGGCGGTGCGGCCGGTCCGCGTCCGCTCGCCGTCGAGGACGCGCAAACGGTCGCCGGTCTCCTGGCGTGGCGACCGCAGGTGCTCGGTACACTCTCGGCGATGTCCAGTCCCGCAACGCCCCCGTCGAGACAAGTCCTCTTCGAGGGCAGAGATCTACGCGTTCTGTTCGACGCGCGTCCGGGGCCTGCCGTGGTGACGGCATTCAACTGGGTTGGCTATCGCGCTCAGGAAGGGCGTTTCGACGCCGATCACTTGCTGGAACGTCTGGGCTACGCCGCCGTCGGCGTGGTGTCGCTGCGCGACCACTGGTATTGCACGCCTGAATTGGCATCGGCTGCCGCAGCGATCCGCGAGGTCACCAGGCCCTTTTCCCAGCGCGTCGGTTTTGGCTTCAGCATGGGGGCGTACGCCGCGCTGCGCTACGCGAAGCTGCTGGATCTGAGTCATGTGCTGGCGTTCTCGCCGCAGTGGTCCATCGATCCGACCGAAGCGCCTTGGGATTTGCGCTATCGCCGCCACGCGGCCGCCGAGCATCAGGGTATGGGCATTCGCACAGGCGATCTGGGCGGGCGGGCGCACGTGTTCTTTGATCCCTGCTATGAGGTAGATCGACGGCATGTCGAGCGCATTGCCGACGCGGGTGCGGTCCAGCTGGTGCCGATGCGCCATTGCGATCACGACACCATCAAGGTCGTCGCAGGGGCGACATCCATGGCGGCCATCTTTCGTTCGTGCCTCGATGGTGATGAGCGCGCGATGCACGAGTCCGTGCGTCGGAGTCGGCGGGCCAGCCGAGTGTTCCGAAGCGTTCTGCTGGCCCATCGCGGTGCGCGCCGCCTGGCGGTCGGCGACCTGGAACGGGCCCAGACCTGGCTCGCGCTGGCAGAGGCCGCGTCACCGTCGGCCTCCTCCACCGCGGCAGTCCAGCAACTTGCCGCGGGACTGCGCCGCCGGCACGGCACCCTGTCTTCATGACCCTGGGCCGAACTGGCCCGCGATCCCGCCGCCTCAACCATGTTCTCTAGCACGCTTCGCGAAGACGATGCCCGGCGCGCAGCCGAACTGCGCCTGCAGTTGCAGCACCACGCCCACCTCTACTACGTGCTGGATCAGCCCAGCATTCCCGACGCCGAATACGACCGCCTGTTCCGCGAGTTGCAGGCCCTCGAAGCGGCGCATCCCGAGTTGCGCACGCCCGATTCGCCGACCCAGCGGGTGATCGGCACGGTGCTCGACGGCTTTGCGCCGGTGCGCCATGCGGTGCCGATGCTCAGCATCCGCACCGAAACCGACACCACGGCCGGTGGCGCCGAGGCCTTCGACGCCCGGGTGCGGCGCGAGCTGGCGTTGACCGAGGCCGACCCGCCGGTGGTCTACGCCGCCGAGCTGAAGTTCGACGGCCTGGCGATCAACCTGCGCTACGAGCATGGCGTGCTGGTGCAGGCCGCCACCCGGGGCGACGGCGAGACCGGCGAGGACGTGACCCAGAACATCCGCACGATCGGCCAGATCCCGCTCAGGCTGCTTGCCGGCGCCCCGACCGGGCCCGAGGACCTCGCCGTCCTGGAAGTGCGCGGCGAGGTCTACATGCGGCGCGACGACTTCGAGGCGCTGAACGAGCGCCAGCGCGCGCTGATCGCCGCCGGCGCGAAGAACGAGAAGACCTTCGTCAACCCGCGCAATGCCGCGGCCGGCGCGGTGCGCCAGCTCGATCCGGCGATCGCCGCCAAGCGGCCGCTGAGCTTCTTTGCCTACGGCCTGGGCGAGGTGCGGGGCTGGACGGTGCCGGCGACCCACAGCGCGCTGCTGGACGCGCTGGCGGCGATGGGCCTGCCGGTCTGCGCCGACCGCGCGGTGGTACGGGGCGCGGCGGGCCTGGTCGAGTTCCATCAGCGCATGGGCGCGCGACGCGACGCGCTGCCCTTCGACATCGACGGCGTGGTCTACAAGGTCGACGACCGCGCGCTCCAGGAGCGCCTGGGCTTCGTCACGCGCGAGCCGCGCTGGGCGGTGGCGCACAAATATCCGGCGCAGGAAATGATGACGCGGCTGCTGGCGATCGACATCCAGGTCGGCCGCACCGGCAAGCTCACGCCGGTGGCCAAGCTGGAGCCGGTGTTCGTCGGCGGCACGACGGTCAGCAACGCCACCTTGCACAACGAGGACGAAACGCGCCGCAAGGACGTGCGCATCGGCGACACCGTGATCGTGCGCCGAGCGGGCGACGTGATCCCGGAGGTGGTGGGCGTGGTGCTGGAGCGGCGTCCGGCCGAGGTGGGCGAGCCGTTCGACCTGTACCGGCGGCTGGGCGGTCGGTGCCCGGTCTGCGCCAGCCCGATCGAGCGCGAAGAAGGCGAGGCCGACTGGCGCTGCACCGGCGGGCTCACCTGTCCGGCGCAGCGCAAGCAGGCGCTGCTGCACTTCGCCGGCCGCCGCATGATGGACATCGAGGGCCTGGGAGACAAGCTGGTCGATCAACTGGTCGACGCCGGCATCGTGGCCCGCCTGCCCGACCTGTACAAGCTGGGTTTCGTGCACCTGGCGGCGCTCGATCGCATGGGCGACAAGAGCGCACAGAACCTGATCGCGGCGATCGAGAAGAGCAAGGCCACCACGCTGGGGCGCTTCCTGTTCAGCCTGGGCATCCGCCATGTCGGCGAGGCCACCGCCAAGGATCTGGCGCGCCACTTCGGCAGCATCGACCGGCTGATGGACGCCCGTCTCGAAGAGCTGCTGGAGGTGCCCGACGTCGGCCCGGTGGTGGCCGCCAGCGTTCGCCATTTCTTCGACCAGCCGCAGCACCGAGAGGTGGTCGAGCAACTGCGTGCCGTCGGCGTGCACTGGCCGGATGCCCAGGGCACGGCCAGCGACCTGCCGCGGCCGCTGCTGGGCCGCGTGCTGGTGCTGACGGGCACGCTGCCCTCACTCAGCCGCGACGAGGCCAAGGCCTTGATCGAGGCGGCGGGCGGCAAGGTCACCGGTTCGGTGTCGAAGAAGACCGATTACGTGGTCGCCGGCGACGAGGCCGGCAGCAAGCTCGACAAGGCCCGCGAGCTGGGCGTGCCGGTGATCGACGAGGCCGCGTTGCGCACCCTGTTGACCCCCCCGACCTGAGCGGCCGGCACCACCGAGCTCCTGACTGGAAAGCAAACGCCATGGCGATTCGAGAGATCCTGAAAATGGGCGACGCCCGCCTGCTGCGCGTCGCGCCGCCGGTCGAACGCTTCGACACGCCCGAGCTCAAGGCGCTGATCGTCGATCTGTTCGACACCATGGCCCATGCGCACGGCGCGGGCCTCGCGGCGCCGCAGATCGGCGTCGACCTCCAGGTGGTGGTCTTCGGCTTCGACCGGCTCGATCGCTACCCCGACGCTCCCGCCGTGCCGCTGACCGTGTTGATCAATCCGCAACTGACGCCGCTGATGGGCGACGACGGCCAGCCCGAGTGGGAGGACGGCTGGGAAGGCTGCCTCAGCGTGCCGGGCCTGCGCGGCCTGGTGCCTCGCCATCGGCGGCTGCGCTACACCGGGGTCGATCCGCAAGGCCAGCTCATCGATCGCGTGGCGGAGGGCTTCCATGCCAGGGTGGTGCAACACGAATGCGACCACCTGATCGGCCGTCTCTACCCGACCCGGATGCGGGACTTGACCCGGCTGGGTTTCACCGAGGTGCTGTTTCCGGACGCCGCGCCGGCCGACGGCGACGACTGATCCCGGCCAGGCCAGGCCCCGGGTGTGACACGCTTGCTGACATTCCGGCCGTCGGCGCGGCGTGGGGCTGGCGCGTTGAAGGTTCTGGAGGTGTTCGCATGAACCAACGCGTTGATTCCTGGACGGCCTGGTGGCGCGTCCGTCGCTGGTCCGGCCTGGGCTTGGCCATGGTCATGGGCCTGGCGGCTCTGACGGCGTCGGCCCAGGACGACCCGCCGGGCCGGGTGGGCCGCGTGGGCGAGGTCCGGGGCCCGGTCTGGATGCAGAACGGCGGCCAGGGCGAATCGTTCGGCGTCCAGCGCAATCAGCCGGTCACCACCGGCGACCATCTCAGCACCGACCGCGACGGGCGGGTCGAGGTCCAGATCGGATCGACCACGCTGCGCCTGGCCGGCCGCAGCGACCTGCAGGTGCTGGCGCTCGACGACCGCCGGATCGAGGTCTTGCTCAACCGCGGCAGCGTGGCGCTGCGCGTGCGTGAGCCCGAGGCCGCCGCCGAGATCGGCGTGCAGACCGCCGACGGCCGCTTCTCGCCCGCCCGGCCGGGTTTGTTCCGCATCGATCGCGGCGAGCAAAGCAGTTTCGCGGCGGCGCAGGGCAGCGACTTGCAGTTCGATGCAAGGGACAGTGCGCTGACGATCGGCGCGGGCCAGCGTGCCGAGGTCTGGCAGGACCCCACCGACGGACGCACCCATTACAGCTGGGCCCAGCCGTCGAACGACGACTTCGACCGCTGGGCGCGTAGCGACGCAGGCCGCGGCCTGCCGGTGGCCGAACAACAGCACTGGGTGTCGCCGGAAATGACCGGCGTCGGCGACCTGGACGCCTACGGTCAATGGCAGACCAGCGCCGAATACGGCCCGCTGTGGGCGCCGATGGTCGATGCCGGCTGGGCACCCTACCGCTACGGCCACTGGGCCTGGGTCAGTCCCTGGGGCTGGACCTGGGTCGACGACGCGCCGTGGGGCTTCGCCCCGTTCCATTACGGCCGCTGGGTGCTGTGGGGCGGCCGCTGGTGCTGGGCGCCGGGGCGCTACGAGCCCAGACCGGTCTATGCGCCGGCCCTGGTGGCCTGGGTCGGCGGTGGCCAGTTCGGGCTGTCGATGGCGGTGGGTGCCGGGGCGGCGGTGGGCTGGATCGCCCTGGCCCCGGACGAGCCGTATCACCCGACCTACCGGGTGTCCGACCGCTACTGGGACCGGCTCAACCGGCCCGACGAACGTGACCATGATGGCCGAGACTGGCACCGGGACCGCGATGCCCGGCCGCCGACGATGTACCGCAACCAGGCCGTGGTCGGTGGGGTCACGGCCGTTGCCGGCGACGCGTGGAATCAGCGCCGCGCGGTGCCGGTGGGCCGCCAGCGGGCACCGGACGCGGCCGTGATGGGCGAGTTGCGCGCCGGCCGGGCGCAATTCGTTGCCCCTGCGGCACCGAACCTGCCGCGTGGCGCAGGCCGCCCGATGCCGGTGCCGCCCGGTGCCATGCCGGCGCAGCAGCGCCCGCAGCCGGCGCCGTTCCAGCAGCCGGTGGCACCGGCCGCGGTGCCGAACCGGGGCGCGGGTCCGTCCTGGCCGGCCGATGCCCGTCCGGGCGAGCGGGGCCGCGAGCTGCCGGGGCGCAACGACGGGGCCCGGATGCCGGCTCCCGCATCGCAGGTCGCGCCACCGTTCGTGCCGGCGCGGCCGGCACCGCAGCAGGCCCCCGTCCGGACCTGGCCGGCACCGGCGCCCCAGGCGCCGGCTGGCGAGCGCGGGCCGCAGCGTTGGGCGCCTGAGGCTCAACCCGCCGCTCCGTTGCCGGACAGCGTTCGGCCGAACCCCGGCCCGAACCGCAGCGTCGTGCCGGTGGCGCCACCGGCCGCGATGCCGCCGGCTGGCCGTGGCGGTCCCGAGGGCCGGGCGCCGGCCCTGGTCGAGCGGCCCGTGCCGCAGCGGCCGGCGGGCAACCAACCCGCTGACGACGGCCGCCGCGAGAACCCACGAGACGGACGGCCGGAACGGCGTATCGACGTGAATTGACCGGCCGGCGGAGCGGCCGCGACCCGCGGCTGCGGTCGCGGTGTCAGCGCGGCAGCAGCGGCTTGAGCGCCGGCCAGACATTGGCCAGCAGCGTCGGGTGGGCGGCGGCCAGCGGGTGGATGCGGTCGGGCTGGAACAGCGCCGTGGCGTCAGGACGGTCAGCCACGCCCTTCAGCAGAAACGGCACCAGCGCCGCCTTGCGCGTCGCCGCGACCTCGACGAAGCTGCGCGCAAAGTCGTCGCCATACTGCCGGCCGTAGTTGGGCGGCACCTGCATGCCCAGCAGCAGCACCTTGGCCCCGCTGGCCTGCGCGGCGGCGGTCATCGCGAGCAGGTTGTCCCGCGTCGCACGCAGCGGCAGGCCGCGCAGCGCGTCGTTGCCTCCCAGCTCGATCACGACGACGGCCGGGCGCTCGCGCGCCAGCAGCGCCGGCAGGCGGGTGCGCCCACCGGCCGTGGTGTCGCCGCTGATGCTGGCGTTGACGACCCGGACCCGGCGGTGCTCGGCCTGCAGCTTGTTCGCGAGCAAGGCCACCCAGCCGGTGCCACGCGCCAGGCCGTACTCGGCCGACAGGCTGTCGCCCAGCACCAGCAGCGTCGGGCCCGCGGGAGGCGAGCCCGCCACCGGCGAGGCTGCGCCACTCAGGCTACAGTGGGCGCCCAGGGTGAACGCCAGCACGGCCAGCCCCCACTGCCGTCGCACCTGCGCTCCTCTGCCTGTCCTCATGTCTGAACCTCTTCTTGTCGTCGACCATGTCAGCAAGCGCGTCAGCGATGCCACCGGCACGCTGACCATTCTCCACGACATCAGCTTCTCGCTGCAGGCGCGGGAATCGGCCGCCATCGTCGGGGCCTCGGGCTCCGGCAAGAGCACGTTGCTGGCGCTGATGGCCGGGCTGGACGTGCCCAGCGAAGGCACGATCCGGCTGGGCGGACAGGACCTGTTCGCCCTCGACGAGGATGCCCGTGCCGCCTTGCGGGCCAAGCACCTGGGCTTCGTGTTCCAGAGCTTCCAGCTGCTGGGCAACCGCACCGCGCTCGAGAACGTGATGCTGCCGCTGGAACTGGCCGGGTGGCGCGACGCGCGCGCCCAGGCCACCGAGATGCTGCGCCGCGTCGGCCTCGGGCAGCGGCTGCGCCATTACCCGAAGGTGCTGTCCGGCGGCGAGCAACAGCGGGTGGCGCTGGCGCGGGCCTTCGTGGTCCGGCCCGAATTGCTGCTCGCCGACGAGCCCACCGGCAGCCTGGATTTCGCCACCGGCGAGACGGTGATGGAACTGATGTTCGAGCTCAACCGGGAGGCCGGCACGACGCTGGTGCTGGTGACCCACGACCGCGCGATCGCGGCCCGCTGCGACCGCCAACTGCACCTGGAGGCGGGCCGGCTGCTGCCGGCGTGAGCGCGCCGGCCTGCGATCAAAAGGCCATGTAGCGGCCGGGCCGATGGTTGACGGCCAGCGCGAAGTTCATCGCCGCCGCGGCCAGCACCGACAGCGCCAGGCGCTGCGCGTCGATCCAGTGCCAGGACGCGAGCAGGATGCAGCCGTCGATCGCCATCTGAACCGCCCCGGCCCGCCAGCCGAAGCGCTCCTGCAGCCACAGCACCAGCACGTTCAAGCCGCCCAGGCTGGCGCGGTGCCGGAACAGGATGATGAAGCCCGCGCCCACCAGCAGGCCGCCGCCGATGGCGGCGAACAGCGGGTGCACCCACTGCACCACCAGCCAGCGCGGCAGCCACTCGCTCATCAGCGACAGCATCGTCACCGCGATGAAGGTCTTGATCGTGAAGCGCGCGCCCATGCGCTGCCAGGCCAGGGCATAGAACGGCAGGTTGACCACGAACAGCAGTGCGCCGAAGGGCCAGCCGGTGGCGTAATGGGCCAGGAAGGCCAGGCCGACGGTGCCCCCGGTGACCAGGCCGGCCTGGCGCAGTAGCACCAGGCCGACGGCGACGAACAAGGTGCCGGTGAACAGCGCCTGGGCATCGTCGAACAGCGAGTGCGGTGGGGTGGCGGGCTCGGCCGCGGCCGGGTTCATTCGATGACGCCGGCGATGAAGAACTTGATCAGGCCCTTGGCGGCGAAGCCGAGCAGGCCGACGCCCAGGCCCAGGAAGAGCACGAAGGTGCCGAACCGGCCGGCCTTCGATTCACGCGCCAGCTGGATGATGATGAACACCATGTAGAGCATGAAGGCCGTGACGCCGAAGGTCAGGCCGAACCACGAGATCTGCTCTTCCGTGAAGCCGAACATCAGGCGCGCTCCGACCACCCGGAGGTGTCCACCAGGTCACGATAGGCATGCCAGCTGGCATGGGCCAGCCACGGCACGACGATGACCAGGCCGATCAGCATCGACGCCATGCCCAGCCCGGTCAGCGCCAGGATCAGGCCGGCCCACAGGGCCATCGGCAGTGGATGCTCCATCACCACCCGCCAGCTGGTGAACACCGCGGCCAGCACGCTGGCATGGCGGTCCAGCAGCAAAGGCAGCGCGACCACGCTGGAGGCGAACACCGGCGCGGCCAGCACCGCGCCCAGCGCCAGCCAGATCTCGAACAAATGGCCTCGCTCGGCCAGCACCACATGGCGCAGGAAATCCAGCGGCGTGTTGATCGCGACCGGCGCGAAACCGGTGATCAGCGAGGCCGAGGTCATGACCCAGCCCAGGCCGGCGAACGACAGCAGCACGCCGAAGGCCATCAGCCGGCCGTCGTTCGGTTTCCAGGCCGCCAGGGCCGTGCCCAGGCCGGGGGATTCACCGCGCTCCAGGGCCCGGCTGACCGCGTACAGCCCGGTCGCCAGGATCGGCGCGACCAGCAGGAAGGCCGAGAACGCGCCTGCCAGCAGCCAGAAACGGCCGCTCGCCATCACGTAGAGCAGCCCACCGAACAGCGCCAGCGCCAGCCCGTGCAGCAGGCCCGGCACCGGGGCATTCATCAAGTCCGACCAGCCACGGGCCAGCCAGCCCAAGGGCCGAAGCGCGGGAATGCGGCGGACGCCAAAGCTACGGGATTCCTGCAAGGCCTTCTCGGCCATCGGGTTCGGCATGGGGCGCTATCCTGACAGGGGGTGAGGGGAGCCGGCTTGACAAAAAGCAAGTTTGGCGACGGAGCCATGATGCCCGCAATTCGCGCCGGCCTGCGCCGGCGTTCAGCGCAGCAGGCCGGCCGCCGCGGCGGCCAGCGCGGCGGCGTCGCCAGCGTCGAGCTGTAGCACCCGCGCGTGCTCGTGGGCCTGGAAGTGGCCTTGCGTCGAGTGGTCGTACAGCGGGTCGTAGTGCTGCTGGAGCAGTTCGGTCAACATGGCCTGCCATTGGCCCGAGCGGGCCTGGGCCTGCCAGCGGGCCACCGTGGCCTTGCCGCGCAACTCGGTCAGCGTCGCCAGGCGGGTGCACAAGGCCTCGACGTCCTGGGTGAAGAACGCATAATCCTGCAGCAGCAGCGCGCAACGGCCGGCCAGGCTCATCTCGATGCGGACCAGCCGACCCGTTTCGCGCATGGCGGCCAGCAGCGCGTCCGGCACCTGGCGGGCGCCGATGCGCCGGCTTTCGCTTTCGACGTAGACCGGACGGGCCGGGTCCAGTTCGCGCAGCGCCTGCCAGAGCTGGGTCTCGAAGTGCTTTTGCGAGGGCTGGGCGCGGTCGGGCAAGCCGCCCAGCACCGAGCCGCGGTGGCAGGCCAGGGCTTCCAGGTCCAGGGTTTGCGCGCCGGCGGCGTTCAGCGCCTGCAGCAGGCGGGTCTTGCCGCTGCCGGTGCGGCCGCTCAGCACCTGCCACTCGAAGCGGGCCGGCCAGGTGTCGAGTTCGTCGCGCACCCGGGCCCGGAACGCCTTGTAGCCGCCGCTGAGCTGGGTGGTGCGAAAGCCGATCTGCGCCAGCACCAACGACAGGCTGCCCGAGCGCTGCCCGCCGCGCCAGCAATAGACCAGCGGGCGCCAGTCGCGCGGCTGGCCGGCGACGTACCGCTCCAGCGTGTCGGCGATGCGGCGCGACACCAGGGCCGCGCCGAGCTTGCGGGCCTCGAAGGTCGAGACCTGGGTGTAGATCGTGCCGACGCGGGCCCGCTCGGCGTCGTCCAGCACCGGCCAGTTGACGGCGCCGGGCAGGTGGTCTTCGGCGAATTCGGCCGGCGAGCGCACGTCGATCAGCGCATCGAACCGGTCTTCGCCGTCCAGCACCTGCTGGGCGGAGCATTGCGCAAGACTCATCGCCGGTCCGTCAGGAAGTGGCCGCGAGGGCGTCCAGCAGCTCGGTCTCCACCTGCAGCTGCATGCGGGGCTGCTGCAAGGCGGCGCCGCTGACCAGGAAGGTGTCCTCGACCCGCTCGCCCAGCGTCGAAACCTTGGCCAGTTGCAGGCTGATCTGGTGCGCGCCGAGCACCCGTGCGATCGCGTAGAGCAGGCCGGCGCGGTCGCTGGCGCTGACCGACAGCAGCCAGCGCTGGGCGCGTTCGTCCGGGCGCAGCGACACCCGCGGCTTGACCGGGAAGGAGCGCACCCGGCGCGACAGCCGGCCACGCGCCGGCGGCGGCAGCGGGCCCTGGCTGGCCAGCGCGGTGGCGGCCTGAGTCTCGACCAGCGAGATCATGTCGCGGTAGCTGGTCGGACTCTGGTCCGGCATCAGCGGGCTGACCACCTGGAAGGTGTCCAGCGCGTACTGGGCGCGGGTGGTGTGCACCTTGGCGTCCTGGATCGAGAAGCCGGCGCCGTCGAAATAGCCGCAGATGCGGGCGAACAGGTCGGGCCGGTCGGGCGAGTAGACCAGCACCTGCAGGCCTTCGCCGACCGGCGACGGGCGGGCCCGGACGATCGGCTCCCGGCTGTCCAGATGGCGCCACAGCGCTCGCGCGTGCCAGGCGATCTCGGGGGCGTCGTGGCGGGCGAAGTAGCTCAGGTCCAGCGTCTTCCACAGCGCCTGCTCGGTGCCGGGCAGGGCCGAGTGCAGTGCCAGCAGCTGCTGCGCCTCCTGCTTGCGGGCTTCGATCTCGGCGTCGGCGTTGGGCGCGGCACCGCCAAGCGCGCGCAGCGTGTAGCGGAACAGGTCCTCGAGCAGCTTGGCCTTCCAGGCGTTCCAGACCTTGGGGCTGGTGCCACGGATGTCGGCCACGGTCAGCAGGTACAGCGCCGTCAGGCGGCGGGCGTCGCCCATCTCGGCCGCGAACGCCGCGATCACGGCCGGATCGGACAAGTCTTCCTTCTGCGCCACCCGGCTCATCGTCAGGTGGTGGCGGACGATGAATTCGACCAGCGCGCCGTCCTCGCGGCCGATGCCGTGGTCGCGGCAGAAGCGGCGCACCTCGATGCCGCCCAGCTGGGAATGGTCGCCGCCGCGCCCCTTGGCCACGTCGTGGAACAGCGCCGCGATGTACAGCAGCCAGGGCTTGTCCCAGTCGGCGGCCAGCTGCGAGCAGAACGGGTACTCGTGGGTGTGCTCGGGGATGAAGAAGCGGCGCACGTTGCGCAGCACCATCAGGATGTGCTGGTCGACCGTGTAGACGTGGAACAGGTCGTGCTGCATGCGTCCGACGATGCGCCGGAACACCCACAGGTAGCGACCCAGCACCGAGGTCTGGTTCATCAGCCGGAAGGCGTGCGTCTGGCCCTCGGGCTGGCGCAGGATGTCCATGAACAGCTCGCGGTTGATCGGGTCGCGCCGGAACGCCCCGTCCATCAGGTTGCGGGCGTTGTAGAGGGCGCGCAGCGTGCGGGCCGACAAACCCTTGATCCCCGGCGTCTGCTGGTAGACCAGGAAAGTCTCGAGGATCGCGTGCGGGTTGTCGGCGTAGAGATCGTCGCGCACCACCTCCAGCATGCCGGCGCGGTCGAGGAAGCGCGCGTTGATCGGCCGCATCGGCAGGCTTTCCGCGCCGGTGATCCGCTCCTCGATGTTGAGCATCAGGATCTGGTTGAGCTGGGTCACCGCCTTGGCCGCCCAGTAGTAGCGGTGCATCAGCACCTCCGAGGCCCGCTCGGACTTGCTGCTGTGGTAGCCGAAGCTCTCCGCCACGGCGGTCTGCAGGTCGAACACCAGCCGGTCCTCGCGGCGGCCGGCCACCAGGTGCAGCCGGCAGCGGATCAGCTTCAGCGTGCCCTCCTGGCGTTGCAGCTGCTTGACCTCGAACGGCGTGATCAGGCCCTTGGCCGCCAACTCGCTCCAGGTCCGGCCCAGGCCGGCGGCGCGGGCGACCCAGGTCACGACCTGCAGGTCGCGCAGACCGCCCGGGCTTTCCTTGCAGTTCGGCTCCAGCGAGTAGGGCGTGTCTTCGTACTTCACGTGGCGCTGGCGCAGCTCCAGCGTCTTGGCACGGCAGAACGCGGCGGGGTCGAGGACCGCGTCGGTGGCGCGGCGGAACTCGGTGAACAGGCGGCGCGGGCCGGTCAGCAGGCGGCTCTCCAGCAGCGCGGTCTGCACCGTCACGTCGTTGCCGGCTTCGGTGACGCAGTCGGCGACGGTGCGCACCGAGGAGCCGATTTCCAGCCCGATGTCCCAGCAGGCGGTGATGAAGGCCGGCACCGCCTCCTGCGCGGCCTGGGCGGCGGCCGGGCCGTGCGGCAGCAGCACCAGCACGTCGACGTCGGAGTACGGAAACAGCTCGCCGCGGCCGTAGCCACCGACCGCCAGCAGCGCGCCGCCGGCGGGCATGCCCGATTGTTGCCACAGCCGGACGAGCGTCGCGTCGACATGCCGCGCCAGCGAACGCATCAGCTGGTTGGCGCTGGTGGTGGTGGGGCGCGAACTTCGGAAATGATCGAGCAGCGCGGCCTTGCCGTCGCGAAAGGAGGCCCTGAGTTCGGCCACCGTGCGTGGCGCTGACTCCGCTGCGGCCGGCATCAGCCGTTCACGAATGCCGGCACCGGCGGCGTGCCGGCGGACACCGTCAGCACCTCGTAGCCGGTGTCGGTGACGACGATGGTGTGCTCCCACTGGGCCGACAGCGAGCGGTCCTTGGTGACGATGGTCCAGCCGTCGCCCATCTCCTTGATCTCGCGCCGGCCGGCGTTGATCATCGGCTCGATGGTGAAGACCATGCCCGGCACCAGCTCTTCCAGCGTGCCGGGGCGGCCGTAGTGCAGCACCTGGGGTTCCTCGTGGAACTTGCGCCCGATGCCGTGGCCGCAGAACTCGCGCACCACCGAGAAGCCCTGGTTTTCGGCGAAGGTCTGGATCGCGTGGCCGATGTCGCCCAGCCGCGCACCGGGCTTGACCTTCTGGATGCCCTTCCACATCGCGTCGTAGGTGACCTGGCACAGGCGCTTGGCCGCGATCGAGCCTTCGCCGACGATGTACATCCGGCTCGAATCGCCGTGCCAGCCGTCCTTGATGACGGTGACGTCGATGTTGACGATGTCGCCGTTCTTCAGCGCCTTGTCGCCGGGAATGCCGTGGCAGACCTGGTGGTTGATCGAGGTGCAGACCGATTTCGGATACGGCGCGTAGCCCGGCGGGGCATAGTTCAGCGGCGCCGGAATGGCCTTTTGCACGTGGACGATGTGGTCGTGGGCCAGCTTGTCGAGGTGGTCGGTGGTGACGCCGGGCTTGACGTGCTCGGTCAGCATGTCCAGCACTTCGGAGGTCAGCCGGCCGGCGATGCGCATCGCTTCGATGTCGGCCGGGGTCTTGAGGGTCATCGTCATGGGGCGGGATTATGTCTGTGGCGACCGCCGGCGCGACCCGCGCACGGCGCCGGGCAGCGGGAACGGCTGTCGGGCAGCGAAGCGCGCATTGTCCCATCGCATCGTAAAATTCGCCGCTTGCCATGGACTGTCCCTGCCTGCCAGCGGGGTGAATCGGTCCTGGTTTCGCCTTTCGGGCATGCCTTGCCCAGCCCTTGCCGCCGCCTTTCGACGGAACACCATGTCTTCAGCTTCCAAGACCTTGATGCATTTCGAAGGCGGCAACGCCTTGTCCGCTTTCCGTGCCGCTGCGCTGCTGCCGGCGCTGCAGGCGGCCTGCCCCCGCATCGCCGCGGTCAGCGCCCGCCATGTGCACTGGGTGGGGGCGGACACCGAGCTGGACCGGGCCTCGCGCGACAAGCTGGCCGCGCTGCTGGACTATGGCGACGCCTACGCCGGCGAGACCGAGGGCGAACTGGTGCTGGTGATGCCACGCCTGGGCACCGTGTCGCCGTGGGCGTCGAAAGCCACCGACATCGCCCACAACTGCGGCCTGGGCGTTCATCGCATCGAGCGCGTGACCGAATTCCGCCTGTCGCTCAAGGCCGGCCTGCTGGCCGGGTTGACCGGTGCCGGCCGGGCGCTCAGCGACGCCGAGCGGCAGGCCTGTGCCCAACTGCTGCACGACCGCATGACCGAGAGCGTGGCCTTCGAGCGCGAGGCCGCGCGCCACCTGTTCGATGCGCAGCCGGCCGAGCCGCTGGCGCACGTGGACGTGCTGGGCCAGGGCCCGAACGGCGGCAGGAAGGCGCTGGAGAAGGCCAACGTCGAGTTCGGCCTGGCCTTGTCGGACGACGAGATCGACTACCTGGTCAAGGCCTTCACCGGCCTGGCGCGCAACCCCAGCGATGTCGAGCTGATGATGTTCGCGCAGGCCAACTCCGAGCACTGCCGGCACAAGATCTTCAACGCCGAGTTCACGATCGACGGCGAGAAGCAGCCGCTGTCGATGTTCGGCATGATCCGCCACACCGAGAAGCTCAACCCGCAGCACACCATCGTCGCCTACAGCGACAACGCGGCGGTGATGGAAGGCGGCCCGGTCGAGCGCTGGCTGCCGCAGGGCTATACCAACGCCCCGGCCTACGGCGCGCGACACGAGACCACGCACGTGCTGATGAAGGTCGAGACCCACAACCACCCGACCGCGATCTCGCCGTTTCCCGGCGCCTCCACCGGCGCCGGCGGCGAGATCCGCGACGAAGGCGCGACCGGCCGCGGCTCGCGCCCCAAGGTCGGCCTGACCGGCTTCTCGGTCTCGAACCTGCACCTGCCCGGCACCCGCGAGCCCTGGGAGACCACACCCTACGGCAAACCCGAGCACATCGCCAGCGCGCTGCAGATCATGACCGAGGGCCCGCTGGGCGGCGCCGCGTTCAACAACGAGTTCGGCCGCCCCAACCTGGCCGGCTACTTTCGCGTCTACGAGCAGACCGTCGGCGAGCTGCGGCGCGGCTACCACAAGCCCATCATGATCGCCGGCGGCTTGGGGCAGATCAGCGATGGCCAGACGCACAAGCTGCCGTTCGGCGCCGGCACGCTGCTGATCCAGCTCGGCGGGCCCGGCATGCGCATCGGCATGGGCGGCGGCGCCGCCAGCTCGATGGCGGCCGGCACCAACGCTGCGTCGCTCGATTTCGACTCGGTGCAGCGAGGCAACCCCGAGATCCAGCGCCGCGCGCAGGAGGTCATCAACCACTGTTGGGCGCTGGGCGACACCAACCCCATCGTGGCGATCCACGACGTCGGCGCCGGCGGCATCAGCAATGCCTTCCCCGAGCTGGTCGACGGCGCCGGCAAGGGCGCGCGCTTCGATCTGCGCAAGGTGCCGCTGGAAGAGACCGGCCTGGCACCCAAGGAAATCTGGTGCAACGAGAGCCAGGAGCGCTACACGCTGGCGGTGAACCCGGCGCTGCTGCCGTTGTTCGAGCAGATGTGCGAGCGCGAGCGCTGCCCGTTCGCCGTCGTCGGCGTGGCCACCGACGAGCCCGAACTGATCGTCGAGCAGGGCCCTGGCGGCGAACGGGTGATCGACATGCCGATGGAGGTGCTGCTGGGCAAGCCACCCAAGATGCAGCGCGACGTGGCCCGCGTGGCACGCACGCTGCCCCCGATGGACCTGAGCGCGGTGTCGCTGGAACAGGCCGCGCTGGACGTGCTGCGCCACCCCACGGTGGCCAGCAAGCGCTTCCTGGTGACCATCGGCGACCGCACGGTCGGCGGCCTGAACCACCGCGACCAGATGGTCGGCCCGTGGCAGGTGCCGGTGGCCGACTGCGCGGTGACGCTGGCCGACTACGCCGGTTTCCGCGGCGAGGCGATGAGCCTGGGCGAGCGCACGCCGCTGGCCGCGCTGGACGCGCCGGCCTCGGGCCGCATGGCGGTGGCCGAGGCGCTGACCAACCTGCTGGCCGCGCCGTTCGAACTGCAGCGCGTCAAGCTCAGCGCCAACTGGATGGCAGCCTGCGGCGAGCCCGGCGAAGACGCCGCACTGTACGAGACGGTCAAGGCGGTGGGCATGGACCTGTGTCCGGCGCTGGGCATCAGCATTCCGGTGGGCAAGGACAGCCTGTCGATGCGCACCCGCTGGCAGGATGACGGTGAAGCTAAGCAGATCGTGGCGCCGGTCTCGCTGATCGTCACCGCCTTCGCCACGCTGGCCGACGTGCGCGGCACGCTGACGCCGCAACTGCAGGCCGGCGACACCACGCTGATCCTGGTCGATCTGGGCAACGGCAAGGCCCGCATGGGCGGCTCCATCCTGGGCCAGACCCTGCAGCAGTTCGGCCACGAGGTACCGGACCTGGACGACCCGCAGCAGCTCAAGGCCCTGATCGCCGCGGTCAACCAACTGCGCGCCGAGGGCAAGCTGCTGGCCTACCACGATCGCTCGGACGGCGGCCTGTGGGCGGCGGCCTGCGAGATGGCCTTCGCCGGCAAGCGCGGCATCAGCCTGAACGTGGACCTGCTGGTCACCGAGGGCGACGGCATTTCCGACAGCCGTGCCGATGTCGGCGATGCCAAGAACTGGGCCGGCCAGACCCGCGGCCGGCGCGACGAGCTGACGCTCAAGGCCTTGTTCAACGAGGAGCTGGGCGCGCTGATCCAGGTCAGGACGGCTGACCGCGACGCGGTGCTGGGCACGCTGCGCGCCCACGGCCTGGGCAAGCTCAGCCACGTGGTGGGCAAGCCCAACGACAAGGCGGTGGTCGAGGTCTGGCGCGACGCCAAGAGTCAGTTCAGCGCGCCGCTGGCGCAATTGCACCAGGTCTGGGACGAGGTGAGCTGGCGCATCGCGCGCCTGCGCGACAACCCGGCCTGCGCCGACAGCGAGCACGCCGCGGCCGGTGGCGCCGATGGCGGCCTGCATGTCGCGCTCAGCTTCGATCCGACCGACAACGTCGCCGCGCCGTTCATCGGCCGGGCCCGGCCGAAGGTGGCCATCCTGCGCGAGCAGGGCGTCAACAGCCACGTCGAGACCAGCTACGCCTTCGACCAGGCCGGCTTCGAGGCCTACGACGTGCACATGAGCGACCTGCAGACCGGCCGCGCCCGGCTCGACCAGTTCCAGGGCTTCGTCGCCTGCGGCGGTTTCAGCTATGGCGACACGCTGGGCGCCGGCGAGGGCTGGGCCCGCTCGGTGATGTTCAATCCGGCGCTGGCCGACCAGTTCTCGGCCTTCTTCGGCCGCCCCGACACCTTCGCGCTGGGCATTTGCAACGGCTGCCAGATGATGGCGGCGCTGTCGCCCATCATCCCCGGCGCCCGGCACTGGCCCAAGTTCACCCGCAACAAGAGCGAGCAGTTCGAGGCCCGCCTGGCGATGGTGGAGGTGCTGGCGAGCCCGTCGATCTTCTTCGACGGCATGGCCGGCAGCCGCCTGCCGATCGCCGTGGCGCACGGCGAAGGCTATGCCGATTTCTCGCAGCGCGGCGATGCCTCGCGGGTGCAGCGCGCGATGCGCTTCGTCGACGGGCAGGGCGCCGCCACCGAGGTCTACCCCTTCAATCCCAACGGCAGCCCCGACGGCCTGACCTCGGTCACCACCGACGACGGCCGCTTCACCGTGCTGATGCCCCACCCCGAGCGCGTCTTCCGCAACGTGCTGATGAGCTGGACCGAGGGCGACCTCAGCGCGCACAGCCCGTGGATGCGGATGTTCCGCAACGCGCGCAAGCGATTGGGTTGAGGGCGCGGCGGCTGGCCGCCACGGTGGCGGGCGCGCCGGGGGCGGGGGAGTTCACCGGCGGGCTGGGTGGGCCATGACGCTAGCCAAACGGGCCGGCAAGCGGTAAGGTCGCCAGGGTCCTGGGTTCATCACCAACGAAAGGCCCGCCATGCCACGATCTCTGCGTCAAGGACTTGCAGCGGCCGGCTTGGCCGCTGCCGCTGCCCTCGCCGGCCTGCCCGCTCGCGCCGCCGGCTACGACGACCGCGAGGCGCTGCAGGGCATCAAGGACCTCAAGGTGGCGTTCGACGTCACCGCCGGCGACGCGAAGACGCTGCTGGCTCGGCTCAACATCATCGACGAGACCCGTCGTTCGCTGATCCAGCAAGGCGTGACGCCGCATTTCGTCATCGCATTCCGCGGCCCGGCCACCCGGCTGGTGCAAACCGACCTGTCGAAGATCCGGCCCGAAGACCGGGACACCGCGGCCCAGATCGCGGCCAAGCTGAAGGACATGCGCGAGGCCAAGGGCGTCGACGACGTCGAACAGTGCGCGGTCGCGGTGCGCGAGCAAGGGCTCCGGCCGGAAGACGTGGTGCCGTCCGTGAAAGTGGTCGGCAACGCCTGGATTTCCCTGATGGCCTACCAGAGCCGCGGCTACGCCTACATCGCGCCGTGAACCCGCCGGCCGGGGTGCTCCCGCGGGCGGCGTGAGGTGCCTGGTTTAGGCAAAACCCAGCAAGCGCTTGGCGTTTTCCTTCAGGATCAAGGGCTTGACCTTGTCCTTGAAGCCGGCCTCGTCGAAGTCCTTCATCCAGCGCTCCGGGGTGATCAGCGGATAGTCGCTGCCGAACAGCATGCGGTCCTTCAGCAGCGTGTTGGCGTACTGCACCAGCTGGGCCGGGAAATACTTGGGGCTCCAGCCCGACAGGTCGATCCAGACATTGGGCTTGTGCAGCGCCAGGCTCAGCGCCTCGTCCTGCCAAGGCCAGCTGGGGTGGGCGATGACGATCTGGATGTCGGGGAAATCGATCGCGACGTCTTCCAGCAGCATCGGGTTGCTGTTCTGCAGGCGCAGGCCGCCGCCGCAGCGCATGCCCGAGCCGATGCCCGAGTGGCCCGAGTGGAAGATCGCCGGCAGCTTGTGCTCGGCGATCACCTCGTAGAGCGGCCAGGCCATCCTGTCGTAGGGCAGGAAGCCCTGGACCGTGGGGTGGAACTTGAAGCCCTTGACGCCTTCCTCCTCGATCAGCCGGCGGGCCTCGCGGGCGCCCATCCTGCCCTTGTGCGGGTCGATGCTGGCGAAGGCCACCATCATGTCGCTGTTGGCTCGCGCGGCTTCGCAGATCTCCTCGTTGGGGATGCGGCGGCGGCCCAGCTGGCTCTCGCTGTCCACCGTGAACATCACCAGGCCGATCTTCAAGGCCCGGTAGGTGGCCACGGTCTCGGCGATGGTCGGGCGCCGGTCCGAGCCGAAGTACTTGTCCGCGGCGCGGTCGTATTCCTCGCCGTAGCTGTCGAAGGGGTTGCGGCACGACACCTCGGCGTGGGTGTGGATGTCGATGGCGATCAGGTCGGCGTGGTTCATGGTGGCGCTCCGGGTGGCGGGATATTTAGTTAATTATCAAAACTAAATGGGGGCGACGCAAGCGGTGATCCGCCGATCTTGGGGGAGTTCGGACCGTTGTAGGGGTAAGTACCAGCGCCGAGGGAGGTGGTGATTTAGTTAAATACGATAAGTAAATTGCCCAGGCACACCATGACCACCGAGTTCACCCCTGCCACCGGATTGCTGGCGTCGCTGGATCTGTTGCACGTCGAGCAGGCGGGTCCGATCACGCACCTTCGCCTGAATCGCCCGTCCAAGCGCAATGCCATCAACGATACGCTGGTGGCGCAGCTGCACACGGCTTTCCTGAACCTGCCCGACGCCACCCGGGCCGTGGTGCTGAGCGGCGAGGGCGATCATTTCTGCGCCGGGCTGGACCTGTCGGAGCTGGTGGCGCGCGACATCCACGGCGCGGTGCTGCATTCGCGCGGCTGGCACGCGGCCTTCGACGCGATCCAGTTCGGCAAGGTGCCGGTGATCGCGGTGCTGCACGGCGCGGTGGTCGGCGGCGGGCTGGAACTGGCGGCCTCGTGCCACATCCGGGTGGCCGAGGATTCGGCCTACTTCGGCCTGCCCGAGGGCCAGCGCGGCATCTTCGTGGGCGGTGGCGGCTCGGTCCGCATTCCGCGCCTGATGGGCACCGCCCGCATGACTGACATGATGCTCACCGGCCGGGTCTTCGATGCCGACCAGGGCGAGCGCTACGGCGTGGTCAACTACCGCGTCGCGGCCGGCGAGGGCCTGGCCAAGGGCATCGCGCTGGCCGGCAAGATCGCCGGCAACGCGCCGATGACGGCCTTCGCGGTGATGCATGCGCTGCCGCGCATCGTCGAGATGAGCCCGTCCGAAGGTCTGTTCGCCGAATCGCTGATGGCCGCCGCCGCCAGCAACACCCCCGAAGCCCAGGACCGCCTGCGCGCCTTCCTGGAAGGCCGTGCCGGCAAGGTGGTGAAGGAATGAGCGCCGCCGCCAGCCGGGCTGAGGGCTGCGCTGCCGGCGCGCCGTCTGCGCGCTACCGCCACGCGGAAGTCGGCGGCTGCGTCGACGCGACGCTGGAGACCCGTGCCGACGGCACGCAGATCCTGCGCTCGACCGAGGCGCTGCGCTGGTTCCCCGATCGCCTGACCGACGCGCTGGAGCAGTGGGCCGCCGAGGCGCCGGAGCGCACCTTCGTCGCCAAGCGCGACCCGCGGGCGCCCTGGAACGGCGACTGGCGCCGGCTCGGCTATGCCGAGTTCCTGCAGCGCGTGCAGGCGGTGGGCCAGGCGCTGGTGATGCAGGGCCTGTCGGCGGATCGTCCGCTGGCGATCCTGTCGGACAACGATCTCGAGTACCTGACGCTGGCCTTCGGCGCGATGTGGGTCGGCGTGCCCTATGTGCCGGTGTCGTCGGCCTATTCGCTGATCTCGCAGGATTACGGCAAGCTGCGCCACATCCTGGACACCGTGACGCCGGGCATGGTGTTCGCGTCGTCCGCGGCCTACGCCAAGGCCATCGCCGCGGTCGTGCCGGCCGACGTGCCGGTGGTGCTGACCGAAGGCGCGATCGAAGGCCGAACGGTGTTCAGCGTCGAGCAGTTGCTGGCCACCGTGCCCGGCGCGGCGGCCGCGGCGGCGCATGCGCAGGTCGGCCCGGACACGATCGCCAAATTCCTCTTCACCTCGGGGTCGACCAAGCAGCCCAAGGGCGTGATCAACACCCACCGGATGCTCTGCGCCAACCAGCAGATGATCCACCAGTGCCTGAACTTCCTGGCGGCCGAGCCACCGGTGCTGGTCGACTGGCTGCCGTGGAACCACACCTTCGGCGGCAACCACAACGTCGGCATCGCGCTCTACAACGGCGGCACGCTGTACATCGACGGCGGCAAGCCGACGCCCAAGGGCATGGCCGAGACGCTGCGCAACCTGCGCGAGATCTCGCCCACGGTGTACTTCAACGTGCCCAAGGGCTTCGAGGAAATCGCCACCGCGATGGACACCGACCCGCTGCTGCGCAAGACGCTGTTCGCGCGGGTCAAGGCCTTCATGTTCGCGGGCGCCGGGCTGAGCCAGGCGGTCTGGGACAAGCTCGAGGCGCATGCCGAGGCCGAGGTGGGTGAGCGCATCCGCATCATCACCGGCCTGGGCATGACCGAGACCGCGCCGTCGTGCACCTTCGCCGTCGGCACCGATGTGCGCTCCGGCTGGATCGGCCTGCCGGTGCCGGGCGTGGAGGTCAAGCTGGTGGCCGATCGGTCCGGCGATCCGTACGCCAAGACCGAGATCCGCTTCCGCGGCCCGAACGTGATGCCCGGCTACTGGCGTGCGCCCGGCGAGACCAGTGATGCGTTCGACGAGGAAGGCTTCTACAAGACCGGCGACGCGGTGAAGTTCGTCGACCCCGCGCGTCCGGCGCGCGGCCTGATGTTCGACGGGCGCATCGCCGAGGACTTCAAGCTCTCCACCGGCACCTTCGTCAGCGTCGGTCCGCTGCGCGCCAAGGTCATCGCCGCGGGCGACCCCTGCGTGCAGGATGCGGTGGTGACCGGCCTGAATCGCGACGAACTGGGACTGCTGGTCTTTCCCCGCATGGACGAGGTGCGCAAGCTGGCCGGCGTGCATGCCGGCGTGCCGTTCCCGGACGTGCTGCATCAGCCCAGGGTGCGCGCCTTCTTCCAGGACCTGGCCGACCGCCTCTGGGCCGGCGGCACCGGCAGCGCCAACCGGCCGGCGCGCATGCACGTGCTGGCCGAGCCGCCGGCGATCGACAAGGGCGAGGTGACCGACAAGGGCTCGATCAACCAGCGCGCGGTGCTGGCGGCACGCGGCGCACTGGTCGAGGCCTTGTACGAAGGCGGCGAGAGCGACCCCTTCCTGATCCTGCCGCGCAAGCTTTGACACCAAGGAAGCGACCATGAACATCCAAGGACAAGCGGCGATCGTCACCGGCGGCGGCTCCGGCCTCGGCGAGGCGGTGGCCCGCGAACTGGCCCGCCTGGGCGCCCGCGTCAGCGTGCTGGACGTCAACGAGGACGGCGCACGCCGCGTCGCCGCCGAGATCGGCGGCGTGGCGTTGCGCTGCGACATCTGCGACAGCGCTTCGGTCAACGCCGCGCTGGACGCCGGCGAGGCGGCCCATGGCACGGCCCGCATCGTGATGAACATCGCCGGCATCGGCACCGCCAAACGCATCCTGCAGAAGGACGGCTCGCCGGCGCCGCTGGAAGACTTCGAGCGCGTGGTCCGGGTCAACCTGATCGGCAGCTACAACGTCACGCGGCTGGCCGTGGCCCGCATCGCGAAGCTGGACGGGCTGGAGGACGGCGAACGGGGCGTGGTGGTCAACACCGCCTCGGTCGCCGCGTTCGACGGCCAGGTCGGCCAGGAGGCCTATTCCGCGTCCAAGGGCGGCGTGGTGGGCATGACGCTGCCGCTGGCGCGCGATCTGGCCCAGTTCGGTATCCGCGTCTGCACGATCGCTCCCGGCCTGTTCGCCACCCCGCTGATGCAGACCCTGCCCGAGGCGGTGCAGCAGTCGCTGGCCGATTCCATCCCGTTTCCCAAGCGCTTGGGAAAACCCGGGGAGTTCGCCGCGCTGGCAGCGCATATCGTCACGAACTCGCATCTCAACGGCGAGGTGATCCGGCTCGATGGCGCCTTGCGCATGGCACCGCGCTGAGTCGGCGCGGCGCGCCAGCCGGCCCCAGGCCGGCCTTTCACCCACCCCCACCCCCCGTCCGTCTTACCCCCGCAGGAGACCCCCCATGAATCTGACCCCCCGCGCCGTGTTTGCGGCCATCGCCCTCGGCCTGTCGAGCTCGGCCGCACTGGCCGACATCACGATCGGCATCAGCCTGCCGCTGACCGGGCCGGCCTCGGGCCTGGGCATTCCGATGGCCAACGAGATCAAGCTGTGGCCGAAGGAGATCGCCGGCCAGAAGCTCAACGTCATCGTGCTGGACGACGCCACCGACCCGGCCAAGGGCGTCAACAACGCCAAGCGCTTCGTCAGCGAGGACCATGTCGACGTGATCATGGGCTCGGCGGCCACGCCGGTGGCCATTCCGATCGCCGGCGTGGCCGCCGACGCCAAGACGCTGCAGATGATGCTGTCGCCGGCGGCGCTGCCGGCCGGGCAGGACCATTGGTCGTTCCGCCTGCCGCAGGGCAATGCGGTGATGGCGCACGCGATGATCCAGCACATGAAGAAGCTGGGCGTCAAGACCGTGGGCTTCATCGGCTACTCCGACGCCTACGGCGAAGGCTGGCTGCGCGACTTCCAGGACCAGTCCGCGCAGCTGGGCGGCCCGAAGATCATCGCCGTCGAGCGCTTCGAGCGCAAGGACACCAGCGTCACGGCCCAGGCCCTGAAGCTGGTGGCGGCCAATCCCGACGCGATGCTGATCGTGGCCTCGGGCAGCGGTGCGGCGATGCCCGAACTGGCGGTGCTGGACCGCGGCTACAAGGGCAAGATCTACCAGACCCACGCGGCGGCGACGCGCGACCTGATGCGTGTCGGCGGCAAGGCGATGGACGGCACCTACGTCACCTCGGGCCCGGCGGTGATCCCGGAGCAGCTGCCGGCCAGCCACCCGTCGCGGGCCATCGCCCAGAAGTTCGTCGACCATTACGAGGCGGTCTACGGCAAGGGCAACCGCAACCAGTTCGCCGCCCACGCCTTCGATGCCGAGCTGGTGCTCGAGAAGATCGTGCCGGTGGCGCTGAAGCAGGGCAAACCGGGAACGCCGGCCTTCCGCTCTGCGCTGCGCGATGCGATCGAGAACATGGGTCGCACCGTGGTCTCGCACGGCGTGCTGAACTACACCAAGGACAACCACTGGGGCTACACCACCGACACGCCGGTGATCCTGAAGGTGGTCAACGGCGACTGGAAGGTCGAGTAAGCGCGGCGGCGCCTCCGGCGTCGCGCGCCTGCCGCCTGACAGGAACGGGATCCGCGACCGGCTTGCCCGGCGCAGGATCCTCTTTCGCACTCTGAGGTCGATGTCTCCATGGACTTTTCAATCGCGAGCATCCTCGCGCTCGACGGCGTCACCAACGGTTCCGTCTACGCCTTGCTGGCGCTGGCCACGGTGCTGCTGTTCGCCGTCACCCGCGTGATCTTCATCCCGCAGGGCGAATTCGTCGCCTTCGGCGCGCTGACCCTGGCCATGCTGCAGACCGGCGCCGTGCCCGGCACCGTCTGGCTGCTGCTGATCATGGCAGCGGCGGCGGCGCTGGCCGAACTCGGCCATGGGCTGCGCGCGCGCCGGCCCGGGCTCGCGCTGCTGCGCGGCGCCGTGCGCACGCTGGCCTACCCGGTGGCGATCTCGGCGCTGACGATCTGGGCCGCCCCGCGGCAGTTGCCGCTGGTGGCCCAGGCGGCGCTGACGCTGGCCGTGGTCACGCCGCTGGGCGGGCTGATCTACCGGCTGGCCTTCGAGTCGGTGGCCGACGCGAGCGTGCTGGTGCTGCTGATCATCTCGGTCGGGGTGCACTTTGCGCTGACCGGGCTGGGGCTTTACTTCTTCGGTGCCGAGGGCTACCGCAACCCGGCGTTCTGGGACGAACGCTTCACGGTCGGGCCGCTGATGCTGTCGGGGCAGGCGCTGATCGTGTTCGCGGTCTCGATCGCGCTGATCGTGATGCTGTGGCTGTTCTTCGAGCGCTCGCTGTGGGGCAAGGCCTTGCGCGCCACCGCGGTCAATCGCCTGGGCGCGCGGCTGATGGGCATTTCATCGATCGGCGCCGGGCGCCTGAGCTTCACGATGGCGGCCTTCATCGGCGCGCTCTCGGGCCTGTTGATCGGCCCGACCACGACGATCTTCTACGACTCGGGCTTCCTGATCGGCCTGAAGGGCTTCGTCGCGGCAGTCTTCGGCGGCCTGGCCAGCTACCCGATGGCCCTGGTCGGCGCGCTGGGCGTCGGCCTGCTGGAGAGCTTCGGCTCGTTCTGGGCCAGTTCCTTCAAGGAGGTGATCGTGTTCTCGTCGATTCTGCCGGTGCTGCTGTGGCGCTCCATGCGCGATCCGCACAGCGAGGAGCACTGATGGCCTTGCAGCGACCCCGTTTCCTGCTGCCCGCGTTCGCGGCGGCCATGCTGCTGGTGCCGGCGCTGCCGGTGCCCGATTTCTGGATCACCCAGCTCAACTCGATCGGGCTGTTCGCGATCGTCGCGCTGGGCCTGGTGCTGCTGACCGGCGTGGCCGGGCTGACCAGCTTCGGTCAGGCGGCCTTCGTCGGCGTCGGCGCCTACACCTCGGCCTACCTGACGACGGCGATGAGCGTCTCGCCCTGGCTGGCGCTGTTCGCGGGTCTGGCCCTGGCCCTGGTGGTGGCCTTGCTGCTGGGCGCGCTGACGCTGCGGATGTCCGGCCATTACCTGCCGCTGGCAACGATCTGCTGGGGCCTGGCGCTGAACTACGCGATGGCCAACATGGACTTCCTCGGCAAGTACGACGGCCTGCTGGGCGTGCCGCCGCTGAGCATCGCCGGCGTCAGCCTGGGCAGCGGGCGCAAGATCTACCTGCTGATCTGGCTGATCGCGCTGGGCTCGGCCGTGGCGGTCGGCCGGCTGCTCGATTCGCGGCCCGGCCGTGCCATCCGCGCGCTCAAGAGCGGCAGCACGATGGCCGAGGCGATGGGCATCTCCACCTTCCGCTACAAGATGCTGGCCTTCGTGCTGGCGGCCGAACTGGCCGCGCTGTCGGGCTGGCTGTTCGCGCATTTCCAGCGCACCGTGAACCCGTCGCCGTTCAACCTCGGCAAGGGCATCGAGTTCCTGTTCATGGCGGTGCTGGGCGGGGTCGGCCAGGTGTGGGGCGCCTTCACCGGCGCCGCGGTGGTCAAGCTGGTCGAGGACAAGCTGCAGGTGCTGCTGCCGGTGCTGCTGGGCACCAGCGGCAACTTCGAGACCATCGTTTTCGGGCTGGTGCTGATCGTCGTGCTGAAGTACGCGCCGGACGGCCTGTGGACCTTCGTCCAGGGCTGGCTGCCGGCGCCGCAGCGCGTGCGCGACTGGGGCGACGCGCCGGCCTTGCCCAGCCGTCCCCACCCGGCCCGCGGCGAGCCGCTGCTGGAGGTGCGCAAGGTGCGCAAGCAGTTCGGCGGTCTGGTGGCCGTCAACGACATCAGCTTCTCGATCCACGCCGGCGACATCATGGGCCTGATCGGCCCCAACGGCGCCGGCAAATCCACCACCTTCAACCTGATCTCGGGCGTGCTGGCGATGACCGGCGGTGAGGTGCGCCTGCGTGGCCGCGAGGTGGCCGGCCTGTCGTCGCGCGAGATCGCCCGGCTCGGCCTGAGCCGGACCTTCCAGCACGTCAAGATGATTCCGGAGATGACGGTGCTCGAAAACGTCGCGCTGGGCGGCTACCTGCGCAGCGGCAGCGGTGCGGTGCGGGCCATGCTGCGGCTCGACCGCGACGAGGAGCGCCGCCTGTTCGCCGAGGCCGAGCGCCAGCTGGCGCGCATCGGCATGGCCGACAAGATGTTCGAGCTGGCCGGCAACCTGGCGCTGGGGCCGCAGCGGCTGATGGAGATCGCGCGCGCGCTGTGCACCGATCCGTCGCTGCTGCTGCTCGACGAGCCGGCGGCCGGCCTGCGCCTGAAGGAGAAGCAGGCGCTGGCCGAGGTGCTGAAACAGCTGAAGGCCGAAGGCCTGTCGATCCTGCTGGTCGAACACGACATGGACTTCGTCATGGGCCTGGTCGATCACATCGTGGTGATGGAGTTCGGCACCCGGCTGATGGCCGGCACGCCCGCCGAAGTCCAGGCCAGCCCCGAGGTGCGCGCGGCCTATCTCGGCACGGAGCATTGAATGAGCGAAGCGATTCTTTCCGTCCAGGGCCTGCACGCAGGCTACGGCAAGGCCGAGGTGCTGGCCGGCCTGGACCTGGTGCTGCCGCGCGGCGCCGTGGTGACGGTGATCGGCCCCAACGGCGCCGGCAAGTCGACCCTTCTCAATGCCTTGATGGGGGTGCTGCCGTCGCGCGGCAGCATTCGCTTCGACGGCCAGGAACGCGCCGGCAGCACGCTGGAAGAGCGCGTGATGGCCGGCCTGGCGCTGGTGCCCGAGAAGCGCGAGTTGTTCGGCAGCATGTCGGTGCAGGACAACCTGGTGCTCGGCGGCTTCAAGCCGATGCGCCAGCGGGTGCCGAACTGGCGCAGCACGCTCGACGAGGTCTACGCCTTGTTTCCGCGCCTCAAGGAGCGCTGCAGCCAGCAGGCGGGAACGCTCTCGGGCGGCGAGCGCCAGATGCTGGCGGTCGGACGGGCGCTGATGAGCCGGCCCAAGGTGCTGATGCTGGACGAGCCCAGCCTGGGCCTGGCACCGCTGGTGGTGCGCGAGATCTTTCGCACCATCACCCAGCTGCGCGCCACCGGTGTGAGCATCCTGCTGATCGAGCAAAACGCCCGCGCGGCGCTCGAGGTGGCCGATCACGGCTACGTGCTGGAGACCGGCTCGGTGGCGCTGCAGGGTCCCGCGGCCGAACTGGCCAACGACCCGCGCGTGGTCGAGACCTACCTCGGCGCCAAGAAGCACTGAAACCCGTGCGCCAAGACGGTGTCCGGCGGCGACCGGAGCCGCTGGCGTGTCCGAATCGAATTCTGAGCAGGAGCCTGTTCCATGTGGCACTACGAGCCCCCTTTGCGCGACATGCGCTTCGTGATCGACGAGGTGCTGGCGGCGCCTGACGCCTGGCCCGCCATGGCCGGCTTCGAGGACCTCGACGCCGACATGGCGGCGCAGGTGCTCGCCGAGGCCGGGCGTTTCGCCGCCGAGGTGCTGGCGCCGATCAACTCGGCGGCCGATCTGGAAGGCTGTCACTGGCAGGCCGGCGAGGTACGCACGCCGGCCGGCTACCGCGATGCCTACCAGGCCTTCGTGGCGGGCGGCTGGCCGGCGCTGGCCTGTGATCCGGCCTGCGGCGGCCAGGGCCTGCCCCAGTTGCTGAACGCGGCACTGTACGAAATGCTGGCGGGCGCCAACCATGCCTGGACGATGTACCCCGGCCTGCTGCACGGCGCCTACGAATGCCTGCACGCCCATGCCGACGGTTGGCTGCGCGAGACCGTGCTGCCCAAAGTGACCTCGGGCGAATGGCTGTCCACGATGTGCCTGACCGAGGCCCATGCCGGCAGCGACCTCGGTCTGCTGCGCACCCGGGCCGTGCCGCAGGCCGACGGCACGCATGCGCTGACCGGCAGCAAGATCTTCATCTCGGGCGGTGAGCACGACCTCACCGACAACATCGTCCACCTGGTGCTGGCGCGCCTGCCCGAGGCGCCGGCCGGGACCCGGGGCCTGTCGCTGTTCCTGTGCCCGAAGATCCTGCCCGATGGCCGCCGCAATGCGCTGCGTTGCGACGGCATCGAGAAGAAGATGGGGCTCAAGGGCAGCGCCACCTGCAGCATGGGCTTCGACGGCGCCACCGGTTGGCTGCTCGGCGAACCGCACCGGGGCCTGGCGGCGATGTTCCTGATGATGAATGCGGCACGCCTGCACGTGGGCCTGCAGGGGCTGGGGCACCTGGAGGTGTCGACCCAGAACGCGCTGCGCTACGCGGCGGAGCGGCTGCAGTCGCGCGCGCCGCAGCGGCCGGAGGGCATCGCGGCCGGTCCGGCCGACGCCATCCAGCACCACCCGGCCGTGCGGCGCACCCTGTGGATCCTGCAAGCCCGCACCGAGGCCGCCCGGGTGCTGGCCTACTGGACGGCGCAGGCGCTTGACGAGCACGCCGCCCATCCGGACGCGGCGGTGCGTGCGGCCGCGGGCGAGCGCGCGGCCTTGCTGACGCCGGTGGTCAAGGCCTTGCTGACGGACCTGGGCCACCACGGCGCCGACCAGGCGCTGGGCGTCTGGGGCGGACACGGCTACGTGCACGAATGGGGCATCGAGCAGGTGGTGCGCGACAGCCGGATCGCGATGATCTACGAGGGCACGAACGAGATCCAGGCGATCGACCTGGTGTTGCGCAAGGTGCTGCCCGATGGCGGCGCGAAGCTGTCGGCGCTGCTGGACTGGGCGGCGGCGCAGTGCACCGGCGCCATCGACGCGGCCGCGGTGCGTGCCGACCTGGCGCGGCTGCGGCAGGCGGTGGCGAGCTTGCAGGAGGACGCCCGGGCCGATGCCGAGCTGCCCTACCGCGCCGCCGACGACCTGCTGCATGCGTTGGGCGAGGCCTTGCTGGCCTGCGCCTGGGCGCGCATGGACGCGGTGGCGGCCGCGGCGCTGGCGGCCGGGCAGGGCGATGCGGCGTTCTACCAGCGCAAGCGCGCGCTGGCCCGCGTGCAGCGCGATGCGCTGGGCGGCGAGCTGGACCGCCGTCTGGCCGCCGTCCGCGCGGCGCGTGCCGCGTTGCCGTTTCTGCCCGTCTTATGATCGCGCCGATGGGACATCACGACACCGCCGAATCGGGCGCCAATCCTTCGTCGCCACGGGTCCGCGGGCTGGATCAATCGGGCCTCACCCATCTGGTGGGCTATGCCACGACGCGGGCCGCCGTGGCGCTGAAGAAGTCGTTCAGCAAGCACCTCGGGCCGCTCGACCTGAAGGCGGTGGAGTTCTCGATCCTGGTGCTGGTGGACACCAACGGCGAGGTCAACCAGAAGCAGCTCGGCCAGGCGCTGGACGTGTCGGCACCGAACCTGGCGGTGACGCTGGACCGGATGGTCGAGCGCGGCTGGGTGCGGCGCGAGCGCAGCGAGGCCGACCGCCGCGCGCAGCTGGTCCGCCTGACGGCCGCCGGACAGGCGCTGATCCGCCGCGCGCGCGAGATCGGCAAGACGATGGAAGCCGACGCGCTGAAGGTGCTCTCCGCGGCCGAACAGGCCCTGCTGATCGAATTGCTTCAGCGGGTGGCGCAGGGTCGGCGAAGCCGGGCAGGCGAGTAGCAGCGCGGCCCGGTTCCGCTATGCTGCGCGGCGATGAACAAGGCCTTCACGAAAGAGAGCGACGGCGACGATGACGACGACGCCGCGGCGCTGCCGCCGCTGCCGGCGGGCGGCAAGAACTACATCACGCCGGCTGGCTATGCCGCGCTGCGCGCCGAGCTGCTGCAACTGATCGACGAGGAGCGGCCCAAGGTGGTCGAGATCGTCCACTGGGCGGCGTCGAACGGCGATCGATCCGAAAACGGCGATTACCTCTACGGCAAGAAGCGTCTGCGCGAGATCGACCGCCGCATCCGTTTCCTGACCAAGCGCCTGGACATCGCCGAGCTCGCGGACCCGTCGGCCCACCACGGCAGCGACCAGGTCTTCTTCGGCGCCACCGTGACCTACGCCACCGCCCGCGGCGACGAGCGAACGATCACGATCAAGGGCATCGACGAGGTCGACCACCTGGCTGGCGAGGTGAGCTGGGTCTCGCCGATCGCGCGCGCGCTGCTGAAATCGCGGGTCGGCGACGAGGTGTCGCTGATGACGCCCGGCGGCGCCGAAACCCTGGAGGTGCTGGCGGTGCGCTATCCGGCGCCGGCGGGCTGAGCGCGGGTTCGCCGCGCTTGGGCCCGGTCAGGACTTGACGCGCTGGACCTTCAGCACCGTGCTGTTGCGCTTGAGGGTGCGCAGCACGTCGGCCAGGTGGAGGCGGTCGCGCACGCTGATCAGCAGCTTCATCTCGGCAGTGTCGCCGGGCGGCTCGTCGCCCATGTCGATGTGGGTGATGTCGGCTTCGGCGCTGCTGACGGCCTGCGCGACCTGCGCCAGTGCGCCTTTGCCGTTGCGCACCAGCACCTGGATCGCGGCCTCGAAGGCGCGCACCGGCTCCTCCGCCCATTCGACCTGCATCCAGCGCTCCCGGTCGCGCTCGAACAGGCGCTTGGCGGTCTGGCAATCGGCGCAGTGCACCACCAGGCCCTCGCCGCGCCCCAGGTAGCCGACGATCGCGTCGCCCGGAATCGGACGGCAGCAGGTGGCCAGCGAGATCGACGCGCCCTCGGCTCCGTCGATCACCACCAGGCCCTGGGTGGGCGCCGAGTCG
Organism: Ideonella sp. sgz306126; assembly: GCF_056032705.1. Classification (NCBI taxonomy): domain Bacteria; kingdom Pseudomonadati; phylum Pseudomonadota; class Betaproteobacteria; order Burkholderiales; family Sphaerotilaceae; genus Ideonella; species Ideonella sp. sgz306126. Next base: position 188,681 of record NZ_JBVYWP010000004.1, read on the forward strand.
TCGGCGGCATAGCGGCCCAGGCTGAGCGTGACGGCGTCGGGCTTCTGGCCTTGCTCGCGCAGCAGCTGCGCGATGCGCTTGGCGACGATGGTCGCGATCTTCTTGCCCAGCCCGATGTCGACCAGCAGCTCGCCCGGCGTGCGGTTGCCGCTCCAGCGCAGCAGCGTCGGCCAGATCGGACTGCCGACCTCGGCCTCCGGTTCGCGCGGCGGCAGGGCCAGGCCTTCGGCGCGCAAGGCCTGGCTGAGCATCTTCTCGCCCAGCGCCTGCGATTCCTCGTGCTCCAGGTTCTTCAGGTAATGGCGGATCTTGGAGCGCGCCCGGCCGGTGCGGACGAAGTTCAGCCAGGCCGGGTTGGGACGCGCGCCCGGTGCGGTCAGCACCTCCACCACGTCGCCCGAGCGCAGCTCGGCGCGCAACGGTGCCGGCTCGCCGTTGATCTTCACGGCGACGCAGTGGTCACCGACGTCCGAGTGGATCGCGTAGGCGAAGTCGACCGGCGTGGCACCCCGGGGCAGCGCCAGGATCTTGCTCATCGGCGTGAACACGTAGACCGCGTCGGGCACCAGATCGATCTTGACGTGCTCCAGGAACTCGGCCGCATCGCGCGTCTCGTGCTGGATGTCGAGCAGCGACTTCAGCCACAGCGCGCCCAGCCGCTGCGCGACGTCGGCCGCGCTGCCCGCACCCTTCTGGCCGACCTTGTAAAGCCAGTGCGCGGCGATGCCGGCCTCGGCCACCGCGTGCATCTCCTCGGTCCGGATCTGGAACTCGATCGCCGTGCCCAGCGGGCTCACCAGCGTCGTGTGCAGCGACTGGTAGCCGTTCGGCTTGGGGATGGCGATGTAATCCTTGAAGCGTCCGGGCACCGGCTTGTACAGCTGGTGCAGCACGCCCAGCGCGAGGTAGCAGTCGGGCAGGGTGGCGACGACGATGCGGAAGCCGAAGATGTCGTTGACCTGCGCAAAGCCGGCGTGCTTCTCGCGCATCTTGCGGTAGATCGAGTAGACCGTCTTCTCGCGCCCGGAGACCTCCACCTTCATCTTGGCGTGCGCAAAGGCCTTGATCACGTCGTCCTGCACCCGCGAGACGATGTCGCGCCGGTAGCCGCGGGCCCTGGACACCGCCTTCTCCAGTGCGGCATGGCGCCACGGGTTGATGTACGAGAAGGACAGTTCCTGCAGTTCGCGGTAGGTTTGGTTCAGGCCCAGGCGGTGGGCGATTGGTGCGTAGATGTCCAGCGTTTCCCGGGCGATGCGGCTGCGCTTGGCCAGCGCCATCGCACCCATCGTGCGCATGTTGTGCAGCCGGTCGGCAAGCTTGATCAGGATGACGCGGACATCGCGCGACATCGCCAGCAGCATCTTGCGGAAGGATTCGGCCTGGCTCTCCTCGCGGGTCGAGAACTGCAGCTTGTCGAGCTTGGTCAAGCCGTCGACCAGTTCGGCCGTCGGTGCGCCGAAGCGCTCGATCAACTCAGGCTTGGTGATGCCGCAATCCTCCATCGCGTCGTGCATCAGCGCCGCCATGATGGCCTGCGCGTCGAGACGCCAGTCGGCCACCAGGCCGGCCACCGCGATCGGGTGCGTGATGTAGGGCTCGCCGCTGGCGCGGAATTGCCCCAGGTGCGCTTCGTCGGCGAACTTGTAGGCGTCGCGGACCTGCTTCAGGTCGGCCTTGCCGAGGTACGCCAGCTTGTCGGAGAGTTCGGCGAAGGAACTGATCTCGGGCACTTTGGCCTGCGCGCCGCCGGGATGGGCCGGACGCGGCCGTCCCTGCAGCGCGGACGGCAGCAACTCGGCGGCGAAGGAACGGATACCCATGGCCCGAATTTAGCCGAGTTCTGTCGCCCTGGAAGCAAAACGGGCGCCTTGCGGCGCCCGTGCGGGGTCGTGTGCGACGGCGACGATCAGGTCGGCACCTTGCGCAGCATCTCGATGCCCACTTCGCCAGCGGCGATCTCGCGCAGCGCGGTCACGCCCGGCTTGTTCTTCGATTCGACCTTGGGCGCGTGGCCCTGGCTCAGCATGCGCGCGCGGTAGGTCGCTGCCAGCACCAGCTGGAAGCGGTTCGGGATCTTGGTCAGGCAGTCTTCAACGGTGATGCGGGCCATGGGGATCCTGGTCAGTGTGAAAGGGGCAGCAGCTCAAACGAGATTCAGTGCACTGAACACCGCCGACTTGGCGCGGCGCTGTGCCGCGTACTTCAGCCGCTGCGAATGCACGACGGTTTTCAGATCGAAAAGCGCCGTTTCGAACAAGCTGTTGATTATAACGTAGTCGAAGTGCCGGGCCTGGGCGACCTCCTGGTGCGCATTGACCATGCGCACTGCGATCACCTCGGGGCGGTCTTCCCCGCGGCGCTTGAGGCGCTGTTCGAGCTCGTTCCAGCTCGGCGGCAGGATGAAGATCAGCACCGCGAACGGGAACAGGCGCTTGATCTGCAGCGCTCCCTGCCAGTCGATCTCCAGCACCACGTCCTCGCCCGCCATCAAGCGGGCCTCGATGCCCACGCGCGAGGTGCCGTAGCAGTTGCCGTGGACTTCGGCCCACTCGAAGAATTCGCCGCGCTCGGCCATGGCCTTGAAGTCGTCCAGGCTGACGAACAGGTACTCGCGTCCGTGCTGTTCCTGGCCCCGCGGCGCCCGGGTGGTGTGGGAGATCGACACGCCCAGGTGCGAATCGAGTTCCAGCAAAGCGTTGACGAGGCTGGACTTGCCAGCACCGCTGGGCGCGGCCACGACGAAGAGGTTGCCCGGTGTTTCCATGCGTACGAATCGTTGACGGGTGAGCCCGCCGGAGAGCCGTCGGGTCACCGGAGGTGAGCGGTCGCGGCAGTCTATCAGCGCCACCCCCGGCAGCGCAGCCGACCCGAGCCAAGGCAGGCCGCCGCGGCAACGTTCAGACGCATGGATGTTGCCGGTTGCAAAGGAACACGAGTTCGAGATTGCAGGGCGTCAAGAATGGTCTAGCATCGCCGCGCTGTCCGCGTGACGGGCGTTCGTCCTGGACAGTTCGCTGGCATCGGCTTGCACAGCGCCCCTCTCTTGACCGTACCAACGAGCCCACCTGTTTGAGCGACCCGGATTCCAGATCTTCTACGGCGCGCTTGAACGCGGCAGGGCCGTTTTCCTCGCAGCGAGCCTTGCGCACCGTCCGGCGCAGGCAGGTGCGTCGCCAGCGTGAGCGTCGCCGGGTCGCGCTGGCGGTGACCGTGTCGCTGGCGGCGCATGGCCTGCTGCTGCTCCTGCATTTCGACAGCCAGGGTTGGGGTCTGCCTGGCCTGCAACTGCCCTGGCGGGCACAGCGCACGGGCGAGGCCGATTTGAGCATCGTTCTGGCGCCGGCACCGGCACCGCAGCCGACCGTCCCACCGGCGTCGACAAGAGGGGCGACGGCTCCCCGTACCCACCTGCCGGACACGCGCACCGCACCGCGGCCGCCAGCGCCCAGGGCGCCAGTGAACACCGGTTCGGTCGCGCCGCCGGACCCCCAGCGTGCCGAGCGCATGGAGGCCGCGCTGCAGGATGCGCGCCAGGCGCTCGCGAAGCAGCAGGCGGCCCAGCAAGCCGTGGCCGAGCAGGCCGCGCAACAAGCAGCCATTCGCCAGGCCGCGGCGCAACGGGCCGCAGCAGCCGAGCAAGCCGCGCAGCAGGAAGCGGCACGGGTGCTCGAGGCGCAACGGGCTGCGCAGCAGGAAGCAGCGCGCCAGGCGGCCGCGGAGCAGGCCGCGAAGCAGGAAGCGGCGCGGGCGCTCGCGGCGCAGCAAGCAGTGCAGCAAGCAGCCCGACAAGCGGCGCAGCAGGAGGCGGCACGGCAGGCCGAGGCGCAACGGGCCGCGCAGCAGGAAGCAGCGCGCCAGGCGGCTGCGGAGCAGGCCGCGAGACAGGAAGCGGCGAGGGTGCTCGCAGCCCAACAGGCGGCGCAACAAGCAGCCCAGCAAGCGGCGCAGCAGGAGGCGGCGCGGCAGGCCGAGGCGCAACGAGCCGTGCAGCAGGAAGCAGCGCGCCAGGCGGCTGCGGAGCAGGCCGCGAAGCAGGAAGCGGTACGGGTGCTCGCGGCCCAACAAGCGGCTCAACAAGCGGCGCAGTTGGCGCAGCAGCAGGAGGCGGCGCGGCAGGCCGAGGCGCAACGAGCCGTGCAGCAGGAAGCAGCGCGCCAGGCGGCTGCGGAGCAGGCCGCGAAGCAGGAAGCTGCACGGGTGCTCGCGGCCCAACAAGCGGCTCAACAAGCGGCCCAACAAGCGGCGCAGTTGGCGCAGCAGCAGGAGGCGGCACGGCAGGCTGAGGCGCAACGGGCTGCACAGCAGGAGGCAGCGCGCCAGGCGGCTGCGGAGCAGGCCGCGAAGCAGGAGGCAGCGCGCCAGGCGGCTGCGGAGCAGGCCGCGAGACAGGAAGCGGCGCGGGCGCTCGCGGCCCAACAGGCGGCTCAACAAGCGGCGCAGTTGGCGCAGCAGCAGGAGGCGGCACGGCAGGCCGAGGCGCAACGAGCCGCACAGCAGGAAGCAGCACGCCAGGCGGCTGCGGAGCAGGCCGCGAGACAGGAAGCGGCGCGGGCGCTCGCGGCCCAACAAGCGGCTCAACAAGCGGCGCAGTTGGCGCAGCAGCAGGAGGCGGCACGGCAGGCCGAGGCGCAACGGGCTGCACAGCAGGAAGCAGCGCGCCAGGCGGCTGCGGAGCAGGCCGCGAAGCAGGAAGCGGCGAGGGTGCTCGCAGCCCAACAGGCGGCGCAGCAGGCGGCCGCGGAGCAGGCTGCGAAACAGGAAGCGGCACGGGCGCTCGCCGCGCAGCAAGTCGCCCAGTTGGCGGCGCAGCAGGAGGCGGCAAGGCAGGCCGAGGCGCAGCGGGCAGCGCAGCAGGAGGCGGCGCGGCAGGAGGCGGCGCGGCAGGCCGCCGCGCGTTCCGCGCCGCCGCCCGGCGTCACCTTCCCGGCCGTGCGGGCCGCGCCCGAGCCGCCGTCCGAGCGGCGGCATACCTTGTTTGGCCGGACGGATCCGGACGTGGACCTGATGATGTACGCGGAAGGCTGGCGCCAGCGCATCGAGCTGAATGCGGCCCTGGCGGAATTCCACGACGCCCGGTCCCGGCCTCATGTGGATCCGATCGTCACGGTGGCGTTGCGCAGCGACGGCAGCGTCGAGTCGGTGGTGCTGACCCGCTCCAGCGGCGTGCCGGAGATCGACGAGGCGATCCGCCGCATCGTGCAGAAACTGGGCCCGTACAGCCCGTTTCCGCCGGACCTGGCCAGCGACTACGACGTGGTCGAGATTCGCCGCGTGTGGACCCTGGACACCGCGGTTCGGCTGTTCCCCGCGCCACGCTGAGGCGCCGCCACCGCGGCGAGCGGGGAGATGCGCCTCGCGATGGACGTCGTTTCACACTGCTTTACAAAAATATGAATGGAGGTAAACCACTGAAACATCCTGTACTTGCGCCGCGTGGTGCGGGGTTGCTACGCGACAATGGACCGCGGCTTCGATAACGGCACGGCGATGCCGGATCGGGCGGGATGGCATCGCGCTTTCCCGGCTGTCATCCCCCTGTTCTCTGCATGACCCTGGCGTCAGGGCCAAACCCGTATTCAGTGACCTCTGCTTCCTCGTCTCCACCGACTCGCGCCGCCGATGCGCGCCCTGGCCCGCGCGGCCTGCGTCGCGTCCCGCGCGATGTGCTGATGTACCTCACGCTGGCCGCGCTGGTGCTGGGCGCCTGGCGCTTCTCACGTCTGGGCCTGTTCCAGCCGGGCGACCGGGTGGGCTACTGGATCGGCGTCACCGGCGGCGTGATGATGCTGCTGTTGCTGCTGTACCCGATGCGCAAATACCTGCGCTTCATGCGTTCCTGGGGCAAGGTCAAGTGGTGGTTCGTCGTCCACATGATCCTGGGCATCGGCGGTCCCTGGCTGATCCTGATCCATTCCGCGTTCCACCTGCGGTCGGTCAACGCCACCGTGGCGATGGTCAGCATGCTGGTGGTTGCGGGCAGCGGGGTGGTCGGGCGCTTTCTCTACCTGCGCATCCATCGCGGACTGCACGGCGAGCGCAACAACCTGTCCGAACTGCAGCAGCGTGCCGGGCTGGTCGAGGGCGAGATGACCTCGAGCTTCCGCTTCGCCCCCGAGGTCGCGGCGCGCCTGCTGGCCTTCGAGGCGCACGCGCTGGACGGCGGCACGAGCTGGGCCGCCACGCTGAAGCGCTTCGTGTCGCTGCCGGTGCGCCAGTTGATCGTGCAGCGGCAATGCGTGCGCGAACTCGACGCCAAGCTGCTGGCGCTGGCGCGCGAGGGCCGGTGGACGCCCGAGCAGCACAAGCGCCGCGTGCGCCAGGCGCACGCGCTGACCCGCCAGTACCTGCAAGGCGTGGTGCGGGTGGCGCAGTTCACCACCTATGTGCGGCTGTTCGCGCTGTGGCATGTCGCGCACGTGCCCTTCGTGTACCTGCTGGTGATCACGGCCTGCTTCCACGTTTTCGCGGTGCACGCGTACTGACCATGGCAGGCCGCCGATCGCACCCCGTTCCGCAGCGAGCGGCCCGTTGTCGAGAAGCGGCGGGCGGATCTCGCTGGTGGCTGGTGCTGGCCTGGTGGATCGCGATGCTGCTGCCCGGCGCGTTCGCGCAGGCTGAGGGGCTGGAGGCCGCGCTGGCGCCCGGCAAGCTCTCCCAGGCGCATATCAAGCAGGAGGCCGACTGCGAGAAGTGCCACGTCCGGTTCGATCGCAATGCCCAGGACCGCCTGTGCGCCGACTGCCACAAGGACGTCGGGCAGGACTTGCGCAACAAGTCGGGCTTGCACGGCAAGATGAAGCCCCAGGCCTGCCGGACCTGCCACACCGAGCACAAAGGGCGCGACGCGCACATCGCGGCGTTCGACAAGAATCGCTTCGAGCACACCGCCACGAATTTCAATCTGCACGGCGCGCACCAGAGCGTCGAGTGCCAGAAGTGCCACCTGCCGGGCAAGGGCTTCCGCATCGCGGCCCGGGACTGCGTCAGCTGTCACCGCAAGGACGACAAGCACAAGGGCTCGCTGGGCCCGGCCTGCTCCGACTGCCACAGCGACACGAAGTGGAAGGACGTCCGCTTCGACCACAGCACGACCCGCTTCCCGCTCACCGGCAAGCACGGCCCGGTGGCGTGCGCCGATTGCCACAAGGCCGGCGTCCCGTTCAAGGAAGCGCCGCAGGCCTGCGTCGCCTGCCACCGCAAGGACGACAAGCACAAGGCGCATTTCGGCGACAAGTGCGAGACCTGCCATACCGCCGAGGGGTGGAAGAGCGTCAAGTTCAACCACGATGCCGACACCCGCTATGCCCTCGTGGGACGGCACCGTGCGGCGAAATGCGAGAGTTGCCACACCGGCTTCGTCTACCGCGACAAGCTGGCCACCGCCTGCGTCGAATGCCACAAGAAGGACGACAAGCACCAGGGTTCGCTGGGCAAGGACTGCGCCAGCTGCCACACCGAGCGCGGCTGGAAGGAGCAGGTCAGGTTCCAGCACGACAAGTCGGATTTCCCGCTGCGCGGCAAGCATGCGACGACGGAGTGCAAGGCCTGCCACAAGTCGGCGGTCTTCAAGGAAGCGCCGACCGCCTGCGTCGAATGCCACCGCAAGGACGACAAGCACAAGGGTTCGCTCGGCCCGTCCTGCGAGCAGTGCCACGGCCCGGCGGACTGGAAGAAGAGCAGCTTCGACCACGCGAAGTCGCGCTTTCCGCTGCGCGGCAAGCACCAGAAGGCCGAGTGCGGCGACTGCCACAAGACCACGAATTTCAAGGACACCAAGACCGACTGCATCGCCTGCCATCAGAAGGATGACAAGCACGAGGGTCAGGAGGGCACGTCCTGCGCCCAGTGCCACGACGAGCAGGGCTGGAAGCCGGCGCCGCGCTTCGACCACGGCCTGATGCAGTTCCCGCTGCTGGGCAAGCACACCGACGTCAAGTGCAAAGCCTGCCACCTGGGCCTGCGCTTCAAGGATGCGAAGCAGGACTGCGTGGCCTGCCATGTCAAGGACGACAAGCACAAGCAGACGCTGGGCACCGAGTGCGGCCAGTGCCACAACGCGCGGGGTTGGAAGGGCTGGAATTTCGATCACGACCGGCGCACCCATTTCGCGCTCGACGGCAAGCACCAGGGACTCGCCTGTGCGGCCTGCCACACCCAGCCGGTGCAGGGTCCGCCGCGCGTGTCGTCGCAATGCGTGAGTTGCCATGCCAAGGACGACGTTCACGACGGCAGCTATGGCCGCCAGTGCCAGCAGTGCCATCTGACCAGTTCGTTTCACACGCTCAAGTCGACGCTCGAGCGTCGGACGAGCGGCGGCGCTGCTGCGTCTGCGCCCGCGTTGCCGGCGCCGGCCCCGGGGCCGGCCGCCTTGCCAGGATCCAAGCCATGAGGGACCGTGCCATGCAACACCGCCTGCGTCTTCTGCTGTGCAGCCTGTGGCGTACCTTCGTTCCCGGGTTGTTGGGCGCGGCGATGCTGGCCGGCCTGGTGCTGGGGGCGCCCGTCGCGCGGGCGCAGCAGTCGGCCACGTTCGACCACATGTCCACCGCCTTCCCGCTCCAGGGAGCCCACGAGCAGGTGCGCTGCGAAAGCTGCCACATCAAGGGCATCTTCAAGGGCACGCCCAAGGTCTGCGCGGACTGCCACCAGCCCAACAACGTCCGTGGCGCACTGGCCAAGCCGTTCAACCACATCCAGACCAACGACGCCTGCGACACCTGCCACACCGTGGCCGCGTTCACCGGCGGGCGATTCAGCCACGTGGGCGCGACGCCGGGCGACTGCGCCAGCTGCCACAACGGCATCCGGGCATCCGGCAAGCCCGCCAACCACATCCAGACCGCGCTGTCGTGCGACGCCTGCCATGCCACCAGCGCGTTCGCGCCGGTGCGCCGCTTCGACCACCAGGCGCTGGGCGGCGACCTGACCACCTGTGCGCAGTGCCACGACGGCCGCATCGCCAAGGGCCTGCCGGCCAACCATGTGCCGACGCCCAACCCGAACCGTTGCGGCAACTGCCACGTGGCGTCGACCCAGACCGGATTCACGAGCTTCGCCGGCGGCCAGATGGACCACACCGGCATCAGCAGCGGCTGTGCCACCTGCCACGGGCCGTCGATCAATGGCGGCAGTTTCGCCGGCATCAGCCGCATCGTGGTGATGCCCCCGACCTCGCCGGTCGGCCCCAGCTCGCACCTGCCGACCTCGACCACTTGCGAGGCCTGCCACCTGGCCAGCACGCCGGCGGCGCTGGTGCCCGGCAACGCGGCGCTGCAGCCGCCGGGGACCGCGTTCGCGACCCCGGCGCCCAGCCCGGCGCAGATCCACGCCGGCGTGACCGGAGGCTGTTCGAGCTGCCACGACACCCAGGCCCAGTGGATGGGCATGAGCGCCTATCCGATCGCCCCGACCCAGGTCGTTCCCAACGCGGCCTACGTCGGCTTCCAGACCCGGCCGCGTCCGACCTCGGGCGTGTTCAACGTCGCCGACGCGGCGCACCCCGCCTCGGGCGATTGTTCGACCTGCCACTACAGCACCGCGGCGTTCACGGCCGCCGACAAGCCGGCCAACCACATCCCCTACGCGGCCGGTGCGGCCTGTTCCGCCTGCCATACCGGTGGCGATTTCGTGTCGCACCCGACGCTGACCAACATCCATGCCAACGGGCAGAGCACCAGCAGCAACTGCGCGCAGTGCCACGGCGCGGCGGCGGCGGGTTTCGCGATTCCGGCGGCGAACTTCAGCATCGTCGGGCTGCCGGCCAACCACGTGCCGACCAGCGCGTCGTGCGAGACCTGCCACGTCGGGCCGGGCTCGAGCATCACGGCGACGCCGGTGGTCGACGGGGCGAAGTTCTCGGGCTCGCTGATGAGCCACAGCGGGATCAGCACGAACTGCGTGGCCTGCCACGGGCCGACCATCACCGGCGGCAGCTTCGTCGGGGTGAGCAAGATCGTGGTGATGCCGGCGACGGCGCCGATGGGGGTGAGTTCGCACATCCCGTCGTCGACCACCTGCGAGTCCTGCCATCTGGGTTCGACGCCGGCCGGCCTGGTGGCGGCCTCGGCGACGAAATCGGCACCGGGCACCGCGTTCGCGACGCCGGCGCCGACGACCGCGCAGATCCACGCGGGCATCACCAGCGGCTGCACGAGTTGCCACGAGGCGAATTCGGTCTGGATGGGGATGACGGCCTACCCGATCTCGCCGACGGTGTTGACGCCGGGGGCGCAGTACACCGGCTTCCAGACCCGGCCGCGCGCGGCGGGCGGCACCTACAACGTGGCCGACGCGGCGCACCCGGGCAGCGGCGACTGCGTCCAGTGCCACAGCGGGACGAGCTACTTCCTGGCCACGGTCAAGCCGGCCAACCACATTCCCTATTCGGCCACGGCGCAGTGCACGGCCTGTCACACCAATCCCGACTACTCGGTGCTGCCGACGCTGACCAACATCCACGCCAACGCGCAGAGCACCAGCAGCAACTGCGCGCAGTGCCACGGCGCGGCGGCGGCGGGCTTCGCGATTCCGGCGGCGAACTTCAGCATCGTCGGGCTGCCGGCCAACCACGTGCCGACCAGCGCGTCGTGCGAGACCTGCCACGTCGGGCCGGGCTCGAGCATCACGGCGACGCCGGTGGTCGACGGGGCGAAGTTCTCGGGCTCGCTGATGAGCCACAGCGGGATCAGCACGAACTGCGTGGCCTGCCACGGGCCGACCATCACCGGCGGCAGCTTCGTCGGGGTGAGCAAGATCGTGGTGATGCCGGCGACGGCGCCGATGGGGGTGAGTTCGCACATCCCGTCGTCGACCACCTGCGAGTCCTGCCACCTGGGCACGACACCCGCGGCGATGGTGCCGGCATCGGCCACGAAATCGCCTCCGGGGACGGCCTTCGCGACGCCGGCGCCGACGACCGCGCAGATCCACGCGGGCATCACCGGCGGCTGCTCGACCTGCCATGAGTCGAACTCGGTCTGGATGGGGATGACGGCCTACCCGATCTCGCCGACGGTGCTGACGCCGGGGGCGCAGTACATCGGCTTCCAGACCCGGCCGCGCGCGGCGGCAGGCACCTACAACGTGGCCGACGCGGCGCACCCGGCCAGCGGCGACTGCGCGCAATGCCACTTCAGCACTGCCGCCTTCACCGCGACGGACAAGCCGGCCAACCACATTCCGTACGCGGCCAGCGCGCAATGCACGGCCTGCCACACCAACCCCGACTACTCGGTGCACCCGACGCTGACCAACATCCATGCCAACGCGCAGAGCACCAGCAGCAACTGCGCGCAGTGCCACGGCGCGGCGGCGGCGGGCTTCGCGATTCCGGCGGCGAACTTCAGCATCGTCGGGCTGCCGGCCAACCACGTGCCGACCAGCGCGTCGTGCGAGACCTGCCACGTCGGGCCGGGCTCGAGCATCACGGCGACGCCGGTGGTCGACGGGGCGAAGTTCTCGGGCTCGCTGATGAGCCACAGCGGGATCAGCACGAACTGCGTGGCCTGCCACGGGCCGACCATCACCGGCGGCAGCTTCGTCGGGGTGAGCAAGATCGTGGTGATGCCGGCGACGGCGCCGATGGGGGTGAGTTCGCACATCCCGTCGTCGACCACCTGCGAGTCCTGCCACCTGGGCACGACACCCTCGGCCATGGTGCCGGCATCGGCCACGAAATCGCCTCCGGGGACGGCCTTCGCGACGCCGGCGCCGACGACCGCGCAGATCCACGCGGGCATCACCAGCGGCTGCTCGACCTGCCATGAGTCGAACTCGGTCTGGATGGGGATGACGGCCTACCCGATCTCGCCGGCGGTGCTGACCCAGGGCGCGCAGTACACCGGCTTCCAGACCCGGCCGCGCGCGGCGGCAGGCACCTACAACGTGGCGGATGCATCGCACCCGGCCAGCGGCGACTGCGCGCAATGCCACAGCGGGACGAACTACTTCACCGGCGAGGCCAAGCCGGCCGGCCACATCCCGACCTCGCAAGCCTGCGCCACCTGCCATGCCGTGGCAGGCGATTACTCGGTCGCCGGCCTGACCACCAACATGACCGCGTTGCACACCGGCATCACCAGCGGCTGCATCAGCTGCCACTCGGCCGGTGCGGGGGCCGGGCCGTTCGCCGGTTGCGCGACCCAGGCCGGCTGTGCCGCGCCGCCGCCGTTGACCTACCAGCCCAAGGTGACGCCGCTGTTGGCCGGTGGATCGCCGAACGCGCCGTCCTCGTCCACCCACGTGCCTGCGGTGGGCATCGCCTGCGAGCTGTGCCATTCGCCGACCGTCTTCACCTCGTTTGCCGGCATGAACATGAAGGGCAACACCGCGGCGCACAACGCGGTCGGGTCGGCCACCTGCGAGAGCTGCCATGAATACCAGTACGTCTGGTACGGCGTGACCATCAAGACCACCGGGTCCGCCAGCCACCATGGCCGCACGCCCGGGCAGGACTGCACCGCCTGCCACAACCGGACCTACTCGCAGTTCAGCAATGCGGCCCGGCTGCGGCCGGTGATGCGCGGTGCGGTCAACGGCGCCGTGCCCCGGTTGCTGCCCGACGCCACCGGCCTGCCGGCAGCGGCGCTGGGCTTCGACCACCGGGGCGTGCTGCCCGGCCAGTGCCAGACCTGCCACAACGGCCAGGCCGCCAACGGCCTGCCGGCCAGCCACCTGAAGAGCCGGGCCTCCTGCGACGCGTGCCACCGCACGACCGCGTGGACGCCGGCGCAGTTCAGTCACCAGGGTGTGCTGCCGGGCCAGTGCCAGACCTGTCACGACGGCCGCCAGGCCACCGGCAAGTCCGCCGGCCATTTCGTGACGCCGCGGCCCTGCGACACCTGCCATCAGAGCCTGGCCTGGGTGCCGGTCAACTACTCGCACCTGTCGCCGCTGTACAGCCCGCAACCCGACAAGACGAGCTGCGTCAGCTGCCACGTCACCAATGGCGAAATCATTCCCCGGATGCTTCGCGGCGGGGTTCGGCCCAAGCCGGTGCCCGGGCATTGATGGCCATGCCGATGAACGCGCTGATGGACACGCCGATGCGGGACGGCGCCGCCGTGGATGGGGGTGACCAGGTGCCGAGCGCCTGGCTGCGAGGCAGGGATTCGAGCGCCGGCGGCGCCAGGTGGATGCAAGCATGACCGACCGCAACAACCGACTTTGGCAGGGACTGACCTGTGCCGCGCTGGTCTGGGCAGCACCGTGCCTGCAGGCACAGACCCTGGACGAGATCACCGTGCAGGCCGCGGGCCGGGTGAACGTGGTCCGGGTGACCTTCAACGCCGCGGTGCGCGTGCTGCGCCAGAGCCCCGGCAGTTCGGCCGCGCCCGGCAGCCTGTACCGGATCGACCTGGAGCTGGTGGCCGCCGACGACGCGGTGGCTCGCCAGACGATCGAGGAATCGCGCCGCGTGGTCGCGGGCGAGGGCACGCCCGAGTTCACCGTCCTCTACCAGCCGCCGCGCGGCGGACGCAGCGGCCAGTTGACACTGCAGCTGAGCGCGCCGCGGGGACTCCGGGTGATCCAGGGACCGTCGTCGCGGACGATCGACATCGTGTTCCAGGACGCACCGTCCGCCGCGGCACCGGCGCCGGCGGCACGGGCGTCCGAGCAGGCCGGGATCGTGGCGACGGCAGCCAGCGCGCCGACCGTCGCCGACCCCGCGGTGCAGGCCGAGGTGGAGCGGCAGGCCGCCGACCTGTTCAAGCGCGCCCAGGACGCGATGGCCACCCAGCAGTTCGAAGTGGCGATCGGCAGCCTGAATCAATTGCTGCGCCTGCCGCCCAACGCCCAGTCGCAGCAGGCGCAGGAGTTGATCGGCAACGCCTGGGACCAGGCCGGCGACCCGCGCCGTGCCGCGATCGAATACCGCCTCTACCTGAAGTTGTATCCGCAAGGCGAGGGCGCGGCCCGCGTCTCGCAGCGCCTGGCCGCCGCTGGCACCGCCGCGCCGGTGGCCGCCGCAGCGGCAGCGGCCGCCAACGCGGCCGCGACTCCGACCCCGACGCCGTCGCGCCGCGTGGCCGACAAGGGCACCCGCTACACCGGCAGCATCGCGCAGTACTACTACGGCGGCAAGGCGCGCAGCCAGTCGCTGGTGAACCTGGCGACCGGGATCGACCAGTCCACGCTGACCAACACCACCGAATCGGCGGTGATCACCAGCCTGGACCTGGGCGCGCGCTATCTGAGCCCCGAGTCCGACACCCACGTCGTGTTTCGCGGCACCGGCTCGACCAACCTGCTGTCGACCTCCCACAGCGCCAGCCTGCTCAACGCCGCCTACGTGGACTACAAGCGCACCGACAACGGCCTGGCGCTGCGGCTGGGCCGGCAGTCGCCGATCAGCGGCGGTCTGCTCGGGTTCTTCGACGGCCTGTCGCTCAGCTACCCTTTCAAGCAGAAGTTCAAGTTCGACCTGATGGGCGGCGTGCCGGCCAACCCGCTGATGTCGATTCCCTCCGAGCGGCTGCTGGCCGCGATGGTCGAGGGCGACGGCCTGTTCGACAACTGGGGCGGCAACGTCTACTTCACCGACCAGTCGACCCAGGGCATCAGCAACCGGCGTGCGCTGGGCACCGAAGTGCGCTATTCGAACGATCGCGTGTCGGCCTACTCGCTGATCGACTACGACACCTTGTTCAAGAAGGTCAACGCGTTCTCGCTGCAGGGCTCGGTCCAGGCCCCCAGCCAGACCACGCTGACGCTGCTGCTGGACTCGCGCAACGCGCCGTCGCTGCAGCTCTCCAATGCCTTGATCAGTTCCGGCGCCGCCTCGCTCAAGACCCTGTTGCAGATGGAGTCGCTGGACCAGGTGCGCGCAGCGGCGCTGGCCACCACGGCCGAGGCGAAGCAGGCGATGTTCAGCCTGTCGCGCCCGATCAGCGAGAAATGGCAGCTGTCCACCGACCTGCGCTACAGCGCCATCGGCGCGCTGCCGGCGGTGGGCAATTTCGAAGCCACGCCGGCCACCGGCGCCCAGTACGGCCTGACCGTGCAGCTGACCGGCTCGAACCTGTACTCGTCGCGCGACATCAACAACATCAACCTCAGCCTGCTGTCGTCGCCGACCTTCAAGGGCGAGCAGATCTCGTACAACAACCTCACCGGCTGGCACAACAACGACTTCACGCTGGAGCCGTCGATCCGGCTCTACACCCAGTCCGACAACCAGGGCATCCGGCTGTGGCGCATCACGCCCGGCCTGCGGGCCTCGTACCGCCTGTCGCGGCGCGCCAGCGTGCTGGGCGAATCCATCCTCGAGCACTCCACCACCAGCGGTCCGGTCAACCATGACACGACGAATTCGATCTTCTTCTACGTGGGTTACCGCTATGACCTGTTCTGAGCGCTCGCTGACCGGCCGCGTCGTTCCGGGGCACGCGAAGGCTTCCAGGCACGGGGAGGCCGCCCGGAGCCACGTCGGGGGCCTGCGATGAGCGGGCCGACCTCCGACGGTGCCGCGCCGCGGGCCTTGCGCTGGGTGGCGGTCGGCCTGCTGGCCCTGCTGCTGGCAGCGGCAGCGTGGTACGCGGTGTCGCTGCAGCGCCGCGCCGCGCCGCCGGCCGTGGCCGGTGCCCCCGGTGTCGCGACTTCGGCCACCGCCCCGGCGAGCGCCGCGCGCCTGGCCCTCAGCGACGAGCAGCTGCAGCGCATGGTCGAGCAGGCCGGCGCGGCGGTGAAGAAGGACCCGCGCGACGCCGTGTCGTGGGCGATGCTGGCCCATTCGTACGACATGCTGGGCAAGTTCGCCGAGTCGAGCAAGGCCTATGCGCAGCTGGCCCAGCTGCGGCCCAAGGATGCCCAGGTGCTGGTCGACTACGCCGACGCGCTGGCGGTGGCCCAGGGCCGCAGCATGCAGGGCGAACCGAGCCGGCTGGTCGATCGCGCGCTGGCGCTCGATCCCAACAACCTCAAGGCCCTGATGCTGGCCGGCGCGGCCGCGCTGGAGCGCAAGGATGATGCCCAGGCCTTGGCGCACTGGCAGCGCGCGCGCGGCCTGTCCGCGGATCCGCAGTTCAGGCAGCAGATCGATGCCGGGATCGCCGCGGCGCAGGCCGGCACCAAAGGGGGAACGGTCGTGGCCGCTCCGGTGTCGCCGCTGCCGGCCCCATCGGCCTCGGCCGGGGTCGCCGTGGCGGCCACGGTGTCGGGCCGCGTGAGCCTGGCCGACGATCTGGTGGGCACGCTGCCGGCCAGCGCCACGGTGTTCATCTTTGCCCGGCCGCTGCAGGGCTCGCGCATGCCGGTGGCGGTGCTGCGCAAGCACGTCAGCGACCTGCCGATCGACTTCACCCTCGACGATTCGATGGCGATGGTGAAGGGCATGGGCTTGTCCAAGGTGCCCGCCGTGGTGATCGGGGCGCTGGTGTCCCGGCGCGGCGACGTGGTGCCCCAGCCCGGCGACGTGCAAGGCCTGTCCGCACCGGTGCCGGTGGGCAGCCGCGACGTGCGGCTGGAGCTCAGCGAGGTGCTGAAGTGAGCGCCCGGCGCGACGGCATGGCGGGCGGCGCGGGCCGTTCCCTGCGCGCCGGCTTGTTGCTGGCGGGCGCGCTGTGCGCGACGGCGCCGGCCTGGGCCGTCCTGGGCGGCGACGCGGCCAGCGTGATGGGCGATCAACTTCGCCTGCAGGGGGGACGTCGGCAGGCGCTGGCGGTGCCCGCGGTGGTGCCGGTCGCGCCGGTCGAGTTGACGCTGGCCGACGGCTCCACGATCCGCGAATTCATCTCGCCGGCGGGCGTCGTGTTTGCCGTCAGCTGGCGCACCCGGTTCCGGCCGGACCTGGCCGCCTTGTTCGGCGCCTACGCGCCCGATTTCGCGGTGGCCGCCCGCGCGGCCATGCGCACCCCGGGTCTCAAGCGCAACCTGGTGCTGACGCAGGGCGACCTGGTGGTGCACAGCGCGATCCGCGCGGGCTGGTTCGTCGGCCAGGCCCATGCGGTGTCGCTGGTTCCTCAAGGGGTGGTGGTCGATGCGCTGCGCTGATCTCTGCAAGGCGCTGCTGTGCGCGGCGCTGCTGGCGCTAGGCGGCTGCGGCGGCGGCAATTCGTCCGTCACCACCGTGATCGGCGGCGCCGGTGCCGGGGTGGTGGCGCTCGACACGCCCACCGGCCCCAACACCACCGAGATCGTCGTGGACTCGGGACCGGCCAGCGGATTCTCGGCCGGCGCGACCAACGTGGCCTACGTGACGGTCACGGTCTGCGCGCCGGGATCGGCGACGGCCTGCACGACGATCGACCATGTGGCGCTGGACACCGGCTCCTACGGCCTGCGCCTGTTCAAGAGCGCGGTGGGCAGCCTGGGCCTGCCGCCGATCACGCTGCCGGCCGATCCGGTCGCCGGCACGCCGGCCGGCACCGCGGTGGAGTGCTACCCCTTCGTGCTGGGCGCCTTGTGGGGTCCGCTGGCTCGCGCCGACCTGCAGATCCAGGGCGAGCTGGCCGGCAGCTTGCCGATCCAGGTGATCGACGACGGCAACCCGCCCGGCTACGCCGCGCCGGCGGGCTGCGGTTCCGTCGCCACCGGAGGGCTGCTCAATTCGGTGTCGGCCCTGCAGGCCAACGGCGTGCTGGGCGTGGGCATGGTCGCCTACGATTGCGGGCAGGCGTGCGCGGCCGGCAATTACGCCAGCGGCCACCTGTATTACGTCTGCCCGGACCCGGCCGGCACCGCGTGCGTGCCGGCGGCGATTCCGATCGCCCAGCAGGTGCAGAACCCGGTGGCCCATTTTCCGGTCGACAACAACGGCACCGTGATCGCGTTGCCGGCGCTGCCCGATCTGGGGGCCGCGGCGGTTCGGGGCCGCCTGGTGTTCGGCATCGGCACGCAGAGCAACAACCAGATTCCGGTCGGTGCGCAGATGTACTTCGTCGACCCGAACCCGGCCCATGCGAGTTACCTCAGCCTGACCACCGCGGTCGATGGCGGCAGCTATGGCGACAGCTACATCGACAGCGGATCGAACGCCTATTTCTTCGACGATCCGACGATCCCGCTGGGCTGCAAGAGCTCCGGCGGCGTCACCAGCGGCGGCTGGTACTGCCCACCGGCGGTCCGCCCCTTCACCGCGACGCTGACCGATGCCTACGGCGCGAGCGGGCCGGTGGCCTTCTCGGTGGCCAATGCCGACGCGCTGTTCGCCACCTCCAGCGTGGCGTTCGCGAATCTGGCCGGCGCCGTCAACCAGGGCTCCGGGACTTTCGTCTGGGGCCTGCCGTTCTTTTACGGCCGCACGGTGATGACCTCGATCTGGGGCCAGCCGCTGTCGCCCAACGGGCCATGGAACGCCTTCTGACCGGGCCGCCGTCCACCGCCCGCCGCGGCCTTTGCGGCCGCGGCGCGGTGGGCGGACACAGGCACTGACAGCTCGACACGTTCAGACGGCCCGCGGTCACATCGGCCGGCACCAGCCACGCCTATACTGACCCCGTCAAGATGAGTTATCACCTGCTGTATCCCGCGCTGGCCCTGCTGGCGCTGCTGACCTACCTGTACCGCCACCGGCGCGCCGAGAAGGCCCACCGGGCTGACCTGGAGGAAGCCGTCGCGGCCGGCCTGGCCGAGCCGATGTCGCTGCATCCGGTCATCGATCCGAACCGTTGCATCGGCTCGGGTTCGTGCGCGGTGGCCTGCCCGGAAGAGGCTATCGGCATCATCAAGGGCAAGGCCGTGCTGACCAACGGGGCGGCCTGCATCGGCCACGGCGCCTGCCTGCTGGCCTGCCCGATGGAGGCGATCAAGCTGGTGTTCGGCACCGAGCGCCGCGGCGTCGAGATTCCGAGCGTCGACCCCAGCTTCGAGAGCAACGTGCCAGGGCTGTTCGTGGCCGGCGAGCTGGGCGGCATGGGGCTGATCCGCAAGGCGGCCGAGCAGGGGCGCCAGGCGATGGAATCGATCAAGCGCCGTTCCGTTCCGGTCGAGGCCGATTACGACGTGATCATCGTCGGCGGCGGGCCGGCCGGCATTTCGGCGGGCCTGTCGGCGATCCAGCATGGCCTGCGCTATCGGCTGATCGAGCAGGAAGACTCGCTCGGCGGCGCGGTCTACCACTACCCCCGCAACAAGATCGCGATGACGGCGCCGGTCAAGCTGGCGCTGATCGGCTCGGTCAAGATGGGCGAGATCCAGAAGGAAAAGCTGCTGGAGTTCTGGAACGACGTGGTCGCCAAGACCGGCCTGCAACTGTCCTTCCGCGAACGCATGGAGCAGATCGCGCCGCAGCGCGACGGCAGCTTCGAGGTCGTCACCACCCGCGGCCGCTACAAGGCCAGGTCGGTGTTGCTGGCGATCGGGCGGCGCGGTTCGCCCCGCAAGCTGGATGTGCCGGGCGAGGAGTCCTCCAAGGTGGTGTACCGCCTGATCGATGCCGAGCAATACCGTGGCCAGGCGGTGCTGGTGGTGGGCGGCGGCGACAGTGCGCTGGAGGCGGCCCTGGCGCTGGCGGAGCAGCCAGGCACGAACGTCACGCTGAGTTACCGCGGCGACGCCTTTGCCCGCGTCAAGGCCAAGAACCGCCAGCGGCTGGAAGCGCAGGCTGCGGCCGGCCGGCTGCGCGTCGCGCTGAGCACCCAGGTCGTCTCGATCGAGCGCGAACGGGTCTCGCTGCGAGGCGAGGGCGGGGTCGAGACGCTGCCCAACCAGGCCGTGATCATCTGCGCTGGCGGCGTGTTGCCGACCCGGCTGCTGCAGGACATCGGGATCGAGTTCGAGACCAAGTACGGCACGGCCTGAGCGCGGATTCGAGCGACGCCATGCCGCGGGCGCATAGCTAGTAGTCGGCTCGCCGGGCTTGAATCCGGCCGGCGATCCTGTCGACAATCGAGGCCGGCCGCCCCGGCCCGCACACCCTCAGGAGACAAGATCCATGGCAACGCAGCGCGTTCAGGTCGCGATCATCGGCGCCGGCCCCTCGGGGCTGCTGCTGGGGCAGTTGTTGCACAAGGCCGGCATCGAAGCCGTGATCCTGGAGCGCCAGACCGGCGACTACGTGCTGGGCCGCATCCGTGCCGGCATCCTCGAACAGGTGACGATCGACCTGATGGACGAAGCCGGCGTCGGCACCCGCATGCACCAGGAGGGCCTGGTGCACCACGGTTTCGACATGCTGTTCGGCGGCCAGCGCCACCGTGTCGATCTGGCTGGCCTGACCGGCGGCCAGCATGTGATGGTGTACGGCCAGACGGAGCTGACGCGCGACCTGATGCAGGCGCGCGCCGACGCCGGTCTGCCCACCGTCTACGAGGCCAGGCACGTCACCGTGCACGACTTCGACACCGCCACGCCGCGCGTGCGCTACGAGAAGGACGGCCAGCACCACGAGATCGTCTGCGACTTCATCGCGGGCTGCGACGGCTTCCACGGCGTCTGCCGCGCCAGCGTGCCGCGCGGCGCGATCAGCGAGTACGAAAAGGTCTACCCCTTCGGCTGGCTGGGCCTGCTGTCGGACACGCCGCCGGTGCACGACGAGCTCATCTACGTCAGCAGCGCGCGCGGCTTCAGCCTGTGCTCGCAGCGCAGCCACACCCGCAGCCGCTACTACCTGCAGGTGCCGCTGACCGACAAGATCGAGGAGTGGACCGACGAGGCGTTCTGGCAGGAGCTGCGCCTGCGCCTGGACGAAGAAGGGCGCGACAAGCTGGTGACCGGGCCCTCGATCGAGAAGAGCATCGCGCCGCTGCGCAGCTTCGTCACCGAGCCGCTGCGCTTCGGCCGCCTGTTCCTCGCCGGCGACGCCGGCCACATCGTGCCGCCCACCGGCGCCAAGGGCCTGAACCTCGCAGCCACCGACGTGAAGTACCTTTCCAGCGCCCTGGTCGAGTACTACGCCGAGAAGACCGAGGCCGGCATCGACGCCTATTCCGGCCGCTGCCTGCGCCGCATCTGGCGTGCCGAGCGCTTCTCGTGGTGGTTCACCCAGCTGATGCACCGATTCCCGGACGACGGCCCCATCGTCGACAAGCTCAAGTCCGCCGAACTGGATTACCTGATGCACTCGGACAGCGGCCTGAAGACCATCGCCGAGAACTACGTCGGCCTGCCGCTGGACTTCGGCGACGCGCCGCGCTGAGCGCCCGCCGCGGCGCGCCCGGGCCGCGGCGGCGAACGCGCGCACAATGCGTCGCACCTGAAGCTACGAGAGTGCCTGGCCATGCTGAATCCGTCCCCCATTCCTGCCACCTTGATCGCCGGCGACGGGATCGGCCCCGAGATCGTCGATGCCACGCTGGCGGCGCTGGAGGCCTTGAAGGCGCCCTTCGAGTGGGACCGTCAGGCGGCCGGGCTCCACGGCATCAAGGTGGCGGGCGACCCGCTGCCGCAGGCGACGCTGGACAGCATCCGCCGGACCCGCCTGGCCTTGAAGGGACCGCTGGAGACGCCATCGGGCGGCGGCTACCGGTCGTCGAATGTTCGCCTGCGCGAGGAGTTCGGGCTGTACGCCAACCTGCGGCCGGCACGCACGATCATTCCAGGCGGCCGCTTCGACAAGATCGACCTGGTGGTGGTGCGCGAGAACCTCGAAGGCCTATACATCGGCCACGAGCACTACGTGCAGATCGATGACGATCCGCATGCGGTGGCGATGGCCACCGGGATCAACACCCGCGCCGGCAGCCGGCGCCTGCTGGAGTTCGCGTTCGAGCACGCGGTGGCCACCGGCCGCAAGAAGGTGACGATCGTGCACAAGGCCAACATCATGAAGGCGCTGACCGGCATCTTCCTGGAGACCGGGCTGGACCTGTACGAGCGCCGCTACAAGGGTCGCTTCGAGCTGGACACCGTCATCATCGACGCCTGCGCGATGAAGCTGGTGCTCAACCCGTGGCAATTCGACATGCTGGTGACGACCAACCTGTTCGGCGACATCCTGTCGGACCTGGTCGCCGGCCTGGTCGGCGGGCTGGGCATGGCGCCGGGCGCCAACATCGGCGCCGATGCGGCGATCTTCGAGGCCGTGCATGGTTCGGCGCCCGACATCGCGGGCAAGGGCATCGCCAATCCCACGGCGCTGCTGCTGGCGGCCGCGATGATGCTGGACCACGTCAGGCTCGGCGACTTGGCGACCCGCCTGCGCCAGGCACTGGACGCGACCTTGAACCTCGACAAGGTGCGCACCGGCGACCTCGGCGGCAGCGCCAGCACCGCGGCGTTCACCAAGGCGCTGGTGAGCCGCATCGCGAACGGCTGACCGGCCGCACCGGCGCGGCGCCGCACGCCGCGCGCGTCTCGTTCAGCGAGCCTCGTTCGTCGACCTGACGCCCCGTCAGCGCGGGGCGGGCAGGCCTTCGTCCTCGTCCACGCCGCTGGGCACGAAGCCGACGCCGTGCTGCGCCAGATAGTCGCGGATCAGACGCCGGACCACCTGGGAAGGTGTGACGTCCTGACGCGCGCACAGCGCCTCGAAGGCTTTCTTCTTCGCCGGGTCGACCAGCACCGTCAGGCGCGCCGTCTTGAGTTCCATGTCATCTCCACGAGTTCCTGAGTATGTCACTCGCATTATCATAGGAGTATCATTCAGAGCAAGTTTGATGGCATGGTCGGCACAGCGGCTCGCTGCTGCGCCCACCTCGTTCTGGAGCGTTTGACCTTGGCTGGCTTCGATCACGTCCGCATGCGCCCGGGGGCCTCGCCGCCCCGGTCGGCGGACGCGCGGCGGGTCGCGTCGCGGGGGCCGCGACGATGACGCCGCTGATCGCCGCGGTCGTCGTGCTGCTGCTCGGCGCCGGTGGCTGCCTGCTGCCGCTGCGCAATGCCGGCCGCGCGGGCATCGGCGTGCTGTCGCAGGGCCTCGCCACGGCGCTGGTGCTGTCCACGGCCGCCCCGGTGCTGTTCGGCGGCGCGCCGCTGGCGGGGGAACTGGCCTGGTCCTACCCGGTGGGCATGCTGCGGGTGCGGCTGGACGCGCTGGGGGCGTTCTTCCTGCTCTGGTCGATGCCGATGACCTTGCTCGGCAGCGTCTACGCCGTCGGGTATCTGCGGCCCTTTTTCGACTCGAAACGGCACGTCGGCCTGCATTACGCGCTGCTGAACCTGACCTCGCTGTCCTTCGTGCTGGTCTACACCGGCGACCACGCGCTGGTGTTCCTGCTGGGCTGGGAGATCGCCGCGCTGGCCGCGTGGCTGCTGGTGATCTGGGACTACACCAACCAGAAGGTGCGTTTCGCCGGCTTCAACTACCTGGTTTCGACCCACATCGGGCTGATCTTCCTGGTGACGGCGTTCATGATCCTGTACGCGCGCACCGGCTCCTGGGAACTCGGCAGCTTCGGCGCGTGGCTGAGCAGCCATCCCGGATCGGAGCGCAACCTCGTCTTCCTGCTGCTGGTCACGAGTTTCGGCCTGAAGTCGGCGTTTTTCCCCTTCCATTCCTGGCTGCCGCGCGCTCATGCGGCCGCCCCGGCGAACGTGTCGGCGCTGATGTCGGGCGTCATCCACAAGGCCGGCCTGTACGCGCTGCTGCGCTTCGTCTTCCTGATCGGTCGCCCCGACGAGTGGATGGGCTGGTTCCTGATCGGGTTTTCGGCCTTGTCGGCGGTGATCGGCGCGCTCTACACCGTCGGCCAACGCGACCTGAAACGCCTGCTGGGCTATTCGTCGACCGAGAACGTCGGCATCGCTGGCATCGGCTTCGGCGTGGGCTGCCTGGGGCTGGCCTGGGGCAACACCGCGCTGGTGGTGCTGGGCTTCGCGGGCGGCCTGCTGCATGTCCTGAACCACGCGCTGTTCAAGTGCCAGCTCTTCTACGCCGCCGGCGCGGTGTACCAGGCCACGCACACGGTGGACATCGAGAAGCTCGGCGGCCTGGCGCGCCTGATGCCGTGGACGGCGCTGAGCTTCCTGCTCGGCGGGGTCGCGATGGCGGCGCTGCCGCCGCTCAACGGCTTCACCAGCGAATTCGTCATCTACTCGGGCTTGTTCACCGGCGAGCCGCTCGCCGCCGGGGCCAAGGCAGCGCTGTGCGCCGCAGGCACGGTGCTGGCCTTCGTGGGCGCGGTCTCGGCCCTGAGCATCACGCGGGCCTTCGGCGGGGTGTTCCTCGGCCGCCCGCGCGAGGTCCGTTCCGGCGCCGCTGCCGAGGCGAGCCGCTGGATGCTGTGGCCGGTGGGGCTGCACGCGCTGGGCGGGATCGTGCTGGGCGTGCTGCCGGGCCTGGGATTCCTGCTGGTGCGCGGGCCCGCCGCGCTGGCGCTGGCGGCCCTGCCGGCGCCGGGCCACGACGTGCTGCAGCCGGTGGCCGATAGCCTGGCGCGCATCGGCATGATCTCGGGCGGGCTGGCCTTGGCGATCGGCGGGCTGGTCGCCTGGCGAGGGTGGGCGGCCCGCCGGCCGACGGGCCGCGCCGCGCCGACCGGCCCGACCTGGGCTTGCGGCTACGCCGCGGCCGGCCCGCGCATGCAGTACACCGGGTCCAGCTTCTCGTCGGATTTCCAGACTCGGTTCAGCGGCGTGATGCCAACCTTGCGGCGCCAGAAGGCGCCGAGGGGCTATTTCCCGGACGACAGCTACCTGATCACCGACTGCGTCGACGCCGTCGAGCGCCGGCTGTTTTCGGTGATCAAGCATGGCGACGCCTCGGCCGGCGAGTTGTCGAGCCGGCTGCGCGAGGACGATCCCCGCCTGGCCTTCGCGGCGGCGCTGGCCGCGATCGTGCTGGTGTCCGGCCTGGTGGTGCTGGCCGGCGGTCCGCTGCCTTGAGGCTCACGATGACCGCGCTGCTGACGCTGCTCCACCTGCTGATCGCGCTCGCCATGCCAATCGTGCTGGTCGGCCTGGTCAACCGCACCAAATCGCTGTGGGCCGGGCGGCGGGGTCCGGGCCTGCTGCAGTCGGGCTGGGACCTGCTGCGCCTGCTGCGCAAGCGGCCGATCTACAGCACGGTCGGTTCGCCGCTGTTGCGTGCCGGGGCCTGGGTGGTGCTGGCCTCGTCGCTGCTGGCGGCGCTGATCGCCCCCATCCTGGGTGATTTCGCGCCACTGCAGTTCAGCCGCGACTTCATCGTCTTCGCCTACGCGCTCGGGCTGGCGCGCCTGCTCCTGATGCTGTCGGCGCTCGACGTCGGCAGCTCGTTCGAGGCGATGGGCGCGGCGCGGGAAGCCTCGTTCACCGCCTTCGCCGAGCCGGCGCTGTTCCTGCTGGTGGGGTCGGCCACCGTCGTCACCGGCCAGACCGACCTGGCCGGCCTGATCGGCCAGTGGCACCACGCGAGCAGCTTCCCCTGGCTGGCGCTGCCGGCGGTCGCGGTGCTCTTCGTGCTGCTCCAGGTCGAGGCCTCGCGCGGGCCGGTGGACGATCCGGCAACCCACCTGGAGCTGACGATGGTGCACGAGGTGATGATCCTCGACCACAGCGGCCCGGAGCTGGCGGCGATGCAGTACGGCGCGGCGCTGAAGATGACGATCTACGCCGGCCTGATCGCGGCGCTGCTGAACCCCTTCGACCCGTTCGCGCAGCCGGCGGCGTGCGTGCTGGCGTCGCTGGCGATCATGGCGGCGGTCGCGGTGGCGGTGGGCTGCGTCGAATCGCTGGTGGCCCGGCTGCGCCTGCGTCGGGTGCCGGCCTACCTGATGCTGACGTCGGCCGCCGCCGCGCTCTGCCTGGGCGCCGCCGGCTGGTGGGCGAGGGCGGCATGACGCTGCCGCTGATCGCCTTCCTGGTGGCCGCCATCATTCCGGTCTTCTTCGGCAAGATCCGGTCGGCCCCGTTCTGGCTGAGCGCGCAGGCTGCCGCGCTGGCCTGGAACGTGGCGCAGCGCGGCGACCCGTCCTTGCACACCTATGTGGCGCTGGTCGAGGTGTTGGTCATGCGGGCGCTGGTCGCGCCGCGCCTGCTGAGGCATGCGATCCTGCGGCGCCGCGAACCTCACCTCGACCTGATGCCGTCGAACCTGTTCACCTGGGCCATCGCGATCGCGCTGGCGGTGCTGGCGTTCGAGTTCGCGGCCCCCGCCATGACCGACCGGCAGGCCCTGACGCTGGGCGTCGTCGGCACGACGGTGGCGGTGGCGCTGCTGCTGTTGTCGACCAACGCGTCCGCGGTGGCCCAGCTGGTGGCCGTGCTGTTCATGGAGAACGGCCTGGCGCTGTTCGAGTCGCTGTTGCCCGAACCCTGGCCCTTGCCGGTGCATGGCGCGCTGAGCGGCATCTACCTGCTGACCGTGGGCGTGGGCGTGTGGCTGATCGCCACGCCGGAGCGGGCCGCCATGGCCGCGCCGGACGGTCCGGGCGGCCCGGGCGGCCTGGGTGACGGCGGGCCGGAGGACCGTCCGTGAGCGAGCTCGCCGCAGGCACGCTGCGCGGCGCGCCGGGGCGGCCGGTGGGCCGGCGCTGGGTCGGCCCGGCGCTGGTGGGGCTGGCCGCGCTGGCCCTGCTGGGCTGGGTGGCGGTGTTCGCGCGCACGCCGCTTTCCGGGCTGCCGCGGTACTTTGGCGGGCGCTATTTCGTCCTCGATGCGACGTCGATGCTGTTTCTGCTGATCGTCAACGGCGTCTTCCTCGGCATCAGCGTGTACATGTCGTCGCGGGTCAGCAACTCGCGCGTGCTGGCGGACAAGCTGCTGCCGCGCGCCGCGCTGACGCTGGCGTTCATGGTGGCGATGAACCTGGGCGTGCTGGCCAACAACCTGTTGCTGCTGTGGGCGTTCATCGAGCTGACCACCTTATGCGCCGCGCCGCTGGTGGCCCAGGGGGGCGCGCCGGCGCCCCGGCGGGTCGCCTGGCACTACCTGCTGTACTCCAACATGTCGCTGGCGCTGACCTTCCTGGGCATCATGTGCCTGACGCGGTCGGCCCATCTCCACGGCCTGGAGATCCGCTTCGCGCTGGACGAGATGGCCCAGGGCATCGCGTCCACCGATGACAGCTGGCAGCGCCTGGGTCTGGCGTTGATGTTGTTCGGGCTGGGCAGCAAGCTCGGCCTGGCGCCGCTGTATGGCTGGATGCCCGAGACCTACGAGGCCGCTCCGACCAGCACCAGCGCGCTGCTGGCGGCGGTGCAGTTCAACGTCAGCGTGGTGGCGGTGTTCCGCATCCTGCAGGTGTTCCGCGGCCACGACACCTCGTTCGTTTCGCGCGAGCTGCTGATCATGGGCTGCCTGTCGCTCACCGTGGCCGCGGTGCAGGTGATGGCGGCGTCCAGCTACAAGCGGCTGATCGCCTACGCCTGCGTCAGTTCGTCGGGCGTCATCGCGATCGGGCTGTCGGTCGGCAAGGCGGCGGCCTATGGCGTGTTGCTGTACGTCGTCAGCAGCGCCTTCGTCAAGGCGCTGCTGTTTCTCACCGCGGGCCGAATGCGCGCGGTCTACCACTCCAACGAGGTCAAGGTGCTGAGCGGCGTGATTCGCGTGCTGCCGTTCTCCGGCCTGCTGTTCGCGGTCGGCATCTTCGCGCTGCTGGGATTTCCGCCGTTCGGCGGCTTCATGGCCGAGATGCTGATCCTGTCGGGCATCGTGCAGGTCGGCAACCTGATGGCCTTCACGCTGATGTGCACGATGCTGACGATCATCTTCGTCGCCACCGGCCGCTCGATCTTCCCGATGATCTGGGGGCCGTCGGACCGGTGCGGCCCGCAGGTCCGCGAGACCTGGGTCACCGCGCTGCCCAAGCTGGGCTTCGTCATCGTGCTGGTGCTGCTCGGCGTCTACACGCCGGCGCCCATCAGCGCCTTGCTGGTGCAGGTCGCCCAGTCCCTCGGAGGTCCCTGATGGCGCCGCTGGAACCGATCGTCATGGTGGGGCCTCGCGACGAGGTCTTGCTCGAACTGGGTGCCTGGGTCCGGCAACTGGCCCGGGGCCTGGAGGAGGGCGGGCGCCTGGTCACGCTGTTCGGGCGCGGGCCGGCCGGTGGCCGCGGCAATGACGAGGTGCTGACCACCGCGGTGCTGCAATCGGCGGACGGCCGGCTGCGGGTGCTGCGCGGCCGTGGCCGGCGCGGGGAGCCGTTCGCGTCGCTCACGCCGCGGCATCCGGCGGCGCAGATGTTCGAGCGCGAGCTGTGGGAGCAGACCGGGCTGGTGCCCCAGGGCCACCCCTGGCTCAAGCCGGTGCGCTACCAGGGCCAACGCCAGCAGACTTTCGACCAGCATCCGTTCTTCACGGTGCGCGGCCAGGAGGTGCATGAGGTCGGCGTCGGACCGATCCACGCCAGCGTCATCGAGCCCGGCCACTTCCGCTTCATGTGCCACGGCGAACAGGTGCATCACCTGGAACTGCAACTCGGCTACCAGCACCGGGACGTCGAGACCTTGCTGCTGGCCCGCCCGGCATGGGCGCTGGCGCCGCAGGTCGAATCGATCGTCGGCGACAGCGCCGTCGCGTATGCCTGGGGCTATTGCGCTGCGGTGGAGGCCTTGACGGGGACGCCGGTCAGCGCGACCGCCGAGCTGACCCGCGCGGTGGCGCTGGAGCTGGAGCGGGTGGCCATGCACCTGGCGACGCTGGCCGGGATGGCGACCGACATCGCCTTCCTCCAGGGCGGCGCGAGTTACGGGCGCTTGCGCACCGCGGTCATCAACGCCTCGATGCGGGTGTGCGGCAGCCGCTTCGGCCGCGGCTGGCTGCGGCCGGGCGGCGTGCGGCACCGCATCACCGAGGCGCTGCGCCTCGATCTGCGGAGCACGCTGGACGCCTTTGCCAAGGACATGGCCGAGGTCAACGACCTGATGCTGAATGCCCGCAGCGTGCGGTCGCGCCTGCAGGGGGTGGGGGTCGTGAGCCGCCAGACGGCGCTGGACCTCGGCCTGGTCGGCCTGGCCGCGCGCGCCAGCGGGGTGGCGGTCGACACGCGCGCGAGCCTGCCGGGCGCGTCGTATGTTGCGCGGCCGATCGCGACCGTCACCGAGGAGGCGGGCGACTGTTGGGCCCGCCTGCGGCTGAGGATGCGCGAGATCGACGCCAGCGTGCACTGGCTGGGCGCGGCGCTCGACGCGATGGCGGACGACCCCGATGGCGCCGCGCAGGCGACGCCGACGCCGGCGGCCGGCCCGCTGTCGCCCGACACGCTGTGCGTCTCGGTGCGCGAGGGCGTCCGGGGCCCGGTGGTGCAGGCGCTGGAGACGGGGCCCGATGGCGCGCTGTTGCATTACAAGGCGCAGGACCCGTCGCTGCAGAACTGGTTCGGCCTGGCGATGGCGATGCGCGGCACCGAGATTTCCGACTTCCCGATCTGCAACAAGAGTTTCGATCTCTCTTATTGCGGAAACGACCTGTAGGACCGCCCACCGTGTTCAAGTCGATCCGAGTCCGCGTCTCGCAGGGCACGCAGTACATCGCCGATCCGCGCCAGGCCCGGCCGGCCGGCCTGCGCGGCAAGCCGGTGATCGGCAGCCAGACCTGCGAGGCCGGCTGCCAGGCCTGCGCGACGGCCTGCCCGACCCAGGCCATCGCGCTGGCGCCCGGTGTCGACCCGGTGCGCATCGACCTCGGGCGCTGCGTCCTGTGCGGCGACTGTGCGCCCGTCTGCCCCAGCGGCAAGCTCTCGTTCAACGGCGAGGTCCGGCTGGCCGCCACCGACCGGTCCGGCCTGGTGCTCAGTGCTGCGCGGCCGGCGCCCGATCCGGTCGCCGTGTCGGCGGCATTGCGCGCACGCTTCGGCCGCTCGCTGAAGCTGCGCTCGGTGTCCGCCGGCGGCTGCAACGGCTGCGAGCTCGAAGTCAACGCCTTGTCGAACGTGAACTTCGATATCGGCCGCTACGGCATCGACATCGTGGCCTCGCCGCGCCATGCCGATGGCCTGGTGCTGACCGGCCCGATCACCCGCAACATGGCCGAGGCACTGCAAGGCTGCTGGGACGCAATGGCCGAGCCCAAGCTGGTGATTGCGGTCGGCGCCTGCGCGATTTCCGCAGGCGTGTTCGAACCTTCCCCGGCCATCGACCGGGACTTCCTGGAGCGGTTCAAGCCGACGCTGTACGTGCCGGGCTGCCCGCCGCACCCGCTGACCTTCGTCTGCGGTGTGCTGGACCTGCTCGGCATGCCGAGCTGAGGCAGGCGTGGGGCCGACGCCCGGTCGGCCGATCGATCAGCGCTGCGCGGCCTGGTCGGGTCGCCGCCGCACCGCGCTGAGGATGCCGCGCAGGATGTCCAGTGGCGGGGGCGGGCAGCCGGGCACGGCCCGGTCGACCGGGATCACCTGGTCGACCGGGCCGCAGCTCGCATAGCTCTGGCCGAAGAGGCCGCCGGTACAGCCGCAGTCGCCCACCGCGATCACCAGCCTGGGCTCGGGCGTGGCGTCATAGGTGCGCCGCAAGGCCAGGGCCATGTGGCGCGAGACCGGCCCGGTCACCAGCAGCAGGTCGGCATGGCGCGGGCTGGCGACGAACTTGATGCCCAGTCCCTCGATGTTGTAGTAGGGGTTGTTGAGCGCGTGGATCTCCAGCTCGCAGCCATTGCAGGAGCCGGCGTCGACTTGGCGGATCGCCAGGGCGCGGCCCAGGATGTCGAGCAGGTCCTGGTGGATGCGCTCGATCGCCGCGCTGTCGCCCTCCGCCAGGTCGGGCGCCGGCTCGGTGACGATGCCGGTCCGTGCGATCTGCCTGAGGAGCTGCCACATGTCAGTGCCTGCCGATGCGACGCGACACCGCGCTGCGCCCACCCGGGGGGCGGTGGGCGAGAGGGACTTGGCGGGTGTTCATCAGAGGTCGTGGCCTGAGTAGCTCAGGTTGAAGGACTTGTTGATCAGCGGGAAATCGGGAACGATGTTGCCGATCACGGCGTGCTCCAGCACTGGCCAATTCTGCCAGGACGGGTCGTGGCAATGGCAGCGTGCGATGCGCCCGTCGGCCGCGATGTCCAGCGCGACCAGGATCTCGCCGCGCCACCCCTCGACCCACCCGGCGCCGATCGCGCGCCCGGCCGTCGGCCGCAGGTCGGTGCGAAGCTCGCCGGGGGGCAGCCCGGCGCACAGCGCGCGGATCAGGCGCAGCGATTCCAGTACCTCGTCGAAGCGCACCGACACCCGCGCCGCCACGTCGCCGTCGCGATGGGCGGCGCGCACCACCTGCAGGCGATCGTAGGGCGCCCAGGCGGGCTCGCAACGCAGGTCGAGCGCCTGGCCGCTGGCACGGCCGGCCAGGCCGGTCAGGCCCAGCTGGGCGGCGAGCTCGGGCGTCACCCGCCCGGTGGCGAGGAACCGGTCCTGCAGCCCGGCATGTTCGTCGTAGAGGCTGCGCAGCGTGCGGACCTCGTGCTCGACCGCATCGCACTGGCGCTGCAGCCGGTCGCGCAGCGCCGGTGACAGATCGGCCGCGACGCCGCCGGGCACGATGGCATCCATCATCAAGCGGTGCCCGAAGGCCTGCGCCGACAGCCGCTGCCAGTCTTCGCGCAGCCGCGAAAACTGCGCCAGCCCGAAGGCCAGTGCGGCGTCGTTGGCCAGGGCGCCGAGGTCGCCCAGGTGGTTCGCCACCCGTTCGCGTTCCAGCAGCAGGGCGCGCAGCCAGGCGGCGCGCGGCGGAATCTCGCGTCGCCACGCCGATTCGAGGGCCATGCAGTAGGCCCAGGCGTAGGCCACCGTCGAGTCCCCCGAGACGCGCCCGGCGAGCCGGTGTGCCTGCAGCGGCGCCAGCTCGGTGAAGCGCCGCTCGATGCCCTTGTGCACATAGCCCAGATGCGCCTCCAGGCGCAGCACTTTCTCGCCGACCACCGAAAAGCGGAAGTGGCCCGGCTCGATGATGCCGGCATGCACCGGACCGACGGCGATCTCGTGCACGCCATCGCCCTCGACGCGGACGAAGGGATGGTCGGCCGGTATTGCGTCCTGCTCCGCCGGTGCCGGCGCGCCGCCCGGCTGGAGGGGCCGCGGCCCGGGGCCCCACAAGCCGTGATCGAGCCAGGGGCGGGTGTCCGCGGCGCCGAGGGCCTGCACGCCGCCGAGGTCGGCTGCGGCGCGCTGCATGCGCGCCGCGCACGCAAACACCGGCGACAGATCCGGATAGCCGGCGTCGGCACCGGGCAGCTCCAGCCAGACCAGGCCCTCCGCCAGCGCGAGGGCGGCGAAGACCGCGCTGCCCCCGGCGGCCGGCGGGTGCGCGGCGCTCCACAGCGAGACCAGGCGGCCGCCCTGGTCGGCCACCTGGCGCGCCGCTGCGCTCCAGCGGGCCGCATCGACGCTGGCGTGCCAGATCGGCAGCGGCGCGGGCAGCGGCGTCAGTTCGAATTCGAAGTCCGGTGGTGCCACGGCGTCAGGTCCCCAGCAGCGCAGCCGCCTGCCGATACCAGGCGTCCAGGTAGGGCGGGATGTACAGGCCCAGCATCAGTCCCAGCGCCAGGTGCAGGAAGACCGGCACCAGCGCCGGCGGATGCGCCAGCGGTTTGACGTTCGTGTCGCCGAACACCATCGGCTGCACCCGGCTGAAGACGGACGCGAAGGCCACCCCGAGCGCGATCAGCAGGAAGGGAGTCGCCCAAGGGTGATCCCGCATCGCCGTCGTCACGATCAGGAATTCGCTGGCGAAGACGCCGAAGGGCGGCATCCCCAGGATCGCCAGCGCTCCCAGCATCAGGCCCCAGGCGACCGTGGGGCTGACCTTGATCAGGCCGCGGATGCCGTCCATGATCTGCGTGCCGGCCTTCTGCGTGGCGTGCCCCACGGCGAAGAAGATGCCCGACTTGATCAGCGAATGGACCGTCATGTGCAGCAGCCCGGCGTAGCTGGCGATCGGGCCGCCCATGCCGAAGGCGAAGGTCATCATGCCCATGTGCTCGATCGACGAGTACGCGAACATGCGCTTGACGTCCCGCTGGCGGATCAGGAAGAACACCGCCGCCACCACCGACAACAGCCCGAAGCCCATCATCAGGCGGCTGGACAGCAGGCTGCCCTGCAACGCGCCGTCGGTCAGCACCTTGCAGCGCAGCACGGCATACAGCGCGACGTTCAGCAGCAGGCCCGACAGCACCGCCGACACCGGGGTCGGCCCTTCGGCATGGGCGTCGGGCAGCCAGTTGTGGACCGGCACCAGGCCGACCTTGGTGCCGTAGCCGATGAACAGGAACGCGAAGGCCAGCGTGATGATGTCGGGATCGAGCTGCGCCTTGACCGCATTCAGGTTCGTCCACAGCAGCGCTCCCCCCTCGGGGTCGATGACCTTGGCGGCGGCCATGTAGAGCAGCACGGTGCCGAACAGTGCCTGGGCGATGCCCACGCCGCACAGGATGAAGTATTTCCAGGCCGCCTCCAGGCTGGCCGGCGTGCGGTAGACGCTGACCAGCAGGACGGTGGTCAGCGTCGCCGCCTCCATCGCCACCCAGAGCAGCCCCAGGTTGTTGGTCGTCAGCGCCAGCAGCATCGTGAAGCTGAACAGCTGGTACATGCTGTGATACAGCCGCAGGCGCGGCGGCGTCATCTTGCCGTGGTCGCGCTCGATGCGCATGTAGGGGCGCGAGAAGATCGAGGTGGTCAGGCCGACGAAGGCGGTCAGCGTGACGAGGAAGACGTTCAACGGGTCGATGTAGAACTCGCGGTCCCACAGCAGCAGCGGCCCGTCGCGGCCGATCTGGACGGTCAGCGCGCAGGCGGCGACGAAGGTGCCGAGGCTGAACGCCACGTTGACGTCGCGCGCCCGGTCGCGGTGGCCGACGAGGGCCAGCACGGCACCCCCGGCCAGCGGGCAGGCGAGCAGGAAGGCCAGTGCGTTCAGGTCGATGCCCACCTCAATCGTCCTTCAGCTTTTCGAGGTGGCGGATGTCCAGGCTGTCGAACTGCTCGCGGATCTGGAACATGAACACGCCCAGGATCAGCACGCCGACCAGCACGTCCAGCGCGATGCCGAGTTCCACCACCATCGGCATGCCGTAGGTGGCCGCCGTGGCGGCGAAGAACAGGCCGTTCTCCATCGCCAGGAACGCGATCACCTGGGGCACGGCCTTGGCGCGGGTGATCATCATCAGGAACGACATCAGCACGCAGGCCAGCGCGATGCCCAGCGTGCCGCTGGCCAGCGCCGACGAGAGGTGCGCGATCGGGATCGCCAGATTGAACGAGAAGATCACGACGCCGATGCCGATCAGCATCACGGTCGGGATGTTGATCAGGGTCTCGACCTCCCCGCGCATGCCCAGGCGCTCGATCACCCGGTGCAGCAGGTAGGGGATCAGCAGCACCTTGAGCAGCAGGGTGAGAGCGGCCGACAGGTACAGATGCTGCTGGTGGGTGACGTAGCCGACCACGGCCGTGGCCAGGGCCAGCGTCGCGCCCTGCATCGTGAACAGGTGAATCAGCGACAGGATCCGGCGCTGCGCCATCATCGCGAAGGCCAGCATCAGCAGCACCGCGCCGAGCAGGTTCACGAGCTGGGTCAGCAAGCTGCTCATGGCGGGCTCAGCGGGCGAGCAGCAGGTGGACCAGCATGCCGATCACCGCCAGCAGGAAGGCGGTGGCGAGGAACTCGGGGACGCGGAAGATGCGCATCTTCGCGCTCAGCGTCTCGAGCACTGCCAGCAGGAAGCCGCCGATCGCGAGCTTGAAGACCAGCGCGGGCAGCGCCAGCAGCATCGCTTCGGGCGCCTGGGCCTCGGCCACGCCCCAGGGAAAGAACAGCGCCAGCCCGATGCAGGAATACGCGAACAGCTTCAGGCTCGCGGCCCATTCGAGCAGGGCCAGGTGGCGGCCCGAGTATTCCAGGATCAGCGCCTCGTGCAGCATGGTCAGCTCGAGGTGCGTGGCCGGGTTGTCGACCGGCACGCGCGCGTTCTCGGCCAGCGACACCATCGTGAAGGCGACGCCAGCGAACGCCAGGCCGGGATAGATGGCGAAGTCGCGGTGCGCCAGGGTCTCGACGATGGTGGCGAGCGAGGTCGATTTCGAGATCAGCGAGGCGGAAAAAAGCACCATCAGCAGCGCCGGCTCGGCCAGGAACCCGACCAGCATTTCGCGCCGCGCGCCCATCGTCCCGAAGGCCGTGCCGACATCCATCGCGGCCAACGAGATGAAGACGCGCGCCAGTGCGAACAGGCCGACCAGAGCGATCGCGTCGGCGGCCGGCGCCAGCGGCAGGTCGGTCGACAGCGTGGGGATGATGGCGCAGGCCAGCACCATGCAGCCGAACTTGACGTAGGGCGCGCTCCGGAACAGCGCCGAGGCATGCTCGGCGACCATCGACTCCTTGTTGAACAGCTTGTGCAGCACCCGGTAGGGTTGCCACAGGCTGGGGGCCGACTTGTTCTGCAGCCAGGCACGCCACTGGTTCACCCAGCCCGTCAGCAGCGGCGCCAGGGCGATCGCGATCACGATCTCCAGCAGTTGCGACAGAAAGCTGGCAAAGCTCATCGCATCACCGCGAGCAGGGTGATCACCAGCGTCAGGAAGCTGTACATCAGGTACACCGAGATGCGGCCCTGCTGCAGCAGGCTCATCAGCCGCGCGAGGTAGTTCGCCAGGTGGGTCAGCGGGACGTAGAGCCAGCGCCAGAAATGGTCCTCGACCACGACGCGGTAGCGGGGTTGCGCATCAAAGGGGCTCGGCAGTTCGCGCCGCATCACGAAGAAGGGCTCGAAGATCTGGCGGATCGGCTGGCCGAAGCCTTCGGCCGTGTCCTGCATGCGGGCCGTGCCCCAGGGGAAGCCGCAGGCCCACGGCAGGCCGCGCCGCAGGCGGCCGTGGTACAGCCAGCGCACCAGCAGAAAGGCCAGCGCGCAACAGCCCAGGATGCCCAGCAGGAAGATCACCGGGCCATAGCTCGCCTGCGCCGGGCCGTTGGGCGCCAGCAGCCAGCCGCTGGCGGACACCCGCGCCCCCAGGCCGGCGTGCACGAGTTGCTCGGTCACCGGGTC
The DNA here is from genome assembly GCF_056032705.1 of Ideonella sp. sgz306126. Classification (NCBI taxonomy): domain Bacteria; kingdom Pseudomonadati; phylum Pseudomonadota; class Betaproteobacteria; order Burkholderiales; family Sphaerotilaceae; genus Ideonella; species Ideonella sp. sgz306126. The sequence continues at coordinate 224,450 of NZ_JBVYWP010000004.1, forward strand.
GATCAGCCGGATGAACGGCACCGGCAGCAGGCCGAGCGCCAGGCAGCCGAGCGCCAACCACACCATGCCGGCGCGCTCCCACAGGCCTGCGTCGTGGGCCTGGCCGAGTTTGTCCTCGCGCGGCTGGCCGAGGAAGATCACGCCGAAGAACTTGACCATGGTGTAGCCGGCCAGCGCCGCCACCAGCGCGATCAGCGCCGCGACGACCGGGATCAGCATGGTCAGCAGCGGCACCGGCAGGCTCGGTGCGAACAGGAAGCTCTGCAGCAGCAGCCATTCAGACGCGAAGCCCGCCAGCGGCGGCAGCCCGGCGCTGGCGAGCACGCCCAGCAGCGTCAGCCAGCCGACCCAGGGCATCGTGCGGATCAGGCCGCCGAGCTTGCCCAGGTTGCGCTCGGAGGTGGCGTGCAGCACGCTGCCGGTGCCGAGGAAGAGCAGGCTTTTGAAGCAGGCGTGGCTGGCCACGTGGTACAGCGTGGCAGTCAGCGCCAGCGCGGCCATCGGCCGCATGTCGTAGCCCGAAAAGATCAGCGTCAGGCCCATGCCGACGAACAGCAGGCCCATGTTCTCGATCGACGAGTAGGCCAGCAGCCGCTTCATGTCGGTCTGCACCGACGCGAACACGACGCCGAACAAGGCCGTGGCCAGGCCGATCGCCAGCAGCAGGCCGCCCCACCACCACAAGCGCAGGTGAAGCAGGTCCAGCGACACCCGCAGCAGGCCGTAGATGGCGGTGTTGAGCATCACGCCGCTCATCAGCGCGGAGACCGGCGACGGCGCCGCCGGATGCGCCTCCGGCAGCCAGACGTGCAGCGGCAGCACGCCCGCCTTGGCGCCAAAGCCGAACACCGCCAGCAGGAAGCCGACCGAGGCCCAGAACGGCCCCAGCGCCTGCGCGCGCAGGTTGGCGAAGGTGTAGTCGCCGGTGTCGGCCTGCAGCACCCCGAAACACAGCAGGATCGCGATCGCGCCGATGCGCGCCATCGTGATGTACAGGTAGCCGGCGCTGCGGACTTCCGGAATGCGGTGGTTGGCGGTGACGAGGAAGAACGACGCCAAGGCCATGGTTTCCCACAGCACCATGAACGAGTAGGCGTCGTCGGCGAGCACGACGCCGACCATGCTGACCAGGAAGAGGTGGTACTCGAGGCACAGCAATCCGGGCGGCGTGCCTTCGCCCTGGCGGAAGTAGCCTGCCGCGAAGACCGAGATCCCGGCCGACGCGGCGCCGATGACCATCAGGAAGTACGCCGACAGGCTGTCGAGCCGCAGATGGAACGGCAGCGACGGCAGGCCGATCGGCAGGACGGCCACCTCCGGGGTGCCCATCAGGCCGGCCAGCGCCAGCGCGAACAGCGCCAGCCCCAGCAGCCCCCCGAGCGGGAACAGCCCGTGGGCGACCCAGCCGAGCCGGCGCAGCGAGAGCACACCGGCGACGCTGACGAGCAACCACCCCGCCATCACGACGAGGATCCCGTCGAGCGGCAGCCAGGGCGTCATGGGCGCGCCGTGGATTGGGCAAGCGATCCGGGTGCCGTCAACGGGACCTCCGGGCCGGCGCCGCAGGTCGCCTGGCGGACTTCGACGGCGCCGGCGGTTCGTCGTCGGTGCCGGCGGGCAGGTACTCGACGCCGTGCTGCACCAGGTAGTCGCGGATCATCTGGCGAACCACTTGCGACGCGCTGCGGTCCTGCAGTGCGCACAGCCGCTCGAACGCGGCCTTCTTGTTCGGGTCGATGAGCAGCGTCAGGCGTGCGGTTTTGAGCTCCATGATCCCTGCGCAGTCGGTTCAGTGGCACATCTGACGCACATACTACGCCAACGGCCTGCGAAGATCGACGTTTTCGTCGCGCGCGGCGATGCAGGGGAGAGGGTGGACCCCCTCGAGTCCTCACTCGATGTTCTGCACCTGCTCGCGCATCTGCTCGATCAGCACCTTCATCTCGACCGAGATCCCGGTCAATTCCAGCGCCGCCGATTTCGAGCCCAGGGTGTTGGCCTCGCGGTGCAGTTCCTGGATCAGGAAGTCCAGCCGCTTGCCCAGTTCACCGCCGGAGCGGAGCAGCCGATCGATCTCGTCCAGGTGGGCCGTCAGCCGGGACAGTTCCTCGGCCACGTCGATGCGGATCGCGAACGCGGCCGCTTCCCCCAGCGCGCGGTCGCGCGCGGCGTCGGCCGAGACGGTCTGACCGGCGCCGGCCTGGCTCAGCGCTTCGTGCCAGCGCTCCAGAAAGCGCTCCTGCTGCCGCTTCACCACCGCCGGCACCAGCGGCGCCGCCTGCGCCGCCAGTTCGCGCAGCTTGACGATGCGCTCGATCAGGATCTGCACCAGGCGCTCGCCTTCGCGGGCGCGGGCTTCCTTCAGCCCGTCCAGGCCGCTGCGAGCCGCCTGCAACGCCAGTTCGTCCAGCGGCGTCGCGTCGGCATGGGCCGACCCGCCGCGGCACCAGTTCAGCACTTCGTGCACCGACAGCGGCTGGGCCTTGGGCAGCCAGCCTGTGATCGAGGCTTCCAGCCGGGCCAGCCGGTTCAACTGCTCGGAGCTGGGATGCGGCACGGCATCGTCGCCGCCGCGGCCCAGGCTGGCGCGCACCTCGACCTTGCCGCGCCGCAGTCCGGCCACCAGCAGCTCGCGCATCGCGGGCTCGATCTGGCGGAGTTCGTCGGGCAGACGGAAGGCGATGTCGAGGAAGCGGCTGTTGACCGTGCGGAACTCCACGGTCACGCCGGCGGCCGGGGTCGAACCCTCGGAGACGGGGGTCGCAGTGGCGCTGGCGAACCCGGTCATGCTGTAAACTGGCATGAAGCTTTTGCAGGAAGCAAAACCCCGATTATGTCAAAGCCCAAACCTTCCCCGTTGCCCGCGGGCACCGTGGTCGGTGGCTACCAGATCATCAAGAAACTGGCAGCCGGCGGGTTCGGCGTGGTCTACCTCGCCGAAGACGAGACGCGCCACCTGGTGGCACTCAAGGAATACCTGCCGGCCTCGCTGGCCGAGCGATCGCCCGGCGAGCTCATTCCCCGCGTCCGGCCCGAGAAGCAGCCGCTCTACCGCCTGGGCCTGAAGAGCTTCTTCGAAGAAGGCCGCTCGCTGGCGCAGATCTCGCACGCCAGCGTCGTGTCGGTGCTGAACTTCTTCCGCGAGAACGAGACCGTCTACATGGTGATGAACTACCTGCAGGGCGACACCTTGCAGGATTTCATCGTCACCGCCCGCGACCTCAAGCGCGAGAAGGTCTTCCGCGAGTCCACGATCCGAAGCCTGTTCGACGAAATCCTGCGCGGCCTGCGCATCGTCCACCAGCACAAGATGCTGCACCTGGACATCAAACCGGCCAACATCTTCATCACCAACGACAACAAGGCCGTGCTGCTCGATTTCGGCGCGGCGCGCGAGGTGCTGTCCAAGGAGGGCAACTTCATCCGGCCGATGTACACGCCCGGTTTTGCCGCGCCCGAGATGTACCGCCGCGACGGCTCGCTGGGGCCCTGGACCGACATCTACGCCATCGGCGCCTGCATCTACGCCTGCATGCAGGGCTACCCGCCCAACGACGCGCCCCAGCGCATCGACAAGGACCGCCTGCCGCTGACGCTCTCGCGCATGCGAAACACCTACTCCGACAACCTGATCGAAGTGGCCGAATGGTGCATGTCGCTCGACCCGCTGTCCCGCCCTCAAAGCGTATTTGCCCTGCAAAAGGAGCTTTCTCGGGAGACCGAACGGCGCTATACCTCGCTAAGCTTCACCGAACGATTGAAGCTGCAGATCGAAAACCTGAAATCCGGCAGCCGGGGCTGAGCCCGGCCGGACTTGCCAAGACACGATCGCGATGAGGTTCTCCGTCTACCAGGTCAGCCGCAAGGGCGGCCGCGAAAACAACGAAGACCGCATGGGCTATTGCTACACGCGGGATTCGGGCCTGTTCGCGCTGGCCGACGGCATGGGCGGCCATCCCGAAGGCGAGGTGGCGGCGCAGCTGGCCTTGCAGACCCTGGCCTCGACCTTCCAGCGCGAGGCCAAGCCGGCGCTGAAGAACCCGATCAAGTTCCTCCAGGACGCCATCCTGGCCGGCCACCACCAGTTGCTGCGCTATGCCACCGAGAAGGGCCTCGTGGACACGCCGCGCACGACCGTCGTGGCCTGCGTGATCCAGGGCCGTTCCGCCTACTGGGCCCATTGCGGCGATTCGCGCCTCTACCTGGTGCGCGACGGCAAGCTGGCGGCGCGTACCCGCGACCATTCCTACACCGAGCTGCAGCAGTCGCTCGCCCAGGTGGTGCCGATCGACGCGCGCTTCAACCGCTCGGTGCTGTTCACCTGCCTGGGCAGTCCCGGCAAGCCGGTGGTCGACACCGCCGGGCCCACCGTGATGCAGCCGGGCGACCGCGTGCTGGTGTGCTCGGACGGGCTGTGGAGCTCGCTGCCCGACGACGACATCGTCAAGCTGCTGGTCACCCGACCGCTGTCCGACGCGGTGCCGGAAATGGTCGAGCAGGCCCTGCGCAACGGCGGCGCCCACAGCGACAATGTCACGGTGCTGGCGGTGGAGTGGGAAGCGGCCGAAGACCAGGACAGCAGTGCCGGCATCTCCACCCGCAGCCTCGGCGAAGAGGTGTTCGCCTCCACCATCCAGGCCAGCTTCACCGATGGGCTGCAGGCCGATCTCGACGAGGCCGAGATCGAGCGCTCGATCCGCGAAATCAACGAGGCGATCCGTCGCTCGTCGTCGCGGCGAAGCTGAGCATCGCCGCCCCCCCTTCCACCAACGGGCCCCCGGGCCCGTTGGCCATTTTCAAGACAGGACCTCGCTCATGAGCTTTCAACGCACCCAGAACCGGGCCGCCAACGCGCTGCGCCCCTTGCGCATCACCCGCGGCTACACCTGCCACGCCGAGGGCTCGGTGCTGATCGAGTTCGGCCAGACGCGGGTGCTCTGCACCGCCTCGGTGGAGGAACGCGTGCCGCCGCACAAGAAGGGCAGCGGCGAAGGCTGGGTGACCGCCGAGTACGGCATGCTGCCGCGCGCCACCCACACCCGCAGCGACCGCGAGGCCGCGCGCGGCAAGCAGAGCGGCCGCACGCAGGAGATCCAGCGCCTGATCGGCCGCTCCTTGCGCTGCGTGTTCGATCTCCGGCTTCTCGGCGAACGCACCATCACGCTCGACTGCGACGTGCTGCAGGCCGATGGCGGCACCCGCACCGCCGCGATCACCGGTGCCTTCGTGGCCGCCCAGGATGCGGTCCAGACGCTGCTGGCCAGCGGCAAGCTCGCGGCCTCGCCCATCGTCGACCAGGTCGCGGCGGTCTCGGTGGGCATCGTCGACGGCACGCCGCTGCTGGACCTGGAATACGTCGAGGATGCCGCCTGCGACACCGACATGAACGTCGTGATGACCGGCTCGGGCGGCTTCGTCGAGGTCCAGGGCACGGCCGAGGGCGCCGCCTTCAGCCGCGACGAGATGAACCAGCTGCTGCAACTCGCCAGCGACGGCATCGCCACGCTGGTGGCTGAGCAGCGGGCGGCCCTGGCGCTGCCGCTTTCCCGTTGAGGGGGCCGGCATGAGGCTGGTGCTGGCGTCGAACAATGCCAAGAAGCTTGCCGAGCTGCAGGCCCTGCTGGGCGTGCTGCCGATCGAGCTGGTGAACCAAGGATCGCTGGGTGTGGCCGAGGCCGAGGAACCGCACCCCACCTTCATCGAGAACGCGCTGGCCAAGGCGCGCCATGCCGCGCAGTGCACCGGCCTGCCCGCCATCGCCGACGATTCCGGCCTGTGCGTCGACGCGCTCGGCGGTCAGCCCGGTGTGCAAAGTGCCGTCTATGCGCTGTGCGAGGTGCCCACCGGGACGGCGCGCGAGGCCCGCCGCGCGTGCCAGGACGAGGCCAACAACCGGCTGCTGCTGAGTCGACTGCAAGGCGTGTCCGACCGTCGGGCCGCCTTCGTCTGCGCGCTGGTGGCGCTGCGTTCGGCAGACGATCCCGAGCCGCTGATCGCCTTCGGCCGCTGGGACGGCACGATACTGCCAGCGCCGCAGGGGCAGGGCGGTTTCGGCTACGACCCGCTGATGTACATCGCCGCGCTGCAGTCCACCGTGGCATCGCTGCCCTCGGCGGTGAAGAACGCCCAGAGCCACCGCGCGCTGGCCGTCGCGCAGATGATCCCGCTGATGCGCAAGGCCTGGCATCTGGGCGCTGCGGCATGAGTCCCGCCCCGCCGCCCGGGGAACCGGGGTCACCGTCCCCCACGGCGGCGGCGAATCCGGCCAGCGTCGAGCACTACCTGCGTCCGGGCACGCTGCAACTGCCCTCGCTGCCTCCGCTGTCGGTCTACGTCCACCTGCCGTGGTGCCTCAAGAAATGCCCCTATTGCGACTTCAACTCGCACGCCTTGCCATCGGCTGAAGGGCCGGTTGCCGTGCCGGTGTCGTTGCCGGGGCAGGCGGCGGTGGCCCGGTCCGGTCGCGGCACCGGCCGGCGCGATCTGCCCGAGGCGCGCTACCTCGACGCCCTGCGCGCCGATCTGGAGGCCAGCCTGCCGCTGGTCTGGGGCCGGCCGGTGCACACCGTCTTCATCGGCGGCGGCACGCCCAGCCTGTTCTCGCCCGAAGGCATCGCCCGGCTGCTGAGCGACCTGCGTTCGCTGCTGCCGCTGCAACCCGGCTGCGAGGTGACGCTGGAGGCCAACCCCGGCACCTTCGAGACCGATCGTTTCCAGGCCTATCGCGCCGCTGGCGTGACGCGGCTGTCGATCGGCGTCCAGAGCTTCAACGACGCCCACTTGGCCGCGCTGGGCCGGGTCCACGACCGCGCGCAGGCGCTGGCCGCCGTGGCCGAGGCCGCGGCCAGCTTCGAGACCTTCAACCTCGACCTGATGTATGCGCTGCCCGGCCAGACGCTGGTGCAGATGGAGGACGACCTGCGCACCGCGCTGGCGTTCCAGCCGCCGCACCTGTCGCTCTACCACCTGACGCTGGAGCCGAACACCGAATTCGCGCGCCGCCCGCCGGTGCTGCCGGACGAGGACACCAGTGCCGACATGCTCGATCGCCTGGTCGAGCTGACCGGTCAGGCCGGCCTGCGGCGCTACGAGGTATCGGCCTTCGCGCGGGCCGGTCACGCGGCCCGCCACAACCTGAACTACTGGCAGTTCGGCGACTACCTGGGCCTGGGCGCCGGGGCGCACGGCAAGCTCAGCTTCCCGCACCGGGTGGTCAGGCAAGTCAAGTGGCGCGAGCCCGAGACCTACATGCGCCAGGCGCTGGCCGGCTCGGCGATGTCGAACCACGAGGAGGTCGCGCGCCAGGCCTTGCCCTTCGAATTCATGCTCAACGCCCTCCGGCTGCGCGATGGCTTCGACGAGTCGCTGTTCGGCGATCGCACCGGCCTGCCGCCGTCGGCGCTGGCGCGCGGGGTGAAGCAGGCGATCGAGCGCGGCCTGCTGGAAGCCGAGGGCGACCTCGGCCGGCGGCGGTTGAGGCCTACGGCGCGCGGATTCGACTTCCTCAGCGACCTGCAGGGCTTGTTTCTCTGAGCACGGCCGGACCTGGCGCGCTGCGCCCGGTTTCACCGATCCGTCACGGACAGGTCATGCGCGGGTCACCGGGAGCCGCCACGATGCGGGCTCATGCAAGAAGCCCCCGCGACGTCCGACACTTCCGCATCGGTGCCCGACGAGGCGCTCCAGCACTACCGCACGATCTGGATCTCGGACATCCACCTCGGCACCCCCGGCTGCCAGGCCGAGGCGCTGTTGGACTTTCTGCGGCTCACCGAATGCGAGACGCTGTTCCTGGTCGGCGACATCATCGACGGCTGGCAGCTGCGCCGCAGCTGGTACTGGCCGCAGGCGCACAACGACGTGCTGCAGAAGTTGCTGCGCAAGGCGCGCAAAGGCACGCGGGTGATCTTCGTCCCGGGCAACCACGACGAGTTCGCGCGCAAGTACCTGGGCCACAGCTTCGGCGGCGTCGAGGTGGCCGAGGAATGGCTGCACACCACGGCCGATGGCCGGCGGCTGTGGATCACCCACGGCGATCTGTTCGACGGCGTGATCCAGTGCGCCAAATGGCTGGCTTACGTGGGCGACAGCCTGTACGAGTTCACGCTGCGGCTCAATCGCTACCTGAACCATCTGCGGGCCAAGTTCGGCCTGCCGTACTGGAGCCTGTCGAAGTACCTGAAGCTCAAGGTCAAGCGGGCGGTCAGCTACGTCAGCGATTTCGAGGTGGCGGTCGCCCGCGAGGCGCGCAAGCGCGGCGTGCAAGGTGTCGTCTGCGGTCACATCCACCATGCCGAGATGCGCGAGATCGACGGCATCCTGTATGCCAACGACGGCGACTGGGTGGAGAGCCTGACGGCGCTGGTCGAGCATCCGGACGGCCAGCTGGCGATCCTCGACTGGTCACACCAGGCGCGCCGCATCAGTGTGCCCGCCGCGGCCATGCCGGCCGCCGGGGCGGCGGCTCCGGTGGGGCGGCCCGGTCCGGCCGAAGCCGGCCTGCTGGCCCGCCTGAGCCTGCCCTGGCGCTGACGCCGGCTGCGGCAGGGGCGGCCTATGATCGCTCCAGCCTTGCCCGCTTGGCCGGGGGGCGGCGGTCTGTCACCGCCTCGTCATGATGCTTACATAAACTTCCGCTAATGACCTCTGAGCCGGACAAGCCCGCCGTGGGCCTCGCGCTGCTGAACCGCGAGCAGACGATTCTCGAATTCAACCGGCGCGTGCTCGCGCAGGCCCGCCGCAGCGACGTGCCCCTGCTGGAGCGGCTGCGCTACATCACCATCGTCTCGTCGAACCTCGACGAGTTCTTCGAGGTCCGCTTCGCCGACACGCTGGAGGCGGCGCGCGCCAATGACAGCGATGCCACCCGGGCCGATCTGGCGGCGGTGGCGGCCCAGGCGCACGCGATCATCGACGAGCAGTACGCGCTGTTCAACGACGAGCTGACGCCGGCGCTGATGCGCCAGGGCCTGGTCGTGATCAACCATGCCGAGCGCAGCCCGGCGCAGCGGCGCTGGGTCGACCGCTTCTTCGAGCGCGAGGTGCGACCACTGCTGATGCCGGTCGGGCTGGACCCGTCCCACCCGTTCCCGCAGGTGGCAAACAAGTCGCTGAATTTCATCGTGCGCCTGAGCGGCCGCGACGCCTTCGGGCGCGAGAACACGATCGCGATCGTCAAGGTACCGCGGGTGCTGCCGCGGGTGATCCGCCTGCCGGCCGAGGTCTGCGAGCCGGGCCAGCAAGGCTTCGTGCTGCTGTCCAGCGTGATCCGGGCGCACCTGGAGCGGCTGTTTCCGGGGCGCAGCGTCGAGTCGTTCTCGCAGTTCCGCGTCACCCGCGACTCCGACCTGGACGTGGACGAGGAAGAGGTCACCAACCTGCGCCAGGCGCTGCGGACCGGCCTGACCACGCGCCATTTCGGCCAGGCGATCCGGCTGGAGGTGGTGCGCAGCTGCCCGGAGGCCTTGTGGCGCTTTCTGCTGGAGCAGTTCAAGCTGCCCGAGGCGGCGCTGTACCGCGTCAACGGTCCGGTCAACCTGGTGCGGCTGAACCAACTGATCGACCAGGCCGACGACCTGCCCGGGTCGCGGCTGCGCTTCCTGCCGCACGAGCCGGTCTGGCCGGTCGACACGATCGGCCGCGACGCTTCGTTCTTCGACACCTTGCGCCAGCGTGACATCCTGCTGCACCACCCGTTCGAGAGCTTCGATCCGGTGATCGAGTTCCTGCGCCAGGCGGTGGAGGACCCGGACGTGCTGGCGATCCGCCAGACGATCTACCGCACCGGCGCGCAATCGGTGCTGATGGACCTGCTGATCGAGGCGGCGCGGCGCGGCAAGGAAGTCATGGCCGTGGTCGAGCTGAAGGCCCGCTTCGACGAGGAGGCCAACATCAACTGGGCCGAGCGGCTGGAGGCGGTGGGCGCGCAGGTGGTCTACGGCATCGTCGGCCTGAAGACCCATGCCAAGCTGCTGCTGGTGACGCGCCGCGAGACCACGCCGCGCGGCAAGGTCAGCCTGCGCCGCTACGTGCACCTGTCCACCGGCAACTACAACCCCAGGACCGCGCGCCTGTACACCGACGTGGGCTACCTGACCGCCGATCCCGGCATCACCGCCGACGCCGACGGCGTCTTCCAGCAGATCGCCAGCCTGACCCGGGTGCGCCCGCCGCAGCACCTGCTCACTGCGCCCTTCGTGCTGCATCGCCGGCTGGTGCGCCACTGCGCCCAGGTGGCGGCGGCGGCGCGCGCCGGCCGGCCGGCGCGCATCGTCGCCAAGTTCAACGCGCTGACCGACCCGGCGCTGATCGAAGCCCTGCAGCAGGCCTCGCAGGCCGGCGTGCAGATCGACCTGATCGTGCGCGGCGCCTGCATGCTGCCGCCGGGGGTGCCGGGGCTGACCGAGAACATCCGCGTGCGTTCGGTGGTCGGCCGTTTTCTCGAACATTCGCGGGTGATGTATTTCCGCTGGGGCCCCGGCGACGCCGACGAGGTGCTGTATTTGTCGAGCGCCGACTGGATGAGCCGCAACATGTTCCGCCGCGTCGAGCTGGCCTGGCCGGTCCGCGATGCGGCCTTGCGCCAGCGCGTGATCGACGAATGCCTGGTGCCTTATCTGCACGACACACGCGACGCCTGGACGCTGCAGCCCGACGGCCATTACACCCGCATCAGCCAGCAGGGCATCAGCGCCCAGCAGGCCTTGATGGCGCATTTCGGTGCCCGGCGCGGCCGCGGCAGCGAAGCTTGAGATGGCGGGACCGACGATGGATCTGATCCTCTGGCGCCATGCCGACGCGGAAGAACTGTCCGCCGGCATCGACGACCCCGCCCGTGGCCTGACGCCCAAGGGCCTCAAGCAGGCCCGCCGGGTGGCCGATTGGCTGAACCGCTTCCTGCCCGAGGGCACGCGGGTGCTGTCCAGCCCGGCGCTGCGGGCTCAGCAGACCGCCGAAGCGCTCGGCCGCAAGTTCAAGCTGCTGGAGGCCTTGGCGCCCGACGGCACCGTGGGCGGACTGCTGGCCGCCGCGCGCTGGCCCGATGCGCGTGAACCGGTGCTGGTCGTGGGCCATCAGCCCACCTTGGGTCTGGCCGCGGCCTACCTGATGACCGGTGCCCGCCTGGCCGGCCACCACGAGGCCGAACTGATGCCGTGGGCGATCAAGAAGGGCGGCGTCTGGTGGCTGCGGCACCGCCCGCGCGAGGAACGCGGCGAGGTCGTGCTGGTGGCCGTGCGCTCGCCCGAGCAGATCTGAGGCGGGCGCCCGGCCGCGTGAGCACCCGGTCGCGCGCCGTTCATGCGCCTGCTGCCGACGGCGGCCGGGTGTCCCCTCCGGGCAGGCGCCGCACGATCAGATCGGCCATCGGCGAGGGCGTGCGGCCTCGCAGCGTCACGATGCTCATGGAGGCGCCCAGCGGTGGCAATTCGGGCACGGTCAGCGCCACCATGCGCGCTTGCGCGACCTCGTGGGCGACGACCGCATGGGTCGCCGCCAGCACGGTGTCGGTGTTCAGCACCACCTCGATGAGAAGCTCGGCGTTGTCGCATTCGATGGCCAGCGGCAGCGGCGCGTTCGCAGCCAACCCCAGCAAGGCCGCCAGCGTATCGCGCACCGCCTGCGGCAGCCGCACCGAAGCGACGCCGTGGGACCACAAGGTCGACAGCGCCACCGCGCCGCCGCCTGCCAACGGGTGGCCGGCTCGGACAAAGAAGCCGCCGGCCTCGTGCCGGAACGGGCGGACGAACAAGGCCGGGTCGGGCGGGATGTCGCGGGTATCGGCCACCAGGAATTCGATGTCCTCGTCGCGCAAGCGCCGGGCCAGGCGCGCCCAGTTGCCGACCTCGACGCGCAGGTGAACGGCAGGATGGCTGCGTCGCAGATCGATCAGCAAGTCGCTCAGGAAGGTGGCGGCGGCGTACGGGCCAACCCCGAACGCCGTGTCGCCCAGCACGCGCTCGCGGTACAGGTCGACGTCGCGGCTCAGGCAGCGGCTGTCGAACACCAGGCGCCGGGCGCGCTCGATCACGAACTCGCCGGCCGGCGTCGGCAAGACCTCCAGCGTGCCGCGGTCGAACAGGCGCAGGCCGAACTCGGCCTCGGCCGCCTGGATGCTGCGGCTCAGCGCCGGCTGGCTCAGATGCAGGTGTTCGGCGGCACGGGCGAAGTTGCGCTTGTCGGCCAGGGCCACGAGGTGGGTGAGGCGTCGAAGGTTCATGGGCCGATCAATGCATGCAGTGCATTGATTTTTAGCCGACTATGCATTGGACGTGATCGGGGTCTTCACCCACCATTCGCTCGGCACAAGAACCGAGACCGAAGGCATTCAGGCCTCAAAGGTCAAACGACTGGAGACATCGCGATGAACCTGACCCAGAACCTGCTGCTGAGCGCCATCTTCCTCGGCTTCGCGGCGGTCGAATTCTTCTCGGGCCGCTACCGGACTTTTCGAGCCACGCCGGACGACAACAAGCTCGACGCCGCGATGCTGCTGGCCTTGCTGGCCGTGGTGCAACCGCTGGTGTTCGGGTTGGTCGGCAGGCTGTGCGCCTGGGCGATGCCCGAAGCGCATGGCGCCTGGGCACAGTGGCCCTGGTGGGCGATGGCGGGCGTCTTCCTGGTGGGCGACGACTTGACCCAGTACGCATGGCACCGTGCATCGCACACGCCGTTGCTGTGGCCACTGCACCGTGCCCACCACACGGCGCACTACATGAGCGTGCGCGTCACCTACCGCAACAATTTCTTCTACTACCTGATGATGCCGGGCCTGTGGATCTCCGGCGTGCTGATCTACCTCGGCCTGGGCGGCGTCTACCTCGTCTACATCGTGGTCAAGCTGACGGTGATCCTGGGGGCGCATGCCGCCGTTCCGTGGGACCGGGCGCTGTACCGCCACCGGGCATTGCACCCACTGGCCTGGATCGTGGAGCGCACGGTGTCCACGCCCGCCACGCACTGGGCGCACCACGCGCTGACCAACGGTGACGGCATCGGTCACTACAAGGGCAATTTCGGCAACCTGCTGTTCGTCTGGGACCTGATCTTCGGCACCGCGAAGATCACGCGCCGCTATCCGGCCCAGGTGGGTTTGCAGGACGACCTGCTGTTCGGCAAGGAACGCTGGTTCGTCGAGATGTTCTACCCGCTGCTCCAGTCCCGCCGCCCCCATTCCGCGCTGGCGGCGGGCGGGCGGGCGTTCGCCGAAAACGAGGTCGACCCCGCGCGTGACCCGGCTGCGGTCGAGGCATGACCCCAACGAGGTCGGGCGCCACCGTTCGCCGCCGGACCGACCGATCCTCGCCGCGCTGAATGCACCAATAGATTGCATCAAATGATCAAAGTGGTGCATTGACGATGATGTCCGGTGCATCACGGCCGGCATCCTGAGCTTTGAGCGCACCGAAGACGGCATGTCACTTGCTTTCGTGGTGCGCTTTGGCGCGGCTTGGTGCGTGGCACCGTGACGCGCAGCTCACAGGAGACGATGCATGGATCAGGTCAAGCAAGGCAGTGATGCCTTGTTCATTTTGTTGGGCGCCATCATGGTGCTGGCGATGCACGCGGGCTTCGCCTTTCTGGAATTGGGCACGGTGCGCAAGAAGAACCAGGTCAATGCCCTGGTCAAGATCCTGGTCGATTTCTCGATCTCGACGATCGCCTATTTCTTCGTCGGCTACACCGTGGCCTATGGCGTCAGCTTCTTCAGCGGCGCCGAGGTGCTGGCGGCGAAGAACGGCTTCGAGCTGGTGCGCTTCTTCTTCCTGCTGACCTTCGCCGCCGCGATCCCGGCGATCGTCTCGGGCGGCATCGCCGAGCGCGCACGCTTCATGCCGCAGCTGATGGCCACGGCGGTGATCGTCGGTCTGATCTACCCGTTGTTCGAGGGCGCGGCATGGGGGGGGCGATTCGGCTTCCAGGCCTGGCTCCAGGCCGCGGCCGGTGCCGAGTTCCACGACTTCGCCGGCAGCGTGGTGGTGCATGCCGTGGGCGGCTGGATCGGCCTGGCGGCGGTGCTGTTGCTGGGGGCGCGCGCCAACCGCTACCGCAAGGACGGGGCGATCAGCGCGCATCCGCCGTCGAGCATCCCGTTTCTGGCACTGGGCGCGTGGATCCTGACCGTGGGCTGGTTCGGCTTCAACGTGATGAGTGCGCAGACCATCGACAAGATCTCCGGCCTGGTGGCGGTGAACTCGCTGATGGCCATGGTCGGCGGCACGCTGGTGGCGGTCGTGCTGGGCAAGAACGACCCCGGCTTCGCCTACAACGGTCCGCTCGCCGGGCTGGTGGCCGTGTGCGCCGGTTCCGACCTGATGCACCCGGTGGGCGCGCTGGTGGTGGGCGGCGTGGCCGGGGCGATCTTCGTCAGCCTGTTCACGCTGACCCAGAACAAGTGGAAGATCGACGACGTGCTGGGAGTCTGGCCGCTGCACGGCCTGTGCGGCGCCTGGGGCGGCGTGGCCTGCGGCATCTTCGGGCAGACGGCGCTGGGCGGTCGCGGCGGCGTCACGCTGGCGGCGCAGCTGATCGGCACCGCCGCCGGGGTGGCTTGGGCGCTGTTCGGCGGGCTGGTGGTCTACGGCACGATCAAGGCCCTGCTCGGCCTGCGCCTGTCGCCCGAGGAGGAATACGAAGGGGCGGACCTGTCCATCCACCGCATCGGCGCGACGCCCGATCGGGACGTGAGCTGGTAAGCCGGCCTCAGGTGGCGCCGGCGGGCGCCACGTCCGGTGGCGGCGCGGCGGCGCGCAGGTCGGCCTCGTCCAGCGCCGGCAACAGCGGCAGCCACAGCGTCAGCGTGGTGCCGATGTCCGGCTGGCTGTGCAGGCTGACCTCGCCCCCGTGCAAGGCCATCACCTCGCGCGTGATGGCCAGGCCCAGTCCGGCGCCCAGGATGTGGCCCGACGGGTCGGCGCGGTAAAAGCGTTCGAATGCCCGGGCGCATTGCTCGGCGTCCATGCCGATGCCGTGGTCGGTGACCCGCAGGCCCACCCAGGGCACCTGGTCGCGCAGTTCACGAAGGGTGTCCAGCGTGATCGGGCTGCCGTCGGGCGAGTACTTGACGGCGTTCGACAACGCGTTGACCAGCGCCTGCCGCAGCTTGGCGGCGTCGGCCAGGGCCCACAGCGCGGCCGGGCCGAGCGCCAGCGTGATGCGCGACGGCTGGTCGGGCTGCAGCATCGACTCGGCGGCGGTTTCGGCCACTTCGCGCAGGTCGCAGCGTTCGCGCACGAAGTCATGGTCGCCGCGGGCGTCGATGCGCGCCAGGTCCAGCAGTTCGTCGACCAGGTGCTTGAGCACGCCGGCCTGGCGGTGCACGATCTGGCTGACCTTGATGCGGCGCGCCTCGGGCAGGTCCGGTTCGAGCAGCAATTCGGAGAAGCCGTAGACGCTCGCCAGCGGCGTGCGCAACTCGTGGGCGGCCGTGGTCAGGAACTCGCCTTTGAGCCGATCCACCTCGGATTCCCGCGTCACGTCGCTGAAGTAGTAAACCCGCTGACGCGCGTCCTCGCGCTGGCTGCGCTGCAGCACCCGCCGCGGCGGCCCGGCCAGACGCAGCGTGACGTCGCCCGGCGCCAGCGGCGGCATCGCGGCGCCGTCGGTGGCGAGGCCGGCGAGCCAGGCGTCCACCGCGGCTTCGCTCAGGCCCAGCAATTCCAGCGGCTGCAGGCCGAACAGGCGGCTGAACGCCGGGTTGGTGAAGACCAGCCGGGCGACCCCCGCGGCGTCGCGCTCGAACACCAGCACGCCATCGGGCGACAGGCTGCTGACCGCGTCCAGCCACAGCGTGCGCGAGCGCACCTCGTCCGATCGCTGCAGCACCTCGCCCTCGGCTTGGCGCCGGCGGCGGATCAGCAGGCCCACCATGCCGACCAGCAGCAGGTTGATCGTCACGCCCGCACCGGCCACCAGCGTTGGCTGCAGCATGTCGGGCGCGGCGCTGGCGCCCAAGCTGCGATAGACCACGGTCCATTCGCGGCCGCCGAAGCTCAGCGAGCGCTGCCGCTGCAGGGCGTCGGGCCGGGCGGCCTCGGCACCGGCGGCCTCGCTGTCGTAGAACAGATTGCCGGGCGCGGCCTGGACGCCGTCGTGAAGCTGGAACGCGATGTCCCGGCGATCGGCGGGCTCCAGCACCGCCATCAGGTCGCCGACCCGCACCGGCGCGTAGACCCAGCCCCACAGCGCCGCGCGGCGTGCGGCGTCCGAATCCGGCCGCGCGCCGCCGCGGTAGACCGGCAGAAAGACCAGGAAGCCGTTCTGGTCCCGCTGGCCGGCGTCCTGCACCAGCCGCAGGATGCCGGTGGTGGCCATCTGCCCGCTGTCGCGCGCGCGTGACATCGCGGCGCGCCGGGTCGACTCCGACAGCATGTCGAAGCCGAAGGCGCGGCGGTTGCGCGCGTCGAACGGTTCCAGATAGACGACGCTGCTGTAGGTGTCGCGCCAGCCGGGCGGCCAGACGCGGTAGTCGGCGAAGCCGTCGGCACGGACGGCCTGCTGGTGGGCCGCCAGTTGCTCCGGCGCGATCAGCTCGCTCAGCCCCAGCCCTTGGACACCGGGAAAGTGCGTGGGCATGTCCAGCGAATCGACGAAGCGGTGCCAGGCGGCGCGCGACACCTGGCCCTGGTCGGCATCGAACAGCGCGGCGCCGCCGCGCAGCATCGCCTCGCAGCCCGCGACGCGGCGCATCAACCGGGCATGCAGTTGGTCGGCGCGCTGCTCGAAGCGGGCACGGGCCTCGTGGCGTGCCTGCCGCAGCGACACGCGCCAGGCCACCAGCGTCAGCGCGAAGGCCGCAGCCAGCGCCACCCAGAGCAGGGCCGGCTGGGCCAGCCACTGCGCCAGGCTGCCGTCGCGCGCGGGCCGGTGGTCAGCCCGAGCGAGGTCGCGCGGTGGGGTGGCGTCCATGCGGTGGGGCTCGGCTGGGGAGCGCGCGGCCCAGACCTCAGATCGTGCGCCGCACGACCTGCAGCAGCTGGCGCGGGCTGAAGGGCTTGACCAGATAGTCGTCGGCGCCGGCGTTCAGGCCGGCCATGCGGTCCGCCGCCTGGCTCCGCGCAGACAACATGATGATCCTGGTGTTCCGGCGTGCCGGGTCGGCCTTGATGCGCCGACAGACGCCCAGCCCGTCGACCGAGCCGGGCATCATCACGTCCAGCAGCATCAGGTCGGGCGACACCTGCGCGGCCATCGCCAGCGCCGAATCGCCGTCCTCGGCCTCGTGGATCTCATAGTCGCCCAGTTCCAGGCTCATGCGGATGAGCTCGCGGAGGTCGGGCTGGTCTTCGACGATCAGGATGCGCTTCATGAAGGGTCGACGGCAGGGCCTTGCCGGGGGGCTGCCGATCCGGGGCGGCGGTGAATCATGCGCGAGGCCGAGGGCCTGCACCTGTACCGACTGTAGCGAGCGTCGCCGGATCCGAGGCGCGCAACTGAGGGGTCGCACCGGGCCATCTCCGGCGATGGCCGGCGCGTGGGCGGCAGCGCGCCGCGGCCGTCAGCCGCCCGCCCTGGGCTGCGCGCGCATGCGGCGGTAGAGCGTGTTGCGGCTGATGCCCAGGCGCCGCGCCGCTTCCGACAGATTGCCCTGCGCCTCGGCCACCGCGCGTTCGACGCTGCGCTGCTCGACCGCCCGCAGGCTGCCGGGCTCGGCCTCGGCCGCCGCCGGCTGGGCCGCCAGCGCGCCGCGCAGGTCTTCGGCCAGGTCGTCGGGCAGGTGCTGCCAGTCGATCGCGTCGTCGCCCGGGTCCATCAGCGCGCAGGCGGTGCGCAGCGCGTTGGCCAGCTGGCGCAGGTTGCCGGGCCAGGCGTAGCCGGCCATGCGCAAGGCCAGCTCCGGCGTCAGCGCGACGCGCCGCTGCGGGTTCAGCTCGGCCAGCAGCCGCTCGATCAGCGCCGGCAGATCCTGGCGCTCGCGCAGCGGCGGCAGTTGCAGGGTCAGGCCGTTGATGCGGTAGTACAGGTCTTCGCGGAAGCGGCCGGCCTTCATTTCCTCGCGCAAGGGCCGGTGGGTGGCGCAGACCAGCTGGATGTCCACCGCCACCGGCTTGCCGCCGCCCAGCGGCAGCACCTGGCGTTCCTGCAGCACGCGCAGCAGGCGGCCCTGCATCGCCAGCGGCATGTCGCCGATCTCGTCCAGGAACAGCGTGCCGCCATCGGCCTCGCGGATGCGGCCCGGCGCGCCGTCGCGGCTCGCGCCGGTGAATGCCCCCGGCCGGTAGCCGAACAGCTCGGCCTCGATCAGCGATTCGGGCAGCGCGGCGCAGTTCACCGCCACCAGCGGCTGTCGGCGCCGCGGCCCGCTGGCATGCACGGCGCGCGCAAACACCTCCTTGCCGACGCCGGACTCGCCCTGCAGCAGCAGCGCGATCGGCTTGTCCAGCACCCGGCGCGCCCGCTCCAGCGCGCTGCGCAGCGCGGCATCGCCCGTGTCCAGGGCCGCCAGTGCATCCTGCGCTGGGGCGCCGGCGCCCGGCCGCGCGGCGGCCAGCGCGGGCGGCGGTGCGTCGCCGCGCGGTGCCGGCGCGGCGGCCATCGTGATGCTCTGGCGCCCGGGCTCGGCGCGCAGCCACAGCGCCCGGCCATCGCGGGTCTGGACGGCCACCGGCGGGTGGCCGGGGCGGCACCACAGCTCGGACAAGGTGTCGACGCGCAGGTCCAGCAGCTCGTCGACCTGGCGCGCACCGATGTCCGACCAGCCGATGCCCAGCGAGCTCAGCGCGGCGTGGTTGGCGCCGACGATCCAGCCGTCCTCGGACAAGGCCAGCAGGCTCTCGGTGAGCGTGGACACGCCTTCCGGCTGGGCGTGCAGGCGCAGCCGGAAGCCGGCGGCATGGCGGGTCTCGAACAACCGGTGCTCGATCATGCGCACCGCCGATCGCACCAGCCCCAGCGTGTGGCGGTGGAAGCCGCGGTGGTCGCCCGACAGGTCGAGCGCGCCGAGCAGGCGGCCCGACGGATCGTGGATCGGCGCGGCGGCACAGGTCAGGAAGGCGTTGCGCTCCAGGTAATGCTCGCCGGCATGGATCACCAGTGGCTGGCCTTCGGCCAGCACGGTGCCGATCGCGTTGGTGCCGCGCCAGCGTTCATGCCAGGTCGCTCCGGGGCGCAGTGCGACGCGCTCGGCGCGGCCCACGAAGCCGGCGTCGCCCAAGGCGTGCAGCAGCATGCCCTGGGCATCAGCCAGGATCACCATGCTGTCGGTGTCGCGGGTCTGCTCGTAGAGAAACTCCATCACCGGCCGGGCGTGCGCGACCAGCTCGCGGTGCAGCTCGAGCGCGCGGGCCAGTTGCGGGGCCGACGCGTGGGGCGCACCGGGAGGGCGGCCACCGGGGACCAGGCCGGCTTCGGCGCTGCGCTGCCATGACCGGGCCAGCGTGCTGCCCACCAGTTCTGCTGAAACCTCGCCATGGCTGTTCAACTGGCGGCGCGCCTCGCGCACGGTGGCGAGCGGAAGGACGGGGCTGAGGGCTTGGTGCATATCGGTTTTTGCTCCGCTTTGAATCACCTATGCAAACTCGTTCATGAGGGTCGACGCGAGGGCTTGCGAGGCGATTCGAGGGTTTCAGCAGAAAAAAGGGGGCTGGTTGTTCCGTTGGGTGACAGCTGTGACGCGACACCTGCCGTTGGGACACATCAACGCAGGATTTGGACCTGTTTTCAGCCGGGACGCGGCCGGTTCCGGCACAAGCCGGGCTGGCACGGCGCGTGCGATGGGCTGTCCGTGCTGCCGGGCCGACGCGCTGCCCGAAGGCCATTCACGCTCACCCACGCATGCATTAGGAGACAACCATGCTGTATGCCCATCCCGGCGCCGCCGGCGCCCCCGTCGCCTTCAAGGCCAAGTACGACAACTTCATCGGCGGCAAGTTCGTGGCCCCGGTGAACGGCCAGTACTTTGATGTCATCTCGCCGATCAGCGGCAAGGTCTACACCCAGTGCGCGCGCTCGAACGAGGCCGACATCAACCTGGCGCTGGACGCCGCGCACGCCGCCAAGGACGGCTGGGCCGCCACGCCGGCCGCCACCCGTGCCAACATCCTGCTGAAGATCGCCGACCGCATCGAAGCCAACCTCGAGAAGCTGGCCTACGCCGAGACCGTGGACAACGGCAAGCCGATCCGCGAGACGCTGAACGCCGACATCCCGCTGACCGTCGACCACTTCCGCTATTTCGCCGGCTGCCTGCGGGCGCAGGAAGGCGCGCTGTCGGAGATCGACGGCAACACCATCGCCTACCACTTCCACGAACCGCTGGGCGTCGTCGGCCAGATCATTCCGTGGAACTTCCCGATCCTGATGGCCGCCTGGAAGCTGGCCCCCGCGCTGGGCGCCGGCAACTGCGTCGTGCTCAAGCCTGCCGAATCGACCCCGGTCAGCATCCTGGTGCTGGTGGAACTGATCGCCGACCTGCTGCCGCCGGGCGTGCTCAACATCGTCAACGGCTATGGCCGTGAAGCCGGCATGCCGCTGGCCCAGAGCAAGCGCATCGCCAAGATCGCCTTCACCGGCTCGACCGCGACCGGCCGCGTGATCGCGCAGGCGGCGGCCAGCAACCTGATTCCGGCCACGCTGGAGCTGGGCGGCAAGAGCCCCAACATCTTCTTCGACGACGTGATGGCGGCCGACGACGCCTTCCTCGACAAGGCGATCGAAGGCATGGTGCTGTTCGCCTTCAACCAGGGCGAGGTCTGCACCTGCCCGAGCCGCGCGCTGATCCAGGAATCGATGTACGACCGCTTCATCGAGAAGGTCCTCAAGCGCGTCGCCGCGATCAAGCAGGGCGACCCGCTCGACACCGACACCATGATGGGCGCGCAGGCCTCGGCGATGCAGCAGGACAAGATCCTCTCGTACCTGGAACTGGGCAAGCAGGAAGGCGCGCAAGTGCTGATCGGCGGCTCGGCCGCCAAGATGAGCGGCGACCTGGCCGGCGGCTACTACATCCAGCCCACGCTGTTCAAGGGCAACAACCAGATGCGCATCTTCCGCGAAGAGATCTTCGGCCCGGTGCTGGCCGTGACCACCTTCAAGGACGACAAGGAAGCCCTGGCCATCGCCAACGACACGCCTTACGGCCTGGGCGCCGGCGTCTGGACCCGCGACGGCAGCCGCGCCTACCATTTCGGCCGCCAGATCCAGGCCGGCCGGGTGTGGACCAACTGCTACCACGCCTACCCGGCGCACGCGGCCTTCGGCGGCTACAAGGAATCGGGCATCGGCCGCGAAACCCACAAGGTCATGCTGGACCACTACCAGCAGACCAAGAACCTGCTGGTCAGCTACGATCCGAACAAGCTCGGCTTCTTCTGATCGCGGCGCCTCGGCGTCATGCAGCGAAGGGCGGCCCAGGCCGCCCTTTTTCATGCCGGCGAGGCGCTTGTCTCCACTCGCCAAGGAAGCCCCCATGGACCCCGTGCAACGCGTCACCGCCACCGAGGCGGCGCTGGCCCTGATCGAGCGCCTGCGCCAGTGCCACGGCGCGATCTTCTTCTACCAGTCGCACGGTTGCTGCGACGGCAGCACGCCGATGTGCTTCGCGCCCGGCGAGATGAACCTGAACAGCAGCGACCTGCTGTTCGGCGAGGTCGGCGGCGTGCCGTTCTACGCCAGCCGCACCCAGGCAGAGTACCTGCAAGGCACGCAGATCATCCTCGACGTGGGGCAGGGCAGCCTGGGCACCTTCTCGCTCGAGGACGCCGAAGGCCTGCATTTCAAGGCCCGCACCCGGCTGTGGACGGACGACGAGGCGGCGCAGCTGCTGCGTCAGCCGCTGGGCGGCTGACCACGGGGCGCGGCGCCCCGCGGCGCGGGCGCTCGGATCGGGCGACGGGTTGGGGCATAGTAGCGGCCTACGCCCCGCCGGGGCGCCGCGCGTGGTCTGCCCTCCGACATGCCTCCTCAGAGCAACTCGCCCACCGGGGCGCCGGGCCTGCCGCCGGGCCACGAGTCCGGGGAGCGGCATGCGGCCAACCTGCTGGCGCAGTCCCAGGCCGCGGTCGGCGTCGTGACCTGGATGTGGACGGTCGCCGAGCCACAGGCCGAGTGGTACGGCGACATGTCGGTCCTGCTCGGATTGCCGCCTGGCAGCTTCGGCGGCCGATTCCCCGAGTTCCTGGCATGCCTGCATCCCGACGACGCCGAGCCCTCGCGGCAGCGCCTGATCGCGTGCCTGCGCGGCCAGAGCTCCGGCTACCGGGCCGAGGAGCGCGTGATCTGGCCCGACGGCAGCGTGCACTGGCTGGAGACGCACGGCAGCGCCTTGGTGGGGGAGGACGGCAAGATCGAGCGGCTGATCGGGGTCGCGATGGACGCCACGGCGCGCCGCCAGGCCGACGACCTGAAGCTGGCCAGCGCGCAACGCTTTCGCCAACTGATCGATGATGCGCCGGTGGCGATCGGCGTGTCGCGCGGCGATGACGTGGTCTACGGCAACCCGAGTTTTCTGCGCCTGTTCGGCCTGCCGAATCTGGCGGCGGCGGGGCGGCTGCGCGTGCTGGACCTGATCGCACCGGCGGACCGCGCGGCCATGGTCGCCCGCACCCGGCAGCGCGAGGCCGGCCTGGCGGTCGACGATCGTTACGAGGTGATGGCCTGCCGCAGCGACGGGGTCGCATTCGAGTGCCAGGTGTCGGTCACCAGCATCGGGCTGGATAGCGAGCAGGAGACGCTCGTCTTCCTCGAAGACATCTCGGCGCGACGGCGGGCGGAGCGCGCGCTCCGGTCGCTCAACGCCGAACTGGAGCAGCGGGTCGCCGAGCGCACCTTGGCGCTCGAGGCGAGCAACCAGGCCCTGCTTTCGGCCCGCGACGAGGCGCAGGCGGCGACCCGTGCCAAGGGCGACTTCCTGGCCAACATGAGCCACGAGATCCGCACCCCGATGAACGCCATCCTTGGCCTGGCCGGCCTGGCGCTGCGGGGCGACGGAACGGACTCGAAGTGCCGTACCTACCTGCTCCACATCCAGAGCGCGGCGCAATCGCTGCTGGGGATCGTCAACGACATTTTGGATTTCTCGAAGCTCGAGGCCGGCAAGCTGGCGATCGAGGCGAGGCCGTTTGCGTTGCAGGAATTGCTGGATCGGGTCACCGCGATCGTCGGCCTGGCGGCGTCGCAGAAAGGGCTGGCGTTTCTGCTCGACACCGGCGCAGACGTGCCGCCGCAGCTGGTGGGCGATCCGCTGCGCCTCGGCCAGGTGCTGCTCAACCTCTGCGGCAACGCGGTCAAGTTCACCGAGCGCGGAGACATCGTCGTGACCACGGCCCGCGTCGGGCCGGCCGATCCAGGCCGGGTGAGCCTGCGCTTCACCGTGCGCGACACCGGGCCGGGCCTGACTCCTGCGCAGTGCGCGCTGCTGTTTCAACCGTTCGAGCAACTGGACCCCAGCACCACCCGGCGCCATGGCGGCACCGGACTGGGCCTGGCCATCAGCAGGCAACTGGTGGAGCGCATGGGTGGGCAGATCGGCGTCAGCAGCACGCCGGGCGAGGGCAGCGAGTTCCATGTCACGCTGAGCCTGGGGTGCGCCGAAACCGGCGCCGTGCGGGTCGCGCCGGACCCCGACCGGCCGACGCCGCCGCGCTCCGGTCGCCCGCCCGATCTGGCAGGCGAGGCGGCGAGCGACCTGCAGGGCCGGCGCATCCTGCTCGCCGAAGACAATGAATTGAATCGGCTGGTGGCGGTGGACTTGCTGGTCGACGTGGCCGGGGCCCAGGTCGACGTGGTCACCGATGGCGTGCAGGCCATCGAGCGGGCCCGCACCGGCGCGTACGACCTGATCCTGATGGACGTGCAAATGCCCGGGGTGGACGGCTACGAGGCCACCCGCCGCATCCGCGAGGCGCCCGGCGGGGCCCGCGTGCCTATCCTGGCGATGACAGCGCACGCGATGCCGCGCGACCGGGATCTGTGCCTGGCGGCGGGCATGGACGACGTGGTCGTCAAGCCCTTCGAGCCCGCGGAGCTGTTCGCCAGGATGTCGTTCTGGTTGTCGCACGACCGGGCGACCCCGCGCTGCGCCGCGCGGGGGGCCGCCGGCGCAGCGCAGGCGCCGATCGATTTCGAGCTGGGCCTGCGCCACTGCATGGGACGGGCGGACCTGTATCGCCGGGTGATGCGCTCGTTTCAAGAGACGCACGGCGCCGACGCCCAGCGCCTGAAGGAGGCGCTCGCCCGCGCCGATCTGGAGGCGGTGTCGCGCCTGGCCCATTCGGTGGTGTCGGTAGCCGGCGCGATCGGGGCCGGCACCTTGGCCGGCGTGGCCAGCCGCCTGGAGGTGGCGGCCGGTCAGGCGGCGTTCGACGCCTGCGCGTGCCTGGCGCAGGAGTTCGCGCAGGCGCACGCGGTGGCGCTGGAGGCGTTGCGTGGCTGGCGCGAGCCCGACGCCGCGTCGCCACCGTAGCGCCCAGGTCGGCGCGCCGGCGCGACAATCGGCGCTTTCATCCACCCGAAGGCCCGGATCCGGTGCGTCGCACGGCGCACCGCGCATCGGCGGCCGTCGCCAGCCCAGCTCCCCATGTTCACCGGCATTGTTCAAGGCGTGGCCACCGTCGCCCGCATCACCGACCGCCCCGGCCTGCGCAGCTTCACGCTGCAGTTCCCGCCCGGCTTCGCGCACGAGCTGGCGATCGGCGCCAGCGTGGCCTGCGACGGCGTCTGCCTGACCGTCACCACACTGCACGGCGGCGACGCGGCCGACTTCGACGTGATGCAGCAAAGCCTCAGCCTGACCACGCTGGGCCAGCTCAAGCCCGGCAGCCGCATCAACGTCGAGCGCGCCGCGAAAGACGGCGCCGAGATCGGCGGCCACCCGCTGTCGGGCCATGTGGATGTCACCGCCACCGTCGCCGCCATCCGCCAGCCCGAGAACAACCACGTGATCCGCGTGGCCGTGCCGGCGCCGTGGATGCGCTACGTCTTCGCCAAGGGCTACATCGCCCTCAACGGTGCCAGCCTGACCGTGGCCGACGTGAACAAGACGGAGGGCTGGTTCGAGGTCTGGCTGATCCCCGAAACCCTGCGCATGACCACCTTCGGCGACAAGCAGCCCGGTGACCCGCTGAACATCGAGATCGAACGCGCCACCCAGGTCTTCGTCGACACCGTGCGCGACGCGCTGGACGAACGCCTGGGCCCGCTGCTGCCCGCGCTGGAAAAGCTGCTGGCCCAGCAAGGCCAGGGGCTGGACGCACTGGCCGCGCCGGTGCCGCGGCCCGGCTCCTGAGCGCGGCGTCCAGGTGACCGTAGTCTGGCGGCCACGGTCAGGTCAAGGCCTGGGGTATCGTGACCCCATGGCCGATTTCAGCTTCTTCTGGCACGACTACGAAACCTTTGGCCGGGTGCCGCGGCGCGACCGACCGGCGCAGTTTGCCGGGGTGCGCACCAATGCCGACCTGGACGAGGTGGAAGCGCCGGTGATGCTGTATTGCCGGCCGGCGCCGGACACGCTGCCCGATCCGGAATCCTGCCTGCTGACCGGCATCCTGCCGCAGCACTGCCTGGAGCGCGGCGTGATCGAGGACGCGTTCGCGCAGGCCATCGCGCAGGCGCTGTCGCGGCCCGGCACGGTGGGCGTGGGCTACAACTCGATCCGCTTCGACGACGAGGTCACGCGCCACCTGTTCTGGCGCAACCTGATCGACCCGTATGCGCGCGAATACAAGAACGGTTGCGGCCGCTGGGACCTGCTGGACACCGTGCGCTGCATGTACGCGCTGCGGCCGGAAGGCTTGCAGTGGCCCACGCATGACGATGGCCGGCCCTCGTTCAAGCTCGAACACCTGACGGTGGCCAACGGCCTGGTGCACGAAGCGGCGCACGACGCCTTGTCGGACGTGCGCGCCACCATCGCGCTGGCCCGCCAGATCAAGGCAGCACAGCCCCGGCTGTGGGACTTCTGCCTGAAGCTGCGCAGCAAGCAGGCGGTGTGGGCCGAGATCGAGTCCGCACAGCGCCAGGGCCGGCCGTTTCTGCACATCTCGGGCATGTACGGGCCCGAGCGCGGGTGCCTGGCCGTGGTGTGGCCGCTGGCGCCGCACCCCAGCAACCGCAACGAGCTGATCGTGTGGGACCTGGCGCAGGACCCGAGCGAGTTGTTCACGCTGAACGCGGCGGCGATCCGCGAGCGGCTGTTCACTCGCAGCGAGGATCTGCCCGAAGGCGTCACCCGGCTGCCGCTCAAGACCATCCACGTCAACAAGTCGCCGGTGGTGATCGCCAACCTCAAGACGCTGTCGCCCGAGATGGCCGAGCGCTGGGGCGTCGATTGGGCGGCGGTGCAGCGCCACGCCGAACTGGCGGCGCAGCGGGGGGCGGCGATGGCCGGCATCTGGCCCGAGGTGTTCGAACGCCCGGCCCCGGATCGCGCCAGCGACGTCGACGAAGACCTGTACGGCGGATTCCTCGACGACCCGGACCGCCGCCGGCTCGACCGCTTGCACCGCCTGCCGCCCGACGACCCCGCGCTGCGCGGCGCCAGCTTCGACGACCCGCGGCTGGAGGAGCTGGTCTTCCGCTGGCGCGCCCGGAACTTCCCGGCCACGCTCGGCGCCGACGAGGCGCAGCGCTGGGCGGCGCTGCGCCGGGGCCGGCTGATCGACGGGGAGGGCGGCGGTCTGAGCCTGGCGGCCTTCCAGCAGCGGCTGGCCGAGCTGGGCGACGGCGCCGACGAGCGCGCCCGCGGCCTGCTGGCGGGTCTGGCCGATTACGCACGCCAGTTGAACGCTGCGCTGGACTGAAGCGGCGCTGGCGGTTACGCTGCAGCAAGGCTGTCGGCACCGCGCGGGCCTGCGGTGCCGGCAGAGCGAACATCCATCCCTTGACGAGGAGAGACCATGCTGAAATCGGGTATCGACCAGGACGCGTTGATCGAGAAATTCGCCACCGCCAGCGCAAAGCAGACGGCGCAGCTGAAGGCCGCGGTGACCCAGGCCACTCTGGGCGCGCTGCAGGGGCGCGAGATGAGCCTGAAGAACATCCGCGGCGTGGTCAAGTCGGTGACCGAGGCGGCCAGCGCCGGCACGGCGCAGAACGTGCTGCCCAAGATCGACGTCGAGAAGATGCTCGATTCGGCGGTGGCCGGCATCGACCAGGCGCTGCTGAAGGCGGTGGAAGCCAACCGCATGGCGCTGACGAGCTTCGTCGACCAGGGCGTGAGCCTGAAGGAAAAACACCTGAAGAAGGCGATGGCCGATCTGGAGCAGCTCGAAGACACGATGTTCGCCGCGGTGCGCAAGGCGGCCGGCTCCGCCAGCGACGGCCTGGCCGGCCCGTGGCAGCAGGTGATGGAGAAGTTCCAGGTCGGCGGCTCGCAGGCTGGCCTGCAGGCCAACGCGACGGTGGAGCAGGTCACTGCCCAGATGCAGAAGGCGCTGCGTGATGGCCGCGCAGTCGGCATGAAGGCGGCCGAGGCGCTCGCCGACAGCTACACCGCGCTGGTCAGCGGCGTGCTGATCGGCATGTCCGAGGCCTTCCAGCAAGCCGCTCCCGCAGCGGCCAAGCCGGCCGCCGCGCGCAAGCGGAGCTGAGGCGGCGCCGGGCCGCGGCCTGGCGACCGGCGCCTGCCGGCCCCGGTCTGGAGAGGCCCCTCGGTTTTTCCGGAGGGGCGGCACCGGGCGGTCTGCCTACACTGGCGGATCGCCATTTTTTTTCGGACCCCCTCATGACCCGAGTCGTCATCAGCGGCACTGGCCTGTACCAGCCGCCCCACGTCATCACCAACGCCGAACTGGTCGAGGCCTTCAACGCCTACGCCGCGCTGCAGAACGAGAAGAACGCCGCGGCCATCGCGGCGGGCGAGATCGCGGCGATGACGCCGTCCAGCGTCGAGTTCATCGAGAAGGCCTCGGGCATCAAGCAGCGCTACGTGATCGAGAAATCCGGCGTGCTGGACCCGACCCGCATGTACCCGCGCTTCCAGGCCCGGCCGGACGATCAGTTGTCGCTGATGGCCGAGATCGCCGCCGACGCCGCCAACAAGGCGCTGGCCGCCGCCGGCAAGACCGGCGCCGACGTGGACGCGGTGCTGTGCGCCTCGGCCAACATGCAGCGTGCCTACCCGGCGATGGCGGTGGAGATCCAGCAGGCCATCGGCGCGCGCGGCTACGGTTTCGACATGAACGTGGCGTGTTCGTCGGCCACCTTCGCGATCGAGCAGGCGGTCAATGCGGTCAAGGCCGGCACCGCCCGGTGCGTGCTGGTGGTGAACCCCGAGATCACCTCGGCCCACCTGGAATGGCGCGACCGCGACTGCCATTTCATCTTTGGCGATGTCTGCACCGCCACGATCGTCGAGGCCGCCGACACCGCCACCTCGGCCGACCGCTGGGAGGTGCTGGGCACCAAGCTGGTGACCCAGTTCTCGAACGCGATCCGCAACAACTTCGGCTTCATGAACCGCGCCGAGGACAGCGACCCGCTGGCCCGCGACAAGACCTTCCGCCAGGAGGGCCGCAAGGTGTTCAAGGAAGTGGTGCCGATGGCCGCGGCCCACATCGAGGCCCACCTGCAGGCGCTGCGCTTCGAGCCGACGGCGGTGCGCCGCTTCTGGCTGCACCAGGCCAACCTGGGCATGAACCAGCTGGTGCTGAAGAAGCTGGTGGGGCGCGAGGTGGGTGACGACATCGCGCCGTTGATCCTCGACGACTACGCCAACACCGCGTCGGCCGGCTCCATCATCGCCTTCCACCACCACCGGGCCGACCTGCAGGCCGGCGACCTGGGGGTGATCTGCTCCTTCGGCGCCGGCTATTCGATCGGCAGCGTGGTGGCGCGCAAGCTCTGAGCAACCGTCGGCGCGCCCGCAGCGGCAATGCCGCGTCAGGCCTGGGCGAGGGCGCGCGCGGCTGCCGCGTCGATCGAGGCGCGCAGCGTCGGATAGTCGCGGTGCACCGGAAACTGCGGGAACTGGGCGACGATGGATTCGGGCGGGTGGATGAAGAAGCCGGCATCGGCTGCACCCAGCATGCCGGTGTCGTTGTACGAATCGCCGGCGGCGAAGACCTGGAAGTTCAGGCTCTTCAGCGCGTTGACGGCATGGCGCTTCTGGTCGGGCTGGCGCAGCCGGTAGTCCTGTACGAAGCCGGCCTCGTCCACCACCAGCTTGTGGCAGAACAGGGTCGGACGGCCGAGCTGCTGCATCAGCGGGTCCGCGAATTCGTAGAAGGTGTCCGAGAGGATGATCACCTGGTAGCGCTGGCGCAGGCCGTCCAGGAAGGCCTGGGCGCCTTCCAACGGGCTCATGCCGGCGATCACCTGCTGGATGTCGGCCAGCTTCAGGCCGTGCCGAGCCAGCAGCGCGATGCGAAAACGCATCAACTTGTCGTAATCGGGTTCGTCGCGGGTGGTGCGCGAGAACTCCTGGATGCCGGTGCGCTTGGAAAACTCGATCCAGATCTCGGGGACGAGGACGCCTTCGAGGTCGAGGCAGACGACTTGCATGAGGAAGCTCCGGAGGGGCCCGCTCGGACCCGGGGTCATGCGGCGTGGGGCGGCCGCGAACGGCGCGCATGGTACCCCACCGCCGGTGCGCCCTCCCATGCCGGGGCTCAGGCGGCGGCGATGGAGACGGCCACGCCGGACAGCACCGCGTTGCCCGACAACGGGTCCCTCAGCCGCTCGTCCAGCACGGCGTTCAGGTTGACGCCGGGCCGCTCGGCCGCAAGCCCCAGCCGCGCGCCGGGCAGGTCATGGCCCCAGCCATGCGGCAGGCTGACGACGCCGGGCGGCACGGTGTCGCTCAGCTCGACCGGCGCGGTGAGCTGCCGGCCTTCGCGCAGGCGGATGCAGGCCGGCTGGCCGTCGGCCAGCGCGAGCCGGGCCGCGTCCTCGGGGTGCATCAGCAGTGTGCAGCGCTCCGGGCCCTTGGCCAGCAGCGGCAGGTTGTGCATCCAGCTGTTGTTGCTGCGCACGTCGCGCCGCCCGATCAGGCTGAACGCGGGGGCGGGTTCGTGCAGCGCTGCCAGTGCGCGGGGCAGGTCGGCCAGCAGCAGCGCCGGCGCGAGCTCGATGCGGCCGCTGGGCGTGCGCAGCAGCTCGGGAAGGCGCGGCTTCAGCGGTCCCAGGTCGATGCCGTCGGGGGCGGCCCGCAGGCGGTCCAGGCTCAGGCCGTCCGGGCGCTGGCCGAAGCTATCGCCGTAGGGACCGCTGCGCAGCGCCAGGTCGAGCAGCCGGTCGGGCCCGCGGCGTGGGGCCAGCGCGGCGATCAGTGCGGGCGCCGCGTCGTCGCCGACCTGGCGGCGCAGTTCTTCGGCCAGCAGCGCGTCGTCCAGGGCCAGCACGTCGGTGTCGGCGCCGCGGCCCTGGACGATGGCCAGCAGCGTCAGCAGGCTTTGCCACTCGGCCGGGTGGCCGTCCGCTGGCGGCAGCACCGGCGGGCTGTAGCGCGCGTGGTTGCGGTGGCTGAGCTGGGTGAACGAGATGTCGTAGTGGCTCTCCTCCAGCGGCGACAGGCCGGGCAGGATCACGTCGGCGTGGCGGCTGGTCTCGTTGAGGTAGATGTCCAGGCTGAGCATGAAATCCAGTCCGTCCAGCGCCGCGGCCAGGCGCGGGCCGCCGGGGGCCGACAGCACGGGGTTGCTGGCCACGGTGATCAGCGCCCGCACCTGGCCGACGCCGGGGGTCTCGATCTCCTCGGCCAGCAGCGTCATCGGCAGCTCGCCGAAGACCTCGGGCACGCCGCTGACGCGGCTCGCGTGGCGGCCGGTGACCACGCCGCGGCCGGTGCCGGGCCGGCCCAGGGTGTTGGCGGCAAAGGCAGCGGCCTGCGGGAACATCGCGCCGCCGGGGCAGTCGAGGTGGCCGGTCAGCAGGTTGAGCACGTCGATCAGCCAGGACGCCAGCGTGCCGAAGGCCTGGGTGCAGGTGCCGATGCGGCCGTAGACGCAGGCGCGCTCGGCGCCGGCCAGCTCGCGGGCCAGGCGGCGGACGGTGTCGGCCGGCACGCCGCAGCGCGCGGCCACGGCCTCGGGGCTGAAGGGCGCGACCGCGTCGCGCACCGCGTCCACGCCCACCGTCCAGTCGGTCAGGCGGCCGAGGCGGACCCGGTCTTCGGCGAACAGCGTGTGCACCATCGCGGCCAGCAGGAAGACGTCGGCGCCCGGACGGATCGGGTGGTGCTCGTCGGCCACCTGGGCGGTCTCGCTGCGGCGCGGATCGATCACCACCAGCCGGCCGCCGCGCTCGCGCAAGGCCTTGGCCTTGGCGCGGAAATCGGGCACGGTCCACAGGCTGCCGTTGCTGACCATCGGGTTGGCGCCCAGCACCAGCAGCCAGTCGCAGCGTTCGATGTCGGGCACCGCGACGCTGAGCCAGTGGCCGAACATCAGTCCGCTCTGCAACTGCTTGGGCATCTGGTCCAGCGTCGAGGCCGAATAGATGTTCTTCGACCCCAGGCCCCGGGCCAGGCGGGCGAAGTACAGCAACAGCCCCATCTTGTGCGCGGCCGGGTTGCCGACCGCCAGCGCCACCGCGTCACGCCCATGCGCGGTCAGGATGGGCGTGAGCCGGCGCTCGACCTCGGCGTAGGCCTGGTCCCAGGTGGCGGGCTCGAAATGGTCGCCGCGGCGGATCAGCGGCGTGCGCAGGCGGTCCGGGTCTTCGTGCAGCTCTCCCAGGGCCACGCCCTTGGGGCACAGGTAGCCGGCGCTGAAGACATCGTCCTGCGCGCCGCGGATGCGCGTCACCCGGCCCTCGCTGACCTGGATCTCCAGGCCGCAGCAGGCTTCGCACAAGGGACAGATGCGGCGATGTCGGGTGCCGGGCAGGGCAGGGGAGGTGGGCATGGGCAGGACTCCGCAGGGAGGCGCCATCTTCGCGCGGGCGGCCAAGCAGCGGGGTCGCTTTGGCGACGCCGCACCCCTGGGATCTTCCCGGGGGGCTCAGCTGATGATGTACGCCGCGGCGGCGGTCGCGATCAGCGTGCCTTCATGGTTGACCAGTTGCATTCGGGTGGCCCCGACACGCCCGCCCAGCCGGGTGACCTCGCCGCTGGCGACGAAGTGCCGGCCCTGGCCCTGGCGCAGGTAGTCCACCCGCAGATCGATGGTGCCGATCCGGCCGAAGCGGTGCGTGAGCTGCTCGGTGGTTTCGTCCGGGTGCTTGGCGGCCATCGCCAGCATCAGCGCCAGGCCGCCGACGGTGTCGAGCGCGGTGGCGATCACGCCACCGTGCAGCCGGCCGTGCAAGGCGTGGCCGATCAGATCGGGCCGCATCTCCAGCCGCAGCGCCGGCGCGTCGGGCTGCAGGCTGGCCACCGTCATGCCCAGCGTCTGGTTGAAGCAGATGCGGTGTTCGAACAGGTCGGTCAGCGTGGCGTCCAGCCGGGCCTGTTCTTCGGCGCTGCGGCTGGGGGGAGTCAAGGTGTTCATGGCGCAAGCATACGTGGTGGCTCCGGTCGGTCGGGTCCGGCGGGCGGCCCTAATCCTGGCCTCATCGGCGCTTCATCCAGGGTTCATCGGGAACGCCTAGCCTGCGTCCCATGCGCCTGCCTGCCCGCTCGACCTCGCTTGCTCCTTCCGCCCGGCCCGTTGCGGCGGATCGTTCGCCGCGCCGACATGGGTAAGAACGAGTCGTCCGGCAGCGGCCTGTCGGCGCACATCCTGCCGACCTCGTCGACGATGATCGGCGTGTGCATGACGGTGTTGTCCATCGGACACCTGGGTCGCAGCACCGAGATCCACCACCTGGTCGACAAGCTGCTGGCGATGGACGCGCTGGTGTTCCTGTTCAGCGCAGTGCTGTCCTTCGTGTCGATGCGCTCGCCGCACGCCAGCGCGAAGAAGGAATCGCTGGCCGAGTCGGTCTTCATCACCGGGCTGGGCCTGCTGGCCCTGGGTGCGGTGGTGCTGGCGTTCGCGATCGCCTGAGCGCGGGCACGCCGCCTCGGGGGCTTGCGCCATTGCGGCGGGCGTGCGGGCCGCCTAGCATCGCGGACCACGGACGCCGGGCTTCTTGCCCGCGAGCCGCTCCCGATGTCCCCGACCGCCTGCGAATCCCCGTCGTCGCGATGAACAACCTGATCCGTGCCGCCGCACTGACCGGCTACCCGGCCCTCGCCGCCTCGCTGGGGCTGGACGTGGACCGGCAACTGCGGCGGGTGGGTTTGTCGCCCGCGTCGCTGGCCGACCCCGATGGCCTCATCCCGTACGGCGCGATGATCGATCTGCTGGAGCGCGCCGCCGCCGACGCCGGCTGCGGCGACTTCGGCCTGCGGCTGTCGCAGCGCCAGGGGCTGGACACGCTCGGGCCGATGGCGGTGGTGATCGAGCATTCGGCCACGGTGGGCCAGGCGATCGCGATGGCGTCGCGCTACATGTACGTGCACAGCCCGGCGATCCGGCTGCAGGCCGAGCCGGTGCCGGGGCGCGCGGACGCGGTGGACCTGTGCTACGCGATCGACCTGCCGGGCGCCAAGGCATCGGTCCAGGCCGTCGAGCTGGCGCTGGGTCTGATCGTGCAGGGCTTGCGCCAGCTGGGGCGGGGCGAGATCCGGCTGCATCAGGTGATGCTGCCGCACCCGCGCTGCGGCCCGGCCGCCAGCTATGCCCGGCTGCTGCACGAACGCTGCCACTTCGACCAGCCGCGGGCCGCGGTGCGGCTGGCGGCCGCGGACCTGGACCGCGCGATGCCGCAAAGCAGCGCGATGATGCGCGCGCTGGCGCAGACCTACATGGACACGCGTTTCGCGGCGCCGCAGCGGGCCTTTTCCGACCGGGTCCGCCTGCTGGTGCAGCAGTTGCTCGGCACCGGGCGGGCGTCGCATGCGGTGGTGGCCCAGATGCTGGCGATCCATCCGCGCACCATGCAACGCCGGCTCGGCGAAGAGGGGCTGACCTTCGAACAGCTGAAGGACGGATTGCGCCGCAGCCTGTTCGAGGAGCTGGTGGCGCGGCCGGACGCGCCGTCGATGGCCCAGCTGGCCGCGCGGCTGGACTACGCCGAGGCGTCGGCGTTGACGCGCAGTTGCCGGCGCTGGTTCGGGGTGTCGCCGACGGCCTTCCGCCAGGCTCGGCTCGCCGCCGGCGCCGGTCTCTCGAGTGCCGCCTCCTGAGCGCGGGCCGCGCCCTCTAGGGGCTTTCCTGTTGTGTCGCCAAAAGTCAACAATATGACCGCCATGGGTAACATCGATCCGGCCGCGCCGCGGGATGCTGTCGGTCGCGCCGGGCCTGCGTGTCGGCCGCCGGATCACTCACCGCAAGGAACCCCGTCATGGACCAAGCCGAGCCCCTTCTGCGATCGACCCTCGAGGCGGTTCTCGAACGCCAGCGCGCCGCCTACCTGGCGCATCCGGTG
Organism: Ideonella sp. sgz306126; assembly: GCF_056032705.1. Taxonomy (NCBI): domain Bacteria; kingdom Pseudomonadati; phylum Pseudomonadota; class Betaproteobacteria; order Burkholderiales; family Sphaerotilaceae; genus Ideonella; species Ideonella sp. sgz306126. Next base: position 258,734 of record NZ_JBVYWP010000004.1, read on the forward strand.
CCCACGCTGGCCGAGCGCCAGGCCGACCTGCGCACGCTGCAGCGCTTCATCCGCGATCACAAGGACGCCTTGTGCGACGCGATCAGCGCCGACTACGGCCACCGCTCGCGTCACGAGAGCCTGCTGGCCGAGATCTTTCCGGCGATCGATGGGGTGGATCATGTGATCGGCAAGCTGCGCGGCTGGATGAAGCCTCAGCGCCGCGGCGTCGATCTGCGCAATTTCTTCGGCGCCCGCAACCGCGTGATTCCGCAGCCGCTGGGCGTGGTCGGCGTGATCGTGCCCTGGAACTTCCCCGTCAACCTGAGCCTGGTGCCGCTGACCTACATCTTTGCGGCGGGCAACCGGGCGATGGTCAAGATGAGCGAGAACTCGCGCCACCTGGCCGCGTTGCTGATCGAGAAGATGCCGGCCTACTTCCCGCCGGAGAAGCTGCAGTTCTTCGACGAGACCGGCGGTGTGGGCATCGAGTTTTCGAAGCTCGGGTTCGACCACCTGCTGTTCACCGGCTCGGGCCAGACCGGGCGCTCGGTGATGGCGGCCGCCGCGCAGAACCTGTGCCCGGTGACGCTGGAGCTGGGGGGCAAGTCGCCGGCGATCGTCTGCGACGATTTCCCGCTGCGTACCGCGGCCGAGCGCATCCTGTTCGTCAAATGCCTGAACGCCGGCCAGATCTGCACCACCGTCGACCATGCGTGGCTGCCGCAGTCGCGGATCGCCGAGTTCGTGCAGCTGGCGCGCGAGATCGTGCCGGCGCGCTATCCGACGCTGGCCTCGCCCGATTACACCTCGATCATCGATCCGCGCGCGTTCGACCGCCTGCTCGCCGCGCTGGACGACGCCCGCGAGCGCGGCGCCACGCTGATCCCGCTGCTGCCGGGGCCGGCCTTCGACCGCGCCAGCCGCAAGATCGCGCCGCACCTGGTGCTGGACGCGCCGGCGGATTGCGAACTGCTGCAGCGCGAGATCTTCGGTCCGATCCTGCCGCTGCGCGCCTATACCGCGCTCGATCAGGTGGTGGCCCGGATCAACGCCGGGCCGCGGCCGCTGGCGATCTATCCGTTCAGCAACGACCCGCAGCGGGTGCAGTCGCTGCTGGACCGGGTGATGTCGGGCGGCGTGTCGGTCAACGACGCGCTGTTCCATGTGGCGCAGCACGACCTGCCGTTTGGCGGGGTCGGCGCCTCCGGCATGGGCCATTACCACGGGCAGGAGGGCTTCATCACCTTTTCCAAGCTGCGGCCGGTGTTCTACCAGGCGCGCTTCAGCGGCATGAAATTCCTGGCGCCGCCGTACGGCAAGCTGGCCGACGCGATGCTGAAATTCCTCACCCGGTGAACGCGGCCATGGAGTTCGACCATGTCATCGTCGGCGGCGGCTCCGCCGGCTGCGTGCTGGCGGGGCGGCTGTCGGAGGATCCCTCGGTCCGCGTGTGCCTGCTGGAGGCCGGTCCACCCGACCGCAGCGTGTTCATCCACGCCCCGCTGGGCTTCGCCGCCAGCGCGCCGTTCGGCCTGAACGCCTCGCGCTTCGAGTCGGTGCCGCAGCCCGGGCTTCATGGTCGCCGGGCGTTCCAGCCGCGCGGCAGGACGCTGGGCGGCAGCAGTTCGGTCAACGCGATGGTCTACACCCGCGGCCATGCCAGCGACTACGACCACTGGGCCGCGCTGGGCAACGCCGGCTGGGACTACGCCAGCGTGCTGCCGCTGTTCAAGCGCTCGGAGCATTGCGAGTGCTTGGGCGCGAGCGCCTATCGCGGCGTCGGCGGTCCGCTCAACGTTGCGGCCTTGCGCAACCCGAGTCCGATCAACGAGGCCTTTCTGCGCGCCTGCGAAGCCGCCGGCATCGCGCGCACGCCGGATTACAACGGCGCCCGTCAGGAGGGCTGCTTCCTGGCCCAGGTGACGCAGAAGGACGGCGAACGCTGCAGCGCAGCCAAGGCCTATCTGACGCCGCACCTGGGGCGTCCGAACCTGACGGTGCTGACCCGGGCGCAGGCCGAGAAGATCGTCTTCGACGGGCGCCGGGCCACCGGCGTGCAGGTCCGCGTCGGCGGCACCCGGCGGGTGATCGCGGCGCGGCGCGAGGTGCTGCTGAGCGGCGGCGCGTTCGGCTCGCCGCAGCTGCTGATGCTGTCGGGCGTGGGGCGGGGAGCCGACCTGCAGCGCTGGGGCATTCCGGTCGTCCATGAGCTGGCCGGGGTCGGACAGAACCTGCAGGACCACGTCACCGCCACCTTCATCTGGCGGTCGGCCGATCGCGACGCGACGCTGGGCATGTCGGCCCGCGGGGCGGCGAATCTGCTGAACGGCGTGCGCGAGTGGCGGGCCCGGCGGACCGGGCTGATCACGACCAACGTCGCCGAGTCGGGGGCGTTCTTCCGGACTCGGCCGGAACTCGCGGTGCCGGACATCCAGCTCGCGCTGGTGGTGGCGATGGTCGACGATCACAACCGCAAGATGCACCTCGGCCACGGCTACAGCCTGCACATCACGCTGGCGCGGCCACGCAGCCGTGGCCAGGTCACGCTGGCGAGCACCGATGCGGCGGATTCGCTGCAGATCGATCCGCGCTATTTCAGCGATCCGGCCGACATGGCGACGCTGCTCGACGCGACCCGCCAATCGCTGCGCCTGATGGCCCATCCGGCGCTGGACCGTTACCGCGGGCCCTTGCTCTATCCGGTCGATGCCAACGATCCGGTGGCGCTCGAGCGGGACATCCGCCGCTCGGCCGACACCGAGTACCACCCCTGCAGCACCTGCAAGATGGGGCCGGCGGACGATCCGGACGCGGTCGTCGACGCCGAGTTGCGGGTGCACGGCGTCGAGGGCCTGCGGGTGGTCGACGCGTCCATCATGCCGACCCTGATCGGCGGCAACACCAATGCGCCGACGATGATGATCGCTGAGAAGGCGGCCGAGCTGATCCGCGGCCGCGGCAGCTCCGCAAGCACCCTCCTGGGCGCGCCGGACGAGCCGGTGACCTCGGCCTGACGGACCATACCAGCCGGCCGGTATGGTCGCTGCGCGGGCCTGGGTTATCGTGCACGCCGTGTCGACCGTCCCTCCTGCACCGTATCAGCAACCCACGGCGGCGTCGCGCTTCGAGCGACTCGACGCCTTGCGCGGCGCGGCCATCGTCTGGATGGCCTGCTTTCATTTCAGCTTCGACCTGAACCACGCGGGGTTGCTGAAGCCGCCGCAGCAGTTCCTGTCGGATCCGTTCTGGACCCGACAGCGGGTGTGCATCGTCAGCCTGTTCCTGGTCTGCGCTGGCGTGGGCCAGGCGGTCGCGCTGGCCGGTGGGCAGGGCTGGCCGCGCTTCTGGCAGCGCTGGATGCGCGTGGCGCTGTGCGCGGTGCTGGTGTCGGCGGGCTCGGCGCTGATGTTTCCGCAGAGCTGGATCAGCTTCGGCGTGCTGCACGGCATCGCGCTGATGCTGCTGCTGGTGCGCTGGGGCGCAGGCCCGCTGCTGCGCCGCTGGCCGAGCGACGGCGCGGTCGTGCAGGGCGTGCTATGGGGGGCGGGCGCGCTGGCCTGGGCCGCGCCGCACCTGTGGGCGTCGGCGGTCTTCAATGGCCGCTGGCTGAACTGGACCGGCCTGGTCACGCGCCTGCCCTACACCGAAGACTATGTGCCCGTCCTGCCCTGGTTGACGCCGGTGCTGTGGGGTGTCGCGGCCGGCCTGTGGCTGCTGTCGCACCGGCGCGCCTGGCTGGCCGGGCCGCTGCCGCGGCGCTTGCGGCCGCTGGCGGTGCTGGGCCGATGGTCGCTGAGCTTCTACATGATCCATCAGCCGGTGCTGATCGGCCTGCTCACGGCCTGGCTGGCCCTGGCGCGCTGAGGCTCTGCCGTCAGCCTGCCTGGCCCAGCAGCCAGCCCCGCGCGCCCAGCGAGTCTTGCAGGCGCCGGCCGCCTTCGCTGTAGTGCAGCTCGGTGCCGGGTCCTGCACCCAGTTCCGGCAGCAGCCGGTGCAGCCAGGCGCGGGCCTGGTGCAGATCCGCCACCTCCAGGTCCAGGCGGCGGTACGCGACATGCCGGAAACCGTCGGCAGCGACCTCGCCCAGCGAACCGCCGGCGCTGATCAGGCTGCCCAGGCCCTGGGCGTCGAGCGCCTCTGCAAGCGCGGCCTCCAGCGCAGCCTCCCGCTCGTCGATCCGGTCCTTCGAGGGCAGCTTCAGGTACAGGAAATCCGGCCCCGATGACCGCACCGCATCCGTCGTTGGCGCGGTGGGAAGGCGGTCGGACGGCGTGGACGGCAGCGGGGGCAGGGGAGGCATGGCAAGTCGGGCTGCGGTGCGCCGCTCAGGCCGCGGCCCCCGCAGTGTCGCAGACCTGCCCGCGCCCTGCACGGACCGGCAGCGGGGCCTCAGTCGGTGGCAGCGTCGGCTGCGGCCGGCGGCTGGACCAGCACGCGGGTGGCGAACAGCTCGATCGCGGTGGCCGCCACCTGCCGCGTATCCCACAACGCATAGGCGCCCACGCCCACCGCGCCGGCGACGGGAATCCAGCGCGACAGGCCCTCGCTGGCGATGCGCCTCGCCAACCGCGTGCCCAGGCGTGCAGCCAGCAATTGAAGGGCGCGCAGCGACGCGGTCTGGACCAGCGATCGATCGCCAGCGCGCACCACCAGATCACGCACCAGCCGACCGCTGGAGTGGCGGAACAGGCAGTACAGCACCTCCTCCCGCGTCAGCGCACGCTGATGGCCGTGCAGCGCGGCGATGTCGGCCACCAGTCGGGCCTGAATGCGCCACACCGCGGTGATCTCGGGCAGCACCGTCAGCCAGCCCAGCGGCCCGACAGGCAGCGCCAGCGCGCCGGCGGTCAAGGCGGCCCGGCCGCCGGCCCAGCGCAGCAGGCGCCGGCTGTCGGCCTCGGGCTGCCGGCTGGGTTGCCGGCCGGAGCGCGGCAGGTCGCCGAGCGCGTCCAGCACCGCACGGCCGACCGCGCTGGCTGGATCGAAGGCGGCGGAAGAACCCGCAGGCGGGCGTCGTCGACGAGAGGCCATGGCTCGCAGATGGGGCCGACCGGGCAGGGTGCAAGAGTCGCTTCGGCCGGTCCGCGCCAGCTGGTAGGCTCCAGCCCTGGCCGACGCGATCGCAGCGGCCCTCTTTACCGCGTTGCCGGCGGTGGCCGGCCCCCTGCCATGACCCATCGAGTCCTGTTCGGCTTTCACGCCGTCACCGTGCGCCTGAAGACGGCGCCGTCCTCTGTCATCGAGATCCACATCGACCGTTCGCGCCGCGACGCCCGGATGCGGGGCTTCGCCGAGCGTGCGCGCGAACAGGGCGTGAAACTGGTGGACAGCGACGACGCGCGGTTGACCCGGCTGGCCGGCAGCCCTCGCCACCAGGGGGTCGTGGCACGCGTCGAGCCGCTGGCGCTGACCCACTCGCTCGACGAGGTGCTGGAAGGCGTGGAAGCCGCCCGCCTGGCTGCGCCGCTGGTGCTGGTGCTCGACGGCGTCACCGACCCGCACAACCTCGGTGCCTGCCTGCGGGTGGCCGACGGCGCCGGCGCCCAGGCGGTGGTGGCGCCCAAGGACCATGCGGTCGGGCTGAACGCGACGGTGGCCAAGGTGGCCTCGGGCGCGGCCGAGACCGTGCCCTACCTGATGGTGACCAATCTGGCGCGCAGCCTGGGCGAGATGAAGGAGCGCGGCATCCGCATCATCGGCACCAGCGACGACGCCCCGCACACCCTCTACGAGGCCGATCTGAGCGGTCCGGTGGCGCTGGTGCTGGGGGCCGAAGGCACCGGCATGCGCCAGTTGACCCGCAAGACCTGCGACGAGCTGGTCAGCATCCCGATGGCCGGCGCGGTGGAAAGCCTCAACGTGTCGGTGGCGGCAGCCGTGTGCCTGTACGAGGCGCACCGCCAGCGCGCTGCCGCGGCCGCAACCGCAGCCGGATCCTGAGCCGGCTGGCTACACTGCCGACACCGTTTTCGCCCCCCCCCCCCCCCTCAACACCATGCCTGTCATCGCCGTTCAGCACCCACTGGTGCGCCACAAGGTCGGTCTGCTGCGCGAAGCGGCCATCTCGACCAAGAAGTTTCGCGAACTGACCGGCGAGCTGGCCCGCTTGCTGGCCTACGAGGCGACAGCCGACTTTCCTCTGGGCAGCACGCGGATCGAGTGCTGGAGCGGCCCGCTGGACATCGAACAGATCGCGGGCCGCAAGGTCACCGTGGTGCCGATCCTGCGTGCCGGCCTGGGCATGCTCGACGGCGTGCTGGACATGATCCCGAACGCCAAGGTCAGCGTGGTGGGCCTGGCCCGCAACCACGAGACCCTGCAGCCCGAGCAGTACTTCGACAAGTTCGTCGGCCACCTCGACGAGCGCACCGCGCTGATCATCGATCCGATGCTCGCCACCGCCGGATCGATGATCGCCACCGTCGACCTGCTCAAGCGCCGCGGCTGCAAGGACATCCGGGCCCTGGTCCTGGTGGCGGCGCCCGAAGGCATCCGCGCGTTGACGGCTGCCCATCCCGAGGTGCGCTGCTGGACGGCGTCGATCGACAGCCATCTCAACGAGCAGGGCTACATCATCCCGGGCCTGGGCGATGCCGGTGACAAGATCTTTGGCACCAAGGACGACCACACGCTATGAAGCTCTTCACCTTTGCCGCACTGGGCACCGCCGCCGCGCTGGCGCTGCTGGCCGGCTGCACCCAGGAAAAGCAGAACCAGATCCATCGCGAAATCCAGAACTGGACCGGCACCAACGGTGTGCTCGAGGTCTACGACGGGGGCAAGCTGATCAAGCGCTTTCTCAAGGTCGACAAGCTGTCCACCGCGCTGGGCACCGACGACCGCTCGCCGCGCACCTACCGCTTCGGCTACGGCGTGCTCGACGAGAACCTCAACGGCACGGTCGACGACGGCGAAAAGCGGGTGTATTTCGAGGTCGGAGACAACACCCACTACCTGTTCTTCGAGAACCCGCACTGAACGCCATCGGCGCGTGCTGCGGGTCGCCGGCCGATTCAGGCGTAGCCCAGCGCGCCTGCGACGGCGCCGGCGGCGATCATCCACAGCGGATGGAGCCGGGTCCGCCAGGTCAGAAGCACGCTGGAGGCCACCAGCGCCAGCGCGACCGGCTGCCGGGCCACCGGTTCGGCCAGCAGCCAGCCGCTGGAGACGATCAGCCCGAGCGTGATCGGGGCCATGCCCGAGACGAAGGCCTTCACGCCGCGGGTGTTGCGGTGTTGGGCGCCCCAGCGCGTGACGAGCAGGGTCAGCGCGGTGCTGGGCAGCAGCATGCCGGCCATCGCGGCCAGCGCACCGGCCAGGCCGGCCACGTTGAAGCCGACCACCGCGACAAACAGCAGATTGGGCCCGGGCGCGGCCTGCGCCAACGCGACCGAACCGGTGAAGTCGGTCGCGCTGAGCCAGCCGCGCTCGACGACGACGAAGCGCTGCAGGTCGGGTACGGTCGCGATGGCGCCGCCGATCGCCAGCAGCGACAGCATCAGGCAATGCAGGAACAGGCCGATCAGCATCGGTCGGCACGCACGGCGTCGGGTTCGCGCCCCAGTTGCCACCAGGCCAGGACACACGAGACGGCACCCAGGCCCAGGATCACGCCGACCAACGGCCAGCGCAGCCACGCCACGCACAGCGCGGCGCCCAGCGCGATCGGGGCCCACAGGCGGCGTCCCAGCGGATTGCGGCGCAGCGTGGGCAGCAGCTTGAAGCCCATCGCCAGGATCAGGCCGGCCGACACGGCCCCCATGCCGCGCACCGCGCCGGCCACCTGGGGCACGTCGGCCACGCCGCGATAGGCGGCGGCCAGCGCCAGCACCACGCTCATCGGCACCGCCACCATGCCCAGCACCGCGACCACCGCGCCCCGCAGGCCGAAGTGCCGGTCGCCGACCATCAGCGCCAGGTTCACCACGTTCGGTCCGGGCAGCACCTGGCCGATCGACAGCAGTTCGGCAAACTCGGGCTGGGTCAGCCAGCGCAGGCGGTCCACCAGTTCGCGCTGAGCGATCGGGAGCACGCCGCCGAAGCCCATCATCGACAGGCGGGCGAAGGCGAGGAACAGGGCACGCAGCGAATCGGGCCGCTGGCAGGCGGCCGCGGCAGGAGGCGGGGCGGTGGCGGGCATGGGCAGGAGGTGGGTGGGCCGGCCGGTCGATGCTCGAGCTGGCCGCGGCGGCACGGGCGCCGGGAGCCGCTGGTGGCGTCGGGCGCTGCTCAGCGCAGCACTTTCAGCGCGTCCGGATTGACGATGTGGGTGGGCGTGCCGTTGACGAAGTTGACGACATTGTCGAACGCCGCGCCGAAGTACAGCTCGTAGCTGTCCTGCTCGACATAGCCGATGTGCGGCGTGCAGATCGCGTTCTCCAGTCGCAGCAGCGGATGCCCCTGCAGGATCGGCTCGGTCTCGAAGACGTCGACCGCGGCCATGCCGGGACGGCCGCGGTTGAGCGCGGCGACCAGGGCCGAATCCTCCACCAGCTCGGCGCGCGAGGTGTTGACGAACAGCGATGTCGGCTTCATGCGGGCGAGGTCGCTCGCCGTCACCAGGTGCAGCGTCCGGTCGCCCAGGCGCAAGTGCACGCTCAGCACGTCGCTCAGCTCGAACAGCTCCTCGCGGCTTTCGAACACCTGGTAGCCATCCTGCCGGGCGCGCTGGCGGCTGTCGTCGCCGGACCAGATCCGCACGTCCATGCCGAAGGCCTTGCCGTAGCCGGCCACCAGCGCGCCGATCTTGCCGTAGCCCCAGATCCCGAGCAGCTTGCCACGCAGCTGCATGCCGATGCCGAAATTGGGCGGCATGGATTGGGACTTCAGCCCCGACTGCTGCCAGGCGCCGTGCTTGAGGTTGCCCACGTACTGCGGCAGCCGGCGCATCGCGGCCATGATCAGTGCCCAGGTCAGCTCGGCGGGGGCGTGGGGGGCACCGACGCCCTCGGCCACGGCGATGCCCAGCCGGGTGCAGGTCTCGACGTCGATGTGGGGCCCGACCCGGCCGGTCTGCGCGATCAGCCGCAATCGCGGCAGCTTTTCGAGCAACTGGCGCGTGAACTGGGTGCGCTCGCGGATCGCCACCAGCACCTCGGCATCGCGCAGGCGCACCGACAGCTGGCCCAGGCCCTTGACGGTGTTGGTGAAGACCTTGGCGTTCAGATCGGTGAGCTTGGCGGCGCAGCGCAGCTTGCGCACCGCGTCCTGATAGTCGTCGAGGATGATGATGTTCACCCCTCGATTTTGCACTGCCGGCGCGGGGCCGGCCGGCCGCCGGCACGGCGGTTGTGACCGGGTGTGCCTAGCGCCAGAGGCCCGGCTCGTGCCCGCCGGGGGCGGCACCGCGCTCCCAGGGTTCGATCACGGCGGGCTGGGTGGGCATGCCGCCGCTCAGGCCGAACGCATCGGGGAAGATGCCGTCGAGTCCGCGGTACAGCTCGGCGCGCAGCCGGCGCGTCACGCCGTCGTTGCGCTGCAGCGCGCTGAGCACCGGGCCGCGCAGCAGCCACAGGTCGAGCGGGTCGCAGGCCAGGCGCACCTTGTCGCGCAGCCACTGGCCCTTGCGGTCGCTGAGGCCTTCCACCGCACGCATGAACAGCAGCTTCATGTCGACGAACGCGCGGCGGGCCGCGATGCGGGCCTGGCGGTCTGCGGGCAGGCCCGCATCGGTGCGGTCGTCGCCCTGCGTGGCCGCGAACTCAGGACGCTTGGCGTGATCCATGGCGTGCGCTGCTCGGGGCGGTGCCGGCGCCATGGGCGCCGAGCGGGAAGTGGCGGTTGACCGTGGCCAGGCGCAGGTCGGCCTGGCTCTGGCCGACGTGGCGTGCGATCAGGCTGTAGAGCTCGGCGCGCAGGTGCCACAGCTCGCGCAACGAGCGGGCGTGCCCGGCGCGCTGGCGCAGGTCGGTGGCGCCTGCGACGTCCAGGTCCTGCATCGTGCTGACGAAATCGGCGCAGGCCTGGTCAAGCGCGCTGGTGGACGCGGGTTCGGCGCGTCCGGTGCGCAGCCAGCGCCACAGGCCGTGCCAGACCGGCTCGGCCTGTCCCCACGGCGCCGGCGGCCGGACTTCCACGCGGGGGCAGGCCAGGGTGCTGGTGGGCGCCGACGGCCCCCGCCGCCACCAACGGCGGATCAGGCGGGATGAGCTCATGCGAGCTTCATCGGACGAACGGGCGCTGAACATGAGCGCGATTGTTGGCCGCGCCGTCGCCGGCAAACCCCCGAAAAGCGCGACTGCGCCCCGGCAGTTTGCCGCCGGGCGTTCACAGGATCGTCACGCCGGCGGTGTCTTGGGCTGGAAGTCGCACAGCGACGCGACCCGGCAGACCGCGCAGCGCGGCTTGCGGGCCTGGCACACATAGCGGCCGTGCAGGATCAGCCAGTGGTGCGCATCGACGCGGTAGGCGGCCGGCACGCGACGCAGCAAGGCTTGCTCCACCTCCAGCGGCGTGCGGCCCGGCGCCAGGCCGGTGCGGTTGCCGACGCGGAAGAGGTGGGTGTCGACAGCCATCGTCGCCTCGCCGAACGCCACGTTGAGCACCACGTTGGCGGTCTTGCGCCCGACCCCGGGCAGCGCTTCGAGCGCCTCGCGCCGGGCGGGGACCCGGCCGCCATGCTGCTCGACCAGGCGGCGGCAGGTTTCGACCAGGTTGCGCGCCTTGGTGCGGTACAGGCCGATGGTGCGGATGTAGGCTTCCACGCCGTCCACCCCCAGCGCCAGCATCTTGCCCGGCGTGGGTGCCGCGGCGAACAGCGACCGGGTCGCCTTGTTGACGCTGACGTCGGTGGCCTGAGCCGACAGCAGCACCGCCGCCAGCAACTCGAAGACACTGGTGAACTGCAGTTCGGTCTCGGGGTGCGGGTTGGCGGCCTTGAGCGTGGCGAAAAAGGCCTCGACCTGCGCATCGGTCATGGGGCGTCCTCGTCGGGCGGCTCGCGCTGGGCGCGGGCACGCGCCATCGCGGCCTCGATCACCGCGCGCTTGCGTTCGATCACGGCCGGGTCGGTGTGCAGGGTCTGGTTTTCCAGGTCGGCCAGCTTGTGGGCCGCCTTGGCGGCGAGGCGCTCGTCGTTCTCGCGCCGGTCGCGCAGCACGCGCATCTGGCGCAAGGTATAGCGTTCACGCGCCTGGTCGGCCTGTGCCGGGCTCCACGCCGCCCAACCGGTCAGCGCGCCGGTGACCGGCTCCATGCGGATGCAATCGACCGGGCAGGCCGGCACGCACAGCTCGCAGCCGGTGCAGTCCGCCTCGACGATGGTGTGCATGCGCTTGGAGGCACCCAGGATGCAATCGACCGGGCAGGCCTTGATGCACAGCGTGCAGCCGATGCACCAGTCCTCGTCGATCACCGCGACTGCGCGCGGGCCCTCGTGGCCGTTGACCGGGTTCAGCGGGATCACCGGGCGACCAGTCAGCGCCGACAGGCGGGCAATGCCTTGCGCACCGCCAGGCGGGCATTGGTTGATCGCCGCCTCGCCGGCAGCGATCGCCGTGGCGTAGGCGTGGCAATCCGGGTAGCCGCAGCGGGTGCATTGGGTCTGCGGCAGTGCAGCGTCCAGGCGCTGGGCCAGCGCGGCCGTCGCGGCGTCGGTCGGGGCGATGGGGGGATCGGCATTCACCGGGCCGATTATCCCGTGGCGCGCGCGGACAGCGCGCCATCCCCATCCGCGCGTCAGGCTCGTGGGGTCTTGCGCACGCCGCGCTTGCCGGCCGCCGCGGAGGGCCGGGCGCTGGCGGCGGGGACGTTCAGGATTTCACCGGGCTGGTTGAAACGCTTGATGAAGGCCCGGATCTCGGGATAGACCTTCTCGCGCCAGCGGCGTCCCGAGAAGATGCCGTAATGGCCGGCGCCCGCGACGTCATAGTGGAACTGGCGTCCCTTGACGATGCCGGTGCACAGGTCGTGCGCTGCACGCGTCTGGCCCGAGCCGGAAATGTCGTCGAGTTCGCCCTCGACCGTCAGCAGGGCCGTGGTGGTGATGTCCTGCGGCCGCACCGTGGTGCCGTCCACCACCCAGGTCCCGTTGACCAGCGCGAAATCCTGGAACACGGTCCTGATGGTTTCGAGGTAGTACTCGGCCGGCATGTCCAGCACGGCGTTGTACTCATCGTAGAACTGGCGGTGCGACTCGGCGCTGTCGTCGTCGCCGCGGATCAGGTCGCGGAAATAGTCGTAGTGCGAGCTGAGGTGGCGGTCCGGGTTCATCGCGACGAAGCCGGTGTGCTGCAGGAAGCCCGGGTAGACGGGCCGCCCGGCGCCGGGGAAGTTCTGCGGCACGCGGTAGATGACGTTGTTCTCGAACCAGGAGAAGCTCTTGTTCATCGCCAGGTTGTTGACCGCGGTCGGCGATTTGCGGGCATCGATCGGGCCGCCCATCATCGTCATCGTGCGCGGGGTGAACTCCCCGTGCGTGGCCAGCAGCGAAATGGCGGCCAGCACCGGCACCGTCGGCTGACAGACCGAGATCACGTTGACTTCGGGGCCGATGTGGCGGATGAACTCCTGCACATAGGCGACGTAATCGTTGAGGTGGAACGGCCCGACCTCGACGGGGACCATCCGGGCATCGGTCCAGTCGGTGATGTAGACCTTGTGATCCTGAAGCAGGCACTTGACGGTGTCGCGCAGCAGCGTCGAATGGTGGCCTGACAGCGGCGCCACCACCAGCACGACCGGATGCTGCTTCATGTCGGCCAACGCGGTCGGATCGTCGGTGAAGCGCTTGAACCGGATCAGCCGGCAGAACGGCTTGTCGATCGCCACCTGTTCCTGGACCGCCACATCGACGCCATCGACCCGAACGGTACGGATGCCGAACTCGGGCTTCTCGTATTCCTTGGCCAGGCGGTGCATCAGGTCCAGGCCGGCCGAGACCCGCTGCGCCATCGGTGTGTGCGTGAACGGCGACAGAGGGTGGCTGTACAGCTTGGCCGACGCGCTGGCGAATTCGGAAAACGGCGCCATCAGCGCACGCTGGGTTTCGTAAAGCTGATACAGCATGTGAAGGTCTCCGGAAGCGGCTTGATGGATGTCAAGCAGTGCCGAATGATGCTACGGCATTGCTGATCGGACGCTGACATCCACCCACGAATTGTGCACCGCAGCATGATTATCAATCATACGTATTGGCCCGCACAGGGGGGACCCTGATTGGGCGACGGCCGCACACCGGGCAATCGCGCGAAATGCCCGGTGCTTGTGGCCTGTTTGCCGACGTCGGCCGCCGAAAGGTCGAGGCAGGCGCGGCCATCGGGCGGGCGGCGCGCCTCCCGGCGGTCGCCCGTGCCGGGTGGTGTCAGATCACCTTGGCGATGCAGTCGGCGACGTAACCGATGTTCTTGTCGTTCAGCGCGGCCACACAGATGCGGCCCGAATCGACGCCGTAGACGCCGAACTCGCTGCGCAGCCGCTCCATCTGCGGCTTGGTCAGCCCGGAATAGCTGAACATGCCGCGCTGGGTGTTGATGAAGCCCATGTCGCGGGTCACACCGGCCGCCTTCAAGCGTTCCACCAGCGCGCCACGCATCGCCTTGATGCGGTTGCGCATGCCGGCCAGTTCCTGTTCCCACTGGGCCCGCAGCGCCGGGGTGGTCAGCACCGTGGCGACGACCTGGGCGCCATGGGTCGGCGGGTTGGAGTAGTTGGTCCGGATGACGATCTTCAGTTGGCTCAGCACCCGGGCGGCTTCCTCCTTGCTCTCGCAGACCACGCTCAGCGCGCCCACGCGCTCGCCATAGAGAGAAAAGCTCTTGGAGAACGAGGTCGAGACGAAGAAATCGATGCCGGCCGCGACGAACTGGCCGATCACCGCGCCGTCTTCGGCGATGCCGTCGCCGAAGCCCTGGTAGGCCATGTCCAGGAACGCGACCAGCTTGCGTGCCTTGACCACGGCGATCACCTGGTCCCATTGCGCGGCGCTGATGTCGTAGCCGGTCGGGTTGTGGCAGCACGCGTGCAACACCACCACGGTGCCGGCGGCGGCCTCGTCCAGGCAGGCCAGCATGGCATCGAAATTCACGCCCAGCTTGTCCGCGTCGTAGTAGGGATAGGTCTCGACGGTGAAGCCGGCGTTCGTGAACAGCGCGCGGTGGTTCTCCCAGCTCGGATCGCTGATCAGCACCTTGGCGCCGGGGTTGACCTTCTTCAGGAAGTCCGCGCCGACCTTCAGGCCGCCCGTGCCGCCCAGCGCTTGCACCGTGGCCACGCGGCCCGCTGCCACGAGTGGGCTGCCGTCGCCGAAGACCAGGCCTTGCACGGCCTTGTCGTAGGCAGCGATGCCGTCGATGGGCAGGTAGCCGCGGGCCCGCGAGGCCTCGATCAGTTGCTGTTCGGCCGCCTTCACGCAGGCCAGCAGCGGCAGCTTGCCGTTCTCGTCGGTGTACACGCCCACGCCCAGGTTGACCTTGGCGGGGTTGGTGTCGGCGTTGAATTGTTCGTTGAGCCCGAGGATCGGGTCGCGCGGTGCCATTTCGACGGCGGCGAAAATCGACATGGGGGAGGTGTCCTGTGTGTCGGTGGGGGCGTGAGGCCAGCCGGCGCATCCCGGTCGGATGCGCTACGCTGTCAGGTTCGCCCGGTTGCAGCGACGCTGCCGGGCCCCGCGATTTTAAGCGTTGAACAGGGAATCACCCGATGTCAGATCTTCCGGCCGTCGAAACAACCCTCCCGCCGGACGCCGAGGCCGCCGGCCGGTTCGTCAGTTTTCCGGATTCGCCTTTCCAGCTGTTCCAGCCCTATCCGCCGGCGGGCGACCAACCCGCCGCGATCGATCAACTGGTCGAGGGCGTGGAGGACGGCCTGGCCTTCCAGACCCTGCTGGGTGTGACCGGCTCGGGCAAGACCTTCACGATGGCCAACGTGATCGCCCGGCTGGGGCGCCCGGCGATCGTGTTCGCGCCCAACAAGACGCTGGCGGCCCAGCTCTACAGCGAGTTCCGCGAATTCTTTCCGAAGAACGCGGTCGAGTACTTCGTCAGCTATTACGACTACTACCAGCCCGAGGCCTACGTGCCGCAGCGCGACCTGTTCATCGAGAAGGACAGCGCGATCAACGAGCACATCGAGCAGATGCGGCTGTCGGCCACCAAAAGCGTGCTGGAGCGGCGCGACACCATCGTCGTGGCCTCGGTCAGCGCGATCTACGGCATCGGCAAGCCCGAGGACTACACGCAGATGCGCTTCATCCTGCGGGGCGGCGACAGGATCGGCCAGCGCGACGTGATCGCCCAACTGGTGCGCATGCAGTACAGCCGCAACGACATGGATTTTTCGCGCGGCTCGTTCCGGGTGCGCGGCGACACCATCGACGTGTTTCCGGCCGAACATTCCGAACTGGCGGTGCGCATCGAGCTGTTCGACGACGAGATCGAGAGCTTGTCGCTGCTGGACCCGCTGACCGGGCAGGTGCGTCAGAAGGTGCCGCGCTTCACGATCTATCCGGCCAGCCACTACGTCACCCCGCGGGAACAGGTGCTGGCGGCGATCGAGACGATCAAGGTCGAGTTGCGCGAGCGGGTGGCCCAGTTCGTCAAGGAGGGCAAGCTGGTCGAGGCCCAGCGCATCGAGCAGCGCACCCGCTTCGACCTGGAGATGCTGCAGGAGGTGGGCCACTGCAAGGGCATCGAGAACTACACCCGTCACCTCAGCGGCGCCAAGCCCGGCGACCCGCCGCCGACCATGGTCGACTACATGCCCAAGGACGCGGTGATGTTCCTGGACGAAAGCCACGTGCTGATCGGCCAGTTCGGCGGCATGTACAACGGCGACAAGGCCCGCAAGACCACGCTGGTCGAATACGGTTTCCGGCTGCCCAGCGCGCTGGACAACCGGCCGCTGAAGTTCGATGAGTTCGAGCGCCGGATGCGCCAGTGCGTGTTCGTCTCGGCCACCCCCGCCGACTACGAAAAGACCCATGCCGGCCAGGTGGTCGAGCAACTGGTGCGTCCGACCGGACTGGTCGATCCGGAGGTCGAGGTGCGCCCGGCCACGCACCAGGTCGACGACGTGCTGCAGGAGATCCGCCAGACCGTGCTGGCCGGCGAGCGGGTGCTGATCACCACGCTGACCAAGCGCATGGCCGAGCAGCTCACCGACTACCTGACCGAGAACGGCGTCAAGGTGCGCTATCTGCACTCCGACATCGACACGGTCGAGCGGGTCGAAATCCTGCGCGACCTGCGCCTGGGCACGTTCGACGTGCTGGTGGGCATCAACCTGCTGCGCGAGGGGCTGGACATTCCCGAGGTCTCGCTGGTGGCGATCCTCGATGCCGACAAGGAAGGCTTTCTGCGCTCCGAGCGCAGCCTCGTGCAGACCATCGGCCGGGCGGCCCGCAACGTCAACGGTCGCGCCCTCCTGTACGCCGACAGGATCACCGATTCAATGAAGCGTGCGATCGACGAGACCGCGCGCCGCCGCGCCAAGCAGACGGCGTTCAACCTGGCCCACGGCATCACGCCGCGCGGCATCCTGAAGCAGGTCCGCGACCTGATCGACGGCGTGGTGTCCGACAAGACCGCCAAGGACGATCTGCGGCTGGCGCAGCAGGCGGCCGAGGTCGAGGGGTTGAGCGAGAAGGACCTGGCCAAGCGCATCAAGCAACTGGAAAAACAGATGCTTGAACACGCCCGCAACCTGGAGTTCGAGAAGGCCGCCCGTTTGCGCGATCAATTGGCCTTGTTGCGCGAGCAGGCTTTCGGCGGCGGCGGCGCCCATGATCGCAACGTGCTGCCGCCCGCGCCCGCGCCCGCGCCGGAGCGCAAGGCGGCGCGGTGACGGTGGCGCAAGGCGGGAGGGCTGCGGACGACGACGGTCAAGGCCTCTCGCCAGGGAACCTTTCCGACCCATACTTGACTAAAAGACTCGGTCTCGCCTATAATTGAGCAAATTAGTCGGGATCATTCGCTCGGGGCGGCGTGGGTCCATGGGACCCTGTTCGACCCCAGGCGGGCGGGGATCTCCCACCAGGAGATCTTGCGACAGGTTGCGACCCGATTTGACAGGAGAGTCTCATGCGTTTGACCACCAAAGGCCGCTTCGCGGTCACGGCCATGATCGATTTGGCGCTGCGCTCGAACAACGGGCCGGTGGCGCTGGCCGCCATCAGCCAGCGGCAGCAGATTTCCCTGTCGTACCTGGAGCAGTTGTTCGGCAAGCTGCGCCGGCACGAACTGGTCGAGAGCACCCGGGGTCCCGGGGGCGGCTATTCGCTGGGCCGCAAGGCCGACGAAATCAGCGTCGCCGACATCATCGTGGCGGTCGACGAGCCGATCGACGCCACGGGTTGCGGCGGCAAGGAGAATTGCATGGGCGATGACGCCGGCCGCTGCATGACCCACGAACTGTGGACCAACCTGAACGCGAAGATGATCGAATATCTCGATTCGATCTCGTTGCGCAAGCTGGTCGACGATCAGCTCGCGAAGGGCGTGTCGATCGAGGAGGCGCCGATCAAGCGCGCGATCTCCAGCGTGCCGGTGGTCAAGCCGATCAAGGTCACCGCGCCGAACTCGGTCTTTGCGCTCGGCAACGCCTTTTCCAAGTAATCCGGCCTGGCGCCGCCGCGCGGCGCCACATGACATCAGATCCGCATCATGGACATGACCCCGCACTTTCCGATCTACATGGACTACGGCGCGACCACCCCGGTGGATCCGCGCGTGGTCGACGCCATGATTCCCTGGTTGCGCGAGCACTTCGGCAATCCGGCATCGCGCAGCCATGCCTGGGGCTGGGAGGCCGAAGAGGCGGTCGAGAAGGCGAGGGCGGAGGTCGCCGAGCTGATCGGCGCGGACCCGCGCGAAATCGTCTGGACCTCCGGGGCCACCGAATCGAACAACCTGGCGATCAAGGGCGCGGCGCATTTCTACAAGGACAAGGGGCGTCACCTGATCACCGTGAAGACCGAGCACAAGGCGGTGCTCGACACGATGCGGGAGCTCGAACGCCAGGGCTTCGAGGTCACCTATCTGGATGTTCAGCCCGACGGCCTGCTGGATTTCGAGGCCTTCAAGGCGGCGATCCGGCCCGACACCATCCTGGCCTCGGTGATGTTCGTCAACAACGAGATCGGGGTCATCCAGGACGTCGCCGCGCTGGGCGCGCTGTGTCGCGAGCGCGGCGTGATCTTCCACGTCGATGCGGCGCAGGCCACCGGCAAGGTGGCGATCGACATGCGCGCGCTGCCGGTCGACCTGCTGAGCCTGGCCTCTCACAAGACCTACGGCCCCAAGGGCATCGGTGCGCTTTACGTGCGCCGCAAGCCTCGGGTGCGCCTGGAGGCGCAGATGCACGGCGGCGGTCATGAGCGCGGCCTGCGCTCGGGCACGCTGCCCACCCACCAGTGTGTCGGCATGGGCGAGGCCTTTCGCATCGCCCGTCTGGAGATGGCGTCCGAACAGGTTCGCATCCAGGCGCTACACGACAAGCTGGTGGCCGGGTTGTCGGCGATCGAGCAGACCTTCATCAACGGCGATCTGGTGCGCCGCGTGCCGCACAACCTGAACATCTCGTTCAACTTCGTCGAGGGCGAATCGCTGATCATGGGTGTCAAGGGCCTGGCGGTGTCGTCCGGTTCAGCCTGCACCTCGGCCAGCCTGGAACCCAGCTACGTTCTGCGCGCGCTCGGCCGTAGCGACGAGCTGGCCCATTCCAGCCTGCGCATGACGATCGGCCGCTTCACGACCGAAGAGGAGATCGATTACGCGATCGCGACCTTGACCGATCGGGTGGCCCGGCTGCGCGAGCTCTCGCCGCTGTGGGACATGTACCGGGACGGCATCGACATCTCGGCGATTCAGTGGGCTGCGCACTGACGCGACGCCGCGGTGCCTGCAGGGTCGCCTGGCGCGACGTCATGCAGGCCTTCCCCGCGGCCTGGACAACAGCATAGGAGTTAGCCATGGCATACAGCGACAAGGTCATCGACCACTACGAAAATCCGCGCAACGTGGGTGCCTTCGACAAGGCCGACGAATCGGTCGGCACCGGCATGGTCGGCGCGCCGGCCTGCGGTGACGTGATGAAGCTGCAGATCAAGGTCAACGCCGCCACCGGGTTGATCGAAGACGCCCGCTTCAAGACCTATGGCTGCGGCTCGGCGATCGCGTCGAGTTCGCTGGTGACCGAATGGGTCAAGGGCAAGACGCTGGATCAGGCGCTGACGATCAAGAACACCCAGATCGCCGAGGAACTGGCGCTGCCGCCGGTGAAGATCCATTGCTCGATCCTGGCCGAAGATGCGATCAAGGCGGCAGTGGACGACTACAAGTCCCGTCACGAAACCAAGGCGAATTGAGGCGATGGCTGTCACCCTGACCGAGGCGGCGGCCCGCCATGTGACCCGTTACCTGGCACGGCGCGGCAAGGGTGTCGGCGTGCGTCTGGGGGTGAAGACCACCGGCTGTTCCGGCATGGCCTACAAGCTGGAGTACGCTGACGACGTCGCACCGGAAGACGTGGTCTTCGAGGATCACGGCGTGAAGGTGCTGGTCGACCCCAAGAGCCTGCCGTACCTGGATGGCACCGAACTGGATTTCGTTCGCGAAGGCCTGAACGAAGGCTTCAAGTTCCACAACCCGCGCGAGAAGGACCGCTGCGGTTGTGGCGAGTCGTTCCGGGTCTGAGCGAGCCGTCCGGCGCTTCGCCGACAATCACGGGTTGAACCCATGCCCCAGGGCGCGGTGCTGAGAGGCCGCGCTTTTTTATTGCCCCTGACCATGAACGACGCCATCCAGATCCGTCCAGAGCGGGCCGACCACCCTCAGGTCGGGCCGCTGCTGGCGGCGCTGGACGCCTATCTGGCGGCGCTGTATGCGCCCGAAGACAACCACATTCTGGACGTTCCGGCCTTGCTGCAGCCGGAGGTGGACTTCCTGGTGGCGTCGCGCGCGGGGCGCGTGATCGGGTGCGGCGCGAGCCTGCGACGCGCCGCAGAGGCGGACACGGCCGATCTGCCCTACGGCGAAATCAAGCGCATGTACGTCCGGCCGGAGCAGCGTGGCCAGCGCATTGCCGAGCATCTGCTGAACGCGCTGGAACAACGCCTGAAGACCCAAGGCCTGACGCTCGCGACCTTGGAGACCGGGCGCGATCAGACCGAGGCGATCCGTTTGTACGAGCGCTGCGGCTATCGGCGTCGGGGACCGTTCGGCGGCTATCCGGACAACGGCTTGTCGGTTTTCTTCCAAAAGCGGCTGGCGGCATGAACCTGCACGACGACGACTTCACCTTGCTGGGCCTGCCGCGCCGCTTCGCGCTGGACCGTCCGCAACTGGACCAGCGCTGGCGCGAGTTGCAGGCGCAGGTGCATCCCGACAAATTCGCGGCCGAAGGCGCGGCGGCCCAGCGGGTGGCGATGCAGTGGGCCGTCCGCGTCAACGAAGCCTACCAGCGGTTGAAGGAGCCGTTGACCCGAGCCCGCTACCTGTGCGAGTTGGGCGGTGCCCAGATCGACGCAGAGCGCAACACCGCCATGCCGGCGGCCTTCCTGATGCAGCAGATGACCTGGCGCGAAGCGCTGGACGACGCCCGAGGGGTGGCGGCGGTGGAAGCGCTGGACGACGAGATCGCATCTTATGAAGCCGGCCTGTTTCGCGAGGTCGGTCGGCTGCTGGACGAACGCGGCGATCCGGCCGGCGCAGCCGAGCAGGTGCGCGCGCTGATGTTCGTCCACCGCTTTCGCACCGACATCGAACGGCGCCTGGAGGCGCTGGACACCTGACCCCCACGGGCCGATTCGACTGCCCGCACTATCTTCATTCCCCATGGCACTGCTCCAGATCTCCGAACCCGGCCAGGCGCCGGACCCGCACCAGCGCCGCATCGCGGTGGGCATCGACCTGGGCACGACCAATTCGCTGGTGGCCTCCATGCGGCACGGGGTGCCGGAGTGCCTGCCCGACGGGCAAGGACGCGTGATCCTGCCGTCGATCGTGCGGTACCTGGAAGACGGCGGCCGCCAGATCGGCTGGGAGGCTGCGGCCGCCCAGGCCGACGATCCTGAAAACACCTTGGCGTCGATCAAGCGGCTGATGGGCCGCACCCTGGCCGATGTGGCCGGGCACGAGAAGCTGCCGTATCGCTTCGTCGACCGTCCCGGCATGGTGGCGCTGCAGACGCGCCAGGGCGTGAAGACGCCGGTCGAGGTCTCGGCCGAGATCCTGGCCACGCTGCGTTTTCGCGCCGAAGACACCTTCGATGGCGATCTCTACGGCGCGGTGATCACCGTGCCGGCCTATTTCGACGATGCCCAACGCCAGGCCACCAAGGACGCCGCCCAACTGGCCGGCCTCAACGTGCTGCGGCTGATCAACGAGCCGACGGCCGCCGCGGTCGCCTACGGGCTGGAGAACGGCAGCGAAGGCCTTTACGCGATCTACGACCTGGGCGGCGGCACCTTTGACATCTCGATCCTGCGCCTGGCGCGCGGCGTGTTCGAGGTGGTGGCCACCGGCGGCGATGCGGCGCTGGGTGGCGACGATTTCGACCATGCGCTGGCCGACTGGGCCGCGGCGAAAGGGGGCGTGGCGGCGCTCGGCGCGCAGGACAAGCGCAGCCTGCTGGTGGCGGCACGCGCGGCCAAGGAGGCGCTGACCGATGCGGGCTCGGCCACGCTGCGCGCCGCATTGTCGGGCGGCGAGATCCAGGTCGAGGTCGGTCGCGCCGATTTCGATGCGCTGACCCGGCCGCTGCTCGATCGCACGCTGTCGGCCGTACGCAAGGTCTTGCGCGACGCACGGGTCACGCGCGACGAGGTCCAGGGCGTGGTGATGGTCGGGGGCTCCACCCGCATGCCGTGCGTGCAGGCGGCGATGGCCGAGTTTTTCGGCCGCGCCCCGTTGAACAACGTCAACCCGGACGAGGTGGTGGCGATCGGAGCGGCCATCCAGGCCAATGCGCTGGCCGGTAATGCGCAGGATGGCGAGCTGCTGCTGCTGGACGTCATTCCGCTGTCCTTGGGGCTGGAGACCATGGGCGGGCTGGTCGAGCGGGTCATCGAGCGCAATTCGACCATCCCGGTGGCCAAGGCCCAGGACTTCACGACCTTCAAGGACGGGCAGACCGCGATGGCGGTGCACGTGGTGCAGGGCGAGCGTGAACTGGTCAGCGATTGCCGCTCGCTGGCGCGCTTCGAACTGCGCGGCATACCGCCGATGGTCGCCGGTGCGGCGCGCATCCGAGTGACCTTCCAGGTCGATGCCGACGGTCTGCTGAGCGTCGGCGCGAAGGAACTCAGCTCAGGGGTCGAAGCGGCGGTGCAGGTCAAGCCGACCTATGGACTGGCCGACGAGGACATCGCCCGCATGCTGCAGGAAGGCTTTGCCAGCGCCGAGCCGGACATGCAGGCTCGAGCCCTGCGGGAAGCCCGGGTCGAGGCGGAGCGCATGGCGCTGGCCACCCGGGCGGCGCTGCAGGCCGACGGCGACTTGTTGCGGGAGGACGAGGTGCTGGCCATCGAGGCGCTGCTGCGCGCGCTGGCCGACATCGCGCAGGGCGAGGACGCCGACGCGATCACCCGGGCCGTGGAGACGCTGGCCGAGGGCACCGAGGCCTTTGCGGCGGCGCGCATGAACCGGGGCATCCAGGCCGCACTGACCGGTCGACGGCTGGACCAACTCTGATACGACAGGCCCGCGCGACGCGGGCACCGCCCCTTCCAACCCCTTTCGGATCCTGTCACCATGCCCGTCATCCACATCCTGCCGCACGCCGAGCTGTGCCCTCAGGGCGACCAGATCGAGGCCGATGCCGGTACGTCGATCTGCGAAGCCTTGCTCGAGAACGGCATCGCCATCGAGCACGCGTGCGAAATGAGTTGCGCCTGCACCACCTGCCATGTGGTGGTTCGGCAAGGCTATGCGTCGTTGGGCGAACCCGACGAACTGGAGGAGGATTTGCTCGACAAGGCCTGGGGCCTGACCCCGACCTCGCGCTTGTCGTGCCAGGCCCTGTTGGGCGAGGTGGACGTGACGATCGAAATCCCGAAATACACGATCAACCACGCTCGCGAGAACCATTGACTGCATCGTGCGACCTGAACCCCCAGCGCCCTGGCCAGGTCGGCTGGTCGCGTGCGCCTGTTGGCGTAGCGTCAGGGGGCGCGGCGGATCCAGGCGGGCAGCGGCAGCGCCCAGCGCCAGAAGCCGGCCCGCGAGGCCAGCGGCGCTGGGGCATCGCGGACGTCCAGCAGGTCCTGGCTCGCCAGATGCCGGATCAAGGCACGGATCTCGTGTGTCGTCGAGCCGCTGCTGTGGCGCAACTCGGGCTCGGTCATGTGGCGTTGCGACAAGTCGTTGAGCAGTCGCCGACACGCCGTGCGTCTGAATTCGGTCGGAAGCTCCGGCCACGACTTCAGCCTGTATTCCTTCATGGTCCCAACGCTCCTTCGTGACAGCTATCGACGAGCGACCGTGCGATGCGTCGGATTGTCAGCGGCTTTGGAGCGGTCGGGGCCATGCCGCTGTTGTCGGGTCGCAAGAAACCTGGAAATGAAGCCCATGTGTCATCGTCTCACCACAGTTCGAACCGGCAGTTCGTCGCCGGCCGCAGGATCGCTTCGCGAGGTGACAGGGTCATGAACGTGATCGGCTTCGAATCCTCGTGCGACGAGACCGGCGTCGCGCTGGTGTCCTTTCAGGCGCAGGGCGCGGTCCGGCTGCGCGCCCACGCCTTGCACAGCCAGATTCCGATGCATCAAGCCTTTGGTGGCGTGGTGCCCGAATTGGCTTCGCGCGATCACGTCCAGCGCGTGCTGCCGCTGGCCCGCGAGACCCTGGCGCAGGCCGGCGCCACGCTGGCCGAGGTCGACGTCGTGGCCTACACGCGGGGGCCGGGCCTGGCGGGTGCCTTGCTGGTAGGGGCCGGCGTGGCCTGCGCGCTGGCCGCCGCACTGGGCAAGCCGACGCTCGGGGTACACCATCTCGAAGGGCACCTGCTGTCGCCCTTCCTGTCTGCCGATCCGCCCGAGTTCCCGTTCGTCGCGCTGCTCGTGTCGGGCGGGCACACTCAGTTGATGCGGGTCGACGGGGTGGGGCGCTACCAGTTGCTTGGCGAGACGATTGACGACGCCGCCGGCGAGGCGTTCGACAAATCGGCCAAGTTGCTGGGCCTGGGCTACCCAGGGGGGCCTGCGCTGGCCCGCCTGGCCGAAGGCGGCGATCCGAAGGCCTTCGATTTGCCGCGGCCGTTGCTGCATCAGGCCAATCTCGATTTCTCGTTCGCCGGCCTGAAGACGGCGGTGATGACCCGCCTGAAGGGCCTGGGCGCATTGCCTGGCGAACAGGCGCGGGCCGATCTGGCGGCCAGCACTCAGGCCGCCATCGTCGAAGTGTTGGTGAAGAAATCGCTGAAGGCGCTCAAGGCCAGCGGGCTCAAGCGCCTGGTGGTGGCAGGCGGGGTGGGGGCGAACCGGCAACTGCGCAGGGAGCTGGACGCCGCCGCCGAGCGATGGCGCTTCCGGGTCCATTACCCAGAACTGCACCTGTGCACCGACAACGGCGCGATGATCGCGCTGGCCGCCGCGCTGCGCCTACAGTCCGGCATCGCGACGGCACGGCCGGACTATCGTTTCGATGTCCGGCCGCGCTGGGATCTGGCCCAAGCCTGATCAGTTCACCGTCAGCTGCGAGGCGCTGCTGGCGCGCCGCTTGACCAGGGTCAGCGTCAACACGCCATTGTCGAGCTTGGCCTGCGATTCACCCTGATCGATGTCTTGCGGCAGGGTGAAGGCCCTGGAGAAGCTGCTGACGGCCCGTTCGCGATAGACCACGCGCTCGCCTTCCTTCTTCTCTTCGTTGCGCTGGGTCTGGGCATCGACCTGGACGCGCCGCCCGTCGATGGCGATCTTCACGTCGCCCTTGCCCACGCCAGGCATGTCCATGTGAACGGTATAGGCGCGCTCGGATTCGGTGACGTCCAGCGCCGGACTGCGGGTTCCGCTGGATTCGGCAGGCGCCGAGGCTCCGAACAGACGGTCGAAGAAGCTGTCGTCGAACAGGCGGTCAAAGCCGCGGCCGAGCTCGGCAGGGGTACGGGACACGGGAACGAGAAACATGGCGACCTCCTACAATCGGGTTGAACTGAACGCCTGAGAACCCTCTCCCAAGCGCCCATGCCGCACAGTTGGTTGCGGCATTTTTGTTTTCAAGGCCCGCCTTGCCGGGCGGTTTGCGATGCCTCAACACCTCCTCGCCAGACGCGCCGTCCTGTTCCTCGTACTGGGCGCTGCGCTGATGACCGGCCGGGCGGCGTCCGGTGACTCGGCGCCGATCCGGCTGGCGCTGATCGAGGGCCTGTCCGGCCCGTTCGGCAATGCCGGAGAGGCGGTGGAGCGCAATCTGCAGTGGGCGATCGAGCGGGTCAACGCACGCGGCGGCGTGGCGCTGCCCGGCGGTCGGCGGCCGTTGATGCTGGTGCCGCTCGACAGCCAGGGCCAGACCGAGCAGGCGCTGGCGCTGCTGGCCAAGGCGGCCGACGAAGGCGTGCATTTCGTGCTCCAGGGCAACAGTTCGGCGACCGCCGCAGCGCTGGTCGACGCATTGAACAAGCGCAATGCACGCGATCCGCAACACCGCGCGTTGCTGCTGAACTATGCGGCGGTCGATCCGGCGTTGACGCGCGAAAAGTGCAGCTTCTGGCATTTCCGCTTCGACGCGGACGCGGACATGCGGATGCGCGCCTTGATGGCGGTTTTGCAGGCGGACCGCCGCGTCAAGAAGGTCTATCTGATCGGCCAGGACTACAGCTTTGGTCAGCAGGTGCTGAAGTCGGCGCGCGCGATGATCGCCGCCAGGCGGCCGGACATCGAGATCGTCGGCGAGGAACTGCATCCGATGGGGCGGGTCAAGGACTTCATGCCTTACGCGGCCAAGATCCGGGCCAGCGGCGCGCAGGCGGTGGTGACCGGCAACTGGGGCAACGACCTGACCTTGCTGGTCAAGGCCAGCCATGACCTGGGCCTGGACCTGAAGTTCTATACCTTTTACGGCAACGCGCTGGGCGCACCCGCCGCGCTGGGCGATGCCGGTGTCGGCCGCGTGCTGGCCGTGGCCGAGTGGCACCCGAACGCGGGCGGGCGGGTGTCCGACGAGATGGTGCAGGCCTTCCGGCGTCGTTTTCCGGATCCCCGGCAGGACTATCTTCATCTGCGCATGCAGGCCATGGTCGAGATGCTGGCGGCGTCGATCGAGAAGGCCGGCGGTACCGACCCGGTCGCCGTGGCGCATGCGCTGGCAGGCCTGCGCTACGACGGCAGCGCACTGGGCGGACTGGATGCCGGCGTGATGCGTGCCGCGGACCACCAGTTCCTGCAGCCGCTCTATGTCAGCGTGATGGAGCGCGCGGGGACGGCCGGTGTGCATTTCGATGTCGAAGGCTCGGGTTACGGCTTTCGCACGGTGCGGCGTTTCGAGCCCGCTGAGACCGCTTCGCCGCCGGCCTGCCGGATGGCGGGTGCGCAGTAGGTCACGAGCCGCAGGCGCCGTCGGGTGGGCGGGACTGTCGCGGGCACCGCTGGTGGGCAGGCGGTTTCGCGCTATAATCAAAAGCTTCCATCGTTCACGCGGACTGCCCGAAGGGGTTTTCTGAAGGGCGGTGGATCGTTGTCCAGCACGACATGGGTCGGTTTCACCCGTGATCGCAAGTCCAGAACCGGAAACCGCAGTGCTCGCGCTCAGCAGACTTGAGCCGGCGGCGGCTTCCAAACACAAGGAAACGCCATGAACCCGGCAGAATTCAACAAGGCTGAGATCGTCCAGGCCCACGCACGCGGCGCGGCCGACACCGGCTCCCCCGAAGTGCAGGTGGCGCTGCTCACCGCCCGCATCAACGCGCTGACGCCCCATTTCAAGACCCATGCCAAGGACCACCATGGCCGTCGCGGTCTGCTGAAGATGGTCAACGCCCGCAAGCGCCTGCTGTCCTACCTGAAGGACCGTGACGCCGACCGCTACACCGCGCTGATCCAGAAGCTGGGCCTGCGCAAGTAAGCACCACGCGATGAACAAGAGCCTGTCTGGATGCACACACCAGCACAGGCTCTTTGTCTTTGGAGACATTGACCGCGTTCGGGGTACTGTCGTGTCATTCCAGCAGGTGGGCGCATCCCGCCTGCTGGAATGGCATACCGCCCGAGTCGGCTGATCTCCCGGTTTCAAGACGCCACCGCGAGTGCGTCGCTCAATCACCGGAGAACCATCCATGAGCATGTTCAACAAGGTCACCAAGACCTTCCAATGGGGCCCCCATCAAGTCACGATGGAAACCGGCGAGATCGCCCGCCAGTCCACCGGCGCCGTGCTGGTCAACATCGAAGACACCGTGGTGCTGGCCACCGTGGTCGCCAAGAACGAGGCCAAGGCCGGGCAGGATTTCTTCCCGCTGACCGTCGACTACATCGAGAAGACCTACGCCGCCGGCAAGATTCCGGGCAGCTTCTTCAAGCGTGAAGGCCGCCCCAGCGAGCTGGAGACCCTGACCAGCCGCCTGATCGACCGTCCGATCCGCCCGCTGTTCCCCGAAGGCTTCTTCAATGAAGTGCAGGTCGTCATCCATGTGATGAGTCTGAACCCCGAGGTCCAGGCCGACATCGCCGCGATGATCGCCACCAGCGCTGCCCTGGCCATCTCGGGCATCCCGTTCAACGGCCCGATCGGCGCGGCCCGCGTGGGCTACGTCAACGGCGAGTACGTGCTGAACCCGGGCAAGACCCAGCTGGCCGATTCGAAGATGGACCTGGTGGTCGCCGGCACCGAAGCCGCCGTGCTGATGGTCGAGTCGGAAGCCGATCAACTGCCTGAGGACGTGATGCTGGGCGCCGTCGTGTTCGGCCACGACCAGGGCAAGATCGCGATCAACGCCATCCATGAACTGGTGCGCGATGCCGGCAAGCCGGTCTGGAACTGGCAAGCCCCGGCCAAGAACGAACCCTTCATCGCCAAGGTCAACGCCTTGGCCGAGGAAGGCCTGCGCGCGGCCTACCAGATCCGTTCCAAGCAGGCTCGCACCCAGGCTTGCCGTGACGTCACCAGCAGCGTGATGGCCGCGCTGAAGGCCGATGGCCTGGAGTTCGACAAGGTCGAGGTCGAAGGCCTGCTGTTCGAGATCGAAGCCCGCATCGTGCGCGGCCAGATCCTGGCCGGCGAGCCCCGCATCGACGGTCGCGACACCCGCACGGTGCGTGCGATCGAGATCCGCAACGGCGTGCTGCCGCGCGTGCACGGCTCGGCACTGTTCACCCGGGGCGAGACTCAGGCCCTGGTGGCCGCCACGCTGGGCACCGAGCGTGATTCGCAGAAGATCGACGCGCTGGCGGGCGAGTTCAGCGAGCACTTCATGCTGCACTACAACATGCCCCCGTTCGCCACCGGCGAAACCGGCCGCGTCGGCAGCCCCAAGCGCCGTGAGATCGGCCACGGCCGTCTGGCCAAGCGCGCCCTGGTGGCCGTGCTGCCGGACCGCACCGAGTTCCCGTACTCGATGCGCGTGGTGTCGGAAATCACCGAATCGAACGGCTCCTCGTCGATGGCCTCGGTCTGCGGCGGCTGCCTGTCGCTGATGGACGCCGGCGTGCCGCTGAAGGCGCACGTGGCCGGCATCGCCATGGGCCTGATCAAGGACGGCAACCGCTTCGCCGTGCTGACCGACATCCTGGGCGATGAGGACCATCTGGGCGACATGGATTTCAAGGTGGCCGGGACCACCAACGGCATCACCGCGCTGCAGATGGACATCAAGATCCAGGGCATCACCCGCGAGATCATGCAGGTGGCCTTGGCGCAGGCCAAGGAAGCCCGGATGCACATCCTGGGCAAGATGGTGGAAGCCATGGGCGGCGCCAAGACCGAGGTCTCGCAGTTCGCACCGCGCCTGTACACCATGAAGATCAACCCGGAGAAGATCCGCGACGTGATCGGCAAGGGCGGCGCCACCATCCGTGCGCTGACCGAGGAAACCGGCACGCAGATCAACATCGACGAGGATGGCACCATCACCATCGCCTCGACCGACGCCGGCCAGGCCGAGATGGCCAAGAAGCGCATCGAGGAGATCACCGCCGAAGCCGAGATCGGCAAGGTCTACGAAGGCGCGGTCACCAAGATCCTCGACTTCGGTGCCTTGGTCAACATCCTGCCGGGCAAGGACGGCCTGCTGCACATCAGCCAGATCGCCCACCAGCGCGTGGAGAAGGTCACCGACTTCCTGACCGAAGGCCAGATCGTCAAGGTCAAGGTGCTGGAGACGGACGAGAAGGGCCGTATCAAGCTGTCGATGAAGGCGCTGCAGGAGCGTCCGGAAGGCATGGAGGAGGAGCGCTTCGAGCGCGCCCCGCGCCGTGACTATGGCGACCGTGGCGACCGGGGTGGTGAGCGCGGCGGTCGCGGCGACCGGGGCGATCGTCCGCGCCGCGAGCGTGCCGAGCAGCGCACCGACGCTCCGGCGGAAGCGGGCGAGGGAGCCGAGCAGCAGCAACAGCAGCAGCAGTAAGTCGAGCCGGCCGCTCATGCAAGCGATCGTGATCTCCCAGTTCGGCGGGCCCGAGGTGCTGGTGCCGGCCGTGCGGCCGGACCCGGTGCCGGCGTCGGGCGAGTTGCTGGTGCGCGTCAGTGCATCGGGCGTGAACCGGCCCGATGTGCTGCAGCGCAAAGGGGCCTATGCGCCCCCGCCTGGCGCATCGGACCTGCCGGGCCTGGAGATCGCGGGCGTGATCGTCGGCGGCGACACGGCTGAGTTGGCGGCGGCGGGGTTTCGACTCGGAGATCGCGTCTGCGGGCTGGTGGCGGGGGGGGGCTATGCCGAGTTGTGCGCGGCCCCGATCGCGCAATGCCTGCCGGTGCCGGCCGGCCTGAGCGACATCGAGGCGGCCTGCCTGCCCGAGACCTTCTTCACCGTCTGGTCGAACGTGTTCGACCGGGGCCGGCTGCAGCCGGGCGAGACGCTGCTGATTCAGGGGGGTGCCAGCGGCATCGGCGTGACGGCC
Source organism: Ideonella sp. sgz306126 (assembly GCF_056032705.1). Taxonomy (NCBI): domain Bacteria; kingdom Pseudomonadati; phylum Pseudomonadota; class Betaproteobacteria; order Burkholderiales; family Sphaerotilaceae; genus Ideonella; species Ideonella sp. sgz306126. The sequence goes on from NZ_JBVYWP010000004.1 coordinate 288,696, forward strand.
ATCCAGCTGGCGAAGGCCTTTGGGGCGCAGGTGATCGTGACCGCAGGCAGCGACGAGAAGTGCGCAGCCTGTCTGGCGCTGGGGGCCGACCATGCGATCAACTACCGCACGGCCGATTTCGCGGCCGAGGTCGGGCGCCTGACCGGAGGGCGCGGCGCCGACGTGATGCTGGACATGGTCGCAGGCGACTATGTGGCCCGAGAGATCGGTTGCCTGGCCGACGACGGCCGGCTGGTGATCATTGCGGTGCAGGGGGGCGTGAAGTCCGAATTCAACGCTGCCGAGGTGCTGCGCCGACGTCTGCTGATCACGGGCTCGACGCTGAGGCCGCGGCCGGTGGCGTTCAAGGCGGCCATCGCCCAGGCCCTGCGCGACCGGGTCTGGCCATTGATCGAGGCCGGGCGGGTGAAGCCGGTGATCGAGCGGGTGTTCGATGCGCGCCAGGCGTCCGAGGCTCACGCGCTGATGGAATCCGGCCAGCATGTGGGCAAGATCGCCCTGCGCTGGTCCTGACCCCTGTCTTGAGGAATGAATACCATGCGACGCAAGCTTGTGGTGGGCAACTGGAAGATGCACGGCACCCATTCGGCCAATGCCGAGTTGCTGTCCGGCATCAGCGCGGCACGTCCGTTCGGATGTGACGTGGCGGTGTGCGTGCCGTTTCCCTATCTGTCGCAGGCCGCGGTGGCTCTGGCGGCCAGCGATGTGCGCTGGGGCGCCCAGGATTGCTCGGCACACGAGCAAGGGGCCTATACCGGCGAAGTGTCGGTGGCGATGCTGGCGGAGTTCGGTTGTCGCTACGTGATCGTCGGCCATTCCGAGCGCCGTGCGTACCACGCCGAAAGCGATCAGCTGGTGGCGGACAAGGCCAAGGCGGCGCTGGCGCGCGGGGTGACGCCGATCGTCTGCGTCGGCGAGACGCTGGCCCAACGCGAAGCGGGCGAGACCGACGCGGTGGTCAAGCGCCAGCTCTCGGCCGTGATCCACGCCCTGGGCCACTGCGTCGGCGAGATGGTGGTGGCCTACGAGCCCGTCTGGGCCATCGGCACCGGCAAGGTCGCCTCTCCCGAGCAGGCGCAGGCGGTGCATGCGGTGCTGCGCGCGCAATTGCATGCCGCCACCGCGCGCGCCGCCGACATGACGCTGCTGTACGGCGGGAGCGTCAAGCCTGACAACGCGGCCACGCTGTTCGCGCAGCCGGACATCGATGGCGGCCTGATCGGTGGTGCAGCGCTCAAGGTCAGCGACTTCGTCGCCATCTGCCGCGCGGCCGGCTGAGCGGCGCGGCGACAAACATCAAACTATTCGGAGTGTTGGAAGAATCATGCAAATCCTGTTGAATCTGCTGGTCGTCGTTCAGATGCTGGCGGCCGTCACGATGATCGGCCTGGTGCTCGTGCAGCATGGCAAGGGGGCCGACATGGGCGCCTCGTTCGGCAGCGGCGCGTCGGGCAGCCTGTTCGGCGCCACCGGCAGCGCGAATTTCCTGTCGCGTTCGACGGCGGTGGCTGCCACGTTGTTCTTTGCGTCGACGCTGGGTCTCGCGTTTTCGTCGAATTCCGTGGGGTCGCAACAGATCAACACAGGCGCTAGCGTGCTGGATCAGGCCGTGCCCGCGCTGGCCGCGTCGGCCGCCGCCGCGGCCTCGTCTGCGATGCCGGCGATTCCCACCAAATGACCTTGACGAACCCGGCGAAAACCCTCGGGACGAGTGTTTTTTCGGGCTAGAATTCATGGCTGTTCGGTAGGCGTGATCTGGCGTCTATCGAGTGGTTCCGGCCTGGTCATGCGGCGGTTTTTGACCTGATGCATGCAAGGCCCAGATAGCCGACGTGGTGAAATTGGTAGACACGCTATCTTGAGGGGGTAGTGGCGAAAGCTGTGCGAGTTCGAGTCTCGCCGTCGGCACCAGATCATGAGCGGCAAGGTTGTCATCCGGCGCCTTGTCGGGCGCCCTGAGCAAGGCAGACAACGAGAGGGCGCGCCAGGCCTGACCTTTGCTAAGGTCGTGAGTGGCGCGCCTTTTCCATGGCCGGATGAATGGCAAGCATCATCGCTGGAACACCGCACGGAAGCACCGACACCATGGACCTGCAAGGCTACCTTCCCGTCATCCTCTTCATCCTGGTCGGTGCGGCAGTGGGGGTGGCACCCCAGATCATCGGCTTCGCGATGGGGCCGAATCGGCCCGATGCGCAAAAGAACTCCCCCTACGAGTGCGGCTTCGAAGCCTTCGAAGATGCGCGCATGAAGTTCGACGTGCGCTACTACCTGGTGGCCATCCTGTTCATCTTGTTCGATCTGGAAATTGCGTTCCTCTTTCCGTGGGCGGTGGCGCTCAAAGACATCGGGGCGTCAGGTTTCTGGGCGATGATGGTTTTCCTGGCCATCCTGGTGGTCGGATTTGCCTACGAATGGAAAAAGGGCGCTCTCGATTGGGAATGATCGTCGCTTGCACGGCCCCATCGGGTCGCCGGGCGCGTTGCGCGAACCTGTCACCGCATTCTGAAGGCACACAGATATGGGCATTGAAGGCGTACTGAAAGAAGGCTTCGTCACCACTTCGGTCGACAAGCTGATCAACTGGTCGAAGACCGGCTCCTTGTGGCCGATGACGTTCGGCTTGGCCTGTTGCGCCGTCGAGATGATGCACGCCGGCGCTGCCCGCTACGACATCGACCGCTTCGGCATGCTGTTCCGTCCCAGCCCGCGCCAGTCCGATCTGATGATCGTCGCCGGCACGCTGTGCAACAAGATGGCGCCTGCGTTGCGCAAGGTCTACGACCAGATGGCCGAGCCGCGCTGGGTGTTGTCGATGGGTTCGTGCGCGAACGGCGGCGGCTATTACCACTACAGCTACTCGGTCGTGCGCGGGTGCGACCGCATCGTGCCGGTCGATGTCTATGTGCCGGGCTGCCCGCCGACGGCGGAGGCCTTGTTGTACGGCATCCTGCAATTGCAGGCCAAGATCCGCCGCGAAAACACGATTGCCCGCGCCTGAGCGGCCCGACCCCAGATGACCCAGAAACTCGACACCCTGCAGGCCGCGCTCGAATCGGTGCTGGGCGAACGCATTCTTCACCTGAAGCGCGATCGCGGCGAGATCACGCTGACCGTGCGATCGACCGACTACCTCGACGTGGCCACCACGCTGCGCGACCATCCGCAGCTGAAGTTCGAACAGTTGATCGACCTGTGTGCGATGGACATGTCCTCGTACCGCGATCAACCCTGGGACGGCCTGCGGTACCTGACGGTGTCCCACCTGCTGTCGGTGAGCCTGAACTGGCGCCTGCGGCTGAAGGTGTATGCGCCCGACGACGGCGTGCCGGTGGTCGCATCGGTGACGCCGGTCTGGAATTCGGCCAACTGGTTCGAGCGCGAAGCCTTCGACATGGTCGGCGTCATCTACGAAGGTCACAACGACCTGCGCCGCATCCTCACCGACTACGGCTTCATCGGCCATCCGCTGCGCAAGGACTTCCCGGTCTCCGGTCATGTCGAGATGCGCTATGACGCCGAGACCCGTCGCGTGGTCTACCAGCCGGTGTCGATCGAGCCGCGCGAAATCACGCCGCGGGTGATCCGCGAGGACAACTACGGCGGCCTGCACTAAAGGCACACCTTTCATGGCAGACATCAAGAACTACACCCTGAATTTCGGGCCGCAGCACCCGGCCGCGCACGGTGTGCTGCGCTTGGTGCTGGAACTCGACGGCGAAGTCATCCAGCGTGCCGATCCGCACATCGGCCTGCTGCATCGGGCCACCGAGAAGCTGGCCGAGAGCAAGACCTTCATCCAGTCGTTGCCCTACATGGACCGGCTGGACTACGTCTCGATGATGTGCAACGAGCACGCCTACTGTCTGGCGATCGAGAAGCTGCTGGGCATCGAGGTGCCGGAGCGCGCGCAGTACATCCGCGTGATGTTTTCCGAGATCACCCGCCTGCTGAACCATCTTCTGTGGCTGGGCGCGCACGGGTTGGACTGCGGTGCGATGAACATCCTGATCTACGCGTTCCGCGAGCGCGAAGACCTGTTCGACATGTACGAGGCCGTCTCCGGCGCGCGCATGCACGCGGCCTATTTCCGGCCGGGCGGCGTGTACCGCGATCTGCCGGACAGCATGCCGCAGTACCAAGTCAGCCGGATCAAGAACGAGCGCGCGATCAAGGCGCTGAACGAGAACCGCCAAGGTTCGCTGCTCGACTTCATCGACGACTTCTGCGCGCGTTTCCCGAAGAACGTCGACGATTACGAGACGCTGCTGACCGACAACCGCATCTGGAAGCAGCGCACCGTGGGCATCGGCGTGGTCAGCCCCGAGCGGGCGCTGAACATGGGGTTGACCGGTCCGATGCTGCGCGGTTCGGGCATCGCCTGGGATTTGCGCAAGACCCAGCCCTACGACGTGTACGCCAAGATGGACTTCGACGTCCCGGTCGGCGTCAACGGCGATACCTACGACCGCTATCTGTGTCGCGTCGCCGAGATGCGCCAGTCCAACCGCATCATCCAGCAGTGCTCGGCCTGGCTGCGCAAGAACCCGGGACCGGTCATCACCGACAACCACAAGGTGGCGCCGCCTTCGCGGGTCGAGATGAAGTCGAGCATGGAAGAGCTGATCCACCACTTCAAGCTCTTCAGCGAGGGCTTCCACGTGCCCGAGGGCGAGGCCTATGCCGCCGTCGAGCACCCGAAGGGCGAGTTCGGCATCTACCTGGTCAGCGACGGGGCCAACAAGCCTTACCGGCTGAAGATCCGTGCACCCGGTTTTGCGCACCTGGCGGCGCTGGACGAAATGGCGCGCGGCCACATGATCGCAGACGCGGTGGCGATCATCGGCACCATGGACATCGTGTTTGGTGAGATCGATCGATGACACTTTCCGAAGCCACACAGGCCCGCTTCGCACGCGAAGTCGCCAAGTATCCGAAGGATCAGGCCCAGTCGGCCGTGATGGCCTGTCTGGCCATCGTGCAGCAGGAGCAGGGCTGGGTTTCTGCCGAGGCCGAAGCGGCGGTGGCCGACTACCTCGGCATGCCGGCGATCGCGGTGCGCGAGGTCACGACCTTCTACAACATGTACAACCAGCAGCCGGTGGGCAAATACAAGCTCAACGTCTGCACCAACCTGCCTTGCCAGCTGCGCAACGGACAGGCTGCGCTGGAACACCTGTGCCAGGCCCTGGGCATCGAGGACGGCGGCACCACCGCCGATGGCCTGGTCACGGTGGCCAAGTGCGAATGCCTGGGGGCCTGCGCCGACGCGCCGGTGATGCTGGTCAACGATCGCCAGATGCTGAGCTACATGAGCAACGACAAGCTGGACGATCTGGTCGCGATGATCAAGACCGAAGCCGGGAAGGCGGCCTGAGCACCATGGCACTCGATCTTTCAAGATTCCAGACCACCGGCAGTGAGACCTGCTTCCATGACCGTCACATCGGTTCCCAAATCTACGCCGGGCTGAACGGCAGCAACTGGCATCTGGCCGACTACCAGGCGCGTGGCGGCTACCAGGCGCTGCGCAAGGTGCTGGGCCTGGACGGGGCGGCGGCCTGGACGCCCGATCAGGTGATCGCCGACGTCAAGGCCTCGGGCCTGCGCGGCCGCGGCGGCGCGGGCTTTCCCACCGGCCTGAAGTGGAGCTTCATGCCGCGCGCGTTCCCGGGCCAGAAGTACCTGGTCTGCAATTCCGACGAAGGCGAGCCGGGCACCTGCAAGGACCGTGACATCCTGCAGTACAACCCGCACATCGTCATCGAGGGCATGATCATCGCGGCCTACGCGATGGGCATCTCGGTGGGCTACAACTACATCCACGGCGAGATCTTCGGCACCTACGAGCGATTTGAAGCCGCGCTCGCCGAAGCGCGTGCCGCCGGCCTGCTGGGCGACAACATTCTGGGCAGCGGCTTCAGCTTCCAGCTGCATGCCCACCACGGTTTCGGCGCCTACATCTGCGGCGAGGAAACCGCGCTGCTCGAATCGCTGGAAGGCAAGAAGGGCCAGCCGCGCTTCAAGCCGCCGTTCCCGGCCAGCTTCGGCATGTACGGCCGGCCCACCACGATCAACAACACCGAGACCTTCGCGGCGGTGCCCTGGATCATCCGCAACGGCGGCCAGGCCTACCTGGAGTGCGGCAAGCCGAACAACGGCGGTACCAAGATCTTCTCGATGGTGGGCGACGTGGCGCGTCCCGGCAACTACGAGGTGCCGATGGGCACGTCCTTCGCCAAGCTGCTCGAGCTCGCCGGCGGCGTCAACGGGGGCAGGAAGCTCAAGGCGGTGATCCCCGGCGGCTCGTCGGCCCCGGTGCTGCCGGCCTCGGTGATGATGGACTGCACGATGGACTATGACTCCATCGCCAAGGCCGGTTCGATGCTCGGCTCGGGCGCCGTCATCGTGATGGACGAGACCCGCTGCATGGTCAAGAGCCTGGAGCGCCTGTCGTACTTCTATGCCCACGAGTCCTGCGGCCAGTGCACGCCCTGCCGCGAAGGCACCGGCTGGCTGTACCGCCTGGTGCACCGCCTGGAACACGGCCAGGGCCGTCCGGACGACCTGGCCCTGCTCGACAACGTGGCCGAGAACATCATGGGACGCACGATCTGCGCGCTGGGCGACGCCGCGGCCATGCCGGTGCGCGGCATGATCAAGCACTTCCGCGACGAATTCGCGTACCACGTCGACCACAAGACCTGCATGGTGCCGGCATATGTCTAAGTGCCCCCACGTTCGGAATACCTCGCTGCCCCCCAAGGGGGTTGTCCTTCCTTGGCGCGGCCCGGCGGAAGGCCGCGTCGCCGGTGAACAAAATGCTTGATATCGAACTCGACGGCAAGAAGGTCCAGGTTCCCGAAGGCAGCATGGTGATGCATGCGGCCGACGCGGCCGGCACCACCATCCCGCACTTCTGCTATCACAAGAAGCTGTCCATCGCCGCCAACTGCCGCATGTGCCTGGTGGACATCGAGAAGGCGCCCAAGCCGATGCCGGCCTGCGCCACGCCAGTCACGCAAGGCATGGTGGTGCGCACCCAGAGCGACAAGGCGGTCAAGGCGCAGAAGTCGGTGATGGAGTTCCTGCTCATCAATCACCCGCTCGATTGCCCGATCTGCGACCAGGGCGGCGAATGCCAGCTTCAGGACCTCGCTGTCGGCTATGGCGGCTCGGCGTCGCGCTACCAGGAAGAGAAGCGCGTGGTGTTCCACAAGAACGTCGGCCCGCTGATCTCGATGGAAGAGATGAGCCGCTGCATCCACTGCACCCGTTGCGTGCGCTTCGGCCAGGAAGTGGCCGGCGTGATGGAACTGGGCATGCAGCACCGCGGCGAGCATTCCGAGATCACCACTTTCGTCGGCAAGACCGTCGACTCCGAGTTGTCGGGCAACATGATCGACATCTGCCCGGTCGGCGCGCTCACCAGCAAGCCCTTTCGCTACAGCGCCCGCACTTGGGAGCTGTCGCGCCGCAAGAGCGTCAGTCCCCACGACAGCACCGGCGCCAACCTGATCGTTCAGGTCAAGAACCACCGGGTGATGCGCGTCGTTCCGCAGGAAAACGAAGACGTCAACGAGTGCTGGCTCGCCGATCGCGACCGCTTCAGCTACGAGGCGCTCAACAGCGACGCGCGGCTGACTGCGCCGATGATTCGGCAGGGCGGGGTGTGGCAGACCGTGGACTGGGGCACCGCGCTGGGCTATGTCGCCGATGGCCTCAAGCGGGTCAAGGCCGAATTCGGTGCCGCTGGGATCGGCGCGCTGGGCTCGGTCCACAGCACGGTCGAAGAATTGCACCTGCTGGCCAAGCTGGTTCGCGGCCTGGGCAGCGACAACATCGACCACCGCCTGCGCCATGCCGATTTCACGGCAGGCGAGGGCGTCCGCTGGCTCGGAACCTCGATCGCTTCGCTGTCGACGCTGGACCGCGCCCTGGTCATCGGCTCGTTCCTGCGCAAGGATCACCCCTTGTTCGCGCAACGCCTGCGCCAGGCCGCGCGCCGCGGGGCGCAGGTGCTGAGCCTGAACGCCGTGCACGACGACTGGGCGATGCCGGTGGCGGCCCGCCTGACGGCGGCACCGGCTGCGTGGGTTCAGGCCTTGGCCGACGTCGCCGGCTACGTGGCCGCGGCGAAGGGCTTGCCGGCCCCGGCCACGGCACTCGTGTCGGCTGAGGCCGAGCGCATCGCCCAGGCCTTGCTGTCGGGCGAGCGCAAGGCGGTCCTGCTGGGCAACACGGCGGCGCAGCACCCGCAGGCGTCCAGCCTGCTCGCGCTGGCGAGCTTCATCGCCGAGCAGACCGGTGCGACGGTGGGCTACCTGGGCGACGGCGCCAATGCCGTCGGCGCGCAGCTGGTGGGCGCACAGCCCCTCCAGGGCGGCCTGCATGCCGGCCAGATGCTGGGCCAGCCGATGAAGGCCTTGCTGCTGCTCAATGTCGAGCCGGCGCTGGACGCCGCCAACCCGGCGGCCGCGACCGCAGCCCTCGACGGATCGGGCCTGGTGGTGGCGCTGACGTCGTTCAAGGACGCTGCCGTGGCGAACGCCGACGTGCTGCTGCCGATTGCGCCGTTCACCGAAACCGCCGGCTCCTACGTCAACGCGGAAGGCCGCCTGCAATCGTTCCACGGCGTCGTCAAGGCGCTGGGCGACAGCCGTCCGGCCTGGAAAGTGCTGCGCGTGCTGGGAGATCTGCTGGGCTTGCCGGGCTTCGAGCAGGAGTCCGTCGAGGAAGTCCGGGCCGAGGCCTTGGGCGATGGCTCCGGTCTGCTCCAGCGGCTGTCCAACCGGCCGGTGGGCACGGTTCAGGTCGAGGTGCCGGCCGCCGGCCTCCAACGCCTGGCCGATGTGCCGATCTACGCGACCGACGCCCTGGTGCGCCGGGCGACATCGCTGCAACTGACCGCCGACGCCCGAGCGCCCGTGGCCAGCCTGCCGACCGCACTGTGGGCGCAGCTCGGGCTGCGCGATGGTGACCGCGTTCGCATCCGCCAGGGGGCGGCCAGCGCGGTGCTGCCCGCTCGCGAAGACGCCAGTTTGGCGGCCAACACCGTGCGGGTGCCGGCTGGACACGCGGACACGGCCGCGCTGGGTGCGATGTTCGGTGCGCTCTCCGTCGACAAGGCCTGAGACGCCAAGGCAGGAACACTCACATGATCGATAACTTCAACCAAGCCGGCATGGCCTTGATGGGCGGGCTGCTGTGGCCCGTCGTGTGGGCGCTGATCAAGATCATCGTCGTCGTCGCGCCGCTGATGGGTTGCGTGGCCTACCTGACCCTGTGGGAACGCAAGGCGATCGGCTGGACGCAGATCCGTCCGGGCCCCAACCGCGTCGGTCCCTATGGCCTGCTCACGCCGATCGCCGACGCCGTCAAGCTGGTGTTCAAGGAAATCATCCGCCCCACGGCAGCCAGCAAGGGCCTGTTCTTCCTGGGACCGGTGATGGCCATCATGCCGGCGCTGGCGGCCTGGGCGGTGGTGCCGTTCGGCCCCGAGGTGGCGGTGGCCAACATCAACGCCGGACTGCTGTTCCTGATGGCCATCACCTCGCTGGAGGTGTACGGCGTGATCATCGCCGGCTGGGCCTCGAACTCGAAGTACGCCTTCCTGGGCGCGCTGCGGGCCTCGGCGCAGATGGTCAGCTACGAAATTCCGATGGGCTTCGCGCTGGTCATCGTGCTGATGGTCACCGGCAGTCTGAACATGACGGACATCGTCATGGGGCAGTCCCGCGGCTGGTTCGCCAGCCACGGTCTGGGCCTGCTGTCGTGGAACTGGCTGCCGCTGTTCCCGGTGTTCATGGTCTATTTCATCTCCGGCCTGGCCGAAACCAACCGCCATCCGTTCGACGTGGTGGAGGGCGAGTCCGAGATCGTCGCCGGGCACATGATCGAATACTCCGGCATGTCGTTCGCGATGTTCTTCCTCGGCGAATACGCCAACATGTGGCTGGTGTCGATGCTGACGGTGCTGCTGTTCCTCGGCGGCTGGGTCAGTCCGTTCGGCGGCTGGTTCGAGCTGATTCCGGGCTGGATCTGGCTGGCCATCAAGACCTTCGCCGTCGTGACCATGTTCCTGTGGGTGCGGGCCTCGTTCCCCCGGTTCCGCTACGACCAGATCATGCGCCTGGGCTGGAAGATCTTCATTCCGGTCACCCTGGTGTGGCTGGTCGTCGTCGGCCTGTGGATCCAGTCGCCCTGGAACATCTGGAAGTAAGGCAGGCAGACATCATGACCACCGTAAACGTCTCGTCCTCGACGCCGCTGAAGGACTTGTTCTCCAGCTTCATGCTGACCGAGCTGTGGAAGGGGCTGGCGATCACCGGCCGCCACTTCTTCGCGCGCAAGATCACCGTTCAGTTCCCGGAAGAGAAGACGCCGCTGTCGCCCCGCTTCCGGGGCCTGCATGCGCTGCGCCGCTATGACAACGGCGAGGAGCGCTGCATCGCCTGCAAGCTCTGCGAAGCGGTCTGCCCGGCCATGGCGATCACGATCGAGGCCGGCGAGCGCGGCGACGGTTCCCGCCGCACGACCCGCTACGACATCGACCTGACCAAGTGCATCTTCTGCGGCTTCTGCGAAGAGAGCTGCCCGGTCGACTCGATCGTCGAAACCCACATCTTCGAATACCACGGCGAGAAGCGTGGCGACCTGTACTTCACCAAGGACATGTTGCTGGCGGTCGGCGACCGTTATGAGAAGGCCATCGCTGCCAACAAGGAGGCCGACGCCAAGTACCGCTGAGCCGGATCCGGCCGGGAAGGGCGCCTTCCCGAACCGATCTGCTTGGCGACGCCTTTCGGCGCACCCACATCATGAACACGACTTCCGCCTTGTTCTACCTCTTTTCGGCCGTGCTGCTGGTGGCCGCCTTCCTGGTCATCACCTCGCGCAACACGGTGCACGCTGCGCTGTACCTGGTGTTGTCCTTCTTCAACGCGTCCTGCATCTGGATGCTGCTGCAGTCGGAGTTCCTCGCGATCACGCTGGTGCTGGTCTACGTCGGCGCGGTGATGGTGCTGTTCCTTTTCGTCGTGATGATGCTCGACATGGGATCGGCCAATCTGCGCGACGGCTTCTGGACCCACTTTCCGCTCGCCGGGATGATCGGCGCTTTGATCGCGCTTGAGATGTTCCTGGTCATGAAGGGCGGTTTCAACCTCCCGGTGGCCAAGGCGATGGATCCGGCGCTGCTGAAGATGGGCAACACCCACGCGCTGGGGGTGGCGATCTACACCCAGTACCTGTACCCGCTGCAGGTCGCGGCGGTGCTGCTGCTGGTGGCGATGATCTCCGCGATCGCGCTGACCCTTCGCAAGCGCAAGGACAGCCGCTACCAGAATCCGTCCGAGCAGGTCCGCGTCAAGAGTGTCGACCGCGTCCGTCTGGTGGCGATGCCGGCCACGGTCGAAGCCCCCTCGCAGCCCAAGTCCCCTGAAGGAGGCGCCGCATGAGCACCGGGATCACCCTGTACCACTACCTCACCGTCGGCGGCCTGCTGTTCGCGCTGTCGGTGGTGGGCATCTTCCTGAATCGGCGCAACCTGATCGTGATGCTGATGGCCATCGAACTGATGCTGCTGGCGGTGAACATGAATTTCGTCGCCTTCTCGCACTACCTGGGTGACATGCAAGGCCAGGTCTTCGTGTTCTTCATCCTGACCGTGGCCGCCGCCGAATCGGCGATTGGCCTGGCCATCCTGGTCGTACTGTTCCGCAATCGCTCGACGATCGCTGTGGACGAACTCGATTCCCTCAAGGGCTGAGTCAGCATCGCGGAGCCCTGAAGACCATGTCTGTACAACTTACCCAGAATCTGCTCCTCACGGTGCCGCTGGCGCCGCTCGCGGGCTCCCTCGTCGCCGGCCTGGCCGGAAAGGCGGTGGGCCGGCGCGGTTCGCACGTCGTCACCATTCTCGGCGTGCTGATCGCCTTCCTCTGTTCGGCCCTGGTCCTGTGGTCGGTGGCCACGGAAGGCGCGCGCTACAACCAGACCGTCTACGAGTGGATGAACGTGGGCGGCCTGAAGATGGAGGTCGGCTTCCTGATCGACGGGCTGACGGCCATGATGATGTGCGTGGTGACCTTCGTGTCGCTGATGGTGCACATCTACACCATCGGCTACATGGAGGAAGACCCGGGCTACCAGCGCTTCTTCTCGTACATCTCGCTGTTCACCTTCTCGATGCTGATGCTGGTGATGGCGAACAACTTCCTGCAGCTGTTCTTCGGCTGGGAAGCGGTGGGCCTGGTGTCCTATCTGCTGATCGGTTTCTGGTTCAAGAAGCCGACCGCGATCTTTGCCAACATGAAGGCCTTCCTGGTCAACCGGGTCGGCGATTTCGGCTTCATCCTGGGCATCGGCCTGATCCTGGCCTACAGCGGTTCGTTGAACTACGCCGAAGTCTTCGCCAAGGCCGGCGACCTGTCCAAGCTGGGCTTTCCGGGCACCGACTGGCATCTCTTGAGCGTGGCCTGCATCTGCCTGTTCATCGGCGCGATGGGCAAGAGCGCGCAGTTCCCGCTGCACGTCTGGCTGCCCGACTCGATGGAGGGCCCGACGCCGATCTCGGCGCTGATCCATGCCGCGACGATGGTGACTGCGGGCATCTTCATGGTCAGCCGCATGTCGCCGTTGTTCGAGCTGAGCGACACCGCGCTGAACTTCGTGCTGATCATCGGATCGATCACCGCCTTGTTCATGGGCTTCCTGGGCATCATCCAGAACGACATCAAGCGCGTCGTCGCCTATTCGACGCTGTCGCAGCTGGGCTACATGACGGTGGCCCTCGGGGCGTCGGCGTACAGCGTGGCGGTGTTCCACCTGATGACGCACGCCTTCTTCAAGGCCTTGCTGTTCCTGGGCGCAGGCTCGGTGATCATCGGCATGCACCACGATCAGGACATCCGCAACATGGGCGGCCTGCGCAAGTACATGCCCATCACCTGGATCACCTCGCTGGTCGGATCGCTGGCCTTGATCGGCACGCCGTTCTTCGCCGGCTTTTATTCGAAGGACTCGATCATCGAGGCCGTGGCGGCCAGCCATCTGCCGGCCGCCGGCTTCGCGCAGTTCTCGGTGGTGGCCGGCGTCTTCGTGACGGCGTTCTATTCGTTCCGGATGTATTTCCTGGTCTTCCACGGCAAGGAACGCTTCCACCACAAGCCCTTCCCGGGCGAGCATGACCACCACGACGCTCACGGCGAGCATCATGATCCGCACGAATCGCCCTGGGTGGTGACCGCACCGCTGGTGCTGCTCGCGATCCCGTCGGTGGTGATCGGCTTCCTGACGATCCAGCCGATGCTGTTCGGCGACTTCCTGAAGGACTCGATCGTCATCAACAGCGCCGCCCACCCGGCCCTGGAAGAACTGGGCCGCGAGTTCCACGGCGCGACCGACATGGGATTGCGTGCCTTCACCTCGCTGCCGTTCTGGCTGGCCTTGGCGGGTGTCGCGATGTCCTACGTGTTCTACATGTTGAAGCCGGAAATTCCGGCGGCGATCGGGCGCAGCATCGCGCCGGTGATGCGCTTGCTGGAGAACAAGTACTACATGGACTGGTTCAACGAGAACGTCATCGCCGCCGGCCTGCGCAAGCTCGGTCGCGGCTTGTGGAAAGGCGGCGACGTCGGTCTGATCGACGGCGCGATCGTCAACGGTTCGGCCAACGCGGTCGGCGCCTTCGCGGGCGTGGTACGCACCTTTCAGACCGGCTACCTGTCCTGGTACGCGCTGATGATGGTGCTGGGTGTCTTCGGTCTGATGACCTGGCAGCTGTGGCCCTTCTTCCTGTCGACCCTGTCGGCTCACTGATCAAGGGCGGAGAACAAGAATGGGTCTGTTGAGTGTTGCCATCTGGTTGCCGATCGCTTTCGGCACCGTCCTGCTTGCGCTGGGTCGGGACGACCAGCCGGGTGCCGCGCGCTGGATCGCGCTGGTCGGCGCCGTGCTGTCGCTGCTGGTCACGATCCCGCTGATCACCGGCTTCGATACCACCACTGCAGCGATGCAGTTCCAGGAGAACCTGAGCTGGATCGAGCGCTTCAACGTGCGCTATCACCTGGGGGTGGACGGGATCTCGGTCTGGTTCGTGCTGCTGACCGCCTTCATCACCGTGATCGTGGTGATCTCGGCCTGGCAGGTGATCACCTCGCGCGTGCACCAGTACATGGGCGCCTTCCTGATCCTGTCGGGCCTGATGGTGGGCGTGTTCGCGGCGGTCGACGGCCTGCTGTTCTACGTCTTCTTCGAGGCCACGCTGATCCCGATGTACATCATCATCGGCATCTGGGGCGGGCCGCGCCGGGTCTACGCGGCGTTCAAGTTCTTCCTCTACACGCTGCTCGGCTCGCTGCTGATGCTGATCGCGCTGATCTACCTGTACGACAAGTCGGGTGGCAGCTTCGACATCCTGACGTGGCACAAGCTGCCGCTGCCGATGGATGCGCAGACCCTGCTGTTCTTCGCCTTCTTCGCGGCGTTCTCGGTCAAGGTGCCGATGTGGCCGGTGCACACCTGGCTGCCCGACGCCCACGTCGAGGCCCCGACGGGCGGCTCGGTGGTGCTGGCGGCGATCATGCTGAAGCTCGGTGCCTACGGCTTCCTGCGCTTCTCGATGCCGATCGCGCCGGACGCCAGCCGGGCCTACGCCTGGGTCATCATCGCGCTGAGCCTGACCGCGGTGATCTACATCGGGCTGGTCGCCCTGGTCCAGCAGGACATGAAGAAGCTGGTGGCTTATTCGTCGATCGCCCACATGGGCTTCGTCACGCTGGGCTTTTTCATCTTCAGCGAACTGGGCGTGTCGGGCGGTCTGGTGCAGATGATCTCGCACGGCTTCGTGTCCGGTGCCATGTTCCTGTCGATCGGTGTGCTGTACGACCGGGTCCACTCGCGCGAGATCGCCAGCTATGGCGGCGTGGTCAACACCATGCCGAAGTTCGCCGCCTTCGCGATGCTGTTCTCGATGGCCAACTGCGGCCTGCCGGGTACCGCCGGCTTCATCGGCGAGTGGATGGTGATCCTGGGCGCGGTGGGGTTCAATTTCTGGATCGGTGCGCTGGCGGCGACCGCCCTGATCCTCGGGGCCGCCTACACGCTGTGGATGTACAAGCGTGTCTACCTGGGTGACGTGGTCAACGACAAGGTTCGCGCGCTGACCGATATCAACGCCCGTGAATTCCTGATGCTGGCGGCGCTGGCGCTGGCGGTGATGGCGATGGGCCTCTATCCCAAGCCCTTCACCGATGTGATGCACGTCTCGGTGACCGAGTTGCTGCGGCACGTGGCCGCGTCCAAGCTCCCGTGACGAGGCCCAAGAGCAAACCATGACTCAAATGAACTGGCTCGTTGTCTACCCTGAAACCCTGCTGCTGCTGGCGGCCTGCGTGATTGCGCTGGTGGACCTGAAGGTCAGCGATCCGAAACGCGGCCTGACGTTCTGGCTGACCCAGGCAACGCTCGCGGTGGTGGCCTTCATGCATGCCAGCGCCATGCAGGGCGGCCTGGGAATGCACGGTGCGGCCGCATCGGTCTACGGCATGCAAGGGCTGGTGGTGTCCGACCCGATGGGCCACCTGCTGGCGCTGTGCGCCGCACTGGCGATGATGCTGACGCTCGCCTACGCCCGGCCGTACATCGCCGACCGCGACATGCTCAAGGGCGAGTTCTTCACGCTGTCGATGTTCGTGCTGCTGGGCATCTCGGTGATGATCTCGGCCAACAACTTCCTGGTCATCTACGTCGGGCTCGAACTGATGAGTCTGTCGCTCTACGCCCTGGTGGCCCTGCGCCGCGACCATGCCATGGCGACCGAAGCGGCGATGAAGTATTTCGTGCTCGGTGCGCTGGCCAGCGGCTTCCTGCTGTACGGCATGTCGATGATGTACGGCGCCACCGGCTCGCTCGACCTGCCCGAGGTCTTCGCCGTGATCTCCCGCGGTCAGGCCAATTCGGCGGTGCTGACCTTCGGCGCCGTCTTCATCGTCGCCGGCCTGGCGTTCAAGCTCGGTGTCGTGCCGTTCCACATGTGGGTGCCCGACGTCTACCAGGGCGCGCCGACGGCCGTGACGCTGCTGATCGGCGGCGCCCCCAAGTTCGCGGCCTTCGCGATCACCTTCCGGCTGCTGGTCGAGGGCATGACCGGCCTGGCGCACGACTGGCAGCAGATGTTGATCGTGCTGTCGGTGCTGTCGATGAGCGTCGGCAATCTCGCGGCCATCGCGCAGACCAACCTGAAGCGCATGCTGGCCTATTCGGCCATTGCGCAGCTGGGCTTCATGCTGCTCGGCTTCACGCCCACGGTGATTGCCGGTCATACCACCTCGGCGGCCAACGGCTACAGTTCCGCGATGTTCTACGTCGTGACCTATGTGCTGACCACATTGGGCACCTTCGGCCTGGTGATGTTCCTGTCGCGCCAAGGTTTCGAAAGCGAGGAGGTCTCGGACCTGTCCGGCCTGGCCAAGCGCAGCCCCTGGCTGGCCGGCGTGATGACGGTGTTCATGTTCTCGCTGGCCGGCGTGCCACCGATGGTGGGGTTCTACGCCAAGCTGGCCGTGCTCCAGGCGCTGGTCACGACCAATGACAACAGCTACATCACCCTGGCGGTGGTGGCGGTGCTGCTGTCGCTGGTGGCCGCGTACTACTACCTGCGCATCGTCAAGGTGATGTGGTTCGACGAGCCCTCGGATGCCCGGGTGCCTGCGGCGCGCGGCGGCGTGGGCATCCTGCTCGCATGCAATGGGGCCGCGGCCCTGGTGCTGGGCTTGTTGCCTGACGGCTTGATGGCGCTGTGCCGCGACGTGATCGTCGCCGCGCTGTCGGGTTGATCCGCCATCGTCGCCAGGGCGCCATGCTGCTGGCGGCGTCCCTTGGGCGCCACGCGCCCGATGGCGATCCTCTGGTGGCGGCCACTGGTGGCCCGCGCGCACCGCAGCGCATGCTGGAGCTGACCGATGACTGATGATGACCACCTGATCGAGCGCCCCCTGCACCAGCAGCAGGTCTACCGCGGCCACTTTCTCGATGTTCGTCGCGACACCGTCACCTTGCCGGGCGGTGCGACGGCCGGGCGCGAATACATCATCCACCCCGGTGCGGTGATGATCGTGCCGATGCTCGACGACGGCCGACTGGTGATGGAGCGCCAGTGCCGCTACCCGCTGGGCCAGGTGCTGCTGGAGTTTCCGGCCGGCAAGATCGACCCCGGCGAGGACCGCTTCACCTGTGCACGCCGTGAACTGGCCGAGGAAACCGGCTACACCGCTGCCCAATGGGCCAGGGCGGCCACAATGCACAACGCGCCGGCCTACTCCAACGAGTTGATCGAGATCTGGTTCGCGAGAGGCCTGCGCGCGGGGCCGCAGCAACTGGATGCCGAGGAGTTTCTCGACATCTGCCTGATGACGGAGGCCGAACTCGATGCGTTGGCCGGCGCCGGCGCACTGACCGACGCCAAGTCGTTGATCGCGCTGCTGTGGCTGCAGAAATGGCGTGCCGGATCGTGGGCTTTGCCCTGGCAGACCGCCGATGGGGTGCCGGTCGCCGGATAATGTCCGAATGAAGGTCCTGAACCTACGATGCGTTGCTGGCCACGGGTTCGAGGGATGGTTTGCCTCGCACGATGCCTTCGAACGCCAGCGTGAGCAGGGTCTGCTCGAATGCCCGCTGTGCGGCGAGCACGGCGTGCAGCAATTGCCCAGTGCACCGCGGCTCAACCTGTCGGCGGGTCGTCCCGGCCACGCCGGCGCGGTAAGCGTCCCGCCGACGGGCGCGGGCGCGCAGGCGGCCATGAGGCCCGCCGATGCGGGCGCCGCGGCCACGGCGCGCCAGGCGCAGTCGATGTGGATGAACGCGGTGCGCAAGCTGATCGAACACACGGAAGACGTCGGCGAGCGCTTTCCGGAGGAAGCGCGCAAGATCCACTATGGCGAGGCGGCCGCTCGCGGCATCCGAGGCCAGGCCACGCCCAAGCAGCGCGCCGAATTGCAGGACGAAGGCATCGAGGTGATGGCGCTGCCCGTGCCGGCCGCCCTCAAGGGGCCTGCGCATTAGGGCGAAGGGACCGTCGTTCGCGCGTCGGCTCAGACCACCCGACCCGGGTTCAGCACACCTTGCGGGTCCAGCGCAGCCTTCAGCGCCTTCATCAAGCCCAGCGCCACCGGCGACGCGCGCTGCGCCAGTTCGTCGCGCTTGAGCAAGCCGATGCCGTGCTCCGCAGAAAACGAGCCGCCCGCCTGTTGCACGGCGTCATAGACCTGTCGGTTCACCCGGGCTTCGTTGCGGCGCAGGAAGTCCGATGCCGAACTGCCTTCGGGCGCCTGAACGTTGTAGTGCAGGTTGCCGTCGCCCAGGTGGCCGAAGGTCACCAGTCGCACGCCCGGCCAGGCCTGGCGCAAGGCCTCCCCGGTGTTCCTCACGAAGGCCGGAATCGCAGACACCGGCAGCGAAATGTCGTGCTTGATGTTCAGGCCTTCCTCGGCCTGGGCCAGCGGAATTGCCTCGCGCAGTTGCCACAGCGCCTGCGACTGCGCCTGCGACTGCGCCACCGCCGCATCGGCGATCAGGCCATCACGCAGCGCGGCGCCCAACAGCTGATCGAGCCGGCTGCTCGCATCGTCCGGGCTGGCGCCGGTCAGCTCCAGCAGCACCGTCCATGGGGCCGTCGGCAAGGGGCGGGCCCTCTGCGGGAAGTGGCGGGCCACCAGTTCCAGCGAGAAGGCCTCCATCACCTCGAAGCCGGTCAGCCCGGCGTCCAGGTGGCGGCGAGCCAGTCTCAGCAGGCCCAGGGCCGCGTCGATCGACTCGCAGGCGGCCAGCGCGGTCATCGTCGCGCCCGGCATCGGGAACAGCTTCATCGTCGCCGCGGTGATCACGCCCAGCGTGCCCTCGCTGCCGATGAACAGGTCGCGCAGGTCGTAGCCGGTGTTGTCCTTGCGCAGGCCGCTCAAACCGTTCCAGATCTCGCCCGCGGCCGTCACGACCTCCAGACCGAGGCACAGCTCGCGCGCATTGCCATAGCGCAGGACCTGGGTGCCGCCGGCATTGGTCGCCAGGTTGCCACCGAGGGTGCAACTGCCCTCGGACGCCAGGCTGAGCGGAAACAGCAGCCCCTCGGCCGCGGCCGCGGCCTGCAAAGCTTGCAGCAGGCAACCGGCCTCGACCGTGACGGTGAGATTGTCCGGATCGATCTGCCGGACCCGGTTCAGGCGAGACAGCAGCAACACCACTTGGCGGCCCGAGCCGTCCGGCACGCCGCCGCCCACCAGTCCGGTGTTGCCCCCCTGCGGCACCACCGACACACCATGGGCCGCGCAGGCCTTCAGGACCGCGGCCACCTCGGCGGCGCTGCCAGGCCGGACGACCGCCAGCGCCTTGCCGCGATAGCGTTTGCGCCAGTCGATTTCCCAGGCGCTCAAATCGCCGTCCGCCAGGACCTGAGCCGGACCCAGCCACCCGCGCAGCTGCGCCAGCAAGACCGCGCTCATGTCGATCGCGGCGCCATCGCCTGTTGCTGCGGCGCGGCGTGCTTCAGCCGCCATCGCACCTGCACCGCGCAGGCCACGAACAGCACCACGCACAAGCCCACTTCGCCGCCGGCCAGCGCCGCGGACAGGCCGGTGTCGCTGGCGGCACGCACCAGGCCTTCGGCGCAGTAGATCCACACCAGCAGGCTCAGCCAGCGATAGGTGTAGAGGCGGTGCCGCAGCAGGCCGGCCAGCGGAAACACCAGCGGAAGGACCTTGATCGCCAGCCGGCCGCTGCCGGTCGGGGCCAGCCACAGTTCCCAGGCCAGGTCGAGCGCGATCAGTGCAAGCAAGGCGCCCACCGCGATCATCCGGGTCACGCGCGTCACGGCATCGGGGGGGCGCGGTGTGTCATCGCCGCCGCCGATCGAGGTAAAAGTACCCTCCGGCAGAGGGACGGTCGCGGGGGCGGGGGACGGGCTGGACATGGCTGGCATGATAGCCGCCATGCGTTTCCTACACCTCCTGCGCAGCCACTGGCAGCAAGGCCTCGCCGATGGCCTGACCACGCTGCGTACCTGGCCCTGGTTCGATACCTTGCGCACCTTGCGCCAGCGTTTTCGCGAGGATCGGCTGGGCGTGACGGCCAGCAGCCTGACCTTCACCACCCTGATCGCGATCGTGCCGCTGTTGACGGTGATGCTGGCCGTCTTCACCGCCTTTCCGATGTTCGCGCAGTTCCAGGCGGCTTTGCAGAAGTATTTCCTGCAAAGCCTGGTCCCCGACGCGATCGCCAGGCCGGTCCTGGGGGCGCTGACCCAGTTCGCCAGCAAGGCCAGCCGCCTGGGCACGGTGGGCTTGCTGGTGCTGGTGGCCAGCGCGCTGTCGCTGATGCTGACGATCGACCGGACGCTGAACGGCATCTGGCGGGTCCGCAAGCCGCGCCCGATCGCGCAGCGGGTGCTGGTCTACTGGGCCACGGCCACGCTGGGCCCGCTGGTGCTGGGCATCAGCCTGAGTCTGACCTCATACGTGCTGACCGGCTCGCACAGCGTGGCGCGTGAACTGCCGGGCGGCGTCAGCCTGCTGCTGGAGGTGATCCAGTTCCTGCTGCTCGCCGCCGCGGTCGCCGGCCTGTTCCATCACGTGCCCAACACCCACGTGCGCTGGCGCCATGCGCTGGCCGGCGGCATGTTCGTGGCGGTGGGCTTCGAATTGGCCAAGCGCGGCCTGGCCTGGTATGTGAAATCGGTCTCGACCTATTCGACGATCTACGGCGCGTTCGCGACGGCGCCGATCTTCCTGCTGTGGCTGTACCTGGGCTGGGTGATCGTGTTGCTCGGCGCGGTGATCGCGGCCTACGCGCCCAGCCTGCAGATGCATGCGGTGCGCCAGCCCAGCACGCCGGGCCACCGGTTTGCGCTGGCGCTGGCGATCCTGAGCCAGTTGGCGGCCGCGCGCCAGGGCGATGCGCGCGGCCTGGAGATGACCCAGATCGCGGCCGCGCTGCGCACCGATCCACTGCAGATCGAACCGGTGATCGATGCCTTGGTCGAGCAGGACTGGGTGGCCCGGCTCGACGAAGCCGGCGCCCAGCGCCATGTGCTGTTGTGCGAGCCGACGCGAACGCCGGCCGATGGCCTGATCGGCTTGCTGCTGCTGAAGAGCGACGAGCGCGTGGCGCTCTTTCGCGAGCGGGCCGGCTTCGATCGCCTGATGCTGTCCGATCTGCTGCCGCCGGCCGCCTGAACGAGGGCGCCCGGATCAGCCCGGGTGCAACACCACCAGCATCGCGCGGGCGGTGGTCTTCAGCGGATTGCGGATGGCGTGGGCCAGATCGGCCGCGTAGCGCGCCGTGTCGCCGGATTTCAGGCGCAGCGTCTGGTCGCCGGACTGCACTTCCAGCGTGCCGTCCAGCACGCTCAGGTGTTCCCGCGAGCCGGGTTCGTGCGCCTCCGACGCCAGCACGCCGCCAGCCTGCACCGCCAGTTCGTACCATTCGAACTGACCGGCCAGCTCGACCGGGCCCAGGATGCGCAGCGAGCACAGTCCGTCCGGGCTGCTCAGCGTCGGCGTCGCATGGGCGGCCACCGCGGCGATGGAAGAGGGCGGGTGGCGCGGCTCGCCGCCCAGGAAGTCGCTCAGCGGCACCGCCAGCGCATTGGCCAGACGCCAGACCACCGCGACGGTCGGGTTGGCCTGGTTGCGTTCGATCTGCGACAGCATCGATTTCGACACCCCCGCCTGGCGCGACAGCTCATCCAGCGAGAGCGAACGTGCCTGCCGCAGCGCGGCCAAGGTCTGGCCGACGCGGGGCGGTTCGGGGGCGACGGAGCTGCGTTTCATGATCGGGCTTGACGCTGTGGGATGTTGTCCATGATACTGCATTTGCGTTCGATATAACGAACGATCCAGCCACCGGCAGACCCGCCACGCCATCTCCACAGGACCCGACCATGGCCCACGTTGACGAGTTTCTGGCCCACCAGCGCCAAGAATTGCAGACCCTGCGCGACGCAGGCCTTTACAAGGCCGAACGCGTCATCACCACGCCGCAGGGACCGCTGATCCGCACCACCGACGGCCGCGAGGTGATCAACCTGTGCGCCAACAACTACCTGGGCCTGTCCAGCCACCCGGCGGTGATCGCCGCGGCGCACGCCGCGCTGGACAGCCACGGCTTCGGCCTGTCCTCGGTGCGCTTCATCTGCGGCACCCAGGACCTGCACAAGACCCTGGAGGCGCGACTGGCGAGGTTCCTCGGCTTGGAGGACGCGATCCTCTACGCGGCCGCGTTCGACGCCAACGGCGGCCTGTTCGAGCCGCTGCTGGGCGAGGCCGACGCCATCATCAGCGACGAGCTGAATCACGCTTCCATCATCGACGGCATCCGTCTCTGCAAGGCCCAGCGCTGGCGCTACAAGCACAACGACATGGCCGACCTGCAGCGCTGCCTGCAGGAAGCCGAGGCAGCGGGGGCGCGCTTCAAGCTGGTCTTCACCGACGGCGTGTTCTCGATGGACGGCACCATCGCGCGGCTCGACGAGATGCGCGTGCTGTGCGATCGCTTCGGCGCGCTGCTGGGGGTGGACGAATGCCACGCCACCGGCTTCATGGGCGCCACTGGACGCGGCACGCACGAGCACCGCGGCCTGCTGGTCGACGGGGTGGCCAAGGTCGACATCATCACCGGCACGCTGGGCAAGGCGCTGGGCGGCGCCTCGGGCGGCTTCACCGCGGCGCGCAAGGAGGTGGTGGAGCTGCTGCGCCAGCGTTCGCGGCCCTACCTGTTCTCGAACACCGTCGCGCCGGCCATCGTCGGTGCCTCGATCGCCGTGCTCGACCTGCTGGAGGCCTCGACCGCGCTGCGCGACCGGCTGGCCGACAACACCGCCTACTTCCGCGCTGCGATCCAGCAGGCCGGCTTCGAGATCAAGCCGGGCGAGCATCCCATCGTGCCCATCATGGTCTACGACGCCGTGATGGCGCAGAAACTGTCGGCCCGGCTGCTGGAACTGGGCGTCTATGTCGTGGGTTTCTTTTTCCCGGTGGTGCCCAAGGGGCAGGCCCGCATCCGGGTGCAGATGAGCGCGGCGCACGACCGTGCGCAACTGGAGGCGGCGGTGGCCGCGTTCGCGCAGGCCGGCCGGGCACTGGGGCTGGTGAAATGAGCGCTTCCAAAGTCCTGATCATCGGTGCCAACGGCCAGATCGGCACCGAGCTGGCCGAGACCCTGGCGGCACGCCACGGGGCCCACACCGTGGTCACCAGCGACCTGTCGCCGCGCGGCCGTGTCGCCGGCGTGGTGCACGAGGCGCTGGACGTCACCGATGCCGCGGCGCTGACCGCCGTGGTCGAGCGGCACGGCATCCAGCGTATCTACCACCTGGCGGCGGCGCTGTCGGCCCGCGGCGAGCAGCATCCGATGTGGGCCTGGGACCTGAACATGAAGGGCCTGCTGAACGTGCTGGAGCTGGCCCGCACGCACCGTCTGGAACGCGTCTTCTGGCCCAGCTCGATCGCCGCCTTCGGCCCGACCACGCCGCGCGACGCCACGCCGCAGAAGACGGTGATGGAGCCCACCACCATCTACGGCATCTCCAAGCTGGCCGGCGAAGGCTGGTGCGCCTGGTACCACCGGGTGCACGGGGTGGACGTGCGCAGCTTGCGCTACCCGGGCTTGATCAGCTGGAAGACCCCCCCCGGCGGCGGCACCACCGACTACGCGGTGGAGATCTTCCACGCGGCGCTGAAGGACGGGCGCTACACCTGCTTCCTCGGTCCCGAGACCGCGCTGCCGATGATGTACATGCCCGATGCGATCCGCGCCACGTTGGCGCTGATGGACGCGCCAGCCGCGGCGATCGGCGAGCGGCACGCGTACAACCTGTCGGGCAGCAGCTTCACGCCCGCCGAGATCGGCCGCGTGCTGGCCGAGGAACTGCCCGGCTTCGAGATCGATTACGCGCCCGATTTCCGCCAGGCCATCGCCGACAGCTGGCCCCGCTCGATCGACGATGCCGCCGCCCGCGCCGACTGGGGCTGGCAGCCGGCGTTCGATCTGCGCGCGATGGCGTCCGACATGTTGACGAACCTGCGCCGGGTTCAGGCCTCGTCGGCGCTGGCCTGAGGGCCTCGCGGCTCGGGCAGCGGGCGACCGTCGAGCGGGTCTTCTGGCAAGGCGAAGGGGAGGGCGACCATCGCTCAGGCCAGCGCCCGGCGCAAGGCGGCGAGCACGGCGTCGGGCTGTTCCTGCATCAGGCCGTGGCCGCCGGGCACGCCGTGCACCGTGGCGGACAGCGCCGCAGCCATCTCGCGCGCCGCCTTGGGCGAGGTCATCTGGTCGGCGGCTCCCAGCACCAGGTGCACGGGACAGCGGACTTGCGCCGCCGCCTGCAGACCGCCCGCATAGGCGTTGCACAGCGTGAAGTCATGCAGGAAGACGTTGGCCTCGGCGTGGCCGGCCTGCACCTGGGCCATCAGCTGGCGGTTGCCGCCGTGCAGCCACATGCCCGGGCCCGGATAGCTCGGCTTGGCGGCCCAGGTCGACAGCGAGAACGCGTTGACCCGGTCCATGCCTGCCGCGGGCGTGTCGCGCGCGGCGGCCAGCAGCGCATCCGCGACTTTCATCGGATAGGCCGTGCCCATCATCACCAGGCGGCGGATGCGCTCGGGGGCGCGGGCCGCCATCTCCAGCGCGATCAGCGAGCCCATGCTGTGGCCGACCACGCTGGCGCTCTGCTTGGGGGCGACCCCCGCGGCGTCGAGCAGGGCCAGGGTCCAGTCGGCCAGCGCCTCGACGCTGCCCAGCAAGGGCCCGTCCGACCGCAGGTGGCCGGGTTGGTCCACCGCGAGCACGCCGTAGCCGTGGTGGGCGCACCAGCGCGCGAGCAGGGTCCAGACGCTGTGGTCGTGCAGCGCCCCGTGGATGAAGACCACGCACGGCAGCGCGGGATCGAAGGGCTTGCCGCCGGTGTAGGCGTAGGCGCGCCGGCCTTGGACGATCAGTTCCATCGTCAGACCCCCGCCTTCTCGGCCGCCTTCAGCGCCCGGGTCAGGTCGTCGATCAGGTCGGCCGGGTCTTCCAGCCCGATCGACAGGCGGATCGTTCCGGCCGTGATGCCGGCCTGTGCCAGCGCCGCGTCGTCCATGCGGAAATGGGTGGTGGAAGCCGGATGGATCACCAGCGATCGGCAATCGCCGACGTTGGCCAGGTGCGAGAAGATCTTCAGCGCGTCGACGAAGGCCACCCCCTGGGCCCGCGTGCCCCTGAGATCGAAGCTGAAGACCGAGCCACAGCCGCGGGGCAGCAGCTGGCGCGCCAGCGCCTGGCCGGGGTGGCCGTCGAGCTCCGGGTAGCCCACCCGTGCAACCAGCGGGTGGCGGGCCAGGAAGGCCACGACCTCGCGGGCGTTGCCGACGTGGCGGGCCATGCGCAGCGGCAGCGTCTCCAGCCCCTGCAGGATCAGCCAGGCGGTGTGCGGGCTCATGCAGGCGCCGAAGTCGCGCAGGCCCTCGCGGCGGGCGCGCAGCAGGAAGGCGCCCACCGTGCTCTCCTCGGCGAAGACCATGCCGTGGAAACCGGCATAGGGTTCGCAGAGCTCGGGGAATTTGCCGTGGCGGGCGTGGGCCGCCGCCCAGTTGAAGCGACCGGAATCGACCAGCACCCCGCCCACCACGGTGCCGTGGCCCGAGAGGAACTTGGTGGCCGAGTGAAACAGCAGATCGGCACCGTGGTCGAAGGGTCGCAGCAGCCAGGGCGGCGTGAAGGTCGAGTCGACCAGCAGCGGCAGACCGGCGTCGTGGGCGATGCGGCTCACTTGGGGAATGTCCAGGACGTCCAGGCCGGGGTTGCCCAGCGTCTCGCCGAACAGCAGCTTGGTGTCCGGGCCGATCGCTTCGCGCCAGGCCGCCAGGTCGCCCGGCGCGACGAACGTGGTGCGCACGCCGAATCGGGACAAGGTGTCGTGCAACAGATTGTGCGAGCCGCCGTACAGCGCCGCGCTGGCCACGATGTGCGAGCCGGCGCCCGCGAGCGTGGCGACCGCGAGATGCAGCGCGGCCTGGCCGCTGGCGGTGGCGATGGCGCCGGTGCCGCCCTCCAGCGCGGCCACGCGCTCCTCCAGCACCGCGGTCGTCGGGTTGGAGATGCGGCTGTAGACGTGGCCCGAACGCTCCATGTTGAACAGCGAGGCCGCGTGCTCGCTGGACTCGAAGACGAACGAGGTGGTCAGGTGGATGGGCACCGCGCGCGCGCCGGTGGCCGGGTCGGGGGCGGCGCCGGCATGCAGCGCAAGGGTGTCGAAGCCGGGGTCCGAATAACCGGGCATAGGGTCTTTCTCAGTCTGGGTCAGGCAGGAATTGTGTGCTATGTTGCCCGCATCAGCCGACAGAGGGCGCAGCAGCGCAAGGAGCAGGCAATGAAGGTCAGCGACATCCTGAAAGTCAAGGGCAACACCTTGTTCACCGTCACGCCCGAACACCCGCTGGCCGAGGCGGTCGACACCATGGCCGCGCACGACATCGGCTCGCTGGTGGTGATGGACCACGGCGACCTCACGGGCATGCTCACCTTCCGCGAGGTCATCGCGTCGATCGTCAAGAACGGCGGACAGATCGGCGGCACGCTGGTGCGCTCGGTGATGGACGATGCACCGCTGACCTGCACCCCGGCGACCGAGATCGACGAAGTCCGCCGCATGATGCTGGGCCGCCATGCCCGCTACATGCCGGTGCTCGACGGGCGCACGCTGATGGGCGTGATTTCGTTCTACGACGTGGCCAAGACGGTGGTCGAGGCGCAGGACTTCGAGAACCGCATGCTCAAGGCCTACATCCGCGACTGGCCGGTGGAAGAGGGCGCCGAGGGCGAGCAGGCCCGCTGAGCCGCCCGGGCGGCTCCGGCCGCCTCGCGCCGGGACGGGCCTGGTTCAGAGTTGCAGGGCTGCGAACGCGCTGGGCGGCGATTCGTCGTCGTCGGCCGGGTTCTGCGGCGCCATGCGGGCCTGGATCCACTGCTGGGCGGCCTGGGCGTCGATCGGCCGGCAATAGCGGTAGCCCTGCACCGCGTCGCAGCCGTTGGCCCGCAGGAAGCGCGCCTGTTCGTCGTTCTCCACGCCTTCGGCGATCGTGCTCAGGTGCAGCGCTCTGGCCATCTGGATGATGGCCTGCACGATCGCGCGGTCGTCGGCGTCGGTACCGATGTCGCGCACGAAGCTCTGGTCGATCTTCAGCGTGTGGATCGGAAATCGCTTGAGGTAGTTCAGCGACGAGTAACCGGTGCCGAAGTCGTCGATCGACAGGCGCACGCCCAGGCCGTGCAGGCGTTCCATCATCGCCATCGCCGCGATCGGGTTGCCGGTGGCCACGCTCTCGGTCAGTTCCAGCTCCAGGCAGGCCGGCGGCAGGCCGGCCTCATTCAGAATGGTCCGTATCCGGTCGGGCAATTGCGGGTCGCGGAACTGCAGCGCCGACAGGTTGACGGCCACCACCAACTGCGGCAGGCCGGCGTCGATCCAGGCTTTCATCTGCCGCACCGCCGTGCGCATCACCCATTCGCCGATCAGCAGGATCTGCCCGCTGCTTTCGGCCAGCGGAATGAACTCGCCCGGCGACACCATGCCCAGCTCCGGGTGGCGCCAGCGCACCAGGGCCTCGACCCCGATCACGTCGCCGGTGTCGACCGCCAACTGCGGCTGGTAATGAAGTAGCAACTCGCCGCGCTCGGTGGCGCGGCGCAAGGCGGCTTCGAGCTGAAGGTGCCGGACCGAACGCTGCTGGGTGCCCTCGGCGAAGAAACCGAAGCCGCCCGGGCCGTCCTGCTTGGCGCGGTACATCGCGCTGTCGGCGCAGCGCATCAGCGATTCGGCGTCCTGGCCGTCGGCCGGGAACATCGCGATGCCGATCGAGACGCTCATGCTCAGTTCGTGACCCATCACCATGCAGGGCAGGGCGATGCGTTCGAGCAGCTTGACCGCGACTTCGGCCGCGCCGTCGGCGTCGGTGTCGTGCAGCAGCACCGCGAATTCATCGCCGCCCAGCCGCGCGACGGTGTCGGTGTCGCGCAAGCCCTCGCGCAGGCGCTGGGACATCTCCATCAGCACCGCGTCGCCGGCGGAATGGCTGAAGTTGTCGTTGATGTCGCGGAAGCGGTTCAAGTCCATGTACAGCAGCGCAAACGATGCATCGCTGCGACGTGCCCCGGTGATCGCCACCTGCACCCGCTCGGTCAGCAGGTGGCGGTTGGGCAGCTCGGTCAATCCGTCGAATTGCGCCTGACGCAGCATCTTGCGCTCGGTCTCCTTGGAGCGCGTGATGTCGTTGAGGATGCCGATCAGGTGGGTGGTCCGTCCCTGCGCATCCTCTCGCCGGCTCATCGAGACCCAGACGGTGTACGGCTGGCCGGACTTGCGGCGGCTGCGCACCTCGCCCTGCCAATGGCCCTGGCGGGCCAGCCCGATGCGGATGCTGCGGATCAGGCGCGGTTGCGTCAATGCCGTGGCCAGCAGAGCCGGCGACTGGTCCTGCACCTCGTCGGCGGTGAAGCCGGTGATCGCGCTGAACGCGGCATTGACCGAGACGATGCGGCCGCTGGGTTCGGTGATCATGATGCCTTCGCGGGCCTGCTCGAACACCGCCGCGGCCAGCAGCAGCTTCTCCTCGGCCTGGCGGCGCGAGGTCACGTCGCGGGCTTCCAGCAGCAGGTGGCGGGGGCGCCCGGCCGCGGGGTCGCCGACCGGACGCAGCGAGAGTTCGGCGATGCGGTCGGGCAGGCCGGGCAGGCACAGGCGCACCTCCATGCGGCTGTCCTGGCCCGCGGCGGCCAGGGCCATGGCATGCTGCAGGCCCAGCGATTGGGCGGGTGAGGTGAGCCACCCGGGCAGATCCCACAGCGCCTGGTCGGTGAGCGCCTCGCCAGGCTGGCGCATCCATTCCTGCGCGGCGTGGTTCAGCCGCATCACGCGGCCATTGGCGCGCAGCAGGCCGATCAGGTGGCGGCTGTGGTCGAGCATCGCGCGGCTCAAGCGGTCGGCGTCACGCTGCTGGCCGGAGCGCCGGCGCATCGCCAGCACCTGCATGGCAAGCACCGCCAGCAGCGCCAAGCCTGCCAGCGCCATCGCAGCGATCAGGCCGACGCTGTGTACCGCGGTCGCTCCGCCGTCGGGCGCCGCCCGGGCGACCCCTGCGCTCAGGCTGCAGGCGCCCGCCGCCCAGCGCCGACTCGGCCCGGCGGCCCTTTTCGGGCGCGACACGGGTGGGACAGGGGCGACAAGGCGGTTCATCGGCGGGACAGGTAGGCAACAGGTCGGAAAGCCAGCCAGGGCCGGCGTGTGGCGACTGTCGCACGTTCGCACTGAAGCCGATGGCGCGAGAGAAGCCCGAAAAGCCGGGCTGTTTCGAGCCGCCAACGCCGCCGGCCGGGGGCGGCCGATAAAATCGGCCGCTTCCCAGCCCTTTTCCGCGATGGCGCCCTTCTGGGGCTGCGTCGCGTCCATGCATGTCCGGCAGCACCCTTGGCGAACTGTTTCGCGTCACCAATTTCGGCGAGAGCCATGGTCCGGCCATCGGCTGCGTGATCGATGGCTGCCCGCCCGGCATGGCGCTGAGCGAGGCCGACATCCAGCCCGAGCTGGACCGCCGCCGTCCCGGCACCTCGCGCCATGTCACCCAGCGCAACGAACCTGACGCGGTAGAAATCCTGTCGGGTGTCCATGAAGGACGGACCACCGGCACCCCGATCTGCCTGCTGATCCGCAACACCGACCAGCGCAGCAAGGACTACGGCAACATCGTCCAGACCTTCCGGCCCGGGCATGCCGATTACACCTACTGGCACAAGTACGGCCTGCGCGATCCGCGCGGTGGCGGCCGCAGTTCGGCCCGGCTGACCGCACCCATGGTGGGGGCTGGCGCCGTGGCCCGCAAATGGCTGCGCGAGCATCACGGCGTCGCGATCCGCGGCTGTCTGACGGCGATCGGCGAGCACGAAATCGCCCGCGACGACTGGAGCCAGGTCGGCGCCAACCCGTTCTTCGCCGCGACCGCCCAGGGCATCGCCGAGCTGGAGGCCTACATGGATGCGCTGCGCAAGGCGGGCGATTCGGTCGGCGCGCGTCTGTACGTGGAAGCCAGCGGCGTGCCGGTGGGCCTGGGCGAGCCGCTGTTCGATAAGCTCGATGCCGACATCGCCCACGCGATGATGGGCATCAATGCGGTCAAGGGCGTCGAGATCGGGGCCGGCTTCGACGTCGTGCGCCAGAAGGGCAGCTTCCACGGCGACGAACTGACCCCGGAGGGCTTTGCCAGCAACCACGCCGGCGGCGTGCTGGGAGGGCTGGCCACCGGCCAGGACATCACCGTCAGCCTGGCCATCAAGCCGACCAGTTCGATCCGCCTGCCGCGGCGTTCGATCGACGTCGACGGCCACGCGACCACGGTCGAGACCTTCGGCCGCCACGACCCCTGCGTCGGCATTCGCGCCACGCCGATCGCCGAGGCCATGCTGGCGCTGGTGCTGATGGACCATGCGCTGCGCCACCGCGCGCAATGCGGCGACGTGCACGTCGCGACGCCGGACATCGCCCGGCGCGGCTGAGCGCCGCGTGTCGGCGGCGGATCAGCGTTTGGTCAGGCCCCGCTGCAGTTCATCCCCACGGCGCGGCGCCCGGTCGCGAGAGGGATTGATTTGCGACAAGTCGCCACTACACTGCCAGCGGCCTCGAGACATTGAGGCGGTGTCAGTCTGAACAGGGTAGGGGACGCGCATGCAAAGGCGATGGTGGATCACGGGGGCGGTGGTGTTGGCGGCGGCGGCGGGCGGCACGGCCTTGATGCTGAGCCGGCAAAGTGCCGCGAAGGCCGATGAAGGCAAGGGCGCGCCGGCGGCGGTGCTGAACTTCAGTGCCGGCGAAGTGGCGCGCGCGCAGATGAACGTGCTGCCGCGGGTGATCGAGTTCTCGGGGCCGCTGGTGGCCCCGTCCACCGCCGTGGTGCGGGCCAAGGCCGCCGGCACGCTGGTGTCGCTGAAGGTCGCCGAAGGCAGCCGCGTCGCCAAGGGCGAGGTGCTGGGCACGCTGGATCTGGCCGATCTGAACGCCCGGCTGGCCGAGCGCGTGGCGCTGGCGGAATCCGCCCGCGCTCAGCTGGCGCAGGCCGAACGGACCCAGTCGTCCAACGAGCACCTGGCTCAGCAGCAGTTCATTTCTGCCAACGCGCTGGAGACCTCGCGCGCCGCCTTGAACACCGCCCGCGCTCAGCTCAACGCCGCCCAGGCCCAGGTCGACGCGGTGCGCATCAACATCCAGGAGGCGGCCCTGGTGGCGCCGTTCGCCGGCATCATCGCCAAGCGCCAGGCCTTGCCGGGCGAGAAGGTGGCGGCCGAACAGCCCATCGTCACCGTGGTCGACCTGAAGCAGCTTGAAATGGCCGGCGCGGTCGGCACCCAGGACGTGGCCAGCCTGCAGGTCGGCCTGCCGGTGAAGATCCGGGTGGAAGGCGACCCCACGCCGGTGTCGGGCCGCCTGGCACGGATCGCGCCGGCGGTCGAGCCCGGCAGCCGCACCATCGGCGTGGCGGTGGAGATCGCCAACCCCGACGAGCGCTTGCGTGCCGGCCAGTTCGCGCTGGGCCAGGTGGCCCTGCCGAACACCCCGCCCAGCCTGACGGTGCCGCTGACCGCGCTCGGTTCGGCGTCGGGGCAGGACTATGTCTGGACCCTCGAACAGGGCAAGCTCTTCCGCCGCAGCGTGGTCAGCGGACGGCGCGACAGCCACAGCGGCCTGGTCGAGGTGCTGCAAGGGCTGACGCCGGGCACCCAGGTGCTGGCCAGCCATTTCGACAATCTGCGCGAGGGCCGGGCGGCCCGCGTGGCCGCCGCCGGCCCCCCGGCTTCGGCGGCCACGCCGTCGTCGTCTTCGAGCTGACGCCTCCTTCGTCCGCCAGTTTTCGAAAGGGCCACAAGCCATGTGGATGACGCGCGTCGCCATCAAGAACCCGGTCTTCGCCACCATGGTGATGGTGGCCTTGTGTGTGCTCGGGCTGTTCGCCTACAACCGGCTCGGCGTCGAGCAGATGCCGGATGTGTCGCCGCCCGCGGTGTTCGTGTCGGTCGCCTACCCCGGGGCCTCGCCGCCGGCGGTCGAGACCGAACTGACCAAGCCGATGGAGCAGGCTTTCAACGGCATCGCCGGCATCAAGAAGATCACCTCGAACAGCTTCGAGGGCCGCAGCGAGACCTACCTGCAGTTCAACGTCGATGCCGACATGAACCGGGCAGTGCAGGACGTGCGCGACAAGGTCGCCCAGGTGCAGGGGGCGTTCCCGCGCGATGCCAAGCAGCCTTTCATCAGCCGCTTCGACAACGACAACCAGCAGCCCACGGTGGTGCTGGCCCTGCTCGCGAACGGACGCAGCGATCGCGAGCTGTCGCTGATCGCCGATCAGACCGTGCGGCCCCGCCTGGAGCGGGTGGACGGCGTGGCGCGGGTGCAGGTCAGCGGCCTGGTGGTGCGCCAGATCCGCATCGACCTGGATCCGCAGCGCCTGCGCGCCAGCGGGCTGACGCCGGCCGACGTGGCGGCGGCGCTGCAGCGCGCCAATGCGGACGAGCCGGTCGGCCTGCTCAGCAACGACCGCACCGATGCCATCGTGCGCGTCGAGGGGCGGGTGCGCGACCCGAAGGAATTCGCCAACATCGTCATCAGCCAGAGCGCCACCGGCGCGATCACGCTGGGCGATCTGGGCACGCTGGTCGAGCGCGAGCAGGAGCCGGACTCGATCTCGCGCATCAACGGCAAGCCAGCCGTCAGCTTCCAGATCTTCAAGCAGCAGGACGCCAACATCGTGCACACCGGCGACGCGGTGCGGGCGGCCTTCGAGGAACTCAAGCCCGAACTGCCGCCGGGCGTCGAGTTGCGCATGGTCTGGGCCAACAGCGACTGGGTCAAGAGTTCGCTCGATGGCGTCAAGCGCACGCTGTTCGAAGGCGCGCTGCTGACCGTGGCCATCGTCTTCCTGTTCCTGCACAGCTGGCGCTCGACCGTGATCACCGGGCTGACGCTGCCGATCGCCGTCATCACCAGCTTCATGGCGGTGTACGCCTTCGGCTTCACGCTGAACTTCATGACGATGATGGCGCTCAGCCTGTGCATCGGCCTGCTGATCGACGATGCGATCGTGGTGCGCGAGAACATCGTGCGCCACGTGGCCATGGGCAAGGACCACCACCGTGCCGCGCTCGAAGGCACCGAGGAGATCGGCCTGGCGGTGATGGCGACGACCTTCGCGATCTGCGCGGTGTTCGTGCCGGTGGCGTTCATGAAGGGCATCGTCGGCAAGTTCTTCTTTCCGTTCGGCATCACGGTCACGGTGGCGGTGCTGGTCAGCCTGTTCGTCAGCTTCACGCTGGACCCGATGCTGTCGGCGGTCTGGAACGATCCGCCCGGTGGACGGGTGCGGCAGTGGCCGGTGATCCGCCAGCTGATCGGGCTCGTCGACCACACGATGGACGCGCTGCACGGCGCCTACGAGCGACTGATCCGCTGGGCGTTCAGCGGCCGGCGCTACCGTGCCTGGCTGCCTGCCTATGGCCACCCGTTCGATGAGCAGGGGCGCCGCGCCACGCACCAGCCGCGCCGCTGGCGCTGGGCGACGATCTCGCCGCGGGGCCTGGTGCTGCTGGCGGCCGGCCTGAGTTTCGTGCTGGCGATCGCGCTGGTGCCGCTGGTCGGGGCCGAGGCCTTTCCGCAGACGGACCAGGGCTTCACGCAGATCAACGTCAAGCTGCCGGTCGGCAGCAGCCTGGAGCGCTCCGACCAGAAGGTCCGCCAGGTCGAGGCCATCATCCGCGGCTTTCCCGAGGTCGAGACGATGAACACCAACATCGGCGGCGACCAGGGCCGCAACGCGGCCAGCATCGGCCTGACCCTCAAGCCGCGGCACGAACGCAAGCGCAGCCAGAAGGAGGTCGAAGACGCGATCCGCAAGGCCCTGGCCGGCGTGCCCGGCATCGATATCGCGCTCGGCTGGGACCAGCCGATCTACGTCGCGGTGATGGGGCCGGACCCACAGGTACTGGACCAGATCACCAAGGACCTGAGCGCCAGGATCGGCAAGATCAAGGGCATCACCGATCTCAGCAACTCGGTCAAGCCCGGCGTGCCGGCCTTCGCGGTGCGGCTCAAACCCGACGCGGTGCGCGAACTGGGTCTGTCCACCAGCCAGTTGGCCACGGCGCTGCGGACCTACGTCAACGGCGACGCCGCCACCTACTGGACGACGCCCGATGGACAGCAGGTCGAGGTCCAGTTGCGGCTGGCCCAATCGCTGCGCCAGAACGTGACCCAGCTGCGCCAGTTGCCGGTGGCCTTCGCCAAGGACGGTACGCCGATCGCCCTCGAAGCGGTGGCCACGATCGAACCCACCGTGAACCCCGAGATCATCAAGCGCCAGGACCTGGAGCGGCGCCAGGGCATCTACGCCGGCGTCGACAACGCGTCGGACCGAGCGGTCGGCGACGTCAGCGACGACGTCAAGAAAATTGTCAAGGAGACCGTGCTGCCGCCGGGCTACCACTTCGACGTCGGCGGCCAGAGCAAAGACCAGGAGGACATCTTCGGCGCGATCTTCGCGGCGCTGGGCCTGGCGGTGATCTTCATCTACATCGTGCTGGCCAGCCAGTTCGGCAGCTTCGTGCAGCCGATCGCGATCATGGCGTCGCTGCCGTTGTCGCTGATCGGCGTCGTGCTGGCGCTGCTGATCTTCCACTCCACCATCAACCTGTTCTCGTTGATCGGCCTGATCATGCTGATGGGGCTGGTCACCAAGAATGCGATCTTGCTGGTGGACTTCGCCAACCAGGCGCGGCGCGCTGGCGCCAGCGTGGCCGACGCGGTGCTGCAGGCCGGCCTGATCCGCATGCGCCCCATCATCATGACGACCTCGGCGATGGTCTTCGGCATGCTGCCGCTGGCCCTGGCGCTGAACGAAGGCGGCGAGGTGCAGGCGCCGATGGGGCGCGCGATCATCGGCGGCGTCATCACCTCGACGCTGCTGACCCTGGTGGTGGTGCCGGTGCTCTACAGCTACCTGGTTCGCGGTGTGAAGCCGGCAGGCGAGGCGCCGCAGAACTGAGTGCAAGGGTCGCGCTGCCGGGATGACCGGACGGGAATGGATCGGTGGCCGCCGTGCCCCGATCGACCACCCGCGGCACGATGGCAGCGCAGCGCAGAACCGCTGCGACCTCAGACCGCAGGGACCTCGCGGGCGCGCTGCGGCGCGGGACACGCCGTTGCCGGGGCCGGTGCCGGCCGGTGGCGCGCCGGCGGCGTTGCACCGGTTCGCCGGTAGATGCCGCAGCCGATCAGGCGGCGGTCGTCCAGGGCCACGACGTAGCTGGCCTTGGGCTGCACCTGGCCGGTATCGGGATTGACGATGTCGTATTCGACCCAGTGGTTGCCCTGGGTCGCCTGCCAGGACTCGCGGGCGAAGCGATCGCCGTCGATGCCGGGCACCTCGTGGACCCGGTGGCCTTCCATCGCCGGCTTGGCGCCGTGGACGTGGTAGCGGCCCTCCCGGTCGGTGACGAAGATGTAGAGGTCGCGGTCGCGGAACCCGCCGTCGGCCTGGCGGAAAATCCGGGCCGCGACGTCGAAGCCCTTGTCGGCGATCAGCGTCAGGGCCCGCGTCACGAGGGCCGTCGCTTCATCGGCGCTGCCCTGGCGAAGCCGCATCGATCCCACCGCGTCGCTGAGGGCGGCAGCCCGGTTCACCAACTCGTCGGCGGCCGCCGACGATTCGTTCACCATCTGCGCGTTCTGCTTGGTCAGCTCGTCCAGCTGGGCAATGCTTTGCGATACCTCCTCCAGGCCCGCGCTCTGCTGGGCGCTGGCCTGGGCGATGTCGCGCAGGCGTTGCGACACGTCGCGCACGCCGGCCACCACCGTGTCCAGCGTCGCGCCGACTTGCTGGATGCGGCTGACCGAGTCGCTGACCTGGCCGGTGGACTCGGTGATCAGCTGCCGGATCTCCGCCGACGCCGTGCTGCTGCGCAGCGCGAGCTGGCGGACTTCGGCGGCGACCACCGCGAACCCGCGGCCGGCATCACCGGCCCGGGCCGCCTCGACCGCGGCGTTCAGCGCGAGGATGTTGGTCTGGAACGCGATGCCGTCGATCACGCTGATGATCTCGCCGACCCGGCGCGAACTGCTTTCCATCGTCTCCATCGAACCGACGGTCTCGCGCATCGCAGCGCCGCCGGCTTCGGCCTGGCTGCGCAGGCCGATGGCCAGCTGGTCCAGCACCTGCGCCGCGTTGGCGTTGCGGGCGACGGCTTCGCTGAGTTCGGCCACGGTCGAGCTGGTCTGGCGCAGGCTGGCCGCCTGAGCGTGGGTGCGCTGCGACAGCGATTCACCGCTCGCCGCCATGTGCTGGCCCGACAAACCGACCCGCACGGAGCTGCTTCGGATGTCGGCCACCATCGCCGAGAGGCGCTCTGCCATGCCCTCGACCACCTGGCCGATCGCGGCCACCTCGTCGCGACCGTGCACATCCACCTTGGTGGCCAGATCGCCGCTGGCGGTCGCGGTGACGCCGCGGTGCAGTGCGCGCAGGCCGCCCACCAGGCTGGCGTAGAACGACAAGGCCAGGTAGAGCAGCAGCAGCACGCCCGCCACCGACGTGCCGAGCAGCCAGGCCCAGTGCGTCCTCAGCTGGCTTTCCCGAAGGGCCAGGCGCTGGCTCAGGTCATCGGCGAGTTCCTCGTCGAGCGCGAGGACGGCGGCAATCGCCGCGCTGCCGCGGTCGAAGAAGGCGCCAGCGTCGCCCTGGGCGTCGGCGCTGGAGAAGTGGCTGCGCACGGCCTGTTCGAAAGCCTGCGTCGCCTGCAGCGCGGGGTTCCAGCGGACCGGCGTGTCGACCCCGGCGCGCTGGAGCGCCGCCTGCGCGAAGGCCAGATCGGCGCCGAGGTGCCGCAGCGCGTCGGCACGGCTCAGCAAGGCCGCTTGCACGGCCGGGCTGGCCTGCCCCTGCGCCAGTGCACCCGCCCCTTGGCCCCGGGCCAGACCCAGAGTTTCGGTCCACGGGACCATCCGATTCACCAGCAGGTCCATCAGAAAATAAGTGTCGGCCTTGGGGTCCAGCATCAGGCCGGAGCTTTCGCCGACCCGCAGAACGACCTGCCTGAGCGCGTCGACCTCGGCACTGTGTTCGTCGAACGCGGCCTGGGCCTGGGTGGCGTGCTGGCCTCGCGCCAGGGCCATGCCCCGATCGTGCGCTGCACGCCAATCGGCCCTCAGCCCGGCCGGCCAGGGGGCCTGCGCGATCCGGCGGTCGACCTCGTCGAGCGCGGCGGCGAGTCGCGCACCCGCCTGTTCGCGCGGCGCGCTGGCGGAGGCATCGCCCGACAGCCAGCGAAGGGTCAGCCCCCGGTGGGCTTGCACCTCGGTCACCGCGACGCTGAGCGCGCGCACCACCGTCAGGCCCTGCTGTTCGGCCTGGGCGGTGTCGAGATCCGCCTGGGCGTCGCGCCCGTTGGCGATCATCATCAGCAGCAACGGCAGCAGCAGCACGGCGACCATCAGCCCCAGTTTGACCGGGACGTGCAGGCGACGCATGGCCCGGACGCCGGGACGCAGCAAGACAGAGCCGAAGGCATTCATGGGCGATCCTCACGGACCCGGTGGCTGCGGGCCTGCCCCGCAGAGCCTCGAAACCGGGCCACGAGCCGTCATCATGCAGATGCCCAGCCGGCCCGATCGACGGATCAAGCCCTGGCTTGAACGGCTGATCGACCGTTGTCCCGCCGTGGCGCGGCGCGCAGGGGTCGCTTGCGCCGGGATGGCACAGCCGGCGCCCGGGCGGCCGCTGAATCAGCGCTGCAGGGCCGCCAGCACGTCCAGGCAGGCGCCCAGGTTGCGTCCGTCGACCGTCTCGGCGCCGGGTCGCGCGTCGGCCGGACGCCCTGGCGTCGCTCCGTCGACCCCGGCATCCGCCTGGGCGGGATCGACGAAATGGGTCCAGACGTAGGCCCAGAGGCGGTCGTACCAGTCCCAGTAGCCGCCTTCGTGGGTGCGCTCGGCCAGCACGGCGGCGGCGGCCAGCGACTGGGCCTGGACGCCGTGGAGCTTGCTGGCATCGCAGACATGCTGGTGTCGATCGGTGCCCGGATGGCCGTGGGGCGCGAAGGCGCGGACCAGGCCGCCATGGTGGCGATCCCAGGCCTCGTGCACGGCCACGCCGAAGAGTTCGCGGGCCCGGTGCAACATCCAGCTCTCCGGTTCGGCGTCGACCAGCCCGGGTGTCAGCCGCTCCAGCCAGAGCAGCAGACGCGCCCATTCGGTCTGGTGGCCGGTCTGGAAGCCCCAGCGCCTCGACGGATCGGCGGCGGGCTGCTGCAGGCCCCAGTCGGCGCTCCAGTCGGCGTGGTAATGCTCCCAGATCAGGCCGTGCGCCTGGCTGGCCAGTCGCTGCGTGACGGATTCGGCCACGGCGGTAGCGCGCTCCAGGCAGGCCGGGTCGCCGGTGGCTTCGAACGCGGCCAGCAAGGCCTCGCAGGCCTGCATGTTGGCCTTCTGGCCCCGGTAAGGCAGGCGCTGTCCGTCGGCAGCGGCCTGATCGGCGTAGAGCCGGGCCTCGGGCTCCCAGAACAGTCGCTCCATCATGGCCATCGTGTCCATGATGCCGCCACGCGCGGACTCGATACCGGCGCGCAGGGCCTGGGCCTGGGCCAGCAGCACCCCTGCCAACCCGTCGGCATGCTGGGTGGTATCGAGCACGTCGCGCCGCCCATCCGCCCAACGCAGGGTCCAGGCATAGCCGCCCGCGGGGTTCCGGTGCGCCTGCTCGACGAAGTCCAGCGCGCGCCGGGCGGCGTCGCGCCAGGCCGACGCGCGCGGGTGCTGCGGAAAGGCCAGGGCTGCGTTGGCGAACGTGATCACCCGCCGGGTGCTGTCGGCCAGATGCAGGACGGGGGTGTCGACGCCGCTGCCATCGCCATGGCGCGGCGTCGACGGGCGGTCGCCGGGGTCCGGCGTTCGATCGGCTGCGCGTTCGAGGGTCTGCTGAAGGTGCGCGCGCAGAAAGGTCGGGCTGCGGAAATCCGGGAGGTGCTTCATGGAGCTTGATGCTACGGCCTGCGCCCTGCGCTGACCATCCGGAACAGGCATGCGAACCCCAGGCATGGGGGTGAGCTTCGCGCCGCCGCAACACCCGATTGAGGTCCGGGTCTTTTCGGATCGAACGGCAAACCCAGGCAAGATGGCCGTGGCACGACGTCGTCACAGGGATCGACGCCCGCAGGACCAAAAGGGTCGTTCCAAGATGGATGCATCGCCGCTTCTCGAACGCATTGTCGAAAACGCGCCGGATGGTTTGGCGGTGCTCGATCCGCAGGGACGCATCATCTTCTGGAACCGGACGGCCGAGGAATGCTTCGGTTATCCGCGCCAGGCCGCGCTGGGGCAGCGGTTGGACGACTGGCTGCTGCGATCGGGCGCCGGCGGCGACCACGCCAGCCCCCAGGACGATGGCGCCGCGGCGGACGCCGTGCACGCCTTTCAGACCATCGCACGTTGCGCCGATGGCGGGCTTCGCTACGTCAGTGTCGGCGTGCGCCGGCTCGGCGACGGGCATGGCGATGCCGCGGCCATCGTCAACCTGGCCGACGTTACGCCGGGCACGGTGCAGCGCGAAGCCGCGATGATGGCCTCGCGCTTCGGGCCCTTGCTGGACTCGGTGCCCGACGCGATCGTGATGGCCAACGAGATCGGCTGCATCGTGCTGGCCAACCGTCAGGCCGAGCACGTCTTCGGCTATGCCCCCCATGAACTGGTGGGGCAGGCGCTGGAGATGTTGCTTCCCGAACCCCTGCGCCAGCGCCATGCGCAGCACGTACAGCACTATCTGGCCCAGCCCCACGCCCGGCCGATGGGCGCCGGCCTGGTCTTGATGGGCCTGCGCAAGAACGGCGAAGAGTTCCCGGTCGAGATCAGCCTGAGTCCGATCGTGACCGAAGTCGGCCCGTTGGCGATCAGCGCGATCCGCGACATCACGCCGCGGCGCCGGGTCGAACAGGCCCTGGAAGAAAAAAACGTCGAACTCGAACGCGCGAACCGGGCCAAGGATCGTTTCCTGGCCACGATGAGCCATGAGTTGCGCACCCCGCTGAACGCCATCATCGGCTTCACCGGCCTGCTGCTGATGCGGTTGCCGGGGCCGCTGACCGCCGACCAGGAGAAGCAGCTGGGCATGGTCCAGTCCAGTGGCCAGCATTTGCTGTCGCTGATCAACGACCTGCTCGATCTCGCCAAGATCGACGCCGGCCATGTCGAGGTGAGCCTGCGCCGCATCGATGCCCGGGCCGTGATCGATCAGGTGCTGACGACGCTGAGGCCGGCCGCCCAGGTCCGCCGACTGCGCCTGGATGCCGAGTTGCCGGCCGGCCCGCTGCCGGTGGTGGCGGACGCGCGGGCGCTGCACCAGATCCTGCTGAATCTGGTCCAGAACGCGATCAAGTTCACCGAGGTCGGCGCGGTGGTCATCGAGGCTTCGCGCCGGGCAGGGCAGGACGGCGCGACCGAGGTGGGCCTGAGCGTGGTCGACACCGGCGTGGGCTTGTCGGCGGAGGAGCAATCGCGCTTGTTCAGCGCCTTCACCCGAGCCGGTGATGCGCGCCAACGCGGCCAGGTCGAAGGGGCCGGCCTCGGCCTGTACCTGTGCCGCAAGCTGGCCGAATTGCAGCAGGGGCGCATCAGCATCGACAGCGCGCCGGGCCGCGGCAGC
The DNA here is from genome assembly GCF_056032705.1 of Ideonella sp. sgz306126. Lineage (NCBI taxonomy): Bacteria > Pseudomonadati > Pseudomonadota > Betaproteobacteria > Burkholderiales > Sphaerotilaceae > Ideonella > Ideonella sp. sgz306126. The sequence goes on from NZ_JBVYWP010000004.1 coordinate 329,447, forward strand.
CGCTTCACGCTGATCCTGCGCGCGGGGGAACCGCCATGACCCGCCGCTGGCGCCTGCTGGCGATCGACGACAACCAGATCAACCTGCTGCTGATCAGCTACCTGATCGAGGCGCAGGGCTGGGATGTGTCCACCGCCACCGACGGCGCCGAGGGCCTGGCCCGGATGCGGGAGAGCGCCTTCGATGTGGTGCTGTGCGACATCCAAATGCCGGAAATGGACGGGTTCGAGTTCGCGCGCCAGGTGCGCCTGGACCCCGCGCTGCGCGACTCGCCGCTGGTGGCGGTGACCGCCCTGGCCATGGTGGGCGACCGCGAGCGCATTCTCGCGGCGGGCTTCGACGGCTATCTGGCCAAGCCGATCGACCCGGCGCGTTTCGTCGCCGAACTGGTCGCCATCCTGCCGACCCTGGCGCCTGCGACCGTGCCGGCTGGCGACCGCTCTGTGCCGAGCCCAGACGCAGCGCCCGCCGAACCCTCCGGCCCGACCATCCTGGTCGTCGACGATTCGCCGTTCAACCTGGAGCTCAAGCGCTGCCTGCTGGAGCCGCACGGGTTTCGGGTGCTGACCGCGGCCGACCCCGAGGCCGCGCTGCCGTTGGCACGCGCCCATCGCCCGGCGCTGATCGTCAGCGACGTCGGCATGCAGCACGCCAGCGGGTTCGAGTTCATCGCCGCCGTCAAGGCGGATCCGGACTTGCGCGACATCCCGTTCATCTTCCTGTCGGCGACCCATTGGGACGAGGCTTCGCGCCAGCGTGCGCTGGCCCTGGGCGCCCGGTGCTACCTGAAGCGGCCGATGGACACCGTGCTGCTGCTGCGGGAGATTCGTCGCGGCCTCGGTGTGCCGCAGCCGCGCCAGACGCCCGCGTCACGCCGTTGAGCCGGCTCGCCCGCCGCGGGGATCAGCACTCGACGATGTTGACCGCCAGCCCGCCGCGGGCGGTCTCCTTGTACTTGGTCTTCATGTCGGCGCCGGTCTCGCGCATGGTCTTGATCACCTTGTCCAGGCTGACGAAATGGCTGCCGTCGCCGCGCAAGGCCATGCGCGACGCATTCAGCGCCTTGACGGCCGCGATCGCGTTGCGCTCGATGCACGGGATCTGCACCAGGCCGCCGACCGGGTCGCAGGTCAGGCCCAGGTGGTGCTCCATGCCGATCTCGGCGGCGTTCTCGACCTGCTCGGGCGTGCCGCCCATCACGGCCGCCAGGGCGCCGGCAGCCATCGAGCAGGCGACGCCCACCTCGCCCTGGCAACCGACCTCGGCGCCCGAGATGCTGGCGTTCTCCTTGTAGAGGATGCCGATGGCCGCGGCGGTGAGCAGGAAATCGACCACGCCGGCGTCGCTGGCGCCCGGGACGAAGCGCGTGTAGTAGTGCAGCACGGCCGGCACGATGCCGGCGGCCCCGTTGGTCGGTGCGGTGACCACCCGACCGCCGGCCGCGTTCTCCTCGTTGACCGCCAGTGCGTAGAGATTGACCCAGTCGATCACCTGCAGCGGGTCGGTCAGCGCCTGTTCCGGATGCGCGGTGAGCGACCGGTACAAGGCCGCGGCGCGCCGCTTGACCTTGAAGCCGCCGGGTAGTGTGCCCTCGGTGCGGCAGCCTCGGGCCACGCAGTCCTGCATCACCTGCCAGATGCGCATCAGGCCGGCATCGACCTCGGCATCGCTGCGCCAATGGCGTTCGTTGCGGCGCATCAGGTCGGCGATCGACAGGCGGTGGGTGCGGCACAAGGCCAGCAGCTGGTCGCCGCTGGCGAAGGGCAACGGCAACGCGGTGGCATCGGGGGCGATGTGCTTGTGGCGCGTGCCGTCGGCGGCAACCTCGTCGCTGACCACGAAACCGCCGCCGACCGAGTAGTAGATGCGCGAGGCGATCTCGGCGCCGTCCGCATCGAAGGCGGCGAAACGCATGCCGTTGGCGTGGAAGGGCAGGGACTCGCGCTTCAGGAACAGCAGGTCCTCCACCTCGATGAAGGGCAGGTCGTGCTCGCCGAGCAAGGCGATGCGTTGGTGCTCGCGCAGCGCCGCCAGCAAGGCCGGCACCGCGTCCACGTCGACCGTGTCCGGCTCATGGCCGGCCAGGCCCAGCAGCACGGCGCCGTCGCTGCCGTGGCCCTTGCCGGTGGCGCCGAGCGAGCCGTACAGCCAGCAGCGGACGCGGGCCGCCCGAGCGAGTTGGCCATCCGCACGCAGCCGGGCCGCGAACAGCCGGGCCGCCCGCATCGGCCCGACCGTGTGCGAGCTGCTGGGGCCGATGCCGATCTTGAAGAGGTCGAAAACAGAAACTGCCATCGCAGGCCTCCGATCGGGGGGGACCGTGGCCGGCGCCGCGAGGCACCGGTCGGGTCAAGAACTCACTCGGCGTAGTCGCTCACCGGGATGCAGGCGCAGAACAGGTTGCGGTCGCCGTAGACATTGTCGACCCGACCGACCGGCGACCAGTATTTGTCGCCCCGCAGCGCCGGCACCGGGTAGGCCGCCTGCTCCCGGCTGTAGGGGTGCGACCAATCGGCCGCGAGCAGGCTTTCGGCGGTGTGGGGCGCGTTCTTCAGCGGGTTGTCCTCGCGCGGCCACTGGCCGCGCTCGACCTGCCGGATCTCGTCGCGAATCGCGATCATCGCGTCGCAGAAGCGGTCCAGTTCGGCCAGCGGTTCGCTCTCGGTCGGTTCGACCATCAACGTGCCGGCGACCGGGAAGCTCAGCGTGGGCGCGTGAAAGCCGTAGTCGATCAGGCGCTTGGCGACGTCCTCGGCGCCGACGCCGGACACCTCCTTCAGCGGCCGCAGGTCCAGGATGCACTCGTGAGCGACGCCGCCGCCCTTGATGCCGGGCTGCCCGCCGCTGAAATGGATGTCGTAATGGTCGGCCAGGCGGGCCGCCACGTAGTTGGCGCTGAGGATCGCGGTCTCGGTGGCGCGCTGCAGGCCGTCGGCCCCCATCATGCGCACGTACATCCACGAGATCGGCAGCACCGCGGCATTGCCCAGCGGCGCCGCACTGACCGCACCGGCCCCCGTGCCCACCGTGCCGGCATAGGCACCGGCCGCGCGGGCCGTGGCATGGCCGGGAAGGAAGGGCACCAGGTCCTCGACCACGCACACCGGCCCCACACCCGGTCCGCCGCCGCCGTGCGGAATGCAGAAGGTCTTGTGCAGGTTCAGGTGGCTGACGTCGCCACCGAACTCGCCGGGCGCGGCCACGCCGACCAGCGCGTTCATGTTCGCGCCGTCCACGTAGACCCGGCCGCCGTACCGGTGGACCAGGGTGCACAGCTCCTTCACGCGCGGCTCGAACACGCCGTAGGTGGAGGGGTAGGTGATCATCACCGCGGCGAGTCGCTCGGCATGCTGTTCGCACTTGGCACGCAGGTCGTCCAGGTCGACGTTGCCGCTGGCGTCGCACTTGACCACCACCACCTGCATGCCGGCCATCTGGGCCGATGCCGGGTTGGTGCCGTGGGCGCTCTCGGGGATCAGGCAGACCGTGCGCCCGGCCTGGCCGCGCGAGGCATACCAGCCCCGGATTGCCAGCAGCCCGGCATATTCGCCTTGCGAACCGGCGTTCGGCTGCAGGCTCACGCCGGCATAGCCGGTGGCCTGGCACAACCAGGCGGTGAGCTGCTCGTTCAGCAACTGGTACCCCCTCAGCTGCTCGGCCGGCGCGAACGGATGCACCTGGGCGAATTCGGGCCAGGTGATCGGGATCATCTCGCTGGTGGCGTTGAGCTTCATCGTGCACGAGCCCAGCGGGATCATGCTGCGGTCCAGCGCCAGGTCCTTGTCGGCCAGGCGGCGCAGGTAGCGCAGCATCTCGGTCTCGGAGTGGTGGCGGTTGAACACCGGGTGGGTCAGGAAGGCGCTGCTGCGGCGCAGCGCGGCCGGGATCAGCGGCTGGGCGCCGTCCTGCAGCGCCTCCACGCTGGGCAGGGCCTGGCCGTCGCTGGCGAACCAGCCCCACAGCGCGACCAGGTCGGCCCGGGTGGTGGTCTCGTCCAGCGCGATGCCCAGATGGCGATCGGAGACGCGGCGCAGGTTGGCGCCGCCGGCCAATGCCTTGGCGAGGATGGCGTTGGTGCGGTCGCCGGTTTCCACGGTGAGCGTGTCGAACACGGATCGAACCAGCAGCTTGTGGCCCAGTTGCTCCAGCCCCCGGGCCAGGATGGCGGTGTAGGTGGCCACGCGGGTGGCGATGCGCGTCAGGCCCACCGGGCCGTGGTAGACCGCGTACATGCTGGCCATCACCGCCAGCAGCACCTGGGCCGTGCAGATGTTGGACGTCGCCTTTTCGCGGCGGATGTGCTGCTCGCGGGTCTGCAGCGCCAGCCGGTAGGCCGGGTTGCCATGCACGTCCACGCTCACCCCCACCAGGCGGCCGGGCATGGAGCGCTTGTACTCGTCGCGGCAGGCCAGGTAGGCGGCATGCGGGCCGCCCGCGCCCATGGGCACGCCAAAGCGCTGGGTGTTGCCCACGGCGATGTCGGCGCCGAACTCGCCCGGAGGCACCAGCAGCGTCAGCGCCAGCAGGTCGGCCGCGACGATGAAGGCGGCCTGCTTGGCATGCGCCGCGTCGACCTGGGCCTTCAGGTCGTGGATCAGGCCGGTGGTGGCCGGGTACTGGGCGACGACGGCGAAGTAGTCGTGCTGTTCCATCAGCTGCGGCGCCATGCCCACCAGCACCTCGATGCCCAGCGGCTCGGCGCGGGTGCGGATGACCTCGATGGTCTGCGGGTGGCAGTCGCCGGCCACGATCAGCGTGTTGCTCTTGCTCTTGACGCTGCGCTTGGCCAGGGTCATGGCCTCGGCGGCGGCGGTGGCCTCGTCGAGCATGCTGGCATTGGCCATGGCCATGCCGGTCAGGTCGCAGACCAGGGTCTGGAAGTTCACCAGCGCTTCCATCCGGCCCTGGGAAATTTCCGCCTGGTAGGGCGTGTAGGCGGTGTACCAGGCGGGATTTTCGAGGATGTTGCGCAGGATGACGCCCGGCGTGTGGGTGCCGTGGTAGCCCTGGCCGATGAAGCTCTTGAGCACCTGGTTCTGCGCCGCGACCGCGCGCAGCTCGGCCAGCGCCTGCGCTTCGCCGACCGGCGCCGGCAGGTCCATGGCGGTGGGGCGGCGAATCGCTGCGGGCACGATGGCACCGATCAAGGCCTCGCGCGAGGCCGCGCCGATGACGCCGAGCATCGCGGCTTCGTCGGCGGGGCTGGGGCCGATATGGCGGGCGGTGAATTCGCTGGCGTTCTCCAGCGTGGCAAGCGGTGTCGTCATGAGGGGTCTCGGTCGGGCAGGGGCCGCCGCAGTCCGAGGCCATCCGGACAAGGACGGCTTCGGCCGACGGAAGGGCGTGAGCGGTGGGTCAGAGCGTCTTGAGCAGCGCGTCGTAGCCCGGCGCGTCCATCAGCTCGTCGAACTGGGTCATGTCGGCGACCCGCACCTTGAAGAACCAGCCATTGCCCAGCGGATCGGTGTTGGCCAGCGCGGGGTTGTTGCGCAGCTCTTCGTTGACCTCGACGACCTCGCCGCTGACCGGCATGTAAATGTCGGCGGCTGCCTTGACCGATTCGACCACGCCGGCAATGTCGCCCTTGGCGTAGCTCTTGCCGACCTCGGGCAGGTCGACGAACACCACGTCGCCCAGCGCATCCTGTGCGTGCAAGGTGATGCCGACGACCGCGGCTTCGTGGTCCTCGATGTTGATCCATTCGTGGTCGGGGGTGAACTTGGTCGTCATGACGTGCTCCTGGTTGAGGGGGGACGAAAGGAGGCGGCAGCGCCTCAGCCGCGGTAATAGCGGGTCGGGTTGAAGGGCAGGGCAGCGACCGTCATCGGCAGGCGCTTGCCGCGCACTTCGGCGAACACCTCGGTGCCCAGCGCCGTGTGGCTGAGCGGCAGATAGGCCATCGCGACCGGCTGGTTGACGGTGGGTGCCAGCGTACCGCTGGTGACGATGCCCAGCGGGCGGCCGTCGGCCGCCACCAGCGGTGTGCCTTCGCGGACCGGCGCCCGCTCGCGGCCGATCAGGCCGACCCGCTTGCGGGTGGCACCGCCGGCAAGCTGCGCTTCGATCACCGCAGCACCGGGGTAGCCGCCAGCACGCGCACCGCCGGGGCGGCGCACTTTCTGGATCGCCCAGGTCAGCGCGGCTTCGACCGGCGTGGTGGTGGTGGAGATGTCGTGTCCATACAGGCACAGCCCGGCCTCCAGCCGCAGCGTGTCGCGGGCGCCCAGGCCGGCCGGCTTGACTTCGGGTTGGGCCAGCAAGGCGCGCGCCAGCGCCTCGGCCTGGTCCCGGTGGACCGAGATCTCGAAGCCGTCCTCGCCGGTGTAGCCCGAGCGGGTGACGAAGCAGGTGGCACCGGCCAGCGTGAAGGTGCCGGCGGTCATGAAGGTGAGGGAGGCGACGCCCGGATGCAGGCGCGCGAGTGCGGCGGCGGCCTGCGGGCCTTGCAGCGCGAGCAAGGCCCGTTCAGGCAGTGGCAGGACCTGGCAGCGCGCGCCGATGCGGTCACGCAGGTGGGCGATGTCGGCGTCCTTGCAGCCGGCATTGACGACGACGAACAGGTCGCCGAACGCGGCGGCATCGGCGGTGGCCGGGCGGGTCACCATCAGGTCGTCGAGCAGGCCGCCCGCCTCGTTGGTGAACAAGGCGTAGCGCTGCTTGCCGGCGGGCAGGTCGACCAGGTCCACCGGCACCAGGGTTTCGAGCGCTGCCGCGGCGTCGGGGCCGATCAGCCGCAGCTGGCCCATGTGCGAGACGTCGAACAGCGCCGCCGCGTCGCGGCACTGGCGATGCTCGGCCATCAGGCCGGCGGGATATTGCACCGGCATCGCATAGCCGGCGAACGGCACCATGCGGGCACCCAGTTCGAGGTGCAAGGCGTGCAGCGGGGTGGTGAGCAGCGGAGCGTCAGGCGAGGCAGCGGACATCGGCGGACTTTCGAGGGCAGTTCATGAAACCAGTGTGGTCGAGAAGTGCCCCCGCTGTCCGCTTTACCTGAGAGATTGACAGCGCCGTGGTTCACAGCAGCGCCGCTTGCCCCTTCGGTGGACGGGCTCCCGATGTCGCCATCGGCTCCCGCCTCTCTCCAGTGAGGAACGCATCGCTTTTGACGGCGTTGCGCTTGCCAGTCCTTTTGCCTGAGCGTTCGAGGCGGTTAAAGCCTCTGCGCCTTCGGCGGCCCCGGGTGGGGCTCTCTCCTAGCAGGCGCCCAGTGTACCCGAGGCGTTGTCAGCCAAGCTCCAGCCACGGCGTATAAAGTGGGACGCTGGCATCCGATGGAGACCGCATGAACAACATCTATGAACAAGATCTGGGGCCCACTGCGGCCAATCACGTGGCACTGTCGCCCGTGAGCTTCGTCGAGCGCAGTGCCGAGGTCTTCGGCGACCTGCCGGCGGTGATCCACGGCCAGCGGCGCTACACCTGGGCCCAGGTGCGGGAACGCAGCGCACGGCTGGCCGCGGCGCTGCGGGCGCTGGGGGTGGCGCGTGGCAGCACGGTCAGCGTGATGCTGCCCAACACCCCCGAGATGGTCGAGGCGCATTACGCGGTGCCGGCCCTGAACGCCGTGCTCAACACCTTGAACACGCGGCTCGACGCCTCGCTGCTGGCCTGGCAGATGAACCACTGCGAAACGGCCGTGCTGATCACCGACAGCGAATTCGGCCCGCTGATGTACGAGGCGCTGCGCCTGCTGCGCGAGAAGCACGGACGTCAGCCGATCGTCATCGACGTGACCGACAGCGAATTCACCGGCCGCTCCGAGCGCGTCGGCAGTCACGAGTACGAGGCCTTGCTGGCGGCGCATGCGCCGCTGGCCAGGCTGGACGGGCCGCGTGACGAATGGGACGCGATCGCCGTCAGCTACACCAGCGGCACCACCGGCGATCCCAAGGGCGTGGTCACCCACCACCGCGGGGCCTACCTGAACGCCGTCTGCAACGCCGCCACCTGGACGATGCCGAACTTCCCGCGCTACCTGTGGACGCTGCCGATGTTCCACTGCAACGGCTGGTGCTTCCCCTGGACGGTGGCGATGCTGGGCGGCACCCATGTCTGCCTGCGCAAGGTCGATGCCAAGGCCATCCTGGAGGCGATGCGCGAGCATGGCGTCGACCATTACTGCGCCGCTCCCATCGTCCACAACCTGCTGATCAGTGCGCCGCCCGAGTTGCGCGACGGCATCACCCAGCGCGTGCGCGGCATGGTGGCCGGGGCCGCACCGCCGGCGGCGATGATCGAAGGCATGGCGCGGCTGGGTTTCGACATCACCCATGTCTACGGCCTGACCGAGGTCTACGGCCCGGCCGCTGTGGCGGTCAAGCGCGAGACCTGGGCCCGCCAGGACCTGTCGGAGCAGACCCGGCTCAACGGCCGCCAGGGCGTGCGCTACCCCTTGCAGGAAGGCATGACCGTGATGGACCCGGAGACGATGACCGAGGTGCCGGCCGACGGCCAGACGATGGGCGAGATCATGTTCCGCGGCAACATCGCGATGAAGGGCTACCTGAAGAACCCCAAGGCCACCGAGGAAGCCTTCCGCGGCGGCTGGTTCCACACCGGCGACCTGGCCGTGCTCGAGCCCGACCGTTACGTCAAGATCAAGGACCGCAGCAAGGACATCATCATCTCGGGCGGCGAGAACATCAGTTCGCTGGAGGTGGAAGACGCGCTGTACCGCCATCCCGCCGTGGTGTCGTGCGCCGTGGTGGCCCGACCCGATCCGAAGTGGGGCGAGACGCCGGTGGCGTTCGTCGAGACCGCCCCCGGCGCCACCGTCAGCGCCGAGGAGTTGGTGGCGCACTGCAAGGGGCTGCTGGCGAGCTACAAAGTGCCGCGCGAGATCCGCTTCGAGCCGATCCCGAAGACCTCGACCGGCAAGATCCAGAAGTTCATGCTGCGCGACCGGGCCCGCTCGGCCGCGGCGTTCGAGTGAGTCGGCGGGCCGATCGGCACTGCCGTGACCGGAGGAACCCACCATGCTGACCACCGACGATCCCTTGCTGCTGCGCGAGACCGATGCACGCGGCGTCGTGACCCTGACGCTCAACCGGCCGCAGGCGTTCAACGCCTTGTCCGAGTCGCTGCTGACCGCGCTGCAGGCCGAGTTCGATGCGCTTGCGCAGGACGAGACGATCCGCGTCGTCGTGCTGGCCGCCGCGGGCAAGGCGTTCTGCGCCGGCCATGACCTGCGCGAGATGCGGGCCGATCCCTCGGCCGCGTATTACGCCAAGCTGTTCGCGCAGTGCGGAAAAGTCATGATGGCGATCCAGCGCCTGCCGGTGCCGGTGATCGCCAAAGTCCAGGGCATCGCCACGGCGGCAGGCTGCCAGCTGGTGGCGATGTGCGATCTGGCCGTGGCGGCCCGCACCGCCCGCTTTGCCGTCAGCGGCGTCAACCTGGGCTTGTTCTGCTCGACCCCGGCCGTGGCCTTGAGCCGCAACCTGGGTCGCAAGGCGGCCTTCGAAATGCTGGTGACCGGCGAGTTCATCAGCGCCGATGAGGCCCGGGTCAAGGGTCTGGTGAACCGCGTCGCCGAACCGGCCGAACTCGACGCCGCGGTCGAGGCACTGGTGGCCACGATCGTCGCCAAGCCACGCACCGCGGTCGCGATGGGCAAGAGCCTGTTCTACCGCCAGTTGGAGGCCGGCATCGAGGCGGCCTATGTGGACGCGGGCCAGACCATGGCCTGCAACATGATGGACGAGGCCGCGCTGGAGGGGGTGCAGGCCTTCATCGACAAGCGCGCGCCGAACTGGCCCCAGGCCTGACCTCGGCGGCGCGTGGCAAGAGAGGGTGACGAGCCTTGCCCTCGGCACTGGTCACAACAGTTAGGGCTGCTTGGTTCCCCACCTGACCCGGTTGGCCGTGCTCCCATGCGAGGAGGCCCGTCAGGGCGGATTGTAAGCGATGGCCCCCGTTTCCCCGACCCGAGGGGCCACGTTGTTTCGCGGAGTCGGCCGGGTTCAGCGCAGTTGCAGGTCGTCGTCGCCGAAGCGCACGTCGATCGGTTCGATCAGCACCTGCTTGGGCCCCGCCTCGACCTGACCAGCGACCAAGGCCGGCACGCCGTGGGCCTGGGCGATGGCCACCACCTGAGCCGCGTCCTGCGCCTTGACGAACAGCGCGAAGCCGGCACCCATGTTGAGCGTGGAGTACGCCTCACGGTCGTCGTGGCCGGCGTGCTGCTGGATGAAGCGCAGCACCGGCGGCACCTCGGGCACGCTGTGGATGCGGTAGGTCTGCTGGCTCGGGTGGCGCAGCAGTTTGCGCCAGCCGTGGCCGGTGATGTTGGCGCTGTAGTGCACGCTGATGCCGGCGCGGGCCACGGCTTCGGTGATCGGGCTGTAGAGCGTGGTGGGCGCCAACAGCGCGTCGCCGTAGCTGAGGCCGGGGGCGACTTCGGTCAGGTAGCCGCCGGGCAGGCGCTCCGCGAGCTTGCGCGCCAGGCTCAGGCCGTTGGCGTGGATGCCGCTCGACGCCAGCAGCACGATCGCATCGCCGGGTGCCAGCGCATCGCCGACGCTCAGCCGGCTCTTGGGGTTGACGATGCCGGTGCACGAAGCCGCCAGGTCGATGCGCCCGCTCTCGACGATGCCCGCCAGCGCCGGCGTCTCGCCGCCTCCCCAGGCCACACCGCAAACATCGCAGGCGGCCTTCCACCCGGCCACCAGCGCCTGGGCGCGTTCGGCGTCGCCGAACCAGTCGCTGCCACCGGCGGCCCAGTAGGCCTGCACCACCAGCGGCGTGGCTCCGACCGTGATGAGGTCGTTGACCGCCATGGCGATCGTGTCTTGCGCGATGCCGGCGTAATAGCTCTTGCCGGTCAGCGCCTTCATCTCGTCAGCCACCAGCGCCTTGGAGCCCAGGCATTCGACGATGCTGGCCAGGTAGAACGGCCCCACGTCCACCACATAGGCCGATTCGCCGCGCGAAGCGGCGATCTCGCTGAAGCCATGGCCCGCGAGGTGGCCGGCCGTGGCCGCGGCTGCGCGCTGGGCGGCGACCTTCAGCGGGTCGATCAGGTCGTAATTGACGCCGGCTTGTTCATAGCTGAGCGGTGCGGAGTTGGGGGTGGAGGCAGAGGAACTCATGTGCCGGATTATCCCGCAGCCGCTGCCCCCCCGGCCCGGTGCCGACGGCCCGCGTGCCCTGTTGCACGCAGGCCATCGCGGCGTCAGCGCTTGACGCGCAGCTTGGCGTCCTTGCGCATCGCCTCACCGAGCTTGGCGGCCGTGATTTCCAGCTGCTTGGCGGCGATGTCCAGGCTGGCGGCCCGGGTCTCGACGCCGCCCTTGCGAGCCGCCTCGGCCAGCGCCATGGCGCCGGCGAACTCGCGCACCAGCGGACCCCAGGGGTCCACCGGACCGTGGCCGGTCGGGCCGCCGCCGTCGACCATCACGCCCCAGCTGACCCAGGTGCCGATCTCATAGCGGTGCGGGTCGACCCATCGCGACGGGCCGGCGGGCCGCTGGTAGAACGCAAAGGCGACGCCCTGGCTCTGGGCGGCCGCTTGCAGGTCGGCCGCGACCACGGTGTCGGCCCCAGGCGGCGCCTGCAGCACGACCTGCCAGTTCAGCAAGGGCGTCGCGTGGATGCTGGCAAAGGCCTGGATGTGCTCCAGCGCCGCTGACGGCACCCAGCCGTCTTCGTTGGCGGCGGCGCCCAGGCCCGCGTCCGGCGCGACCGAGACGAAATCGTCGTCGACGAAGTTGCCGAGGTTGACGTCGAAGGCGTCGATCAGGGTGCCCGGCTGGCCGTTGCCATCGCCCAGCGGGACATACCAGGCGATCGCATTGACCGGGTCATCGCCGACAGGCACGTTGACGCTGTTCTGGGTGGTCACGAACGGGCCGTTGGCGCCCCCGGTCACCGACCAGAACGCGAACCACGCGGTCTGCGGCTTGCCCTGGGCATCGGTGTAAGGGTACTGGGGCGACGCAAGGGCCTGGTAGACGCCGGGATCCGCGGCGGTGCTGCTCAGCGGCGGCACCAAGTCGAGCGAACTGCTGCCGTGGTGACGGCGTCCGCGAGAAATCCAGGTGACGTAGCGGGTCTGGACGGTGGTCATGAGCGTCTCCGGTGAGGTGTTGGCGCGCCAGCGAGCGCACCATCGTCGAAAGACCCTATGCTGCGCCGGGTGGGCGCCGGGCCCCACCCCCAGAGGCAAGGGGGATCGAAGCTCCGAGCTAGGGAGAGGGCCTGACCCGTAGAATCAATGCCCATGAGCTACGTCGTTCTGGCCCGCAAATACCGGCCCCGCAGTTTCGAGGACATGGTTGGCCAGGATCACGTGGTCAGGGCGCTGACGCATGCGCTCGAGCAGCAACGTCTGCATCACGCCTACCTGTTCACCGGCACCCGCGGCATCGGCAAGACCACGGTTTCGCGCATCCTGGCCAAGAGCCTGAACTGCACCGGGCCCGACGGCACGGGCGGCATCACCGCGCGGCCTTGCGGCGTCTGCAGCGCGTGCCGCGAGATCGATGCCGACCGTTACATCGACTACACCGAGATGGATGCCGCGTCCAACCGCAGCATCGATGAAATCCGCGAACTGATCGAACGCGCGGCCTACAAGCCGACGGTCGGGCGATTCAAGGTGTTCATGATCGACGAGGCCCACCAACTCACCAAGGACGCGTTCAACGCCTTGCTGAAGACGCTGGAAGAGCCGCCGGACTACCTGAAGTTCGTGCTGGCCACCACCGATCCCGAGAAGATGTTGCCGACGGTGCTGAGCCGCTGTCTCCAGTTCAATCTGCGCCCGATGGCGCCGCAGACCGTGGCCGACCATCTGTCGCAGGTGCTGGCGGCGGAACAGGTCCCGGCCGAGCCGGGCGCGCTGCGCCTGTTGTCGCGCGCGGCCCGCGGCTCGATGCGCGATGCGCTGTCGCTGACCGACCAGGCGATCGCCTATGGCGGCGGGCGGCTGGAAGAGTCCGCCGTCAAGGCGATGCTGGGCTCGGTGGACCGGGCTCACGCGCAGCGCCTGGTCGAGGCGCTGGCGGGACGCGACGGGCGCGCGGTGCTCGACGAATGCGAGGGCTTGCGGCGCCAGGGATTGTCCGCGGCGGGCACGCTGGAGGAAGTGGCCCGGCTGCTGCAACAGATGGCCGTCGAGCAGGCGGTGCCTGGCGCACTCGATGCCGCCGATCCGGACACGCCGGTCGCACAACATTTGGCGGGCACGCTCGCGGCCGACGAGACGCAGTTGCTCTACAGCATCTGCCTGCAAGGCCGGGCTGAACTGAGCCTGGCCCCGGACGAATACGCCGGCCTGGTGATGGTGCTGCTGCGCTTCATGGCGTTTCCGGCCACTGGCGGAGACGCCGCGCGCCCGACCGATGCGACGGGCGGCCGCGCTGACGGCGCAGCCGCGGTGCAGGCTGCCGTTGCGGCGCCGATCATGGCCGCGCCGCTGCGCGCTGAAGCGACGGCGCGCGCGGCGGTGCCGGTGCCACAGCGGGAGAACGGTGGGGCTCTCGCGACCCCGGTCGACGCTGCGCCGTCCCGAGGCCGCCCGCTGACCCCGCCGCAGCCGCCTGCGGCGGACGAACCGCCGCCCTGGCTGGACGAAGGTCCGCCCTTCGATGGGGCCGAAGGCCTCGCGCCGGCGCAGCCGCGCGCACGAACGGGGCAGGGCGCTGTGTCGACGACCAGCGGGCCGCCGTCCGCCCTTGAGGCCGTGCCCACCCCGATACGTTCCGATCCCACGCCGGTGCCGCCTGCGCCCTTGTCGCCGTCGCCGGTGCTGCAACGCACGGCCTTGGGCGATCGCTGGGCCGAGGTGGTGGGCAGCCTGGCTGCGGCAGGACAGATCACCGCCATGGTGCGGGAGCTGGCCTTCCAGTCCGAACTGACCGAGGTGTCACCATCGGGCGCCGACGAGGTCTGGCGATTGACGGTGGCGCGCGACAGCCTGCGCACGCCGGCGCTCGCCGAAAAGCTGCTGGAGCCGCTGAGAGCCGCCACCGGCCTGGCGCGCCTGCGGCTGGACCTGATCCCCGGCGTGGCCCGGGATTCTCCGGCCCTGCGCGAGGCAGAGCGGCAGGCCTTGCGGCAGCAGGCCGCCGAGCAGGCCGTGCGCGCGGACCCGCTGGTGCAAAGCCTGCTCGCGCGGTTCAGCAGCGCCCGCATCGTGCCAGGCTCGATCAAACCGGTCTGATCGCCACCCGGTGTGGGCGGCGCGAGAACCTCATTTTCCACGTCAAGAAAGGATTCCCCATGATGAAGGGTCAACTCGCCGGCCTGATGAAGCAGGCCCAGGCGATGCAGGACAACCTGCGCAAGGCACAGGAAGAACTGGCGCTGGTGGAGGTGGAGGGCCAGTCCGGCGCCGGACTGGTCAAGGTCGTGATGACCTGCAAGAACGACGTCAAACGCGTCACCATCGACCCCAGCCTGCTCGCCGACGACAAGGACATGCTGGAGGATCTGGTGGCGGCAGCCTTCAATGACGCGGTGCGCCGTGCCGAGGCGGTGAGTCAGGAAAAGATGGGCAAGCTGACCGCGGGCATGCCGCTGCCGCCCGGCATGAAGATGCCGTTCTGATCGCGCCGTTCGTGACCCGCCGCTCCAGCGAGATCTCGGCACTCGATGCACTGGTCGAGGCTTTGCGGCTGTTGCCCGGCGTGGGCGTGAAGTCGGCCCAGCGCATGGCTTTTCACCTGCTGCAGCACGATCGTGCCGGTGCGACCCGGCTGGCGCTGGCACTGGACACGGCGGTGCAGTCGATCCATCACTGCCGCCGTTGCCACACCTTCACCGAATCGGATCTTTGCGCGATCTGCGCCGACGAGGCCCGCGACGCGCGCCTGCTGTGCGTGGTGGAGACGCCGGCCGATCAGTCCGCGCTGGAGCGCACCGGCAGCTACCAGGGCTTGTACTACGTGCTGATGGGCCGCATCAGCCCGCTCGACGGTGTCGGGCCGGCGGATCTGGATGCGATGGCCTTGATGGAGCGCGCCCTGGAGAACGGGGTCGAGGAGGTGATCCTGGCCACGAGCTTCACTGCCGAGGGCGAGGCCACGGCCCACGTGCTGGCCGATGCACTGAAAGCGCGCGGCAAGCGGGTCACGCGGCTGGCGCGTGGCGTGCCGGCAGGCAGCGAACTCGAATACGTCGATCTCTCGACGATCGCCCACGCGCTGGTCGATCGCCGATGAGGCGGGTCGGCGCCCGCCGCTGAGTGCGCCCGCTCAGCGCTGCGCGACGCGAATCACCCGCGAATTCTTGCTGGCCACCACGCGGCGCGTGCTGCCGCGGCGCGTCGCCTTGGCATGTGGCGCCCCCCGGCTCTTCGACGCCGATGCCAGCCGGGTCGGTGCCGCACGCGCGGCCGGCACCATCACGACGATCGTCGCGCCAGGCCGGAAACTGCCGCTGGCGCCCATATGGTTCCATTGGGCGACCTGGTTGGCCGAGGTGCGGTAGCGCCGCGCGATGGCGGCGACCGAACTGCCATGCTTGCCGGCACGCAGGGTGATGCGCCGCATCGGCGGCAGGTCGGGCGCCAGCGCCAGCATGGCGTTGTCCGCCAGGTGTTCCGACACGTCCGCGGTGCGCGATGCCGTGCGCGGCACCAGCAGCGTCGATCCGGCCTTGACCAGCATCTTCGGCGGAATGCGGTTGATCTGCCGCAGTTCGGTTTCGCTCATGCCCACCTGGCGGGCGGCATCGCGAGGCCGCAACGTCTTCGGGGCGACCCAGGCCGTCCAGGTCGCCAACTGGCCCCGGTGGCCCTTGAGGTTCTTCAAAAACTGGTTGGCGTTGTCATAGGGCAGCAGGATTTGCTCGGTTCCCGCAGCCAGGATGACCGGTTTGTTCATCTGTGGATTCAGCTGCTTGAATTCGTCGATCGACATGCCGGCCAGTTCAGCCGCCAGCGCGACGTCGATGTCCCGCTCGATCGGCACCGCCAGGAAATAAGGGTGGTTCTTCAGATCGGGCAAGGTCAGGCTGTAGTTCTCCGGATGGAGCACGATGTTCTTCACCGCCTGCAACTTGGGAACGTAGTTGCGCGTCTCGTCCGGCATGCGCAGGCTGGAGAAATCGGTCGGCAGACCGGCCCGCTGGTTGCGGGCGATGGCGCGCTGGACATTGCCTTCACCCCAGTTGTAGGCTGCCAGCGCCAGCTGCCAGTCGCCGAACATGTCATGCAGACGGCCGAGGTAGTCCAGTGCAGCGCGGGTGGACGCCAGCACGTCGCGGCGATCGTCGCGGAACAGGTTCTGTTTCAGCGCATAGGTCTTGCCGGTCGCCGGGACGAATTGCCACATGCCCGACGCGCGCGCCGAGGACATGGCCTGCGGGTTGTAGGCGCTTTCGATGAACGGCAGCAGCGCCAACTCGGTGGGCATGCCCCGCTTCTCGACTTCCTCGACGATGTGGTAGAGGTAGCGCCCACCGCGTTCCGTCATGCGGGCGACGTAATCGGGACGGCTGGCGTAATACTGCTCCTGGCGGTGAACGTAGTCATCGTCAAGGTCGGGGATGGCGAAGCCGCGCCGCACCCGGGCCCAGAGATCCTGCGACGCCGCGTCGTCGTACAGGTCCACCGGGTGGTTGGGATTGAGGGGGTCGGAGGGAGGGCCGGCAGCTGCTTCCGACACGTCAGCGCCAGCGTCCGCCTCGGCCTGACTGGCGGACTGGGCTGGCGCGGGCGGCACCGACTGCGATGCGACATCGGTCGAGGTGTCCATGCGCAGTGTTTGACCGGTGGCGGTCGCAATGGCCGGTGCGGTTCCCGCGACGGCGGCCGGGCCGTGCAGCGGGTTGACGGCGCACGCACTCAGGGCGGCCACGCAGACCAGCATCAAGGACAGCCGCCATGGTCGAGGAGTCATCATCATCGGAACTGGTTCTTCCATTCGCGCAGGTGGGAAAACACCTGGACAGGGTCGTTCCCCGAGGCGCCGTGCACTTGCGCGGCGGCGATCAGCGCGGGCTGGTCGCATCGAAGAAACGGGTTGATCTGAAGCTCGATGGCCAGCGTGGACGGTAGCGTCGGCTCGCCTCGTTCACGCCGCGCAGCACAAGCAAGGGCGTAGCGGTGCAGGTCAGGGTTGTCGGGGTCCACCGATCGCGCGAAGCGAAGGTTGGACAGTGTGTATTCATGGGCGCAGCACACGCGCGTCGCCCCCGGCAAGCCACCGAGTGCACGCAGCGAGCGGTACATCTGGTCCGCCGTGCCTTCGAACAATCGACCGCAGCCGCCGGAGAACAAGGTGTCGCCGCAGAATAGCAAAGGCGCTTGACCGTCGGGTGCCGCAACGTAAAAGGCAATGTGCCCGGACGTATGACCGGGCACATCAAGGATCTCGAAAAGCAGGCCGTTCCACGCGGCTCGGTCACCACCACGCAGCGGCGTCGTCGGCTGCGGAATCGCCTCGCGAGCCGGCCCGAACACCGGCCCGGACAACAACTCGCGCAAATCGTCCAAGCCGCCCACGTGATCGGGGTGGTGGTGGGTCACTAGAATGCCCGTCAGGGACAGGCCCAGCGTCTGCAGCGCATCACGCACCGGCGCAGCATCCCCCGGATCGACCACCAAGGCCTCTCGGCCATCGTGCAGCATCCAGATGTAGTTGTCGGAGAAGGCGGGCAGTGCAACCAGATTCATGACGCGTGAAGATGCCATTATAGAGTTGGGGGCTTGGCTGGATAGCCCTGCCGGCCGCTGTCTGCGGCAATGGGAGCAGGCGTCTCTGGATCGCGCGGTGACCGACCTGTTCGGTTTCCACGCGCTGCAACTCGGTTTGCCTGAGGTGGACGGGCTGAGAGGTAATCGCATGCCCTACCGTTGGATCGCAGCCGACGGGCCGGTGACGTCGGTTCAAGTGGCACGATCCATCCCCGTGGATGCGTCGGCAAACGCGTCCACGGCGCTCGCGCTGCAGTGCCAACCGGAGGCCTTGCCTTTCGAGGATCGCTCGCTGGATCTGGTCGTGATGCCGCACACCCTGGAACTGGCCAGCGACGCCCACTTGGCGCTGGCCGAAGCAGCGCGGGTGCTGCGACCGGAGGGGCGCGTGGTGATCTCGGGCCTCAACCCAGCGAGCCTGTGGGCATTGCGCCAACGCGTCGGACGGGTACGGCAGGGCATGAGCCGTGGCACGCTGCCGTTGTTTCTGCCGCGGACCGGCGAATTCATCGGCTATTGGCGTCTGCGCGACTGGTTGCGCCTGCTCGGATTCGAAGTCGAGCAAGCCCGGTTCGGCTGCTACCGGCCGCCGTTCCGGGGCGAGCGTTGGCTGGAGCGAACCGCGTGGCTGGAGCCGGTCGGGGAGCGCTGGTGGCCGGTGTTCGGGGCCGCCTACTGCGTCCAGGCGGTCAAGCGCGTACGCGGCATGCATCTCGTGGGCCGGGCTCGCCAACACCACAGCCAGACCATGCCGGCGCCCGCGGCGGTGGCCCATCGACACGCTCCGGGTTGACCGGTTCCGAGCCGGCACAATGTCGGCATGAACGAAGTGACGATTTATTCCGATGGGGCCTGCAAGGGCAATCCGGGGCCGGGCGGCTGGGGCGCCTGGCTGAGTTCCGGCGCGCACGAGAAAGAACTGTGGGGCGGCGAACTGCAGACCACCAACAACCGGATGGAATTGACGGCGGTGATCGAGTCGCTGTCCACCTTGACACGACCCTGTGCGGTGGCCGTGTACACCGACAGCGAATACGTTCGCAACGGCATCACGACCTGGATACACAACTGGAAGCGGCGCGGCTGGCGGACGGCCGATGGCAAGCCCGTCAAGAATGTGGAACTGTGGCAGCGGCTGGACGGCCTGGTACAGCAGCACCGGGTGACCTGGCACTGGGTCAAAGGGCATTCCGGAGACCCGGGAAACGAGCGCGCCGATGCCTTGGCCAACCGCGGCGTGGCGTCGGTGCAGGGCGGGCGCTGACCCTGCCTTACCCGCCGATGTAGTGCATTTCCACGCGCCGCTCGCCTTGTTCGGGCAGCGGTGCGCCCGAACTCCGAAGCTGCGAGTAGCGGTCCTGTCGTTGTTGCCACAGCAGGCCGAGCGCAGCCGACATGTCCCGGTCGCTGGCGCCTGCTCTGAGCAGCGCGCGCAGATCATGCCCCCGTGAGGCAAACAGGCACAGAAAGAGCTTGCCTTCCGTCGACAGGCGTGCGCGGTTGCAATCGCCACAAAAGGCCTGGGTGACGCTGGAAATGAAGCCGACCTCGCCACGCCCATCGGCGTAGCGCCAACGCTGGGCCGTCTCACCGATCGCGCTGGGGTCAAGCGGCTGCAACGGCCAGATCGAATGCAAGCGAGCCTGTACCTCGCGGGAAGGCACCACGTCATCCATGCGCCAGCCGTTGGTCGCACCCACGTCCATGAATTCAATGAAGCGCAGCACGGCACGCTCGCCGTAACGATCGCGAAAATGCTGCGCCATGGGCACGATCTGGTGATCATTGGTGCCGCGTTTGACCACCATGTTGACCTTGATCGGTTCGAAACCCGCCGCCACGGCGGCGTCGATGCCACGCAGCACGTCGGCCACTGGAAACCCGACATCGTTCATGCGCTGAAAGATGTCATCGTCCAGCGCATCCAGGCTCACCGTCAGACGCCGCAGCCCGGCCTGCTTCAACGCCGCAGCCTTGCGTTCGAGCAAGGAGCCGTTGGTGGTCAGCGTGATGTCCAACGGCCGCCCCTCCGGCGTGCGCAGCTCGGACAGCATCCCGATCAAAGCCTCCAGGCCCTTGCGCAGCAGCGGCTCTCCGCCGGTCAGCCTCAGTTTGACGACGCCGTGACCGACGAAGAGGCTCGCCAATCGCGTGATCTCCTCGAAGCTCAGCAAGGCGCTGTGCGGCAGGAACGGATGGTTGCGATCGAAGACTTCCTTCGGCATGCAGTAGCTGCAGCGAAAGTTGCATCGATCGGTCACCGAAATGCGGAGGTCGCGCAAGGGTCGGCCCAGCGCATCGGCCAGGAAACCCTGCGGGGCAGGGGCATCCGCGGGCACTCGGGGCACATCGGCCCGGTCGCGCAGATCGTTCAGTGCGATGACTCGTTCACCCATGCGGACATTGTCCATCGCATC
Organism: Ideonella sp. sgz306126; assembly: GCF_056032705.1. NCBI lineage: Bacteria > Pseudomonadati > Pseudomonadota > Betaproteobacteria > Burkholderiales > Sphaerotilaceae > Ideonella > Ideonella sp. sgz306126. Next base: position 349,508 of record NZ_JBVYWP010000004.1, read on the forward strand.
GACCGCCGACGGGTCGGATTCCCGGGTACGACCCGGGGTCGTCAGGGATTTGAGTCGTCGGTCTCGCCGACTTGGGGCGCGCGCCGCGCACCGGTGAAGCGCCGCGTCCAGTAGGCGATGCGCATGTCCTCGACACGCACCGACTCGCCGGTGCGGGGGGCATGGATGAATTTGCCGTCACCGATATAGATGCCGACATGGGAGAACGTGCGCCTCAAGGTATTGAAGAACACCAGATCACCGGGCTTCAATTCATCTCTGCTGATGCGCAGCAGGCCCGGTGCATTGGCCTGTTCGGAGGCTCGGCGCGGCAATACCAAGCCGATGCTGTTCTCGAAGATGTGGCGAGTGAAGCCGGAGCAATCGAAGCCTGTTTCCTCGGACGTGCCGCCCAGCCGGTAACGCACGCCGATGAAGTTCATCGCCGACAGCACCAGATCGGAGGCCGTGTCGCGAACCTGGGACAGCAGGGTGGTACCCGCCGGATTCGCCGCGGTGGCCGCCGGCAGCAAGCCGCGATCAGCCAGCACGTGCATGATCGCGTCGGAAGGGACCGTGGCGGCGCTCGAAGCCGCCGCAGAGGCAGGACTTGCTACAGCATCGGGTGCGGCGACGGCCGCGGCACCGCCGAACGCCAGGGCAGCACCGATCGACAGGCCGAGCAGGGAACGTAGCAGCGGACGCGAACGGCCTGAAGAAGAGTTCATCGAATGCACGCGGCGCAGGATAGGGGGGTGCGATCCGGCTGTCAAGAAGAAATATCAGCCGATTCAACGACTTGGCAAAGTTTTACACCCCGGTCCATGGGAACGATCCCCGGATTTTCAGCATGATTTACAGCACTTCGGACGCGAAATCGGCCAAGCGGGAGCGTTCACCGCGCGCCAGCGTCACGTGGCCCGAGTGCGGCCAGCCCTTGAAGCGGTCCACTGCATAGGTCAGGCCGGACGAACCCTCGGTCAGGTAGGGCGTGTCGATCTGCGCCAGGTTGCCCAGGCAGACGATCTTGGTGCCCGGGCCGGCCCGGGTGATCAGCGTCTTCATCTGCTTGGGCGTCAGGTTCTGGGCCTCGTCGATCAGCACGAACTTGTTCAGGAAGGTGCGCCCGCGCATGAAGTTCAGGCTTTTGATCTTGATCTTGCTGCGCACCAGGTCGTTGGTGGCCGCTCGGCCCCATTCGCCGGCCGAGGTTTCGCTCTTGGCCAGCACTTCCAGATTGTCGTCGAGCGCCCCCATCCAAGGCCCCATTTTTTCTTCCTCGTTGCCGGGGAGAAAGCCGATGTCTTCACCCACTGGCACGGTCACCCGGGTGACGATGATTTCGCTGTAGCGGCGATCTTCCATCACTTGATTCAAACCGGCGGCCAGCGTCATCAGCGTCTTGCCGGTGCCTGCGGTGCCGGTCAGGGTGATGAAGTCGCACTCCGGATCCATCAGCAGATTGAGGGCGAAGTTCTGCTCGCGGTTGCGGGCCGTGACGCCCCAGATCGAGTTCTTCGCGTGGGTGTAATCGCGCAGCGTCTTGAGCACCGCGGTCTTTCCCGTGATCTCGCTGACGCGGGCATAGAGCGGAGCCTCGCCGGCAGCTTCGAGGAACACGAACTGGTTGACCATCAAGGTCGGCACCAGCGGGCCGCTGATGCGGTAGTAGGTGGTTCCGCCCTGGCTCCAGCTCTCCATGGTCTTGCCATGGCGCTCCCAGAAATCGGCCGGCAGCTGCAGCACGCCGGTGTAGAGCAGGTCGCCGTCCTCCAGCGTCTTGTCGTTGTAGTAGTCCTCGGCATCCAGCCCCAGGGCACGCGCCTTGATGCGCATGTTGATGTCCTTGGACACCAGGACCACTTCGCGGCTCGGATGCGCCTCGCGCAGCGACTGCACCACCCCCAGGATCTGGTTGTCGGCCTTGCCCTGAGGCAGTCCGGCCGGCAACTTGGCGTCGAGGAAGGTGGTCTGGAAGAACAGCGTACCGCCGGCTTCGCGGTGCCCTGACTTGGCCAGAGGAATGCCAGTTTCTGGCTCGAACTTGCTGTCGGCGGCGAGCGCATCGAGCTCCCGGCTGACCTGCCGCACGTTGCGCGAGACCTCGCTCATGCCTTTCTTGTGGCCGTCGAGTTCCTCCAGCGTGATCATCGGCAGGTAGATGTCGTGCTCGTCGAAGCGGAACAACGACATCGGGTCGTGCATCAGCACGTTGGTGTCGAGCACGAACAGCTTGGCGGTACCGTTACCGCGAGGCTTTCGCGGCTTAGGCACCGGGGCGACCTTGCGCGGCCCTGTGCCGGCCTGTCGAACCGCTGCCTTGACCGGCATCTGGCGGCTGCCGGGGACCGCGCCGGCAGCCGCGTCATCGCGAAGCTCGAGCGCCTGTGCGCCTTCCTCGTGAATCGGTGACGAAGGTTTCGAGCGGTGTCGTGCGGACTTGGGAGCGGCCTGGGACTCGTAGGCGGCGGCGGGGAGAACGGTGGCGCGGGAGGCAGGAGGCTTGGGCAGCGGCATGAGGCGAAGGATCGGACCGGGTGATGGGGTCAAAAACTGAAAAGCCGCACAGGTGACGGTGCGGCTTTTCAGTGAACGCGCGATGCGTAGATCTCAGGCATGAGCCCATTATGCACAAATCAAGATGCGGGCCCAGAGGCTCGCCGGCGATCTCGCGGCCAGTCCGGTGAACCGCTTTCAGGCGGCCTTCTTCAATTCCTTGACGGCTTTCAGCACTTCGTCGACATGGCCTGCCACCTTGATGCCGCGCCATTCCGAACGCAAGACGCCCGAAGCGTCGATCAGGAACGTGGAGCGCTCGATGCCCTTGACCTTCTTGCCGTACATGATCTTGTTCTTGACGACGCCGAACATGTGGCACAGCTTCTCTTCGGTGTCAGCGATCAATTCGAAGGGCAACTCCAGCGTCTGCTTGAACTTGTCGTGTGAGGCCATGTTGTCGCGCGACACCCCGAACACCACGGCGCCAGCCTTGACAAAGTCCTTGTGCTGATCGCGGAACTGCATCGCCTCCGTGGTACAGCCGGGGGTATTGTCCTTGGGGTAAAAATAGAGCACGACCACACGTCCGTGAAAGGACTGGGGCGTGAATTTCACACCGCCCGTGGCTTGGGCTTCGATTTCCGGCAGGGGTTTGTTGAGGGCTGGCGTCATGAGGATCGTGTCTTCTGCGGGCGCCCCGTCGAGGCATAGTCAAATATTATAAATGGATTGCCATGGGCGACCGCGCTGCAGTTGTTCGGCGCGCTCGTGCTAAGCAGGCATGAACAGCAGGGCGGCGATGACCTTGCGGCCCTCGCTGGCCAGGACGTTGAAAGTACGGCAGGCTGCGGCGGTATCCATGGTTTCGATGCCGATGCGGCGTTCGATCAGCGCGCGGTAATGCTCGGGCGAGACGAATTGCAGACGGGGTCCACTGCCGAAGATCACCAGTTCCGGCTCCAGTGCCAGCACCTGCTCGAAGTGTGCCGCCCGCAGCGACGGCGAATCCTGCACCGACCACGGCAGCACCGGGCCGCGCCAAGGCACCAGCAGGCTGGTGTCGAACGGCGTCTGGTGAACCCAGATCCTGCTGGCATCAAGCCTCGAGATCGCGTTCACGCCGTCCATCGTTTCGGGCTGAAATTTCAATCGATCTCCTTGTCGTCCGGATTCGCCTGGGGCCATCGTGCGGCCACGATCTTTTCAGGATCCGCAGGCACTCGGCACCCCAGCCTGCGGTCCGTACCGCCTATGGTTAAATTATAGGTTTTTGCGGCGCAACATCTTGAGCCGCACCGGCGGCCTCGTTCATTGCAAGGCTGCCGCCACACCTCAGGAGTCCAGGCCTTGAAGCCGATCGCCAAGTCCAGCAAGCTCGCCAACGTCGGCTACGACATTCGTGGACCGGTGCTGGACAAGGCCCGTCAGATGGAGGAAGAGGGCCAGAAGATCATCAAGCTCAACATCGGCAACGTCGCCGCGTTCGGCCTGATGCCACCCGACGAGATCGTGCAGGACATGATCCGCAATCTGCCCGATGCCGCCGGCTACACCGACAGCAAGGGGCTTTTTGCACCGCGCAAGGCGGTGGTGCACTACTGCCAGGAAAAGAACATCCAGGGCGTGACGGTCGACGATGTCTACCTGGGCAATGGCGCCTCCGAGCTGATCTCGATGAGCATGAACGCGCTGCTCGACGCCGGCGACGAGGTGCTGATTCCGTCGCCCGACTACCCCCTCTACACCGCCGTGGTGTCGCTCTCCGGCGGCACGCCGGTGCACTACCACTGCGACGAAGGCAGCGGCTGGCTGCCCGACCTGGACGACATGCGCGCCAAGGTCACGCCCAACACCAAGGCCATCGTCATCATCAACCCCAACAACCCGACCGGCGCGCTGTACCCGGACGAGGTGTTGAAGGGCATCGTCGAGATCGCGCGCCAGCACCAGCTGATCGTCTTCGCCGACGAGATCTACGACAAGACCCTGTACGACGGTGCCACCCACACCAGCATCGCCTCGCTGGCCGACGACGTGCTGTTCCTGACCTTCAACGGCCTGTCCAAGAACTACCGCTCCTGCGGTTACCGGGCCGGCTGGATGGTGGTGTCGGGCAACAAGCGGCGAGCCAAGGACTACATCGAAGGCCTGAACATGCTGGCCTCGATGCGCCTGTGCGCCAACACGCCCGGCCAGTTGGCCATCCAGACGGCCCTGGGCGGCTACCAGAGCATCAAGGATCTGGTGGCGCCGGGCGGCCGGCTGGCGCGCCAGCGCGACTTGGCGTACGAACTGCTGACCCAGATCCCCGGCGTCAGCGTGGTCAAGCCCAAGGCGGCGCTGTACATGTTCCCGCGCCTGGATCCGAAGCTGTACCCGATTGCCGACGACCAGCAGTTCGCCTACGACCTGCTGGCCGACGAGAAGGTGCTGATCGTGCAAGGCACCGGCTTCAACTGGCCGACGCCGGACCACTTCCGTCTGGTCTTTCTTCCCAACACCGACGACCTGACCGAGGCCATCGGCCGCATTGCGCGTTTCCTCGACCAGTACCGCCGGCGCCACGGCGCCTGAATTCTTCGCCACGATCCAAGAGAAAGCATTTCAGCCATGACAACACAAGCTGTTGCCGCGCAGACGCAGGTCGCGCCGCGACGTGATGTCGACGCCAAACCCATCCAGGTCGGTCTTCTGGGCATCGGTACCGTCGGCTCCGGCACCTTCAAGGTGCTGCAGCGCAACCAGCAGGAAATCCGGCGCCGCGCGGGACGAGGCATCGAGATCACCATGGTGGCCGACCTCGATGTGGCGCGTGCGAAGTCCATCGTCGGCGACGGCGTCACCGTGGTCAGCGATGCGCGCCAGATCATCGCCAATCCCGCGATCGACATCGTCGTCGAGCTGATCGGGGGCTACGGCATCGCCAAGACGCTGGTGCTCGAAGCCATCGCGGCCGGCAAGCACGTGGTCACCGCGAACAAGGCGTTGCTGGCGGTGCATGGCAGCGAGATCTTCGCCGCCGCGCGCGCCAAAGGGGTGGTGGTGGCCTTCGAGGCCGCGGTGGCGGGTGGGATCCCCATCATCAAGGCGCTGCGCGAGGGCCTCACCGCCAACCGCATCGAGTGGATCGCCGGCATCATCAACGGCACGACGAACTTCATCCTCAGCGAGATGCGCGACAAAGGGCTGGACTTCGACGTGGTGCTGAAGGAAGCGCAACGCCTGGGCTATGCCGAAGCCGACCCGACCTTCGACATCGAAGGCGTGGACGCCGCCCACAAAGCCACCATCATGTCGGCCATCGCCTTCGGGGTGCCAGTGCAATTCGACAAGGCCTACGTGGAGGGCATCACCCAGCTTTCGGCCACCGACATCCGGTACGCCGAGCAACTGGGCTACCGCATCAAGCTGCTGGGCATCACCAAGCGGCGCACGGGAGCGGGAGCGACCCCTGGCGGTGTCGATGGCATCGAGCTGCGCGTGCACCCCACGCTGATCCCGGCCAAGCGCCTGATCGCCAACGTGGAGGGCGCGATGAACGCCGTGGTGGTGCAGGGCGATGCCGTCGGCACCACGCTGTACTACGGCAAGGGCGCGGGCAGCGAGCCCACCGCCAGCGCGGTGGTGGCCGACCTGGTGGACATCACCCGCCTGGCCACCGCCGACCCCGACCACCGCGTGCCGCACCTGGCCTTCCAGCCCGACGCGCTGGCCGACACGCCCATCCTGCCGATCGAGCAGGTGCAGACCTCGTTCTACCTGCGCCTGCGCGTAGCCGACGAGGCGGGCGTGCTCTCCAGCATCACCACCATCCTGGCCGACAACGACATCTCGATCGACGCGGTGCTGCAGCGGGAGTCGGCCGAGGGCGAGAAGCAGACCGACCTGATCATCCTGACCCACGACACCATCGAAGGCCGCATGCGCACCGCGCTGGCCAAGATGCAGTCGCTGGCCACGGTGCTGGCGCCCATCGTCAGCATCCGCAAGGAAGAACTGGCCTGAGCCCGAACCGAAGCCCTGCCATGAAGTACATCAGCACCCGCGGCGACCGGAGCGAGCGCCGTTTCTGCGAGATCCTGCTCGAGGGCCTGGCGCCCGACGGCGGGCTCTACCTGCCGCTGGCCTATCCGAAGGTCGACGGCGCCACGCTGGCCCGCTGGCGCGGCCTGGGCTACGCCGACCTGGCCTTCGAGATCCTGTCGCTGTTCATCGACGACATCCCGGCCGCCGACCTGAAGGCCCTGGTGGCCAAGACCTACACCACGCAGGTCTTCGGCACCGATGCCATCGTGCCGGTGCGCAAGCTGGGCGATTCGGGCCTGCTGATCGAGGCCTTGTCGAACGGCCCCACGCTGGCCTTCAAGGACATGGCGATGCAGCTGCTGGGCAACCTGTTCGAATACGAACTGGCGCGCCGCGGCGAGCAGCTCAACATCCTGGGCGCCACCAGCGGCGACACCGGCAGCGCGGCCGAGTACGCCATGCGCGGCAAGAAGGGCGTGCGCGTGTTCATGCTCAGCCCGCACGGCCGCATGAGCCCGTTCCAGCAGGCGCAGATGTTCAGTTTGCAGGACGCCAACATCCACAACATCGCCGTGGAAGGCGTGTTCGACGACGCGCAGGACATCGTCAAGGCGGTCTCGAACGACCTGGCCTTCAAGCGCCGCTACAAGATCGGCACCGTCAACTCGATCAACTGGGCGCGCCTGCTGGCCCAGGTGGTCTACTACTTCGCCGGCTATTTCCAGGCCACGAAGAACAACGCCGAACAGGTCAGCTTCACCGTGCCGTCCGGCAACTTCGGCAACGTCTGCGCTGGCCACGTGGCACGCATGATGGGCCTGCCCATCAAGCACCTGGTCGTCGCCACCAACGAGAACGACGTGCTCGACGAGTTCTTCCGCACCGGCACCTATCGGGTGCGCGGCAGTGCCGAGACGCACGAGACCAGCAGCCCGTCGATGGACATCTCCAAGGCCTCGAACTTCGAGCGCTTCGTCTTCGACCTGCTGGGCCGCGACGGCGCCCGCACCCAGGCCTTGTTCGGCGAGGCCCTGGCCCGCGACGGGGCCTTCACCGTCACGCCGGACGAGTTCGCGCGCATCGCGGGCTACGGCTTCCAGTCCGGCCGCAGCACCCATGCCGACCGCCTGGCGACGATACGCAGCACCTGGGAGCGCTTCGGCAGTCTGATCGACACCCACACCGCCGACGGCGTGAAGGTGGCGGCCGAGCATGTCGAGCCCGGCGTGCCGATGATCGTGCTGGAAACCGCGCTGCCGGCCAAGTTCGCCGAGACCATCCGTGAAGCGTTGGGCCGCGAGCCCGAACGGCCGGCCGGCCTTCAAGGCATCGAGGCCCTGCCCAAGCGCTTCACGGTGATGAAGCCCGACACCGCCGCGGTCAAGGCCTTCATCGAGCAGCATTGCCCATGACACCGAGGGCCCGCGCATGACACTCCCGTCCACGGCCAAGCCGGCGATGATGTCGCTGGACGACGCGCTGGCGACCCTGATCGCCGCCGCGCAGGGCCATCGCATCCAACAGACCGAGTCCGTCCGCACCTTCGATGCGCTGGGCCGGGTGCTGGCCGGCGACGTCGTGTCCGGCGTGGACGTGCCTCCGGCTGACAACACCTCCATGGACGGCTATGCGATGCGTGCGGCCGATGTGCCCGCCGCGGGCACGGTGCTGCCGGTCAGCCAGCGCATTCCGGCCGGCAGCGTGGGCCAGCCGCTGCAGCCAGGCACGGCCGCGCGCGTCTTCACAGGCGCCCAGCTGCCGCCTGGCGGTGATGCGGTGGTGATGCAGGAACAATGCGAAGCGCTCTCCGGTGACGGCCTGGGCCTGGTTCGGGTGAACACGGCGCCGCTGGCCGGCCAGTGGGTGCGAGGCCGTGGCGAGGACGTGCTGCGCGGCGCCACCGTGCTGGCCGCCGGTACGCGCCTGACGCCCCAGGCGCTGGGCTTGGCTGCCACCGTCGGGGCTCCGAACCTGACGGTGGTGCGCCGCCCGCGCGTGGCCTTGTTCTCCACCGGCGACGAGCTGGTGATGCCCGGCGACCCCTTGCCGCCCGGAGCGATCTACAACTCCAACCGGTTCACGCTGCGCGGCCTGCTGGAAGCGGCCGGCTGCGCCGTGACCGATCTGGGCATCGTGCCCGACCGGCTGGACGCCACCCGGTCCGCCCTGAAGGCCGCCGCCGAGGGCCATGACCTGATCCTCACCTCGGGCGGGGTGTCGGTGGGCGAGGAAGACCATCTGCGGCCTGCCGCCCAGGCCGAGGGACACATCGCGCTGTGGCAGATGGCCACCAAGCCGGGCCGTCCGCTCGCCTTCGGCGCCATCCGCCGCGGCGACTCGACGCAGGCGCTGCTGCTGGGATTGCCAGGCAACCCGGTGTCCAGTTTCATCACGTTCCTGCTGGTGGTGGCTCCGGTGCTGCGGGTCTTGCAGGGGGCACCGCTGACGGCGGCGAACGCCTTGCCGACGGCACTGCCGTTGGTGGCGGGATTCGACTGGCCCCGGCCCGACAAGCGTCGCGAATTCCTGCGGGTTCGCGTGGGAACCGATGGCCGCCTCGAACTGTTCCCCAACCAGAGTTCCGGGGTGCTGACCTCGGTGGTCTGGGCCGACGGCCTGCTCGACAATCCGGCCGGGCAGGCCATTGCCCGCGGAGACACGGTGCGCTTCCTGCCTCTGCAAGCCCTGATCGGTGCCTGAGGCCGGCCATGCAGATTCAACTCCGCTTCTTTGCCTCGCTGCGTGAGGCCCTTGGCGCGAGCGAGACCTTGTCGCTGTCGCCTGGCGCGACCGTCGGTCAGGCACGCGACACCCTGATCGCCCGGGGCGCGCCGTTCGATGCCGCGCTGGCGCGCGGCCGGGCCTTGCGCGCCGCGCTGAATCAGACGCTTTGCGACGAATCGGCGGTGCTCGCCGACGGCGACGAACTGGCGTTCTTCCCGCCGGTCACCGGCGGCTGAGCCGGTCGGGTCGTTCAGGGGCCGCCGGGCGGCCCGGGCCCGCCAATGACACAATCCAACGCATGCCAGTGCCACGCGTCTCCATCCAGACGGCCGATTTCGATCTGTCCGTAGAAGCCGCGGCCTTGCGTGCCGGCGACGCGGGTGTCGGTGCGGTGGTGGGCTTCGTCGGCACGGTGCGTGACCGCAGCGATGGTACCGGCGTGAGCCAGATGGAACTCGAGCATTACCCGGGCATGACCGAGAAGTCGATCGAAGCGATGATCGACCAGGCCCTGGCGCGTTTCGACATCCGCGCCGCGAGGGTCGTCCACCGGGTCGGCCCCATGAAGCCGTGCGACCAGATCGTGCTGGTGCTGGTGAGCTCGGCCCACCGGGGCGAGGCGTTCCAGGCCTGCGAATTCCTGATGGACTACCTGAAAACCCAGGCGCCGTTCTGGAAGAAGGAAACGACGCCCGAGGGCGCGCGCTGGGTGGACGCCCGCGTCAGCGACGACGCCGCGCTGGCGCGCTGGGGCATCGTGCAGACCAACGCGGCGGGCTCGCTGCCGGCTTGAGCCGTGGCGTGGCCGGCGAAGGCCCGCGATCACCCTAGGTCGCTACGCGGGGCCCGAAAGCCACTACCATGCCGCCTCCATGCCATTCGACTCGAAAAGCCTGCGTTTGGCGCTGGGGCGCTTCGCCACCGGCGTCACGATCATCACCTGCCTCGATGCCGATGGCAAGCCGGTCGGGTTGACAGCCAACTCCTTCAACGCACTATCGCTGGAGCCGCCGCTCGTGCTGTGGGCGCTGCGCGCCAGCAGCCCCAGCCTGCCGGCGTTCGAGCAGGCCTCGCATTTCGCTGTCAACGTGCTGGCCGAGTCCCAGATCGCGTTGTCGCGTCGCTTCGCCAGTCCGGTCCACGACCGGTTTGCCGAGGGCGACTGGGCGGCCGGGCATGGTGGGGCACCGGTCCTGGCGCGCTGCGCCGCGGTGTTCGAGTGCCGCCGCGAACAGCATCACGCGGCGGGCGACCATGTGCTGTTCATCGGCCGGGTGGGCCGGCTCAGCGAAGCCGCCGAGGCGCCGCTGCTTTTCCAGTCAGGTCACTACCACCGGCTCGGCGCACTGCTCTGACGGGGCCGGCGGCGCCCACGGCGTACGACCTTGCGCTGTCGCAGACAAAGCGGTGGTGGCTTGTCCGCGGGACTTGAAACGCGAGAGGATCGCCTCATGTCCCACCGCATTGGAGGTATCTCATGCGTCTCGACAAACTCACCACCGCGTTCCAGCAGGCCCTGGCCGATGCCCAGAGCCTGGCCGTGGCGCGCGACAACCCGTACATCGAACCGGCTCACCTGCTCGCCGCCATGCTGTCCCAGCCCGACGGCCCCAAGGCCTTGCTGGACCGCGCCGGCGCCAACACGGCCGCCCTGCGGACGGCGATGGACACCGCCATCGGTGGCCTGCCCAGCGTTCAAGGGGGCGGTCAGGTGCAGGCCGGGCGCGACCTGGCGCAGTTGCTGCAGGCGGCCGACAAGGAAGCGATGCAGCGCGGCGACCAGTTCATCGCCAGCGAGATGTTTCTGCTGGCGCTGGCCGACGCGAAGAACGATATCGGTGCCACGGTGCGCGGCCACGGCCTCACGCGCAAGGCGCTGGAGGCGGCGATCACCGCGGTGCGCGGCGGCCAGAAGGTCGACTCGGCCGAGGCTGAAGGCCAGCGCGAGGCGTTGAAGAAATACACGCTGGACCTGACCGAGCGCGCCCGTCAGGGCAAGCTGGATCCGGTGATCGGCCGAGACGACGAAATCCGCCGCGCGATCCAGGTGTTGCAGCGCCGCAGCAAGAATAACCCGGTGCTGATCGGCGAGCCCGGCGTCGGCAAGACCGCGATCGTCGAGGGGCTGGCCCAGCGCATCGTCAACGGCGAGGTGCCCGACACGCTGAAGAACAAGCGCGTGCTGGTGCTGGACATGGCCGGCCTGCTGGCCGGCGCCAAGTACCGCGGTGAGTTCGAGGAGCGGCTCAAGGCGGTGCTGAAGGAAGTGGCGCAGGACGAAGGCCGCATCATCCTGTTCATCGACGAGTTGCACACCATGGTCGGCGCAGGCAAGGCCGAGGGCGCGATGGATGCCGGCAACATGCTCAAGCCTGCGCTGGCGCGCGGCGAGCTGCACTGCATCGGGGCGACCACGCTGGACGAATACCGCAAGTACGTCGAGAAGGACGCCGCGCTGGAGCGCCGCTTCCAGAAGGTGCTGGTCGACGAGCCCACGGTGGAGGCCACCATCGCCATCCTGCGCGGCCTGCAGGAAAAGTACGAGGTGCACCACGGCGTGGAGATCACCGACCCGGCCATCGTCGCCGCGGCCGAGCTGAGCCACCGTTACATCACCGACCGCTTCCTGCCCGACAAGGCGATCGACCTGATCGACGAGGCGGCGGCCAAGATCAAGATCGAGATCGACTCCAAGCCCGAGGCGATGGACAAGCTGGACCGCCGGCTCATTCAGCTCAAGATCGAGCGCGAAGCGGTGAAGAAGGAAAAGGACGAGGCGTCGCAAAAGCGCCTGGGCCTGATCGAGGAGGAGATCGGCAAGCTCGAGCGCGAGGCTGCCGATCTGGACGAGATCTGGAAGTCCGAAAAGGCGGCGGCCCAAGGATCCGCGCATGTGAAGGAAGACATCGAGCGCACCAAGGCGCAGATCGAGGATCTCAAGCGCAAGGGCAACTTCGACAAGGTGGCCGAGCTGCAATACGGCAAGCTGCCCGAGCTGGAGAAGAAACTCAAGGAAGCCCAGGCCAAGGAAATGGGCAAGGCCGCGGGCGCGAAAGGCGGCAAGAGCGGCCCTCAGCTGCTGCGCACCATGGTGGGCGCCGAGGAGATCGCCGAGGTGGTTTCCCGCGCCACCGGCATCCCCGTGAGCAAACTGATGCAGGGCGAGCGCGACAAACTGCTGCAGATGGAAGCCAAGCTGCATGATCGCGTGGTGGGGCAGGACGAGGCCATCGTCGCGGTGGCCGATGCGATCCGGCGCAGCCGTGCCGGCCTGTCCGACCCGAACCGGCCGCTGGGCAGCTTCCTGTTCCTGGGCCCCACCGGCGTCGGCAAGACCGAGCTGTGCAAGGCGCTGGCGGGCTTCCTGTTCGACAGCGAGGACCACATGATCCGCGTCGACATGAGCGAGTTCATGGAGAAGCACTCGGTCAGTCGCCTGATCGGCGCGCCGCCGGGCTACGTGGGCTACGACGAGGGCGGTACCCTGACCGAGGCGGTGCGGCGCAAGCCCTATAGCGTGCTGCTGCTCGACGAGGTCGAGAAGGCCCACCCCGACGTATTCAACGTGCTGCTGCAGGTGCTGGACGATGGCCGCCTGACGGACGGGCAGGGCCGCACCGTGGACTTCAAGAACACCGTGATCGTGATGACCAGCAACCTGGGCTCGCACCTGATCATGCAGATGCAGGGGCAGGACAGCGAGCTGATCCGCGAGGCGGTGTGGGGCGAGGTCAAGTCGCATTTCAGGCCCGAGTTCCTGAACCGCATCGACGAGACGGTGGTCTTCCATGCGCTCGACGAGGGCAACATCCAGGCCATCGCGAAGATCCAGCTCAAGCTGCTGGAAGCCCGTCTGGCGAAGATGGACATGGGGCTGGATGTGTCGCCGGACGCATTGGCCGAGATCGCCAAGGTCGGCTTCGACCCGGTGTTCGGCGCCCGGCCGCTCAAGCGGGCGATCCAGCAACGTATCGAGAACCCGGTGTCCAAGCTGATTCTGGAGGGCAAGTTCGGCCCGAAGGACGTGATCCCGGTTCAGCTGAAGGACGGGCAACTCAGCTTCGAGCGCATCGTCCACTGAGTCGCCCTCCCTCTGGTTCGCACCGGGGGGAGGGCCTGGGGCCCCGGTCCTACAATGTCTGACAGTTTCATGACGCCGCCTTGACCGCGGCCGCACGGGTGATGCATCAGGCACAAGGACAAGGGGCCGAGGGTTCGTCCACGGGACCGACGGCGGACGCGTTGCCGGTGGTGATCGTGGGGGCCGGCCTGGCCGGACTCACCGTGGCACTGCACCTGGCCACGAACGGCCAGAAAGTCACGGTGCTGGCCAAGCGCAGCCTGGGTGAGGGTGCCACCGCCTGGGCGCAGGGCGGCATCGTGGGCGTGCTCGGCTCGGACGACAGTGTCGAATCGCATGTACGCGATACCCAGGAGGCCGGCGCAGGCCTGGTCGACGAGCACACGGCGCGCTTCATCGCAGAGAACAGCGCCGAAGCCGTGGGCTGGCTGGTCGATCAGGGTGTGCCATTTTCTCCCGACCCGGGCGGACCGCTGGGCCTGCACCTGACCCGCGAGGGCGGGCACGCCGTGCGGCGTATCGCCCATGCGGCCGATGCCACCGGCAAGGCGATCCATCAGGCGCTGCTGGCGAAGGCGGCCGCGAACCCGAACGTGACGCTGCTCGAACGCTGGATGGCGGTCGACCTGATCACCACCCGTCACCTGAAGAAGGGCGGCGACGGCGAACCGCGGTGTCATGGCGTGTATGCACTGAACATCGAGAGCCAGAAGGTCGAAGCCTTGCCGGCCCGCGCGGTGGTCATGGCCACCGGCGGTGCCGGCAAGGTCTACCGCTACACGACCAATCCCGACACTGCCACCGGCGATGGCATCGCGATGGCCTGGCGCGCCGGCTGCAGGGTGGCCAACATGGAGTTCATCCAGTTCCACCCGACCTGCCTTTATCACCCGCAGGAGCGCAGCTTCCTGATCACCGAGGCCTTGCGCGGCGAAGGCGCCGTGCTGAAGCTGCCGAACGGCCAGATGGGTGCGCCCTGGGGCACCCGGTTCATGCCCGAACACGACGAGCGCGCCGAACTGGCGCCGCGCGACATCGTCGCCCGGGCGATCGATTTCGAGATGAAACGCCATGGCGTGGACCATGTGTGGCTGGACGCGACCCATCTGGGCGAAGCCTTTCTGCGCGAACATTTCCCCACCATCTTTGCGCGCTGCCTGGAATTGGGCATCGACATTTCGAAGCAGCCGATTCCCGTGGTGCCGGCGGCCCACTACACCTGTGGCGGCGTGGTCACGGACCAGTCCGGCCGCACTGATCTGCCGGGTCTGTACGCTGTGGGGGAGGCGACCTACACCGGGCTTCATGGCGCCAATCGGCTCGCCAGCAACTCGCTGCTCGAGTGCGTGGTGATCGGGCGTACCAGCGCCGAGGCCATCCTGACCGAACAGCGCCCGGTGCCACCCAAGGTGCCGGCCTGGGACGAAAGCCTGGTCGAAAACGCGGATGAACAGGTTGTCATTTCGCACAACTGGGACGAGCTCCGCCTGTTGATGTGGAACTACGTCGGCATCGTGCGAACCACCCGACGCCTGGAGCGTGCGTTGCATCGCATCAAGCTGCTGAAGGACGAGATCGACGACTACTACGCCAACTTCCGGGTCACGCGCGATCTGCTCGAGTTGCGCAACTTGGTGGTCTGTGCCGAGTTGATCGTGCGCTCGGCGTTGATGCGCCACGAGAGCCGCGGGCTTCACTTCAGCCGCGATTTCCCGCATACGCTGCCGGTCAGTTTCCCGACGGTGCTGACCCGCAAGGCGCGAAGCCGAACCCCGCCACCGCGCTGATTCGATGAGCCACAACGGTCGAACCCCTTTGTCCGAAGTGCTGGACCTGCTGGTGGTCGGCCAGCCGTTGCCCTTCCACGTGCTGGATCCCCAGGAGCGGCGCCTGCTGGCGCAAGGCCATCTCGTGGTCAGCGCGACGCAGCTGGAGATGCTGGTGGCGCGTGGCGCCTGGGTGGACCGTGAGATGGCGGTGGCGTTGCGAAAGGAAAGGCAGTCCCGATCGGGCAATTCACTGGTGCCGTCCGCCCGCAAGACCCTGTCCTTGTTCGATCATTGGGAGCAGATGATCTGGCAGTTGGATGCGGTGCTGCGCCGCGTCCTCGCAGGCCATCCCAGCAACGACGAGTTGCTGGCGCTGGCGCGCCAGTTGGTGGCGCGGATCGATCGCAATGTGGATGTGGCCCTGTTCATGACCATCCGGCAGAACGAGCCCCGCTACGCCCTTTACGCCCTGCAGCACGCCCTGCACACGGCCACGGTGGGGGTGCTGCTGGCGCGCCAGCTCGATTGGCCACCAGCCCAGATGATGCGCCTGGTGCTCGCGGCGTTGACCATGAACGTGTCGACGCTGGAACTCCAGGCTCACATGGCCGTGCAGCCCGACCCGCCGACCTTGCGCCAGCGCGAGCAGATCCGCATGCACCCGCTGGTCAGCGAGAAGTCCCTGCGCGGCGCCGGCGTGACCGACGAGGCCTGGTTGCAGGCGGTGCTCGAACATCACGAGCGCCCGGACGGTAGCGGCTACCCCAGCGGCATGACGGTGAACAACGAATTGGCCCACGCCTTGCGGACGGCCGATGTCTTCACCGCCAAGATCAGCACCCGGGCGTTCCGCCCGGCGCTGCCGATTCAGACCGCCGCCAAGCAGCTGTTTCAGGAGGAGAAGGGGGGCGCCATGGCCACGGGCCTGATCAAGGCCCTGGGCCTGTATCCGCCTGGCGATCTGGTGACGCTGAAATCCGGCGAGGTGGCCGTGGTGACGCACCGCGGCGCGACCGCGACGACGCCGCGGGTGGCGGCGATCACCAATGCCAGCGGGCAGCCGGTCGTGGCGACCGTGCCGCGCGACACTGCCGTACCGGAATTCGCCATCGCCGGGCCGGTGATGAATCGGAAGTCGCTGCCGAAAATTCCGCCGGAGCGTGTCTACGGCCTGATGGACGAAGACTGAAGACCGACGTACAGGCCTGCGCCGGGTCAGCTGCGTGCCCGCATCGCATTGCGGGCCTGCACGAAGCCGAACGCGAATTCGACCGCCTCGCGCACTGCGCGCTCGGAATCGGCCCGCTCCCGTTCGGTCTGGAAGAACGCCAGATCGACGTCATGGCGGATGTAGCGCGGCGGCAGGCGATTCAACGCGACGCAGGCCACATCGGCGAGCACGTCGTCGTTGTGCTGCAGATGCGGGTACTGCTGCATTTGATCGAACACCTCGTTGAAGACCGCGCGTTCGTAGTAGTTGTGGATGGAAGTGATGTCCATGCACGGAGTCTGCACCCGGACTTCGGCGAGCAGGCGGGAGAAATGCGCATCGGATCGGGGCCTTTATCGATGACCACACGCCGTGGCGAAGGGCCGATGTCCCCGCCGGGTGGCTTCTAGAGCCCGTCCACCACCCGCATCGAGAAGTCGATCGCCCGGACGTCCTTGGTCAATTTGCCGATCGAAATTCGATCGACGCCGGTGGCGGCGATGCCGCGCAGGCCATCGAAACCGATGCCCCCGGAGGCTTCCAGCAGCGCACGGCCCGCCGTCAAGGCAACCGCCTCGCGCAGGTGCGCGAGGTCGAAGTTGTCCAGCAGCACGCTGGTGGCGCCCGCGCTCAGCGCCTCTTGCAGCTGACCCAGGGTCTCGACCTCGATCTGAATCTCCACGCCGGCGTTCAAGGCCGCTGCACGCTGCAGAACAAGCCCGATCCCTCCCGCTGCGGCGATGTGGTTTTCCTTGATCAGGATGCCGTGCCACAGGGCCAGGCGCTGGTTGCTGCCACCCCCGATCCGCACCGCATACTTCTGCGCCTGGCGCAAGCCGGGCAACGTCTTGCGGGTATCCAGCAGCACGCAGCCGCGCGGGTTGGGAGAGGCGCCGGCGATCGCGTCGACGTGGTCCCGTGTGACGGTGGCGGTACCCGACAGCAACTGCAGGAAGTTCAAGGCGGGGCGTTCCGCGGAGAGCACCGCGCGGGCCTGTGCCTCCAGGTCGCACACCGGCGTATCGGCCGTCATGCGCGCGCCTTCGGCGTAGTGCCACTGCACGGTGGCGGTGGCATCGAGTGCCAGCAGGCTGGCCTCGAACCAGTCCCGTCCGCACAGCACGGCGGATTCGCGCACCCGCACGCTCGCCTTGACGCGGCGGCCATCCGGAATCAGCAGGCTGGTCCAGTCGGCGCGGCCGATGTCTTCGAACAAGGCGTCACGCACATTGCGGGCGCGAGCCTCTTCCAGGGTTTCGTTGTGATCGAACATAGGAGAAAACTAGGCTGCGCCCAGCCCTGGCACCAGGCCTTGCACCTTGGGCGCCAGCGCCGCAGGATGGGCTGCGACGAACGCCAGCATCCGATCGATGCAACGCACCGCGTTGCGACCCACCTCGGGATCGACCAGGATCTCGCCCTGGCCGGTCTCAAGGCAATCGATGACGCCTTGCAAGCCGTTCATGGCCATCCACGGGCAATGCGCGCAACTCTTGCAGGTGGCGGACGCACCCGCCGTGGGTGCCTCGATCAGCGTCTTGCCGGGCGCCAACTGACGCATGCGGTGCATGATGAGGTTGTCGGTCGCAACGATGTACTCGCGCGCCGTTCCGTCGATCACCGCCTTGAGCATCTGCGAGGTCGAACCCACCAGGTCGGCCAGCTTGACGACAGCCTCGGGCGACTCGGGATGCACCAAGACCATCGCCTGAGGATGCTGGGCCTTGAGGAGTTCGAGCTCCAGGCCCTTGAACTCGTCATGCACGATGCAGGCGCCGTTCCACAACAGCATGTCGGCGCCGGTTTCCTGCTGGATATAGCGACCCAGGTGCCGGTCGGGGGCCCACAGCACCTTGTCCCCTTGGTCCTTGAGGTGCTTGACGATCGCCAGCGCGCAGGAACTGGTCACCATCCAGTCCGCGCGCGCCTTCACTGCCGCGCTGGTGTTGGCGTAGACGACGACCTGGCGATCCGGGTGCGCGTCGCAGAAGGCCGCAAAGTCGTCGGCCGGGCAACCCAGATCGAGCGAACAGGTGGCGTCCAGGTCCGGCATCAGGACTTGTTTGTGCGGCGACAGGATCTTGGCCGATTCACCCATGAAGCGAACTCCGGCCACCACCATGGTCTGGCTCGCGTGGTCGCGGCCGAAACGGGCCATTTCCAGAGAGTCCGCGACACAGCCGCCGGTTTCCAACGCAAGGTCCTGCAAATCGGCGTCCACATAGAAGTGCGCCACCAGGACCGCGTTCCGCGCCTTGAGCAAAGCGGCCGCGCGCGTCTTGAGTTCGGCGCGCTGGCTCGCACTCAGCACCGGGGGCACCTTGGCCCAGGCCTGGGCGGTGCAGGTGGCGCCAGAAGCATCCTGGCGCGCGTAATCGAATGAGGTGTCGTTCATGGACGCTCGGGTGAGGGCGCCTGGCGGGCGCCCCTCTCAGCGAGGAGGCGCTTGCCGATGGCACAAGCGCTTCAAGGCCGCCCATGTTAGCCGAGACGTCCGAGGCGTCAGCTGCCGTGCTCCGATACCCAGGCCCGGAAAATTGCGTTCCAGACCGCCGACACGGAAGCAGCTTGGCCGGCCGCACCGGGTTGCGGCAGGAAGCGTACCCGGCGCATCCAGGCCGGCTTGAGTTCGTTGGGCACATCGTCGGCTTGCGCGGTACGCATGAAGACGGTCCAGGACGGTCCGGCGTGGCCAAGCCGATTCATCAGCGCGCAGGCGCTGAGTACCCAGCGCGCGGCCTCCTCCGGTTCGAGGGTTCCCACCATCAGAGCCACTTGGCCGGTGTGCCGCCACAGACGTTCCAGCGAAGGCGAGGGCAGCGCAGGGGCCAACCTGGCGCTGCGCAGATGGCGAACCACATCGGGGCGACCGCGCACCGATGGCAGTTGAATCTCGTCGACCGTCGCTACCTCGTCGTGATGGGTCGGTGCCAGGATGCGCATCCGGTGCGGCTGCTCGCCAGTCGTCTGTGCCAGGGCCCGCAGGATGCTGCCGGCCCAGCATCCCGCCGGATCCAGCAGCAAGAGGCCTGACTGTTGCGAGGCCCCCAGCGGCCAACGAGACTCCCAGACGGACGCAGTCGCGTCATCGTCTACCCACTCGCTGGCGACGGGAGGAACGGCCCTGGTGGCATCACCAGGAACCCGGGGCCGACGGTCGGTGCGGGAAAGGGAGGGTTGAAGTGCAAGACTCATGACGACATGCTCCGGCATGCGCCGTCCGCGCTCGTCACTGAATGTATCAAGCGCCCGTTGGCAACGGATGCCCGCGGGGGAACGACGCCTCTCGCAAGCGGCCTGGCGCGGCCGGCTGTCCGGGCATGCGGTCGGCTTCCTCGCCCGAGCCGATGACCGCGCGTCGCCGCACCGACGGATACACCTGAACCGGCAGCGGCGGCGCAAGCGAGACGCGTCAGGGACGTCGCGCATCACGTTATCGTATCGGGATCGGACGTCCGCACCGCCTCATGGCCGGCGCTTGGGCCGGACGTTCCTTGGTGACGGTTGTTGATGGAGTCCATGGATGAATCCGCTTGAATTTTCGACCTGCGATCTGTGCGATCTGCACAAGAGCGAAGCCGACGGCAATTTCCGCGTTCTGCCCCCGGTGTTCACCGATTACGGCGCCCGCCACCGATTTGCCGGTCCAGTGAGCACGGTGCAGTGCCTGGACGACAACTCGCGGGTTCGCGAAGCGGTGAACTCGGCCGGTGCCGGCCGGGTGCTGGTGGTGGACGGCGGCGGGTCGCTTCAGCGTTCGCTGGTGGGCGGCAATCTGGCCGCCGCCGCAGCAAGAAACGGCTGGGCTGGCATCGTGGTCTACGGTGCCGTGCGGGACAAGGCGGAACTGGCCGCCTGCGATATCGGCATCCGTGCACTGGCGCTCGTGCCGATGCCCACCGAACGACGCAACCAGGGCCTGAGCGGCGTTCCGGTGCAGATCGCACGAACCTGGGTCAGACCTGATGACTGGATTTATGCCGACGACGATGGCATCGTCGTGATGGCACAGCGCGCTTGACGGCTACAATCCGCGACTCAGTCGGGGTGTAGCGCAGTCTGGTAGCGCATCTGCTTTGGGAGCAGAGGGTCGTACGTTCGAATCGTATCACCCCGACCACCAAGCCCATGAATCGCCACGCAGTGCAACGCACTCTGAAGCATTGATCGCGTCTTTTGACTTGGTTTTAATTTAACATAATATACATTGTCGCGTGTAGCGACTGACCTCCGGACCGAGGTGCACCTATGAAGATGCACCTTCGATCCGTCGAGCAAGCACCCCGCACACTGCCAATTTGGCACGTCTGCGACCGACCTGCCGATTTCAACGCGCGTGCCGCGCGTCAGGCATCAAGGCGCAGGTCGTCAGCGGCGGTGCTTTCGTCGAGATCGATCTCGCGATCGAAGTCTGCTTGATCCGCGGCGCGGACCTTGGGAATCAGCGGCTTGTCCAACGGGCGGCAGATCCGACGCTGCAGGCGGTTCAGGCGCTCCGAGCGCTCCATCGCCTGAAGAATCCCCTCCGGATCGGTCATCATCGTGAAGGGATTGGAGCGGATGTGGGTCGAGCGCATGGTGTTTCTCCGTCGGGCTCCAGGATGGGAACCCATGGCGCCACTGTAGGCGTCGCCACGACGGAGCTGAAGTCGGCCGCCCGACATGAACGGCGTCGGAATTTGCCTGACGCCGCTGTCGGTCGCTGACACCGAGCCACGTCAGTGGGCTGCGCTCTTGGTGTCCCGGATGTGCTGGAGTTTCTTCATCATCCAGTCGCGATCGGCGCCGGTCGCGAAGTCGATGGCGTCCATGTGCTTGTCGTTGCGCAGCGACAGGTCGGCTCCACTGCGCAGCAACAGATCCACCGATCGCTCGTCACCGTAGCGCGCCGCCATCATCAACGGGGTGCTGCCATTGGGTGAACGCACGTCGACGGCGGCACCGTGGTCCAGCAGCAGCTGAACGGCTTCGACGCTGGGGCCGGTGGCCGCGTAGTGCAGCGGCGACCATCCCGGCTGCTGCACCGGAACGCCCAGCGCCAGCAACTTCTTCATGACGTCGACCTTCCCTTTCAGCGCCGCCATCATCAACGGTGTTTCGCCAACGCGATTGCGGGCGTTGAAGTCGACGCCCGGCCAGGACCAGAGCACGTCCAGCACCTCGGGCGAATCGTCACGGATGGCGAGGTAAAGCGCCACTTGCCCGTAGGGATCCCGGATGTTGGGATCGATGCCCTGCTCCAGCGCCGCCCTGACGCCCGACGCGTTGTCGACATTGACGGCGCGAAAGAAATCCACTGCATTAGCTGCGTGCGCTGCCAGCCCCACCAGCAGCGCGATCATCAGGCTTGCGCGACGCAGCAGCGTGAAGACAGAAGTCATGGCGGACACCTCAGGACAGCGAGCTCATGGGGACCGTGACACCGAACAGCTGTTCAAAGTTCCGCGTCGTCAGGCGGGCAATCTCGTCCACCGGAACCGACCGAAGCCGGGCCAGTTCGCCCGCGACATAAGGCACCCAGGCTGGCGAGTTGGTCTTGCCGCGGAACGGCACCGGTGCGAGGTACGGGCTGTCCGTCTCGATCAACAGGCGATCGGCAGGCACCATCCTGGCCACCTCGCGCAAGGCCTCGGCGTTGCGAAAGGTCAGGATGCCCGACAGCGAGATATAGAAGCCCAGCTCAAGCGCGGCCCGCGCCACCTCAGCGGTCTCGGTAAAGCAGTGGAACACGCCCCTGGCCAGCCCACCGCCCTCTTCCCGCAGCACCGCCAGCGTGTCTTCGCTGGCCGACCGGGTGTGGATGATCAGCGGCAAGTCAAGCTGGCGCGCGGCCCGGATATGCACCCTGAATCGCTGCCGCTGCCACTCCATCTCGGCCACGCTTCGGCCGTTCAGGCGGTAGTAGTCCAGCCCCGTTTCGCCGATGGCGATCACTTTGGAATGGCGCTGCGCGGCATCGCACAGCGTCTGCAGGCTGGGTTCATCCACGCCTTCATTGTCGGGGTGGACGCCGACGCTCGCCCACAGGTGCGAGGCGCTCGCCGCAACCGAGAGAACCGCGTCAAACTCCTCCATCGTGGTGCAAATGCACAACGCGGCACGGACGTCGGCGCGGGCCATCTCGTCCAGGATGGCGGGCAGCCGCTCCCGCAATTCGGGAAAGCTCAGGTGGCAATGGGAATCGACGAACATGCAACAAGGGCTGAAGAGCAAGGCGGTGCCGGCGTGGCCGACGGGCCCGTGGCCAGTCGCTCAGAGGGTCTGGGTCGGCTTGTTCGAGGAAATCGAGGTGCCCAGGATTTCCTCGATCTTGACCTTCAGCGCCCGGGTCTTTTCGTCTGCCGGGAAGCGCACGCCGACGCCCTGGGTTCGCCCCCCCGGCGTGTTGGCCGGGGTGATCCATCCGACCTTGCCGGCCACCGGGTATCGCTGGGGGTCGCCGGGCAGCGACAGCAACAGATAGATGTCGTCACCCAGCTGGTAGTCGCGCGTCGACGGGACGAACAAGCCCCCTTCGGAGAACAGCGGCACGTAGGCGGCGTACAGCGCGCCCTTCTCCCGGAACACCAATTGAATGACGCTCGGGCGCGTCGAGGCGCCGCTGCCGCCCACCATGGCGTTCGTCGGGGAACGGCTGTCGAGTTCGCTCATGAGCGCAGTGTAGCGGCCGTCGATCGAGGTGGCGACCGGGTCCTTCCGCCGGCCGCTCGCCCCGCGTCGGCCTGCAAGGCCTTCTGTCCCTGGGCCAGCAAGGCTTCGAGCAACAAGCCGGCGTTCCAGGGGTGATCCTCGGTCCGGGCCGCCCGCATCAGGGCGCGGCTCCAGTCCGCCAACACGGTCCAGCTTCTCGCGACAGGCACGCTGTCGCGGGGAAAGAACCGCGGCTCGGCGCCCGCCTTCGCCGCCATCGCATCGTGGCAGATCTGCTGCAGCGCACGAATCGCGTCAGGTACCGGCAGTTGGCCCAGCAGGGCCGACTGGCCACGCGCCACCTGCGCAGGCAAGGCGGCCCACGCTGCGCCTGTCAGGCCCCGGCCCGCGGCGCTCGCCGCCGCCAAAGGCTGTCCACCAGAGGACTGCAGCAGCGCCTGCGCATCGGCGATTCCCTGGGTCGCCAACCAGGCCAGCGCCTGTTCAGCGGGCGGCGGCGCCAATCGCAGCATCTGGCAGCGACTGCGCAGCGTCGGCAACAAGTGCTGCGCATCCTCGACGCACAGCAGGATGCGCATGCCCGGCGCGGGCTCCTCCAAGGTCTTGAGCAGCGCGTTCGCCGACACCGCGTTCATCGCGTCGGCAGGAAACAGCACCAGCACCTTGCCCCGGCCGCGTCCCGAACTGGTATGGGCCCAGTCGATCGCCTGGCGCACGGCCTCGACGCGGATCTCCTTGCTCGGCTTGCGCTTGCCCTTGGCCTCGGCGGCATCGCCATCGGCGCCCTCGCCTTCCCCGGCGTTCCAGCCGAGTTCGAGCTGATGCGCCTCGGGCATCAGTACCCGCAGATCGGCGTGGCTGTGCGCGCCGACCAGGTGGCAACTGCCGCAGGCGTCGCACGGCCCGGGTGGCTGCTCGCACAGCCAGGCCTGCGCGGTGCGCAGCGCCAACTCGAACAAGCCCGAACCCAGACCTCCCTGAAGAATCAAGGCATGCCCACGCGTGTCGTCGCGCAAGGCATGCAGCGGTTCGACCAGCCACGGCAGTTCGCGTTCGTCACGCATCGCCGCCTCCCGGAGCCACCCGCGCCAGTACCGTGTCGACAACCTTGTCGCGGACGGACTCCAGGCTCGCGTCGGCATCGATGCGCTCGAACCGGTGGGGTTGCGCCGTGCAGCGCGCCTGATAGCCGCCACGCACGCGCGCGAAAAAGGCCTCGTCTTCTTGCTCGAGCCGATCCGGGGCTCGTGCCCCGGCACGTCGGGCCGCGGCGACCGCGGGCGGGACATCGAACCACAAGGTCAGGTCCGGCTGGCGGCCTTGCTGCACCCATTGTTCCAACTGCGACAGCACCGTCAGGTCGAAACCGCGGCCCGCCCCCTGGTAGGCAAAGGTGGCATCGGTGAAACGATCGCACAGCACGATCGCGCCGCCCGCCAATGCCGGCTCGATCACGCGGACAAGATGATCCCGGCGCGCGGCAAACACCAGCAGGGCCTCGGTCAGCGGGTCCATCGCCTCGCTCAGGAACAGCCCGCGCAATTGCTCGGCCAACGCGGTGCCGCCAGGTTCGCGCGTCACCACCAACTCGTGGCCGCGCGCCTTCAGCGCCGACACGACCGCGTCGATGTGGGATGACTTGCCGGCGCCGTCGATGCCTTCGAAACTGATGAACCGAGCGCCCAAGGGGGCCGGCCTGGAAAGGGCGGATGAGCTCACCGGCTCGCGCCTCGCTGGAATTGATTCACCGCCCGATTATGGTCGGCCAGGCTGTCGCTGAACGTGCTGCTGCCGTCCCCGCGCGCGACGAAATACAGCGCTTTCGATGGATCGGGATGGATCACGGCCCGCAGCGAGGCCCATCCGGGCATCGCAATCGGGGTCGGCGGCAGACCTTTGCGGGTGTAGGTGTTCCAGGGTGTATCGGTCTGCAGATCGACTTTGTGAAGATGGCCGTCGTAGCGCTCGCCCAGTCCGTAGATCACGGTCGGATCCGATTGCAAAGGCATGCCGGCGCGCAGCCGATTGATGAACACCGCGGCGACACGCGGACGGTCCGCCTCCCGACCGGTCTCCTTCTCGACCACCGACGCGAGCACCAACAACTCGTCCGGCGTGCCGATCGGCAGGCCGTCACTCCGCTCGGCCCAGGCCGCCGCCAGCCTCCGCTGCATCGCCAAGCGGGCCCGCTTCAGCACCATCAGATCGCTGACGCCGCGGCTGTAGGCGTAGGTGTCGGGAAAAAGCCCGCCTTCCATCGTAGTGCGATCCACCCCCAGCGCGGCGGCCACCTGGGCATCGCTCATCGACGCCACCTGATGCGTGAGATGGGGGGCCCGGGCCAGGGCCTCGCGCACCTGGCGGAAGTTCCAGCCCTCGATCAGCCTCAGCGACTCCAGGGTCTCGTCGCCGCGCACCATCATGTCCAGCAACTGCCGCGGCGTCATGCCCGGTTCGACCCGGTAGCTGCCGGCACGAATGCGGCGCGAGCGACCGGACCAGCGAAACCACTCGTACAGCGCGCCCGGCGAGGCCTTGACACCCGCTTGCACCCACGCCCGGGCAATGTCGCGTGCTGGCGTGCCGGGCTCGATCGAGAGCTCGACATCGCCCGTGGCCAGCGCCAAGGGGTGGTTCAGCCACCACATAACGCCGGCGGCCGCCACCCCGGCACCCGCCAGCAGTGCCAGCAACCCTGCCTTCAACCGTCTCATCGCGCTTCGCACCACCCTGAGGCCTCGTCAACCATGGGCGGCGATGATAATCGTCGCCATGATCGCCAACGTCGCCCCCCTGCCCGCGTCATCTCCTCCTTTCGAAGGCGCGGTTCGCCTACCCGACTGGGGCGTGATCCGGGCGCACGGGGCCGACGCCACCCCCTTTCTTCAAGGCCAGTTGACGAACGACCTGGCCGGCCTGCCCGCCGGCCGGGCCTGCCTGGCCGGCTACTGCTCGCCCAAGGGCCGCCTGCTGGCCAGCCTGATCGTCTGGCGCGCCGAGGACGGCGACTGGCTCCTGGCCTGCAGCGCCGATCTGCTGGCGAGCACGCTCAAGCGGCTCTCGATGTTCGTGATGCGCGCCCAATGCAAGCTGAGTGATGCGAGCCCGGACATCGGGCTGTGGGGTCTGGCCGGCGAGGCCGCCCGCCGCTGGGTCGGGGCGTCAGTCACCGCACCGTGGCAGATCGGCGGCCGGGCGGGAGTGCAGATGCTGCGTCTGGACGACGTCGGTGCGGTACCCCGATGGTTGGTGGCCGCGCCGGCGTCACAGGCGCCGTTCGATCTGCCGGCGCTGCCGTTGGACGCCTGGCGCAGCCTGGAGGTGCGCAGCGGCGTCGCCCGCATCGTGGCCGCCACGGTCGATGCCTTCGTGCCGCAGATGGTGAATTTCGAACTGGTCGGTGGCGTGAGCTTCAAGAAGGGCTGTTACCCGGGGCAGGAAGTGGTGGCGCGCAGCCAGTACCGCGGCACGCTCAAACGCCGTGCCGCGCTGCTGGCGGGGGCCGCCGAGATGATCCCAGGACAAGAGTTGTTCCACGTCGGCGATGCCGGACAACCCGCAGGACAGGTGGTGCTGGCGGCGCCCGCCGAGGCCGGCACCTGGGTCGCCCTGGCGGAGGTGAAACTCTCGGCCCTGGATGGCCAGCCGCTGCATCTGGACAGCGTCACCGGCCCCTTGCTGACCGTGGGCGACCTGCCCTATGCCGTTCCTGCCGATGTGTCCTGAAGCGCCGGCCGCCGCCGTTCCGGTGGCTTCGTCGGCCGCGGTCCGACACTGGTTCGTCTATTACCGGGTCGACCCGCAGCACCTCACCGCTGCGTTGACGTCGGCCCGTCGCCTGCAGGCGAAACTTCGCGCCCTCCACCCGGCATTGCAAGCCACGATCATGCAGCGGCTGGACGACCGCGACGCGGGCCATGTCACCCTGATGGAAAGCTACCAGTTCGATCCGTGCGGCCACCTCGCCGCCGCCGAGCAGGTGCGGCGCGACATCGAATCGGCCGGGCGCGACCTGAACGGCGTCGCTGGACTCCAGCAGCGCCACCTCGAAGATTTCGTCACATGTGCCTGATCGCTTTCGCGCTCGACGCGAGCCGGCGTTTTCCGCTGGTGGTCGCGGCCAACCGAGACGAATACTTCGACCGACCAGCGGCGCGGCTGGCTTGGTGGACTCCTGAGGAGGGCCGTCCGCCGGTCCTGTCGGGCCGCGACCTGCAGGCGGGCGGCACCTGGCTGGGCCTCACGGCCGAGGGGCGCCTGGCCATGGTCACCAATGTGCGCAAGCCGCGGCTCGAGGATGCCCAATCTCCATCGCGGGGACAGATCGTGACGCGCTGGCTGCGCGGTGATCTTCCGGCCGAGCGATTCTGGCCCCACGTGGCGCTGGCCGGTCACCAGCCTTTCAATCTGGTCGCCGTGGATTTTCGTGCCGGCGACTGTTTCTGGGCCAGCAGCGAACAGGCCAGTCCGCAGCGCATCGACCGCGGCATCCACGGGCTCAGCAACGGGCCGCTGGATCCGCCTTGGCCCAAGGTGACGGCACTGAAATCGCGACTGCATCAGGCGCTGGACGATGCCGACGGGGTCGACGTGCTGGCCGGTCGGCTGTTTGCCGCCCTCGCTGACCGACAGGAAGCGGCCGACGCCCACCTGCCCTCCACCGGCATCGGCATGGCCGCCGAGCGCATGCTGTCGCCGGCCTTCATCCGCTCGCCGGATGGCCGTTACGGCACCCGATGCTCGACGCTGGTCATCACCGAACGGGTGGCCAAGCGGAACATCACCCATGTGTTCGAACGCAGCTTCGCCGCCGGCCCCGGCTTGGCGCTGCTGCGCCGTTCGCTGCTCAAGGACTGGCCGCCACGGTATGTGCTGAGCCCGGACGAACTCGCAGTGCAGGCCGAAGCCGGGCCGGTGGCGGAGGCCGAGCTGAGCGAGTTGCCCGCACCGCCCCGGCGCCGCAGGGTGCGCAGCCTGATGCGCCCGGCGGGCAAGGACTGATCTCCGCCCGCGAGTTCGCCCGGTGAGTGCGGACGCCTCAACCGAGCGGGCGGGTCATTTCGACATGGACGATGCCGGCCTCGGTGAACTCCGGGCCGCATGCCTGGAATCCGGCACGGCGATAGAAGTCCGCGGCGCTGATCTGCGCGTGCAGCGACACGAGGCGATCGCCGCGGTCGCGGGCGACCGCCATCAGCGCCTCCAGCACGACGCGTCCGATCTGGCTGCCGCGCAGCGACCGCATCACCGCCATGCGGCCGATCCGCGCGACGCCCTGCCGCTCGCTCAGCAGCCGCCCGGTGGCCAGCGGCAGACCGAAGCGGTTGTGGGCGACGGCATGGACGGCGTGCACGTCGGCCGCATCCGCCTCCATCTCGGCCGGGACGTTTTGTTCACGCACGAAGACTTCCCGGCGGATCGCCGACGCCTCCGCGCCCAGCTCGCTCCAGGTGCCGGTGCGCGCCGCCACCATCGCCTGCCCGTCCTCGAAGGCCTGCATCACCTCGCGCAGCGCGGCCGGGACGGGCTGCGAGCGCCGGGTCGACGGATCGGCAAAGACGTAGACCAGTTCGCCGCTGACCAGCAGCATCTCGCCGCGGAACACGCCGACCGCGAAACGCAGCGACGAGGTGCCCACCTGGGCGCAGCGCACGCCGACCTCCAGCAGGTCGTCGTACTCGGCGGGCGCGTGGTACTCCAGCGTCGCCTTGCGCACGAAGAGGTCGCCGCCAAGGTGCTCCATCGTCAGCTGGTACGGCATCGCCAAGCGGCGCCAGTAGGCCGCCATCGCGGTGTCGACATAGGTCAGGTAGTGACCGTTGAAAACGATCTTCTGCAGGTCCACCTCGACCCAGCGCACGCGCTGGCGGTCCAGGCACCGGAATTCGGTTCGTTTCATGTCCATCCTTTGGCCAGGGCCTGCGCGGCCACGTCCAGCGCCTGACCTGCCTCCGGCAGGACCCGGCCGAGCTTGATGAAATCGTGAGTCAGGCCGCGGTACAGCTCGAGCTCCACCGCCACGCCGGCCGCACGCAATCGGTCGGCATAGGCCAGGCCTTCGTCGACCAGCGGGTCGCACTCGGCCAGCAGCAGACAGGCCGGCGCCACGCCGTCCACGTCTGACGCCAGCAGCGGGGCAAAACGCCAATCGCTGCGCTGCCGGCGGTCGATGTAATGGTCGAAAAACCAGGCGATCGCCTCGGCCTCCAGCAAGAAACCGTTGGCAAACAGTTGATGCGACGCGGTATCGGCGTGGGCGGTGGTGCCCGGCGTGATCAGCAATTGCAGCGTCAGCGCCAACCCCGCATCGCGGGCCAGCAAGGCGCACACCGCTGCCAAGGTGCCGCCCGCGCTGTCGCCACCGACGGCCAGGCGGTGGCCATCCAGACCCAGCTGCTCCCCCCCCGGACCGGCGAGCCAGCGCAAGGCAGCGAAGCTGTCGTCGACGGCGGTCGGGAAGCGGTGCTCCGGCGCGAGCCGGTAGTCCAGCGACAGCACCGCGCCACCGCTGCGCAGCGCCAGCTGGCGGCACAGGCTGTCGTGCGTTTCCAGGCCACCGATCACGAAGCCCCCGCCATGCAGGTACAGCAGCACCGGCAACCGGCCGGTGCGGGCTGCATACAAGCGGGCCGCGAGCGGCGTGCCGTCGGCGGCCGGAACGCGCAGGTCTTCGACCCGCGCGAGCGGCGCGCGAGGCAGATCCAGGACTTCCGCGCCGGCCTGGTAGGCACGCCGGGCCTGCTCGGGGGAGAGTCGGTGCAGCGGCGTGCGCTGGGCGCGCCGGATGCGGTCGAGAATACCGGACATGGCCGGCGAAAGAAGTTGGGTACTCAAGTTTGTGCTCATTGCCGAGGCGGTGCAGCCGCCAGCATACTGTGGCCATCCTCGTTCTTGCGCCGTGGACCCGCTCCACGCCTCCTCATGGCCCGCATTCTTTACCTGACCCAGATCGACATCGACTTCGGTGTGGTGCACCTGCTCGCCGAGGAATGCCAGCGCATCGGCATCCGGCGGCCGCTGGTGGTCACCGACGCAGGCGTGAAGGCGGCGGGCGTGCTCGCCATGGCCGTTGAGGCGCTGGAAGGCATGCCGCTGACGGTCTTCGACGGCACCCCGTCCAACCCGACCGAGGCGGCAGTGCGCCTTGCCGCGCAGGCCTATGCACAGGGTGGCTGCGATGGCCTGATCGCGGTCGGCGGCGGCTCCAGCATCGACCTGGCCAAGGGGGTGGCGATCGCCGCCACCCATCCTGGCCCGCTCAAGACCTATGCCACGATCGAAGGCGGCAGCCCCAGGATCACCGAGCGCGTCGCGCCGCTGATCGCCGTGCCCACCACGGCCGGCACCGGCAGCGAGGTGGCCCGCGGCGCGATCGTGATCGTCGACGATGGCCGCAAACTGGGCTTTCACAGTTGGCACCTGATGCCCAAGGCCGCACTGCTGGATCCCGGGTTGACGCTGGGGCTGCCGCCGATGCTGACCGCCGCAACCGGCATGGACGCCATTGCCCACTGCCTCGAGACCTTCATGGCCCCGGCGGTGAATCCGCCTGCCGATGGCATCGCGCTGGACGGGCTGGAGCGTGGTTGGCGGCACATCGAGCGCGCCACGCGCCACGGCCAGGACCGCGACGCCCGCTGGAACATGATGAGCGCCAGCATGCAGGGCGCAATGGCCTTCCAGAAGGGCCTGGGCTGCGTGCATTCGCTGAGCCACAGCCTGGGCGGCGTGAACCCGCGCCTGCATCACGGTACGTTGAACGCGATGTTCCTGCCGGCGGTGATCCGCTTCAACGCCAGCGCCGAGTCGATGCAGCGTGACCGGCGATTGCAGCGCATGGCCCACGCGATCGGCTTGTCCTCGTGCGACAGCCAGGGTACGGAACTCGCCGAGGCGGTGCGCGAACTGAATGCCCGGCTGGGCCTGCCGACCGGCCTGGCCGCGATGGGCGTGGCGCCCGAGGTGTTCGACGCGGTGATTGCCGGCGCATTGGCAGACCACTGCCACAAGACGAATCCGCGCCTGGCCACCGCCGAGGAATACCGCGAGATGCTGCACGCCTCGCTCTGAACGGCACCGGCCGACAAAAAGGCCCGGACGCTTGTGGCGCCGGGCCTGAAGACAGCCGCCGATTCGCGGGTCAAGACCGCTCCCATGCCTGCCGGCGTGACGTCGCCGACATCGCCTGGTCAGGTGCTCGCGCCCTTGCGGGCGCGCACGTCCTGACTCAGTGGAACTGCTCTTCTTCGGTGGAGCCGGTCAGTGCCTTGACGCTGGACGTGCCGCCCTGGATCACGGTGGTGACATCGTCGAAATAGCCGGCGCCGACTTCCTGCTGGTGAGACACGAAGGTGTAGCCCTTCTCGCGCGCTGCGAATTCCTGTTCCTGCACCTGGTTGACATAGTGCTTCATGCCTTCGCCGCGGGCATAGGCGTGGGCGAACTGGAAGGTGTTGTACCAGTTGATGTGGATGCCGGCCAGCGTGATGAACTGGTACTTGTAGCCCAGCGCCGCCAGGTCTTCCTGGAACGAGGCGATCTGCTTGTCGTCCAGGTTCTTCTTCCAGTTGAACGACGGCGAGCAGTTGTAGCTCAGCAGCTTGCCCGGGCAGGCGGCTTGCACGGCTTGGGCAAATTCACGGGCGAAGCCGATGTCGGGCACGCCGGTCTCGCACCACACCAGATCGGCGTAGGGCGCGTAGGCGACGCCCCGGCTGATGGCTTGCTCCAGGCCGTTCTTGACCCGGTAGAAGCCTTCCTGGGTGCGCTCGCCGGTCAGGAAAGGCTTGTCGTTGGCGTCGTGGTCGCTGGTGATCAGGTTGGCGGCTTCGGCGTCGGTGCGGGCCAGCACGATGGTGGGCACGCCCATCACGTCGGCGGCGAAGCGCGCGGCGATCAGCTTCTCAACCGCTTCGCTGGTGGGCACCAGCACCTTGCCACCCATGTGGCCGCATTTCTTCACCGCGGCCAGTTGGTCTTCGAAGTGCACGCCGGCCGCGCCCGACGCGATCATGTTCTTCATCAGCTCGAAGGCGTTCAGCACGCCACCGAAACCAGCTTCCGCATCGGCCACGATGGGCAGGAAGTAGTCGATGAATTCCTTGCTGTCCGGACCGATGCCACGCGACCACTGGATCTCGTCAGCACGCTTGAAGGTGTTGTTGATGCGGCGGACCATGGTGGGCACCGAGTCGTAGGCGTACAGCGACTGGTCGGGGTACATGGTTTCGCTGGTGTTGCCGTCGGCGGCGACTTGCCAGCCCGACAGGTACACCGCTTCCAGGCCCGCCTTGGCCTGCTGCATGGCCTGGCCGGCGGTGATCGCGCCGAAGGCGTTGACGTAGCCCTTCTTGGCGCCGCCGTTGACCTTCTCCCACAGCTTCTCGGCGCCACGCTGGGCCAGCGTGTACTCGGGCTGGAGACTGCCGCGCAGGCGCACCACGTCGGCCGCGCTGTAGCCGCGCTTCACCAGCTTCCAGCGGGGGTTCTCGGCCCAGTCCTTCTCGAGGGCGGCGATCTGTTGTTCGCGGGTCATTTGTTTCATCACAGGCTCCTGAACGTGAAGAGGAAGAAGAGTGTCAAGCTGGGCTCAAGCGTACGACGGCGATGGGGCTCAGACAAGACTTATGTCTTATATAAGATATAAATTTCACTCCATATAAATCAATGAGTTACGACATATTTTCTCAATGCGAAAACTGAGTTTTCACTATGAAAAAATCTGCTGCGACGCAGCATGTCGTGATTTCTCAATGCGAAATGCCTTCACGCTGGTGAAAACCCTTTCCATCGCCGACCGACGCCTGGCGGGGTCTTCCGTATCATCGGCAGCCCTGCACTGAGCTCAGAGCCCGACATGGCCGGTTTCCCCTACCTCTCTCAAACAAGCTTTCTGAAGGCCCCCCCGCTGTCGAAGACCGATCGTTTCGCGATCGCGGGGGTCGCCTGGGATGGCAGCGTGACCAACCGACCGGGCGCTCGCTTCGGGCCGCGCTCGATCCGCGAAGCCAGCCACATGCTGTGTGATGGCATCCATCCCCACTTTGATGTGGCGCTCGATGGCGTGCTGGGCGATGCCGGGGACCTGCCGCTGCCCAACACCAGCCTGGCCGACATGCGCCACGCGATGATGCCGCTGGCGACCGAATTGATCGCAGGTCACCACATGGCGTGGCTGGGCGGCGACCACTCGATCACGCTGCCCTTGCTGCGTGCCTACCGCGCTCAGTTGGGCCGGCCGCTCGCCGTGATCCATTTCGACGCCCATTGCGACACCTGGACAGACCATTTCGGCGAGCCCAGCGGCCACGGCACCTGGGTCTACGAAGCGATCCAGGAAGGCTTGGTGGTACCGGAGGGCTTCACGCAGCTGGGCATCCGCTCGGCCGGACAGCGCGAGGCGCGGGACTACGTCCGCCAGCAGGGGGGGCAGATCTTCACCGCACGCGACCTGCGCGGCCTGGACCGCCCGCAGCAACTGGAACCCGTGGTGGCCGCCGTGCGCGAGCGCTGGCAGCAACTGGGCCAGCCACCGCTCTACCTGAGCCTGGATATCGATGCGCTCGACCCCGCTTTCGCCCCCGGCACCGGAACGCCGGAGCCGGCCGGCCTGAGCAGCCACCAGATGTTCAGCCTGCTCGAAGCGTTTGCGGCGCTGCCTTTCGTCGGCATGGACTGTGTCGAAGTGTCGCCGCCCTACGATCATTCCGAGATCACCAGCCTGGTCGCGGCTCAACTGGTCTGGACGTATCTGTGCGGCCAGCAGGCCCGTACGCAACGCCCCTGAAGAGTGCGCAAGGCACCGCAGGCGCGCCGACCGGCACCGGCGAGAGGCGCCCTCATCGAGGCGGCGGTCAAGGCCCGAGGCCGGACGCGCCGGCGTCCCGCCAAGCCGGTGAACTTTGATCCGCGACAAGCCTAGGCAAAGCGCAACCGCGAAGATGGGGGCCATCGTCATGCCAAGGAAATGCATCATGGTCCATCCGCAACAAGGCACGGACGCCGCCCTGAATGCCAGGCTGGCTCCCTTTGACGCGCTGGACGCCTGCCATCGCGAGATGGTCAGCCACCTGCAACTGCTGGATCGCCTGATCCACCATCTCGACCGGCATGGTGTGGACGACGAGGCCCGCCGACTGGCGGTGGCCGTGATGCGCTTTTTCAACGACACCGCGCAGGTGCACCATGCCGAAGAGGAGCGCAAGGTCTTCCCGCCCCTGCTCAATGGCACTGACAGCGCGATGATCCAGCACGTACGCCGGCTCCAGCAGGACCACGGCTGGCTGGAAGAAGACTGGCGCGAACTGGCCCTGCAGTTGTCGGCGGTCGCCGAAGGCTACAGCTGGTACAGCATCGACAGCCTGCGGGAGGGCGCCGAGGTCTTCACCGCGCTTTATCACGACCACATCGCACTGGAGGAGTCGCTGGTCTACCCCGAGGCCCGGCGCCTGGTGCAGGCCGAGTTCGACGGCATCGGACGGCGACTGGCCGAACAACGGCGCGCCGCCGCGGCCTGAAGCCAGCCCGCAGCGTGGGCTACAAGGGCAGCGCGGTCGTCTTTTTCACCGTGCGCAGCACCAGCATCGAGTTGGAGCGCTCGACCCCCGGCAAGCGCATCAGCACCTCGGTGTGGAATCGCTCCAGGTCTTCGGCGTCCTGGTAGCAGAACCGGATCAGGTAGTCGTTCGAACCGGCCACATAAAAGCAGTCGAGGATTTGCGGCTCGTCGCGCGCTGCCTGCTCGAACGCTTCGAGCAGGCTGTTGCTCATCGACTCGAGGTTGATGATCGTGAAGCTGGTGCCGTGCTGGCCGACCGACTTGGGGTTCAGCAGGGCCACGTACTGTGCGATCACCCCCTCGTCTTCGAGTTGCTTGACCCGCCTCAGGCAGGCCGAAGGCGACAGGTGGACGCGCTGCGCCAAGTCCACGTTCGAGACCTTTCCGTCCTGTTGAAGCTCGGCCAGGATCTGCCGGTCGATCGCATCCAATTGCATCGGATTCTGAATGTTTCGCATATTGTGCTCAATGTGCTGATGGTATCCGCATTTTGTTGCGTCACGCAGGGTTGCCCCGTGGCGAACGCGCAAGCACATTGCGCG
The DNA here is from genome assembly GCF_056032705.1 of Ideonella sp. sgz306126. Lineage (NCBI taxonomy): Bacteria > Pseudomonadati > Pseudomonadota > Betaproteobacteria > Burkholderiales > Sphaerotilaceae > Ideonella > Ideonella sp. sgz306126. Next base: position 384,546 of record NZ_JBVYWP010000004.1, read on the forward strand.
CCGCCTTGTCTAGACTTCAGCCTGTTGCGCAAGCCTGCCGACCGATCGAGGTCGCGGGCGTCTGCCGAAGGATGCTGATGACCTCGCCCAAGCCCGCCGCCCTTGACGCCTTCTGGATGCCGTTCACCGCGAATCGGCAGTTCAAGAAGGCCCCTCGCCTGCTGGCCAAGGCCTCGGGCATGTATTACGAGACCGATGACGGGCGGCAGATCCTGGACGGCGTCGCGGGGCTGTGGTGCGTCAACGCGGGCCATGCCCGCCCGAAGATCGTGCAAGCCATCGCCGCCCAGGCGGCCGAGCTGGACTACGCGCCGCCGTTCCAGATGGCCCACCCCAAGGCCTTCGAGTTGGCTGACCGGGTGGCGGCGCTGGCTCCGGCGGGCATGAACAAGGTGTTCTTCACCAATTCCGGATCCGAATCGGTGGAGACGGCATTGAAGATGGCACTGGCCTACCACCGCGTGCGGGGCGAAGGGCAGCGCACCCGGCTGATCGGACGCGAGCGCGGTTACCACGGCGTCAACTTCGGCGGCATCTCGGTCGGCGGCATCGTTGCCAACCGCAAGATGTTCGGCACGCTGCTGAGCGGCGTCGACCATCTTCGTCACACCCATGATCCCGCCCGCAATGCGTTCAGCGTCGGCATGCCGGAGCACGGCGCCGAGCTGGCCGACGACCTGGAACGCCTGTACGCGCTGCACGATGCGTCGACCATCGCCGCCGTGATCGTCGAGCCGGTGGCGGGTTCGACCGGCGTGTTGCTGCCGCCGCAAGGCTACCTTCAGCGCTTGCGCGATATTTGCGATCGCCACGGCATCCTGCTGATCTTCGACGAGGTGATCACCGGTTTCGGCCGCACCGGCAACCCCTTCGCGGCGCAGACCTTCGGCGTCACTCCCGACCTGATCACCGCGGCCAAGGGAATCACCAACGGCTGCGTGCCGATGGGCGCGGTGATCGCCAAGCAGTCGATCTACGACACCTTCATGCAAGGACCCGAGCAACTGATCGAGTTCTTCCACGGCTACACCTATTCCGCCCACCCGCTCGCCTGCGCAGCCGGCCTGGCGACGCTGGACACCTACGCCGACGAAGGCCTGCTGACCCGCGCCAAGGACCTCGAGGCCGAGTTCGGCCAGGCGCTGCATTCGCTGCGCGATGCGCCCCATGTCATCGACATCCGCAACATCGGCCTGGTGGGCGGCATCGAGCTGGCGCCGCGCGTCGGCGCGCCGGCGCAGCGCGCCTTCGACGTGTTTCTCGACTGCTACGAGCAAGGCGTGCTGATCCGCACCACCGGCGACACGATTGCGCTGTCGCCACCGCTGATCATCGAGCGGGCGCACATCGGCCAGATCATCGACACCCTTCGCCGCGCGCTGGGGCGCGTGGCCTGAAGCTTGCATTGCCGAACCCGCCACCACCACCGAGGGCTTGCCTAGCGCCTACCTTATGAGACTCTTCAGCGTCGACCGCGATCTTGCCCGTGATTCGTACTATGCCGCGACGGCCTCTCGCGGCGACCGCCAGCCGGCGTTGGCGGGCCACGTCGATTGCGACGTGGCCGTGGTCGGAGGGGGGCTAGCGGGCTTGTCGGCCGCGCTGGATCTGGCCGACAAGGGGCTCTCGGTCGTGCTGCTGGAGGCCCGTCAACTGGGCTGGGGCGCCAGCGGGCGCAATGGCGGCCAGGCCATCCATGGCCTGGCCTGCGACCAGACGGTGATCGAGGGCCAACTGGGCCTGGACGATGCCAAGCGCGTCTGGGCCATGACGCTGGAAGCACTCGATTTGCTGCGCGAGCGCGCGGCCCGCCACCGCATCGAGTGCGATTGGCGCGACGGTTACCTGGGTCTGGCCACCAGCGCGCGCAAAGGGGCCGAATTGAATGAGTGGGCCGACCGCATGGAGCGCGTCTACGGCCAGGGCTTCACCCGCATCGCGCCCGCCGAGCTGCCGCGCTGGATCGCCAGCACCCGCTACCACAGCGGCTTGCACGACCCGCGCTCCGGCCATCTGCACCCGCTCAAGTACACGCTGGGCCTGGCACGCGCGGCCATCGAGGCGGGCGTGCGCGTGTTCGAAGAGTCGGCCGTGCTGTCGATGACCCCGGGCACCCCGGTGCGACTGACCACGGCCGGCGGCAGCGTCGGGGCACGCCAGGTCCTGCTGGCCGGCAACGTCTATCTGCAAGGCGTGGCGCAGTCGCTGGAATCGCGCATCATGCCTGTCGGCACCTACATCGCCTGCACCGAGCCGCTGGACCCGGCGCTCGCGGACGCGCTGGTCCCGAGCCGCTCGGCGGTGTGCGACACCAATTTCGTGCTGGACTATTTCCGCACCACGAACGATCACCGCATGCTCTACGGCGGGCGTGTCAGTTACAGCACGGTCACGCCGCGCCATCTGGCCGCCAGCATGCAGCGCCGCATGGTCGCCACGTTCCCGCAGCTGCGCAACGCCCGGATCGACCACGCGTGGGGCGGCTTCGTCGACATCACGATGAACCGCGCCCCCGACTTCGGCCGCCTCGGCGCCAACGTCTACTACCTGCAAGGCTTCTCCGGTCACGGCCTGGCGCTGACCGGTCTGGCAGGCCGGCTGGTGGCCGAGGCCATGTCCGGCGACGCCAGCCGCTTTGACGTCTTCGCCCGGATCAAGCACCATCCTTTCCCGGGCGGACGCTGGCTGCGCACGCCGGCCCTGGTGCTGGGCATGGCCTGGTACCGGTTGCGGGATCTGTTGGGATGACCCTCATGAACGACCTGACCCTGCCCCTGTCGGAGCCCGCGGCCAGCACGGCGGCGCGCAAGCCTTTGGTCCTGGTGCCGGCCTGCAACAAGATGCTCGGCGAGCACCCCTTCCACATCGCCGGCAAGAAGTACGTCGACGCCGTGCGCCTGGCGGGCTGCCTGCCGCTGATCGTGCCGTCGGCCGAGGCGGATGAGCTTGATGCCTTGCTCGATCTGGCCGATGGCGTGCTGCTGACGGGCTCGCCGTCGAATGTCCACCCCAGCCACTTCGGCGAAGACGTGCACAACCCCGATCTGCCGCTGGACCCGTTGCGCGACAGCTGGACGCTGCCCTTGATCCGCCGCGTCGTCGACCGCGGCATGCCGCTCTTCGCGATCTGCCGTGGTACGCAGGAAACCAACGTGGCGCTCGGCGGCTCGTTGCATCAGGCGGTCCACGAAATCGAGGGTCACGACGATCACCGGCCCGCCGATGACGCGCCGGCGTCCGAAGCCTACGGGCCGGCGCATGAGGTCAGCGTCGTGCCGGGCGGCCGCCTGGCCCAGGTGCTGCAGCTGCCCGGCTTCACCGTGAATTCGGTCCATGGTCAGGCGGTGAACCGGCTGGCCGACGGCCTGCGCGTCGAGGCCTACGCACCCGACGGCGTGGTCGAGGCCTTCTCGGTGGCGGACTCGGCCGGCTTCAGCCTGTGCGTCCAATGGCATCCGGAATGGCAGGCCGGAGACAACCCGGTGTCGAAAGCCCTGTTGACCGCCTTCGGGGGCGCCTGCCGGCAGTACCGCGATCGCCACCGGGCGCCCGAGCCACCGTCTCGCTGATCCCCACCCGACTCCGCCGGGGCTCGCGCGGCCCGGCGCCTGGCATGTCCAGGCCACACCCGCGCGCAATGTCAGATTTTTCAGGTGCCTCATCATGGCCAGCAAAGAACATTTCAATTTCGCCGAGTTGGAAACTTGGCTCGATCAACATCGCGTCACCGAGATCGAATGCCTGGTGCCCGACCTCACCGGTGTCGCGCGCGGCAAGATCCTGCCGCGCCAGAAGTTCACCGAAGACCGCGGCATGCGGCTGCCCGAAGCCATCGTCGGCATGGGCGTGACCGGCGAGTTCCCCGAGGAAGGGCCCTACTACGACGTGATCAACCCGACCGACCGCGACATGCATCTGCGGCCGGATCCGGCGACCGTGCGCATCGTGCCGTGGGCCACCGACCCGACGGCCCAGGTGATCCACGACTGCTACGACCGCGACGGCAATCTCGTGCCGTTCGCGCCGCGTTCGGTGCTGCGCCGGGTCTGCGACCTGTTCGCCGCCGAAGGCTGGGAACCGGTGGTGGCACCCGAACTGGAGTTCTACCTGGTGGCGCGCAACACCGATCCGGACATGCCGTTGAAGCCGCCGGTGGGCCGCAGTGGCCGCAGCGAGACCTCGCGCCAGGCCTACTCGATCGACGCGGTCAACGAGTTCGACCCGCTGTTCGAAGACGTCTACGACTACTGCGAGAAGATGGAGCTGAACGTCGACACGCTGATCCACGAGATCGGGGCCGGCCAGATGGAGATCAACTTCTTCCACGCCCATCCGCTGGGTCTGGCCGACGAAGTGTTCTTCTTCAAGCGCACGGTGCGCGAGGCCGCGCTGCGCCACGACATGTACGCCACCTTCATGGCCAAGCCGATCGCCGGCGAGCCCGGCAGCGCGATGCACGTGCACCAGAGCCTGGTCAGCAAGGCCACCGGAAAGAACATCTTCAGCAACCCGGACGGCACGCCCAGCAAGGAGTTCTACTGGTACATCGGCGGCCTGCAGAAATACATCCCGGCGGCGATGGCCTTGTTCGCCCCCTACGTCAACAGCTACCGCCGGCTGTCGCGCAACACCGCCGCGCCGATCAATATCCAGTGGGGCACCGACAACCGCACCGTGGGCATCCGCTCGCCGGTGGCCACCGCGCAGGCGCGCCGGATCGAGAACCGCGTGATCGGGGCCGACGCCAACCCCTACTGCGCCTTGGCCGCGACGCTGGCCTGCGGCTACCTGGGCATCAAGAACCAGATCGAGCCCAGCCACGAGTGCAAGGGTGACGCCTATCTGGGCGAATACCAGCTGCCGCGCAGCCTGGTCGAGGCGCTGGAGCTGCTGCGCAACGAAAAGGACCTGGGTGAAGTGCTGGGTGAGTCGTTCATCACCGTCTACACCGAGGTCAAGGAAATCGAGCACGCCGAGTTCATGAAGGTGATCTCGCCGTGGGAGCGCGAACACCTGCTGCTCCACGTCTAAGGACTCGCGGGACAGGCGCCTCGAACCCGACGCGAAGCGCCGCCCTCCACTGACTTCCAGGAACCCCATCATGCAAGACAACATCGTCATCCAGGCGCCCGCGGTGGCGCGCAAGCGCAGCACCCGCGAATGGCAGCAGGCCGACTCGGCGCATTTCCTGCACCCGTTCACCGACTTTGCCGGCCTGGCCAAGAAGGGCTCGCGCATCATCACCAAGGCAGACAACATCTACCTGTGGGACAGCGAAGGCAAGAAGCTGCTGGACGCGATGAGCGGCCTGTGGTGCGTCAACGTCGGCTACGGCCAGCAGGCGCTGGTCGACGCGGCGACCCGCCAGATGAAGGAACTGCCCTTCTACAACGCCTTCTTCCAGACCGCCACGCCGCCGGCGATCGAACTGGCGGAGTTGCTGTCGCAGGTCACGCCGCCTCAGTTCCAGCATGTGTTCTTCACCGGCTCGGGCTCGGAGGGCAACGACACCGTGGTGCGCATGGTCCGCCGCTACTGGGACGTGCTGGGCCAGCCCGAGCGTCAGGTCATCATCAGCCGCATCAACGGCTACCACGGCTCGACGATGGCCGGCGCTTCGTTGGGCGGCATGAGCGGCATGCACGCCCAAGGGGGGCTGCCGATCCCCAACATCGTGCACATCGATCAGCCGTATTGGTTCCAGAACGGCCAGGGCATGAGCCGGGCCGATTTCGGCAAGGTCGCTGCCGGCTGGCTGGAAGCCAAGATCCTGGAAGTGGGGCCCGAGAAAGTGGCGGCTTTCATCGGCGAACCGGTGCAGGGCGCGGGCGGCGTGATCGTGCCGCCCGAGACCTACTGGCCCGAGATCCAGCGCATCTGCGACAAGTACGGCATCTTGCTGGTGTCCGACGAAGTCATCTGCGGCTTCGGCCGTACAGGCAACTGGTTCGGCTGCGAGACCATGGGCACCCGACCCGACCTGATGACCATCGCCAAGGGCATCACCTCGGGCTACGTGCCGCTGGGCGGCGTGATGGTGGGCGACCGCGTGGCCAAGGTGCTGATCGAGCAAGGCGGCGAGTTCGAGCACGGCTTCACCTACTCGGGACATCCAGTGGCGGCGGCGGTGGCGGTGGCCAACATCAAGCTGATCCAGCAGCTCAAGCTGGTCGAGCATGTGCGCGAGGATGTCGGCCCGTATCTTGCTCAGCAATTCGCTGCGCTCGCCGAGCATCCGCTGGTGGGCGAAACGCAAACCTGCGGGTTGATGGGCGCGATGATGCTGGTCAAGGACAAAGCCAAGGGAACACCGTTTGCCAGTGAACTCGGCGTCGGCATGATCTGCCGCGGCCATTGCTTCGGCAACGGCTTGATCATGCGCGCCGTCGGCGACCGCATGATCATCGCGCCGCCCTTGGTGATCACGCGGGCCCAGGTCGACGAGATGATGGCGCTGATCCGGCGCTGCCTCGACCTGACGCTGACCGAGGTCAACGCCAAGGGCTGGATCTGATGAGCGAACCAGGCGCCGTGAGTTCCCGCTGGCTTCCCCCGATGCTGGCGCGCTCCTGGCTGACCTAGACTGGAATGCGATCTGCCATAGGGCTGCTGCCGTCATCCGTGAACGCGCCCGGAACCATCGAAACCACCCCGCCTCACCGCTAACATTCCTCCAGGACGTCACCCGTCCGTGCCCTTGAAAATCCAACCGTCAAAAGGACTCCAATGAAACACGTCACCGTCCGCCCTCTTGCCAGTCTGACGAAACTCATGGCCGCCGTCGTGCTGACCGCCACGTCCGCGGTCAGCTTCGCCCAGTCCAAGCACCTGAACGTCTACAACTGGTCCGACTACATCGGCGACACCACGATCCAGGACTTCGAGAAGGAAACCGGCGTCAAGGTCCGCTACGACACCTTCGACGCCAACGAGACGCTGCATGCCAAGCTGGTGGCCGGGCGGACGGGTTATGACATCGTCGTGCCGTCGTCGAACTGGGCCAAGATCCAGATCGAAGGCGGCCTGTTCAAGGAGCTCGACAAGAGCAAGATCCCGAACTACAAGAACCTGGATCCGTGGGTCATGAAGCAGCTGGCCACAATGGACCCGGGCAACAAGCACCTGGTGCCCTGGATGTGGGGCATGACCACGGTCGGCATCAATGTCGACAAGGTCAAGGCAGCGCTGGGAAGCCTGCCGATGCCGGACAACGCCTGGGACCTGATCTTCAAGCCCGAGTACATCAGCAAGCTCAAGGGCTGCGGCGTGTCGGTGCTCGACTCGGGCGACGAGATCTTCCCGGCGGCCCTGCGCTACATCGGCAAGGATCCGTACAGCAAGAACAGCGCCGACTATCAGCAGGCCGCCAAGCTGCTGACCACGATCCGCCCGTACATCACGCTGTTCTCGTCGTCCGGCTACATCAATGAACTGGCCGCCGGCAACCTGTGCCTGTCGCTGGGCTGGAACGGCGACATCGGCATCGCCTCGCAGCGCGCCAAGGAAGCCAAGAACGGCCAGAACATCGAGATCCTGATTCCGAAGACCGGTGCGGTGCTGTTCTTCGACACGATGGCGATTCCGGATGACGCCGAGAACGTCGACAACGCCTACAAGTGGATCAACTTCATCCTCAAGCCCGAAACCCAGGCGGGCATGGTGAACAAGGTGTTCTATGCCAACCCGGTCCGCGCCGCCGACAAGCTGGACAAGCCGGAGGTGGTGGGCAACCACGCCGTCTTCCTGCAGGGCGCCGACCTGGCCAAGATGGTGCCGCCGAACATGGTGAACAACGACATCCGTCGCCTGCGCACTCGGCTCTACACGACCTTCAAGACCGGTCTCTGACGCCCTGATCGACGCAGACCTGCCTCGGCGAGCCCGCTCGCCGAGGTCCCTCTTCGGCTCTTCTCCGCTGATTCCCCCCTTTTCTTGCCCCATCACGAGGCCTTGCATGGACTCCACCCGCGCGCCATCCAGTGCGTTTCTGCGAATTGACAAGCTCACCAAGCGATTTGACGGCCTTGCCGCTGTCGATGCCGTCTCGATCGACATCGACAAGGGCGAGATCTTTGCGCTGCTGGGCTCATCGGGCTGCGGCAAGTCGACCTTGCTGCGCATGTTGGCCGGCTTCGAGACGCCCACCGAAGGCAGCATCTTCCTGGGCGGCGAGGACATCTCGCGCATGCCACCGTATGTGCGCCCGATCAACATGATGTTCCAGTCCTATGCGCTGTTCCCCCACCTGACGGTGGCCGAGAACGTCGCCTTCGGACTGAAGCGCCAGGGGCTGCCCGCGGCCAAGATCGCCGAGCGCGTGGACGCCATGCTGGCGCTGGTGCAGCTCAAGCCCTACGTCAAGCGCAAGCCGCACCAATTGTCGGGCGGCCAGCAGCAACGGGTCGCACTGGCCCGCAGCCTGGCGCTGGAACCCAAGCTGCTGCTGCTGGACGAACCGCTGGGCGCGCTGGACCGCAAGCTGCGCGAGCAGACCCAGTTCGAGCTGAAGAACATCATCAAGCGCGTCGGCGTGACCTGCGTGATGGTGACGCACGACCAGGAAGAAGCAATGACCATGGCCGACCGGATCGCGGTCATGAGCGCCGGCAAGTTCCTGCAGGTCGGCCAGCCGCAGGACATCTACGAAACCCCGAGCAACCGCTTCGTGGCCGACTTCATCGGCAACGTCAACCTGTTCGACGGCACGCTCGAAGAAGACCAGCCCGACCATTGCACGATCGCATCCCCCCACGGCAGCTTCTATGTCGGCCACGGCGTGACCGGGGTCGAAGGCATGCCGATGAGCGTGGCCGTGCGCCCCGAGAAGATCGAGCTGATCCCGCGGGCGGGCGCCGGGACGGTGCCGCCGCACAACGCCTTCGTCGGCACCGTCGTCGAGCGGGCGTACTTCGGCAGCTCGTCGCTGTACCGGGTGCAGTTGGCCTCCGGCATGAAGCTCCAGGTGTCGGTGCCCAACGCCGACCGGCATGGCGACCAGATCGCGGTCGGGGCCGAGGTCATCGCCAAGATCACGCCGCTGGACATCGTGGTGCTCGCCAACTGACGGATCGGCAGGACAACTCCATGGCGCAATCCATTCCCATGTCAACCGCCGAGCGGCAGCAGCGGCGCGGCCGCCGCTTCGTGATCAGCGTGCCCTACGTCTTCCTGCTGCTGTTCTTCTCGCTGCCCTTCCTGGTGGTGCTGCGCATCAGCTTCTCGGACATGGAGGGCATCCGCTTCACCGACCTGCTGAGCTACGTCGACGGCGTGATCGATCTGAAGGTCAAGATCTCGAACTACCTGTTCCTGACATCCGATCCGCTCTACATCGAAACCTACTGGTCCTCGATCAAGTTCGCCGCGCTGAACACGGTCATCTGCCTGATCATCGGCTACCCCTTCGCCTATTTCATGGCACGCTCGCCGACCGCCTGGCGTCCGGCGCTGCTGATGCTGGTCTCGCTGCCGTTCTGGACCTCCTACCTGCTGCGGGTCTATGCATGGCGCGGCCTGCTCGACGACCACGGCATCATCAACGACGTGATCGTGGCACTGCACCTTCACGACGGGCCGGTGAAGATGATGTACACCTCGTTCTCGATGATGATCGGCATGGTCTACACCTACGTGCCCTTCATGATCCTGCCGCTGTACTCGAACCTGGTGAAGATGGATCTTCGCCTGCTCGAAGCGGCCAACGACCTCGGCGCCACGCCCTGGAAGGCCTTCTGGCTGGTGACGGTGCCGTTGTCCAAGTCCGGCATCATCGCCGGCTCGATGCTGGTGTTCATTCCCAGCCTGGGCGAGTACGTCATCCCCGAACTGCTCGGCGGACCCTCCACGCTGATGATCGGCCGCGTGCTCTGGGACGAGTTCTTCTCGAACAACGACTGGCCGATGGCATCGACGGTCGCCGTCTCGATGGTGCTGCTGATCCTCATTCCGCTGATGATCTTCAACAAGTACCAGAACGAAGCCGAGGGCCTCGACCGGGGGAGCAAATCATGAATTCACGCTTCGGCCGCGCTTGGCTGATCGCCGGATACTTCTTCCTCTACGCGCCCATCGCCTGGCTGGTCGTCTACTCGTTCAACGCCTCGAAGATGGTCTCGCTGTGGGCCGGCTTCTCGCTGCACTGGTATGCCGACATCCTTCAAGACACGGAGGTGCTCGACGCCTTCAAGCTGTCGCTCAAGCTCGCGCTGCTGACCGCCACCTCCTCGGTGATCCTGGGCACGATGGCCGGCATGGCGATGGCCAAGTACAAGGTGTTCCGGGGGCGCACGCTGTTCATCGCCCACATCAACGCGCCGCTGGTGGTGCCCGAGGTGATCACCGGCCTGTCGCTGCTGCTGTTCTTCGTCGCGCTGCAGAACCTGCATCTGCCGATCGAGAAGGGCCTGCTCACGATCTGGATCGGCCACACCTCGATCTTCGCGTCCTATGCCGCGGTGGTCATCAATTCGCGTCTGCTGGAGATGGACACCTCGCTCGAAGAGGCCGCGATGGATCTGGGCGCCCGGCCCTTCCAGGTCTTTTACCTGGTGACCTTGCCGATGATCGCCCAGGCCATGATGTCGTCCTGGTTGCTGACGCTCACCTTGTCGCTGGATGACGTCGTGACCTCGGCCTTCCTCTCCGGCCCGGGCTCGACCACGCTGCCCATCGTCATCTTCTCGCGTGCCCGTCTCGGCCTGAACCCGTCGGTCAACGTCATCGCCAGCCTGACCGTGGGCATCGTGTCGATCGGCGTGCTGGGTGCCAGCCTCTGGATGGCCCACCAGGAGCGCCGCCGCGAACGCGACCAGGCGCTCGCCTACCGCGAAGCCATGGCCGGCGCCACCGCCAGCTGATCCCCCTTTCTCACCGCAAACCATCCAACAGGAGCGCAGCATGAAGTTCACGACCCGCGGCCTAGACAAAGCCGCCTTGAGCGCGATGGCGATCGCCGTCCAACTCGCGATGGTGCCCAGCGCCCATGCGCAAAGCGCCGACGACCTGAAGAAGGAGATCGCCGACCTGAAGGCACGCGTCGAGCAACTCGAAGTCCAGGCCAAGGCGCTCGACGACGCCGGCGGCCCGATCGACAAGAGCGAGTTCTATCGCGTCAAGACCAAGGCGGAGGCCTTGGAAGATCAGAAGGCGGCCTCGGGCTTCAGCAACTTCAAGGTCAGCGCGGGTCTCGATCCCGCGTACATCTACAGCCGGGCCAAGAACACCAGTTCGTTCAGCTTCCTGAACAACTTCACCAGTTTGAACGGCAGCGGTGAGTCCTACAGCTACGACAACGGCTACTTCGGCCTGGGTTGGATCGACTTCCAGAAGGAACTCGACGGCGGCACCAAGTTCCGTCTGACGCTGGCTCCGAGCAAGTCGGCGGGTTCGCAGTACAACGTCGGCAACATCGTTCACGAGGCGTCGGCATCGATTCCACTGGCAGATGCACAGACCCGACTGATGGTTGGCCAGATGCCCGATTTCTCGGGCTATGACTCGTACTTCAGCACCACCGCTTCGAACACCACGCTGAATCAGAACCACACGATCACGCGCAACATGCTGTTCGATTACACGGCCGGTACCTTCTATACCGGCGTGGGCCTGGACTTGCTGCGCGACACCTGGGAATACAAGTTCGTGCTGGGCAACTTCAACAGCCCGCGCAACGACGTGAACAACACCAACAATTCGCACATCAAGACGCCGACGTTCATCTACAACGCCACCTACGCGCCGAGCGAGTTCTACGTTCTCGAGTTCACCGGTTACGAAGGCATGCTGCCGACCCTCAACGGCAACACCGGTCGCGTGGACCAGTTCGAGATCGACGGTTCGATGTTGCGCGGTCCCCAGAGCATGTATCTCGAATTCGTGCTGGGCCAACAGCAGAACGGCGCCTACAACGGCGGCAAGGCCAGCTGGTTCGGCACCTCGGCACAGTACGCCTACAAGTTCACGCCGAAGGTCGAAGGGTCGGCCCGGTTCGACTATCTTGCCAACTCGAAGAACGGTGGTGGCACGTACAACCTGGTCAACACCAACTATGACGCCAACGGCAATCTCCTGCAGACCGGCGACTTCATCAATGGCTTCGGCCCCGGCGACGCTGCAACGATGGGCGCCAGCTACGACCCCAACAAGGGCGCCAACCGCTCGTCGTTGGCCTTTGGCCTGAACTACAACTACGCGCTGAACGTGTCGTTCCGCGCCGAGCTGCGCTACGACATGTCGACCAAGCCGACGTTCTACTACTACAGCGACGGTTCGTATCGCAAGACCAATCAATTGTTCGGCGTGCAGACCATCGTCTCGTTCTGATCCACGCCAGGATGCGTCGGCCGCTCTCGGCAGGCGCATCACCCCCTTTGAAGCTGCTGTTTCCACCCGGGTGGCGGCAGCTTCTCTTACTTTGATTTCCGGCGGTCACCGGATGAGCGGAAACTACCCATGAATGCCCCTAGCGACACCTGGCACGGCCGTGCCCAGACCCTCCAGGCCAATGGCCGCATCCTGATCGACGGACAACGCCGCGACGCGCGATCCAGCGAGACCTTCGCCAAGCACTCGCCGATCGACGGGCGCAAGCTGGCGGACGTTGCACGAGGCGCGGCCGGCGACATCGACGCGGCCGTGAAAAGCGCCCGTGCCGCCTTCGACGACCGGCGCTGGGCCGGCAAGGCCCCGGCGCAGCGCAAGAAGATCCTGCAGCGCTTTGCCGAGAAGATCCTCGCCGCACGCGACGAACTGGCCTTGCTGGAGACGCTGGACGTCGGCAAGCCGATCCAGTATTCCCTCGCCGTCGATGTGCCCTCCACCGCCCGCTGCATTGCCTGGTATGCGGAGGCCGTCGACAAGATCTACGACGAGATCGCGCCGACCCCCGACAGCGCACTGGCGCTGATCACGCGCGAGCCGATGGGCGTGATCGGCGTGATCGTGCCCTGGAACTACCCGATGATCATGGCGGCCTGGAAGCTCGGCCCCGCCCTGGCCGCCGGCAACTCGGTGGTGCTCAAACCCAGCGAGAAGAGCCCGCTGACCGCGCTGCGCCTGGCCGAACTGGCGATCGATGCGGGTCTGCCGCCCGGCGTCCTGAACGTGGTGCCCGGTTACGGCCACGAAGCCGGCGAAGCGCTGGCGCTGCACATGGACGTGGACGCGATCGGCTTCACCGGCTCGACGCGCGTCGGTCGGCGCATGCTGGACTACGCCGGCCGCTCCAACCTGAAGCGGGTCTACAACGAGTTGGGCGGCAAGTCGGCTTTTCTGGTCTTCGACGACCACGAGGACATCGCCCGGGCCGCGCGTACCGTCGCCGGCAGCATGTTCTTCAACCAGGGCGAAAGCTGCAATGCGCCGTCGCGGGTGCTGGTGCACGACGCCATCGCCGACGAATTCGTGCGGCTGGTGGCCGCCGAAGCCCCGAAATACGCGCCCGGCGATCCGCTGGACCCGGCCACCGAGCTCGGCGCCCTGGTCGACGAGACGCAGATGAACACCGTGCTGGGCTACATCGACGCGGGCAACACCGAAGGCGCGCGCTGCGTGGCCGGCGGCCGCCGCGTGCGGACCGAGACGGGGGGCTATTACGTCGAGCCGACGGTGTTCGACGGCGTGGACAACGGCATGAAGATCGCGCGCGAAGAGATCTTCGGCCCGGTGATGGGCATCCTGCGTTTCAAGACCGAGGCCGAAGCCATCGCGCTGGCCAACAACACCAGCTACGGTCTGCAGGCCAGCGTCTGGAGCCACAACCTGAACCGCGCCCACCGGGTTGCCCGGGCGCTGCGCGCCGGCACCGTGCATGTGAACCAGTACGACGAAGACGACATCACGGTGCCGTTCGGGGGCTTCAAGCAGAGCGGCAACGGGCGCGACAAGTCGCTGCACGCCTTCGACAAGTACACCGAGTTGAAGACCACCTGGATCCGCCTTGACTGAGGCCGTCAAGAAGGCACTGGCCGAGCAAGGGGTCCACACCCTGCTCGCGCAGTTCACCGACCTCCACGGCGTGGCCAAGGGCAAGTATGTGCCCCTGGACAAGCTGGGCGAGCTCGTTGCCACCGGGGCGGGTTTTGCCGGCCCGTCGATCTGGGGCACCGCGCTGCCCCGCATCGGCCCCCGAGCCGAGTACTACGCGCGGGCCGATGCCCGGACGATCCGGCCGCTGCCGTGGATGCCCGGTTATGCGCGGGCGGTGTGCAGCGGCTTCGTCGACGGGCACCCCTTCGAGGGCTGTTCGCGCCAGGTTCTGCAACGTGCCAGCGACCGCCTGGCGGCGCGCGGCTGGCAGCTCAAGACCGGCATCGAACCCGAGTTCTTTCTGCTCAAACAGCAGGACGGGCGATGGCTGCCGGCCGACGATGCCGACCGGCTGGACAAGCCCAGCTACGACCTGAAATCGCTGCCGCGCCAGGCCGGTTTCCTGCACGCGCTGCAGTCCACGCTGCAAGCCTGGGGACTCGACGTGCTGCAGCTGGACCACGAGGACGCCCACGGCCAGTACGAGGTGAATTTCGCGTTCGACGACGCCCTGGCCAGCGCCGACCATGTGATGGGCTTCAAGCTGGCGGCGCATGCGCTGGCCGAGGCCCGCGGCATGGTGTTCTCGATGATGCCCAAGCCCTTCGCCAATCAGCCGGGCAGCGGCCTGCATTTCCACATGTCGCTGTGGGATGCGTCGGGCGCCTGCCTGTTTGAACCGGACGCCGCGGCGCGCGCCAGCGATACGCCGCTCTCGGCGCTGGGCCGCCAGTTCATCGCCGGCGTGCTGGCCCACTCGCCGGCGCTGTGCGCCCTGGCGGCGCCCACGGTCAACAGCTACAAGCGCCTCGTGGTGGGTGAATCGCTGTCCGGCACCTCCTGGGCGCCGGCCTACGTAGCGCACGGACCGAACAACCGCACCGCCGTCGTTCGCACCCTGCCCGGCCGCTTCGAGTGGCGGCTGCCCGACGCCAGCGCCAATCCCTATCTGGCCACGGCCGCCGTGATCGCAGCCGGGCTGGACGGCATCGACCGCGGCCTGGCCTTGGGCCCGGCCTGCACCGACGACCTGTTCCAGTTGCCGCTGGCGCAGATCGCTGCGCGCGGCATCCCGGTGCTGCCACAGTCGCTGGCGGAGGCCGCCGCCGCGCTCGAGGCAGACCCGGTGGTCTGCGGCGCGCTCGGTTCCACCCTGGCCAGCGAGTTCGTGCGCCTGAAGCGGGCCGAGGCGATCGCCTACGCGCGCCATGTGAGCGACTGGGAGTTGCAGCGCTATGCGGCCACGTTCTGAGCCTGCCGGTCGGCCGGCGAGGTCCGGGTGTCGTCGGGGGACGGTGGCTTGAAACACGCCCCGGTGCCCTGGCTGGCCTATGCCAGCCTGTCGGCCAGCATGGCCCTGGTCGGCAGTTATGTAGGCCTGTCGCGCCTGCTGGTGGCGAGCTTCCCCGTCTTTCTGCTGGCCTGGTTGCGTTTCGGCATCGCGGCCGTGGCGATGCTGGGCTGGGTGCGACGCCAGGCGCACGAACCAGCCCTGACGCCGCACGACCGCCGGCTGCTGTTCTGGGAGAGCTTTCTCGGCAACTTTCTGTTCTCGATCTGCATGCTGTTCGGCGTGCAGGCCACCTCCGCCGTGGCAGCGGGCGTGATCATGGCCGGCATCCCGGCCGCGGTCGCCCTGCTCTCGCGGGTGTTCCTGCACGAACAGATTCCCCGCCGGGTCGCGTGGGGCATCGTCCTTGCGGTCGCTGGCATTGCGTTGCTGTCGCTCTCGAAGACCGCCGGCGACGCCGGTCGCGGCGCGTGGTGGGGCTACCCGATGCTGGTGGTGGCGGCGTTCTGCGAGGCCGCTTACGTGGTCATCGGCAAGCGGCTCACCGCGCAGGTGTCTGCGCGGCGGATCAGCGCCTTGATCAACCTGTGGGGGCTGGCGCTGGTCACGCCGCTGGGGCTGTGGCAGGCCAGCCGCTTCGACTTTGCCCAGGTCCCCGCACCGACCTGGGCCTTGCTGCTGTTTTACGCGCTGGCAGCCAGCGTGGCCACCGTCTGGCTCTGGATGCAAGGGCTGCGCCGCGTGCCGGCCCCTCGGGCAGGCGCTTTCACGGTGCTGTTGCCGGTGACGGCTTCCGCCGTCGGCGTGGTGTTCCTGCACGAACGCATGACCGCATCGCAGGGCCTGGCGCTCGGCTTGGCCGTGCTGGGCCTGCTGCTGGCCACCTGGCCGCCACGCCTGGCCACCGCGAGCGCGTGACTCAGGCCGTCGCGGACGATGCCGTCATCGCCGTGCCGGCGGCCGCAGGCACCGCGTCCCGGGCATGGTGCCAGACCTCGCCAGCCGTCAGGCCTTTGAGGCGATGGTCGCTCCAGACCTGGCGCCAGCGCCTGGCCCCTGGCAGGCCGTTGCGCAGGCCCAGCATATGGCGGGCGATGTGCGCCCAGGGAACCTGGGCCCGCTCGAACTCGCGGGCCATGTAGGCCACCATCGCCTCCTCGACCGCCTCGCGCGACCGCGCCGGAGCCTGCGTTGCGCCGAAGAAGCGCGAGTCCCAGTCAGCCATCGACCAGGGATTGTGATAAGCCTCGCGACCGACCATCACGCCGTCCACCCGGGACAGGTGCTCGGCGATCTGATCGGCAGCCGCGATGCCGCCATTGACGACGATGGTCAGATCCGGAAAGTCGCGCTTGAGTTGCGCGGCCACCTCGTAGCGCAGCGGCGGGATCTCGCGATTCTCCTTCGGGCTCAGGCCTTTCAGCCAGGCGCTGCGGGCGTGAACGATGAAGACCTCGCACCCCGCCCGCGCGACCGTGCCGACGAAATCGCGGACGAAGCCGTAACTCTCGGACTGGTCCACGCCGATACGGTGCTTGACCGTCACCGGGATCGACACGGCGTCGCGCATCGCCTTCACGCCATCGGCCACCAGGGCCGGCTCATTCATCAGGCAGGCACCGAAGGCACCGCGCTGCACCCGCTCGCTGGGACAGCCGCAGTTGAGATTGACTTCGTCGTAGCCCCAGCGTTCGGCCAGCTTGGCGCAGGACGCCAGCTCGGCCGGCTCGCTACCGCCCAGTTGCAGCGCCAGCGGATGCTCCTCGGGATTGAAATCGAGGTGCCGGCCCTGGTCTCCGTGCAGCAAGGCGCCGGTGGTGACCATTTCGGTGTAAAGCCGGGCGTGCCGGGTCAGCAGACGGTGGAAATAGCGGCAGTGGCGATCCGTCCAATCGAGCATCGGAGCGACCGACAGGCGCCAGGGGGAGCGAGCGGTGTTCATCGGGGAAGGAGCCATCATGTGCCTCGCACGACGCGCTTGGAACGGCGTTCCGGACGCTGGGCCTGCGCCGCTTCGGCCGCCGTCTGCCACGCGGCGAATTCCATCGGTGTCTCCAAGGTGATGCGCCCCATCGCCCCGGAGCGGAAATCGTTGAGGACGATCTCGGCCGCCTTTTGGAGATGAATGCGCCCGCCCGATTGCATCGCGCCACGCTGGCGGCCGATCGCTTCCAGCAAGGCTTCGGGCACCAGGGCCGCCGCGCCACTCACGCGGTAGCGGGCTTCGAGTCGGTCGGCAGCGTGGCGCTGCAGGGACTCCAGCAGTGCCAGAGCCACTTCTTCCTCGTCGTAGGCGTTCTTGCCCACCGCGCCGCTGGCGGCAAGGTGGTAGCCACCTTGCTCGACGCTGAGCTTGGGCCACAGCATGCCCGGGGTGTCGAACAGGATCACGTCGCTGGCCAGCGCAATGCGCTGTTCGTTCTTCGTGACGCCGGCCTCGTCGCCGGTCTTGGCCGACTTCTTGCCGACCAAGGTGTTGATCAGCGTCGATTTGCCGACGTTCGGAATGCCGCAGATCAGCACCCGCAGCGGCTTGGCCATGCCGCCACGCAGCGGGGCCAGGTCACGGCAGGCGACGACCAGTTTCTGAGCCGGGGCGGTTTCGCCGGCATCCAGCGCGAGTGCACGGGTTTCCGGCAAGGCATTGAAATGTGCCAGCCACAGGGCCGTGCTGGCCGGATCGGCCAGATCTTGCTTGTTGAGCAGCTTCAACGCCGGCTTGCCCTGGGTCAGCGACGCCAGCAAGGGGTTGGAACTGGACCCGGGCAAGCGCGCGTCCAGCAGTTCGATCACCACGTCGACGCCCTGCTTCATGCGCTCGGCAATCGCCTTGCGCGTGGCATGCATGTGGCCGGGAAACCATTGAACGGACATCGGGAAGGCGCGCTGCGCGGCAAGAACAGTCCGCCATTGTCGCCGCAGCGTGGGCTGGCACGCCTCGGACGCGTCTCAAAGGGGTGCGGCCTTCTTCGGGAACCGCGGAGGGGTTCAGGTCGCGCAATAGGCCGCGACGCGCATCCACACGTCGTGGCCCAAGGCCCAGGCCGATGCACCGGCCAACGCCGCGCCCGACAAGCGAATGATCAGCACGGTGGCCCGCCCGCCCCCGCCACGCCACCGCATCCACAACGCCGACCCGCCGGCCAGCGCGAAGGACGAGGCCACCGCAAAGGCAGCCATCACCGAGGCGCCTGCCCAGGGCCCATTGGCCAGGGCGGCGACCATCAAGGCCGACTGCAGCAGGCCGCACGGCCATGCGAACCAGACACTCCCGATGGCGGCAGCGCCGACGGGACCCCGCATGCGTTGCCAGCCGTTGCCATCCGGCGCACCCAGGTGACGGTCCGTGCGGCCCAAGCTCTCAAGCCACTCCGGTTGCCGACCCTTCCAGAGCAACCACAGGCCCAGGCCCAGGGCGGCCATGTGCGCCAGGACCCAGAGCGGGCGCAGAGCGGGACTCCACTGCCCGAGTCGCGCCAGCAGCGATACGCTGGAAGCCACCACCGCCCCCGCGGCGGCATAGCCCAGCACGCGCCCCAGATGAAAGGCCCAGGCAGCGAGAAGGGGGCGCGAGCGCCCGCAGGCGCGAACCGCCGCGGTGCTTGCGGTACCGCACATCGCCACGCAATGCACCGACCCGGCCAGCCCCATCAGCAGCGCGCTGAAGATCAGGGTGAAGTTCACCCTCAGATGATGCGCGAAAACCGCTCGCGAACGCGATCCGCCTGCAAATGCTTGTCAAAAACCATGGCGATGGCCCGCACGAAGAACCAGCCCTGCGCCGTGACCTGCACGGCGCCGGCGTCCAGCGTGACCAGACCCATCTCGACATAGGGCTTGAGTTGCTCAAGTTCGTTGCGGAAGTACTCGGGCACCTTGATCAGGTGGGCAAGTTCTATCGATTCGAACTCCAGGCGGCCCTGGCACATGATCGCCATGATGACGGCGCGTCGCAGCAGGTCGTCGCGGGTCAGCGCCAAGCCTCGCACGATCGCAAACTGCCCTTGCCGCAACGCGTCGTAATACTCCGGCAGGGTCTTGGCGTTCTGGCTGTACGTCGCCCCCATGCGGCCGATGGACGACACCCCCAGCCCGATCAGGTCGCAATCGGGTTGCGTGCTGTAGCCCTGGAAGTTCCGGTGCAGTCGCCCTTGGCGCTTGGCCGCCGCCAGCGAGTCGCCCTGCAGCGCGAAATGGTCCATGCCGATGTAGGTGTAGCCATGGGAGAGAAAACCGGCGATCGCCCCGGACAGCATCGCGATACGATGGTCCGGCGGGGGCAATTGACTCGCATCGATGCGGCGCTGCGGCTTGAAGCGCTGCGGCAGGTGTGCGTACGAATACAAGGCGATGCGATCGGGTCGGAGTTCGCTGATCTGCGCCACGGTGCGGGCGAAGGAGGTCGGGGTCTGCTTCGGCAAGCCGTAGATCAGGTCGGCATTGATCGACTCGAACCCCAGTTCGCGAGCCGCGTGCATCAGATCGCGGATGCTCTCGAAGGACTGGACCCGATGGACTGCCTTCTGGACTTCGGGATCGAAATCCTGCACCCCGAAGCTGATCCGGTTGAAGCCCATCTTCCGCAAAGCCGCCAAGCGCAACGGCGAAGCGGTGCGAGGATCCACCTCGATCGAGATCTCGGCACCGGGTGCGACGCGAAAGGCCTGTTGCAGCCGCTCCATCAGTCCGGACAACTCGGCATCGCTCAGAAACGTCGGTGTCCCGCCCCCGAAGTGAATTTGCGACACCACCTGCTGGTCGCCCAGCACCTTCTCGTGAAGCCCGATCTCGATGTCGAGCGCGCTCAGATACTCGGCGGCGCGGTCATGGTGTTTGGTAATGACCTTGTTGCAGGCGCAGTAATAGCAGACCGACTCACAGAACGGGATGTGGACATAGATCGACAGCGGCTGCTTGCCCCCGACCTGGGCGCCTTCGCTGCGCTGCGTCAGCGCGCGCTGGTAATCGCCCGCTGTGAAGGCCTCCACAAAGCGATCTGCGGTCGGGTAGGAGGTGTAGCGGGGCCCGGGAACGTCAAAACGCTCCAGCAAGTCTGTGGGCAACCCGATCGGTGGTGCGGAGGCAACAAGTTCCATGGCGCGATGGTGCCAAAGTGGGGGGGCTGAGCCTTGATGTGTCTCAAGGCAGCTGGCGTTTGCGTGCCGGGAAAGACCCTGCCTCGCACGTTGTTTGAATCCTGCGACGCCGCGTGCGTGGGGCTGCCGCAAACTTTCCCCTCAAGCGATAATCGTCATCATGACTGATTCGCTGCGTGTGAAGCCTGAGGCCTTCAAGGTGGCCTGTTCCAGTTGCAACCTGCGGGAGCTGTGCTTGCCCGTGGGCTTGGGCAGGAACGATTTGGACCGGCTGGATGATCTGGTCGCAACCCGCAAGACCGTCGCCAGAGGCGATACGCTGTTCCACTCGGGGGATCCGTTCCAATCGCTGTATGCGGTCCGGACCGGCTTCTTCAAGACCTGCGTGTCGTCGGAGGACGGACGCGATCAGGTCACCGGGTTTCAGATGGCAGGCGAATTGCTGGGCCTGGACGGCATCAGCAACGACCGGCATTCCTGCGATGCGGTAGCGCTGGAAGACTCTCAGGTCTGCGTTATCCCCTACAGCCAGTTGGAGGATTTGTCGCGTGAGTTCACCGACCTCCAGCACCAATTCCACAAGATCATGAGTCGCGAGATCGTGCGCGACCACGGCGTGATGCTGTTGTTGGGCAGCATGCGTGCCGAGGAGCGGCTGGCGGCGTTCTTGTTGAATCTCACGCAACGCCTAGAAGCGCGAGGCTTTTCGGCCTCTTCGTTGATTCTGAGGATGACCCGCGAAGAGATCGGCAGCTACCTCGGCTTGAAATTGGAAACCGTCAGCCGAACCTTCTCGAAGTTTCAGGAAGATGGCTTTCTCGAAGTCAAGCAGCGCCATATCCGCATCGTTGATCAGGCCGGACTGCAGCAACTGGTCAACGGCGCGAACTGCTGACACAGACCGGACTGGATTCTGGCAGTCCGTCCGGCCCTGGCGCCGGTATCGAAGGCAAGCGAGCAGCGCTTGCTAGAGTTGAGGGGCACGCTCCTCGAAGCTGTCGGGCGGACAGGTCACCAGCAATTGCGTCAACGCGCTCGCGGTCGAGATGATCAGCCAGAAGGCGAAGAACGCAAGCGTGTAGACGGCCGTTGAACTCCACTCGATCATGGCACCGCCGAACCATTGGAGCGTGTGCGGGTCGACGACGGAAAACACCAGCATTTCCATCACTCCGGCCATCAGGAACGATGGCCACAGAACGCACAGCAAGCGTATTCCGAAGCTCGATCTGCCGACTTTCATTCAAGTCCCCCTTCCATGTCCCTGCCCGCGATGGGGGAGACCTGCATTCAGTGCTTGGATACCACGGCGTGGTTGCGTGCAAGTTCCGCCGGGGTCTGCGAATCGGTTCCGGCCTTGATGGCCGATGGCGGGGGGCCCACATCGTCGTGCAACAGCACGGGGTCCTGGCCATGCCAGGCGACGTATCCGCTGATCAAGGCGGCGATGACCACCGAGAGCGGGCCGCTGATGACCATCCACACCATCCCATAAGTCCACCATGGGCGTTGACTCTCGATGGACTCGGATCTGCTGGCAACAGGGGAAACCTGGGTATTCGACATCGTGTCAATCTCCGATTCGTTCAGCGAGGTACCAGGAAGGTGGATTTCTCCGAGACCGTCGCAGGCGTGCCATCCGTCCCCGAGGCGAGGCGCTCGACATTGAAGTGGATCTCGTGCACCCCGGACCCAACCTGCTGGCTCGATTCAAAGGGAATGCGAACTTCCAGCGTGATCCAATGGGCTTCCGCGGGCCCGACCAGAATATCTGCACTGTTGGTACGGCCGTCATCTCCCGCCACCGTGATGCCAGGCAGCCCTGCAACGGACACCTGATAGTGCTGGGCCTTCTCGGCGTTGTTCATGATTTGCAACCGGTAGACATTTTCGATGTTTCCGGCGCCGACAATGCGTGCCAGCGAGGCGCGGTCCCTGACCACGTCGACGCGGAACGGGCTCCGCAGGGTGATGCTGACCGCAAAGGCGGTGCAGATCAGCAGCAGGATGGCCGTGTACACCAAGACGCGAGGACGCAACACACGATGAAGCATCTGCTGCTTGTCGAAATGCTGCGCAAGGCCGTTCTGGGTGGCATAACGCACCAAGCCCCGCTGATAACCCATCTTGTCCATGATGCCGTCGCAGACATCAATGCAGGCGGCACAGCCGATGCACTCGTACTGGAGCCCCTTGCGAATGTCGATGCCGGTGGGGCAGACCTGCACGCACAGGCCGCAATCCACACAGGAGCCCAGATTCAATTTCGCCGGGTCGGCCTTCTTGGACCGGGCGCCGCGAGGTTCGCCCCGCTCAGTGTCGTAGCTGATGATCAGGGTGTCCTTGTCGAACATGACGCTTTGGAAGCGCGCATACGGACACATGTATTTGCAGACCTGCTCGCGCATGTAGCCTGCGTTGCCGTAGGTCGCAAAGCCATAGAACAGCACCCAGAACCATTCCCAAGGGCCAAAGCTGAGCGTGACCGCCTCGGCGGCGAGTTGCTTGATCGGCGTGTAATAGCCCACCAGCGTGAAGCCCGTCCACAGGCCGAAGAGGATCCAGCTGGCTTGCTTACCGCCCTTTCGCCACAGCTTGTTGGCAGTCCAGGGGCCTTCGTCAAGCTTCATGCGCTGAGGGCGGTCTCCCTCGAACTTGCGCTCGATCCACATGTAGATCTCGGTGTAGACCGTCTGCGGGCAGGCAAAGCCACACCACAGTCGCCCCGCCACGGCCGTGAACAAGAACAAGCCGTAGGCCGAGATCATCAGCAGCGCTGACAAATAGATCAGGTCTTGCGGATACAAGACCAACCCGAAAATATAGAAGCGCCTTGAAATCAGGTCGAACAACACCGCCTGCCGACCATTCCAAGTCAGCCAAGGGACGCTGTAAAACAAAACCTGGGTGAACCAGACCAGCGCCCAGCGCCATTTGGCGAACACGCCCGATACCGCACGGGCGTAAATCTTCTTCTGCTTCTGATAGAGCGATACCAGCGCCTCAACGCTGTCGTCGTCCGGAGGAGATTGGTGGATCGGAGTCGACTGAATAGGGGCGGGGGTATCGCTCATGCTGCCAATTTACCTTACTGAGCGGCGACCTTTGTGCTGTGGGACAAATTCCAGACGTAGGCGACCAGCACCTTCAATTGTTCCGGCGTGAACCGAGCACCTTGAGGCGGCATCACGTTGGTTTTGCCATTGTTGACCATCGCCGTGATGGCATCTTCGCCGAAGCCATGCAACCAGATGTTGTCGGTCAGGTTGGGGGCACCGATCGCATGATTGCCCTTGCCGTCGGCGCCATGGCAGGCCGCGCAGGCTGCAAACTTGGGCTTGCCCAATTCCGCCGCGACCGAACTGTGCGCCGCGCCCGACAAGCTCAACACGTAGTTGGCCACGTTGTGCACGTCATCCGCCGTCCCGACCGCCGGCGCCATCACCGGCATGACACCCGTGCGCCCATTGAGAATGGTGGTCTCGATATAGGCCGGGCTGCCATCGCCACCGAGCCAGTCGTTGTCGGTCAGGTTGGGGAAGCCCTTGCTGCCGCGGGCATCCGATCCATGGCATTGCGCGCAGGTATTGACGAACAGACGCTCACCGATGGCCATGGCCTGCGGGTTCTTGGCCAACTGCTCGGCGGTCAGATTTGCAAATCCGGCATACACCGGCGCCATCGCCGCGCGGGCCTTGTCTTGTTCGGCTTGCCATTGACCATCCTCGCTCCACTTCAGGACCCCAGGGTTGCTTCCCAGGCCCGGGAACAGGAACAGATAGACGGCGGAAAAGACCACGGTCAGCACGAACAACCCCATCCACCAGCGTGGCAACGGGTTGTTCATCTCCCTCAGGTCTTCATCCCAGACGTGGCCAGTGCTGTTGTCGGTGGCCACCACATGCTGGCGACTCCCGAAGATCAGCAAGGCCAGGCAGGCGATCAGGCCCACGATGACAACGGTGGCCACGAAGATGGACCAGCCGCTGTTGAAAAAGTCACTCATGTCGTTCTCCAGTCGGTCGGGAGCAGATCCGGTCCGCTCCCGTACACATCACTTCCGTTCGGAAAGCTCCACAGACTGCTCGTCATCGAGGAATGGCAGCTGGGCCGCTTCATCGAAGGCCGCCTTGCGATGGGCCGCCCAAGTCCACCCGATCAGGCCGATGAACATCATCAGCGAAACCAGGGTGATCAGGCTGCGCGCCACGTTGATGTCGAAATCCATGGCCAGCCTCGTTTCTTACTTGCGGGCGGTGCCCAGCACCTGGAGGTAAGCGATCAACGCATCCAGTTCGGTCTTGCCCTTGAGTTGCTCCGGCGCATCCGCGATCTCCTGATCCGTGTACGGCACGCCCACCTTGCGCAACGCGCGCATCTTGGGCTGGATGTCGTCCGGGTTCAGCTTGGCGTCCTTGAGCCACGGAAAGGCCGGCATGTTCGATTCCGGAACCAGATCACGAGGGTTGTTCAAGTGAATGCGGTGCCACTCATCGCTGTAGCGACCGCCCACCCGCGCCAGATCAGGACCGGTTCGCTTGCTCCCCCACTGGAACGGGTGGTCATAGACCGACTCTCCCGCCACCGAATAGGCTCCGTACCGCAAGGTCTCGGCGCGGAAAGGACGAATCATCTGGGAGTGGCAGGTGTAGCAGCCTTCCCGGGTGTAGATGTCGCGGCCCGTCTGCTGCAAGGCGGTGTAAGGCTTCCAGCCAGGAATGGGCTCGGTCGTCGAGTGCTGGAAGAACAGCGGCACGATTTCGACGATGCCACCGATGGCGACGGTGATCAAGATCAGCACGATCATCAGAAAGTTGCTGGTCTCGATCCGTTCGTGACCGCGAGGGGCGTGTTGTTGTGTAGCCATTTTTCTACTCCTCGTCCTGACTCAGGCGTGTGCCAGGGCCGTGGGAATCGGCACCGGCGTGATGCGGCCATTGGCCATGGTCTTGGCGACGTTCCAGGCCATGATCAGCATGCCGGTCAGGTAGAGGATCCCCCCCAACACGCGGATAACGTAGAACGGGTAGGTCGCCTTGACGCTTTCGACGAAGCTGTAGACCAGCGTGCCGTCAGGATTGACCGCGCGCCACATCAAGCCCTGCATCACGCCGGCAATCCACATCGATGCGATGTACAGCACGATGCCGATGGTGGCGATCCAGAAATGCAATTCGATGGCCCGGATGCTGTACATGCTCTTGCGACCGAACATCCGCGGAATCAGGTGATAAAGCGCACCGATCGTGACCATGCCCACCCAACCCAGCGCGCCGGAGTGAACGTGACCCACCGTCCAGTCGGTGTAGTGCGACAGCGCGTTCACCGTCTTGATGGCCATCATCGGGCCTTCGAAGGTCGACATGCCGTAGAACGACAACGACACGATCAGGAACTTCAGGATCGGGTCGTCACGCAGTTTGTGCCACGCACCCGACAGCGTCATGATGCCGTTGATCATGCCGCCCCAGCTCGGCGCCAGCAGCACCAGCGAGAAGATCATGCCCACCGATTGCACCCAATCCGGCAGCGCGGTGTAGTGCAGGTGATGGGGACCGGCCCACATGTAGGTGAAGATCAGCGCCCAAAAGTGGACGATCGACAGGCGATACGAATACACCGGGCGCTCGGCCTGCTTGGGGATGTAGTAGTACATGATCCCCAGGAAGCCGGCCGTCAGGAAGAAGCCCACTGCGTTGTGGCCGTACCACCACTGCACCATGGCGTCCTGGACGCCCGCGTAGGCGGAGTAGCTCTTCCACAGCGTGACCGGAATTTCAGCGCTATTGACGATGTGCAGCAACGCCACGGCGATGATGAAGGCGCCGAAGAACCAGTTGGCCACGTAGATGTGGCGCACCTTGCGGATCCCGATCGTGCCGAAGAACACCACCGCGTAGGCCACCCAAACAATAGCGATCAGGATGTCGATCGGCCACTCGAGCTCAGCGTATTCCTTGGCGGTGTTGATCCCCAGCGGCAGCGTGATGACGGCCGAAATGATGACCAAGTTCCAGCCGAGGAAGGTGAACCACGCCAGCTTGGGCAGGAACAACGCCGTCTGGCAGGTGCGCTGCACGACGTGATAGCTGGTGGCAAAAAGTGCCGAGCCCCCGAACGCGAAGATCACCGCGTTGGTGTGCAAAGGCCGCAGACGGCTGTAGGTGATGTACGGAATGCCCATGTTGAGCTCGGGCCAGGCCAGCTCAGACGCAATCCATACCCCCACCAGCATCCCGACGATGCCGTACACCACAGCGGCAATGGCAAACCATCGCACCACGGCATCTGTATAAACCGGCTGTTGGGCCGGCACGGAACTTGTTGCCATCGAAGGCCTCCTCTTCTTAAGACTCGGAAACACTAATCACGCGATTGTTTTTGAACTGGCAACGCCTTCGCTTGATCGGCGTCAACCGGTTCCGGATCCTGTTGCAGGATTCGCTCACCCTCTCGTTCCAGGTCGTCGAACTGACCCCGGTGCAGGGCCCACCCAAAAACCGCGATGATGGTCAATACCAACACGGCGGACAGCGGAATCAGCAGATAAAGAATGTCCATGATGGCCGTCAGCGCGACAGTCGAAGTGAATTGCCGACGACGATCAACGAGCTGAGCGCCATCCCCAGTCCGGCAGCCCAGGGCGGCAGGTGACCGGTCAATGCCAGCGGAATACACGCGCTGTTGTAGGCGGCAGCCCAGATGAAGTTCTGCCGGATGACGCGCAGCGTCCGGCGCGACAGCTGACGCGCCAACACGATGTCGCCGAGGCGGTTCGACGCAATCACCGCGTCGGCATGGACCCGCGAAACCAAGGCGCCCTGCCCCATCGCGAACGACACGTCGGCACGGGCCAGCACCGGCGCATCGTTCACGCCGTCGCCCACCATGCCCACCACATCGCCGCGCGCCTGCGCGGTCGCCAGCGCCGCCAACTTATCCTGAGGCAGGGCGTCGCCAACGGCGTCCGGGATCCCGATGCGCTGACCCAGACGGGTGACCCGCCTCGCCGCATCGCCGGACACCAAACCCAGGGACAAGCCCTCGTCGCGAAGCGCCCTGATCGCCTCCTGGGCGCCTTCCCGAAGGCGTTCCTGCAAGCCGAATTGCAGCAGAACCTGACCGCGAGGCCCGAAACAGACCTCGGCCTCGTCCGCATCGCCGGCAGGTCCCTCCAGACCATCGCGGACCCAGGCCGCCGAGCCCAGTCGCCAGACCCGTCCGTCTGCATCCTGCCCCTGCAGACCCCGCCCTGCGAGTTCCTGCACCTGATGCCATGCTGGCGCCTCGATGCCTTGCGAGTCGGGCGGTGCCGCCGCAACCAGCGCCTGCGACAGCGGGTGGGTGGACCACCGCGCCAAGGCCAACGCCGCCCGGATATCCGCCCGCTGGGGTTCCCCGCCATCGATGCCCCGAGTAGACACCCAGGCCAAACGGTCTTCCGTCAACGTTCCCGTCTTGTCCAGCAACAGACGGTTCATCCGGGCCATGGCCTCCAACGCATCCAGGCGCTGGAGCACCACGCCGCGCCGCGCCAGCGCGGCCGTCGCGGCCACCAGGGCCGAAGGCACGGCCAGCGACAGCGCGCACGGGCAGGTGACAATCAGGACCGACACCGCGACCCAGACCGCCCGCGACGGATCGATCACCGACCACGCGGCAGCGGCCCCGGCCGCCAGCACCAGCACGGCCCAGAGAAACGGGCCCGCCCAGGCATCGGCGCGCCTTGCCATCGCAGGGCGCTGGCTCAAGGCATCCCGCATCAGCGCCACGATGGCCTCGTAGCGGGTGTCGGCCCCGACGCGCAGCACGCGCATCACCACCGGATCTCCCAGGTTGATACTGCCCCCCACCAACTCGTCGCCGACCTGGCGCAACACCGGCCGCGACTCGCCCGTCAGCAAGGATTCATCGACGCGCGTACTCCCTTGCACCAAGGTTCCATCGGCGGGGAACGAGGCTCCGAGAGCCACGGCGACCCGATCCCCCGCCCTGAGGCGCTGAACGCTCACCACCTCCACCGAACCGCCATCCGACAGCCGCCGTGCCGTCTCGGGCATGCCCGCCAGGCTCTTTTCCAAAGCCTCGGCCGCCCGGTGGCGTGCGGCCATTTCGAGAAAGCGCCCTGCCAGCAGGAAGCTGATGAACATGGTGAACGAGTCGAAATAGACCTCGCTGCCAAACAGGCTGTTCGGCGCGAACGTGGCGCCGGAACTGGCGATGAAGGTCACGCCCAGGCCCAGGGCGACCGGAACGTCCATGCCGATGCGACGACTCCGCACGCTGTGCCAGGCATTTCGGAAAATCGTGCTTGCCGAGAAGATCAGCACGGGCAGCGAGACCAGCCAACTGCCCCAGTTCAACAATTGGCGCAGATCCGGCGCCAATTCGGCGCCTGAGGTGACGTAGCTGGGCGTTGCGAACATCATCACCTGCATGGCGCAGAAGCTGGCGACGAACAGACGCCACAGCGCCGTTCGACGCTCCTTGCGGCGCATTTCCCGAGCGGGTGCGGCGGCGTCGGGGACGGCGTCGTAGCCCGCGGATCGCACGGCTCGTACCAGCGCAGAGGCCGACGTCCTCGCCGGGTCCCAGCGCACGCGTGCACGCTGGCCAGCCGCATTGACCTGGGCCTCCAGCACGCCGTCCACGCCGCACAGGGCCGACTCGATCAAGCCGGCACAGGCGGCGCAGTACATGCCGGACACCAGGAAGGCCGATTCGCCCTGTCGCTGCCCCCCGGCGACTCCAGGAACCGGGTGAACGATTGCTGCGCCACCGGATCGTCAAGAACGTCCAGTTCCGCCCCGCCGGCGATGGCGGGGGCAGCGGAAACGGCGGAGGAAGCGTTCATCAGGCGGGCAAGACAACCTTGTCGACCGCCAAAGGGGCCGCGACGTTCGATAATCTAGCGTCACCCCGGTGCAACGTCATGACATTTATCAAGAATCAACCCTGTTTCCAATGGCTGGGCGCGATCCTGGCCCTTCTGTGCACAGTCCATGCTGCCCAGGCTCAGACGGAGCCGCAGCATTTGCCGACGATCACACTCTCGGCGGGCTTCTACAACATCACGGCCGAGGTCGCGACGACGGAAACGGAGCGGGAAATCGGGCTGATGTTCCGCCGACAGATGCCGGCTCAGAACGGCATGTTGTTCGTGTTCGAGGCGCCCGCCACGCAATGCTTCTGGATGAAGAACACCTTGATTCCCTTGTCCGCGGCCTTCATCGACGAACAGGGCACCGTCGTGAACATCGAGGACATGGCGCCGCAGACAGAAACCGGACATTGTTCGGCACGCCCGGTTCGATTCGTGCTGGAAATGAATCAGGGCTGGTTTGCCAAACGCGGCATGAAGGCCGGCTTCAAACTCTCGGGCGCGCCGTTTCGCTGAAAAAATAAAGGCCGGCATGGCCGGCCTTTTCAATGCCGCGCAAAAACGCAATCAGGCGAAATTGGCCTCGGCAAAACGCCAGTTGACCAACGAGTTCAGGAAGGTTTCGACAAACCGCGGACGCAGATTGCGGTGGTCGATGTAATAGGCATGTTCCCAGACGTCGATGGTCAGCAAGGCCTTGTCGGCGGTGGTCAAGGGCGTCCCTGCCGCGCCCATGTTGACGATGTCGACGCTGCCATCCGCCTTCTTCACGAGCCAAGTCCAGCCCGAGCCAAAGTTGCCCACCGCGCTCTTGGTGAACGCGTCCTTGAATGCCGCATAGGAACCCCACTTCGCCTGAATGGCCGACGCCAGGGCACCACTGGGCTCACCACCGCCGTCCTTCTTCAGGCAATTCCAGAAAAAGGTGTGGTTCCAGATCTGCGCCGCGTTGTTATAGATACCGCCGCTCGATTTGCGGACAATATCTTCCAGCGACAACTCGGCGAATTCCGTGCCGCCGATCAGGTTGTTCAGGTTGGTGACGTAAGCGTTGTGGTGCTTGCCATGGTGGTATTCCAGCGTCTCGCGGCTCATGTGGGGCGCGAGATCGTCCAGGCCGAAGGGCAGCGCAGGCAGCGTGTGGGTCATGCAGGTTCCTTTCGAGGTGAGATCAGCAAAGCATTCGATCGGCCTGGGGCCGAGCTTGCCGAGCTATTGTAGGCACCGGGTCATTCACCCAGTGCGGTCATGGGCGCCCTGGTCCTGCCCGGCTCCGCTGTGGGCCGGCCGCTTCAAACGGGTCGCGGAGATCGTGGCGTCGGCCTCCGAATCCGCCCAGACCGCGCGCACGGCCTGCCCGACGGCCAGCGACCGAGCCGACACCACAGGCTGGCCGTCCGAGGTCTCGACCCATGCATAGCCGCGCGCCAGCACCCGCCGTGGATCCAAGGCCTCCAGCCGGCGTTGTTGCCCCAGGACCAGTGCGCGCTGACGCTCCAGGCTCGCGTGAGCCCATTGCTTCAAGCGCATGCCCTGGTGCTGCTGGCTCTGAGCGGCCAGGCGCAGGGCTTGCCACAGCGCCGCCTGATGCCGCTCGCGCAGCGACGCCAAGCGTGCCGACTGGGTTCCGACCAGGTGGGCCGGCCGTTGCAGGTGCAGGCTCAGCAGGTCGAGCCGCTGCACGGCGCCCTCCAGGCGTCGGGTCACGGTCCGCCGCATCACACCGAATCGCTCCTGAAGCGCGAGCCACAAGGCCTCTCGCGCTGGCGCCACCAACTCGGCCGCCGCCGTCGGGGTGGCGGCGCGCAAGTCGGCCGCCAGATCGGCCAAGGTCACGTCCGTCTCATGGCCGACACCGCACACCACCGGTAGCGACGAAGCGGCCACCGCCCGCACCACGCGTTCGTCGTTGAATGCCCACAAATCCTCCAACGAGCCGCCGCCACGGCACAGGATCAGCACGTCCGCCCGGGGCGCCTGCTGGGCCGCCGCCAGCGCCGCCACCAGCGCTGCCGGCGCCTCGGCGCCTTGCACCGCACTGGGGTAGAACTGCACGGCCACGTGCGGCGCCCGGCGTTGCAAGGCGGTCAGCACGTCATGGAGCGCCGCCCCGGCTGCCGAGGTGATCACGCCGATGCAGCCCGGGTAGGCGGGAAGCGCCCGCTTGCGCGACGCGTCGAACAAGCCCTGGGATTCCAGTCGGGCACGCAGTCGCAGAAACTCCTCGTACAGGCTGCCAACGCCCACCGTCTGCAGCGCTTCCACCACCATCTGCAACTCGCCGCGGGACTCGTAGACCGCCAACCGGCCCCTCAACTCGACCTGCTGCCCGTCCCTCGGCAGGAAGGTCAGCATCTGGGCCGCGCGGCGGAACATCGCGCAGCGCAGCGCCGCACCGGTCTGAGCATCCTTCAGCGTGAAATAGCAGTGGCCGCTGGCTGCCCGGGTGAAGCCGGACAACTCGCCGCGCACGGTGACCGCCGCAAAGCGCGCCGCCAAGGCGTCCGTGACGGCCAGCAGCAATCCCGCGACAGTCCAGACCTGTGCCGCAACCGCCAGCGGCCCGTCGCGCCGAGCCGCGCCGGGGCCGTCATCCGCCATGGCCGCTCACAGATGCCCACATCGAGGCCACCGTCCACAGGCACAAACCCGGAGCTGTCACCAAATCGAAATGATGTGACATGTCGTTGATTTCATTTACTTTTTTGCCGCTGTTTTTTTCATCACCGTAAGCCGGGCCGCGCCAATGCACGCTTTGCGGGGCTTCAGGGCCGGGTTGCCCACAAAGTTTTCCACAGCCTTTGTGGATCGCGATGCCGTGACACAGACCCGCCATCGCTTCGGTCCATAATCGCGCGTCCCACGCATCCGGCCAAAGGCCAGAGGATTCTTTGCTGTCGATCATACAAGCCGCCGGTTGGCCGATCTGGCCCCTGATCCTGTGCTCCGTTGCCGCCCTGGCCCTGGTTTTCGAGCGACTCACGGCGCTGCGCCGAGCCCGGGTCGCTCCCGATGGCCTTGTCGACGAAGTGATTGCCGTCAGCCGCCAAGGCCTTCCTTCGGCCGATACCTTGGCCAAGTTGGCCGGTAACTCGATGCTCGGAGCGGTGCTGGCATCGGGTTTGAAGCTGGTCTCGCTGGACCCGCGGTGTCCCGAGCCGATGTTGCGCCAAGCGTTCGAGAGTGCCGGGCGCAGCGCCGCACACCGACTCGAGCGCTACTTGAACGCGATCGCGACCATCGCGTCTGCGGCGCCGCTGCTGGGTCTGCTGGGCACGGTGATCGGCATGATCGAGATCTTCGGCTCGCAAAGCACCGGCAGCGTGGCCAATCCGGCCCTGCTGGCACACGGCATTTCGGTGGCACTCTACAACACGGCCTTCGGCCTGATCGTCGCGATCCCGTCGCTGATGAGCTATCGCTTTTTCCGTGGTCGGGTCAACGACTACCTGCACGACATGGAACAAGGCTCGGAGCGGGTGCTGCAACACCTGCTGCGCCTGCCCGTTCGCCAACCCGGTTGAATCGGATCGGCCATGAATTTCCGCCACCCGCCGAGCGAGGAACCTGAGATCAACCTGATCCCGTTCATCGACGTTCTTCTCGTCGTGTTGATTTTTTTGATGCTGTCGACCACCTACTCCCGGTTCACCGAATTGCAGGTGACGTTGCCGGTGGCCAATGCCGACGGGTCGAAGGAGCGGCCAGCCGAGATCATCGTGTCGGTGGCCGCCGATGGCCGTTACGCGATCGACGGCCAACCGATCGATGGCCGCAACGTGGATCTGCTGACCGCGGCACTGCAACAGGCTGCCAGCCAGCGAAAAGACCCGTTCGTCATCATTTCGGCGGACGGCACGACCACTCACCAGTCGGTCATCAACGTGCTGGATGCCGCGCGCCGGGCCGGCTTGGTGCGCGTGACCTTCGCCGCCCAGGCGGGCAGCGGTGGCGGTAGCGCGGCACCCACGCGCTGAATCGCTCCGCCGGCAATGCCTCTTGCCGACCGGCTCTCGGCCGCATTGCAATCCCAGTGGTGGCAGAGCCGTCCGCGCTGGCCCGCTCAGTTGCTGAGGCCGCTGGCGCTGCTGGTACAGGTACTGAGCCGGTGGCATCGCTGGCGACAGTCTGGACCGCAGCGCCATACCGTCCTCTCGGTACCGGTGATCGTGGTCGGCAACCTGATCGTCGGCGGCGCAGGCAAGACACCCACGGCGATCGCGCTGCTGCAATGGCTGCAGTCTCAAGGCTGGCATCCGGGCCTCGTCTCGCGCGGCTACGGCCGCCTGAGCGACCAGCCGCTGGACGTGGACCGGGGCGTTTGCGCGCGTGCCGGCGGTGACGAGCCGCTGCTGATTCACCTGCGCACCGGGGTGCCGGTGCGCGTGGGACGGGATCGCCTGCAAGTCGCCAAGGACTTGGTGGTCTCCCATCCCGAGGTCGATATCCTGGTGTCGGACGACGGGCTGCAGCACTGGCGCCTGCCGCGGGACCTGCAGATCCTGGTCTTCGATCACCGCGGAACAGGCAATGGCCTGACCTTGCCGGCCGGGCCGCTGCGCCAGCCGCTGCCCGGCCAAGTGCCTCCTCGATCGCTGGTGCTCTACAACGCCGACCGACCCAGCACCCCGCTGCCCGGCAGCGTCGCCCGCCGCGGCCTGGCGGGCGCCCAGTCGCTGCAGGACTGGTGGTCCGGCGGCTCGCCGTCCGCCGCCGTCTTGCGCGATCTGGCGGCTCGTTCGCAAGCCGCGCCCTTGCTCGCCGCCGCCGGCATGGCAGAGCCGGAACGATTCTTCTCGATGCTGGAAACAGCCGGGGTGCGCATCGCCCGCCTGCCGCTGCCCGACCATGCCGACTTTGCCGAACAGCCCTGGCCGGCCGGCACGCCCGAGTTGCTGCTGACGGAGAAGGATGCGGTCAAGCTGATCCCCCGACAGGTCGGCGGCACCCGCATCTGGGTGGTGACGCTAGACTTCCGGCTTCCCCCCGACTTCACCGACGCGCTGACGCGTGCGCTCCCGCGCCGTTCCCCTGTGCAATGAGACCCCCATGACCATGGATCATCGACTGCTAGAGATGCTGGTGTGCCCCCTGTGCAAGAGCGCGCTACGGCTGCGGCGCGACGAAGCGCAGCGACCGGTTGAATTGGTCTGCGTGGCCGATCGCTTGGCCTTTCCGGTGCGCGATGGCATCCCGGTGATGCTGGAACACGAGGCACGCAGCCTGGATGCCGAGGAAGAGGCGTGAGCTTTTCGGTGCTGATCCCAGCGCGCATGGCGTCCACCCGCCTGCCGGACAAGCCGCTGGCCGATCTGGGCGGACAGCCGATGGTGGTGCGTGTCGCACAGCGCGCGCGCCTCGCCGGCGCCCGGCAGGTGATCGTGGCCACCGATGACGAGCGCGTCCGCCGGGCCTGCGCCGCCCACAACGTGCCCGCCCTGCTCACCCGTAGCACCCATGTCAGCGGCAGCGACCGGCTGGCCGAAGCCTGCGAGCAACTGGGGCTGGACGGCGACGACATTGTCGTCAACGTGCAAGGCGACGAACCCTTGATCGAGCCGGACCTGATCAGTGCCTGTGCTGCACTGTTGCAGGCCCATCCGGATTGCTCGGTGGCGACCGCAGCCCATGCCATCGAAGCCGTGGCGGATTTTCAGAATCCCAACGTGGTCAAGCTGGTGATGGACCAGTCGGGCCGCGCGTTGTATTTCAGCCGGGCCCCCATCCCGTGGTGGCGCGACGGTTCGCGCGAAGGCCAGGCCGCGCTGCCGCCAGTGAGCGCGTGGCGACACGTCGGCCTGTATGCCTACCGTGCCGCGACCTTGAGACGCTTTCCGATGCTGCCGCCGGCGCCGCTTGAACAGGTCGAATCGCTGGAACAACTGCGCTTCCTGTGGCATGGCGAGCGCATCGTGGTTCACCGTGCCGACCACGCGCCGGCCCCGGGCGTGGATACCCCCGAAGACCTGGCCCGCGTGCGATCGTTTTTCACCGGGTAAGCCCGGTGCACCCTGCGCTCGCCGTCAGGCTCGCGCAGGGGATCGCATGCTATGCTGGACCAAACCCTGTGCAGGCACCGGCGGCGTCGCCGTGGCCTCCACGGCTGCCTGTGGCAGCCACCCAAAATCACATCAAAGAGGCAACCCATGCGACTGATCCTGTTGGGCGCCCCCGGCGCCGGCAAAGGCACCCAGGCCACCTTCATCTGCCAGAAATTCGGCATCCCGCAGATTTCCACCGGCGACATGCTGCGCGCCGCCGTCAAGGCGGGCACCGAGCTGGGCCTGGCGGCCAAAAAGGTGATGGACGCCGGCGGGCTGGTGAGCGACGACATCATCATCGGCCTGGTCAAGGAACGCATTGCGCAGCCCGATTGCGCCAACGGGTTCCTGTTCGACGGCTTTCCACGCACCATTCCGCAGGCCGAGGCGATGAAGTCCGCCGGCGTCAAGCTGGACCTGGTGCTCGAGATCGACGTGCCCGACGAGGCCATCATCGAGCGCATGAGCGGCCGCCGGGTTCACGTGGCGTCGGGTCGCACCTATCACGTCAAGTTCAACCCGCCCAAGGTGGCCGGCAAGGACGACGTGACCGGCGAAGACCTGATCCAGCGCAAGGACGACGACGAGGCCACTGTCCGGACCCGCCTGGAGGTCTATCACAGCCAGACCCGGCCGCTGGTCGACTACTACGGTCAGTGGGCGGCGACCGGCGACGCGCTGGCGCCGAAGTACCGCAAGATCTCGGGCC
The DNA here is from genome assembly GCF_056032705.1 of Ideonella sp. sgz306126. Lineage (NCBI taxonomy): Bacteria > Pseudomonadati > Pseudomonadota > Betaproteobacteria > Burkholderiales > Sphaerotilaceae > Ideonella > Ideonella sp. sgz306126. Next base: position 420,589 of record NZ_JBVYWP010000004.1, read on the forward strand.
AGGGCAAGGTCGAGGACATCACCGCACGGGCGATGGACGCGCTGCGCTGACCGAGGCGATGCTGCGCCACCGGGGCCGCCATGGGCGGCCCTTTTTGTTGTCGCCGCAGGTGGGCAGGCGCCTGCTGAAGCCGGTGGCATCGTTCCCGCACCTCAGGTTTTCCGCAAGCGCCCTGACCGCCAAGCTGTCGGACAATTGACGTTTACGTCAACGTCAATCCTTACGGAGAACTCTCATGGATATCGCAGGCAAGGTCTTCATCGTCACCGGCGGCGCCTCTGGCCTGGGCGAAGGCACAGCGCGCATGCTGGCCGCAAACGGCGGCAAGGTGGTGGTCGCCGATCTGCAAGCCGACAAGGGCGAGGCCCTGGCGCGTGAACTGGGTGGCGTGTTCGTGCGCTGCGACGTCAGCAGCGAGGCCGACGGCCGTGCCGTCGTGGCTGCCGCCACAGCGCTGGGCAAACTCGCCGGCCTGGTGAACTGCGCCGGCATCGCGCCCGCCGCCAAGACCGTGGGCAAGGAGGGTCCGCACCCGCTGGACGCCTACACCAAGGTGATCATGGTGAACCTGGTCGGCAGCTTCAACATGATCCGCCTGGCGGCCGACGCCATGTGCCGGAACGAACCGGAAGCGACCGGCGAGCGTGGCGTGCTGATCAGCACCGCCAGCGTGGCCGCCTACGACGGCCAGATTGGCCAGGCCGCGTATGCGGCCAGCAAGGGCGGCGTGGTCGGCATGACGCTGCCGATCGCACGCGATCTGGCGCGCAACGGCATCCGCAACATGACGATCGCGCCCGGCATCTTCGGCACCCCGATGCTGTTCTCGATGCCGCAGGAGGTACAGGACGCGCTGGCCGCGGGCGTGCCCTTCCCCAGCCGCCTGGGCAAACCCGAGGACTACGCCAAGCTGGTGCACCAGATCATCACCAACGACATGCTCAATGGCGAGGTGATCCGCCTCGACGGCGCGATCCGGCTGGCGCCAAAATAAACCACCGCCTCAGGCGCCGAACCGAGGCCGTGCCTGGCATTCTTCGGGCTGCAACGGTGACCATCCTCCCGATGGTTCGCCTTGCGGCGGTCCCCTTGTGTCACGTGGATAGGAGTCGAGAGTTCATGAAGCGTCACCCCCTGCTCGCAACCATTGCGCTGGTCCTCGTCGCCGGATGCGCCGCCGCGCCGCCTGCTCCATCTGCCGCTGCCGCATCGCGGCCTGTCTGCACGCGGGAATACGGCGTCGGGACCATGCTTCCGAAAAGCCATTGCGACACTGCAGCGACCGAAGCGGAACGCCAGCAGATGATCGACACCTTGCAAAGGCAGATGCCACCAGGCGGCAACAAGGCAACAGGCGCCGGCGGCTAAGTTCGGGCCACCGTGCTGCCGTGCGCTGTTCGGGCCAGGCATGTGCGTCTCCAACGCCGAGGCTCGTCCGGATTCGGATCCGTGCGGCCTCGATGCCGGCCTGTCGAGGTGGCCCGCTCGAGTCGCTCGGGGCCCTGCTTGCCATCGGAATCCATCGCTCCGTCAACTGATGTCCATGTCGCGCGACCCTCCCCGGAATTTCACTGGCCGCAACATCGCTGCAGCCACCTCGATCACGCTCGATGCGTTGCGGAATCGGGCCGATGCCTTGCTTCGAGCGCACCGCTATCAGGAGGCGATCCCCGCGTATCGCGAGCTGCTGGCCGCGTCTCCGCGCTTTGCCGACGGCTGGTACAACTTGGCCTATCTGCTCCAGATCGCGGGGCAGTTCGCCGATGCCATCTCGTGCTACGAGCGCGCCATCGATCTGGGGGTCGAGCGTCCCGAGGACGCATGGCGGAACAAGGCACTGATGCTCGTGGAGCACCTTGCCAGGCCCGGGGACGCGGAACAGGCGCTGCGCGCAGCGCTGCAATGCAACGATCGGTTCGTCCCCGCGTGGGTGGATCTGGGCCGGGTCGCCGAGCAAACGGGGCGACGCGATGAGGCCCGCATCGCCTATGAACGCGCACTGTCCGTCGACCCGTCGAACGCGCTGGCGCTGTCGCACCTGGCCAATGTCACCAAGGTCACCGCTGCCGACGATCCGCTCTTAGCTCGCTTGCGCAGTGCCGTGGCGGATCCGCGGCTTGCGGCCGCCGATCTGGCTGCGCTGGGCTTTGCGCTGGGCAAGTCCCTGGACGAAGCGGGAGCCTATGACGAGGCTTTTGTTGCCTACTCACGGGCAAATCAAGCCAGCCGATCGACCGGTGGCCCCGGCTGGCGCGGCTACGACCGATCTGCATGGGAGAACTGGACACGAGGTTTGCCAGAGTGGTTCCGTGGCGATGACGGGCCTGTGCCGACTGCTGCCGACGAGCCGCAGCTGATCTTCATCTGCGGCATGTTTCGCTCCGGGTCCACGCTTGCAGAAACCATTCTCTCGAGTCATCCGCAGATCACCGCCGCCGGTGAGCTGGATCTCATTCCTCGCATCGGTCGCGATCTGTGGGCCCGCGTCAGCGCGGGAGGGTCTCCTCGGGATGCACAGCACCTGGCCGATGCGCGCGAGTACTACCTGCGTTCCGTCCGCACACTCTATCCCGGTGCGCGCGTGGTCACGGACAAACGTCCGGACAACTTCCTGCATGTGGGCTTGATCAGGCGCTTGTTTCCGGCCGCCAAGATCATTCACACCCTGCGCGACCCGCTCGACACCTGTCTGTCGGTGTTCTTCACCCACTTCGATGTGTCGCAAACCTATGCCACCGATCTGCGCGACATCGGGCACTGGTATCGGCTCTACGAAGACCTGATGGCGGCGTGGAAGGCCCAGCACGGGTCGAACATCCTGGACGTGGGTTACGAAGCGCTGATCAGCGATCCACAACAACAGATTGCCCGACTTCTGAATTTCATCGGGCTCGACTGGGACGATGCCTGCATGGATTTCCATCAGGCAAAGCGCTCGGTCCAGACGCCCAGCGTCTGGCAGGTCAGACAGCCCCTCTATTCGAGCTCATGCGGTCGCTGGCGAAACTACCGTTCGCACATCGATCCGCTCGTCTCGGCCCTGGGGCGGCAGAGCGCCTAGCGACGGCTCACGCCACCGCCTTCGTTCGGTCATCGCGCCGCGGCGGTGCGACGCCACGATGGCCCTCTCGCCTCACCCACCCAAGGCGCGTTACACACCTCCGAGGTCAGCGAAAAAATGGCCTGCCGTCGGAAACGGCAGGCCATCTTGCGCGGGCATCGCAGCGGACCTCACGGCCGCTGCGCGCCACGACGCTGCTTAGAACGAGTAGGTGCCGCGAGCGTAGTACGAGCGGCCGATCGGGTCGGTGTAACGCGGGTCGTAGCCCTGCTGGAACGTCACCCCCTGGTTCGACGCCGGCGGGTTGGTGTCAAACAGGTTGCGCACACCCACCGTCAGCGAAATACCCTTCTTGGGTGCCCAGGTTCCATACAGATCCCAGAGCGAATAATCGCTGACCGTGTGTCCCAGGAACGCCGCCTTGACCTGGCTCGGATCGTTCTGATCCAGATAGCCCGACTTGTAGCGATTGACCAGTCCGACGGTCCAGACATCGCGCGTGAACGACATGTTCAGCGTGTGCTGCCAGCGGAAGACCGGGCTCGAGCCCGAGAACACGCCGGCGTTTTGCAGCCACTTGCCACCTTCCTCCTGCTGGTACTCGTACTGGGCGACGTAGGTGCCGTTCAGGTCGATGTTGACCACGCCGCCACCCAGGCGCTGGTGATGCGACACGTTCAGGTCGACGCCGTTCGTGTTGGTGCCGCCCAGATTGCTCTTGGTGTCGGTGATGTAGCCGCAGGACACCCCGGGGCAGTCGCGTCCGCTGACCGACAGCGTGCCATCCGGGTTGCGCACGAACAGCCCGGCGTACTTGGTCGGGTCATTGAAGATCAGCGACTCGTCCAGCGCGTTGATCTGATGCTGCAACCGGACCCACCACAGGTCGATGCTGGCGCTCGTGCCGGCCGCCGGCTCGACGACGAAGCCCAAGGTGAAGGTCTTGGATTTTTCCGGCTTCAGGTTCGGATTGCCACCCTGTTGAAGCATGAACTGCGTGTTGCAGTATTTCGCGTCGGCCGGATTCAGGGGCGTACCGTCCTTGCAGAGCACCGGATCGTTCCACGAGTTCGCCGTGTTGGTGTAGGTGACCGGCGCATTCAGTTCATACAGCGACGGAGCACGGAAGCCGGTGCTGTACGCGCTGCGGATCAGCAACTGCTTCATCGGCTGGAAGCGCATCGAGACCTTCGGGTTGATCGTGTTGCCGAAGTCGCTGTAGTGGTCGTCCCGGACCGCACCGGTAAATTCCAGCGTCTTGGTCACCGGGACGTTCAACTCGGTGTAGGCGGCATAGATGTCGCGCGAACCCTTGCTATCCGTCGCCGGGTCGAAACCGGTGCTCGACACGACCAAGGACGCGAAGGCCGCGTTGGCCACATCCGAGAACTTCTCGTGGCGGACTTCCGCGCCGACGGCCAGGGCCGACGAGCGCCCGGAACCGAACCAATCGCCCACCTCGCGGCTGGCGTGGCCGCTGACGGAATAGGTCTCGCCCTTGGCGGTCTGCAAGCGGCCGGAGACCTCGGCGGCCTTGATGAAGGCCACGCTGGTCGCGTCCGGCTGATCGGTGAACGGATTGAACGCGCCGCTGGCGGCACCGCTGTAGATCGTGTTGTCATTCAGGTAGCCCCCGGTGACACCGTCGTCGATCTTGTTCTGGTTGTAGGCCATGGCGGCGCTGTAGTCCCAGGCGCCGAGCGTGCCCTCCAGCGTGGCCAGCAGGCGCTGCTGCGTGTTGGTGGTTTCGCCCTGGCGCGGGCCACCAGGCACCGAGCGCCAGTAGGCGTAGATCGGCTGGGTCGGGTCCAGCGTCGCCGACGGCGATGGGGTGATGCCGGCACCCGGGTAGTACTGCGTGCCCGGATTCACGGTCAGGCCGGCGTACGGCACCGGCGCGATGACGGTATCGACCACGTCGCGCGTGATGAAGTACTGCAGGCCCGCCTGGTGGTTGTCGTTGATCCGGAAGGTGCCCTTCAGCATCGCCGAGGTGCGCTCCGACTTGGGCACCATGTCGACCCACTTCGTGTAGTCGTAGCGGCAGGTCGAACCATCACCGGACGGGAACAGGAACGGATTCGAGTTGCAGTTCGGGCCCGCCGTGTTGGCAGTGTTGTAGGTGCCCGTCGTATCGGCCCAGAAGTAATTCGCCGGGAACGTGTTGAACGACGACTTCTTGACGCCGAGGGCCGGGATGTTGCCGCTCGCGCCGAACGGGCGCTGCGACGACGACAACTCTTCCTGCTTCTGGACGTCCAGGAAGCCCATCACGTTGTAGCCCTGGCTGCCGAGGTCACCGAAGCCGAAGCCGACGTTCCCGTTGTAGGACTTGCCGCCGGGGTGCTGCGGCGACTCCGCCTGCAGCGTGATCTGCCCGCCCTTCAGGGTTTTCTTCGTGATGAAGTTGATCACGCCGCCGATCGCGTCGGTGCCGTAGAGCGACGAGGCGCCGTCACGCAGCACCTCCACCCGCTCCAGCGCGGCGAACGGGATCATGTTCAAGTCAGGGGCGGAACCGTCGATCGCGTTGTCCGCGACCCGGTAGCCGTCCAGCAGGACCAGCGTCTTGTTCGCGCCCAGGCCGCGCATGTCGGCAAAGGCCGCACCACCGGTTCCGGCGCCCACCGACTGGCTGGTGCCCTGCGACGACTGGCTGGTCGAAAGCATCTGCATGATCTGCTCGACGCTGGTGACGCCCTGGTCCTTGAGCTCATCCAGCTTGTAGACCGTGACCGGCACCGCGGTCTCGGCGTTGATGCGCTTGATCGCAGACCCGGTGATTTCAATGCGCTGCGCGTCCGGCGTCTGCGCATCCTGCGCCATGGCCGGAGCGCTCATCGCTCCGCCGATAGCGAGCAGCACGCCAATGCTGATCTTGGTTCTCTTGAACATGTGGACTCCTGTTGCGAAGAAAGGTGATGGATAGACCCCACTTCCTAGCAAGCGGCATACCGCTCTTGTGAAACGGTGATGAAGCTGCCGGAACTGTTGTGTTTTTGATTGTCAACGAAGGTTGCACGAGGGGCCCTGCGGGAAACCCTTTCGGCAAAAAGACTGTTGCGTACACGCCGCGCCGCGCAACACCCTCCCCCCAGGATGAGGGCGCACGCAGGCTCGCGCAGCCCGCGAACGGGCTGCTGCACGCAGGGCAGCACCCCTCAGGCCGTGGGCACCAGCAGCCTGGGAACGGCTTCGATCAAGCGCTGGGTGTAGGCGTCACGCGGACGGTTGAGCACGTCGGCGCAGGCGCCCTGCTCCACGATCTTGCCGGCCCGCATCACGGCCACGTGATCGGCGATGTACTCGACCACGCCGATGTTGTGGGTGATGAACAGGTAGGCCATGCCGGTCTCCGCTTGGAGATCACGCAGCAGATTCAGGATCTGGGCCTGGACCGACACGTCCAGCGCGGAGGTGGGCTCGTCGCACACGATCAGCCTGGGCTGCACCGCCAGGGCGCGGGCGATCGCGATGCGCTGGCGCTGGCCGCCCGAGAACTCGTGGGGATAGCGCTCCAGCGCGTCCTGCCGCAACCCCACCTGATCGGCGAGCCGCTCCAGCCGTTGGCGCCGCTCGGCGGCTCCGAGTTCGGGTTGCAGCGCCAGCACGCCCTCTTCGAGAATGTCGAAGACGCGCATGCGCGGGTTCAACGAGGCGAACGGATCCTGGAAGATGATCTGGATCTCGCGCCGTGCACGCTGCAGCGCCTCGCCGCCGAGTTCGAACAGATTCTGCCCGTTGAGCAAGGCCCGGCCTTCGAGCGTCGCCTGGCCACGCAGCAACTGGACGATGGCCTTGCCGCTGGTGGTCTTGCCGCAGCCCGATTCGCCGACCAGGGCCAGCGTCTGGCCGCTGGCGACCTGAAAGGACACGCCGTCGACCGCGTCGAAATAGCCATGAGTCCGCTGCAGCACGCCCTTGCGGATCGGAAAGCGCACCCGCAGTCCGGACACGTCGAGCAGTGGCGGTGCATTCGAGGCGGCCGCATCTCGCTGCGGGCCAGGTGCCGTCGCGGCCGCGGCCGCGGCGGCCGCCGCAGGCGCCCTGGCCTCGTGCCCCGGCGCATGCAGCACGCAACGCACCGCACGGGTGCTGGACTGCGCCCACAAATCGGGCAAGGTGGTGGCGCATTCGGGCAAGGCCTTGTCGCAGCGCGGTGCGAACCGGCAGCCGTGGAAGGTCTGGGTCAGCGGGGGCACGGTCCCCGCGATGGCGGTCAGCGCCTGGCCGCGCCGGGTGGCGTCGGGCAAGGCTCGCAGCAAGGCCTGGGCATAGGGATGCTTCGGCGCGGCGAAGAACTCCGCGGCCGGTGCCACTTCGATGATCTGGCCGGCATACATCAGCGCCACACGATGCGCCATGCCCGAGACCACCGCCAGATCGTGCGTGATCAGCAGCAGGCCCAGGCCGTGTTCGGCCTGCAGCTGTTTGAGCAAGTCCAGCACCTGCGCCTGGATGGTCACGTCCAGCGCGGTCGTGGGTTCGTCGGCGACGAGGTAGTCGGGCTCGGCCGCCAGCGTCATCGCAATCATCACGCGCTGCTTCTGGCCGCCGCTCATGCGGAACGGGTAATCGTCGAAGCGGCGCTCGGGCTCGGGGATGCCCACCTTGCGCAACCAGTCGATCGCCTTGGCGCGAGCCGCCGCACCGCGCAAGTCGGTGTGGGTCTCGATCGCCTCGATCATTTGCCGGCCGACCTTCATCACCGGGTTCAGACTGGTCGAGGGCTCCTGGAAAATCATGCCGATGCGCCCGCCGCGCACCGCCCGCATGCGCGACTCGGGCAGGGCCAGCACGTCTTCGCCGTCGACCAGGATGTCACCGGAGGCGATGTGGCCGTTGTCGGGCAGCAGACGCATCAGCGCCAGCGCCGTCATGCTCTTGCCGCAGCCGGATTCGCCGACCAGCGCGAAGGTCTCGCCCCGCTGCAAGGTCAGCCGCATGCCGTCGATGGCGCGCACCAGGCCGGCGTCGGCATCGAGCTCGACCTTGATGTCCTTGATTTCAAGCATGGGTCGCGTCCTCAGGCAGGCTTCTTCTTGGGCGTGGCCAGGCGCGGCCGGAAGCTGCGCACCCGCGGGTCGAACGCATCCCGCACACCGTCGGCGAACAAATTGGCCGCCAGCACCAGCGTGACCATGAAGGCGAAGGCCGCCGCGAACGACCACCAGACCACCGGGTCGAGGCTCATCTCGGACCGTGCCAAGTTGATCATGCCGCCGAAGCTGTTCATCGACGGATCGACCCCCACGCCCACGTAGGACAACACCGCTTCGTAGAGGATCAGCGACGAGAAGTCGAGCACCGTGACGATCAGCATCAGGTGCGCCACGTTCGGGAAAATGTGTCGCGCCATGATGCGCCACGGGCTGACGCCAAAGGCGTTGGCGGCCTGCACGTATTCAAGCTCGCGAAGCTTCAGCGTTTCGCCCCGCAGCAGGCGGCACAGGCCCGCCCAGCCGGTCAGTCCCAGCACGGCGCACAGCAGGAACAGCTTCAGGTCGGCGCGTTCGGCGCCGGTTTCGAACATGTCGGCGTGCTTGTCGAGATAGACCTGCACCATCAACACGCAGGCCGCGATCAGCAGCACGTTGGGAATCGAGGACAGCACGGTGTAGAGGTACTGGATGAGTTCATCGACCCAGCCCCGGAAGTAACCCGCCATGATGCCCAGCACCACGGCCAGCGGCAGCGTGGCGACGGTGGCCAGCGTGCCGATGACGAAGGCCGTGCGGATGCTCTTGAGGGCCTGGTAGAGCACGTCGTTGCCGGTGCGGTCGGTGCCCAGCACGTGGTAGTGGGTCATCAGCGACGCCGCCACCCCGCCCAGCAGCGCCAGCGCACCGAACGCGGCCAGGCCGGCGCGCCAGGGCGTCGCGGTCTCGCCCCGCCACACCCGGCCGGCCATGGCACGCAAAGGCATCGCTTGCTGGCGGGCCAGCAGCGCGACCAGCGCCGCCGCGGCCACCAGGCTGGCCAGGACGCCGCCCAGCCCGCCCACGGCCGCCCGCCGGGCCACGTCGGCAGCCCATTGATGCGCGGGATCGCTGAGCTGCGCGCCGCCGAACTTCAGCCGCGGCGCGGTGCGCGTGGTGATGCCGTTGATCGTCACCGAATCCTTGGTGAAGCTCACGTAGGCCAACGGCCGGGAGTAGGTGGTCTCGCGCGAGGCCACCAGCGTGGCCAGCAAGGTGTCGAGCACCGAGCGGGTGCGGGTGTCGTAGGCCACCGGCGCGTTGGCCGGGGCCCCTGGCGCCGGCGGCAGCACGCTGCGGTAGTGCAGGCTGTCCAGCAGCGTGACCAGCAGGCACGCCGTCAGCACGACGCTGGAGGCCAGCGCCGCCGGGTCGGTGAAGACCTTGCGCCAGTTGCCGCGCAGACCGCGGTTGCTGCGCACGTAGAGTCCGTAGCCCACCAGCGCGGCGAGCAGCAGCCAGACGGTGACGTCCGTCCAGAGATAAACGATTTTCGGCATCATGGAAGAGGTGGCTCCGCGTCAGCCCAGGCGCACGCGCGGGTCGGCCCAGGTGTAGGCCAGGTCGATCACGACGTAGGTCGCGATGTAGAGCAGCGAGCCGAGAAAGACCATGGTCCGGACGATGGCGAAGTCCTGCTTGCTGATCGCCTCGATCACGTAGGCGCCCAGTCCCGGCAATCCGAAGAAGCTTTCGAACACCAGGCTGCCCATGAACACATAGGGCAGGTACGACCCGGCACTGGTGATGATCGGGATCAGCGCATTGCGCAGCACATGCCGCGCCAGCACCACGAACTCGGCGAGCCCCTTGGCGCGGGCCGTGCGGACGTAGTCCTTGTTCAGTTCTTCGAGCAGCATCGCGCGGTACAGCCTCGCCTCACCGCCGACACGCGCCACCAGCGACAGCACGATCGGCAGGATCAGGAACTTCACCGCGTCCAAGCCCGACGCGTAGCCCGAAATCGGCGCCAGCCTCAGCACCCGGGAGAACACGAACTGGCCCACGATGATGTAGAAGAGGCTGGAGATCGACAGCATCACCACGCACAGCACCACGCCCCAGAAGTCGAGCTTGGTGTGGCGGAACATCACCAGCAGCACCGCGAACAGGGTCGAGAAGATGACCTGCACGACGAACAGCGGCAAGGCCAGTTGCATGCTGACCTTCATCCGCGCGCTCACTTCGTCGCCGATGTCGCCCGCGCTCTCCGAATCGGCGCGGCCGAAGTTCAGCGTGAACAGCGACACCGAGCGGTCCCAGAAGATCGTGTCGGTGAAACGCTCGCTGCCCTGCTTGGCATCGTTGACGTAGAGCGGCTTGTCGTAGCCCCGCTCGGCCTTCCACTTCTCGATCAGTTGTTGGGTCACATGCTTGCCGCCGATGTTCAGGCGCGCCATGTCGTCGGGCGTGTTGACCGTGAAGAACAAATAGAAGGTCAGCAGGTTCACGCCCAGGAGGATCAGTGCGCCGTACAGCACGCGGCGGACGAAGTAAGACAGCATCTCCGAAGTCCTTTCGCGCTCAGGCCAGCACTTCGCCGCGGGCGTTGGTGCGCTCGCGGCGGCGCAGGCTGCGCACACCCATCACGACCAGCCCCAGCACCAGCAGCGCCCCCACCACGATCGGCCACCAGATCGGGCGGTTCCAGGCCTTCTGCGCGGCAACGCGGGCGGGAATGTCCAGCCGCAGATAGCGGCCGCGGTCCTTGATCAGCACCGCCGGCTTGGAGTTCTTGACCCAGCCTTGCACCGCCGCCGACGAATACGGGAAGAAGCCGAAGCTGAGCGGCGCGTCCTCGCGCTGGATCTGCGTCATCTTGTCCAGGATGGCCTGCTTCTCCGGGCCGTTGTCCAGCGACTGCATCTTGACGAACAGCTTGTCGAACTCCGGGTTCTGGAAGTTCGAGGTGTTCTCGCCGTCGGAAATGCTCTTGGAGTTCGGGCCGTAGAACAAGGTCATGTAGTTCTCGGCGTCGGGGTAGTCGGCCAGCCAGCCGGTCCAGAAGATCTGGTGCTTGCCCTTGCGCACCTTGTCCTGGAACTGGTTGTTGTCGGTGGCACGCACTTCCAGCTGGATGTTGAGCTTGGCGAATTGCCGCACCATCCAGTCGATCTCGGGCTTGCGCTCCGGCGTGGGCGGCGCGTAGTAGTCGTAGTTCAGCACCAGCGGACGGCCGGTCTTGGCGTCGCGGCCATTGGGATAGCCGGCCTCGGCCAGCAGTTCCTTGGCTTCGGCGATCGACCGCCGCACCACCTGCCCGTTGACGATCTTGTGGGTCACCGGATTGACACCGGCCAGCGTGCCCTCGCGCGAGCCGAAGATGCCGGGCGGGATCAGGCTCATTGCCGCAATGCCGCCCTTCTTGGGAAAGACCTTGGAATACTCCTCCCAGTCGATCGCGATGTCGATCGCCTGGCGCAGCTTGCGGTTGCGCTCCTGCCGCTCCGGCGTGTCGCCCTTGCCGATCACCGGGTCGAGCATGTTGAAGCCGATCCAGTAACTGTTGACGTCCGAGTATTTCTTGAGCTGGAAGCCCTTCTCGGTGTATTCCTTGCGGATCTCGTCGGAATCTTGCATCGACACCAGGTAGTCGATGCCGGTGTCCATGCGCTCGAAAACCTCGATGTCGTAGTAGCCCTGGCGGAACTTGGCCTTCTGCGGCACGCCCTCTCGCTCGACGGTGGAGACGATCTTGTCGATGAACGGGGTCTTCTTGCCGCAGTCGTCCAGCAAGCCGGCCGCCTTGTCCTCGGGCATGCCGTGGCAGGGATAGGGCTCGCCGCGGTAGTTCGGGTTGCGCTCCATCACGATGCGCCGGTCCTGGATGTACTCGGTCATCATGTAGGGACCGGTGCCCACCGGCCAGTTGTCCAGGCTCAGGCCCGCGGCGGCCATGCCGGGCTGGGCGTAGAAGGCATCGGCTTCCCAAGGCACCGGGGCCAGGAAGGCCAGCGTCATCCAGTAGCTCCACTGCGGGTACTTGCCCTTGATACGGATGCGCAGCAGGTGGGGGTCGGGTGCGGTGGCGCCCTCCAGCGGCCAGCGCCGGAAGTCGAGGAAGGGCTTGTCCTGGCTGGCTGGGTCCAGGCCCGCGCGCAGCTTGGCGTCCTCCGCCTTGATCAGCTTGCCGTAGTCCTTCAGCCCCAGGACGTACTCGGAAAAGATGCCGAAGATCGGCGTCGTGATGCGGGTGGTGGCGTGGCGCTTGATCGCATAGACGAAGTCGTCGGCCACCATCTCGCGGGTGCCCGTGTGTTCGAAGTCCAGCGGCGTGCGGCGCTTGCCGAGTTCACCGGGCGCCATGTGGTGGTAGTAGTAATGGCCGTTGGCATCCTTGGCAAAGGCCGGATGCGGCTGGTACATCACCCCTTTCTTGATCGGGATGTCGTACACGCTCTCGGCGATCTGCTCGGCCGGGGCGTCGTCCGGCAGCACCTTGCCGTTCTTGTCGAGGTACTTGGGCTTGACCACGGCGGCGGCCGTCTTGGGCACCAGCGTGTAGGGCCGCTTCAGATAGTGGTAGCCATAGAGCGGCTCGTAGATCTGGTAGACGTAGGGCGTGTCCTGATCCCAGTACGACGCCGTCGGGTCCAGATGCCGCGGCGTGTTCTCGATGATCGAGGTGTAGAGCGTGTTGGTGGCCGCCGAGCCTTCGGGCCACGGGCTGTTGTTGCAGGCGCTCAGCGCCAGCAGCGACAGGACGCCCAGACACGCCAGCACGCATCGTCCTGCCCAGCGGCGCAGCGCCGTGACCCCACCAACCATTCGGCTATCCCCCGAGATGCGCTGCCTGCCGCGCGGATAGGCTCAGACAGCGAAGAAAACAAAACCGCCCGCCGCAACCCCGGCTTGTAACCGGGGCCGGGCGAGGCGCATGGGCGCGGATTCTATGCGCAGGGTTTGCGTGTTCAACCTAGGGTTTGCGCACCAGCTTCTGGTGTTGACAGCGAATTGAACGCCGAGTTCAACCGCGCGCCATCAGAATCACCAGCCGATGAGCACATCCCGTGCCTGAACCAGCAAATGGACCTTGCGGCCCAGGGGCATCGTGACCTTGGTCGGCACATGACCGAACGGCAGGCCGGTGAGCAGCGGCACGCGCGTCACGCCTCGCAGGTGGGCCACCATGGCCTTCAGGTCGTAGCCCCGGTCCATCGGCGACTTGCGCCAATCGCTCAGCGCGCCCAGCACCACCGCCTTCTGGGCACCGAGCACACCGGCCTGGTGCAGTTGCAGCAGCATGCGCTCGACGCGGTAGGGATGTTCGTTGACGTCCTCCACGAACAGGATGCCACCCTTCACCTTGGGCCAGTGCGGCGTGCCCAGCAGCGAGCACAGCACCGTCAGGTTGCCGCCCCACAGCAGGCCCTTGCAGTCCAATCCGTCGAAGCCCGCCTCGGTGCGAAAGCCGATCGCCTCCAGGTCGCCGCGCATGGCCTCGACGAAACAGTCCGGCGTGACCGGATCGAGTTCGTCGCGACCGAAGTCGTCGGCCGCATGCGGGCCGCACCAGGATTCGGCCCCGGTATGCGCCAGCAAGCCCATCTGCAATGCGGTCAGGTCGCTGTAGCCGACCCAGCGCGTGCCGTGGTCGACGCTGCGGGCCAGCAGCTTCCAGTCGATCTGATCGAGCAGGCGGGTCAGGCCGTAGCCGCCGCGGGTGGCCATCGCGATCGAGGGCGCCGCGGCAGCGACACGGTGGATCGCCGCCAGCCGGGTCGCGTCGTCGCCGCCGAAGCGCTGGTGCTTGGCCAGCGCGGCTTCGTCCAGGCTCGCGTCGAAGCCCAGGCTCTTGAGGCGACGCACGGCCAGGCGCAGCGGGGCGGCCTTCAGCAGCAGGCCCGAAGGCGTGTAGGCGATGAGACCGATGGGAGGGTGGCTGGGCATGGTCGATTCAAAGAGGGGGTGAAAGGTCCAGGGGCAGGGGCAGTTGGACTTCGGTCGCTTCGCCAGCGGGGATGGCCGGGTCGTCCTCGTCCGGTGCGGACGCCGGCGCCATGGCGGCCGCCGCGGCGCGATCGGCGCGGTGCTGCGCGCGCCGCTCGGCGAAGAACTCGCGCAGCACGCGGCCGCAGGCATCGGCCATCAGACCGCCCTGCACCTCGGTGTGATGGTTCAGCTGCGGCTGCTGGAAGAGATCGAGCACCGAGCCAGCCGCGCCGGTCTTCGGATCGGCGGCACCGAACACCACGCGCTTGAAGCGGGCGTGCATCAAGGCCATCGCACACATCGCGCAGGGCTCCAGCGTGACGAACAGCTCGCATTCGGGCAGACGGTAGTTCTCCAGCAGCTGTGAGGCATGGCGCAGCGCGACCAGCTCGGCGTGAGCGGTCGGGTCGTGGGTGGTGATCGGGCGGTTATAGCCGGTCGCGATCACCTGGCCTTCGCGAATGATCACCGCGCCCACCGGCACTTCACCGGCCAGCCAGGCGTTGTGGGCCTGGTCCAGCGCGATGCGCATCGCGTGCTCGTCTTGCGGGGTCCAGTCAGGCATCAAAAGGCTCGGTCATGCACTCGGACCGCACTGTAGCGGCACGTTAGGCCCGCAACGGCCACCGGGCCAGGTGCAGATGCTTGTGCTGGCCGATCAGGCTGTGGACCAGCACCAGTTCGCGCACCGTCCACGACACCGGCGCAATGGCCTGCCGGGGCACCCGCAGGTCGTCGTACAGCAGTGTGACGTGCGGCGTGAAGCGGCCTTCGGCCCGGTTCCCCAGGCCGGCCTTCTTCACCGCCGTGCTCAGCATGTGCTGGAAGGACATCAGCGCCGCCAGGCCGTGCTCGCCGCGCAGCACCAGCGGGCGATGCCGCCCGCCGCCGGAAAAGCTCTCGACCTGGTCGAAGCTCACCTCGAAGGCCGGCGCGTCCAAGCCCGCTGCCACGGCGCACGCCGCGTCGACCAGGCTCGGCGACAGTCCGGCGAAGTCACCCACGTGGTACAGCGTGATGTGCAGACGATGGGCTTCCAGCGGACGGCCCCTCAAGCGATGCTGGCTGCGCAAGTCGCGCGCCAACGCCTCGATGGCGGCCGCCGTGGCCGGGTCCGGCAACAGCGCGAAGAACAAGCGGTCACAAGGCTGCGGCGGCGCCTCTACCCCTTCCAGCGACAGTTGCTCAGGCACGGCGACGCCTCCTCATTCCCACTCGATGGTCGCAGGCGGTTTGCTCGACACGTCGTAGGTCACGCGGTTGATGCCGCGGACTTCGTTGATGATGCGGCCCGACACCTTCTTCAGCAAGGCATAGGGCAGCTCGGCCCAGTCGGCGGTCATGAAGTCGCTGGTCTGCACCGCACGCAGTGCCACCACGTAGTCGTAGGTGCGGCCGTCGCCCATCACACCCACGCTCTTGACCGGCAGGAACACGGTGAAGGCCTGGCTGGTCAGGTCGTACCAGGTCTTGCCGGTGTGCTCGTCCACCGTCTTGCGCAACTCTTCGATGAAGATGTGGTCGGCGCGGCGCAGCAAGTCGGCGTACTGCGGCTTGACCTCGCCCAGGATGCGCACGCCCAGGCCCGGTCCGGGGAACGGGTGGCGGTAGACCATGTCGTGCGGCAGGCCCAGGGCCACGCCCAGCTCGCGCACTTCATCTTTGAACAACTCGCGCAGCGGCTCCAGCAGCTTCAGGCCCAGCTGCTCGGGCAGACCGCCGACGTTGTGGTGGCTCTTGATCGTCGTGGCCTTCTTGGTCTTGGTGCCGCCGCTCTCGACCACGTCGGGGTAGATCGTGCCCTGGGCCAGGAAGGTCGCACCCTGGTGCCCACCCTCACCCGCCTTGAGCTTGGCCGCCTCGGCCTTGAAGACATCGACGAACAGGCCGCCGATGATCTTGCGCTTCTTCTCGGGGTCGGTCACGCCGGCCAGCTGGCCCAGGAACAGTTCGCTGGCGTCGACACGGATGACCTTGGCATGCAGGCGTCCGGCGAACATCTCCATCACCATGTCGCCTTCGTTCAGGCGCAGCAGGCCGTGGTCGACGAACACGCAGGTGAGCTGGTCGCCGATCGCACGATGGATCAGCGCCGCGGCCACCGACGAATCGACGCCCCCCGACAGGCCCAGGATGACCTCCTCGTCGCCGACCTGCTCGCGGATCTTCGCGACGGCCTCGTCGATGTAGTTGCCCATGATCCAGTCGCCGGCGCAGCCGCTGATCTCGCGCACGAAGCGCGTCAGCATCGCCGCGCCCTGCAGCGTGTGGGTCACCTCGGGATGGAACTGCACCGCGTAGTAGCGCTTGTCTTCGTTGGCCATGCCGGCGATCGGGCAACTGGGCGTGCTGGCCATCAGCTTGAAGCCCGGCGGCAGCGCCGTGACCTTGTCGCCGTGGCTCATCCACACCTTGAGCATGCCGTGGCCCTCGGCGGTGTCGAAGTCCTGGATGCCGTCGAGCAGCCTGGTGTGGCCGTGGGCGCGCACCTCGGCGTAGCCGAACTCGCGGTGGTCGCTCCACTCGACGGTGCCGCCCAGCTGCACCGCCATCGTCTGCATGCCGTAGCAGATGCCCAGCACCGGCACGCCCGCGTCCCACACCGCCTGCGGCGCGCGCAGCTGGTGGTCTTCGTAGGTGCTGGCGTGGCTGCCCGAGAGGATGATGCCCTTGCAACCTTGGGCCAGGAAGCCGCGGATGAACTCGTCCGAGACGTCGTTCGGATGGATCTCGCAGTACACATGCGCCTCGCGCACGCGCCGGGCGATGAGCTGGGTGACTTGCGAGCCGAAATCGAGGATCAGGATCTTGTCGTGCATGAGCGTGCGGAGCGTCAGGCCACGGCGCCGGCGGCGGCGCTGGGCGGGGTGGAAGGATGGTGACGGAAATGGCGGATGGCCAGCGCCGCCGCCAGCGCCTGCAGGCCGGCGCAGAAATAGTACGGCGCACCGATGCGCCAGTCGCCATGAGGCAGGTGGCCGACCCAGACCAGCAGCGTCGGACCGATCATCGGCGCCAGCACCGCCATCATGCTGTTGAGCGCCGACAGCGCGCCCATGATCTGGCCCTGCGAGCGATCGTCCGCGGCATTCGAGACCAGGCTCTGCATCGACGACGACGCGGCGAAGCCCAGGATGTTCATGAAGATCACCGCATACATCATCCAGCCCGCGGTGGCCGCACCCCACGCCAGATAACACAGCGACGACGAGATCAGGCCCAGCACCGCCAAGCGGCGCACCGGCCACAGCTTGAGCAGGTGGCGCATCAGGCCGCCTTGCACGATGACCGACATCAGGCCCACGGCGGCCAGCGATTCGGCGTTCTCCAGCGGCCCCCAGCCGAACTTCATCTGGGTGTAGAGCACCCAGGTACTCTGCAGCATGAACTGCGACAGCCCCGCCAGCGCGATCACGTAGACCAGCGTGCCGATCGCGCGCAGGGCACCGAGCTTGCGCATCGCCGCCACTGGATGGGCGCTGCGCCAGTCGATCGCGTGACGGCGCTCGGGCGGCAGCGACTCCGGCAGCACGAAGAAGCCATAAAGCCAGTTGGTCAGCGCCAGGCCGCCGGCGACGAAGAACGGCAGGTGCAGGTTGATCTTGCCCAGGAAGCCGCCCGTCAGCGGCCCGAGGATGAAACCCAGGCCGAACATCGCGCCCAGCATGCCGAAGTTCCTGGCCCGTTGCTCGGGCGGCGTCACGTCGGCCACGTAGGCATTGGCCACTGCGATGTTCGATTGCAGCAGGCCCGCCACCAGGCGCACCGC
Source organism: Ideonella sp. sgz306126 (assembly GCF_056032705.1). Taxonomy (NCBI): domain Bacteria; kingdom Pseudomonadati; phylum Pseudomonadota; class Betaproteobacteria; order Burkholderiales; family Sphaerotilaceae; genus Ideonella; species Ideonella sp. sgz306126. The sequence continues at coordinate 438,329 of NZ_JBVYWP010000004.1, forward strand.
CACCAGCATCCACAGCGCGGTGGCCATCGCCGTCACGAGAAAGCTCAGTGCCAGCCCCGAGAAGCCCAGCAGCAGCACCGGCCGCCGTCCGAACCGGTCGGACAGCGCGCCCATCACCGGCGAACCGACGAAGTTGGCCAGCCCGAAGGCGACCGCCACCAACCGGAATGCCTGGGCCTGCTCGGTCTGGCTGTGCGTGAACGTGCCCACCAATGCCGGCAGCACCGGAATGATCAGGCCGATCGAGATCATGTCGATCAGCACCGTCAGCATGATGAAGGGCATCGCCGCGGCGCGCCGCCGGGGAGCGGGAGCGGTGGCCTGGGCGTCGGCGATGGGCATGAGGGGGTATTTCAGAACGACGGCGCCCGGCCGGAGCCGGGCGCACGCCGAGGGGGACAGGGCAGCGAGGTCATTCCGCCCGGTAGTTCGGCGCTTCCTTGGTGATCTGCACGTCGTGCACGTGGCTCTCGCGGATGCCCGCCGACGTGATTTCGACGAACTCGGCGCGCTCGCGCATGTCGTCGATGGTTGCGCAACCGCAGTAGCCCATCGACGCCTTCAGCCCGCCGGCCATCTGGTAGACGATGGAGATCATCGACCCCTTGTACGGCACCCGACCCTCGATGCCTTCGGGCACCAGTTTGTCGGCGTTGGGGTTGGCGGTCTCGTCGTTTTCCTGGAAATAGCGGTCGGCGGAGCCGTCCTTCATCGCGCCGATCGACCCCATGCCGCGGTAGCCCTTGTAGCTGCGGCCCTGGTAGAGGAAGACCTCGCCGGGCGACTCCTCGGTACCGGCGAACATGCCGCCCATCATCACCGTGCTGGCGCCGGCGGCGATCGCCTTGGCGATGTCGCCCGAGTAGCGGACGCCACCATCGGCGATCAGCGGCACGCCGCTGCCGCGCAGCGCGGTGGCCACGTTGTCGATCGCGGTGATCTGGGGTACGCCGACGCCGGCCACGATGCGGGTGGTGCAGATCGAGCCCGGGCCGATGCCAACCTTGACGCCGTCGGCGCCGGCCTCGACCAGCGCCAGCGCCGCCGCGCCGGTGGCGATGTTGCCGCCGATCACCTCGACCTGCGGGTAATTCTTCTTGACCCAGCGCACCCGCTCGATCACGCCGGCGCTGTGGCCATGCGCGGTGTCCACCACCAGCGCGTCGACGCCGGCACGCACCAGCAGTTCGACCCGCTCTTCGGTGCCCTCGCCCACGCCCACCGCCGCGCCCACGCGCAGCTTGCCCTGGGCATCGCGCGCCGCATTCGGGAAACTGGTCTGCTTGGTGATGTCCTTCACCGTGAACAGGCCGCGCAGCTCGGACGCTTCATTCAGCACCAGCACGCGTTCGAGCTTGTGCTGGTGCATCAAGGCCTTGGCCTCGGCCAGCGAGGCGCCTTCCTTGACCGTGACCAGACGCTCGCGCGGGGTCATGATCTCGCTGACCGGCGCATCGAGGCGGGTCTCGAATCGCAGGTCGCGGCCGGTGACGATGCCCACCACGCGGCCCTCGTCGACCACCGGGAAACCCGAGATGCCATGCGCGCGGGACAACTCGATCACATCGCGGACCCGAGCACCCGGCGCGATCGTGATCGGATCCTTCAGCAGGCCCGATTCATAGCGTTTGACCCGCGCGACTTCGGCCGCCTGCTGCTTGGGGCTGAGGTTCTTGTGCACGATGCCGATGCCACCCTCCTGGGCGATCGCGATCGCCAGTCGGGCTTCGGTCACGGTGTCCATCGCCGCGGAGACCAGCGGCAGATTGAGCACGATGTTGCGGGACAGCCGGGTGACCAGCGAGGTGTCGCGCGGCAACACCTGGGAGAACGCGGGCACCAACAACACGTCGTCGAAGGTGAGCGCTTTGCCTAGTAGGCGCATGGGGAAAGCTCCAGACGCAAAAGCGGATTATACGGAAGCCTCGCCTTGGCTTCGGCGGGCCCCGGCGCTCGACCCTCGACATACACTCGGCGCTCGCAGCCTGAGCCTGGTTTGCCTCCTCGCCACTCACTTCAAGCCGCCCCATGATCCGTCCGCGCCCCCTCTCGATCGCCCTGCTCTTCTGCTTGCTGGCCGGCCCTGCGCTGGCCCAGAGCAACATCTGGAAGTGGCGCGATGCCCAGGGCGGCTACCACGTCAGCGACCAGCCGCCGCCGGCCGGTGTGCCCGCGGCCAGCATCGTGGCGCAGCCCGGCGGCCAGGCCATCGTGGTGCTGCCCACCGAGGCGCCGGCCAGCGCCGCCTCGGCCGGCGACGGCACCGACAGCGCGCTCGAAGCCCGCAGGCGCAAGCTCCAGGCCGACAAGAAGGCCGCCGAGGCAGCTCGCCAACAGGCCCAAAAGGCCCAGGACGATGCCCGCCGGGCCGATGCCTGCCAGCGCGCGCAAGGCGACTTGAAGATGCTGGAAAGCGGTGCGCGCGTCGCCCGCCCCAATCCCGCGACCGGCGAACGCGAATTCCTCGACGACCAGGGCCGGATCAACGAGATCAACCGCGCCCGGGCCGCCGTCAACGACAACTGCCGCTAGGTACCCGAAGGGCCCTGCGGCATCCGCGCCGCCACGTCAACGGCGCAGTTGCCGCTCGCTGGCCTTGCGGTACCGCTGGCGGCGGGCCTCTTTCGGGTCGACCCGCAGGCCGCGCCAGACTTCCACCCGATCCGCTTCGCGCAGCACCGTCTCCAGCGGCTTGGCCTTGGTCCAGATGCCTGCGGACAGCGTGTCGTCGATGGCCAGGCCATGGCGCTGCAGCAGGCCGGACGCCCTCAGCGCGTCGGCCAGCGTGCTGCCCGGCGGCAGTTCGAGATCGACCGTGTCGACCTGCCGCGGGCCGGGGCTGTAGGCCACCTGCACTCGGATCAGGGCCGCGCGCTCAGCGTTCGCCATAGACCTGCTCCGCTCGCTTGACGAAGGAATCGACGAAGGTGTTGGCCACGCGGTCGAACACCGGGCTGAGCACGGTCTCGAGGGCGCGGCTCGAAAAGGCGTAGCGCAGGTCGAACTCGATCTTGCAGGCCACCGGGGCGTCCGGCACGCCGGCACCCAGCGGCAGGAAATCCCAGGTCCCGTCGAGCTCGGAGAACGGCCCGTCGACCAGCGCCATGTGCAGTTGCCGATCGGGCTGATGGCTGTTGCGGGTGGTGAACGCGTGGCGCACGCCGGCGTAGGCCAGGTGGATGCGGGCGGTCATGCCGGCTTCGTCGCGCTCGATGACTTCCGCCCGCTCGCACCAGGGCAGAAAGTCCGGGTAGGTGGCCACATCGGTCACGAGGCGGTACATCTCGGCAGGCGAATACCACAGCAGGACGGACTTCTTGACGTGCTTCATACAATGCGATGATTTTAAGGGCCGCCCTGCGGTCCGGCCCGAGAGCCTGCCCGCATGTCTGCCCTGATCGCCGAAAACCGCCGCGCCCGCTTCGAATACCACATCGAGGAGCAGTACGAGGCCGGCATGGTGCTGGAAGGCTGGGAGGTCAAGGCGATCCGGGCCGGCCAGGTCCAGCTGACCGACGGCTACGTCGTGATCCGCGACGGCGAGCTCTACCTGATCGGCTGCCGCATCAACGCGCTGGGCTCGGCCTCGACCCATGTCCACCCCGAGGCGGACCGCACCAAGAAGCTGCTGATGAGCAAGGAGCAGATCCGCCGCCTGATCGGCAAGGTCGAGCAGCGCGGCTTCACGCTGGTGCCGCTGAACCTGCACTACAAGGGCGGCCGCGTCAAGGCGGAGATCGCGCTGGCCAAGGGCAAGGCCGAGCACGACAAGCGCCACACCGAGAAGAAGCGCGACTGGGACCGCGAACGCGGACGCCTGATGCGCCACAAGGTCTCCGGGCCCAAGGCATGACCAGCCTGTCCGACGTGCTGTACCCGCCGCTGGCGCCCTTGCGCAGCGGCCACCTGGCCGTGGACGGACTCCACTCGCTGTACTGGGAAAGCTGCGGCAACCCCCAGGGCATCCCCGTGGTGTTCCTGCACGGCGGCCCCGGCGCCGGCATCGCACCCAACAGCCGGCGCTTCTTCGACCCGGCCAGGTACCACGTCGTGCTGTTCGACCAGCGCGGCTCGGGCCAATCGACCCCGTTGGGCGAGTGCCGCGACAACACCACCGACCTGTTGATCGGCGACATCGAGCGCCTGCGCGCGTTGCTGGGCATCGAGCGCTGGCTGGTGTTCGGCGGCTCCTGGGGTTCGACGCTGTCGCTGGCCTATGCCCAGGCCCACCCCGAGCGCTGCCTGGGCCTGGTGCTGCGCGGGATCTGGCTGGTCAGCGACGCCGAGATCGACTGGTGGCTCTACGGCATCCGCAACTTCTTTCCGCGCGAGTGGGAAGCCTTTGCAGCCCATGTGCCGGAGGCCGAGCGCGGCGACCTGCTGGCGGCCTACGCGGCCCGCCTGGGCAGCGACGATCCGGCGATCTACGCCCCCGCGGCGCGGGCCTGGAGCCGATACGAGGGCTCGTGCCTGCAACTTCGCAACGACCCGGCGACGGCCGACGCCTTCGGCGACGACGCCGTGGCGCTGGGCGTGGGCCGGCTGGAGGCGCATTACTTCCGGCACAAGGCCTTTCTCTCGCCCGGCCAATTGCTCGGCGCGATGCCCCGCATCGCCCACCTGCCCGGCTTCATCGTGCACGGCCGCTACGACGTGATCTGCCCGGTGCGCTACGCCTTCGCGCTGGCCGATGCCTGGCCGGGGGTGCGCCTGAGCATCGTCGACGACGCAGGGCACTCCTCGTACGAACCAGGCATCGCCGCGGAGCTGGTGCGGGCGACCGACCGGTTCGCCGCCACCGGCCGCTTCGACTGACGCCGCGGCGTCTGCCGTTCGCTCAACCCAGCCGGGCCAGTCCGGCCGCCAGATCGGCGATCAGGTCGTCCACCGCTTCCAGGCCGATGCACAGGCGCACCAGCACGCCGGCGTAGCCCGTACCCAGGCTGCGCATCGCGCCGGCCTGGTAGGGCACGGCCAGGCTCACCGGGCCGCCCCAGCTCCAGCCGATGCGGAAGCAGCGCAGGCCGTCGACGAAGGCATCGGCCTGCGCGGCCGAGAAGCGCGGGTCCAGTTCCAGCGTCAGCAAGCCCGCGGCGGCGCTGCTGATCGCCGCCCAGTGGGCATGGCCGGGCGAGCCTGCCAGCGCCGGGTGCAGGACCTGCCGGATCTGCGGCTGCCGGGAGGCCCAGGTGGCGATGCGCCGCGCCGCCGCGTCCTGCGCGTGGTAGCGCAGCGGCAGGCTGGGCAGCGAGCGCAGCAGCGCCTCGGCATCGTTGGCGCCCACGCCCAGGCCCAGGCGGCTGTGGGTCCAGGCCAGCGTCTCGTACAGCGCATCGTCGCGGCAGGCGATCGAGCCCATCAGCACATCACCGCCGCCCGAGGGGTACTTGGTCAGCGCGTGGAGGGTCAGGTCCACGCTCTGGCCGCCTGGCAACTCGAACGGGTTGAAGGCCAGCCCGGCCCCCCAGGTGTTGTCCAGCGCGATCGTGGCCTGCGGCGCCCGCTCGCGGATGCAGGCGATCAAGGCCGGCAGGTCCGGGAACTCCAGGGTCACCGAGCCGGGCGCCTCCAGCCAGACCAGCTTGACGTCCGGCGTCAGCAGCGCTGCCAGCGCGGCCGGCTGCATCGCGTCGTAGACGCTGTGCGTCACGCCCCAGCCGGCCATCTCGTGGCGGGCGAAATCCTTGCTCGGGTGGTAGACGTTGTCGGGCAGCAGCATCCGGTCGCCAGCCTTCAGCAGCGCCATGTTCACCACGGTCAGCGCACTCAGGCCGCTGGGTGCCAGCAGCACATGGCGGGCATGCTCCAGCGTCGCCAGCCGGGCCTCCAGCGTGAAGGTGGTGGGCGTGCCGTGCAGGCCGTAGGTGTAGGCGCTCTTGTCGACCCAGCGGCGGCGGCGCAATTCGGCCACCGACGGGAAATACACCGTCGAGGCCTTGTGCACCCCGACCGCCGGCGATTCGAAATCGGCCGGCGCGACATAGGGGTGGTGGATCAGCGCGGTCGCGGTGCGGTCATCGTCCTTCATGACCGGTTTGTATCAGATGGGCTCGCCGACCAGGTCGTGCCCTTCCGCCGCGACGATGCGCGCCCGCGCGAACTCGCCGACGCGCAGCTGGGTCGAGGCCTTGGCCGGCGGCAGCAGGCGCACAGTGCCGTCGATCTCCGGTGCGTCGGCATAGCTGCGCCCCACGCCGCCACGGCGGCCGAGCGCCGGCGCGCTGTCGACCAGCACCTGCATCGTCGCGCCGATGCGGCGACGCAGGCGCGCCACGGACACCTCCTCGGCCACCGCCATGAAGCGCGCCCGGCGCTCCTCGCGCAGCGCATCGGGCAAGGCCCCGGGCAGTTCATTGGCGGTCGCCCCAGCGACCGGCGAGTAGGCGAAGCAGCCGGCGCGGTCGATCTGCGCCTCCTTCAGGAAGTCCAGCAGGTAGGCGAACTCTTGCTCGGTCTCGCCCGGAAAGCCGGCGATGAAGGTCGAGCGCACGACGACCTCCGGGCACAGCTCGCGCCAGCGCTGGATGCGCTCCAGGTTGCGTTCGCCGCTGGCCGGCCGCTTCATGCGCTTGAGCACGTCGGGGTGGGCATGCTGGAAGGGCACGTCCAGGTAGGGCAGCACCAGGCCTTCGGCCATCAGCGGGATCACCTCGTCCACGTGCGGGTACGGGTAGACGTAATGCAGGCGCACCCAGGCGCCGTGCTGGCGCGCGAGTTCGCCGAGCTTGGCCACCAGGTCCAGCATGCGGGTTCTGACCGGCTGGCCGTCCCAGAAGCCGGTGCGGTATTTCAGGTCCACGCCGTAGGCCGAGGTGTCCTGGCTGACCACCAGCAACTCCTTCACGCCGCCCTCGAACAGCGCCCTCGCCTCGCCCAGCACCTCGCCTACCGGACGCGAGACCAGGTCGCCGCGCAGGCTGGGGATGATGCAGAAGGTGCAGCGGTGGTTGCAGCCTTCGCTGATCTTCAGATAGGCGTAGTGCTTGGGCGTCAGCTTGATGCCGGCCGCGGGTACCAGGTCGACGAACGGATCGTGCGGCTTGGGCACGTGCTGGTGCACCGCGTCCATCACCTCCTGCGTGGCGTGCGGCCCGGTGACCGCCAGCACCTTGGGATGGGCCTGGCGCACCATGTTCTCGCCGCCCTCGGCCTGGCGCGCGCCCAGGCAGCCGGTGACGATGACCTTGCCGTTCTCGGCCAGCGCCTCGCCGATCGCGTCCAGGCTTTCGCGCACCGCATCGTCGATGAAGCCGCAGGTGTTGACGATCACCAGGTCGGCACCCTGATAGGTCTTGCTAGTGCGGTAGCCCTCGGCGGAAAGCTGGGTGAGGATCAACTCGGAATCGGTCAGCGCCTTGGGGCAGCCGAGGGAGACAAAGCCGATCGTGGGCGTGGCAGGCGAGGCGGCGGCCTCGCGAAGAGCGTCAAGGGTCATGGGCAGGATTGTCGCAAACCCCGCTTCACCCTGCGGGCCTCACTTGCTGGCCGGCGGCACCGGAAAGCCGGGGAACAGGCCGCCGGCCTGTTTGTGCATCTGCTCCTGCATCTGCATGAACAGGTTCTTCGACTGTTCCAGGTAGTTGCCCATCAAGCCCTGCATGGCCGGCGCCTGACTGCCCATGAACTGGGTCCACATCTCGGGCGTGAAGGCCTTGGGGTCGTACAGGCCGCGGGCCTGCTCGGTCAGGCGCGACTGCATGTCGACGAAGGTCTGCAGATTCTTTTCCAGGTACGAGCCCATCATGCCCTGCATCGCGTGACCGTAGAAGCGGATGATCTGCGACAGCATCTGCGACGAGAACATCGGCATGCCGCCGGTCTCCTCCTCCAGGATGATCTGCAGCAGGATGCTGCGGGTCAGGTCCTCGCCGGTCTTGGCGTCGCGCACCTCGAACTCCAGGCCGTCGAGCACCATCTTCTTGACGTCCGCCAACGTGATGTAGCAACTCGCGTTGGTGTCGTAAAGCCGCCGGTTGGGGTACTTCTTCAGCTTGCGCGGGGCGCCGGTCGGGGTGGGAGGGGCGGCTTCGGCAGGCGCTCGGCGGGTCGATGGCATCAGCAAGGGCTCCTCGGGATACGGCGGGGGGAATGGCCACCCGATTCTACGGGCCGCCCCCAGGCCGCCTGCACCGGGCTTGCCCTGCCAGGCAGGCCTCACGCCGGGTCGCGCCGCGGCGGCCTGCGCCCGGGCCCGACCCAGCCGCCGGCCGCACCGTCACGCCACCCGCCGCAGTGCGGCACGGAGCGCGCCGCCACGGGTCAGGCGGAACAAGTCCTTGGGGTCGTCGCCACGGGGCACCAGGTCCACGTCCTGGCCGATGTCCAGTTCGGTGGCCAGGGTGTGCAGCAGGCGCAGCGCGGAGTAGTCCTCCAGCGCGAAGCCCACCGAGTCGAACACCGTGACCTGCTCGTCGCGCTGCCGGCCCGCGACCGTGCCGCTCAGCACCCGCCAGAGCTCGACGACCGGAAAGTCGGCCGGCATCTGCTGCAGATCGCCTTCGATCCGGGTCTGGGGCTCGTACTCGACGAACACCTGTGCGATGCGCAGCACCTCGGGGTGCAATTCGGTCTTGCCGGGACAGTCGCCGCCGACCGCGTTGAGGTGCATGCCGGGCTCGATCAGGTCAGGGGTCAGGATCGCGGCGCGCGACTTGTCGGCGGTGACGGTGGTGACGATGTCGGCCCCGCGGACCGCGTCGGCCACCGACGCCGCGCGGACGACCCGCAACGCGGGAAAGGCCGCCAGGTTGCGCTGCAGCTTGTCGGTCGCCGCCGGATCGATGTCGAACACCCGAACCTCGTCGATGCCCAGCAGGTGGTGGAACGCCACGGCCTGGAACTCGCTCTGCGCGCCGTTGCCGATCAACGCCATGCGGCTCGCACCCGGTCGCGCCAGCGCCCGGGCGGCCACGGCCGAGGTGGCGGCGGTACGCAACGCCGTGGTCAAGGTCAGTTCGGACAGCAGCAAGGGGTAGCCGGTGTCGACCTCGGCCAGCACCCCGAAGGCCATCACCGTATAGAGGCCGCGCGCCGTGTTGCTCGGATGGCCGTTGACGTACTTGAAGGCGTAACGCCGGGCATCCGCCACCGGCATCAGCTCGATCACCCCGACCGAGGAGTGGCTGGCCACCCGCGCCGACTTCTCGAACTCCTCCCAGCGCTGGAAATCAGCATGGATCGTGTCGGCCAGGCGGGACAGAAATACGGGCACGCCGACCTCCTGGAGCAGGCGGGACAGGGCGGGAACGTCGACAAAACGGGTCATGAAGCGCTTTCCTGGGCTGTCGACGACGCAGAAGGCGGCCGTCGCTGCCCCACAGTCTCGTCAGGGCCGGCGCCAAGAGGAAGCCCAAGATTCGATCAAAAAGATCGGTATGCTGATCACATAGATACATGTAGATGGCAATATGACCACTTTGGATGACACCGACCGCGCGTTGATCGCGCTGCTGCGCGACGACGCACGCAGCCCGGTCGCGCGCCTGGCGCAGACCTTGAAGGTGGCGCGGGGCACGGTGCAGAACCGCCTCGCCCGCCTCGAACGCGAGGGCGTGATCGTGGGCTACACGGTGCGCCTCAAGCCACAGGTGGAGGCGCACCGCATCCGGGCCTGGATGACGATCGCGGTCGAAGGCAACCGTGGCACCGAGGTGCTGGCGCAACTCCGGGGCCACCCCAACGTGGTCGCCCTGCACTCCACCAACGGCCGCTGGGACTTCGTCGCCGAGTTGCAGGCCGAGACGCTGGAGGCGTTCGATCGCGTGCTGGGCAGCATCCGGCTCGTCGATGGCATCGCCAGCACCGAAACCAGCCTGCTGCTGTCCACCCACAAGCTGTAGCCCGGCGGGCTCGCATCACGTACGATGCGACGCTTCGCCGGTGCGCGGGCACTGCAAGCCCCTGCACCGAGCCCACCGGAGCTTGACACCGTGCCCCACCTCATCGATGCCACGGCCTTGAGTCCCTCGGCAGCCTGGCTGGACAGTCTGCCGGCCAGCGTCGTCGTGATCCTCGACGGCAAGGTGCAATACGCCAACCGTGCGGCGCTGACGCTGATGAACGCGGCCCAGCCGAGCGACCTGATCGGGCGGCCCGTGCCGGAGTTCATCCACCCGCTGGACCTGCACCGCGTGCTGGCCCGCATCCAGCGGGCCGAGAGCGGCGACGTCACCAATCCGCCGACCGAATTCCGGGCCTACAGTTGCAGCGGGCAGTCGTTGGTGCTGGCCATGACCAGCAACCATGTCCAGATCGGCGATCGCGGCGCCGTGCTGGCCGCGTTCCTCGACATGACCGAACGGGCAGCGATGGAAGCCCGGCTGCAGGAAACCGACCAGAACTTCCAGCGCATCATGAACACGATGCAGGACGTGTTCTACCGCACCGATGCGCAGGGCATCACCCGCTACGTCTGCCCGGCCGTCAAGAACGTGCTGGGCTACAGCGCCGAAGAGATCATCGGCCTGCCGGCCGCGGCGTTCTACCCGGACCAGAGCGAACGCGACGCCCTGGTGGCCGCCATCAAATCGAATGGGTTCGTGCACGACTTCCCCGGCCGCATGCGACGCAAGGACGGCCGCATCATCGACATCTCGATCAGCACCCATGCGCTGCGCGACGAACAAGGCCAGTACGCGGGGGTCGAGGGCATCTGGCGCGACATCACGCAGCGCAAGACGATGGAGCGCGAGCTGGAGCGGCTGGCCACGCGCGATCACCTCACCGGCCTGCCCAACCGCCGGCGCATCCTCGAAACGCTGGAGCACGCCCTCAAGCGGCGCGGCGGCCGACGCGACCTGCCGCCGTTTTGCGCCCTGGTGCTCGACCTCGACCATTTCAAGCGCGTCAACGACACCCACGGGCACACCGCCGGCGACGCCGCGCTGTGCCAGATCGTGCGGCTGGTGGAAACCCACAGCCGGGCCAGCGACAACTTCGGCCGCCTGGGCGGGGAGGAGTTCCTGCTGGTGCTGGACGATTCGGACCTGGCCGCGGCGCGGGACGTGGCCGAGCGCGTGCGCAGCGCCGTGGCCAGCACCCCGATCACGCTGGCACCCGACCTGCAGGTGACCCTGACCTTGAGCATCGGCATCACCTGCTGGCAGCACACCGACGGCCGCTCGGCCGACGTGCTGGAGCGCGCCGACCGTGCGCTCTACCAGGCCAAGCGCCAAGGCCGCAACACCGTCTGCCTGGGCTGATCGCCAGGCGCGCCGCGCAGGCCGCCGCCGATCCGGTCATTCCGGGGTGTCGCGGCTGTAGTACAGCAGCGCCAGGGTCGGAAAGGCCACGCCGACGACCGACACCGCCAGCCAGCCCCCGTGCAGAAAGGCCGCGCTGGCCACGCCCGAGCCCAGCGCGCCGCCCGCGAAGAAGGTGGCCATGTAGAGCCCGTTCATGCGGCTGCGCGCGTTCGCGCCGAGCGCGTAGATGCTGCGCTGGCCCAGCACCAGGTTGGCCTGCACGCCAATGTCGAGCACGATGCCGGCCACCAGCAGCAGCACGATCGACCCGGTCTCGCCGCCGACCCAGGCCAGCGCCAACGAGCCCGCCACCAGGCTCATGGCCACGCCGGTGGCGGCATGCGTGCGGCCCCGGTCGGCCAGGCGTCCGGCCACCGGGGCCGCCAGCGCACCTGCGGCCCCGGCCAGCGTGAACCAGGCGATGCCGCGCGCATCCAGTCCGAAGCGCGGCCCGCTCAGCAGCAGCGGCACCGCCGTCCAGAACAGGCTGAACGACGCGAACAGCGCTGCCTGGTAGAGCGCGCGTCGTCGCAACAGCGGCGTCTCTCGCCACAAGCCGCCCAGCGACCGGATCAGCGAGGCATAGCTGTGCTCGGCCTGTGGCCGTCGCTGCGGCAGCAGGCGCCACAGCACGCCGACCAGCAGCAGCATCAGCACGCAGGACGCGGCGAACACGGTCCGCCAGCCCCAGCTGCCGGCCACGAGGCTGGACACCGGTCGGGCCAGCATGATGCCCAGCAGCAGCCCGCTCATCACGTTGCCCACGACCCGCCCACGACTGGCATCGGGAGAAAAGTAGGCCGCGATCGGCACCAGCATCTGCACCGCGACCGAGCCGATGCCCGTCAGCAGGGACGCCAGCAGGAACCACGCCGGCGAACGCGCCTGCGAGGCCAGCGCCAGCGCCAGCGCGCCGCCGCTGAGGGTGACCACGACCAGCCGCCGGTTCTCCACCAGATCGCCCAGCGGCACCAGCAGCAGCAGACCGGTGCAGTAGCCGATCTGGGTCAGCGTGACGATCAGGCTGGCGAGCGAGGTGCCGAGCCCGATGTCGGGCGAGATCAGCCGGATGATCGGCTGTGCGTAATACAGGTTGGCGGCGATCAGGCCGCAGGCCGTGGCCATCAGCAGGACCATGCCCCCTGCCAGGCCGGCGGACGGCGAAGTCAAGGTGACGGCATCGGGGGATCGGCTCATGGGACGTCTGACGGAGTGGCGGCGCGCACATCATCCCTGCTTTCGCATGGCAGGGTGGCAGGCCGGGTTTCACCGGCCCGCACGCCCCTCGGACAAGCCGCGCCCCGGCCTCAGCGGCAGGTCAGGAGCGTTCAGGGTCCAGGGGCGCGCCCTGCGCTCGGAGCCGGTTGTCCGGTGCCGCACACGGACCGACGAGGAATCGCCTCGCCCCGTGGGCGCAGCCCCCCGGCGAGCTACAAGACTTCCCCGGCGCTACCGTTAAGGGTTCCGGGTGAGCCAGAACGACCCGATCGGCAGTCGCCCGCGTGACCTTCCGAGCCAGGAGAACGCCGATGTCATCGAGGCGTCCTGACCACCCATGGCTCGCAGACCACCCTGTGCAACCGCCACCGTTCGCTCGACCCGCAGCGGTGCCGTTGGTTGCGGCTGAGCCTGGATCACCTGGTCGACCCCGACCTGGCAGCGACCCAGGAAGCGCGGAGCGGCGCGGACTCAGTTCGGGCCATCGCCAGGGCGACTGCCGCGGCGATCATCGCGGGGGTCGCCGCGTTGCCTGTCTGGGCCGGGATCCTGGCGGTTGTCGCGCCGCTGCGCAGCCCCCGCCGGACCCTCGCCGTGCGGATTGGCCGCGGGAGGCGCATAGCCTTCGCGCCCACGGATCGGCTGGGGCATCGGCGCGCGGTGGCCGGGCGCCTCGCTACGCTGCGGCGAGAGGATGTTCGGGCGATCACCAGGCAACTGGGGTTGCGAGGGGGCCGGCTGGTCGCGCAAGTGCTCGCGCTGCTGCGTCTGCAGATGCTCTCGCTGCTGCTCGCGCTGCGGCGCGGTGACGTCGCGCGGCTGGTAGCGGTAGCGCTGGGCCCGAATCGTGCGCTGCTGATCCAGCTGCTGGGGATAGCGCTCGCCGCTGAACTGGCGCTGGTAGAGCGGCAACGGCGCCGGGGCCGGCACCGCGCGGCGATCCCAACGATCCCAGCCGCGCCGTTGCTGCGCCCAGCCCGGGCCGAAGTGCGTGTCCCACCGCGGCGGCGCATCGACACGCCAGCCGCGGAAATAGCCTGGCGGCCGGCGGTAGTACCGCACCGGCACGCGCAGCAGGAACAAGGGCACGCTCTCGGGCGGCTCATACAGCCATGGGCCGTTGTACCAAGTGCTCTGGTACCAGCCATCGTCACGAAAGACCCAGTACAGGCCGTCGTAGAAGAAGTAGTTGGCGTCGGCATTCGGGTCGTAATAGACCGGATAGCCCGGCACCCGGACCAGCCGGGGATACGCCGGCATGTTGATGCCAATGCTGACGCCGGGTAACGCGACGCCGATGCCGACGCTGATCTGGGCCTGGGCGGCCCCCAACGGACTCAGCAACAAGGTCAGGGCGATCAAGGAATAGCGCATGGTGATGGCTCCTGGATGGAAGTGGAGGGATTGAAAGTCAGTGGGCCGCGACACCGAAGGCAGGGTGTTGACCCATCTCAGTCTGCGCTCAACCGTCCGCAATTTCTGTGCGCCCGGCCGCCCGCCGCCATGGATGCCCTCTTCACCGCAGCCTGGCAGGTGGCGCGCGGGGCTCACCGGTGCTTGGGATCGACCTGGCTGCCGAGCACGCCGCCGACCGCCGCGCCACCGACCGCGCCCGCGGCGCTGCCACCGGTCAGCACCGAGCCCGCGACGCCCGATGATCGCGCCGGTGGCTGTGTTCTGGTCGCGTCGAGACATCTCCCCGCAAGCCACCACGGACAGGGCAGCCAGCGAGAGAGCGACAAGGGTCGTGACAGGGTGCGATTTCCTGAAAAGTGAAGGAACGGAGATAACTGATTCCCGGGAGGGATGTCGTCGTCCGCATGTTCTTTGTAGTCTTCGCAACCAGCGACGGTCTGTGCGCCGACGCACCGAGACGACGCTGCGTGCGACAGCGCACCAACTCGATGTGCTCGGAGGCGGACGATGCAGGGTCCGTCAACAGGTGACGTCGATTGACCTCACCACGGGCTCGTCGAGCACAACATGCCGTGCGCAAGGAGAACTCCCATGACGTGTCGCAACACCCTCATCGCCTCGCTGTTCACGGCGCTCGTCCCGGGCACCACGGGCTGCGCCGTCAGCCGTGGGCAGGAAAGCGTCGGCGCCTACGTCGACGACGCCAGCATCACCACGGCGCTGAAAGGGCGGTACCTGGACAACAAGGACGTGGATGCCTCCAGCATCGGCGTCGAGACCTTGAACGGCACCGTGATGCTTTCCGGCTTCGCCAAGACCAGCGACGAGAAGCGCATCGCCGGAGAAATTGCCTGGAAGGTCAATGGCGTGCACCGGGTCAAGAACCAGATCGTCGTGCGTCCTTGAGACGACCGTATCAGGCCCGGGCGCGCTCGGGCTCCTCGGTCAGCGTCAGCAGGATGTCGGCATACCAGGCGCAGTTCAGGCCCAGCGACTCGTCGAGATTCAGGTCGCGCGTGCGCATGTCCATGCGCGACGAATGAACGCCCAGCAATTTCCACGGCAAAGACGGATCGCCGTCGTCACAGCGCATCACCACCGGGGCGCCGCTCGTGCCACGGTGGGTTCGTGCGTCGGTCAGGAAGTAGCCTTGGCCCTGGAATCGCAACCCGAACGACGACGCGATCGTGGCCCCGCGGACCACCGGCAGGTGGTGCAGAGCGTCATGAAACCCGAGGGGAAAGCCGACGATCAACAGCGCGCCGCCGACCTCCACCTCTTGCAACGAGCCCTGCAGATGGGCCGGCGAGAAACACGCGATCGCCGCGTCGGCCGGCATCGCGGCGCGATCGATCTCGATCACCGCCACGTCGATGTCGCCTCCGCTGTCCTTGCCTTCGCGCCAGGCGCTTCGGGCGTTCCGGTACAGCAGCACCGACAGCGCCGTCGAGCGGGTCAGGTTGCTCGCATCGGTGTGCAGTTCGATCTCGATGCGATCGGGAAAGTGCTTGCTCGGCGCGTCGATCAGCACATGCCGGCTGGTCACGAAAAACAGCCGCTGGTCGCGCTCGAAGAAGAAACCGCTGGCGCCGGTCAGCATCTGCGACCCAAGGAAGGTGGACACCCGCGCAGTCGTCAGCAGCAGACTCTCGATCATGGCCGAAAGGTACCACCGGAGCGGCCGAGCGCCCCGTGCGATGGCGCACAAACGGCGCCCGCCCCTGTCGCCCACCAGGCGCGGCCCGGAAAGCGAAAAGCCCGACACGATGAATACCGTGTCGGGCTTGGCAATCTGGTAGGCGCGATTGGATTCGAACCAACGACCCCCACCATGTCAAGGTGGTGCTCTAACCAACTGAGCTACGCGCCTGCTGAGCCTTCTACTATAGCATGATTTCGAATATTGTCTCCAGGCCGGCTGCCCAGGCGGCGCGCGCGGTCACTTTCGCCGCGCGTTGCGCACGCCGGCCACGTTGCCCACCTGCTTGAGCACGGCGCGCAGTCGCGAGGCCTCGGCCACCTCGACGGTGAAGGTCATCCACGCGGTCTTTCCGCCGCCGTCGCGCACCGACTGGGTGTGCACGCCCACGACGTTCATGCGCTCTTTCGAGAACACCTCGGTGATGTCGCGCAGCAGGCCTGGGCGATCACCCGCCTCGATCAGCACATCCACCGGGTAGACCGGTGCGTCGGACCCCTGGGACGGCACACCCCAGGTGACCGGGATCACGCGCTCGGGCAGGCGCTGCGCCATGTGGCGAAAGTTCTGGCAATCGGCCCGGTGCACGGCCACGCCCTTGCCGCGGGTGACGAAGCCGCCGATCGCGTCGGGCGGCGCTGGACGGCAGCAACGGGCCAGGCTGGTCAACAGGCTCTCGACCCCGACCACCAGCACGCCGCCGCGTGCGTTGTCGCCGCTGCGGGCGCGCCGCAGCGTGGGCATTTCGTCGACCTCGGCAGGCGGCTCGGGCGGCCGCAGCAATTGCTCGATGTTGCGCAGCGAATATTCGTCCTTGCCCACCACTTCGAACAGCGCATCGGCATCGCGAAAGCCCAGCCGCGACGCCAGGTCATCGAGCTTGATCGCGGTACGGCCTTCGCGCTGCAGCAGTTTTTCGACCTGCTCGCGGCCGCGGGCGATGGTCCCGGCCTGGGCCTGCGCATTGAACCAGGCCCGCACCTTGGCGCGGGCCCGCGGACTCTTCAGGAAGCCCAGTTCCGGGTTCAGCCAGTCCAGCGATGGCCCGCCCTCCTTCGCGGCCGTCACCTCCACGGTCTGCCCGTTGCTCAGCGCGGTGGACAGCGGAACGAGCACGCCGTCGACGCGCGCGCCCCGGCAGCGGTGGCCCAGGTCGGTGTGCAGCGCGTAGGCGAAGTCGACCGGTGTCGCACCCGCGGTCAGCTCGATCACCGTGGCCTGCGGCGTGAAAACGTAGATGCGGTCGTCGAAGCCGCCGCCTGGCGACGCGGCCTCGGCGCTCTGGCCGGCAAAGTCCCGCTCCCAGGCCAGCAGTTGGCGCAGCACCGCCTTGCGCGCCTCGGCGACGCGCTCCTCGAACTCGCCCGCGGCGCTGACGCCGGCGTAACCCTTGGTGCCCGCCTCCTTGTAGGCCCAGTGCGCGGCCACGCCGTATTCCGCATGGTCATGCATCGCCTGGGTCCGGATCTGCACTTCCACCGCGCGCCCGTCGTCGTCGAGCACGACGGTGTGCAGGGATCGGTAGCCGTTCGGCTTGGGGCGCGCGATGTAGTCGTCGAACTCGTTGTCCACCGGCCGGTAGCGCTCGTGGACGCGCGACAGCGCGGCGTAGCAGGCCGGCACGTCGGCAACGATCACGCGCAACGCACGCAAGTCCAGCACCTGCTGGAAATCGAGGTGCTTGCCCTGCATCTTCTTCCAGATGCTGTAGAGGTGCTTGGGCCGGCCATGCACCAGCGCCGCCACGCCGTGGGCGCGCAGATCGTCGGCCATCTGCTGGCGCACTGCCTCGACCCCGGCCTCCCGCTCGACACGACGCTCGGCCAGCAGGCCGGCGATGCGCCGGTATTCGTCGGGTTGCAGGAAACGGAAGGCGAGGTCTTCCATCTCCCACTTGATCTGCCAGATGCCCAGCCGATTGGCCAGCGGCGCGAACACCTGGCGGGACTCGGCGGCCAGCGCCAGCGGGCAGGACTGGCGGGCGGCGGCGTACCAGCGCAGCGTCTGCAGCCGCGAGGCCAGCCGCAGCAGCACCACCCGCAGGTCGCGCGAGAAAGCCAGCAGCATCTTGCGCACGCGCTCGGTCTGCTGGGCCTGCAATTCCTGCTCGACCTGCGCTTCGCGCGCGGCACGCTGGATCTGCACCAGCTTGCGCGTCAGCGTGACCAGGCTCGCATAGGAGGGGCCGAAGGCCTTGCTCACGACCTCCTCAGGGCGCTGCAGGTAGTCGCCCGCGTAGACCAGATAGGCCGCGGCCTGCAGGCTGGGCGCACCGCCGATGGCTCTCAGGATCTCGGCCACGCCGGCCGCATGGCTCAGCGCCTCCTCGCCGGTATCGAGCCGCCGCTCCGCCAGCAGCGGTTCGGCGAAGGTGCGCGCCCGCTCCAGGGCCCGCTCCTCGTCGTCCGCGGTCGTGCGCCGGTCGCCCGCCATGCCGGGGGCCGGCTCGGCCGCCATCTGCCCCGCGAGCGTCACGATGGGCGCGGCGGGTTCCTCAACCTCGATCAGGCTCTTCATGGCTGAAGCAGGAACTCCTGCACCACCGCGATCTGATCGGCCTGGACCAGGGTCGGGGCATGGCCGACGCCGGCGAATTCGTGCAGCCGGGCGTGGGGGCCACGCCGGGTCATCTCAAGCGCGGTGGCGGCCGACAACAGGTCGGACTCGGCGCCGCGCAGCAACAGCGTGGGACTGGCCACACGGTCATAGGCCGCCCAGGTCGAGGCCTCGCCAGCAGCGGCGGCCTCGGGCGTGATGGCCCGGAACGGCACCGCGATCGCCGGATCGTAATGGGGCTTGAAGCCATCGCCATCGGACAGCAACTGCGGTCGCGTCAGCGCCAGCCACTGCTCGCGGCTGTGCGGTCCGAAGCTCTGCGAGATGCTCCACAGCGCATCGGCCGCCTCGTCCAGCGTGCGCCAGTGCGCCGGCACCCCCAGGTACTGGCCGATGCGCTGCAGCGACGCATATTCGATCTTCGGCCCGACATCGTTGAGCACCAGGCGGCTCAGCGGCGAACCGGGCAAGGATGCGAGCACCAGGCCGATCAGCCCGCCCATCGACGTGCCCACCCAATGCAGCTCGCGGGCATCCAGCCGCGCCAGCAGCGTGACCATGTCGGCCACGTAGGCCGGAATCGCGTAGCCCGCCGGGTTGGCGAGCCAGTCCGAACGGCCCCGACCCACGACGTCCGGACAGACCACGCGAAAGTCGCCCTGCAGCGAACGCGCCAGGGTGTCGAAATCGCGCCCCTGGCGCGACAGCCCGTGGGCGCAGACCACCACGCGGTCGTTCGCCGGATCGCCCCACTCGACGTAGGCCATGCGGTGCAAGCCGGCCGCGCCAAGGCATTGCACGTCATGCAGGCGCGGGGAGGAACTCAAGGTGGTGGGCATGGTGGACGAATGGAACGCGGTCGGGCACCGCACATAATCCACTGTAGCAACCCCACAGGAGATTTCAGCATGCTGAGAGGTAAAACCGCCGTGGTCACCGGCTCCACCAGCGGTATCGGACTGGGCATCGCCAAGGCGCTGGCGGCACAGGGCGCGAACCTGATGCTCAACGGCTTTGGCGAGGTGGACGCGGCCAAGGCCGAAGTGGCGGCACTGGGCGGCCGGGTCAGCTACCACGGCGCCGACATGGGCAAGCCGGCCGAGATCGAGGCCATGGTCAAAGCCTGCGAGGCCGAGTTCGGCGCTCTCGACATCCTGGTCAACAACGCCGGCATTCAATACGTGGCCGCGGTGGAGGAGTTCCCGATCGAGCGTTGGGACGCGATCATCTCGATCAACCTGAGCTCGGCGTTTCATTCGATCCGGGCCGCCCTGCCCGGCATGAAGGCCCGCAACTGGGGCCGCATCCTGAACGTGGCTTCGGTCCATGGCCTGGTGGCCTCGGCGCAGAAGTCGGCCTATGTGGCGGCCAAGCACGGCTTGATCGGCCTGACCAAGACCGTCGCGCTGGAAACGGCGACCACCGGTGTGACGGTGAACGCGATCTGCCCGGGCTGGGTGTTGACGCCGCTGGTCCAGAAGCAGGTCGATGCGCGTGCCGCGGCGGATGGCGTGAGCCAGGAGGAAGCCAAACGCCAGCTGCTGGCCGAAAAGCAGCCCTCGCTGCAGTTCACGACGCCGGAAGAACTGGGCGGCCTGGCGCTGTTCCTGTGCTCGCCGGCGGCCGACAACGTGCGCGGCGCGTCGATCAACATGGACGGCGGCTGGGTCGCCCAGTGACCCGGCGCAGCTGACCCGGGCGCGGCCGCGCCGGGCCGGGTCACTGCATCTGGATGCTGCCGCTGACGGTCGCCGTGACCGAGCCCTTGCCGGCCTCGACCGGCAGCGGTGCCGCGTCGGCCAGGCGGGCCATGGCCATCACGCCGGCCGGCGCCGGGCCGCCGACGGCACCGGAATCCACCGCCACCGACAGCTCGCGAACCTGGTAGCCGGCATAGCCGAACTGCCGGGCGTCGTCGCTCGCACGTGCCCGGAAGCGCTGGATCGCCTGGTGGGTGACCTCGGACTCCACCGTCTCGCGCGCCTCGCGCGACAGGCTGTAGCCCACCCGAGCGACGCTCATCGTACCGATCCGACCGGCCAGTTGGCCGATCGCCGCCATGTCGCGCCCCTGCACCACCAGTTCGGCACTGCCTTGCCAGGCGCCAATGACGCCTTTGGCGTTGTAGCGCGGATAGATCGAGAAGCCCCCGGTCTGCACCTCGACCTGGCCAGGGCGGGCCTGTCGGCGGGCTTCGCCCAGTGCCACGTCCAGCGCCTGTTTGAGCTGGGCCTGCACCGACGCGGCATCGGCGCCGTCGCGGTTGGCGGTCAAGGTCAGCGTCATCCAGTCCTGTGGCACTTCCACGGTGGCGCTGGCGCGCAGGTTCAGCACGCCTTGCGGCGGTGGCAGCTCCGCCGCCCCGCAGGACGCGGCGAAAGCGCCCGACAAGATGACCATCGCCAGCCGGTGACGGCCCGGCGCCCAGCGCCTGACGGCATTCGAAAAAGGAAGGTTCATGGCAGCTACAACGCGCTTGGCGGGCATTTCGCCGACGATGTTGCAACTTCGGGGCAGGGGCAACAGAGGTAACACAATGCAAAATAGATCGGTCGACCCCGCCTCGACCCCCGCACAATCGGCGTTGTTACAAATTTTGGGCTCGCCATGAACACCACCGCCGCCACCCGTCCGGACCGCATCGTCGTCGTCGACGACGATGCCCGCATCCGCGACCTGCTCCGCCGCTACCTCACGCAGGAAGGCTTCGAGGTGCTGCTCGCCGAGGACGCCAAGGCGCTGAACCGCGTGCTGACGCGCGAGACCGTGGACATGATCATCCTCGACCTGATGCTGCCCGGCGAGGACGGCCTGTCGATCTGTCGACGTCTGCGCGCCGCGAGCGACCCGACGCCCATCATCATGCTCACGGCCAAGGTCGAGGATGTCGACCGCATCGTCGGCCTGGAGGTCGGTGCCGACGATTACCTGCCCAAGCCCTTCAACCCGCGCGAACTGCTGGCCCGCATCCACGCCGTGCTGCGCCGCCGGCCGGCCCAGGAAGCGCCGGGCGCACCGGCCCGCGACGGCGAGGTGGTGAACTTCGGTCCGTTCGAGTTCGACCTGTCGCTGCGCCGCCTGACCCGCGACGGCGAGCCGATCACGCTGACCACCGGCGAGTTCTCGATGCTCAAGGCCCTGGTCCGCCATCCGCGCCAGCCGCTGTCGCGCGACAAGCTCGCACAGCTGGCCCGCGGCCGCGAATTCGAGCCCTTCGACCGCAGCCTGGACGTGCAGGTGTCGCGCCTGCGCAAGATGATCGAGGCCGATCCGTCGAACCCGGTCTACATCCAGACGGTATGGGGCGTGGGCTACGTGTTCGTACCCGGTGAAGGAGCGCCTTGAGTTCGCGACCCTCGTTCTCGCTGAATCTCTTCTGGCGCACCTTCTTCCTGCTGGGGGTGCTGCTGACCTGCGGCATCTTCGCCTGGGTCATCACGCTGCAGCAGCTCGAATTCGAACCGCGGGCGGTGCAGGCGGCCCAGCAGATCGCCAGCCTGGTGAACCTGTCGCGAGCGGCGCTGCGCTACTCCGACGGCATCAACCGCATCGCCGTGATCAAGACCATGAGCGACAAGGAGGCGGTGCGGGTCATCCACCGCCAGCCGGCCGACGCGTGGGAGCCCTTCGAGACCGACCGCTTCACCCGCCGGGTGGCCGACGATCTGCGTCACCGCCTGGGCAGCGACACCATCATCGCGCGCAGCGTGAACGGGCAGGCCGCGCTGTGGGTCGGCTTCAACATCGACCACGATCCCTACTGGATGCAGGCCGAATACGCGCGCCTTCAGCCGCTGACGCCGGGGACCTGGTTCGTCTGGGTCGGCATCGCGCTGCTCGCGACCGTGCTGGGCTCGGTGGCGGTGGCGCGCCTGATCAACCGCCCGCTGCAGCAGCTGTCGTTTGCGGCCAGCCGGATCCGCGAGGGCGAATACGATTCGCGGCTCGATGAGACCACGCTGACCAGCGAGATCCGGGCCGTCAACATGGGCTTCAACCGGATGGCCCGCGAACTGGCCAAGGTCGAGGAGGAGCGCGCGGTGATGCTGGCCGGTATCTCGCACGACCTGCGCACGCCGCTGGCGCGGCTGCGCCTGGAGGCCGAAATCAGCGTCGAAGACGAGGAGGCGCGCCGCAACATGGCGCTGGACATCGACCAGCTCGACAACATCATCGACAAGTTCATGGATTACGCCCGGCCCGGCGAGACCCGCACCGAGCCGGTCGACGTCGCCCGGGTGATCGAGCGCGAAGCCAGCGCGTTCCGCGGTACCGGCCACCTGAAGATCCAGGTCCACCTGCCCAAGGTGCTGATCGTCGAGGGCGACGACACCGACCTCGGCCGGATCTTCGCCAACCTGTTCGAGAACGCGCGCCGCTACGGCCGATCCCAGGACACCGGCGTGGCCCGGGTGGTGGTGAGCCATGTGCAGACCAGCGACGCGGTGATCGTCAGCGTGCGCGACCACGGCCCGGGCGTGCCGGCCGACATGCTGGCGCAGTTGACCACGCCGTTCTTCCGCGGCGATGCCGCGCGCACCTCGGCCACCGGCGCCGGCCTGGGCCTGGCGATCGTCAACCGGGCGCTGCAGCGCATCGGCGGCGCCCTGCGCCTGGCCAACGCCCAGACCGGCGGTCTGATCGCCCATGTGCGCCTGAAGCGGGCCCACTGAGAGCCGTCCAGGTCCGGCCGGACGCTTCGGCCCGAACGGCCTGGGTGCGACCTTCCCGGCCGCGTCAGGCGCGAGCGCGCGCGAGCAGGCAGACCGCGCGCGCCTCGATCGCGCGCCCCTCGCCCACCGGGCCCATTTTCTCGGCCGTCTTGGCTTTCACGTTGACGCAAGCCGGGTCCAGCGCCAGCGCCTGCGCGATGCGCAGCACCATCGCCGGGATGTGGGGCGCCATCTTCGGCGCCTGGGCGACGATGGTCGCATCGACGTTGACCACGCCCCAGCCGGCCTCGCGCACCCGGCGGGCCGCTTCGGCGAGCAGCCGGTGCGAGTCGGCGCCCGCGAATTCGGCCGAGGTGTCAGGAAAATGGCGGCCGATGTCGCCCAGCCCGGCGGCGCCCAGCAAGGCATCGGTCAGGGCATGCAACAGCGCATCGGCATCGGAATGGCCGAGCAGCCCATGGGTGTGGGGGATGGTGACGCCGCCCAACACGAGCGGCCTCCCGATCACCAGGGCATGGGTGTCCCAGCCCTCGCCCACCCTCAGGGCCGGCCAGGTGGATTCCGTCATCTCGGGGAACCTCCTTCGGTTGGACGATGCCCCGGCGCAAGGTCTCGCGCCGGCCCAGGGGTCCGCGACGCGCCGGCTCGCCCGGCGGTGACCAGCAGACGCTCGGCCAAGGCGAAATCGCCAGGCCAGGTGAGCTTGAAATTCTCGTAGTCGCCGCGTACCAGCCGCGGTCGATGCCCCAGCAACTCGATGGCGCGGGCCTCGTCGGTCACCAGATCACCGGCCAAGGCCAGCGCCGATGCCAGCATGCCGAGACGAAACATCTGCGGCGTCTGAGCGGCCCACTTGCCGGTACGGTCCACGGTCGCGGCCACCCGGCCCTCCTCCTCGGCCTTCAGCGTGTCGGCCAAAGGCAGCGCCAGCAGGCCCCCGATCTCGTCGTCGGCACAGGCGTCGATCAGGCGATCGACCCACTCGGGACGGATCAGGCAGCGCGCGGCGTCGTGCACCAGCACCCAGTCGTCGGCTTGAACGCCGCGCCCGCGCAAGGCCTCGAGTCCGGCGGCGACGGTCTCGGCACGGCACGCGCCGCCGGTCCGCGCCACCCAGGCCCGGTCCCCGGTGAACCCGGGTGCCTGCGCCTCGAAACGGTCATCGTCGGGCGACAGCACCACCAGCGTCGCGGCCAGGCGCTCGACGCTCGCCAGCGCCGCCACGGTATGCGCGACGACGCTCCGGCCGGCGATCGTCTCGTACTGCTTCGGGCCCTGCGTGCCGGCCCGGGTGCCGGTGCCGGCGCAAGGCACCAGGGCGAAGAAGCGGGGTTCGGCCCCGGTGGAAGTGGTGGTCATCGGGTCGATTCTAAAATCCGGGCTCGCAACGCCCCCGAGTCTCGGCTCCGGGGCGTGTTGTCATTGTCAGCGACTCCCCATGCACCTGCCTTCGATCGCCCCCGGCAAACGATTCACCCTGCCCCGCCCGACCGGTTCGGCGGACGCCCTGCTGCTCGCCCGCCACGCCCAGGCGCTCACGGCCAGGAAGGAGTTGCTCGGCATCGTCACCGCCGATCCGGCCGACACCCAGCGCCTGGCGGATGAGCTGCCCTTCTTCGCGCCCGGACTGCGCGTGGCGGTGTTCCCCGACTGGGAAACCCTGCCCTACGACACCTTCAGCCCGCACCAGGACCTGATCTCCGAGCGACAGGCGACGCTGTGGCGCATCCACCAGGGCGATGTGGACGTGGTGCTGCTGCCCGCCACCACGGCGCTGACCCGCCTGGCGCCCCCCGGCTTCCTCGCCGGCACCACGTTCTCGTTCAAGCACAAGACCCGGCTCGACGAGGCCGCGCTGAAGCGCCAGCTTACGCTGGCCGGCTACAGCCATGTGAGCCAGGTGGTGTCGCCGGGCGAATATGCGGTCCGCGGCGGCCTGATCGACCTGTTCCCGATGGGCTCGCAGGTGCCCTACCGGGTCGACCTGTTCGACAACGAGATCGATTCGATCCGCACCTTCGACCCCGACAGCCAGCGCAGCCTCTACCCGGTGCCCGAGGTCCAGTTGCTGCCCGGCCGCGAATTCCCGATGGACGAGGCCGCGCGCACCCGGTTCCGCCAACGCTGGCGCGAGCGGCTGGAAGGCGACCCGACCAAGAGCCGGATCTACAAGGACATCGCGCAAGGCATCGCCACCGCGGGCATCGAATATTTCCTGCCGCTGTTCTTCGACGAGACCGCGACCATCTTCGACTACCTTGGCGAGAACGCCTCGCTGGTGCTGCACGGCGAGGTCGACGACGCGCTGCAGCACTTCGCCGCCGACACGCGCGAGCGCCACCGCTTCCTGCAGCACGACCCGGACCGGCCCATCCTGCCGCCCGAGGCGATTTACCTCAAGCCCGACGAATTCTTCGCCCGCAGCAGTGCCCACGCCACGCTGGTGATACGCGGCGACGCCTCGGTGGGGGCCGACCCGGCGTCCGCCAGCGCCGTCTCCTGGGCTCGCCCGCTGCCCGACATTTCGGCCGACCGCGGCAGCACGGAGCCGCTGGCGGCGCTCGAACGACATCTGGACACCACGCCCTACCGCGTGCTGCTGGTGGCCGAGAGCGAAGGGCGGCGCGAAAGCCTGCTCGAGCTGCTGCGCGACCACCGGATCGAGGTGCCCAGCGTCGCGACGCTGGCCGAGTTTGAAACCGGGCACGACAAGGTGGCGATCACCGCCGCCCCGCTGGCGTCGGGCTTTTTCTGGTTCGAGCCGGCAGACGGAGGCGGCGGCACGGCGATCCAGTTCCTGACCGAGACCGAGCTGTTCGCCGCGGCCCCCACGGCACGCCGCCGGCACCGCAAGCAGGAGCAGACCAGCAACGTCGACGCGCTGATCAAGGACTTGTCCGAGCTGAAGATCAGCGACCCGGTCGTCCACGCGGCCCACGGCATCGGCCGCTACCAGGGGCTGATCCACATCGACCTGGGCGATGGCCCTTCGGAATTCCTGCACCTGGAGTACGCCGACAAGGCCACGCTCTACGTGCCGGTGGCCCAGCTGCACCTGATCAGCCGCTACACCGGCGTCAGCGCCGAGGAAGCGCCGCTGCACAAGCTGGGCTCGCCGCAGTGGGACAAGGCCAAGCGCAAGGCCGCCGAGCAGGTGCGCGACACCGCGGCGGAACTGCTCAACCTCTACGCGCTGCGCGCGGCGCGCGAGGGCATGGCGCACCGCTACTCGGCGCACGACTACGAGGCCTTTGCCGCCAGCTTCGGCTTCGAGGAGACGGCCGACCAGCGGGCCGCCATCCACGCGGTGATCCAGGACATGGTCAGTCCCAAGCCGATGGACCGGCTGGTCTGCGGCGACGTGGGCTTCGGCAAGACCGAGGTGGCCTTGCGCGCCGCGTTCATCTCGGTGATCGGCGGCAAGCAGGTCGCGATCCTGGCCCCCACCACCTTGCTGGCCGAGCAGCACTACCAGACCATCGTCGACCGCTTCGGCAAGTGGCCGGTGAAGGTCGCGGAGCTGTCGCGCTTTCGCACCGCCAAGGAGGTCAAGGCGGCGCTGGAAGGCATCGAGGCCGGCACCATCGACATCGTCGTGGGCACCCACAAGCTGCTCAGCAAGGACGTCAAGTTCAAGCGCCTGGGCCTGCTGGTGATCGACGAGGAACACCGCTTCGGCGTGCGCCACAAGGAGGCGATCAAGGCGATGCGCGCCGAGGTCGACGTGCTCACGCTCACGGCGACGCCGATTCCGCGCACGCTGGGCATGGCGCTCGAAGGCCTGCGCGACCTCAGCGTCATCGCCACCGCGCCGCAGCGACGCCTGGCCATCAAGACCTTCGTGCGCAACGAGGGCAAGAGCGTGATCCGCGAGGCGGTGCTGCGCGAATTGAAGCGCGGCGGACAGGTCTACTTCCTGCACAACGAGGTCGAGACGATCCAGAACCGCAAGCAGGCGCTGGCGGAGCTGATCCCGGAGGCGCGCATCGCCGTGGCCCACGGCCAGATGCCCGAGCGCGAGCTGGAACACGTGATGCGTGATTTCACCGCCCAGCGCTTCAACCTGCTGCTGTGCTCGACCATCATCGAGACCGGCATCGACGTGGCCAGCGCCAACACCATCGTCATCGCCCGGGCCGACAAGTTCGGCCTGGCCCAGTTGCACCAGCTGCGCGGCCGCGTGGGCCGCAGCCACCACCAGGCCTATGCCTACCTGCTGGTACCCGATGTGGAAGGCCTGACCAAGCAGGCCGCGCAGCGCCTGGAGGCGATCCAGGAGATGGAAGAACTGGGCTCGGGCTTCTACCTGGCGATGCACGACCTGGAGATCCGCGGCGCCGGCGAGGTGCTGGGCGATCACCAGAGCGGCAACATGATGGAGGTCGGCTTCCAGCTTTACAACGAGATGCTGGCCGAAGCCGTGCGCGCGCTGAAGAACGGCGAGGAGCCCGACCTGCTGAGCCCCCAGTCGGCCGTGTTCGGCGCCACCACCGAGATCAACCTGCACGCGCCCGCGCTGCTGCCCGACGCCTATTGCGGCGACGTGCACACCCGGCTGAACTTCTACAAGCGCCTGTCCAGCGCCGACACGCCGGACGAGCTCGATCGCCTGCTGGAAGAAGTGACCGACCGTTTCGGCAAACTGCCGCCCCAGGGTCAGACCCTGTTCGACACCCACCGCCTGCGCATCCAGGCCAAGGCCTATGGCGTGCTGAAGATCGACGCCCATTCGAAGCTGATGAGCATCACCTTCAAGCCGGGGGCCCCGGTGGACACGCAGAAGATCATCGAACTGGTGCAGCGCAACCGCCACGTGAAGCTGGCCGGCAACGACAAGCTGCGGATCGAGCGCGAGATGGCCGAGCCGCGCGAACGGGCGCACTACCTGCGCGACATCCTGCGCTCGCTGGGACAGCCGGTGTCGGCCTGAACGCGGGCGGCCCGGGCGCCCGCGTGGTGGCTGGCCGCGCGGGCCGGCGACATGCCGTCCTCGCATTTGTCGCGGACAATCCCGCGACATGACTGCCTCTGAATTCGCGCCCGGTCTGTTCGTTCGCGGCCTGACGCCTCCGCTCACGCTGGCTGACTACAAGCTGGTCGCCTTCGACATGGACTCCACGCTGATCAACATCGAATGCGTGGACGAGATCGCCGATGCGGCCGGCCGCAAGGCCGAGGTGGCCGCCATCACCGAAGCGGCGATGCGCGGCGAGATCGCCGACTACAAGGACAGCCTGCGGCGCCGCGTGGCGCTGCTGCGCGGCGTGCCGGTCGCGGCGCTGGAAGAGGTGTACGCGCGCCACCTGCAGCTCAACCCGGGCGTCGAGGCCTTTGTGCAGGCCTGCCGGCAGGCGGGGCTCAAGACGCTGCTGGTTTCGGGCGGCTTCACGTTCTTCAGCGAGCGGGTGCGGCAGCGACTGGGACTCGACTTCGCGCGCGCCAACGTGCTGGAGCTGGTGGACGGCCGCTTGACCGGCCGGCTGGTCGACCGCCCTTGGGGCGACATCGTCGACGGTGCGGAGAAGCGGCGCGTGCTGCTCGAAGTCTGCGAGCTGATGGGCATCGAGCCGGCCCAGGCCATCGCCGTGGGCGACGGCGCCAACGACCTGCCGATGATGGGCGTGGCCGGGCTGTCGATCGCCTTTCACGGCAAGCCGGCGGTGCGCGAGCAGGCCATGCTGTCGATCGAGCGCGGCGGCATGGACCAGGCGCTGAAGGTGCTGCGCTGAGCTGAGCCGGCCACCGGCCCGGCTCAAGGCCGGCCGGGGATGTGCCGATAGCGCAGGGCATGACCCGCGTACACGTGATCCATCCTTCGTCGCCGGTGCGTGAGTCGCACCTTGCCCTGCTGCAGGCCTGCGGATGGTGGGTCAGCGAGGCCGGCAGCCGCCACGGCGCCCTGGACCACCTGGCCGGCCCCGCGGCGCACCGGTTCGGCGACCTGGTGCTGGTCGACCTGAGCGACTGGGCCGTTCCGGGCACCGCCCTGATCCGGTCGTTGCGCCGGCAACTCGCCAGCCCGCTGCCCGTGGTGGCCGTGCTGCCGGACGGGCCGGCGGCCGAGCAGGCGGCCGAGGCCGCGCGCCGCGCCGGAGCCAATCTGCTGCTGCCGGCATCGACCCCGCCTCACCAACTCCTGGCGGCGATCAGCCTGATGACCGGTCAGGCCTTGCCGGCACTGCTGCCATGGCTGTCGAGCACCGACCCGCTGCCGCAGACGCTGGGACAGATCTGGCAGCACTCGCTGGACCTGCTGGCCCTGCCCGACCACGCCGCAGCCACCGTGGTATCGGCCCGCCGTGTGTTCGAACTGTTGCTGTCGCGCCGCGAAGACGATTCTGCGACCGACGCCGCGCTGGCGCTGACGGCGCTGGCCGGTGGGCCGGTGCCGCTGCAGCGCTGGGCCCGGGCCCACCATCCGACGGCGGTGGGCTTGGCAGCGCCGGCAGAGTCGCTTGCCCAGCCGCTGACCCGCCGCACCCTGGTGGTCGACGCCGGAGGTCAGTGCTACGGCCTGCCGCTCGATGCCGATGCCGTGCCTTCGTGCTGGTGGACCGACAGCGGCACGGCGGCCGACACCCCACCCGGGCTGCCGCTGGTCCGGTTGCTGGGCATCAGCGGCTTTCGCCGCCTGCTGGCGACCGACCGCGCCACCGTGGTGCTGCGCGACGCGCTGGACCCGTCGGCGCCCGACCTGGAGATCCGGGTCGACGAGGTGATCGGCCCGCAGAGCCTGCTCGTCGAGCCGGTGTCCGACCTGATGCGCCGCGCCAGCGGCTGCTGCGGGCTGAGCCGGACGCGCGAGGGCCAGCCCGTGCTGGTGCTCGACGCCGCCAGCCTGCGACGCCAGCTCGTGCGCTACCAGCAGCAAGGACTCGCCGCGCCGCGCTGACGTCCCCCGGCCACCGCCGCGGGCTCAGCCCGACAACTGCTGCCAGACCTTCTCGAGCCGCTTGACCGACACCGGCTGCGGCGTCCGGAGTTCCTGCGCGAACAGGCTGATGCGCAGTTCTTCCAATTGCCAGCGGAAGTCGTCCAGACGCGCATCGGCCTGCCCCTTCAGCTCGGCCACGCGACGCAGGTAGCGCTGCTCCAGCGGCCGCAGCTCGGCCAGGCGCTGCGCGTCGCGGGCCGGATCGGCGCGCAGCTTGTCCAAGCGCATCACCACGCCCTTGAGGTAGCGCGGGTAGTGCTGCAACTGGGTCCAGGGCGCGGCCACCACGAAACGCTTGGGCACCAGCCGCTGCAACTGGGCCTGGATGTCCTCGGCCACGTCCTTGGGCGCCTTGCTGTCCTTGAGCTTGCGCGTGGCGGCCGCGTAGTCCACCAGCACCACGCCTGCCAGCCGCGCCACCTCCTGCGCGATCAGGTTCAGCCGCGTGCGCCCTTCGTCGAGGCGTTTGGCGAACGCGAACGCATCCTGCGGCAGCGGCTCCTGCAGGAAGGCACGGTCCAGCGCGACCTCGATGATCTGGTCGCGCAACTCCTCGGCCGTGCCCAGCGGCATGTAGGCCACCGCCATCCGGGTCAGATCGGGAATGTTCTTTTCCAGGTACTTCAGCGGTTCCTTGATCTGCAAGGCCACTAGGCGGCGCAGACCGGCGCGGTGGCGGGCCGCAGCCACGTCGGGCTCGTCGAAGACCTCGATCTCGACGTGGGCGCCACGGTCGATCAGGGCCGGAAAGCCGATCAAGGTCTGCCCCGCTTTGCGGATTTCCATCAGCTCGGGCAGTTCGCCGAAGGTCCAGGCGGTGTAGCGCTGGGCGACAGTGTCGACCGGCGAGGTCGCTGGCGCCTTCACCGCGGCCACCACCCCTTTGGTCGGGGACGGTGCCGGGATCGCGTCCGCTGCCGGGGCGGGCGCGGCCTGCATCTTCAGCGAGGCCAAGGCCTGGAAGGCCGAGCGCGCCTGGCCGCCCAGTTCGGCCTTGAGCGCGGCGAGTTGCCGGCCCATGCCCAGTTGGCGGCCGTGCTCATCGACCACGCGGAAGTTCATGAAAAGATGCGGCGGCAATTGCTCCAGCTTGAAGTCGTTGCGCTGCACCGCCACCTGGGTGTGCTCGCGCACCGCCTTGAGCAGCACGTCGACCAGGTTGCCCTGGCCGAAGGGCACGGTTTCGCAGAACCCTGCCACGTAATCGGGCAGCGGCACCAGGCGCGAACGCGGGCGCTGGTGCAGGCTCTTCACCAGCGCCAGCACCTTGGGCGCCAGCATGCCGGGCACCAGCCAGTCGCAGCGCTCTTCGCTGACCTGGTTCAAGGCGTAAATGGGCACCGTCACCGTCACGCCGTCCTTCGCATCGCCGGGGTCGTGCAGGTAGCTGACGCTGCAATCAACACCGCCGAGCCGGATGGTCTTGGGGAACGCCGCGGTGGTGATGCCGGCCGCCTCGTGGCGCATCAACTCGTCGCGCGTCAGGTGCAGCAGCCTGGGCTGGCGCCTGACTTCGTCGCGGTACCAGCGCTCGAACGACGCGCCGCTGACCACGTCCTTGGGCAGTTGCTGGTCGTAGTAGGCGTGGATCAGCTCGTCGTCCACCAGCACGTCCTGGCGGCGCGACTTGTGCTCCAGCTCTTCCACCTGCGCCATCATCTTGCGGTTGTGGGCCAGGAAGGGCAGCCGGGTCTCCCACTCGCCGTTCACCAGCGCCTCGCGGATGAAGATTTCGCGTGCCGCCGCCATGTCCACGCGGCCGAAGTTCACACGCCGGTTGGCGTAGATGACGATGCCGTAGAGCGTGGCCCGCTCCAGGGCGATGACCTCGGCGGCCTTCTTCTCCCAGTGGGGCTCCAGCAGCTGGGTCTTGAGCAGATGGCCCGCGATCTGGGGGATCCACTGCGGCTCGATGGCGGCCAGGCCGCGGCCGAACAGGCGCGTGGTGTCCACCAGTTCGGCGGCCACCAGCCAGCGGCCGGGCTTCTTGCTCAGATGGGCGCCCGGATGGCGCCAGAACTTGATGCCGCGCGCGCCCAGGTACCAGTCCTCGTCGTCGCTCTTGAGGCCGATGTTGCCCAGCAGGCCGGCCAGCATGGCCATGTGGATCTGTTCGTAGGTCGCCGGGCTGCCGTTCAGGCGCCAACCATGCTCGGCCACCACGGTGTGCAACTGGGTGTGGATGTCGCGCCATTCGCGCACCCGGCGCGGGTTGACGAAGCTGTCGCGCAGGCGCTGCTCCTGCTGGCGATTGGAAAGTTTGTGAGACGGATGACTTTCACCCCCACGGCCCGGCTCGCAGGCTGGGCCGGCTGCGGGGGTCCGGCTGTGCGCAGGCACAGACTGCTCCTGCCCGCTCCGCCCTCGGCCCTCCTCGATCCATTGCCAGAGTTTGAGATAGCCCATGAACTCCGAGCGCTCGTCGTCGAACTTCTTGTGCTTCTCGTCGGCGGCCTGCTGCGCGTCGAGCGGGCGGTCGCGCACGTCCTGGCCGGTCAGCGCCGAGGCGATGATCAGCACCTCGTTCAGGCTCTGCCGGTCGCGCGCTTCCAGGATCATGCGCCCGACACGCGGGTCCAACGGCAGGCGGGACAGCTCCTGGCCGATGGGCGTGAGTTCGTTGTCGTCGTCCACCGCGCCCAGTTCGCCCAGCAGTGCGTAGCCATCGGCGATGGCTTTCCTCGGCGGCGCTTCCAGGAACGGGAAATCCTCCACCTGGCCCAGGCCCAGCGCCTTCATCCGCAGGATCACGCCGGCCAGCGACGAGCGCAGGATCTCGGGATCGGTGAATCGCGGCCGGCCGGCGAAATCCTGCTCGCCGTACAAGCGGATGCAGATGCCATTGGCCACCCGGCCGCAGCGGCCGGCGCGCTGGTTGGCGGCCGCCTGGCTGATCGGCTCGATCTGCAGCTGCTCGACCTTGTTTCGATAGCTATAGCGCTTGACGCGCGCCAGGCCGGCATCGATCACGTAGCGGATGCCCGGCACCGTCAGCGAGGTCTCGGCCACATTGGTGGCCAGCACGATGCGCCGGCCGTTGCCGGCCTCGAACACGCGGTCCTGCTCCTGCTGGCTGAGGCGGGCGAACAGCGGCAGGATCTCGGGCTGCGGACCGCCGCGGTGCTGTTGCGCCAGGTGCTTGCGCAGATGGTCGGCGGCTTCGCGGATCTCGCGCTCGCCGGGCAGAAAGACCAGGATGTCACCCGAGCCTTCGCGCCAGAGTTCGTCCACAGCGTCGGCGATGGCGTCGTTCTGATCGAAGGTCTTGCTTTCCTCGAAGGCCCGGAAGCGCTGCTCGACCGGGAAGGTTCGCCCGCTGACCATCAGCACTGGCGCAGGCCCTGTCGCCGAGGCGAAGTGCCGGGCGAAGCGGTCGGCATCGATGGTGGCCGAGGTGACGATGATCTTCAGGTCCGGCCGCCGCGGCAGGATCTGGCGCAGGTAGCCGAGCAGGAAATCGATGTTGAGGCTGCGCTCGTGGGCCTCGTCGATGATCAGCGTGTCGTAGGCCTTGAGCAGCGGGTCGGTCTGGGTCTCGGCGAGCAGGATGCCGTCGGTCATCAGCTTGACGCTGGCGCCCGGCTGCAGCCGGTCCTGAAAGCGCACCTTGTAGCCCACCACCTCGCCCAGCGGCGTGCCCAGTTCCTCGGCGATGCGCTTGGCCACCGAGCTGGCGGCGATGCGCCGCGGCTGGGTGTGGCCGATCAACCCGGTGCCACCGGCGCCCCGGCCGCGGCCCAGGGCCAGGGCCAGCTTGGGCAGTTGCGTGGTCTTGCCGGAGCCGGTCTCGCCGCAGACGATGACCACCGGGTGCTCGCGCAAGGCTTGGGCGATCTCGTCGCGGCGGGCCGAGACCGGCAGCGATTCGGGAAAGCGGATCGGCGGCACCGGCGTGGCGGCCGGCATCCGGCCGGAGGCCGCGGCCTGGCGCGGCGGGCGGGACGGGCAACGCTCGGCGTGCGGCGGTTCGGTGGGAGTGCGGGGATCGGATTCGGTCACAGGGGCGCGATTATCGGGCTTGGCCGTCGCGCGGCCGCCGCCCTCCGGCGTCCTCAGCGTCCGGCGAAGGGCGCCGCCAGCGGTTCACCGACGAACAGGCCCTGGGCCGGCCACTGCACGCTGCGCCAATAGGCTTCGATCGCCGTGGCCCCTTGCAGGTAGTTCAGCAACAGCACCTGCGGATGCGGAAACTTCTGCAGGTGGTTGCAGGGCTCGCTGACCGTGCCGTAGCTGGCGGTGGCGCCGGCCGAGATCCAGTCCAGCACGGTGCTTTGACCGCCACTGCCGTCCAGCACGCCGCCGAACGAGGTCAGGTGGTCGGCCAGCGCGCCGGGCAGAAAGCCCAGGCGGTCCAGGTCCTTGAGCGTGGCCGCCCCGGTCTGGTAGGCGATGAGGCGGCGGTAGGAACCGGGCGGAACCGCCGGCTCGGTCACGCGCACGATCGTCAGGCCGCTGGTGCCGACCGCGCCAGCGGGCGGGTAGAGCAGGCTGCGCACGTTGCGCGCCGCATCGGCGGTGCTGACGAAGACCGCCTCGCTGGTCGGACCGAACAGGCGCCCCAGTGTCGCGTCCGACGCCACGCCGCGGTCGATCATCCGGCGGGCTTCGTCCTCGCTGCGCGCCGCCAGCAAGATAGCTGGCCGCAGGCCGGCCTGGGTCCACGGCAGGTCGACCGGGTTGTTGAACAACGGCGAATCGGTGCCCGGCCCGCAGGAGTTGGCGCAGACCGCCGGCTCGAATCCCAGCGTCACCGCCGAGGTGATGGACTGGCACGCCACCGCGAAGGGCTCGCGCCACGCCAGTGCGAGCGCCTGGATGTCGGCGCCGAAGAAGGCCGCGATCTGCTCGCGCAGCGTCTTCAGTTCCATCTCGGTCAGGCGCGGCCGGCGCGGCAACTGCAGTCGCAACACCTGCCGCTCGCTCAGGCCGCGCCGGTGCTGCTCGTAGGCCCCGACGGCGACCGAGTACGGGTCGTCGGTGTTGATCACCAGGCCCAGTTGCCCGGCCTGCAGATGCCCGGCGATGCGCGGCACCGCCACCGCGACCGGCAGCGGCAGCGCCGCGACCTCGCCCGCCTGGCCGGCCAACGGCGCGACCAGGGCGGCCAGCAGCGCCAGGGTGACCCTTCGGTCGATCGCAGGCTTCATCGTCATGCGGGCCAGTGTAGGCAGGGCGGACGGGCGCGCTCATCGGGATCCCCTCCAGGCTTCACGCTGCAGGCTTCGCGCCTGGGAGCGGCCCGGCGCGCTCGTGCCGCCCGCGGCTGGCCCTGCGGCACAATCCGGGCGTCATGATGGATCTCGTCTTTCCCCATACCTTCGTGCCGTGGTTCCGCTCGGTGGCGCCGCACATCCATGCCTACCGGGGCAAGACCTTCGTGGTGGGCATTGCCGGCGAGTTGATTGCGGCCGGCAAGCTGAACAACTTCGCGCAGGACATGGCCATCCTGCATGCGATGGGCGTGCGGCTGGTGCTGGTGCACGGCTTTCGCCCACAGGTCAACGAGCAGTTGACGGCCAAGGGCCACACCTCGCGCTTCTCGCATGGCCGCCGCATCACCGACAGCGTGGCGCTGGATTGCGCCCAGGAGGCGGCGGGCCAGCTTCGTTTCGAGATCGAGGCGGCCTTCTCGCAGGGCTTGCCCAACACGCCGATGGCCAACTCGACGGTGCGGGTCGTGTCCGGCAACTTCCTCACCGCGCGGCCGGTCGGCATCGTCGACGGGGTCGATTTCCTGTCCAGCGGTGTCGTGCGCAAGGTCGACGCCGCGGCGATCCGCCGGGCGATCGACATCGGCGCGCTGGTGCTGCTGTCGCCTTTCGGCTTTTCGCCGACCGGCGAAGCCTTCAATCTGTCGATGGAAGACGTCGCCACCGCCACCGCGGTGGCGCTGCAGGCCGACAAGCTGCTGTTCCTGACCGAAACGGCCGGTATCGCGGAACAGCCCGGCGTGGCCGACAGCCCGATCGACACCGAACTGGCGCTCGCCGACGCCGAGCGGCTGCTCGCGACGCTTCCCGCACCGACCCAGCCGACCGACACCGCGTTCTATCTCCAGCATTGCGTCGCAGCCTGCCGTGGCGGCGTGGAACGCTCGCACATCCTTCCGTTTGCCACCGATGGTGCCTTGCTGATGGAGGTGTTCACCCACGACGGCATCGGCACCATGGTCGTGGACGAAAAACTCGAAAGCCTGCGCGAGGCGGATTCGGACGACGTCGGCGGCATATTGCAGCTGATCGAGCCGTTCGAGCGCGACGGCACCCTGGTCAAACGCGGCCGCACCGAAATCGAGCGCGACATCGCCAACTACACGGTGATCGAGCACGACGGCGTGATCTTCGGCTGTGCCGCGCTCTACCCTTATCCCGAAGCGAGAACCGGCGAAATGGCGGCCTTGACGGTCTCGCCGCAGGTTCAAGGCCAGGGTGACGGCGACAAGATACTCAAGCGCGTCGAGCAGCGAGCCCGTGCGATGGGATTGGAAACCATTTTCGTGCTCACGACGCGCACGATGCACTGGTTCATCAAGCGAGGATTCAGCGCGGTGGATGCCGACTGGCTTCCCGAGGCACGCAAGCGAAAATACAACTGGGACCGGCGCTCGCAGGTGCTGGTCAAGAAACTCGGCTGAGCCCGATGTTCCCGACCTTCTGAAACTTTTAACGGAGCAAGCATGGCACGCACGATTCAATGCAGCTATCTGAAGAAGGAGGCCGAAGGCCTCGATTTCTCGCCCTACCCGGGCGAACTGGGCAAGCGAATCTACGACCACATCAGCAAGGAAGCCTTCGAACTCTGGAAAAAGCACCAGACCATGCTGGTGAACGAAAATCGGCTGAACCTGGCCGATGCGAGGGCGCGCCAGTATCTGGCCCGGCAGATGGAACAATTCCTGTTCGGCGGCAGTGCCGACCAACCCACTGGATTTGTACCGCCGGCGGCCTGAGCGGCCGGCCGAAAATATTCCTCTCTCCCGCGGCCGATCGGCCGCGGCCTGTCCGGCTGCATCCGGTATACGCCACAAGGCCAGTTCAGGTATCATGCGCCTGCCCCTGGGGTATTTGAATGGAGTTGTCTGCTATGCCCACGATTCAAGAACTGCTGGCCCAAAAGGCCGCGCTCGAAAAGCAAATTGCCGAAGCGCAGCGCAGCGCGCGTGCTGATGCCATCGCCAAGGTCAAGGCCTTGATGGCCGAATATGGCTTGACGGCCACCGATCTCGCCGGCAAGGCCGCTCCCGCGGCAAAACCCGAAGGCGGCAAGAAAGTCGCGGCCAAATACCGCGATCCGGCGACCGGCCAGAGTTGGACCGGCCGTGGCCTGAAGCCCAAGTGGCTGCAAGCGGCCATCGAATCCGGCAAATCGCTGAGCGATTTCGCGCTCTGAGCGTCGCAGCGGTGGCCAGTGACGGCCGTCGCTGCAAGGAGAGCCGGTCACGCCATGGCGGCCCGTGACGGCACCTGGCCGTGCGAAAATGAAGACTATCGTCGGGGCAGCCACCGCTGCCCCGAGCTCTTTCCGGGACGCGTTTGGAGCCGCCCGCCTGCTCTAGACTGCGTCCCGTGATCCCCTCAGGCTTTATCCAGGAACTGCTGACCCGCACCGACATCGTCGACGTGGTGGGACGGCACGTGGAACTCAAGCGGGCCGGTCTCAACTACATGGGGCTGTGCCCCTTCCACGGCGAAAAGTCACCGAGCTTTTCGGTCAGCCCGAGCAAGCAGTTCTATTACTGCTTTGGCTGCCATGCCAGTGGCGACGCGATCCGCTTCCTGACCGAACACCTGGGCCTCAGCTTCCACGAAGCCGTCACCGACCTGGCACGCTCGGCCGGCCTGGTCGTCCCGGAAGACGAGGCCTCTCCGGCCGAGCGCGCCCTGGTGCAGCAGCAGCGCGAACACCAGGCGACGCTGACCGACGTGCTGGAGCGTGCAGCCGACCACTTCCGCAAGGAACTCAAGGCCAGCCCGCGCGCCGTGGCTTATCTGAAAGGACGTGGACTGACCGGCGAGGTGGCGCTGCGCTTCGGCCTCGGCTATGCGCCGGAGGGCTGGCGCACGCTGGCCAGCGTGTTTCCCCGTTACGACGATCCGCTCCTTGCCGAATCCGGCATGGTGATCGTGCAAGGCGAGGACGGTGCCGAGCAAAAGCGCTACGACCGCTTTCGCGACCGCATCATGTTTCCGATCCGCAGCGTCAAGGGCGACACCATCGCCTTCGGTGGTCGGGTGCTGGACAAGGGCGAGCCCAAATATCTGAATTCGCCCGAGACGCCCGTCTTCGTCAAGGGCCGGGAACTCTACGGCTTGTTCGAGGCCCGCACCGGCATGCGCGAGAAGGGCTACGCACTGGTGACCGAAGGCTACATGGACGTGGTGGCACTGGCGCAGCTGGGCTTTCCGAATGCCGTCGCCACGCTGGGCACGGCCTGCACGGCCGAACACGTGCACAAACTGCTGCGCTTCACCGACCAGGTGGTGTTCAGTTTCGATGGCGACGCCGCTGGCCGCCGTGCCGCCGGGCGGGCGCTGGAAGCGTCGCTGCCCCACGCCAGCGACACGCGCAGCTTCCGCTTCCTGTTCCTGCCTGCAGAACACGACCCGGACAGCTACATCCGCGAATTCGGCAAGGAAGGCTTTGAGGCCTGCGTGCGCCACGCCGTGCCCTTGTCCAGGCAACTGGTCGAGCAGGCCTCGGCGGACTGCGACCTGGCAACCGCCGAGGGCCGTGCCCGCATGTTGTCCCAGGCTCGGCCGCTGTGGGCCGCGCTGCCGGAAGGCGCACTGCGCCTGCAATTGCTGTCCGAACTGGCGCGCCTGGGCAGCCTGCCCAGCACCGAGTTGAGCGCGTTATGGCAATCGCAGGAGGCCACGCCGCATCCGCGCGGCGACAGTGCCGCCGACCCCGCCCACGCGACCTCGCCTCGATCCCGTGATGGCGCCGCGACCGGCCAGCGCCGTTTTGGCCGCGCGCCCCCCAGTCCGGTGGCATCGGGGCGGCGCCTGCCGCCCAAGCGGCCGGAGGACCGCGTGGTGCAACTGCTGTTCAGCCAGCCGGGCTGGTGGGACCGCCTCACGGCCACCGAGCACGAGCTTCTGCATGGGTTGCCTGCCCCGCACGGCCCGGCCATCGCCTGGCTGGAGCGCGATCTCGCGGAACACGGCGCGCGCCCCTGGGCCGTGCTGCGCGAAGCCCTGTCGCACGACGATGGCCTGCCACCCGACAGCCGGCGGCTGGCCGACGGTGATGCCGAGCCGGACGCCAGCGAGGACGATCTGCATTCGGCGGTCGGCCGGTTGCGGGTCGGCGAACTGAACCGCCGCCTGGAGGCACTGGCAACGCAGCCCGAGCTGGACCTGCCGGCCTATCGTGCCTTGACTGACGAGCGCAACGGCCTCAATGCCCGGCTCCAGGCCCTGGCGCAGCGCACGCCGAGCGAGTGATCCGGGTATAATCCGATCTTTCAGCGGCAAGAGTGACAGCAGCACCTCCGGACCCGGCCACCCGCGACACGGGAAACACCAGGCCCCCTTCCCCGCAAGGGCTGCATCGATTGACGGTCACGCCAACTTGTCCGCCTGCGCTGTTCCGGTGTGGATTCCGGAACGCGTCGTGTCATCGCCAGACGCATGTCCTGCCCTTCGTTTTGGGGTGGCAGTCGCGTGATGTCGGGCTCTTGATGACGATTGCCGGGCCCCCAGGGCTCCTCACCGAGACACCGCATGACCGCCAAGAAAACCGCCGCTGCTCCGAAGCCCGCCGCCAAGCCCGCCGCTGCCCCCTCCGCAACGAACAAGCCGACGGCCGGCAAGTCAGCCGCGTCCAAGGCCGCCGCGGTCGCTGACGAGGCCAAGAAGGCGCAGCTGCCGGTGGCCGACGACGGCAAGGCCAAGCGCGGTCGCAAGCCCAAGGTGGAAGCGGTCGAAAAGACCTCCAAGAAGAAGGCCGAGGTGCTGGAAGACGACCTGATCGACGTCGAGGCCGAACTGGAGGTCGAGGCCGAGGTGATCGAGTCGGTCGACGAAGGCGGCGACAAGCCCAAGGCCAAGCCGCTGCGCATGAAGGTCAGCCGCGCCAAGGAGCGCGCACTGATGCGCGAGTTCGGCCTGGACGAGACCGCGCTGACCGAGGAAGAGGTCGCCAAGCGCCGTCAGGAGCTCAAGACGCTCATCAAGATGGGCAAGACGCGCGGTTACCTGACGCACCAGGAGATCAACGACCACCTGCCCGAGAAGCTGGTCAACGAGGAGATCCTCGAGGCCATCATCTCGATGCTCAACGACATGGGCATCGCGGTCTACGAGCAGGCACCCGACGCCGCCACGCTGCTGATCGCCGGCGGTGCCACCGCCGCGGCGACCGAGGAAGAGGCCGAGGAAGCCGCCGAGGCGGCGCTGTCGACGGTCGACTCCGAATTCGGCCGCACCACCGACCCGGTGCGCATGTACATGCGCGAGATGGGCTCGGTCGAACTGTTGACGCGCGAAGGCGAGATCGAGATCGCCAAGCGCATCGAAGGCGGCCTGCAGGCGATGATGCTGGCCATCTCGGCCTCGCCCACCACGATCGCCGAGATCCTGGCCATGGCCGATCGGATCGCCGCCGGTGAACAGCAGATCTCCGAAGTGGTCGACGGCTTCGTCGCCGCCGACGAAGCGGACGACTATGTCGCCGAGGAAGATTTCGACGAGTTCGACGAGGAAGACGACGACGACGGCAACGGCGGCTCAAAGGCCCTGACCAAGAAGCTGGAAGAGCTCAAGAGCCAGGCGCTGATCAAGTTCGCCGACCTGCGCACCCATTTCGACAAGATGCGCAAGGCCTTCGAAAAGGAAGGCTACAAGTCCTCGTCCTACAACAAGGCGCAGGGCGCGATCAGCCAGGATCTGATGACGATCCGCTTCACGGTCAAGACGATCGAGAAGCTGTGCGACATCCTGCGCTCGCAGGTCGACGACGTGCGCCGCTACGAGCGCGAGATCCGCAAGATCGTGGTCGACAAATGCGGGATGCCGCAGGACCATTTCATCAAGACCTTCCCGCCCAATGCCTTGAACCTGAAGTGGGCCGAGAAGGAAATCGCACTGGGCAAGAACTACAGCGCGATCATGGGTCGCAACCTGCCGGCGATCCAGGAACTGCAGCAGAAGCTGATCGACCTGCAGGCGCGCGCCGTGGTGCCGGTGGAAGACCTCAAGGACATCAACAAGCGCATGAACGAGGGCGAGAAGTCCTCGCGCGATGCGAAGAAGGAGATGATCGAGGCCAACCTGCGCCTGGTGATCTCGATCGCCAAGAAGTACACCAACCGCGGCCTGCAGTTCCTCGACCTGATCCAGGAAGGCAACATCGGCCTGATGAAGGCGGTCGACAAGTTCGAATACCGCCGCGGCTACAAGTTCTCGACCTACGCCACCTGGTGGATCCGTCAGGCCATCACCCGCTCGATCGCCGACCAGGCGCGCACCATCCGCATCCCGGTGCACATGATCGAGACGATCAACAAGATGAACCGTCTGAGCCGGCAGCATCTGCAGGAGTTCGGCTTCGAGCCGGACGCCCCGACGCTGGCCGAGAAGATGGAGATGCCCGAGGACAAGATCCGCAAGATCATGAAGATCGCCAAGGAGCCGATCTCCATGGAAACCCCGATCGGCGACGACGACGACAGCCACCTGGGCGACTTCATCGAGGACACCAACAACACCGCGCCGATCGAGGCCGCGATGCAGGCCGGCCTGCGCGACGTGGTCAAGGACATCCTCGACAGCCTGACGCCGCGCGAGGCCAAGGTGCTGCGCATGCGCTTCGGCATCGAGATGTCCACCGACCACACGCTGGAGGAAGTGGGCAAGCAGTTCGACGTGACGCGCGAGCGCATCCGCCAGATCGAGGCCAAGGCCATCCGCAAGCTCAAGCACCCGAGCCGTTCGGACAAGTTGCGCACCTACCTCGACAACATCTGATCGCCAGGCGGCGCGACGCTACACTCGGTGACGCATGGCCACCATCAAGCGTCGCGTCGTCCTGTTCGCCGATCTGCGCGGCAGCACCGCTCTCTACGAAACACTGGGCAACGCGCAGGCGACGACGCTGGTCACGCGCTCGATCACGGCCCTGGCGCGCCGGGTTCCGGCTGCCGGAGGGCAATTGGTCAAGACGCTGGGCGATGGCTTGATGGCGGTGTTCCCCAACGTGCGCTCGGCAGTCATGGCCTCGGTCGCGATGCACGAAGCCCTGCTGCAGGACACGGCCTGGGCACCGACCGGACATGATCACGAAGCCGAGGCGGTCGCGCGCCTGCAGCTCCAGGTGGCCATCGCCGCCGGCGAGGTGGTCGAGGTGGGGGGCGACTGCTTCGGCGACGCGGTCAATGTCGCTGCCCGGCTGCTCGACCATGCCGGCGACAACGAGACGCTGATCAGCCGCGAGGTCTTCGACGACTTGCCCTGGGAAGCGCGGACCCGCTTCCGCCATCTGGACAAGGTCCACCTGCGCGGACGCGCCGAACCGTGCGACGTGTACTTGTTGGCGGGCCGCGATGCGGACACGGCCGTCACCCAGTTGGAATCCCGTGTCGCGCTGACCGAGCCCAGCGGGATCCGCCTGGTCTGGA
This sequence comes from Ideonella sp. sgz306126, assembly GCF_056032705.1. NCBI lineage: Bacteria > Pseudomonadati > Pseudomonadota > Betaproteobacteria > Burkholderiales > Sphaerotilaceae > Ideonella > Ideonella sp. sgz306126. Next base: position 480,687 of record NZ_JBVYWP010000004.1, read on the forward strand.
ACCACGAAACCAGCGAATTCGGACGTGACCAGTTGCCGGTGGTGCTCGGCCGCAGCGTCACGGCGACGCTGCGAATCGACGACAACCGCGTCTCGCGCGCCCACGCCCGGATCGACATGATGGGCGGCGCGCTGCAGCTCACCGACCTGAGCATCAATGGCAGCTTCGTCCGGTTCGCGGGCGACGACGAAGTCCTCAGCTTGCGCCGCGGCGCATGCACCCTGCATGGCAGCGGTTGGCTGGGATTGGGAGGATCGCCCGAGAATCCCAAGACGCCAATCGTTGAATTCACCGTGTTGGCGGGTAGCCCGTGAACAGCACCCAGACGACCTCTGACCCGCTCCGTTGCAGCGGTGGTGGCCAAATCCCCTTTTGATGGATCGCATGCGCTTTCGCCCTGAACCAGCCTTCTCCCACGCCGGCCATGCCGATGCCGCCGCGGTCGACCTCAGCCTCACTGGCGTGCTGCTGGTCAACCTGGGCACGCCCGACGCTCCGACCCCGGCCGCACTGCGGCGCTATCTCGCGGAATTCCTCAGCGATCCCCGGGTGGTCGAAATTCCGGCGGCGCTGTGGCAGCTCATCCTCCACGGCATCATCCTGCGGGTCCGGCCCTCCAAGTCCGCCGCCAAGTACGCCAAAGTCTGGATGACCGAGGGCTCGCCGCTGCTGGTGTGGATGCGCCGTCAGGCGCAGGGCCTGCAGCAGCGCCTGATCGAGCAAGGCGCCGCGGTGCGCGTGCTGCCGGCAATGCGCTACGGGCGACCCTCGATCGCATCGGCGCTGGATGCGTTTCGGGCCCAGGGCGTCACGCGCGTGCTGGTGCTGCCGGCCTACCCGCAGTATTCGGGCGCCACCACGGCCAGCAGTTTTGACGCCGTCGCGGCCTGGGGCACCCGGGCCCGGTTCGTGCCGGAGCTGCGCTTCATTCATCAGTACCACGACGACCCGGACCACATCGCGGCCTTGGCCGGCAGCGTGCGCAGCCACTGGGCGCGCGAAGGCCGCGCCGGTGTGCTGCTGATGAGCTTTCACGGCATGCCGGCGCGCACCTTGCATCTGGGCGACCCCTACCACTGCCAATGCCACAAGACGGCGCGCCTGCTCGCCGAGGCCTTGGGTCTGGGACCGCAGGACTACCGGGTCAGCTTTCAGAGCCGTTTCGGCAAGGCCAAGTGGCTGGAGCCCTCGACCGAACCGACGCTCAAGGCCCTGGCGGCGGCCGGCGTGGAGCGGGTCGACGTGATCTGCCCCGGTTTCTCCGCCGATTGCCTGGAGACGCTGGAAGAGATCAACATGGAAGGTCGCGAGGCTTTTCTGGGCGCCGGCGGCAAGGCTTTCCACTACATCGCCTGTCTCAACGATTCGCCCGAGGGCCTCGAAGCGCTGACCCGCCTCGTGCTGAAACATCTGGCCGGTTGGCCCGTCACCGCCCTGCCCCCGGCCGAACGCTCGGCCAGCCGTCAGCGAGCCCTCGCGATGGGCGCGCCGGTCTGACACGGTGAGCGCCTCCGAGAACCTGCCGGCGGGCGGTCCACGCGTGGCCGCCGGCCCGGTCCGCCTGGACAAATGGCTGTGGGCCGCGCGGCTGTTCAAGACCCGTGCGCTGGCGGTCGATGCGATCGGCAAGCACCGCATCGAGATCAACGGCCAGTCCGTCAAGCCGGCGCGCGAGGTGCGTGTCGGCGACACCTTGAGCCTTCGCGAGCCCGGCCACCCGCCGCGGGTGCTGCGCGTGCTGCTGCTGAGCGACGTGCGCGGTCCGGCGCCTCAGGCGCAACAGCTCTACCAGGAGACACCGGAGAGCCTGGCAGCTCGCGAGCAGGCGCGCGAGGCACGGCGCCAGGGCGTGGAGCCCGCCCAGACGCTCGAACAGGGTCGCCCCACCAAGCGCGACCGCCGGCAATGGGCCGACTGGAACCGTTGGAGCGCCAGCGCCGACGACTGAGGCCGTGTCGCCGCGCGCAGCGCTGCGTGCGGGATCGACACAAATTCGGCGCCCCCTCTTGAAATCACCACCGCGAGCCCCAAGTGCCGGCCGATGCCGGAACAGGCCGGCACGCCAACCAGACCATCCCATGAGCCAGAACGACCCGAACACGCCCCCGCAGCCCACGGACACCCCGTCAAACGACACCGCCGCAGCGGACGCTTCGGCCACGCTGGAGGCCCGCCTGGCGGATCTGGAAGCCCGCCACGCCGAGGTCTCGGACGCCTACCTGCGGGCCAAGGCCGAAGGCGAGAACATCCGCCGCCGTGCCGACGAGGAAATCAGCAAGGCGCGCAAGTTTTCTCTGGAATCCTTCGCCGAGGCGCTGCTGCCGGTGAAGGACAGCCTGGAAGCGGCGATCGCGCTGCCCGACGCCCCGGTGGAAAAGGTGCTCGAAGGCGTGCACATCACACTGCGCCAGCTGGCCCAGGCACTGGAGCGCAACAAGGTGCTGGAGATCAATCCGCCCGCCGGCACGCGCTTCGACCCGCACCAGCACCAGGCCATCAGCATGGTGCCCGCCGATCAGGACGCCAACACCGTGGTGGCCGTGCTGCAAAAGGGCTACCTGATCGCCGAGCGGGTGCTGCGCCCGGCGCTGGTCACCGTCGCCGCCCCCAAATGATCGGTTCCAGGCGGTTTCGTGCGGCACAAGGCCTTGAAACCCCCTGAAACACAACCAAATCCAGAACAACCGGACATTCCTTCAGGAGCATACGAACATGGGAAAAATCATTGGTATTGACCTCGGCACCACCAACTCGTGCGTGGCCATCATGGAAGGCAACACCACCAAGGTGATCGAGAACTCGGAAGGTGCACGCACCACGCCGTCCATCATTGCGTACCAGGAAGACGGCGAAGTGCTGGTCGGCGCCTCGGCCAAGCGCCAGGCCGTCACCAACCCGCGCAACACCGTGTACGCCGCCAAGCGCCTGATCGGCCGCAAGTTCACCGAGAAGGAAGTGCAGAAGGACATCGACCTGATGCCCTACACGATCGCTGCTGCCGACAATGGCGATGCCTGGATCGAGGTGCGCGGCAAGAAGCTCGCGCCGCCGCAGGTCAGCGCCGAAGTGCTGCGCAAGATGAAGAAGACCGCCGAGGACTACCTGGGCGAAGAAGTGACCGAAGCCGTCATCACCGTCCCGGCCTACTTCAACGACAGCCAGCGCCAGGCGACCAAGGACGCTGGCCGCATCGCCGGCCTGGACGTCAAGCGCATCATCAACGAGCCCACCGCCGCGGCCCTGGCCTTCGGCCTGGACAAGCACGGCAAGGGCGACCGCAAGATCGCCGTGTTCGACCTGGGTGGCGGCACCTTCGACATCTCCATCATCGAGATCGCCGATGTCGACGGCGAAAAGCAGTTCGAAGTGCTGTCGACCAACGGCGACACCTTCCTGGGCGGCGAAGACTTCGACCAGCGCGTGATCGACTACATCGTCACCGAGTTCAAGAAGGAGCAAGGCGTCGACCTGACCAAGGACGTGCTGGCCCTGCAGCGCCTGAAGGAAGCGGCCGAAAAGGCCAAGATCGAACTCTCGAACAGCACGCAGACCGACGTCAACCTGCCCTACATCACGGCCGACGCCTCGGGGCCGAAGCACCTGAACATCAAGCTGACCCGCGCCAAGCTGGAAAGCCTGGTCGACGAGTTGATCGAGCGCACGATGGCCCCCTGCCACACCGCCATCAAGGATGCCGGCGTCAAGGTCAGCGACATCGACGACGTGATCCTGGTCGGCGGCATGACCCGCATGCCCAAGGTGCAGGAGAAGGTCAAGGAGTTGTTCGGCAAGGAGCCGCGCAAGGACGTCAACCCTGACGAAGCGGTCGCCGTCGGTGCGGCCATCCAGGGCCAGGTGCTGGGCGGCGAGCGCAAGGACGTGCTGCTGCTGGACGTCACCCCGCTGTCGCTGGGCATCGAGACCCTGGGCGGCGTGATGACCAAGATGATCAAGAAGAACACCACGATCCCGACCAAGTTCTCGCAGGTGTTCTCGACGGCCGACGACAACCAGCCGGCCGTCACCATCAAGGTCTACCAGGGCGAGCGTGAACTGGCCGTGGGCAACAAGAGCCTGGGCGAGTTCAACCTCGAAGGCATCCCGCCGGCCCCGCGCGGCCTGCCGCAGATCGAGGTGAGCTTCGACATCGACGCCAATGGCATCCTGCACGTGGGCGCCAAGGACAAGGGCACCGGCAAGGAAAACAAGATCACGATCAAGGCCAACTCAGGTCTGTCGGAAGACGAGATCCAGAAGATGGTCAAGGACGCGGAGCTCAACGCTGCCGAAGACGCCAAGAAGCTGGAACTGGTCCAGGCCCGCAACCAGGCCGACGCGATGATCCACTCGGTCAAGAAGAGCCTGAGCGAGCATGGTGACAAGCTGGAGGCCGGCGAGAAGGAAAAGATCGAGGCCGCGCTGAAGGACGCTGAAGAGGCGATCAAGGGCGAGGACAAGGCCACCATCGATGCCAAGACCGAAGCCCTGATGACCGCCAGCCAGAAGCTGGGCGAGAAGCTCTACGCCGAACAGCAAGCCGCCGCGGCGGGCGCTGCCGGCGCCGAGAGTGCCGCCAGCGCAGCGCCGGAAGCCGGACCGGCCGACGACAACGTGGTCGACGCCGAATTCAAGGAAGTCAAGAAGTGATCTTCCTGCGTCACGGCGGGCACCCCATGCCGCCGTGATGACGCGCCGCGCTCGGGGGGTTGGATCCGTTCAACCTCTCAGCGCGGCGGTTTTGCTTCACGAGCTCGAGAGATTCCATGGCAAAGCGCGACTATTACGAGATCCTCGGCGTTCCCAAGAACGCCTCCGAGGACGACATCAAGAAGGCCTACCGCAAGCTGGCCATGAAGCACCACCCGGACCGCAACCAGGGTGACGGAAGCAAGGCGGCCGAGGAGCGGTTCAAGGAGGCCAAAGAGGCCTACGAGATGCTGTCCGATGCGAACAAGCGGGCGGCCTACGATCAGCACGGCCATGCCGGCGTGGACCCGAATGCGGGAATGCGCGGCGGCCCCGGCGCCGAGGGGTTCGGCGGCTTCGCCGAGGCCTTCGGCGACATCTTCGGCGACATCTTCGGCGGCCAGAACGGCGGCGGCGGTCGCCGTGGCGGTGGCGGCCAGCAGATCTATCGCGGCAGCGACCTCAGCTACGCGATGGAGATCACGCTCGAAGAAGCCGCACTGGGCAAGGACAGCCAGATCCGCATTCCCAGCTGGGACGCCTGCGACACCTGCGGCGGCAGCGGCGCCAAGCCCGGCACCAAGGCCAAGACCTGTGGCACCTGCAACGGCAGCGGCACCGTGCACATGCGCCAGGGCTTCTTCAGCATCCAGCAGAGCTGCCCGCACTGCCAGGGCACGGGCAAGATCATCCCCGAGCCCTGCACCACCTGCGGCGGCGCCGGCAAGATCAAGCGCCAGAAGACGCTGGAGGTCAAGATTCCGGCCGGCATCAACGAAGGCATGCGCATCCGCTCGGCCGGCAACGGCGAGCCCGGCACCAATGGTGGGCCGCCCGGCGACCTGTACATCGAGATCCGCATCAAGCAGCACGACATCTTCGAGCGCGATGGCGACGACCTGCACTGCACCATCCCGGTCGGCATGGTCACGGCGGCACTGGGCGGATCGATCGAAGTGCCGACCTTGACCAGCAAGCTGGAGATCGAGTTGCCCGAGGGAACCCAGCATGGCAAGACCTTCCGCCTGCGCGGCAAGGGCATCAAGGGCATCCGTTCGACCTATCCGGGCGACCTGTACTGCCATGTCACCGTGGAGACCCCGGTCAAGCTGACCGAGCATCAGCGCAAGCTGCTGAAGGAGCTCGACGAATCGCTCAAGAAGGGCGGTGACAAGCATTCGCCCAATGCCAAGAGCTGGACGGACCGGGTCAAGGATTTGTTCAAGTAAGCGCGTCCCGCCGGTCTCGAAATCAGCAGGCCCACCCGTGCGTGGGCCTGCGCTCTTTGGGGCGCTGCTCAAGCTTTGGGCAGATCGGCCGAAACTGTGGTGAAGACAACCGCCGGCAGCAACTTGGCTGGCGAATGCCCTGAGTTGCCGTGCCGCCATTCCCCTGTCGGCACGTCAATGCCCTGCAATTCAGCCGCAGACGAGTGCCCATGGCCATCATCCAGACCCCCTATTCGAGCCTGCATGCCCTGATCATCGACGACATGTCGGTGCAGCAGACCACCTTGCGCGGCCAGTTGACGTCTCTGGGCATCGGCAAGATCGATTCGGCCACCACCGCCGACGACGCCCTGCGCCTGATCCGCAGCCGCCCCTACGGGCTGATCCTGTGCGACTACAACCTGAACCATCGAACCGACGGCCAGCAGCTTTTTGAACACCTGCGCGACCTCGACCTGTTGCCTGCCGACTGCCTGTTCTTCATGATCACGGCCGAGAGCGGCTACGGCTCGGTCGCGTCGGCCACCGAACACAAACCCGACGCCTACCTGCTCAAGCCGATCACCGCGGTCGACATCGGTGACCGCCTGAAACTCATGCTGGAGAAGCGGCAGGTGCTGCAGCGCGTCAGCCAATGCCAGCGCCGAGGCGATCTGGCCGGCGCGGTGAGCGAATGCGACGCCTTGCTGGCCCGCAAGGATCGCTGGTTCATGCAGGCCCTGCAGTTGAAAGGCCAGACCCTGCTGCAACTGGGCCGTCACGAGGACGCCAAAGCGGTCTACCGACAGGCGCTCGAGGCCCGGTCCGACCTGATCTGGGCCCAACTGGGCTTGGCGCGGGCCCACAAGGCCGCCGGCCAGTTCGAGGAGGCCAAGATGATCGCCAACGACATCATCCACTCGAAGGACGGCGACAAGCATGTGGCCGCCTACGACGTGATGGCCGAGGCGCTGGAGGCTCAGGGCGATCCCGAAGGGGCGCTTTGGGTGCTGCGCGATGCGGCCACCGTGGTGCCGTCGGCGCGCCGCCACCGGCTGGTCGGTGAAAGCGCCTACCGCAACGGCGACCTCGACACCGCCAAGGAAAGCTTTCTCAAGGTCACCAAGAGCACGGGCAATTCGGTGACGGCGCAGGCCCAGGACACGCTCAGCCTGGCCCAGACCCTGGTCGACCGGCACGAGACCAACGAAGCGCTGGCCCTGTTGGGCGATGGTCCGAGCGCCCATCGCAACAACCCGCAATTCGAACAGGTGTCGTTGGCGATCCGCGCCCAGGCCCAGGCCATCGCCGGCGACGCCGATGGCGCCCAGCAGACCTTGCGCCGCGCCCGCGAGACCATGCGCAAGGCCAAGGCCGACTTCGGCACCATCGCGCTGGCCAAGGCGGAACTGGTCACCGGGCATGAAGCAGCCGGGTTGGCGCTGCTCGAGAAGGCGGTCAGTGCCGACCACGAGAACCCGAGGGTTCGTCAGTTGATCGGCAAGGCGCTGCGCGACACCGGGCACGAGGACAAGATGGCGCAGGTCATCGATGCCGCCGCGGCCGGGCTGGAATCGCGGGTGAAGGAGGCCAAAGCCTTGTTCCGTGACAGCCGCATCGACGAGGCGCTGGCGACGATCGAGGCCGCTGTGCAGGACTACCCCGAAAACACCGGCGTGCTGCTTCAGGCGGCGCAGATGAACTGCCTGTCGCTGCGGCTGAAAAAGGCGCTCAACGCCACGGTGGTCGAGCGGGTGCAGCTCTACCTGACCCGTCTTGAAAAACTGATGCCGGCCAATGACCGGGTCACCCAGATGCAACGCTATTTCCGCGAGACGCTGGGGGCCCTGAGCCGCCCCAGCAGCGCTGCGGCGTGAGGACGGCACGCCATGAGTCCGGCCCTGATGGCACTCGTGGTGCACGACCTGAAGAATGAACTCGGTGCACTGGAAGCCACCCTGGCGACGTTGGCGACCCGAGCCGAAACCGCCGCAGCGGCCAGCGCCCATCGCCAATGCGCCGAGTTGCGCCAGCGCTTCATTCAGTTTCTGACCCTGTACGGCCCGGACGCCGAATTGCGCGTCCATGCGAGCGACGAATCCCCTTTGGCGTTGCTGTTGAGCTTGCTCGAGCGCGGCCGGGTGTTGCACCCCGACCTCCACTTGGAAGCGGTCGGCCTCGAAGCCGCGCCTGCGTTCTGGTATTTCGACGCCCGCCTGGTTCGCCTGGCGCTGGATGCCGCCTTGCACAATGCGGGCCGCTTCGCGCAGAAGACGATCACGCTGCAGGCGCTGGAACTGGACGGTTTTCTGGTTCTTCGCATCGACGATGACGGCCCCGGTCCGGGGGCGGTCGACCCGCAGGCCCTCCATGCCACCGGCCTGGGCACGGCACTGTGCGAGGCCGTTGGCCATGCCCACCACTGCGGCCCGCGGCAGGGCCGGGCCCGGCTGTTGCCGCGCCCGGGTGGCGGCGCCCGCTTCGAGCTCTGGCTGGCCTGATTCCGGCTAGAACAGACTGATCTGGGCGTCTGCCGGACCACCGGCCACCGGCTGGCGCCGCGGCGGCCGAAAACGAGTCAGGTCGAGGGCTGGCCGATCGGTGTGCAAACCCAGGCGCCGCGTGCTGGTCGCGAACCGCTGACGGATCAGATCGGCCCAGACGCCTTGGCCGGTCATGCGCGTCCCGAACCGGGCATCGTTGTCCTTGCCCTGCCGCAGGTCGCGGATGCGCGCCATCACGCGACGCGCGCGATCGGGAAAGTGCTGCTCCAGCCACTGCTGGAACAAGGGGTTCACTTCCCAGGGCAGGCGCAACACGATGGAAAAGGCGCTGCTCGCGCCGGCCTGCGCCGCGGCGGCAAGGATGCGCTCGATCTCGGGCTCGTTGATGAACGGAATCACCGGCGACACGCTCACCCCCACCGGCACGCCGGCATCGGACAGCGTGCGGATGGTCTGCAGCCGCCGCGCCGGCGATGTCGCCCTCGGCTCCAGGATACGGGCCAGCGCGGGGTCCAGCGTGGTCAGCGAAATGAACACCTGCGCCATGCCCTCCCTGGCCATCGGCGCGATCAGGTCCAGGTCGCGCTCGACACCCGCCGACTTGGTGATGATGGAAAACGCGTGTCGGCAACCCGCCAACACCTCGATCACACCGCGGGTGATGCGCAAACGCCGTTCAATCGGCTGGTACGCATCGGTCACCGATCCGATGTTGAGCGACTTCGGCACGTAGCTCGCGCGCGCCAGCGTGTCGCGCAAGCGCTCGGCCGCATTGATCTTGGCGACGATCCGGGTCTCGAAATCCAGTCCGGGCGACAGGTTCAGATAGCTGTGGGTCGGCCGCGCGTAGCAGTAGATGCAGCCGTGCTCGCAGCCCCGGTACGGGTTGATCGAGAGATCGAAGCGGATGTCGGGCGAATCGTTGCCGCTGACGATCGAGGCGACCCGTTCTTCGATCACCTGGGTCCCCGTCGACAGCGATGAGGACCGGACCTCCTGTTGGACACCGCCCCAGCCGTCATCCACCGCCTCGCGCTGGTCAACGCTGAATCGATGGGGGATGACCCAACTCGTGCCGCGTCCCCGCAACGCCTCCGCGGGAGCCGTCATGGATCCGGAAGGCGACGTGAGGGGGAGGCAAGGCATACTGTATTTTCATACAGTTCGCTATCCTCCGCAAGCGACGACACCTTGCCCTGTCGGAGGCCGGACCGCCGAGACACGGCCGGATCAGGAGCCCTCAGTATTCACCGCCCATATGGGCATCCGGCGCCAGGTTGTCGAACCGGGTCAGCGGTTTCAGGAAGGCCAGGTGCAACGCACCCACCGGGCCGTTACGCTGTTTGCCGATGATGATCTCGGCGGTCCCCGGCACCTTGGAGTCTTCGCGGTTGTAGTAGTCGTCGCGATAGATGAACATGATGACGTCGGCGTCCTGCTCGATGGCGCCCGACTCGCGCAGATCGCTCATCATCGGCCGCTTGTCGGTGCGCGTCTCGACGCTTCGGTTGAGCTGCGACAGCGCGATCACCGGGCAGTTCAGTTCCTTGGCCAGCGCCTTCAAGCCACGCGAGATCTCCGAAATCTCGGTCGCACGGTTCTCGCCCGACGCATTGCCGCTGCCGCTCATCAACTGCAGGTAGTCGATCACGATCAGGCCGAGCTTGCCGCATTGGCGTGCCTGGCGCCGCGCCCGGGCGCGCAGTTCGGCCGGGTTCAGCGCCGGGGTCTCGTCGATGTAGATCGACGACTTCGACAGCTTGTCCACCGCCTCGGTCAGCCGCCCCCAATCGTCGTCGCGCAGCTTGCCGGTGCGCAGGCCGGATTGGTCGATCCGGCCGAGCGAGCCCACCATCCGCAACGCCAGTTGCGAGGCGCCCATTTCCATCGAGAACACCACCACCGGCAGGCCTTCGTTCACCGCCACGTTCTCGGCGATGTTCAGCGCGAAGGCGGTTTTGCCCATCGAGGGCCGAGCGGCGAGGATGATCAGATCGCCGCCCTGCAGACCGGCCGTCATCCGGTCGAGTTCGAAGAAACCGGTGCGCACGCCGGTGACGTCCTCGGCGCCGTTCTCGGCCAGCTCCGTGACGCGGTCGATCAACTGCATCACCAGGGTGTCCATGCCCTGGAAACCCTGTTTGGTGCGCTGCCCTTCCTCGCCGATCTTGAAGATCTTGCCTTCGGCCTCGTCCAGGATCTGCGAGACCTGCTTGCCCTGCGGATTGAAGGCCTGGGTGGCGATGTCGTCGCTGGCGGCGATCAGCTTGCGCAGGATCGCCCGCTCGCGGACGATCTCGGCATAGCGGCGCAGATTCGCTGCGCTGGGCACGCTTTGCGCCAGCGCGTTGAGATAGGCCAGCCCACCGCATTCGGCCGCCTTGCCCAGGTTCTGCAGCTGCTCGAAGACGGTGATCACGTCGGCGGGCTTGGACTGACCGATCAGCGTACCGACCGCACCGAAGATCATGCGGTGCTCGTAACGGTAGAAGTCGTCCTCCTTCAGCACGTCGGCGGCACGGTCCCAGGCACCGTTGTCCAGCATCAGGCCGCCCAGCACGCTTTGCTCGGCTTCGATCGAGTGCGGCGGGACGCGCAGGCGTGCGACCTCCTCGTCTCGGGGAGCACTGCGCGGATCGTGGGCGTCGAAGATCGTGGACATCTGGGAATGATAGGGTCCAGGCCTCCGCGGAGCTGTGGACAAGCCTGTGGATTTCGCGGGGAATGACGGTGAAGATCCACGCCACGCCAGAATGACAAAGGCCGGTTCGAGAACCGGCCTTGTTCAGTGACGAGGGATCGCGACGATCAGTCGGTCTCGCCCACCACCTTGACGGTGATCTCGACCACCACGTCGGTGTGGGCCGCGACGCTGACCGGGAACTCGCCCACGGCCTTCAGCGGGCCGTGCGGCATGCGCACCTGAGCCTTCGCGATCTGGAAGCCTTGCTTGGCCAGCGCGTCCGCCACGTCGTGGTTCGTGACCGAACCGAACAGGCGGCCGTCGACGCCCGCCTTCTGGCTGACCGTGACCGTCAGGCCGGCGAGCTTCTCGCCCACAGCTGTGGCAGCGGCCAACTTCTCGGCGGCCACCTTCTCGAGTTCGGCGCGGCGAACTTCGAATTCCTTGATCGCGGCCTCGGTGGCGCGGCGGGCGCGCTTGGTCGGGATCAGGAAGTTGCGGGCGTAGCCGTCCTTGACCTTGACGATGTCGCCCAGGTTGCCCAGGTTCGCCACTTTGTCCAGCAGGATGATTTGCATGGTGGTGGCTCCTTAGACGCGGTGCATGTCGCTGTACGGCAGCATCGCCAGGAAGCGCGAGCGCTTGATGGCCGTGGTGAGCTGACGCTGGAAGAAGGCGCGCGTGCCGGTCAGGCGGGCGGGCGTGATCTTGCCGTTTTCACCGATGAAATCGCGCAGCAGATCCACGTCCTTGTAGTCGATGTGCTCGACGCCGGTGACGGTGAAGCGGCAGAACTTCTTGCGGCGGAACAGCAGCGATTGCTGGTTGCGCTTGGGACGGCGGTCCTTGGAAAATCTTGACTTGGGCGGGGGCATGTCTATGACCTCTGAAAAATAGCGAATCCGGTGATCAAACAGATGCGGGTTCGGTCGGCACGATCTCGTTGACGTGAAACACAAGACCCTTGCCATTGCGGGTGGCGGCCAGGAATCCGGCAAAGCTGCACGGTGTTCCGAGCGCCAACGCGTTGGCGGTCTTGGTGACGGCCCCGATCGCCACCGCCTTGATCTCCAGGGAGACCTTGCGCGGCAGGCCGTCTTCGCTGACCTCGGACTCGTGCTTGAGCTTCAAGTCCAGGGCCGGCAAGCCGGCGGGGGTGTAACGCATCGCACCACGCTCGACCATCTGGGCAGCAAGAACCAAGCGGTTCATCGCAACGCCCCGTCAGGCCGGGCTGAACCCTCGTAACTCAGGCCGTGGTCTCCTGGGCGGCCTTGCGGGCCTCTTCCTTTTCGACCGACTTCATCATGACGGACGGGCCGGTTTCGGCCTTGTCCACCTTGACGGTCAGGTGACGCAGCACGGCGTCGTTGAACCGGAAGCCGGTCTCGAGTTCGCCCAGCACGGCGCTGGAGCACTCGATGTTCAGGCACAGGTAGTGGGCCTTGGCGAGCTTCTGGATCATGTAGGCCAGCTGACGGCGGCCCCAGTCTTCCACCCGATGGACCTTGCCACCGCCATTGGTGATCAGGGTCTTGTAGCGCTCCAGCATGGCCGGAACCTGTTCGCTTTGATCCGGATGGATCAGCAGAACGATTTCATAGTGACGCATGAATACTCCTTTGGGATTCCAAAATCGGAAGCCGCCCTGCGCGTCAGCGATGCAGGTGCGGCAAGGGGAATCGAAAATTATAGCAGGACTCGCCCGAACGTCGGTGTATCAGCGCTTGGCTGCCAACCGCGTCCAGGTCTCGATGACGGAATCCGGATTCAACGAGATCGAGACGATGCCCTCGGCCGCCAGCCACTCGGCGAAGTCCGGATGATCGCTGGGGCCCTGGCCGCAGATGCCGATGTACTTGCCCGTCGCGCGGCAGGCTGCGATGGCACGCGAGATCAAGGCCTTGACGGCCGGATCGCGTTCGTCGAAGTCTGCCGCCAACTGCTCCAGCCCCGAATCGCGATCCAGCCCCAGCGTCAGCTGGGTCAGGTCGTTGGAGCCGATCGACATGCCGTCGAAATGCGCCAGGAACTGGTCGGCGAGCAAGGCGTTGCTGGGCACCTCGCACATCATGATCAGCCGCAATCCGTCCTGGCCCCGCTTCAGGCCGCGGGCCGCCAGCAAGGCTTCGACCCGTTCGGCCTGGCGCACCGTGCGCACGAAGGGGACCATGATCTCGACGTTGGTCAGCCCCATGTCGTTGCGAACGCGCTTCAGGGCCTCGCACTCCATGCCGAAGGCGTCGGTGAACTCGCCGCTGATATAGCGCGAGGCGCCGCGGAAACCCAGCATCGGATTTTCTTCGTCGGGCTCGTAGCGCGAGCCGCCGATCAGCTTCTTGTACTCGTTGGACTTGAAGTCCGACAAGCGGACGATGACCGGCTTGGGCCAGAACGCGGCGGCGATGGTGGCCACGCCCTCGGCCACCTTGTCGACGTAGAAGGCCCGTGGCGACGCGTGGCCACGGGCCACCGATTCCACTGCCTTTTTCAGGTCCGGGTCGACATTCGGATAGTCGAGGATGGCCTTGGGGTGGACGCCGATGTTGTTGTTGATGATGAACTCCAGTCGCGCCAGACCGACGCCGGAGTTCGGGATCTGCGCGAAATTGAAGGCCAGCTGCGGGTTGCCGACGTTCATCATGATCTTCACCGGGCAATACGGCATCTCGCCGCGCGCCACCTCGCTGACCTCGGTCTCCAGCAAGCCGTCGTAGACGAAGCCGGTATCGCCCTCCGAGCACACGACGGTCACCAGTTGGCCATCCACCAGCTTGTCGGTGGCATCGCCACAGCCGACCACCGCCGGAATCCCCAGCTCACGCGCGATGATGGCGGCGTGGCAGGTGCGTCCACCGCGGTTGGTGACGATGGCGCTGGCGCGCTTCATCACCGGCTCCCAGTTCGGATCGGTCATGTCGGTGACCAACACGTCACCCGGCTGGACCCGGTCCATCTCGGCGATCGAACTGACCAGCCGGACCGGACCGGTGCCGATCTTCTGGCCGATCGCACGCCCTTCGGCCAGCACGGTGCTGTGGCCCTTCAGCTTGTAGCGATGCTCGACCTGCCCCTCGGCCTGGCTGCGGACCGTTTCCGGCCGTGCCTGAAGGATGTAGAGCTTGCCGTCGACGCCATCCTTGCCCCATTCGATGTCCATCGGCCGGCCATAGTGCTTCTCGATGACCAGCGCATATCGGGCCAGTTCGACCACGTCGGCGTCGTTCAGCGAGTAGCGGTTGCGCTGCTCGGGCGGCGTGTCGACGGTGCGCACCAGCTTGCCGCTGGCCGCCTTTTCTTCGGGCGAGGCGAACTCCATGCGAATCAGCTTGGAGCCCAGGCTGCGCCGGATGACCGGGAACTTGCCCGCCTCCAGCGCCGGCTTGTGCACGTAGAACTCGTCGGGGTTGACGGCGCCCTGCACCACCGTCTCGCCCAGGCCATAGCTGGAGGTGATGAACACCACGTCCTTGAAGCCCGACTCGGTGTCGATCGTGAACATCACGCCCGCCGCACCGACATCCGAGCGGACCATGCGCTGCACGCCGGCCGACAAGGCCACCTCGGCATGGGTGAAGCCCTTGTGCACGCGGTAGCTGATGGCCCGGTCGTTGTAGAGCGAGGCGAAGACCTCCTTCATCTTGTGCAGCACCTCGTCGATGCCATGCACATTGAGAAAGGTCTCCTGCTGACCGGCGAACGAGGCGTCCGGCAGGTCTTCCGCCGTGGCGGACGAGCGCACCGCCCACGTGGCATCGGGCGCATCGCCCGCCACGCGGGCATATTCGGCACGCACCGCGGCGTCCAGTGCCGGCGGGAACGGCGCATCGATCAGCCATTGCCGGATCTCCGCACCGGCTTCGGCCAGCGCCCGAACATCGTCGGTGTCCAGCGCGTCGAGGCGGGCGTTGATCTTGTCCGTCAGACCGCCATGACTCAGGAACTCACGGAAGGCGTGGGCCGTGGTGGCGAAGCCACCGGGCACCCGCACGCCCGAGGCGGCCAATTGACTGATCATCTCGCCGAGGCTGGCATTCTTGCCGCCAACGACCTCGACGTCGGTCATTCTCAGTTGTTCAAACGGGACGACCAGGGCGGCCGCCAGATGGGTTGCAGACATGGGAAAGCTCCTTGATGACAAAAATCCGGTGGCGTCACCCTTGCCGCAGCCCTTGCCTGCGCTGCCCTGCATTGGAATTCGAGTGGTGGGCAGCGCGAAGACATGGAGCGGAGCCCGGACAAATCTTGTCGGCGGGCGAAAAGAAGACGCAATGGTCCGCATTCTACGGACGGATTGCCTATCATCGACAGGACTTTGTCTCCGCAAAGCCGTGCTGAAAATTCCACTCTGAGCGCCCTGGCGAGTCCCCATGCCCAATCGCACCGTATTCTTTGTTTCGGACGGCACCGGTATCACCGCCGAAACCTTCGGCAACTCCATCCTGGCCCAGTTTTCGGCCAAACCCAGGCACGTGCGGCGGCCTTTCATCGACACCCTGGAGAAGGCCGACCGCGTGGTGTCCGAGATCAACGCCACGGCCGAGGCCGAAGGCCGGCGGCCGATCGTCTTCATCACGCTGGCCAACACGGCGGTTCGCGAGGTCCTGACGGACGCGTCCTGCAAGGCCTTGGTGCTGGACATGTTCAAGTCCTTCGTCGAGCCCCTGGAAGAAGAGTTCGGCCTGAAGTCGAACCACCGGGTCGGCCGCTTCTCGGACGCGGCCAAGAGCGAGGAATATCACGACCGCATCGAGGCGATCAACTTCTCGCTCGCCCACGACGATGGCCAATCCGCCAAGAACCTGGAAGCCGCGGACGTGATCCTGGTCGGCGTCAGCCGCAGCGGCAAGACGCCGACCTCGCTCTATCTGGCGATGCAGCACGGCATCAAGGCGGCCAATTACCCGCTGATCCCGGAAGACTTCGAGCGAGGCCACCTGCCGTCGACCCTGTCGCCGCACAAGCGCAAATGCTTCGGGCTGACCATCGACCCCGCGCGCCTGAGCCAGATCCGCAACGAACGCCGCCCTGACAGCCGGTACGCCTCGATCGAGAACTGCCGCCACGAGGTGCACGAGGCCGAAAGCATGATGAAGCGCAGCGGCATTTCGTGGCTCAGCTCGACCCACAAGTCGATCGAGGAAATCGCGACCACCATCTTGCGCGACATCCGCCCGGACCGCCTGATCTACTGAGGCGGACGGCGGCCGGACGCGAGACGGCCGTCAGCGGCCGCGGCAGCTCTCGTAGAGGCAGATCGCAGCCGCGGCCGCCACGTTCAGCGACTCCTCGCCTCCGGGCTGTGGAATCCTGACGGTCTGGGTGCAGCGCCGCAGCAAGGTGTCGCCCACGCCCTGCCCTTCGTGCCCGAAGACCCAGGCGCAGGGGAACGGCAACGGACCCCGCCCGAGCACGCTGCCGGCGTGGGAACTGGTGGCCAGCATCGGCACCGTCATCGCCGTCAATGCCTCCGGCGACAGGCCCTCGTTCAGATCCAGTCCGAAATGGGCCCCCATGCCGGCACGCAGCACCTTGGGCGACCAGAGCGCTGCCGTGCCCTTGAGGGCCAGCACCTGCCGCACCCCGAAGGCCGCTGCGCTGCGCAGGATGCTGCCGACGTTGCCGGCGTCCTGCAGGCGGTCGAGCACCACGCTGAGCGCCGCAGGCGCGATGGGCGGCGGCGCCGGCAAGCTCAGCGTCGCACCGATCCGGGCGGGGGATTCCAGCGTGCTGAGCGACACCCACAAGGCATCGGGCAGGCACACGACGCGGCGCGCCCGATCGGCCCAGCCCCGCCAGTCGACCCGCGTCTGCCAGGCCGATTCGGCCACCACCATCTCGTCCAGCGACCACCCCCGGGTCCGTGCCGCGTCCACCAGGTGATCGCCTTCCAGCCACACCGAGCCGAGCTTCCGGTAGGCAGAGGGATCGGCGGTCAGCTTGCGAATGCGCTGCAGCAGCGGGTTGTCCCGCGAGGTGATCAATTCGGGTGGACTCATGCCGAGCGCCCCAGCACCTGGCGCACCGGGCCGAAACTTCGACGATGCACCGGTGCCGCACCGTGCGTGCGCAAGGCGGCCAGATGATCGGGGGTGGGATAGCCCTTGTGGGTCGCAAAACCGTACTGCGGCCACGCCGCGTGCAGTTGAAGACACAGGCGATCGCGATGGACCTTCGCCAGGATCGATGCGGCCGAGATCGCAGGCACCTTGGTGTCGCCCTTGACGATCGCTTCGCCCGGCACCCTCAGCATCGGCAGCCGGTTGCCGTCCACCACCACCTTGGCCGGCGGCAGCCGCAGGCCTTCGACCGCGCGGCGCATCGCCAGCATCGTCGCCTGCAGGATGTTCAATCGGTCGATTTCGTCGACGCTGGCCTCGGCAATGCAACAGCACAGCGCCTTGGCGCGGATCTCGTCGAACAAGGCCTCGCGCCGGCGCGCGGTCAGTTGCTTGGAGTCCCTCAGCCCGGCGATCGGATGCAGGTCGTCCAGGATCACGGCCGCGGCCACCACCGGCCCGGCCAGCGGGCCGCGGCCGGCTTCGTCGACACCCGCCATCAGGCCCGGTGCGTCGAATCGCAGGGCGATCTGCTCAGGCACGTCCAATGACTTTCGCGATCGCATGGCTGGCTTTCTGCGCGGTGTCCTGCCGCAGGCGGAGATGAAGATCGGCGAACCGCCGCTGCAAGGCCTGGCGACGCGGCGCGTCGTACAGCCAGGCCAGCGCTTCGCGCGCGATGGCCTGCGGCGTGGCCGCGTCCTGGATCAGTTCCGGCACGACAAACTCGCGCTCCAGGATGTTGGGCAGCCCGAACCAGGGCAGGTACGCCTTGCCGCGCATCAGGCGATAGTTCAGCGCATTCATCTTGTAGACGATGACCATCGGACGCTTGAACAGCGCCGCCTCCAGCGTGGCCGTCCCGCTGGCGATCAAGCTCAGGTCGCAGGCAGCGAGCGCCTCGTGCGAGCGTCCCTCCAGCCATTGCAGCTCCAGACCGGGCGCGTGCCGGGCGGCAAGGTCGAGCAACAGGGGACGCAAGCCCGGCGCCACCGGCAGCACGAACTTGAGCCCGGGCCGCTCTTTGCCCAGCAGCACGGCGGCCTGCAGCAGCGCCGGAGCGACGTGCTGGATCTCGCTGCGCCGGCTGCCGGGCAGCAGCGCGATCACGGTATCGGATTCCGAGAGGCCCAGAACCTTTCGATGGGGCCCGGCGGGCACCTCCAGCGGAATCTGATCGGCCAGCGGGTGGCCGACGTAGCTCGCCTGGACCCCGTGCCTGTCGAGCAGCTCGGGCTCGAACGGAAACAGGCACAGCACATGATCGGCCGCCGCCGCCAGCGTCCGCACCCGCTCGCCGCGCCAGGCCCAGATCGACGGGCAGACGAAATGCACCGTGCGCAGGCCGGCGGCGCGCAAGCGGGTCTCGAGCGCGAAGTTGAAGTCCGGCGCATCGACGCCGATGAACACGTCGGGGCGCTGCGCCAGCAGCCGCTTCGCCAGACGATGCCGGATCCCCAGCAATTCCGGCAGGTGGCGCAAGGCGTCCAGGTAGCCGAACACCGACAGCTTGCTGCTGGGCCACCAGGCATCGAAACCCTGCGAACACATCCTCGGGCCGCCGATGCCGCCGGCCTGCAGGTCAGGCCAGCGCTGCGCCAACCCCTGCAGCAGCAGGCCCGCCAGCAGATCGCCTGAGGCTTCTCCGGCGACCATCGCCAAACGGGGTGCCGGAGCCACCATGGACCGGGCCGCGACGCTCAGCGCACCAGGCCGCGCCGGGCGGTGGAGATGAAGTCGAGCATCACGGCGACATCGGCATCCGCATCCGCATCGGGCTGCTGGCCTCGCAAGGTACCGATCGCGTCCACGGCCTGGCCGAGCGTCAGCGACTCACGATACAAGAGCTTGTGCATCTGCCGGATCACCGCGATGCGTTCTGGGCTGAAACCCCGCCGCTTCAGACCCGTGAGGTTCACCGCCCGCACGGCCAACGGATTGCCATCGACCGTCATGTAGGGCGGGACGTCCTGCGCCACATGGCCCTGGAACCCCACCATCGCGTGGGCACCGATCTTGACGAACTGGTGGACCCCGGTCAGCCCGCCGATCACGGCCCAATCGCCCACATGGACATGCCCGGCCAGCGTGGCGTTGTTGGCCAGCACCGTGTGGTCACCCAGGCGTACATCGTGGGCGATGTGCACGTAGGCCATGATCCAGTTGTCGGAACCGATGCGCGTCACGCCCTCTTCCTTGAGCGTACCGGTGTTGAACGTACAGAACTCCCGCACCGTATTGCGATCACCGATGGACAGTTCGGTGGGCTCGCCGGCATAGCTCATGTCCTGCGGCACCGCGCCGATCGAGCTGAACTGGAAGAACCGGTTGTCGCGTCCGATGGTCGTGCGTCCCTGGACCACGCAATGCGGCCCGATCGTCGTCCCCGCAGCGATGCGGACCTCGGGGCCGATCAAGGCATAGGCGCCGACCGTGACGCTGTCATCGAGCTCGGCACCCGCCTCGACGATGGCGGTGGGGTGGATTCTGGTCATGCGCGCCGGAAGATCAATCGATCTTGCGCATCGTGCACATCAGCTCGGCCTCCACCGCCAGTTCGGTGCCGACGGTGGCCCGTGCGTGGTACTTGTAGATGCCCGACTTGGCGCGCAGCAGCCGCGCCTCGATCAGCAACTGGTCCCCCGGCTCGACCGGGCGCTTGAACCGGGCGCCGTCGATGCCTGCAAAGTAAACCACCATGTCATCGCCCGGATCCTGCTCCATCGACGCGAAGGACAGCAATGCCGCGGCCTGGGCCATGGCTTCGAGCATCAGCACGCCCGGCATCACTGGCCGGTGGGGGAAATGCCCCATGAAAAACGGCTCGTTGATGGTGACGTTCTTCAACGCCAGGACGCGCTGGTTCTTTTCCAGCTCCAGCACCCGATCGACGAGCAGGAATGGGTAGCGATGCGGCAACCGCTTCAGGATCTGGTGGATGTCCATCGTCATGGCGTGATCTTCTTCTCGAGTGCGCGAAGCCGGCTTCGCAAGGTGTGCAACTGACGCAGCGTGGCCGCGTTCTTTTCCCAGCTCGCATTGTCATCGATCGGAAACACGCCGCTGTATTGACCGGGCTTGAGGATGGAGCTCATCACGCAACTGGCTGCCGACACATGGACGTGATCGGCGATCTCCAGGTGCCCCAGGATCATCGCGGCACCGCCAAAGGTGCAGTGCGCGCCGATGCGCGCGCTGCCTGCCACCCCGACGCAACCGGCCATTGCGGTGTGGCGGCCGATGTGCACGTTGTGGGCGATCTGGATCAGGTTGTCGAGCTTGACCCCGTCCTCGATCACGGTGTCGTCCAGGGCGCCCCGATCGATGCAGGTGTTGGCGCCGATGTCCACGTCGTCGCCGATGCGCACGGCGCCCAGCTGTTCGATCTTTTCCCAGCGCCCTTCAAACGGTGCGAAGCCGAAACCGTCGGCACCGATCACCGCGCCGCTGTGCACGGTGCCTCGCTGACCGATTCGACAGTCCCGCCCGAAGCTCACCCGTGCCGCGAAGCGCGTGTACGCGCCCACCACGGCGCCAGCGCCGACATGGCCGTGCGAACCGATGACGGCCCCCTCGCCGATATGGACGTCATCCTCGATCACCGTCATCGGCCCGACGCTGGCGGACGGATGGATCGTCACGCGCTGGCCGATCACGGCGCTGGGATGGATGCCCGCATCGACCTTGCGGCCCCGGTGCGCCACCCACCAGCGCGTCAGGCGTGCGTAGTACAGGTAGGGGTCGGCGGTCACGATCGCGGCACCGCAGCGCGCCAACGCGGCGTCGCGAAATTCCTCGCGCACGATCACGCACCCTGCCTGGCTGGCCGCCAGCTGCGATTGCAGCCTGGCCTGAGCCAGGAAGCTGATCGCGTTCACATCGGCATGCGCCAGAGAGGCAATGCGCTGAACGCGGCGTTCGCCGTCCCCGTGCAGTGAACCGCCGAGAGCCTCGACCAGATCCAGCAAGCGCACGCCAGCGGTCGAACCCCCGAGCGAGGTCATGGTCGCCGAGCCATTCACTTGCCGGCGTTGAGCGCGTCGATCACCTTGTTGGTGATGTCTACCTTCGGCCCGGCGAAGACAACCTCTTGCAGGATCAGATCGTATTTCTCGGTCTCGAAGATCTGCTTGATGACCTTGCTCGCCCGCTCGCTGACCGCCGCGAGTTCCTCGTTCTTGCGCTGGTTCAGGTCTTCCAGCAAGGCCCGGCGCTTGCGCTCGAAATCGACCTGCTGCTCGCCCAGATCACGCTGGCGGCGGGTGCGCTCGGCTTCCGACAGCGTCAGGCCGTCCTTCTCGAGCTTGTCGAACGCGGCACGCAGCTTGGTACCGGTGTCGTTCAGGTCGGCCTCGCGCTTCTTGAACTCCGCTTCCAGCTTGGCCTGCGCAGCCTTGGCGGGAGCGGACTCGCGCAACACGCGTTCGCCGTTGACATAGCCGATCTTCAATTCCTGGGCCTGGGCTTGTGTGACGCAAAAGGTCAAGCTCAGCGCCGCAGCGGCCACCAGGGATTTCATGAGCGAGGTCATCATCAGAAAGCCGTTCCGATCTGAAACTGGAAGCGTTGGATTTTATCGCCTGGGAAGGCGCGCCATGGGATCCCGTAGCTCAGCTTGAACGGCCCGACCGGCGACACCCAGCTCAGCCCCAGGCCGTAGGAGGCCCGCAACTGGGTCAGGTCCATCGACTGCCCGGTGCGCCACACGTTGCCGGCATCGGCGAACGCGAAGATGCGCAAGGATTTGTCGTTACCCGTTCCCGGCACCGGGAAATACAGCTCGGAGTTCAAGTTCAAGCGCTTCGGACCGCCATCGAATGCCCCCGTGATGTCGACACCGCCGAACGAACCTTGCTCGAAAGCCCGCACCGAACCCAGGCCGCCGCCATAGAAGTTCTTGAAGATCGGATAGGGCTTGCCTTCGAGGCCATAGCCCAGCCCGACCTCGCCGTTCAGGCCCAGCGTCAGCTTGTGCGGCAACTCGAAATACTGCTGATACTGCCCGTTCACCCGCGCGTAGCGGACCTGGCCCAGCAAGCTGAAATCGATGTTCAAGCGCTGGTAGCGTCCACGGGTGGGCACCATCGGGTTGTCGCGCTCTTCGCGCGCCCAGCCGATCGTCAGCGGGATCGCGACGCTGTGGGAGCCGAAGGTCTCGGCGTAGGTGTAATAGCTGTTGGGCACCCCCGCCGACGTCCCGATGATGGTTTCCTCCGCACCCACGCCGAAGAACACGGTGTCGAACTCGGTGAACGGCACCCCGAACTTGATCGCCGCCCCCGGCGTCGCAAGCTGATAGGTGTCGCCCAGGCTGTTCAACGGCTTGGACGTGCGGTAGTAGAGGTCGATGGCGCGGGAAATCCCGTCGTCGGTGAAATAGGGGTCGACCGTGCTCACCACCAGGTTGCGCTGAGACTTGCTGGTGTTGACTTCCAGGCCCAGGTAATTGCCGGTCCCGAAGACGTTTTCCTTTCGGATCGAGCCCGAGAGGGAGATCTTGTCAGCGCTCGAAAAGCCGGCAGCCAGCGACAGGCTGCCGGTCGGCTTCTCGGTGACGTTGATCACCAGGTCGACCTGGTCCGGTGCCCCCGGCACTTCATTGGTGTCGATGGAGACATCGGTGAAGAAACCCAGGCGCTCGACGCGATCGCGCGACAGCTTGATCTTCGCGCCGTCGTACCAAGCCGATTCGAACTGCCGGAATTCCCGCCGGATCACCTCGTCGCGGGTCACCGTGTTGCCGGCCACGTTGACGCGCCTGACGTAGACACGCTGCCCGGGACTGCACTGGAACACGACCACCACCTGACCGGTCTTGCGGTCGATCTCGGTGCGGGGCTCGACACGCGCAAAGGCATAGCCGAAGGTGCCGTACAAGTCGGTGAACTGCTTGGCCGTCGCGGTGACCTCGTCGCCCCGATACCCCTGGCCCGGCTTCACCAGCACACGATTGCGGAAATCGCCCTCACGGCCCAGGAAGTCGCCTTCAAGCTTGACGCCGGTGACGGTATACGGTTGCCCTTCGTCGATGGTGATCGCGATGCTGATGTTCTGCTTGTCGGGCGAGATCGTGACCTGGGTCGACTTGATGTCGAACTCCAGATAGCCACGGTTCAGATAGTAGGAGCGGATCTTCTCCAGGTCGGCGTTCAGCTTGGTGCGCGCATAGCGATCGGACTTGGTGTACCAGGTCAGCCAGCCGCCGGTGGTCAGATCCATCAGGTCGAGCAAGGTCGACTCGGACACCGCCTTGGCACCGATGATGTGGATGTCGCGAATCTTCGCCACGTCGCCCTCGACGACGTTGAACGCGATGTTGACCCGGTTGCGCTCGACCGGTGTCACGGTCGTGACGACCTCGGCACCGTACAGGCTCTTGGAAAGGTACTGGCGCTTGATTTCCTGTTCCGCACGATCCAGCACGGCCTTGTCGTAGGGCATGCCTTCACCGATGCCGTTCTCCTTCAGGGCCTTGAGCAAGGTGTCCTTGTCGAACTCCTTCAGGCCGGTGAAGCTCACGGTCGCCACCAGCGCGCGCTCGTTGACCACCACCACCACCACCTTGCCATCGAGATCGATGCGCACATCGGTGAACAAACCCGTGGCGAACAACGAGCGCAGCGCGGCTGCACCCTTGTCGTCGGTATAGGTGTCGCCGACACGAAAGGGCAGCGCGGCAAAAACGCTGCCGGGATCGCCGCGCTGCAGGCCTTCGACCCGGATATCGCTGATCGTGAAGGGCTCGGCCGCCCATGCAGGAACACCCAGCGAAGCGGCCAGCAGCGCCACACAGGCGGGCACCGGGCGCAGCAGGCTCGAAAGAAAGGAAGATGGCATTGGAGGTGTCACTGCAGGCCCAGCAATCGGGCCACGTCATTGGAAAGGGCGATGGACATCATCAGCAAGAGCAGGAAGGCTCCGCCGCGCTGCAGCCATTTCAGCCACAGGTCCGAGACCGGTCGACCGGTCGCGCCCTCGAAAAGATAATACATCAGGTGTCCGCCATCGAGCATCGGCAGCGGCAGCAGGTTCAGCACCCCCAGGCTCACGCTGACCATGGCCAGAAAGTCCAGGTAATCGCTCAACCCGTGCCTGGCGGACTGCCCGGCATAGTCGGCGATGGTCAGCGGTCCGCTGAGGTTGCGCAGCGAGGCCTGGCCGACAACCATCCGCCCCATCATGCGCAAGCTCAGCACGGCGGTGTCCCACACGCGCCGCGCGCCGCGGGCCAGCCCATCCACCGGTCCCAGGCGGACCTTGACCATCTCGAAAGGACGCCCCAGGTAGGCGTCGATACGGCCGACGGACCGCCCCCCGTCGTCGACCTGTCGGGGCCGGACCTCCAGCGTCATGGCCCGCCCGTCGCGATCGATCTGCCAGTGCATCACGGTCCCTGGCGCCGTCTGCCGGATGCGCTCTCGCAACTGCGGCGCATCGGCGACCGCCAAGCCATCCACCGACAGCACCTTGTCGCCCTTGCGCAGCCCGGCCCGGTCTGCCGGCCCGCCCGCCTCGATCTCGCCCAGCACCGGGTCACTGTAGGGGCCGCCCAGGCCGATCTGACGCATCGTCTGCGCATTCAGATCCTGGGTGTCAAGGCGATCCAGCGGCAGCGTGACGACGCGTTGGTGTTCCGCCCGGGCATCGCTGACCTGAAGCTGCAGCGCCTGATGATCGACCGCCGCCTGGGTGATCTGCCAGCGCAGCGCGTTCAGCGACGCGACGTCCTGCCAGGCGCCGTCCCCCTCGGCGACGGCCGTCACCCAGTCGCCGGACCGCATCCCGGCCTGGTCGGCCAGACTGCCGGGCAGCGGTGCCGCCAGCAGCGCCCGCGGCTCTTCGATGCCCACCCAGTTGGCAGCGGCATACAGCAGCACACCGAGGATCAGATTGGCCAGCGGTCCTGCCGAGACGACCATCGCCCGTCGGCTCAGCGGCTGGGCATCGAACGCCCTCGCGCGCTGGTCTGCGGGCACCGGCCCTTCCCGCCCGTCCAGCATGCGCACGTAACCGCCCAGCGGCAATGCCGAGAGCGTGAATTCGGTGGCCTCGGCCGACGCTTGCCGCCGCCAGACCACCGGCCCGAAGCCGATCGAGAACCGCAGCACGCGAATGCCGCACGCGCGTGCCACCCGGTAATGACCCCACTCGTGCACCGCGATCAGCACGCCCAGCGTCAGCAAGAAAGCCAGGATCGTGGTCACCATGCGTGCCCCTTGCTCAGCGCCCCATCGAGCGAGTCAAATCGACCGCCGCACGTCGCGCTTCGGCGTCCAGCGCCAGCAAGGCGTCCACCGACGCATGGGCGTCGAGCACCGGCACGACCCGTTCGAGCGTGGCGGCGTTGATCCGGTGGATCGCATCGAAGCCGATCCGCCCCTCCAGGAAGGCGGCCACCGCCTCTTCATTGGCCGCATTCAGCACCGCCGTGCTGCCATGCGGACCCCGCAGGGCATCCCAGGCCAGGAACAGTCCGGGGAATCGGTCCGGGTCGGGCGCCTCGAAGCTCAGCGCCGACAGTTGCCGGAAGTCCAGCGCCGCAGCCCCCGACGCGATGCGTTCCGGGAACGACAAACCATACGCGATCGGGACCCGCATGTCCGGCGTCCCCAGTTGCGCCAGCACCGACTGGTCGCGACAGACCACCATCGAGTGAACGATGCTTTGCGGATGGATCACGACCTCGATCTGCTCGGGCGCCAGATCGAACAGCCAGCGGGCCTCGATCACCTCCAGGGCCTTGTTCATCATCGTGGCCGAGTCGACCGAGATCTTGCGTCCCATGACCCAGTTCGGATGGGCACAGGCCTCGTCCGGGGTGACGCCGGCCAAGGAGGCCGGATCGCGCTGCCGAAACGGCCCCCCCGACGCGGTCAGCACGATGTGATCGATGCGGCGCGCCCAGGTGCTTCGATCCTCCGGCAGACACTGGAAGATCGCCGAATGCTCGCTGTCGATCGGCAACAGCGAGGCCCCCCCCTGCTCCACCGCCGCCATGAATTGCGCGCCGCCGACCACCAGCGCTTCCTTGTTCGCCAGCAGCAGGCGTTTGCCGGCCCTCGCGGCGGCCATGCAGGGCGGCAGTCCCGCCGCACCGACGATCGCGGCCATGACCGTATCGACCTCCGGATGCGCTGCGAGCTCCACCAGCGCGGCCGGCCCGTCCAGCACCTCGGTACGGCAGCCGGCCTCGCGCAGGCGCCGGCGCAACTCGCGGGCCGCCGCCGGATCGGACATCGCTGCCCAGCGGGGACTCCACTGCACACACTGGGCCGCCAGTTCCGGCACGCGCTGGTGGCCGGTCAGCGCCACGACGTCGAAGCGATCCGGATGGCGGCCCACCACGTCGAGCGTGCTGGTGCCGATCGAACCGGTGGCCCCGAGGATGCACAAGCGTTGACGATTCATGGCAGGCATTTTTCAGGAAAAGGAGACCGTGCGGGCAGCATTACATGGACGCCAGCGCCATCACGGCCGGCAACACCGGCAACAGCGCGTCCACGCGGTCGAGCACGCCGCCGTGGCCGGGCAGCAAGCCGCTGGAATCCTTGGCGCCGACCGCCCGCTTGGCCAGCGACTCGACCAGGTCTCCGGTCACGCTCAAGGCACACAAAAAGACCAGCGCCAGCGCCAGGCCGGCCCAGCCCAGGCGCAGTTGCAGGACTCGAAACAGGCTGCCCTCGGGATCGGCACCGGCATGCGCGGCGCTCAGCCAGACCGCTGCCAGGACGAACACGCCGGCCATGCCCGACCAGACCCCTTCCCAGCTCTTGCCCGGGCTGATGGCGGGCGCCAGCTTGTGCCGACCGAAGCGCCGGCCGCCGAAGTAGGCGGCGATGTCGGCCATCCACACCACAGCCAGCGCAGACAAGATGAACTCCAGGCCGCGCGCGCGCGCAGCGGCCATGGCGAGCCACGCGGCGCACAGCACCAGCACGCCGATCAGCAGGCGCAGCGAACGCTTCAACGCAGGCCACGCAGCCGGCCCGCGCTGCAAGGCCTGCCCGCCACCAAGAACCCAGCACGCGGTGGTGATCCACCAGGTTGCGGCCGGCGCATGGCGAGCCCACCCCGACCACCAGGCTACAGCGCACAACAACGCAACCCCGCCCCCCAGCGCCAGGGCCGACGGCAGACGCAACCCGTTCAGCCGGCCCCATTCCCAGCCAGCGGCACCGATCATCACCAGCGTCAGCAACCCGAACGGCAACGGGTTGTCGGACCACAACGCCGGCAGCAGTACGGCCAGCATCGCGAGCGCGGTCATCACCCGCTGCAGCAGCATCGCGAATTCAGGCCGAAGCCCCGCCGGATGCCGACGCAGTGCCAGCGGGGACGTTCACGCCACCGAAGCGCCGATCGCGCGCCGCATAAACGGCCAAGGCCTTGTCCATTTCGACTTCATCGAAGTCGGGCCACAGGCAATCGGTGAAATGGAACTCGGCGTAGGCCAGTTGCCACAGCAGAAAATTGCTCACGCGGACCTCGCCGCCGGTTCGGATGAACAGGTCGGGGTCCGGCGTGTGGGCCATCGCCATGTAGCTGCCCAACCGATCTTCCGTCACCTGTTCCGCCGTCAGGCCATCGGCGATGGCTCGCTGGCAGGCCTGGACGATGTCCCAGCGTCCACCGTAATTGAACGCGACGGTCAGCGTCAGACCGGGGTTGCTCTTCGTGCGCTCCTCGGCTTCGCGCCAGGCATTACGGACCTTGTCGGACACCGCGGAGCGGTCGCCGGCGATCCGGATCCGAACCCCTTGGCTCGCCAGCCCGGCCAGGTACTTGGCCACGCCGACCAGCACCAGGTTCATCAGGCCGGAAACCTCTTCCTCGGGGCGCTTCCAGTTCTCGGACGAAAACGCATAGACCGTCAGGTACTCGACACCGCGCTTCTGGCTGTGCTCGATCACGCGGATCAGCGCCTCCATGCCGAACTTGTGTCCGAAGATCCGAGGCATGAAGCGTTTACGGGCCCAGCGGCCGTTGCCATCCATCACGATGGCCACGTGCCGCGGCACGCTGGCCGCCGGCTGAGAGTCGGACATCAAGCCTCAGACCGCCAGAATGTCGGCTTCCTTGCCCTGCACCAGCCGGTCGATCTCGGCAATGGTGCGGTCGGTCAGCTTCTGGACATCGTCCTGCGCACGGCGCTCGTCGTCTTCCGACACGGCCTTGTCCTTCAGCAGTTTTTTCAGGTGCTCGTTGGCATCGCGCCGCAGGTTGCGCACCGCCACCTTGGCGTCTTCACCGGTGTGTCGAACCACCTTGGTCAAGTCTTTGCGCCGCTCCTCGGACAACGCCGGCATCGGCACGCGGATCAGATCGCCCTGCGACGACGGGTTCAGTCCGAGATCCGACTCGCGGATGGCCTTCTCGATCTTCGCGCCCATGCCCTTTTCCCAGGGCTGCACGCTGATGGTGCGGGCGTCGAGCAGATTGACGTTCGCCACCTGGCTGATCGGCACCATCGAACCGTAGTAGTCGACATGCACCTGATCCAGGATGCCAGGGTGGGCGCGGCCCGTGCGGATCTTCTGCAACTCGCCTTTCAGCGCCTCGATGGACTTGGCCATCTTGGTCTCGGCGGTTTTCTTGATATCGGCAATCGTCATTCCTGAAACTCCTCAGACATGCACCAAGGTGCCCTCGTCCTCACCCAGCACGACGCGCTTGAGCGCACCCGGCTTGAAGATCGAAAACACCTTGATCGGCAGCTTCTGATCGCGGCAGAGCGCAAACGCGGTGGCATCGAGCACCTGCAGATTCTTCGCAATCGCCTCGTCGAAGCTGATGCGGTCGTAGCGGGTCGCGTGGGGATCCTTTTTCGGATCGGCGCTGTACACCCCGTCGACCTTGGTCGCCTTGAGCACGACCTCGGCACCGATCTCTGCACCCCGCAGCGCTGCCGCCGTGTCGGTGGTGAAGAACGGGTTGCCGGTGCCGGCGGCGAAGATCACGACCTTGCCTTCTTCCAGGTACTGCAGCGCCTTGGGCCGCACATAAGGCTCGACGACCTGCTCGATCGAGATCGCCGACATGACGCGAGCCGTCATGCCCTCCTGGCGCATGGTGTCAGCCAAGGCCAGCGAATTCATCACCGTGGCCAGCATGCCCATGTAATCCGCCGTCGCCCGGTCCATCCCGACCGAGCCCCCGGCCACGCCGCGAAAGATGTTGCCGCCGCCGATCACCACCGCCACCTCGCACCCCAACCGGGTCACCTCCTGCACCTCGCGCACCATGCGAACGATGGTGGCGCGGTTGATGCCGTAGGCGTCGTCGCCCATCAGGGCTTCGCCGGAAAGTTTGAGCAGGATGCGCTTGTACGCCGGCATGCAGGGGTCCTTGGACAGTGGGTGGCAGCAACGGGTTGAAAGTGTAAGCGGCGGCGCTGCCAGACAGCCCCGCCGCTCCGGGAACGGCAAGAAAGCTTTACGCTCCCTTCGCAGCGGCGACCTGCGCAGCCACTTCGGCCGCAAAGTCGTCGACCTTCTTCTCGATGCCCTCGCCCACGACGTAGAGCGCGAAGCCCTTGACGTTGGTCTGGCTCGCCTTGAGCATCTGCTCGACGGTCTGCTTACCGTCAGCCGCCTTCACGAAGACCTGGTTGAACAGCGAGACTTCCTTCAGGTACTTCTGGACACCACCCTCGATGCGCTTGGCCACGATCTCGGCCGATTGCACCGGCTTGCCTTCGGCCTGGGCCTTGGCAGCATCTTCCGCCGCCTTGGCCGCAGCGACCGAGCGCTCGCGCTCGACCAGGTCGGCGGGCACGTCGGCCGAGGTCAGCGCCACCGGCTTCATCGCGGCGATGTGCATGGCCACGTCCTTGGCCGCCACAGCGTCGCCCTCGAACTCGACGACCACGCCGATGCGGGTGCCATGCAGATAGCCGGCCAGCGGACCGCCGTTGGCCCAGCGCTTGAAGCGGCGGAACGACATGTTCTCGCCGATCTTGCCGATCAGGCCTTTGCGCACGTCTTCCAAAGTCGGGCCGAAGCCGTCCTGCTCGTAGCCCAGTGCGCCCAGCGCCTCGAGGTCGGCCGGACCGTGCTTGGCCACCAGTTCGGCCGCCGCCTTGGCCAGCGCCAGGAAGCTGTCGTTCTTGGTGACGAAGTCGGTCTCGCAATTCACTTCGATCAGAGCGCCGGTAGCGCCGTCGATGAAACTGGCGACCACGCCTTCCGCGGTCACGCGCGAGGCCGCCTTGCCGGCCTTGGTGCCCAGCTTGACGCGCAACAACTCTTCGGCCTTGACCATGTCGCCTTCGGCTTCGGTCAGGGCCTTCTTGCACTCCATCATCGGGGCATCGGTTTTGCCGCGCAGTTCGGCGACCATGCTGGCGGTGATTGCAGCCATCGTATTTCTCTCCGTTGCTTGCGACGCCGGATGCATCATCCGGCGCCCTGGGTAGGGTAAATCTTCGGGTCTCGTGAAAAAGGGGCTGTCACAGCCCCTCGGTCACTGGCGCACGCGGCGCCGTCTCCAGGACTCAGGCCTGCTCGTTGACTTCGACGAACTCGTCGCCATCGGCCGCCACCGCCTGGACCAGGTCGTGACCGGCGTTGGCCTTGCCTTCCAGCACCGCGTCGGCAACCGCCTTGGCATACAGCGCCACAGCCTTGGCCGAATCGTCGTTGCCCGGAATGATGTAGTCCACGCCTTCGGGCGAGTGGTTGGTATCGACCACGCCGATCACCGGAATGCCCAGCTTCTTGGCTTCGGCCACCGCGATCTTGTGGAAGCCCACGTCGATCACGAACATCGCGTCCGGCAGCGCGTTCATGTCCTGGATGCCGCCGATGTCCTTCTCGAGCTTGGCCAGCTCGCGGTCGAACAGCAGCGCTTCCTTCTTGATGCGCAGTTCGGTGCCCGAATCCTTCTGGGCCTGCATGTCCTTGAGCTTCTTCAACGATCCCTTGACGGTCTTGAAGTTGGTCAGCATGCCGCCGAGCCAACGCTGGTCCACATAGGGCATTCCGGCTCGCTGGGATTCAAGCGCGACGACTTCACGTGCCTGGCGCTTGGTGCCGACGATCAGGATGGTGCCGCGCTTGGCCGAGAGCTGCCGCACGAACTTCATCGCTTCCTCGAACTTCGGCAGCGTCTTTTCGAGGTTGATGATGTGGATCTTGTTGCGGTGCCCATAGATGTACGGTGCCATCTTGGGATTCCAGAAGCGGGTTTGGTGGCCGAAGTGCACACCGGCTTCCAGCATTTCGCGCATTGAAACGGACATAGGTTCTCCGAAGGTTGGGTCTAGAATCCCGACACACATCGCAATGCGGTTTACACCTTGTAAACAGCAGCATCGCAACACCTTTTGATGTCGGGTTCGCGGATCGGATCAGGGGCTTGAAGGGTGCCCTGCAGCAAGGCACACCACCACGAGCCGCCCGTTCCGGCTGATCTGGATGCCTGGCGATGAAATCACCACCCGGTCATGCAGATAAACCCGCAAATTATAGCAGGACGGCACGTGCCGCCCCAAGCCACTTCCTGGACTCGGTCCCACGCCTCGGCGCGCGCATCCTTGCGTCCGGGAGCCCGCTGACCATGCGCATCGCTGTGATCGGCGCCGGCATCCACGGCGTCACGACGGCCTATGAATTGGCCACCGAAGGCCACCAGGTCACCGTGCTGGAACGTCAGGGCAGCATCGCCTCGCAGGGCAGCTTCGCCGGTGCCGGGCTGATCTCGCCGGCCTACCTGGGCGCCTGGAGTCGGCCCGGCCTGTCGGCACCTTCGCTGGCCCCCTGGTCGGGCTCGGACAGCCCCCGGCGATGGCGCCTGCCCACCCCCGCCCGTCTGCACTGGCTCTGGCGATGGCGGCAGGCGGCCCGCGCCGGCCGCATCGAGTCGTTTCGCCAGTCGCTCCATGAACTCGCCCGGCACAGCCAGGAGCGCCTGGATGCGTTGAGCCGCTCGCTCAAGCTGGACTACGAGCAGCAGACGGGACAACTGGTGTTGCTGCGCAAGCAGCGCGATCTGGACCGCATGGCACCGGGCCTGCGCTGGCTGGAGCAGGCCGGCGAAGCGCACCAGATCCTGGACGGCAAGGCAGCGCGCCAGTTCGAGCCCGCACTGAACGCCGACACACCGTTGCAGGCGGCGATCTACCTGCCCGGCGCCCGCGCGGTGAACGAACGCCAGTTGGCCCACCTGCTCAAGGACGCATCGCTGCGCCTGGGGGTCTCGTACCGCCTTTACCGCGAAGTGCTCGGCATCGTCCCCGGTCAGCCGCTGCGCATACTCAGCCGCAGTGCCGAACCGCACGCGGCGCCGCGCGGACCGTCGTCGGCCGTGCCCGACCAGGACGAGTTCGACGCGGTGGTCCTGTGCGCCGGACTCGCCGCCCCCGCGCTGCTGCCTGGCCTGGGCAAGACGCTGCCGCTGGCAAGCGTGCAATGCCACTCCATCACCGCCCCGGCGCGCCTGCTCGAGGCGACGCCGGAACCGGGGCCGCGCACCACCGTGCTGGACGAACGCCACCAGGTCAGCATCACCCGCCTGGGCCAGCGCATCCGCGTCAGCGGTGCGCTGCGATTGGACGGCGACGGGCAACGCGCCGAGCCGGCGGCACTCGCCACGCTGTACAAAGTCATGGACGACTGGTTTCCCGGCGCAGCCCGGACCTCGCGGGCGATCGAATGGCGCGGCCCCCGCCCGACCACCGTCGACGGCCTGCCGGTGATCGGCCGCAGCGACGTCGCCGGCGTCTGGCTGAACCTCGGCCATGGGGTGACCGCCTGGGCCCTCGCCTGCGGCGCGGCGCGGCTGCTGGCCGATCAGATGGCGGCACGCGCGCCCGCGGTCGATCCCGCGTCGGTGGCGCCGGACCGACTGCGCTAAGCTGAGCCCATCCTGCTTTGATGGCGATCCGGATGTCTCCCTCGACACTGCAACAGGTTGACGCCAGCGACGGCTTGTCGCTGCACGACAGCGCCGCCTCGCGCGCGCTCGAGGCGGCCGCCCAGGCTCGCGTGCCTGCCTTTGCGCTGATGGCCCGTGCCGGCGCCGAGGCGGCACGGCTCACGTTGGCGCGTTTCCCGCAGGCCGGCCGCATCTGGGTCGCCTGCGGCCCCGGCAACAACGGCGGTGACGGGCTGGTGGCGGCCACCCTGCTTCAAGCGGCCGGCCGGTCGGTTCATGTCTCGTGGACCGGCGATGCCGTGCGCATGCCGGCGGACGCCCGCCAGGCTCTGGGTGCGGCACAGGCGGCCGGTGTGGTGGTCCATGACGGCCCTCCCCCACCTGGGTCCTGCGATCTGATCATCGATGCGCTGCTGGGCCTGGGCCAGATCCGCGCGCCCGCGGGCGGCGTGGCGGAGGCGATTCGGCATATCTCCGGCATGACGTCGCCAGTGCTGTCGCTGGATCTCCCGACCGGCCTGTGCGCCGACACCGGGCGCCGCTGGGGCGAGCCGCTGGTCCGGGCGACCGCCACCTTGTCGCTTCTGACGCTCAAGCCAGGGCTGCTGATGGCCGATGGCCGGGACGCCGCCGGCGAGCTCTGGTTCTCCGACCTGGGCGTGGCCGGGCTGGATCTCGGCGCAGACCGCGTCGCGACGGCGCGCCTGGCCGGGGTGACCGACGCGCGACGCCTGTTGCCGCCCCGGTCGCACGCCAGCCACAAGGGGCGCCATGGCGACGTGTGGATCATCGGCGGCGCCGTGGGCATGTCGGGCGCCGTGCGCCTGGCGGGCCGCGCCGCCTTGGCAGCCGGGGCCGGGCGGGTTCACGTCTGCCCTCTGGACGACACCGCGTGCGACGACGACGGCGCGCCGGAACTGATGTTTCGCGCCCGGAGCGCCTGGCGCTCCGACTCGACGTGGTCCACGGCCACCGTGGTGTGCGGCTGCGGCGGCGGACCGTCGATCGGCTCGACCCTGCCGGCCCTGTTGCACCATGCCGGCCGCCTGGTGCTGGACGCCGACGCACTGAATGCGCTGGCCGCCGACCCGATGCTGGCGGCCCTGACGAGCGCGCGCGGCCGCGCCGGTCGAGCCACCGTAATCACCCCGCATCCGCAGGAGGCCGCCCGTCTGCTGGCCTGCGATACGACGCAGGTCCAGGCGGACCGCCTGGCCAGTGCGCAAACGCTGGCCGATCGATTTCAAGCGGTGGTGGTGCTGAAGGGTTCCGGCACCGTGGTGGCTGCCCCGCGCCGGCGCCCGACGATCAATTCCAGTGGCAACGGTCGTCTGGCCACGGCAGGTACCGGCGACGTGCTGGCGGGCTGGCTAGGCGGCCTGTGGGCAGCCTCGGCCGAGGCGCCGCCGACGCTGGAGGGTGCCTTCGCCGCGGCGCTGGCTGCCGCCTGGCTGCACGGCCGCGCCGCCGAGATGGACACCCGGACGGGCGCACAGGCACTGGCCTTGCCGGCCTCGCAACTGATCCAGGCCATGCAGCACACGGCCGCCGGGCTGGCTTGAACCCGGCGTTCCACCATGCGGGCCCGCGCGCTCAGGCGCCTTGGATGGCGCCACCGTCAACGCTTGAGCCGGTCCTTGCCCGCTTTGGGCGCGGCCTGCGCCGGCCGCCGCGCGCCTGAGTCCGCCGCTTTGCCCTTGGAGGGCCTGGCCGGCTTGACCTCCGCCTTGCTCGGGCGAGATGACTTGCCGGCCCGCGCGGCACGCGCTGCGCGTTTCTGGTCGCGATCATCGGCCTCGACCTCGGCCAAGGCTTCGCGTGCCGTTCCTGCCTTGCGCGAGGCCAGGTCAGTCGATCGGCCGCGTGCCGGTGGCCGTGCCACCTCGCCCTCGCGCACGATGCGGAAATCGATCCGGCGGCTGTCGAGATCGACCCGGCTGACCTGGATGCGCACACGGGCACCGATCGCATAACGGATGCCGGTGCGTTCGCCGCGCAGTTCCTGACGGGCCTCGTCGAAGCGGAAATACTCGCCGCCCAATTCGGTGATGTGCACCAGGCCTTCGACATACAGCGAATCCAGCGTCACGAACAGGCCGAAAGCGGTGACGGCACTGACCGTGCCACCGAACTCCTCGCCCAGGCGCTCCCGCATGTAGCGACATTTCAGCCAGGCCTCGACATCGCGCGAAGCCTCGTCGGCCCGCCGTTCGTTGGCACTGCAGTGCGCGCCCGCCAGTTCCCAGCGCTCGAGTTCGGCGATCTGGGGCTTGGCGCTGCGGCCCGCCCTGCGGAGTTTGGGGAACTCGGTCACCTCGCCGCTGGAAAGGTGGTAGCGGCGCGACAGGAGAATGGCCTTGATCGCACGGTGCACCAGCAGGTCCGGATAGCGGCGGATCGGGCTCGTGAAATGCGTGTACGCCTCATAAGCCAAACCGAAGTGGCCGCTGTTGGCGGGCGTGTAGATGGCCTGCTGCATCGAGCGCAGCAGCATGGTGTGAATCTGCTGTGCGTCGGGCCGGTCCTTGGTGGCCGTGGCGATGGCCTGGAACTCGGCCGGCCGGGGCTCGTCGCTGATCGCCAGGCCCAAGCCCAGCGCCTTCAGGTAGTTTTGCAGTGTCACCCGCTTTTCAGGTGTCGGGCCTTCGTGGACCCGGAACAGCGAGGGATGTTCGGCCACGTTGATGAAGTCCGCGGCGCAGACGTTGGCCGCGAGCATCGCCTCCTCGATCAACCGGTGGGCGTCGGTGCGCACGCGCGGAACGATCTTCTCGATGCGCCCGTTGTCGTCGCAGACGATCTGGGTTTCGGTGGTCTCGAAGTCCACCGCCCCCCGCCGCGCCCGGGCCTTGAGCAAGGCCCGATAGACCTCGTGCAGGTCCAGCAGGTGCGGCATCAGGTCGCGCCGCCTGCTGGCCTCGGGGCCTCGGGTGTTGGCCAGTGCCGCCGCCACCTCGGTGTAGGTCAGGCGGGCCTGGGAGCAGATCACCGCCGGATAGAACTGGTAGGCCTGCATCTCGCCATCGGCGGCGATCAGCATGTCGCACACCACGGCCAGGCGATCGACCTCGGGATTCAACGAACACAAGCCGTTGGAGAGCTTCTCCGGCAGCATCGGGATCACGCGGCGCGGGAAATAGACCGACGTGGCCCGCTCGTAGGCGTCCTGGTCGATCGCCTCGCCCGGCTTCACGTAATGGCTGACGTCTGCAATCGCCACCAGCAGACGCCAACCCTTCGAAGCGGCCTTGCCGCGCCCGGTGGTATGGGGCTCGCAATAGACCGCGTCGTCGAAATCGCGCGCGTCTTCGCCGTCGATCGTCACCAACGGCACGTCGCGCAGGTCGATGCGATGCTTCAGATCGGAGGCCCTCACCCGATCCGGCAGGGCGGCCGCCTGGGCCAGCGTCTCGGGCGAGAACCGGTGCGGCACCTCGTATTTGCGGACTGCGATCTCGATTTCCATGCCGGGATCGTCGATCTCGCCCAGAACTTCGGTCACCCGGCCCACGGGCTGCGAATACATCGACGGCGGCTCGGTCAATTCGACCGCCACCACCTGCCCGGCGACGCCGTTGGCGATCGCGTTCTTCGGCACCAGGATGTCCTGGCCGACACGCCGGTCTTCCGGTGCGACCAGCCAGACGCCGTTCTCGTTGAGCAGGCGGCCGATGATCGGTGCCTTGCGCCGTTCGAGGATATCGATCACGCGGCCCTCGGCGCGCCCCTTGCGGTCAAAGCGGATGACGCGAGCCCGCACCCGGTCTCGGTGCATCACGCTGCGCATTTCCTGCGCCGACAGGTACAGATCCGGTTCGCCGTCGTCGCGGTGGACAAACCCATGGCCATCGCGGTGGCCGATCACGACCCCCTCCACATCGGCCATCAATGCGCCTGCAGCGGCGCCGCTTTGGGTCTCAGTTTTAGTTTTGATGATAAGATCCTATCTTTCGCTTGGGGCCATTGGGTTCGCGAGCGAAAGCCGAGCGGCCCAGGTGGCGGAATTGGTAGACGCACTAGTTTCAGGTACTAGCGCTGAGAGGCGTGGAGGTTCGAGTCCTCTCCTGGGCACCAAGCATAGCGAAGGCCAGCACGAAAGTGCTGGCCTTTTTGCTTGTCGGCACAGGCCCTCATGCGATCGGTCGGCAGGGCATGGGCGCTGCATGCCCATGAAAATTTTTCGCAGAATATTTTTTGAGCGTTAACTTCATGCTAAAGTCTATGGCTTCGCTGATGTTGAAAAACTTCAGCGACAGGCCCAGGTGGCGGAATTGGTAGACGCACTAGTTTCAGGTACTAGCGCTGAGAGGCGTGGAGGTTCGAGTCCTCTCCTGGGCACCAAGCATGACGAAGGCCAGCACGAAAGTGCTGGCCTTTTGCATTGGTGCGTGCGGTCTTGCGGCATCACAAACCCCGGCCGCACGAGCCGCCGGGAACGACAGGCTCGGCGGCGCCTCGTGGACGTCGGATCACACCGAGAATTTCTTGGCCAAACCGTCGGGGCGGAGATTGTCGTAGTCCTCAAAGGGCTGGTGAATCCACGGGCTCGTGGCCAAGGCCTCGACGTAGTAGTCAGGCGTGTAGCTCGACACTGCCTTCGTCCAGATCACCGCCGAGCGCAACTCGGTGATGGCCGGAATGCCGCGTAAGCGCTCGACGACGGCCTTCAGCGTGACGCCGGAATCCGACAAGTCGTCGACCAGCAGAACCCGGCCCGCCAGCTCGCCCTTGGGCAGGGTGATGTACTTGGCCATGTCCAGACGACCCTGGATCGTGCCGGCATCGGCCCGGTAGGAACTGGTCGACATGATCGCCAGCGGCTTGTCGAAGACCCGCGACAACACGTCGCCGGGCCGCATGCCGCCGCGCGCCAGGCACAGGATCTGATCAAACTGCCAGCCCGAGTTGTGCACCTTGAGCGCGAGGCGCTCGATCAGCATGTGGTACTCGTCCCAGGACACGTACAGGTGCTTGCCATCATCGGTGAGCATGCGATCTCCAGACTTCAGTGGGGTGTGCAGATGGGCAGGCGGACCGCCTCAGCCCAGGTACGGGTGGCGCAGCAGAATGGTGTGATCCCGGTCCGGGCCAGTCGACACCATGTCGATCGGCGCACCGATGAAGTCTTGCACCCGCTCAAGATAGCGACGTGCGTTCAGCGGCAGGCGGCCCCACTCGGTGATGCCATACGTGCTGCCCTCCCATCCAGGGAAGCTCTCGTAAATCGGCTCGCAGGCCTCGATCTCGTCGGCATCCAGCGGAAGAATGTCCAACAGCTGCCCTGCCAGGCGATAGCCGGTGCAGACCTTGATCTCCTCCAGGCCATCCAGCACGTCCAGCTTGGTGATGCACAGGCCGGAGATGCCGTTGATGATGATCGACCGCTTGAGGGCCGCGGCGTCCAGCCAGCCGCAGCGGCGCGCGCGCCCGGTCACGGTGCCCCGCTCCTGACCGACCGTGGACAGGTGGTGACCCACCGTGCCGTCGGCCAGGATGTCCAGTTCAGTCGGAAACGGACCCGAGCCGACACGCGTGGTGTAGGCCTTGGTGATGCCCAGGATGTAGTGCAGCATGGCCGGCCCCACGCCGGAACCCGCCGCCGCATTGCCCGCCACGCAATTGCTGGACGTGACGAACGGATAGGTGCCGTGATCGATGTCGAGCAGCGTGCCCTGGGCACCCTCGAACAACAGGTTGGCCCCGGCCTTGTGGGCGCGGTGGATCATGTAGCCGACGTCGGCCATCATCGGCCGCAGCACCTCGGCCATCTTCATCGCCTGCTCGAAGATCGGCTCGAATGCGAGGGGCTGAGACTTCAGGTAACCCGCCAGGGCGAAGTTGTGCAGTTCGAGCAAGTCGCGCAGCTTGGCCGCGAAGCGCTCAGGGTGCTTGAGGTCCTGGACCCGCAGCGCCCGGCGGGCGACCTTGTCCTCGTAGGCCGGCCCGATCCCCTTGCCGGTGGTGCCGATCTTGCCCACCCCGCTGCTCTCGCGCAGCGCCTCGCGGGCCCGGTCGACCTCCACGTGGAACGGCAGGATCAGCGGGCACGATTCGCTGATGAACAGCCGCGAGCGCACCTCCAGGCCAATGCCTTCCAGCCGCTCGATCTCGGACAGCAGATGGGTCGGATCGACCACCACGCCGTTACCGATGTAGCAGGCCACGTCGTCGCGCATGATGCCCGACGGGATCAACTGCAGCGCCGTCTTGACCCCCTTGATCACCAACGTATGGCCGGCGTTGTGGCCGCCCTGAAACCGCACGACGCCTTGCGCGTGATCGGTCAGCCAGTCGACCACCTTGCCCTTGCCTTCGTCGCCCCACTGGGTTCCGACGACCACGACGTTGTGGCCGCGCACGATGTTGCCTTGTTGCATGGCGATGTGAATTGCAATTGATGTGATCGAAACGGCCGGCACGCTCACAGCGCGCGCATCAGCCATCGCCCGCCGACCTCGACCAACTCGCGGTCGCAGTCGAATTCCTGGGTTTCGTGCTCGTGGCCGGGCAGGATGCAGACCACCGTCTCGCCCTCGGCGCGCAGCCGCCGGATGGCGGCACGCAGCCCGGCATCCTCCCCCCAGGGGGCCCGAATGGCAGCACGGGGCGCCGCTGCCGCGGCGACCTCGGCCAGGCCCTTCAGGTCCAGGCTGAACCCCACGGCCGGGCGATTGCGCCCGAACACCGCGCCCACTTCGTCATAGCGTCCGCCACGCGCCAGCGCATCGGTCGAGCCGGCGCCATAGATCGCGAAGCGCACACCGCTGTAGTAGGCATAACCGCCCATGTCGGCCAGGTCGAAGCCCAGGCGAACCGCCGGATAGGCCTGACGCACATGCCCTGCCAACCAGGCCAGATCCTTCAAGGCGGCAACGATCGGCGCGCGCTGCGGCAGACGCCCGGCGGCCAGGTCCAACACCTCGTCGCCCCCGTACAGGTCCAGCAGTGCCGACAATCCGTCGCGGGTCTCGGGCAGGCACTGTCGCGCCAGGTCCCGCACGGCGCTGGCGTCCTTGGCGGTCAGCGCCGCCACCACATCGGTCAGCACCGATCCCTCGATGGACGCCCCGGCCAGCACGGAGCGCACGACCCGGGCATCGCCCAGGTCCAGGGTGATGTCGCGCACGCCGGCCGCCTGGAGTCCATCGAGCGCCAACTCCAGCACCTCGAGGTCGGCTTCCAGGCCCGCGTGACCGTAGATCTCCGCACCGAATTGCAGCGGCTCGCGCGTGGCCCGCAAGCCTGCAGGCCGGGTATGCAACACGGGGCCGCAATAACACAGCCGGGTCACGCCGGACCGGTTCAGCAGATGGGCATCGATGCGCGCCACCTGCGGCGTGGTGTCGGCTCGCACGCCCAGCGTCCGGCCACTCAGTTGATCGACCAGCTTGAACGTCTTGAGATCGAGTTCGCGGCCAGTGCCCGACAGGAGCGACTCGAGGTGCTCCAGCAAGGGCGGCATGACCAACTCAAAGCCGTAGCGGCGCGCCAGATCGAGCCACTGCCGGCGCGATTCCTCGATGCGTCGGGCCTCGGCGGGCAGGACATCGGCGATGTGCTCTGGCAACAGCCACGCAGAGGACATGAAAATGCGATGGGGTTAAAAACGGCATTGTACCCGCGGGCAACGACGGCCGGCAGCGGCGTGGCCCGGACATCACCGGGATTCAGCGCTGAAAGAGGATCAGCAGGCAAAGTCCCAGCAGCATGCTGGACAGACCCAGAAAGCGAATCTGACCGTCGCTGAGTTGGGTCGCACGCAGAAACAGCTCGCGCCAGTTTTTCGGACTGACGAAGGGCAGCAGGCCCTCGATCACCAGCATCAGCGCCAGCGCTGACAACAAAAGCTCGCTCATCGCGCCACCGGTGTCGCAGGCGTCATTTCTTGCGCGGCGCCGCGGGTGCTGCACCACCTTGCATGGCCTGGAAGAATTCCGAACTGGGGTCGACCACCATCACGTCCGATTTGCTGCGGAAGCTGGCCCGATAGGCCTCCAGGCTGCGGTAGAACTTGGCGAACTGAGGGTCCCGCCCAAACGCGTCGGCGTACAGGGCCGAGGCCTTGGCATCGCCCTCACCCTTGATCTTCTGGGCATCGCGATAAGCCTCGGCAATGATCACCTCGCGCTGCCGGTCGGCATCGGCACGGATCTTTTCGCCGGACGCCTGCCCCTCGGAACGCAGCTCGTTGGCCACCTGCTTGCGCTCGGACTCCATGCGGCGATACACCGCGTCCGTGATGCTCGCGACGAAGTCCACCCGCTTGATCCGGACGTCCAGAATCTCGATCCCGAACGACTTGGCCTCGGCACTCAGGCGCGTGCGTACGTCCTTCATGATCTGATCCCGCTCGGTGGCCAGCACGCCGCCGACGGTGCGCTTGGTCACCTCTTCGTTGAACGCGGCCTGGACGATCGGGCTGAGCCTGGTTTCAAGGTTGCGGATGTCGGTGCCGTTGTTGCGAATGAACTGCCGCGGCTCGGTGATGCGCCACTTCACCAACCAGTCGATCACCAGACTCTTCTTCTCGGCAGTGAAGATCGGCCGCGACTCCGGGCTGTCCAGCGTCTGGATGCGTCGGTCCAGATAGACGACGTTCTGGAACGGCGCCGGCAGCTTGAACTTCAGCCCGGGTTCGCTGATGACCTCCTTGATCTCGCCCAACGAGTAGATCACCGCCACCTTGCGCTGATCGACCACGAACAGCGTCGACGAGGCCAGCAAAAGGGCGAGCAGCACGCCGCCCAGGATCAATGCGATTCGATTCATGTCTGACTCTTGTTCTTGCGCGGCTCAGCGGCCCTCGCGGTCTCGGCCGCGCGCATTGTCGCGGGAGCGCCCGTCCAGCGCCGGCAGGTCGGTGGTCGGCGCAGGTGCCGCCGGCGCCGGCACGGCCGCCGCGCCGGCCACCGCACCAGGGGCAGCGCCCGCGCTGGCCGACTGCTGCAGAAGCTTGTCCAGCGGCAGATAAAGCAGGTTCGATCCGTTGCGGGTGTCCGTCATCACCTTGGTGACGTTGCTGAACACCTCGCGCATGGTGTCGA
The DNA here is from genome assembly GCF_056032705.1 of Ideonella sp. sgz306126. Taxonomy (NCBI): domain Bacteria; kingdom Pseudomonadati; phylum Pseudomonadota; class Betaproteobacteria; order Burkholderiales; family Sphaerotilaceae; genus Ideonella; species Ideonella sp. sgz306126. The sequence goes on from NZ_JBVYWP010000004.1 coordinate 522,744, forward strand.
TGTAGAGCCTGTCATGGGTCACCCCGGGCGCCTTCTTGTATTCGGCATACACGGCGTTGAAGCGCTGCGCGTCGCCCTCGGCCTGGGCCACCACCCGGCTCTTGTAGCCCTGGGCCTCCTCGCGCAGACGCGCCGCCGTGCCCTGGGCCTTCGGGATCACATCGCTGGCATAAGCCTGACCTTCGTTCTTGAAGCGGTCGCGGTCTGCCCCCGCCTTGAACGCATCGTCGAACGCCGCCTGCACCTGCTCCGGCACCTGCACGTTCTGGAGGTTCACATTGACGACGACGACGCCGGCGTTGAGGCGATCGAGCTGCGCCTGGATCGACTTGACCAGATCGGCGGCGATCGCGTCGCGCTGTTCGTACAGCACCGAATCGACCTTGCTGCGGCCGACGATCTCCCGCACCGCCGACTCCGCAGCCTGAACCACCGCAGCCTCGGTGTTGGCGTTCTCGAACAGGAAGGCGCGCGCGTCCTTCAGCCGGTACTGGACCGTGAAACGGATGTCGACGATGTTCTCGTCCTGCGTCAGCATCGACGAATCGCGCAGTCCTGTCGCCTGGACCACGCTGCTGCCCCCAATTTCAACCGAGCGCAATTGGGTGACCGGCACGATCTCCTGCTGCTGGATCGGATACGGCAACCGGTACTGGATCCCGGCGTCCACCGTGCGGCTGTACTTGCCGAAGGTGGTGACCACCGCCTGAAACCCTTCCTGCACGATGAACACGCCGCTGCCCGCCCAGATCAGCAAGACCGCGCCGGCAATCAGGCCCACCCCGATGCCGGCGCCCTTCATGTCCGGTGCAGGCCCGCCGCCATCCTGACCCGAAGGCGGCGGCGGACTGCCCGGCTTGGCGCCGAAAAGTCCCGAGAGCTTGCGGTTGAAATCGCGCCAAAGCTCGTCCAGGTCCGGCGGGCCGTCGTTGCGACCGTTGCTCAACATCCGGCCGCCAACCGTGGCCCGGCGCAGGCCGGCGCCGATCAGCGCGGCCAAGGACGCGGATAAGGCCGCGAGCCGGCTCACCGGACCGGGTACCTCAGAGGGAAAATGTTGCATGGTCAAAGGCAGAAAGGAATCTTCGTTCGACAGCTCGGGGCGTCGGCCAACAGCTTCATGGTAACGGCGGGACAGGGCTGCCATCCGGCAGCGTCGCGACGGCGCCGTCCGTCGCGGCCACCTCGGGAGGGGCCGCAAATTCCGCCACCACCTGGCGCAGCACGTCCAAGCCCTCACCCGTCAGCGCGCTGACAAATACCCGAGGGACCCGCAGGTTGGGCCCCAGTTCGAGCTGGTCCCGCAACTCGCGAGGCCGCTGGCTGGCTTCCATGCGGTCGAGCTTGTTGTAGACCAGCACCTGCGGCACCGTATCGGCACCGATCTCGGCCAACACGCGCTCGACCTCGATGCGCTGCTCCATCATCAGCGGGCTGGACGCATCGATCACGTGCAGCAGCAGATCGGCATCGGCCGCCTCCTGCAGCGTCGCCCGGAAGGCCTCCACCAGCTTGTGAGGCAGATCGCGGATGAATCCCACCGTGTCGGACAGCGAGACCGACCGGCCGGCTTCGCCGAGATAGAGCGACCGCGTGGTGGTGTCCAGCGTGGCAAACAACTGGTCGGCGGCATAGGCGCGGGCCTTGACCAAGGCATTGAACAGGGTCGATTTGCCCGCATTGGTGTAACCCACCAGCGACACCCGGAAGGTGCCGCTGCGCTCGCGGGCCTTGCGCTGGGTGCCGCGCTGGCGCTTGACCTTTTCGAGGCGTTCTTTGACCGACTTGATGCGGTCGCCGATCATGCGTCGGTCGAGCTCGATCTGGGCTTCGCCCGGGCCGCCCCGATGCCCGACACCGCCGCGCTGGCGCTCCAGGTGGCTCCAGCGACGCACCAATCGGGTGGACAGGTATTGGAGTTGGGCCAACTCCACCTGGAGCTTGCCTTCATGGCTCTTGGCCCGCGCCGCGAAGATCTCCAGGATCAGCGCGGTACGGTCAGCCACCGGCACGCCGATGTGGCGCTCCAGATTGCGTTGCTGAGCGGGCGACAGCGCCTGATCGAAGATCACGCCGTGAGCCCCGTGGGCCTGCACCAGTAGCTTGATCTCGTCGGCCTTGCCCGAACCGACGAACAGAGCCGGATCCGGAGCGCGGCGCTTGGCGGTCACCCGGGCGACCGCCTCGTCGCCCGCGGACTCGGCCAGCAGCGCCAGTTCGTCCAAGGTCGGGTCGAACGACGAACCAGGGCCCAGGTCCACGCCCACCAGCACCGCACGGGCCCGCTCGTCCAGGGTCGGTGCTGCAGCGGTGCTCAAGACAGGACGAAGTGGAAGGAAAGAAGAAAGGGCGCCCACCTGACCGGTCGGCGCCAGGCGGCGGCGGTCAGTTGCCTTCGCCCGGTTCGGCGACGTGGAAGTTCACCGCCCGACCCGGCACGACCGTGGAAATGGCGTGCTTGTAGACCATCTGGGTGACGGTATTGCGCAGCAGCACCACGTACTGGTCGAAGGACTCGATATGGCCTTGCAGCTTGATGCCGTTGACCAGGTAGATCGAGACCGGGACATGCTCCTTGCGCAGCAGGTTCAGGAAGGGGTCTTGCAGGAGTTGCCCTTTGTTGCTCACGATATGCTCCGTGTTGGAAGAGGAGGAAAGCCATCACCTTAACACAGGGTTGGCCCGAATGAGACGCGCGGGGGGAATGCGCTCCAGGGGGTCAGCGTTCCTGGTCGGCGAACGGGTTCTGCGACAGCTTCATGTCGATGCGCAGCGGCGTGCCGACCAGCTTGAAATGCTCCCGGAATCGCCCTTCGAGGTAGCGCTTGTAGGCGGCCGACACGTGCTCCAGCGAATTGCCGTGGATCACGATGATGGGTGGATTCATTCCACCCTGGTGGGCGTAGCGCAGCTTGGGGCGGAAGGTTCCCGCCCGCTGGGGCTGCTGGTGTTCGACCGCCTCGTGCAGCAAGCGGGTCAGCACCGGCGTCGGCATCTTGCAGGTGGCCGATGCATGCGCGTCGCCAATCGCCTTCCACAGCGGGTCCAGCCCCTGGCGCTTGAGCGCCGATATGTTGACGATCGGCGCGAATTTCAGGAAGGCCAGGCGTTGTTCGATCGAGCGATCAAGCATCTGGCGTTGGTAGCTGTCGATCGCGTCCCACTTGTTGATCGCGATCACCACCGCCCGGCCCGACTCCAGCACGTAGCCGGCGATGTGGGCGTCCTGCTCGCTGACGCCCTGAGTGGCGTCGACCATCAGCACCACCACGTTGGCGTCGGCGATGGCCTGCAGGGTCTTGACCACCGAGAACTTCTCGATCGCCTCGAACACCTTGCCCTTGCGGCGCAGCCCGGCGGTGTCGATCAATTCGTAGCGCCGGCCCTGCCGCTCGAACGGCACATGGATGGCATCGCGCGTGGTGCCCGGCATGTCGAAGGCGATCAGGCGCTCCTCGCCCAGCCAGGTGTTGATCAGCGTCGACTTGCCGACATTCGGTCGGCCCGCCACCGCCAGCCGGATCGGCTTGTCGCCGGGATCCTGGTCGTCGTCCGGGTCTTCCGGGAAATCGGCCAGCGCCGCCTCCAGCAGGCTGCGGATGCCCTGCCCGTGCGCGGACGAAATCGGGTGCGGCTCGCCCAGACCCAGCTCGTGGAATTCGGCCAGCAGCGGCGACTCCTGCATGCCTTCGGCCTTGTTGACCGCCAGGATCACGTGCTTGTTGGCCTGGCGCAGGAAGCGACCGATGTCGGCATCCTGCCCGGACACGCCGCTGCGCACATCCGTGACGAAGATCACCACGTCGGCTTCGGCCACGGCCTGACGCGTCTGACGCGCCATTTCCTTGACGATGCCGGTCGTGCTGTCGGGCTCGAAACCGCCCGTGTCGATGACGATGAATTCGCGGCTCCCCAGGCGGCCGTCACCATAGTGCCGGTCGCGGGTCAGCCCGGCGAAATCGGCCACGATCGCATCGCGGCTCTTGGTCAACCGGTTGAACAGGGTCGACTTGCCCACGTTGGGGCGGCCGACAAGGGCGATGACAGGTTTCAAGCTCAGCCTTGGAAATCAGAACAGCCCGCCGTCACTTGGGACGGAAGGCATGCAAGCCGCCGCGGGCGGTGACCACCAGCAGCGTGGTGCCGGTCAGCGCCGGCTGGGCGACCACGCGCGCGCCGTCGGTCGGCAGGCGCAGCATCGGCTTGCCCGTCGTCCGGGCGAGGAAATGAACCTGGCCTTCGAAGTCGCCGAACACGACCGCCGGGCCATAGGCGGCCGGCGGACTCAGATCGCGGTTCAGCAAGAGGTCGCTGTTCCACACCAGCTCGCCATTCGACCGACGGCGTGCCGCGAGCCGGTCGCTGGCGTCGGCACTGAACAGGTAGTCGCCGTCGCCGCCGACGGCCTGGATGCCGCCGCCGTTCTGGCTCCAGACCAGCTTCGCGGTGGCCGCATTCACGCAGGCCACGGCATTCTGGAACGAGCGGACGCAGACGCTGTCGCCCTGTCGCGCCACCGGACCGACGAGGTCCGCCAGGCGCTCGACCTCGTTGGTGCCGCGCGGCGAAGTCACCGCCACATCCCAGCGCACCGTTCCGGCGGTCGGGTCCACGCCCAGCAGGCGCGTGCCCTGCCCGACCAGCAGCGTGTCGTGCCATGCCGCCAGCACGCCCGTCTGGGCCAGCAGCAGCGCGTCGCCAGGGCGCTTCAGCGTCCACAGGCGGTGACCGTCCTGGGCATCGAAAGCCTGCACGACGCGGTCGACGCCGACGACGAACACCCGTTCGCCCGCCACCAGCGGCGCGGTCACGACCCGGCTGCCCAGCGTGGTGCGCCAGATCACCTTGCCGCCGTCCAGCGTGACGAGTTCGTTCTTTCGCGTGACGACAGCGTCGTAGCGCCCGTCGCTGCCGACGCCGGCCGCGATGCGCTCGCCCACGTTGGCGCGCCAGATCTCGGCACCGGAAGCGGCGTTCAATGCGATCACCGTGCCGTCATCGGACGCCACGTCGAAGCGGTCGGGATGCACCGGCACCGCCAGCGCAAAGCTGACGTCGCCGATCCGCTTCGACCAGACCGGGTGAACGCTCAGCGCCGGCACCACGGTTTCCAGCTTGGCCGGCTTCGGCTTGTCCGCGGCGCAGGCCGCGAGCAACAGTGCCAAAGCTGCCAGCGCCGTCAGACCCAGGTGCCGCACGCCGGACCGGCCATGCCCCGCCGCGCTCACTGGGTCACCTCGGCGGCGGTCGCGGCCGGGCTCGGCGACAGGCCCAGCGTGTTCAGCTTGGCCTCGATCACGCGGCGGTAGTCGAGCTGCTCGTCCATCGCCTTCCAGGCGGCGAGCCAGGCCTTGCCGGCCTCGGCCTTCTTGCCTTGCGCCAGGAACACGTCGCCTCGGCGGTCCTCGGCCAACGCGGCGTCTTCGGGCGTCGTCACGGCATCCAGTTGCTTGAGCGCCGCAGCGTAGTCCTTCTTGTCCAGCAACACCCCGGCCAGCCGCAGGTGCGCCAGCGAACGATAGCTGTCGTCGGCAGCATGGTCGGCCACCCAGCCGAGGCTGGCCGATGCCGCGTCCGTCTGGCCCTTGGTCGCCTGCACGCGAGCCGCCAGCAGCCCGCCCTGGGCTGCATAGGTGGTCCGGCCGAACCGGTCCTTCAAATCATTGAAGATGCGCCCGGCGCGGTCGGCGTCCCCGGCCTGGGCCGACCGGTCCAGCTCCTCGAACATGGCCGCGGCACCCACCGCCTGCTTGCCCTGCCACCAATTCCAGCCGTTCCAGGCGGCAAAGCCGGCCAGAACCAGGGTCAACCCCCAGGTGATCAGGTTGCCGTACTGCTTCCAGAACAGCTTCAACTCGTCGAGTTGTTCCTGTTCTTGGAGATCGAGATTCGTTGCCATGGAGAACGGCCTGCCGCCAAGCAGGCAATTTGCTGTCGTGGGCCCGCGCAGGCGGCGGGCGGGAAAGGCGGGATTATGCGTCCCGCGCCGAGGTCTTCAGGCTGCCGGCCCAGTCGGCCGCGCGGGCCAGCGACTGGCGAACCTGCGCAGCTGCCGGGTCGCGCAGCGACTTGACGCTGAGCTGCCCGTCTGCAAGCTCGTCCGCCCCGAAGACCAGCGCGAACTGCGCGCCGCTGGCATCGGCCTTCTTGAACTGCGACTTGATGCTGCCGCCGCCGGCATGCATCTGCACCGCGACACCGGCCGTTCGCAGCACTTCCAGCGTGGCCAGCGCCTGCGGCAGCGCGGACGCATCGGGGATCACGGCATAGGCGTCGGGCGCCGCCGAAGGCACCGGCAAACCCAGCTCCTGGATCAGCAGCAGCAGCCGCTCGATGCCCAGACCGAACCCGATGGCGGGGGTGGGCTTGCCACCGAGTTGCTCGAACAGACCGTCGTAGCGGCCGCCGCCGCACACCGTGCCTTGCGAGCCCAGGTGATCGGTCACCCACTCGAACACGGTCAGGTTGTAGTAGTCCATGCCGCGCACCAGCCGCGGATTGACCCGGTAGGCCAGGCCTGCGGCATCCAGCGCCGCGCGCACGGCCGCCAGATGCGCCAGGCTCTCGGCGCCGAGAAAATCCATCAGCTGCGGCGCGGCCTCGATCAGGTCCTGCAGCGCCGGATTCTTGCTGTCCAGGATGCGCAGCGGGTTGCTGTGCAGGCGACGGCGGGCATCGTCATCGAGCTGGTCGCTCCGGGCTTCGAAGTACGCAATCAGCGCCGCTCGGTGCGCGGCGCGTTCGGCCGGCTGACCCAGGCTGTTGAGCTCCAGCCGGACATGCTTGCCCTCGATCAGGCCGAGCTCCTTCCACAGGCGGCGCACCAGCAGGATCTGCTCGGCATCGACGTCCGGCCCGGCAAAACCCAGGGCCTCGACATCGAGCTGATGGAACTGCCGGTAGCGACCCTTCTGCGGCCGCTCGTGGCGGAACATCGCCCCGAGCGTCCACAGGCGCAGCGGACCGTTGTACAGCGCGTTGTGCTCGACCATCGCCCGCACGATGCCGGCAGTGGCCTCGGGCCGCAACGTCAGGGAATCGCCGTTCATCGCATCGACGAAGGAGTACATCTCCTTTTCGACGATGTCGGTCACCTCGCCCAGCCCGCGCACGAAAAGCGGCGTGGGCTCGACGATCGGCGTCAGGATGTACTGGTAGCCGTAGCGCGCCAGCACCGAACGCACGCTGGTCTCGAACCACTGCCAGAGCGCGGAATCGGGGAGTTTGTCCTTGCGCGGGACGCCGCCCGGCAGGATGTCGTTCATGCCTTTGACGGCCTTGAGGGGTTCGGTCATGGTGTCACAGTCACGGCAGCGGCTCCGGGGCCGCCGCGGGTTGCCGGCGCCCAGTCAGGCGGCGGTCGCGCCGAAGCGCTTTTCGATGTAGCTCTCGACGAGCGCGTGGAACTCGGCGGCGATGTTGTCGCCCCGCAGCGTCAGCGCCTTTTCGCCGTCGATGAAGACCGGCGCGGCCGGCGCCTCGCCGGTCCCGGGCAGGCTGATGCCGATGTCGGCATGCTTGCTCTCTCCGGGGCCGTTGACGATGCAGCCCATCACGGCCACCTTCATCTGCTCCACGCCGGGATACTTGTCGCGCCAGACCGGCATCTGGGCGCGCAGGAAGTCGTCAATCTGCTTGGCCAGTTCCTGGAACGTGGTGCTGGTGGTGCGCCCGCACCCCGGGCACGCGGTGACGCTGGGATTGAAGCTGCGCAAGCCCAGCGACTGAAGGATTTCCAGCGCCACCACGACCTCCTGGGTGCGGGCCTCGCCGGGTTGCGGGGTCAGGGAGACGCGGATCGTGTCGCCGATGCCCTGCTGCAGCAGCAAGGACAGCGCCGTGGCCGACGCCACCGTGCCCTTGGTGCCCATGCCGGCCTCGGTCAGGCCGAGGTGCAATGCGTAATCGCAGCGCGCGGCCAGCGCCTGGTAGACCGACACCAGATCCTGCACCCCGCTGACCTTGCAGCTGATGATGATCTGGTTCGGGTCCATGCCGTATTCGCGCGCCTGCGCGGCGGACTGCAGCGCCGACTGCACCAGCGCCTGGTACATGACCTGCTTCGCGTCCCAGGGCTCGGTGCGGCGCGAGTTGTCGTCCATCATCTGAGCCAGCAGTTCCTGGTCCAGGCTGCCCCAGTTGACGCCGATGCGCACCGGCTTGTCGTAACGGCAGGCAATCTCGATCATCTGTCCGAACTGGCGGTCGCGCTTCTCGCCCTTGCCCACGTTGCCGGGGTTGATGCGGTACTTGGACAGCGCCTGGGCGCAGGCGGGATGCTCGCTGAGCAATCGGTGGCCGTTGTAGTGGAAATCGCCGATCAGCGGCACCGACACGCCCATGCGGTCGAGGTGGTCACGGATGTGCGGCACCGCGGCCGCGGCCTCGGGCGTGTTCACCGTGATGCGCACCATCTCGCTGCCCGCGATGGCCAGTTCCTTGACCTGGATCGCCGTCTCGATCACGTCGACGGTGTCGGTGTTGGTCATCGCCTGCACGCGGACCGGCGCGTCCCCGCCGACAGTCACCACCTGCCCGTCCCATGCAACGCGCGCCTGGCGGCTGCGGCGGGCCATCGGCAGCGCGGCGGCAATCGGATCGTCGGCAGCGCCGCTGGCAGAGAAGGTGTCTATCATGACGGAGTTACTTGAGTTCCAGGCGCGCGATGTTGTCGCGCGTATAAGGGGTCAGATCCAAGGGCTGGCCCTTGAAGCTGAGCGTCGTGCCCCCGGCGTTGCCAATCTTGACATGCAGCGGCAAGGCCCCGCCAAGGTCGATGGTTTCCCCCGGATGCAACGTTCGCGAGAGCAGGCTCTGACCACTGGCGTCCGTCACGTCAACCCAGGACTCGGACGCCGCCGCCACGCGCAGAAGATGAGCGGGAGCGGCAGCCATCGGTGCCGGGGTCGACGCAGGCACCGCGGCGACGCTTGCGTCCGCGACCGCGGGGGTGGCCACCGGGGCCACGTCGGTCGACGCACTCGACGCCGTCGCCTGCACCGCCGGCGCGACCACGGTCGCGGCCGCACCCGAGGCCTGCGCAGAGGCTGGCCCTGCGGTCGTCACCGCAACGCGGGCGCCGCCGGCAAATCCCCAGAGCCGCCAGCCCGCCGGTAGCCACCACATCGCGGCAGCGGCCACCAGCAGCAGACCCACGATGGTCAGGGCCCAGGGACCGATGCCCGGCAACGTCAAGATGTCATGGCGGGCGCCGCGCTCCCGAAAAGGCGTATTGAGCCCGGCGTGGACCTGATCCAGGGTGTGCTGGCCCGCCGTGGGCAGCCGGGCCAGGATCGGCCCCGGATCGATCTTCAGCGCGCGGCAAGCCGCCTGCGCCAACGCCCGGACAAAGGTCGGACCCTGCAGTTCGTCGTGGCGATCGGCTTCCAGCGCGTCCAGCTTGCGCTGGCTGACCTTCAGCATCGTTGCCAGGGCCGCGATATGCAGCCCCTGCGCCTGCCGGGCGGCACGCAGCATGGCCCCGGCGGTCTGCAGGGGCTGGGTGTCCGTCGACGGCTTGTCTTCACTCATCGAACTGGCCCTTTTCATACAGCAAGGCCTCGGGGGACTTCGGGAACCGCCGGATCAGTTGGCCGGCCAGTTCCTGCTCGGCCGCGCGCTGGCCTGACCGGTGTTCGATGCGCAGGGCCAGCCACAAGGTCTGGGCGCTGATCTGGTCGTTGTTGGCATTGACGCGCCGGATGTAGAAGCGCGCCCGCTCGTACTGACCCTGGCGGTACAGCACCTCGGACAGGTTGACGGCGGTGGTCGGGTCGGCAGGCGCCAGCTCGTAGGCCTTCGACAGCGTGTGCTCGGCGAGATCCCACTGCCGGTTGCGCGCCTGGCACACGCCTCGCGCCAGCAGCGTTCTCTGGGCTTCGCGGTAACCCGGCTGCGCCAGGGCCGCCGCGAAGCGCGCATCGGCCAGATCGAAACGCTTTTGCTGGCAAAGGAACCAGCCGTAGTTGTGCAGGGTGTCCGGATCGTTGGGGTTCAGTTGCAAGGCGCGCTGGAAGCTCTCTTCGGCCAGCTGATTGCGCCCCAGCGCCGCGTAGATCAGGCCGCGCAGGTTGTGGGCGGTCACCCGGTTCGGGTCGGCCGCCAGGGTTTGCTTGATTTCGTCGAGCGCGTTGTTGTTCTCGCCGCGGCCGAAATACAGGCCCGCCAGCTCCATGTGAATCTGAGCCCGCCGATCGGCGCTGGTCTGGTCCGAGGCCGTGGTGTCGTCGGGATGGGTCGAGCCGCCCGCCCCCGCCGTTCCGGCGCAGCCGGTCAGCGCCGACAGGCCGCCGAGCACCAGGCAGACGGCGAGCGCGTGCCGGACACGACATCCCAGCCCCCGGCGAGAAGAACAAGGTCCGTGCATGTAGGTCGCTCCGGGCTGCGCTCAGACAGCCGATAGGGGTTGATCGGGATCGGCCGGGACGATGCGAACCGGCGCACGCGTCATGCGTTGCACGACCCGGGTGCGATCCTGCACCTCGCCGGCGAGTTGCCCGCAGGCGGCGTCGATATCGTCACCTCGCGTCTTTCGCACGGTCGTCACCAGCCCCGCGTCTTGCAGCACCTTGGCAAAGCCCAGCACCCGCTCACGCGGCGACCGGTGCAACCCGGACGCGGGGAACGGATTGAACGGGATCAGGTTGATCTTGCACGGCACGCCATGCTCGCCCTGCACCAGATCCAGCAGACGCCGGGCATGGGCGTCGCTGTCGTTGACGCCGTCGAGCATGCAGTACTCGAAGGTGATGAAGTCGCGCGGCGCGGCCTGCAGGTAGCGGCGGCAGGCGGCCATCAACTCGTGCAACGGGTATTTGCGGTTCAGCGGCACCAGTTCGTCGCGCAACGCGTCATCGGGTGCATGCAAAGAGACGGCCAGCGCCACCGGGCAGTCGTCGCGCAGCCGGTCGATCATCGGCACCACGCCGGAGGTGGAGACCGTGACCCGCCGCCGCGACAGGCCATAGCCATGGTCGTCGAGCATCGCGCGCAACGCCGGCACCAGGGCCGCGTAGTTCTGCAGGGGCTCGCCCATGCCCATCATCACGACGTTGGAGATCACCCGCTCCGAAGGCTGGCCGTGGCGGGCCCGCAGAACGTGTTCTGCATGCCAAAGCTGTGCCAGGATCTCGCCCGTTGCGAGATTGCGCGAAAAACCCTGGTGCCCGGTGGAGCAGAAGCGGCAGCCGACGGCGCAGCCGGCCTGGGACGACACGCAGAGCGTGCCGCGATCGTCCTCGGGGATGAACACGGTTTCCACCGCATCGCCCGCACCGACGTCGAACAGCCACTTGATCGTGCCGTCGGTCGACACATGCTCGGAGATGACCGGCAGGCCCCGGATCTCGGCCGCCAGCGCCAGCTTGTCGCGCAGCGATTTCGCCAGGTCGGTCATCGCACCGAAATCCGACGCGCCGCGCTGATGGATCCAGCGAAACAATTGGGTGGCGCGGAAGCGCTTCTCTCCCAGGCCTTCGCAAAAGGCGCTCAGGCCGTTCAGATCGAAGTCGAGCAGGTTGACCTTGCTCATGCGCGCACCACCCCGTCGCCCTCAGCGGGCGTAGACGTTCATGCCCGGGAAGAAGAACGCGATCTCGGCGGCCGCGGTTTCCGCCGCGTCGGAGCCGTGCACCGCGTTGGCATCGATGCTGTCGGCGAAATCGGCGCGGATCGTGCCCTTCTCGGCCTTCTTCGGATCGGTGGCGCCCATCAGGTCACGGTTCTTGGCGATCGCGTTCTCGCCTTCCAGGCACTGGATCATGACCGGGCCGGAAATCATGAACTCCACCAGGTCCTTGAAGAACGGGCGTGCCTTGTGCACTGCGTAGAACTGCTCGGCATCGGCACGCGACAGGTGCACCAGCTTGGCAGCGGCGATCTTCAGGCCGGCGCCTTCGAAGCGCGAGTAGATCTGGCCGATCACGTTCTTGGCGACGGCATCGGGTTTGATGATGGAGAGAGTACGTTCGATGGCCATGTTGGCTTCCTTGTAGAAAGTGTCGCCCCGACCCGCGGAGCGGTGAATGCAAAGCTTGTGATTTTAGCGCCCTGGCAGGTGCCGCCGGCCTCGCCCGGCGCCAAGTGACGCGCCCCTCGGCCCGCAGCCGGTGGCAGCCGCGGCGAGGCCCTCGCCTCAGCGCCCGCCCCGGCGGCCTCCGCCACCGCCACGCCCCTGGGACTTGCGGGTGAATGCGTTGGCGCCGATGTAGCCGACCGAGGTCTGCATCGGATCGGGCTGGGCCGCATTGCCGCCGCCGCCCTTGTGCGGCTTGCCTGCCTTGCCGCCACGTCCACCGCCACCGCCGCCGCCGCCACCGAACCCGCGGTCTCCCTGGACGAAACGCTTGTCGTAGGTTTGCTGCAAGGGGTTGGGAATCGGGCCATTCTCGTAGTCGGCCTCGCGCGACACGGCCCGTTCGCGCTGGATGGCGCGCTTGTCGAAGGTCTGCTGGAGCGGGTTGGGGATGCGGGTCGGATCGCCCGGCTCGCGCCATTCCATGCCCGAGCGATCCTCGCGTGGCGCGCGGGCGGATTCGTTCTGGGGTTTGCGGGGCTTTTGACCGCGGTCGCCTCGCTCGTTGTCCCGACGCGGCTCACCCGGACGATCCTGTCGCTCGCCGCCACGATTCGGCGCCCCCCCTTGGCGAGGGCCCTGGTCACCACGTTGCGGCGCCGGGGCGCGCGCGTCGCGCCGCCCGTCGCCAGCGCCCTTGGCCCGCGGCACCTGCTGGGCGTCGGTCAGCCGGCGCAAGGCTTTCACGTCGTCCTCGCCCAGGTCGACCCAGGCACCTCGCTTGAGTCCGCGCGGCAGCACCACGCAGCCGTAGCGGATCCGGATCAGGCGGCTGACGGTCAGGCCAACCGCATCGAACAGGCGCCGAACCTCGCGGTTGCGGCCCTCGGCGATGACCACCCGGTACCAGCGGTTGACGCCCTCGCCGCCACCGTCCTCGATCGCCTTGAACGCCGCGGCCTGGCCGTCGATCACGACGCCGGCCAGCAACTGCTCGCGCGCCGGCTTTTCCAGCGTGCCCAGGACACGCACCGCGTATTCGCGTTCGATGCCGAAGCGCGGATGCATCAGCTTGTTGGCCAGATCACCGGAATTGGTGAACAGCAACAGGCCCTCGGTGTTGATGTCCAGGCGACCGACCGACTGCCACTTGCCCTGCCCCAGGCGGGGCAACTTGCGGAACACCGTGGGGCGTTGTTGCGGATCGTCCAGCGTCACCACCTCGCCGACCGGCTTGTGGTACGCGATGACGCGCGGCGGCGGCGGTGCGATCCGCACCCGGACCGGCTTGCCGTCAATGGCGATGCGGTCGCCGAACGAGATGCGCATTCCCACGTGGGCCACCTCGTCGTTCACGCTGACCCGGCCCTCCTCGATCATCTGCTCCATGTCACGGCGCGAACCGACCCCGGACTGGGCGAGCACCTTGTGCAGCTTCGGCGCATCGCTGTCCGGCGCCAGCACCCGTTTGTCATCGAGCACTTCGGCGTCGTTCCCGGTGGCCGGCGCACCGGCCACCGCCTCGACCTCGTCGGCCGCGGCCTCCTCGCCTGCCGGGTCGGCGTCGAACTCGCCCGCCATCACGCTGGCGAACAGGGCGCCGGTGTCGGGCGCCGGCACTGCCGGCGTCGGCGCAACATCGGGCGCGACGCTCTCGTCGACCGCCACATCCCCGTCGCCTCGCGCGCTGCCGCGACGGCCGCGCCGCCGGTTGCGCCCGCGACGCCCATCGCCCTGGCCCGGCCCAGCCTCGGCCCCTTGATCGGGTCGATCGGGTCGGTTCGGCGACGACGTCGACACGGCGGCACTGTCGTCAGCAGCGGGATGCTGCGGTGGACTCTGCACAGCGGCAGAAGCCGCCCCGGCGTTCATCTCGGCCAAGGCCGGAGAAGCCTCCCGGGATGATTCGACCGCCTGCGGCACGGGCTCCTGCGTCCGTTCACCCCCGTCGCCCGCTTCGGACGCCTTGACGCGCGGCTTGCGGGGCGCCCGAGCCGCTTTGGCGGGCACCGCCTCGCCGGCGTCAGCGCCCGGGCTGGCGGCGTCCGGACCGGCCGCCTCGGGCGCCGCCTTGCGTGTGCGCGTCCGCTTGACGGGTGCGGCGGCCTCGGCGGGCGCGCCGTCCGGATGTTCTGGGGAATCGTTGACGTCGGTGTTCATACGTTGGGCAGGTTCGTCGGCACGGCGGCCGCAGGCATGATCCCGGGCTCGGGGGCCACGAGGGGTGACAAGGTCGGTTCCGTCGAGCCAAGCGCCGACGGAGGAGAGGATTCGCTGCCCACGGGCTCCGGCAGCGTGACGAGGTCGGGCGCCGACTCGCGTGGCGGCTCGGATGATTCGTCGTCGTCCGAATCCAGGGGCAGCGGCGCCTGCCCGCTCAGCAGGTCGGTCTGCTCGGACGCCAGCGCCGACAGCATCTCGGCCGGCCCCGCGCTGTCGAGCACCGGCAGGCGATCCAGGCTGGGCAAGCCAAGGTCGTCGAGGAACTGGCGCGTCGTTGCATACAGCGAAGGCCGCCCGGGCCCATCGCGATGGCCGATGGCCTCGATCCAGTTTCGGTCTTCGAGCTGCTTGATGATCTGACTCGACACGACCACGCCGCGAATATCTTCGATGTCGCCCCGGGTCACCGGCTGCCGGTAGGCAATGATGGCCAAGGTTTCCATCACCGCCCGCGAATAACGCGGCGGCTTCTCGGGATTGAGCCGATCCAGATATTCGCGCATCTCCGGCCGGCTCTGAAAGCGCCAGCCCGTGGCCAGCGCCACCAGTTCAACGCCCTTGCCTTGCCAATCGCGACCGATGTCATCCAGCAGTTGGCGCAGGGTATCGGTTCCGACCTGGTCGTCGAACAGAACCCTCATGTCGCGCAGCGGCAAGGGCTGGGTGGCGCAGATGAGCGCGGTCTCTAGAACGCGCTTGGCATTCTGTGTATTCATGGACAACGTGTCGCAAAGCCGCCCAGGTCATGGCAGCGGCCAAATTCAGCAGGCCCGACAGGGGCACGGCACGCATGACGAAGGTCGATGCGCCGACCATGCGCTGGCCCGGGCGAAAAACCTCAGGGTGGTCTCTGGTTCCGTTGCGGGATCTGCCCGGCACGCTGCCTGCGGCCGGAACGGGAACTGCCCTGCGGCGTACTTCCCGTGGCTTGGCCGGCTCACCCGGCGAAGCGATACCCATCAAGGGCCGGCCTTCCGGCCTGGTGTGGCATTGTAGACCGGTTCGCGCAACGCCGGTGAAACGCGGCGCGGCTCGTCACAGGGACACCACAGCGCGCCAGGCCGACGCGAAATCCGGCGGCGGCTCGGCATGAAACAGCATCGGTTGCCGGCTGACCGGATGCTGCAGGCCCAGTTCAGTAGCATGCAGGGCCTGGCGCACCATGCCCAGCGCCTGCGCGCCACCGTACAAGGCATCGGCGACCAGCGGATGGCCGCGAGCGGCAAGATGGACGCGGATCTGGTGCGTACGCCCGGTATGGAGCGCACACCGAACGGCACTGATACCGTCACGAAACGCGACCCGCTCGACATCGGTCCGCGCGGGCTTGCCGGACGGCGTGACGGCCATGCGAATCCGAACGGTCGGGTCCCGGCCCACCGGCGCATCGACGCTGAACGGAGCCGCACCGACGTCGCCATGCACCAAGGCCAGATAGCGGCGGCGTACGTCGCGCGCCGCGATGTCGCACACCAGCGCGGTCACCGCCGCCAAGCTGCGCCCCACCACCATCAGGCCAGAGGTGTCCTTGTCGAGTCGGTGGACGATGCCGGCCCGCGGCAGGGCGGCCGCGCGGCGATCATGCGCCAGCAGGCCATTGAGCAAGGTGCCGGACCAGTTGCCGGCGGCCGGATGCACCACCAGCCCGGCGGGCTTGTTGACCACCAGCATGTGCTCGTCCTCGTAGACCAGATCCAGCGCCATCGCCTGCGGCAGGAACGCGCGGCTTTCGGCGGTGGGCACCAGCGTGACGACCAAACGCTGTCCGGCACGCACCTTGCGCGAGGCCGTCACCGCCGCCTGGCCATCGAGTTGAACCTGGCCTTGCTCCACCAGGCCTTGCAGGTGGTTGCGCGAAAACTCGGGCGCCACGCCGGTCAAGGCCTTGTCGAGCCGAAGCCCGTGCTCGCCCAGCGTCACGACGTGCTCGCGCTTCTCGTAGTCGGGTTCGAGATCGCCGCCATCCGACAGCGCGCCGACGGCCGGGGCCAGCGGATCGACCAAAGGGGAGCCCCCCATATAATCCTTCGATTGATGCAGACCCTGCGTGAAGCCGAACGCCGGCGGCGCCCCTTGCGACACATGACCACAACTTCTCATTCGCGCCTTGCGGCGCGGGCTTTCGCGGTTTTCGCCCTCGCGATCCTGGCCGCGTGCAGTTCGACGCCCAAGGCCGACGATCCGAAGGTGTCCGCCGAGAAATTGTATGCAGATGCCAAGGATGACCTCAGCTCGGGCAACTGGGACAACGCGGTCAAGTCCCTCGAACGGGTCGAAGGGCGTGCCGCCGGCACCCTGCTGGCTCAGCAGGCGCAGTTGGACAAGGCCTACGCCTACTGGAAGAGCGGCGAGAAGGCGCAGGCCCTGTCGACGCTGGATCGCTTCATCAAGGTCAACCCGTCCAGCCCGGGCTTCGACTACGCGCTGTACCTGCGCGGCGTGGTGAATTTCAACGACAACCTGGGTCTGTTCGGCTACCTGTCCGGGCAAAGCCTGTCGGAACGCGACCAGCAGGCGTCGCGGGACGCCTACCAGTCGTTCAAGCAGTTGGTGGAACAGTACCCGGATTCGAAGTACGCGCCGGACGCCCGCGTGCGCATGGACTACATCGTCAATGCGCTGGCGGAGTACGAGGTCCACGTGGCGCGCTACTACCTGCGCCGCGGCGCCTACGTGGCGGCTGCCAACCGCGCCCAGCATGCCGTCCAGGGCTACCCGCAGACGCCTGCCAGTGAAGAAGCGCTCTTCATCATGGCCCAGGCCTACGACAAGCTGGGCCTGGTCCCGCTGCGCGACGACGCCGAACGCGTGCTGAAGCTCAACTTCCCCCACAGCCGCTTCCTGGCCAACGGGCTGCAGCGACGCGCCAAGCCCTGGTGGCAGCTGTGGTGATGACGCCGCGCTAGGCTGCGGCGTCCGGGTGCTCTGCCGCCAGCTGGCGTAGCCACCCGAGCGCCTGCTCGCCGTTGTCCAGGACGCTCATCGGTGGCAGAGCCGCCAGCAGGCGGGCGCCGTAGCGAGCCTGTCGCAAGCGGGTGTCGCAGATCACAAGCAAGCCCTTGTCCGATTCGGTGCGGATCAACCGGCCCGCGCCCTGCTTGAGCGCGATCGCCGCCTCGGCGACGAAATAGTCGTTGAACGCGTCCCGGCCGTGCGACTTCAATTGCTTGACGCGCGCTTCCACCAGCGGGTCGTTGGGTGGCGGGAACGGCAGCTTGTCGATGATCACGCACTGCAGCGCGTCGCCAGGCACGTCGACGCCCTCCCAAAAACTGTGCGAACCCAGCAGCGCGCTGCGGCCCGCCTGAAAGCGCTCCAGCAAGGTCCGCTTGGCCGCGCTGCCTTGCACCAGCAACGCCAGATCGCTGCCCAGACTCGCCAACTCGGCCTCCATCGCCGCCGCCACCACGCGCAAGGCGCGCAAGGTCGTCGTCAGCACGAAGGTGCGGCCCCGCAGCGCCGCAGCGCAGTGCGCGGCGGCGCGCCCGACCATGGTCAGGTGCGCCTCGTCGTTGGGCGCCGGAAACCGCGGCGGCACGTAGACCCGGGCGTGGGCCGGATAGTCGAACGGACTGCCGACCCGCAGCTTGCGTGCGTCGTCGAGGCCGGCCGCCTCGCTGAACCAGCTCAGCGAGGCGTCGTCGCCCAGCGTGGCCGACGTGAAGATCCAGGCTCGCGCGGCCGCCGCCCGCTGCTCGCCCATCATCGCGCGGATGTCCAGCGGCGATTCGACCAACCGGGCCTGGTAGGGTGTCAGATCGACCCAGCGCACGCGGTCGGCACCGGCGGCCACCTGAAATCGAACGCATGCGGCCCCCAGTTCGCGCGCACGAGCCTGCAGACGGACGAAGTCGGGCGAGGCCTCCAGCACGCCTTCCAGCGCTTCGGCCGCCAGGCGAAGCCTCTCGGCCAGCCGGTCCAGCGGCGCACCCAGGGCATCGTCGCGAACCACGTCGTCCCAGCGACGCTTCAATGCCGCCTTGACGTCAACGAGTTCCCCGGCGGCCGCCAGCCGCAGATCGCGTGCCGCCAGATCGCAGGCTGACGAGAGTTCCGCCCACGGCGCCAGTCCCCTGGCCTGCTGCAGGCCGGCAGCCAGCAGATCGCGCGCGAAATCAACGACCTGTCCGGTGCCCAGGGTCTGACCGAGGAACTGGATCCCGGCCTCGACCATCTGATGGGCCTCATCGAACACGGCCACGTCGACCGTGGGCAGCAATTCGGCCACCCCGCTGTCGCGCAACGCCAGGTCGGCAAAAAAGAGGTGGTGGTTGACCACCACGATGTCGGCCGCCATCGCGTCCCGGCGGGCTTTCATCAGGTGGCAGGCGCTGAACTCGGGGCACTCGCCACCCAGGCAGTTGTCGCGCGTCGACGTGACCATCGGAATCAATTCGGAGCGCTCGTCCAGCCCCTCGAGCTCGCCGATGTCGCCGCTGCTCGTCGCCTGCGCCCAGACTTCGATCCGCGCCAGTGCCCGCACGGCGCGGCGGTCCGCCAACAGCGCGTCGTCGCGGGCCTGCGTCAGTCGGTGACGGCAGAGATAGCTGGCCCGGCCCTTGAGCAAGGCCACGCTGGCCGGCAGCGAGAGCGCCTCGCGCAATCGTGGCAGATCCCGAAAGAAGAGCTGATCCTGAAGATTCTTGGTGGCCGTGCTGACCAGCGTGCGGCAGCCCGACAGCAGCACCGGGACCAGGTAGGCAAAGGTCTTGCCGACACCGGTCCCCGCCTCGGCCACCAGCGCAGCGCGATCGTGGATCGCATGGGCCACGGCTTCGGCCATCGTCAATTGCACGTCGCGCGGGCGATAGCCGGGTTCGGCTCGGGCCAGCGGGCCATCGTCCGCGAAGGCCAGGCTCACGGCCCGCGCCAGGTCGTCGACATCGGGCGAAGAAATCGAATCGGCGACCAAGTCAGGCACGCCTCGGTGGCGCGATCCGGTGCCGTGGGGATGAATGCAGGATCTCGGACATCGATTGACGCGACGGTGGCAACGCGACAGTTTATATTGCAGCCCATGCGCTCACGCACCGACCCAGGCTTTCGTATCACCGCCGCCACCGGCCTGCACAGGGGCGATCGCGCCTATCAGCAGGACCAGGTGGAAATCGTTCCCCACCCGCAGGTCGCCGGCTGCGCATTGGGCTTGGTGGCCGATGGCATGGGCGGCAAGAGCGGGGGCCGCACGGCCGCCGACCAGGTGGTGATGACGGCGCGCCAGGTCTTCGATCGCTTCAATCCGGCCGAAGATGCCCCCGAGCCGATGCTGCAGCAACTGGTCATCGAATCGCATCTGATGATCAAGCTGACCGCCATCACCGCCGACGAGGAGCCGCACAGTACCCTGGCCGCGTTTCTCGTGTTGCCGGACCGCACCGGCTACACGGTGCATGCCGGCGATTCGCGCGTCTATCACTTCCGCGGCGCTGAACTGGTGCGGCGGACCATCGACCACTCCTACGTGCAGCGGCTGATCGACGAAGGCAAGCTCACCGAGGCCCAGGCGAATTCGCATCCGCAATCCAACCTGCTCACCGGCTGCCTCGGCACCCAACAGGACCCGCCCGTGACGCTGCAGCGCATCGACAGGTTGGAGGTGGGCGACTCGCTGCTGGCCTGCTCGGATGGCTTGTGGCACTACCTCAGCACCAAGGAAATGGGGACCATCGTCAACGCACTGTCGCCGCGCGAAGCCAGCGAAATGCTGATCAGCAAGGCGCGCCAGCGTGCGCGCGGCACCGGCGACAACCTCTCGCTCGCGCTGGTTCGGTTCGAGTCGCTGACCTGAGAGACCGCACCGGCGGCGTGGCCGGCTCAGGTCAGGTCAGGTCAGCGAGGTGTCGACATCGCGCCGCGCCAGCGCCAGGAATTCGGCGGACTGCATCTCGTGCAGCCGCGACACGGTCCGCGGAAATTCGTGGGCCAGCGGGCCTTCCGTATAGAGCCGCTCCGCAGGCACTTCGGCCGACATGATCAGCTTGACCCTGCGGTCGTACAGCACATCGACCAGCCAGGTGAAGCGCCTGGCCTCCGACGCCATGCGCACCGGCATGTGCGGCACCCCCGACAACAGCACGGTGTGGAACTGGCTGGCGAGTTCCAGGTAATCGTTCTGCGATCGAGGTCCGCCGCACAAGGTCTGAAAGTCGAACCAGACCACGCCACCGGCGCGGCGCCGGGCCCGCAGCTCACGGTGTTCGATGTGCAGCACCGGTGACTCTTCGCTCGCCTCGGAAAGGTCGTTGAACACCCGCTCCATCGCGGCATCGGCCTCGGCCCCCAGGGGTGTGTGATAGAGCAGGACATGAGCCAGCGAGCGCTGACGGTAATCCATTCCGTTGTCGACGTTGATGACCTCGAGCTTTTCCTTCAACAACTCGATCGCCGGCAGGATGCGGTCGCGGTGCAAGCCGTTCGGATAGAGCTGATCCGGATGGAAGTTCGAGGTCGTGACGATCGACACCCGGTTGTTGAACAAGGCCGCCAACAGCCGATGAAGAATCATCGCGTCGGTGACGTCGGCCACGTGGAATTCGTCGAAGCAGATCAGTCGGAAGCGCCGCGCGATGCGTCGACCCAGTTCGTCCAGCGGGTTCGCGATGCCCTTGAGGTCCTGCAGTTCGCGGTGCACCTCGCGCATAAATTCGTGGAAGTGCAGCCGCGTCTTGCGCGTCAGCGGCACGGCCTGGAAGAACGCGTCCATCAGGAAGCTCTTGCCCCTCCCCACCCCGCCGTACATATAGACCCCGCGCGGAATCGGCGGGCGCACCAGCATCTTGGTCACGGCGTTGGAGCGGCGGGCCTTGTAATCGGCCCATTCGTCCTGGCAGCGCTGCAGCGCAGCCACGGCGCGCAACTGCGCCGGGTCGCTCTGGTAGCCGCGCTCGGCCAGCAGCTGGCGGTAACGCGCGGTGACGGACGTGTCAGATGGATGCATGGCTTAGAGATCGCAGCGACGGGCGGGCAGGCGCGGCGCCCAGGCCGGCCTGTCGCCCGCTGCGACCGCGCGGCGTCAGAAGTTGAGCGTCCGCTTGTCGACCGCCAAGGCGGCTTCCTTGGTCGACTCGGACAGCGACGGGTGCGCGTGGCAGATGCGTGCGATGTCCTCGGCCGAGGCCTTGAACTCCATCGCCATCACCGCTTCGGCGATCAGCTCCGACGCCATCGGCCCGATGACGTGAACGCCCAGAACCTCGTCGGTCTTGGCGTCGGCCAGGATCTTCACGAAGCCGGTGGTGTCGCCCAGCGCGCGCGCCCGTCCGTTGGCCAGGAACGGGAACTGGCCGGCCTTGTAGGCCACGCCGTCGGCCTTGAGCTGCTGCTCGGTCCGGCCGACCCAGGCGATCTCGGGGCTGGTGTAGATGACCCAAGGAATGGTGTTGAAGTTCACGTGGCCATGCTGGCCCGCGATGCGCTCGGCCACCGCGACGCCCTCTTCCTCGGCCTTGTGCGCCAGCATCGGGCCGCGCACCACGTCACCCACCGCCCAGACGTTGGGCAGATTGGTTCGGCAGTCGCCGTCGACCACCACGGCGCCGCGCTCGTCGAGCTGCAGTCCCACCGCCTCCGGGTTCAGCCCGTGGGTGTTGGCGACACGGCCGATCGAGACGATCAGCTTGTCCACCGCCAGTTCCTGGGCGTCGCCCTTCGCGTTGGTGTAGGACACCTTGACACCCGTCTTGCCGGACTTGACCTCGGCGATCTTCACGCCCAGTTCGATCTTCAGGCCTTGCTTGCCGAAGGCCTTCAGCGCTTCCTTGGCCACGCCCTCGTCCGCCGCGCCCAGGAAGGTGGGCAGCGCTTCGAGAATGACGACTTCGGCCCCGAGGCGGCGCCAGACCGAGCCCATCTCCAGGCCGATCACGCCTGAGCCGATCACGCCCAGCTTCTTGGGCACGGCGCCCGAAGTTGCCCCGATGCGCAGCGCGCCGTCGTTCGACAGGATGCGCTCTTCGTCGAAGGGGGCCCCCGGCAGCGCGCGCGGGCTGGAGCCGGTGGCGACGATGACGTGCTTCGCGCTGACCGTCTCCTCGGACGCGCCGGCCACCTTGATCTCGTACGCCCCGTCCTTGGCCGCCGCGAACGAGCCGCGGCCATGGAAGAAGCTGACCTTGTTCTTCTTGAACAGATAGAGGATGCCGTCGTTGTTCTGCTTCACGACGCCATCCTTGCGCGCGACCATCTTGGCCACGTCCATCTTCAGGTCCTTGGCACTGATGCCATGGTCGGCGAAGTGAAGGTTGGCATGCTCGAAGTGCTCGCTGGACTGCAGCAGCGCCTTCGACGGAATGCAGCCGACGTTGGTGCAGGTGCCGCCCGGCGCAGGTCCGCCGGCAGCGTTCTTCCACTCGTCGATGCAGGCGGTGTTGAAGCCCAGCTGGGCCGCACGGATGGCGGCGATGTAGCCGCCGGGGCCGCCGCCGATGACGACGACGTCGAATTGCTTGGTACTCATGGGATGTCCTTGCGCAACCAAGGGGACGCCGCGGAGCCGGCTCTGCCGGGCCGCTGGCGGCGCCCCTTTGAGGGGGAGCGGCGACAGCCGCTCGGGGGTGGGTCAAATATCGAACAGGAGGCGGGATGGGTCTTCCAGGGCTTCCTTCATCGCCACCAGGCCCAGCACGGCTTCCCGGCCGTCGATGATGCGGTGGTCGTACGACATCGCCAGGTAGTTGATCGGACGCACCACCACCTGACCGTTCTCGACCACGGCGCGGTCCTTGGTGGCGTGCACGCCCAGGATGGCCGACTGCGGCGGGTTGATGATGGGCGTCGACAGCATCGAGCCGAAGGTGCCGCCATTCGAGATCGAGAACGTGCCCCCGGTCAGGTCTTCGATGCCCAGCTTGCCGTCCTTGGCCTTCTGGCCGAACTCGGCGATCTTCTTCTCGATCTCGGCGAAGGTCATCTGGTCGGCATTGCGCAGAATCGGCACGACCAGGCCACGCGGCGAACCGACCGCGATGCCGATGTCGAAATAGCCGTGATACACGATGTCGGTGCCGTCGACCGAGGCGTTGATCACCGGGAACTTCTTCAGCGCATGCACCGCGGCTTTGACGAAGAAGCTCATGAAGCCGAGCTTGACGCCGTGCTCCTTCTCGAACTTCTCCTGGAACTTCTTGCGCATCTCCATCAGCGGCGCCATGTTCACTTCGTTGAACGTGGTCAGGATCGCATTGGTGGCCTGAGATTGCAGAAGCCGCTCGGCCACGCGGGCCCGCAAGCGCGACATCGGCACGCGCTGCTCCGGGCGGTCGCCCAAGCTCTGGGCCACCGGTGCCGCCACGGCCGGGAGCGGCTTGGCCACCGCCGCGGCCACGGGCGCCGCCACCGGCGCCGCGGGCTTGGCCGCCCCCGCGGCCACCGCCCCCAGCACGTCGCCCTTGGTCACGCGGCCATCCTTGCCGGTGCCCGCCACCGAACCCGCCGCCAGTTGGTTGTCGGCCATCAGCTTGGCCGCGGCCGGCATCGCCACGCCTGATTTGTCGGGGCTTGCCGCAGCCGGCGCGGCAACCGGTGCCGCTGCCGCCGCCACCACGGCCGGTGCCGCGACGCCCGCCTTGCCCTCGGTATCGATCTGGGCGATCAGCTGATCCGCCACCACGGTGGCACCGTCGGCCTGGACCAGGGCCGACAGCACGCCAGCGGCCGGTGCAGGCACTTCCAGCACGACCTTGTCGGTCTCGATCTCGATCAGGATCTCATCCATCGCCACGGCGTCGCCGGGCTTCTTCTTCCATTGCAGCAAGGTGGCTTCCGCCACCGATTCGGACAGCTGCGGAACTTTGACTTCTACGATTGCCATTTTTGATTCTCTCTCGATGCTTCAGACGCATCGCGCGCTCACCGCCGCGCTGAACCGCCCGCGAAGGGGCGTGTTCGAGCCAGGCTGGCGGCGCGGCCCGCGTCCGCAAGTGCGTTATTTGGACAGAACGAAACCCTTGAGCTTGCCGAAGGCCTGATCCAGCAAGGCCTTTTGCTGCTCCTGGTGCAAGTGCGCATAACCCACCGCCGGCGATGCCGAGGCCGGCCGGCCGGCATAGCCCAGCTTCTGGCCTTCGAGCATGTTCTCGTGGATGTAGTGCTGCACGAAGAACCAGGCGCCCTGGTTCTGCGGCTCGTCCTGGCACCAGACGATTTCAGCGGCATTCGGATAGCGCTTGATCTCGTTGGCGAAGGCCTTGTGCGGGAACGGATAGAGCTGCTCGACCCGGATGATCGCGACGTCGCTCGACTTCTTTTCCTCGCGCTTCTTGACCAGGTCGTAGTACACCTTGCCGGAGCAAGCCACCACCCGCTTGACCTTGGCCGCCTCGATCTCGCCATTGAGTTCGGGGATGACGGTGCGGAAGTCGCTCTTGGTGAATTCAGACAGCGGCGAGGTCGCATCCTTGTTCCGCAGCAGCGACTTCGGCGTCATGATCACCAGCGGCTTGCGGAACATGCGCACCATCTGACGGCGCAGCAGGTGGAAGATCTGGCTGGCCGTGGTCGGCTGCACGATCTGCATGTTGTTGTCGGCGGCCAACTGCATGAAGCGCTCCAGGCGCGCCGAGCTGTGCTCCGGGCCTTGGCCTTCATAGCCATGCGGCAGCATCAGCACCAGGCCATTGGCACGACCCCACTTCACCTCGCCCGAGGCGATGAACTGGTCGATCACGACCTGGGCGCCGTTGACGAAGTCGCCGAACTGCCCCTCCCAGATCGTCAGCGTGTTCGGATCGGAGCCGGCATAGCCGTACTCGAAGCCCAGCACCGCCTCTTCCGAGAGGATGGAGTCGATCACCACGAAAGGAGCCTGGCCGTCGGCCACGTTCTGCAAGGGGATGTAGGTGCCTTCGTCGAACTTCTCGCGATTCTGGTCATGCAGCACCGCGTGCCGATGCACGAAGGTGCCGCGGCCGCAGTCCTCGCCCGACAGGCGCACCGGATAACCCGAGGCCACCAGCGACGCATACGCCAGGTGCTCGCCCATGCCCCAGTCGACGTTGATCTCGCCCCGCCCCATCGCGGCGCGGTCGGCAATGACCTTCTCCACCAACGGGTGCAGCTTGAAGTTGGACGGCACGCTCGTGACGCGCTCGGCCAGGCGCTTGACCTCGGCCAAGGGCAAGGCGGTGTCGGCCGCGTCGGTCCACTTCTTGCCGAGGTAGGGCGACCAGTCGACCGCGTACTTGCTCTTGAAGTTGGTCAGCACCGGGTCCACCGTGTGCTTGCCCGCATCCATCGCGGCACGGAAAGCCTTGACCATGTCGTCAGGCCCTTCCGGCGGGAGCACGCCCTGGGCGACCAGCTTGTCGCCGAAGAGCTTGCGCGTGCCGGGATGCTTGGCGATCGTCTTGTACATCAGCGGCTGGGTCAGCGCCGGCGTGTCCTGCTCGTTGTGGCCCAGCTTGCGGAAGCAGATGATGTCGACGACGACATCCTTCTTGAACTGCTGGCGATAGTCCATGGCCAGCTGGGTGCACCAGACCACCGCGTCCGGATCGTCGGCGTTGACGTGCAGTACCGGTGCCTCGATCATCTTGACGACGTCGGAGCAATACAGCGTCGAACGGGTGTCGCGCGGATCGGAGGTGGTGAAGCCGATCTGGTTGTTGATCACCAGATGCACCGTGCCGCCGGTGTAGTAGCCGCGGGTCTGCGCCAGGGCCAGCGTTTCCATCACCACGCCCTGGCCGGCAAACGCGGCGTCGCCATGGACCAGCACCGGCAGGACTTGCGAGCCTTCGAGGTCCCCGCGCCGATCCATCCGCGCCTTGACCGAGCCTTCCACCACCGGATTGACGATCTCGAGGTGCGACGGGTTGAACGACAGGCTCAGGTGCACCGGCCCCCCGGCGGTCGACACGTCGCTGGAGAAGCCCTGGTGGTACTTCACGTCCCCAGCCGGCAGGGCCTCGGGTGCCGTGTGATCGAATTCGGCGAACAAATCCTTGGGCATCTTGCCCAGCGTGTTGACCAGCACGTTCAGCCGGCCCCGGTGGGCCATGCCGATCACGATCTCCTGCACGCCCTTTTCACCGGCACGCTGCACCAATTCGTCCATCGAGGCGATGAAGCTCTCGCCGCCTTCGAGCGAGAAGCGCTTCTGCCCGACGTACTTGGTGTGCAGGTACCGCTCGAGCCCCTCGGCCGCGGTCAGGCGGTCCAGGATGTGCCGGCGCTTTTCCGCCGTGAAGGTCGGCTTGCTGCGGGCACTCTCCAGGCGCTCCTGCCACCAGCGCTTTTCGGTCGGATCGGTGCAGTGCATGAACTCTGCCCCCACCGAGCCGCAATAGGTTTCGCGCAAGGCCAGCATGATCTCGCGCAGAGTCATGTTCTCGGCCTTGCTGAAATAGGTGTTCGCGGCGCTGAACGTGATGTCCATGTCGGACTCGCTCAGGTCGTAGAACGCCGGCTCCAATTCGGGAATCTTGGGGCGCTCAGTGCGCTTGAGCGGATCCAGGTCGGCCCAGCGGGACCCCAGGAAGCGGTACGCCGCGATCAGCGACTGCACATGCACCTGCTTGCGCGCCACCGCGAGATCGGTGGAACTGGCCTTGACGGCAAAGGCGTTCGACTTCGCACGCTGGGCGAACGATTCGATCACCGGGGCATGGGCGACATCGCGATGGTCCGTGCCATCGGTCGCAGGCACGTTCTGCAGCGCATCGAAGTACGCGCGCCACGTGTCGGGGACGGAGCCCGGGTTGTCGAGGTAGGCCTCATACATCTCTTCGACGTAGGGCGCATTGCCTCCGAACAGGTACGAATTCGACCTGTATTGCTGCATCATTTCCGCTCACCTTTCGCCCTGGTTTCCAGAGCTTCGATGGGTTTAACAACCTTCCGCGGCCCGGCTTCACCGGTAGGCGGATCGCGACCCGCCTTGCTGCTTTGTCTGACCAACCAGCAAGGGGACACAGAAGGACCTGCATGTCACAACGGGCACTTTAGCACCGTTGCCACATCTTCCAACGCCGGCTATTGGACGCCTCGAATCCTTTACTTTCCTGACAATCCGCCACCCGGCCGGCATCAGAATCCGGCACGCATGAAAGAAGATGCCGTCGCCGCCCGAGTGATCCTGCTGCGTGCCGACGCCCCGGCCATGCCCGCGCCCGGAGCCGCCTGCACGGGCTGCGGCGTGTGCTGCGTGGCCGAACCGTGCCCGCTGGGGATGATCGTCAGCCGCCGTCGGCAGGGACGCTGCCGGGCACTGTGGTGGGAACCGGAACCGGGTCGGTATCGCTGCGCATTGGTGAGCCGGCCCGAGCGCGTGCTGCGGGGCCTGCCGGCGCGGATGGCGCCATGGATCAGCGCGCTGGCGCGTCGCTGGATCGCGACGTCCTCCGGCTGCGACGCCTGGCTCGAGACCCGGCCCCGTCGGCGCTGAAGCCTTGCGTCGTCAGGACGCAAGGCCGTTCTCGATATCGCGGAGTTACCGCGGCAGCCTAAAGAGCCAGACGCCGTCGCGCCGCGTCGTACTCCTGCCTCAGCCGGGCGATCAACGCCGCGGCAGGAACGACCTGATCGACCGCAGCGATGCCTTGGCCGCAGCCCCAGATGTCCTTCCAGGCCTTCTTGGCGTCTCCGCCGAAATTCATCTTCGACGGATCGCTCTCGGGCAAATGATCCGGATCCAGGCCGGCGGCCCGAATGGACGGCTTCAGATAGTTGCCATGCACCCCGGTGAAGAGGTTGCTGTAGACGATGTCGTCACTCGTGCCGTCGACGATGGCCTGCTTGTAGGCGTCTATCGCACGGGCCTCATCGGTGGCGATGAAGGCTGAACCGATGTAGGCGAAGTCGGCCCCCATGGCCTGGGCCGCCAGCACCGCCCCCCCCGTGGCGATGGCGCCGGACAAGGCCAGCGGTCCGTCGAACCACTGGCGGATCTCCTGGACCAGCGCGAACGGACTCTTGGTGCCGGCATGGCCGCCCGCCCCTGCGGCGACCGCCACGAGACCATCGGCCCCTTTGTCGATCGCCTTGTGCGCAAAGGCGTTGTTGATGATGTCGTGCATCACCACCCCGCCCCAGGCATGCACCGCATCGTTGACATCGGTGCGAGCCCCCAGCGAGGTGATGACGATGGGCACCTTGTACTTGGCGCAGACGTCCAGATCGTGTTCCAGCCGGTCATTGCTCTTGTGGACGATCTGGTTGATCGCGAAGGGCGCGGCCGGTTGGTTCGGATGGGCGCGGTCGTGTGCCGCCAAGGCCTCGGTGATCTCGGCCAGCCAGTCGTCAAGCTGCGACGCCGGACGGGCATTGAGCGCCGGCATCGACCCCACCACCCCCGACGTGCACTGGGCAATCACCAGCGCCGGGTTCGAGATGATGAACAGCGGCGAGCCGATGACCGGAAATGGAATGTGCGCGAGGGCACCCGGCAACCGGGACATCAGAAGGCCTCCAGAGCCATGTCGAGGACGCCTGCCGCCCCCTCAACGATGCTATCGCGCAGGCCTGGGGCACGGGTCAGCAGATGGTCGGCATAGAAGCGTGCGGTGGCGATCTTGGCCCGCATGAAGGCGTCATCTTCGCCGGCGGCCAGCCGTTCTTGCGCAACCAGCAGGGCGCGGCCCATCTGCCAGCCGGCCATCAGATTGCCGGCCAGCAGCAAGTAGTTCACGCTGCCGGCAAACACCGCGTTCGGAGAGGCCTTGGTCTGGCCGGCCACGAAGTCGACGACGTCGACGAAGGCGGCACGCGCCGCACCGAGCCGCAGTGCCATCGCCGTGGCGGCTTCCGTGCCGCTGGCGTTCAGCGCGGCCTCGGTGGCCTGGATCTGGGCGGCGATCGCCTTGGCGGTGGTGCCGCCATCGCGGGAGGTCTTGCGCCCCACCAGGTCGTTGGCCTGAATCGCGGTCGTGCCTTCGTAGATGGTCAGGATCTTGGCGTCGCGGTAGAGCTGGGCCGCGCCGGTTTCCTCGATGAAACCCATGCCGCCGTGCACCTGCACGCCCAGCGAAGTCACTTCCAGACTCATCTCGGTGGCATAGCCCTTGACCAGCGGCACCATGAATTCGTAGAACGCCTGGTTCTGCCGGCGCACCTCGGCATCCGGATGATGGTGGGACGCGTCATAGGCGGCTGCGGCCACCAGCGCCATGGCGCGACACCCTTCGGTCACGGCGCGCATCGTCATGAGCATCCGTCGCACGTCGGGGTGGTGGATGATGGCCGCCGACCCCGCCACCGAACCGTCCACGGGCCGCGACTGCACGCGATCCCGCGCAAACGCCACCGCGCGCTGATAGGCCCGATCGGCCACCGCGATCCCCTGGACGCCGACGCCGAACCGAGCGGCGTTCATCATCACGAACATGTATTCGAGACCGCGGTTCTCCTGGCCGACGAGGTATCCGATGGCACCGCCGTTGTCGCCGTACTGCAGCACGGCGGTAGGACTGGCCTTGATGCCCATCTTGTGCTCGATGCTGACGCAGTGCACATCGTTGCGTGCGCCAAGCGAGCCGTCCGGGTTGACCAGGAACTTGGGGCAGATGAACAGCGAAATGCCCTTCACGCCCTCGGGTGCGCCGCTGACGCGTGCCAACACGAGGTGGACGAGGTTCTCGGCCATGTCGTGTTCGCCCCAGGTGATGAATATCTTGGTGCCGAAGAGCTTGTAACTGCCATCGGCCTGCGGCTCTGCCCGGCTGCGCACCATCGACAAATCCGAGCCCGCCTGCGGCTCGGTCAGGTTCATCGTGCCGGTCCAGGTGCCGTCGATCATCTTGGGAATGAAGGTCGACTGCTGCTCCGGTGTGCCAGCGGTCAACAGCGCCTCGATCGCGCCGTCGGTCAACAGCGGACACAGCGCAAAGCTGAGGTTGGCCGAATTGACCATCTCCTGGCAGGCCGCGTGAATCAATTTGGGCAGCCCCTGGCCGCCAAACTCCACCGGGTGGCTCAGACCTTGCCAGCCGCCTGCGGTGTATTGCTGGAACGCCTCCTTGAAGCCTGGCGTGGCGGTGACCTTGCCGTCGCTAAAGGCCGAGGGGTTCACGTCGCCCGCGCGGTTGAGCGGTCCGATCACGCCCTCGTTGAGCTTCGCACACTCCTCCAGCACCGCCTGGGCGGTGTCGAAGCCGGCGTCCTCGAAGCCCGGCAACGACGCGACGGCCTCGATGTTCGCCAACGCCTTCATGGCGAACAGCATGTCCTTCACGGGTGCTCGGTAGGTCATGGTCTTGTCTCCGGAAATTTCAAAAGAAGAAAGAGCGCCGCCAGGGCGCCCTTTCCGGACGAGGCGCCGCCCAGGCTGCGCCAAGCACCCGGGGTCACAACTGGCTGACGAGTTCCGGCACGGCGGTGAACAGATCCGCCTCCAGCCCGTAGTCGGCGACGCTGAAGATCGGCGCTTCGGGATCCTTGTTGATCGCCACGATCACCTTGGAGTCCTTCATGCCGGCCAGGTGCTGAATCGCCCCCGAGATGCCGCAGGCGATGTAAAGGCTGGGCGCGACGATCTTGCCTGTCTGGCCCACCTGCCAGTCATTGGGCGCGTAGCCGGCATCCACCGCGGCACGGCTGGCACCCAGCGCGGCGCCCAGTTTGTCGGCCAGCGGCGTCAGCACTTCATTGAACTTGTCGCTGCTGCCCATGGCCCGCCCGCCCGAGACGATGATCTTCGCAGCGGTGAGTTCGGGCCGGTCGCTCTTGGCAATCTCACGGCCGACGAAGCTGACCTTGGCGCTGGCCGCCGCGGCGGGAACCGCCTCCACGGCAGCGCTCCCACCCGCGCCAGCCGCATCGAATCCGGTGGTGCGCACCGTGATCACCTTGACGGCATCGGCGCTCTGCACCGTGGCGATGGCGTTGCCCGCGTAGATCGGACGCTCGAAGGTGTCAGCCGAAATCACCTTGGAGATTTCGCTGATCTGCGCCACGTCGAGTCGCGCGGCGACACGCGGAGCGACGTTCTTGCCGGCGGCGGTGGCCGGGAACAAAAGATGGCTGTAATTGGCCGCGACGGCCAGCACTTGCGCGGCAACGTTCTCGGCCAAGCCCTGGCCAAGCCCCGCATCGTCGGCGTGCAGCACCTTGGTGACTCCGGCGATCTGTGCCGCCGCGGCGACAACGGCACCGGCGTTGTGGCCCGCGACCAGCACGTGCACCTCGGCGCCACATTGAGCCGCCGCGGTGACGGTGTTGAGCGTCGCACCCTTGAGGTGGACGTTGTCGTGTTCAGCAATGACGAGGATGGGCATCTCAGATCACCTTGGCTTCGTTCTTCAATTTGGCCACCAGGGTGGCGACATCCGGGACCTTCACGCCAGCACCGCGCACCGGCGGCTCCGAGACCTTGAGGGTCCTCAGGCGCGGCGCCACGTCCACGCCCAGATCGGCCGGCTTGACGATGTCCAGCGTCTTCTTCTTGGCCTTCATGATGTTGGGCAAGGTGACGTAACGCGGTTCGTTCAGGCGCAGGTCGGTGGTCACCACCGCCGGCAGGCTGAGCTTCAAGGTCTCCATGCCGCCGTCGACTTCGCGCATGACGGTCACCTCACCGTCGGCCACCTCGACCTTGGAGGCGAAGGTGGCTTGCGGCAGGTCGGCCAGCGCGGCCAGCATCTGGCCGGTCTGGTTGCAGTCGTCGTCGATGGCCTGCTTGCCCAGGATCACCAACCCGGGCTGCTCCTTGTCGACCAAGGCCTTCAGCAGCTTGGCGACCGCCAGCGGCTGCAACTCGGCGTCGGTCTCGACCAGGATCGCGCGGTCGGCACCGATGGCCATCGCTGTGCGCAAGGTCTCCTGGCACTGCACGACACCACATGACACGGCGATCACCTCCGTGACCACGCCCTTTTCCTTCAAGCGCACCGCCTCTTCGACGGCGATCTCGTCAAAGGGGTTCATGCTCATCTTGACGTTGGCGATGTCCACCCCTGTGCCGTCGGACTTCACGCGAACCTTCACGTTGTAGTCGACGACGCGCTTGACGGGAACCAGTACCTTCATGTCGCGTTGCTCCTGTTGTGTCACTCATGGCGATTGACGTTAACGTCAATCGCCGCATTCTAGTGGGCGATGGCCGGCTCGAAGCTGACTCGGCAGGCCGCGCAGCGCCGGACGCCACCGATCGGCAGCATCCGACAATGGATAAATAGAACGACCGTGCTATTTTAAGCTGAAACAGGCTCGCGCGTCGACTCTCTTTGCAAGCCATCGACGGCAGGCCGAGTAGACTCGCCGCCGATATGAGTTCACCAAGACACGGCACACCGCTCATCGGCGTTTTCGACTCCGGCCTCGGCGGACTGTCGGTCTTGAAGGCCCTTCACCAGCAAAGCGCATCGACGCCCTTGCTCTATGTCGCGGACTCCGGCCACGCGCCCTACGGAGAGCGCGATCTGGCGCATGTCGTGGATCGATCGCTCAAGATCACCCGCCACCTCGTCGAGCAAGGTGCCCGGACCGTGGTGGTGGCCTGCAACACCGCCACGGCCGCCGCCATCGACACCTTGCGCCAGCACTTCAGCGGATTGGTGTTGGTGGGTGTCGAACCTGCGATCAAGCCGGCCGCGGCACTCAGCGAAAACAAGCGCATCGGGGTGATGGCGACACCATCCACGCTGGCCAGCAAGCGCTTCGCGACGCTGGTCGAACGATACGCGCCCGCTTGCGAAGTGCTGCGCGTTCCCTGTCCAGGTCTGGTCGCGGCCATCGAGCAAGGCGACGCGGCCAAGGCCGACATTGAATCGCTGCTGGACCGCTTCTGCCAACCCTTGATGGCATCGCAATCCGATACCGTGGTGTTGGGCTGCACCCACTACCCGTTCGTGCGCGATGCCATTGCTCGACGCCTCGGATCGCAGGTCCAACTCCTGGACACGTCCGATGCGGTGGCGCGCCACGCGCTGGCCCTGCACGGCGCCACAGCCGCGACGGGCGAACCGCCTCTTCGCCTGCAAACCACCGGCGACCCTCAGGTGCTGGAACGATTCGCCCGCACCCGCCTGGGCCTGAACGCGTCGATCGAGACGTTGAGCCTCTGAGCGCGCCGCCGCCCCGCCCTGGCGACATGCCGAACCCGGCGGTGGTGCCCAGAACGGGGCTCGAACCCGTATGCCCTGTGAGGGGCGGCGGATTTTAAGTCCGCTGCGTCTACCAATTTCGCCATCCGGGCGGGCAGGCGGATTATCGCGTCGCTGGGTAGCCGCCCCTGAGCGGCAGGCACAAAAAAGGCTGCCGTGCAGAACACGGCAGCCTTTTTGAACTGGAGCGGGAAACGAGGCTCGAACTCGCGACCTCAACCTTGGCAAGGTTGCGCTCTACCAACTGAGCTATTCCCGCAGATCTGGCAGCTTGGAGGCGCGATCCAGAGTCGAACTGGACTAGACGGATTTGCAATCCGTTGCATAACCGCTTTGCTATCGCGCCGCCGCGTCACCAACTTCGTATTGCCATCAGGGGCCGTGATGAAAAAGGGAAGCCTGAGCTTCCCTCTTGGGCATCTGGAGCGGGAAACGAGGCTCGAACTCGCGACCTCAACCTTGGCAAGGTTGCGCTCTACCAACTGAGCTATTCCCGCACGGCTCCTGACGGAACACATTCGCCGCTTGCGCGCTTGGTGTCGCTCGGCATGAACGCTTGTTGAAGTCATTCATGCCGAAGCAGCGAAGCTCTTATTATAGGCAGATTTTGGTCAACTTGGCGAGCCCGAGATTTTTTTTCGACAAGCCCACCATCCTCCTGTCAATGCGTGATCGCGTCCACCCCACCGACCGGAGGCGCAGCCGTGACCTCAGCCTTGACGGAGGAAGCGGTGACCGCCGGTTCCTCATCCGGAAGGGGCGACGGCACCGCCTCCAAGGCCACCTCAAGCACCTTGTCGATCCACCGCACCGGCACGATCTCCAATTGGCTCTTCACGTTGTCCGGAATGTCTTGGAGATCCTTGACGTTGTCTTCCGGAATCATTACCAATTTGATGCCACCGCGTGCCGCGGCCAACAGCTTTTCCTTCAATCCGCCGATGGCGGTGACTTCACCACGCAACGTGATTTCACCGGTCATCGCCACATGGGCTTTGACCGGAATGCCCGTCAGCGCAGACACGAAGGCCGTGGTCATGGCCGCGCCAGCACTCGGCCCATCCTTGGGCGTGGCGCCGTCCGGCACGTGGATGTGCACATCGCGCTTCTCGAAGGCCTCATCCTTGATGCCCAGGCGACGAGCCCGGCTGCGCACCACGGTACGCGCCGCTTCGACGGACTCCTTCATCACGTCGCCCAACGAGCCGGTGCGAATGATGTTGCCCTTGCCGGGCATCGCTGTGGCCTCGATGGTCAGCAGATCGCCACCGACCTCGGTCCACGCCAGGCCGACGACCTGACCCACTTGATTGGCCTTCTCCGCACGTCCGAAGTCATACTTGCGTACGCCCAGGAAGTCGTTCAGGTTCTCGTCCGTCACCACGACCTTGTCGGCGTAGGTCTTGAGCTGGATGCCCTTGACCACCTTGCGGCAGATCTTGGAGATTTCGCGCTCGAGCGACCGCACGCCGGCCTCGCGGGTGTAGTAGCGAATGATGCCGCGGATCGCGGATTCGGCGATGTCCATCTCGCCGTCCTTCAGGCCGTTGTTCTTCTCCTGTTTCGGGCAGAGGTACTTCTGTGCAATATGAAGCTTCTCGTCTTCCGTGTAGCCTGCCAGGCGAATGACTTCCATCCGATCCAGCAAGGCCGGCGGAATGTTCATCGAGTTCGAGGTGGCCACGAACATCACGTCCGACAGATCGAAATCGACCTCGATGTAATGGTCACCGAAAGTGTGGTTCTGCTCGGGATCGAGCACCTCCAGCAAGGCCGACGACGGGTCTCCTCGGAAATCCATGCCCAGCTTGTCGATTTCGTCGAGCAGGAACAGCGGATTGCGCGTGCCGACCTTGGCAAGGCTTTGCAGCACCTTACCCGGCATCGAGCCGATGTAGGTCCGACGATGGCCGCGAATTTCGGCCTCGTCACGCACCCCGCCCAGCGCCATGCGGACGAATTTGCGCCCGGTCGCGCGCGCCACCGACTGGCCAAGCGAAGTCTTGCCCACACCCGGGGGGCCCACCAGACACAGGATGGGCGCCTTGACCTTCTCGACCCGTTGTTGCACCGCGAGGTATTCGAGGATACGGTCCTTGACCTTGTCGAGGCCGTAATGATCTTCGTTCAGCACCTCCTCGGCGTTGCCGAGATCGTGCTTGATCTTGGTCTTCTTGGACCACGGCAAGGCGATCAGCGTGTCGAGGTAGTTGCGCACCACCGTCGCCTCGGCTGACATCGGCGACATCAGCTTCAACTTCTTCAATTCGGCGTCGGCCTTCTTGCGCGCCTCCTTGGGCATGCGTGCTGCCTTGATCTTCTTTTCCAGTTCTTCCAGGTCGGCGCCTTCTTCGCCGTCGCCCAGTTCCTTCTGGATCGCCTTGACCTGCTCGTTCAGGTAGTACTCGCGCTGGCTCTTCTCCATTTGGCGCTTGACGCGACCCCGGATGCGCTTTTCGACCTGCAGGATGTCGACCTCATGCTCCAGTTGCTCCAGCAGCTTTTCGAGTCGCTTGGCGACGTCGAACAAGTCGAGTACCGATTGCTTGGCTTCGAGCTTCAGCGGCAGATGGGCCGCGATGGTGTCGGCCAAGCGACCCGGATCGTCGATGCCGGCGATCGAGGTCAAGATCTCGGGCGGGATCTTCTTGTTCAACTTGACGTACTGGTCGAATTGTTGGGTGACCGCACGGCGCAAGGCCTCGCCTTCGGACGAGGTCTCACCGGCCGGTTCCACGGGAATCAGATCGGCAACGAAATACTCGTCGTTGTCGGTAATGCTCGTGATATTGGCGCGCTGCACCCCTTCGACCAGCACTTTCACGGTGCCGTCGGGAAGCTTCAGCATCTGCAGGATGCTCGACACACAGCCGACGTCGAACATGTCGTCGGCCTTAGGTTCGTCCTTGCCGGCGGCTTTCTGGGCCACCAGCATGATCTGGCGGCCGGCTTCCATCGCGGCTTCCAGGGCCTTGATGGACTTCGGCCGCCCGACGAACAACGGGATGACCATGTGGGGGAAGACCACC
Organism: Ideonella sp. sgz306126; assembly: GCF_056032705.1. Lineage (NCBI taxonomy): Bacteria > Pseudomonadati > Pseudomonadota > Betaproteobacteria > Burkholderiales > Sphaerotilaceae > Ideonella > Ideonella sp. sgz306126. The sequence goes on from NZ_JBVYWP010000004.1 coordinate 559,043, forward strand.
ACATCGCGTAGCGGGAGCAGCGGAAGGCTGATGGGTTCCGAAGGAAGAATGGGATGACCTGACATGGAATGCCTCACTTTCTCGTGCCCACATGGGGCCCGAGCGGTTGATTGCAAGGAGCCTGGCGCATCAGGGTGGCCGGCTGGGAGTGGGCAGTGAGGATCAGGCGCTCGCCTTGGCCTGCTCGCGGTAGACCAGCAGCGGTTTGCCGCCTTCGTCGATGATGTGGTCGTCCACCACGACCTTGGCGACCCCGTCCAGGGTCGGCAGGTCGAACATGGTGTCGATCAAGGCCTGTTCCATGATCGATCTCAGACCCCGGGCTCCGGTTTTGCGGGCCAGCGCCTTCTTCGCGATGGCGGCCAAGGCCGATGGCCGGATTTCCAACTCGACGCCATCCATCGAGAACAGCTTCTGATACTGCTTGACCAGCGCATTCTTCGGTTCGACCAGGATCTGCACCAACGCATCCTCGGTCAGTTCACCCAGCGTGGCCACCACCGGCAGACGGCCCACCAGTTCAGGAATCAAGCCGAAGCGAACCAGATCTTCGGGCTCGGCGTTGCGGAACACCTCTGAGACCCGCTTCTCGGACTTGCTGTGGACCGTGGCGCCAAAGCCGATACCTGACTTCTCGGTCCGGTTTTGAATCACCTTTTCCAAACCATCGAAGGCCCCGCCGCAAATGAACAGGATGTTGGTCGTGTCGATTTGCAGAAAGTCTTGGTTCGGATGCTTGCGGCCGCCCTGCGGGGGGACCGAGGCCATCGTGCCCTCGACCAGCTTCAGCAACGCTTGCTGCACGCCCTCGCCCGACACGTCACGGGTGATTGAAGGGTTCTCTGACTTACGGGTGATCTTGTCGATTTCGTCGATATAGACGATGCCCCGCTGTGCGCGTTCGACATCGTAGTTGCAGTTCTGAAGCAGCTTCTGGATGATGTTCTCGACGTCCTCGCCCACATAACCGGCCTCGGTCAGCGTGGTGGCGTCGGCGATCACGAACGGAACGTTCAGCAGCCGCGCCAAGGTCTGCGCCAGCAAGGTCTTGCCGGACCCGGTCGGGCCGATCAGCAGAATGTTGCTTTTGGAGAGTTCGACCTCGTCCTTGGCGCCCCCCAGGTGCTTCAAGCGCTTGTAGTGGTTGTAGACCGCCACCGAAAGAATCCGCTTGGCGGGTTCCTGGCCGATCACGTATTGATCGAGGCTGGCCTTGATCTCGGCCGGAACCGGAAGGTCGGACTTCAGCGTCTTGGTAGCGCCCGCCTCGGCCGGAACCTCGTCACGGATGATGTCGTTGCACAGTTCGATGCACTCATCGCAGATGAAGACCGAAGGCCCCGCAATGAGCTTCTTGACCTCGTGCTGGCTCTTTCCGCAGAACGAGCAGTAGAGGACTTTTTCGCCGGAGGCGCCTTTCTTGTCGGGCATGGAGATTCGAGCCTGGGCTGTGCAGTGAAGAGCGTGAGCGAATGATAGAACAATTGGATTCCAGCATCGGGCACCGGAAAAGGGGCGAAAACACCCTGATAAAGACCGCCCACCGGCGGGGGCATCAGCCTCGCTTGTCCAGCACCTGGTCGATCAGTCCATAGGTCTGCGCCTCGGCGGCCGACATGTAGTAATCCCGCTCGGTGTCCGCCTGGATTTTCTCCAGCGGCTGCCCCGAACGCTCGGCCAGGATGCGATTGAGCTGCTCGCGCGTCTTGAGGATTTCCCGCGCATGGATCTCGATGTCGGACGCCTGCCCCTGCGCACCGCCCAGCGGCTGGTGGATCATGATTTTGCTGTTGGGTAGCGAGAAGCGTTTGCCCTTGGCACCGGCCGCCAACAAGAATGCCCCCATGCTCGCAGCCATGCCGATGCACAGCGTCGACACATCGGGCTTGATGAACTGCATGGTGTCGAAGATCGACATGCCGGCACTGACACTGCCACCCGGCGAGTTGATATAGAAGGAGATGTCCTTGTCCGGGTTTTCGCTCTCAAGGAACAGCAACTGGGCCACCACCACGTTGGCGCTCTGGTCATTGACCGGGCCGACCAGGAAAATGATGCGCTCGCGCAGCAGGCGCGAGTAGATGTCGTAGGCCCGCTCGCCGCGGCCGGACTGTTCGATGACCATCGGGACCATGCCCAGGGCCTGTGTATCGGTTGCACTCATGGAAGTCCTTGTGGCGAAGAAATGCTGAAGTTGCTGGCGCTCATTATGTCGCTGGCCCGCATGCCCGGGACGCGCAGAAAAAAGCCCGGCCGCATCGGTCGGGCTCTGAGGTGATCGCAGATCCTGGCGGGGCGCCCCGGCGCCCTCCTGCGCGAGGAACGATCAGGCCGTCATCAGTTCATCGAAGGGCAGGATCTTGTCGGTGACCTTGGCACGCGCGAGCACGTACTCGGTGACGTTGTTCTCGATCACCACCGCCTCGACTTCGGCCATGCGTTGGCGATCCGACAGGTACCAGCGCACCACGTCAGCCGGCTTTTCATAACTCTGAGCCATCTCTTCGATGTGGGCCTGCAACTGTTCGGGCTTGGCCTGAAGATTGTTCGCGCGCACCAATTCGGCCACCACCAAGCCCAGACGGACCCGCTTCTCGGCTTGCGGGGTGAAGATCTCGGCGGGAATCGCCGCGTTCTCCGCGTCCTTGACACCACGTTGCTTCAGGTCGGCACGGGCGCCTTCGATCAGGCGTTCGACCTCGGACTCGACCAGGGACTTGGGCAGGTCCAGTTCAGCTGCCTTGACCAGCGCGTCCATCACCGCGCCCTTGTTGCGAGCCAGCACACGGAACTTGACCTCGCGCTCCAGGTTCTTCTTGACGTCCGCACGCAGGCCTTCGACGGTGCCGTCGGGAATCCCGAGCGCCTTGGCAAACTCGGCATTGACTTCGGGCAAGTGCTGGGCTTCGATCTTCTTCATCGTCACCAGGAAATCAGCCTCCTTGCCGGCCACGTCCTTGCCGTGGTAGTCGGCCGGGAACTGAAGCGGGAAGGTCTTGGAGTCACCCACCTTCATGCCGCGCACCGCGGTGTCGAACTGCTCCAACATCTGGCCTTCGCCGACCAGGAACTGGAACGCCTCGGCCTTTCCGCCGGCGAAGGTCTCGCCATCGATCTTGCCTTCGAAGTCGATGGTCACGCGGTCGCCCGCCTGAGCACCCTCTGCCGCCGGGCGCTGGGCGAAGGTGCGGCGCTGCTTGCGCAGGATTTCGACGGTTTTGTCGATCGCCGCATCGTCCACCTCCGCAGCGACACGGTCCACCTCCGCCGTCGAAAGGTCGCCCAGCTGTACTTCGGGATAGACCTCGAACGTGGCATCGAAGGCGATCGTGCCCTCGGGGGCCTCGTCCTTCTGGGTGATGTTCGGGGTGCCGGCCACCCGCAACTGCGCTTCGTTGGCGGCCAGTGCAAAGGCTTGCCCGAGCTTGTCGTTCATGACCTCGTATTGGACCGAGTAGCCGTAGCGCTGGCTGACGACCGACATCGGCACCTTGCCAGGACGAAATCCGTCCGCCTTCACCGTGCGGGCCAGCTTCTTGAGCCGCGTTTCGATTTCCGAGTTGATCTCGGTGGCCGCCAGCGTCAGCGTGATGCGGCGTTCGAGTTTTTCGAGGGTTTCAACATTCACTGCCATGGTGCGAACTCTGTAGTTTCGGGGTCTCAAATCGTGATCGGGACTGGTGCGCGGGGCCGGACTCGAACCGGCACGCCCGTGAAGGCGTCAGGACCTAAACCTGGTGCGTCTACCAATTTCGCCACCCGCGCGCGGCCGATCACGGCATCCATCCGGCGCCATTGCCGCACGGACCTTCCTGAACTGGTGGATCGGAGACAGCCGCCCGCAGGAAGCCGCCTCCCGGCGAACCGGTAAATTCTCAATTCTATCCGTAGCGCCAGCCTCCCTGAAGCGCGACGTCGGATCGGGACGGCGCAAAGCAACGCAGGCATGGACAATCGCGCACCGTGAGCGTCGAACACTACGAGAACTTTCCTGTTGCTTCCTGGCTGTGCCCGGCCCGATTGCGCCCGCCCATCATCGCCATCTACCATTTCGCTCGCACGGCCGACGATCTGGCGGACGAAGGAGACCTGCCACCGCCTGAGCGTCTGGCCCTGCTCGCAGACTATCGCCGCGATCTTGCGCGGGTCACATCAGGCGAATCGCCCTCACCCCGATGGTCAGGCGTATTCGAGCCGCTCCGGTCCGCGGTCCGCGCGTTCAGCTTGCCGCCCCGGCTGCTGGACGAGCTGCTGGATGCGTTCATGCAGGACGTCGGCAATCCGCTCTACCCCGACCGCGACCGTCTGCTGGACTATTGCCGTCGATCGGCAAACCCCATAGGGCGACTGCTGTTGCATCTCTACGGCATTGACGATCCGGCCGCACTGGCCCAGTCGGACGCCATCTGCAGCGCTCTTCAACTGATCAACTTTTGGCAGGACTTCAGCGTCGATCATCCCCGCGGCCGTTGCTACCTGCCGCAGGACATGGCGCAGCGGCACGGTGTCGACCTCGACGCGTTGCTGCACGGTAAGGCGGCAGGGGCGCCGGAACGCGCGCTGCTGGCGACCCTGTGCCAGTGGACTGCCGACTTGATGCAGGAAGGCGCGCCCCTGGTTCGGCGGCTTCCTGGCCGGGTGGGTTGGGAATTACGGCTGGTGGTGCAGGGCGGATTGCGTATCCTGGAGAAAATCGAGGCCATGAATCCCGCGTCCTTCACCTACCGCCCGACGCTCGGGGCGCTCGACCTGCCACCGATGTTGTGGCGCGCCCTGCGCATGCCCGCGGGCCGAGCAAGATGACCCCTCAGCAATACGTCCAAGACAAGGCGGCCGCCAGCGGCTCATCTTTCTACTATGCCTTCTTGTTCCTTCCGCCGCAGCGCCGGGCTGCGATCACGGCGTTCTATGCCTTCTGCCGCGAGGTCGACGATGTCGTCGACGAGGTGCAGGACGCACAGGTCGCCGCGTCCAAACTGGCATGGTGGCGAGGCGAGGTGGCGCAAGCCTTTGCGGCTCGGCCCAGCCACCCGGTCACCCAGGCACTTTGGCCGCTGGCCCAGGAGTTCGACATCCAGGCCAAGCACCTGCTCGCGGTCATCGAAGGCTGCCAGACCGACCTGGATCAAAACCGCTTTCTCGATTTCGGGGCTCTTCAGCGATATTGCCATCTGGTGGCCGGCGTCGTCGGCGAGGTGGCGGCGAACATCTTTGGCCGGAGCCAAGCGCAGACTCTGGACTATGCCCACCGCCTCGGGCTGGCCATGCAACTGACGAACATCATTCGCGATGTGGGCGACGATGCCCGTCGCGGACGCATCTACCTGCCGATGGATGAAATGCAGCGCTTCAACGTCAAGGCCAGCACGATCCTCAAGCGCGATGCACCCTGGGGCTACAGTGCCGACTTCCAGGCCTTGATGCGATTCCAGGCCGAGCGGACCCATCGCTTGTACGACGAGGCGATGGACCTGCTACCTGATGCGGACCGGGTGGCACAGAAGCCGGGTTTGATGATGGCCAATATCTATCGAACCTTGCTGCGAGAGATCGAGGCCGACGGGTTCCAGGTTCTGCACCAGCGCACCTCGTTGACGCCCCTGAGAAAGCTCTGGATCGCCGCGCGCACCCATTGGCAAGGTCGCTGATGAGTTCACCGTCCTGCCGAGTCGCGGTGATCGGGGCCGGCTGGGCGGGTTTGTCCGCCGCCGTGCAGGCAACCTCCATGGGCCATGCCGTCACGCTGTTCGAGATGGCGCACCAGGCCGGCGGCCGTGCCCGGACCCTACCCCACGCAGGACAACCGCTGGACAATGGCCAGCACATCCTGATCGGAGCCTACCGCGACACCCTGGCCTTGATGCGACGCGTGGGCGTCGATCCGGAAGCCGTGTTGCACCGCGCCCCGCTGGCGTTCGTATTCCCGGACGGCAGCGGCCTGCGCCTGCCGCCCGGACCGGCCGTGCCGGCGTTTGTTCGTGGCGTGCTGGGATGGTCCGGCGTACCGCTCGCCGACCGCTTGCGGCTGCTTTGGTTGGCGGCTCGGTGGCGGATGCAAGGGTTTCGCTGCGACGCCCGTTGGACGGTCAGCCAGTTGGCCCAGACCTGCCCGAAGTCCCTTTTTGATGGCCTGATCGAGCCTCTCTGCCTCGCTGCCCTGAACACCCCTGCCCGGCAGGCCAGCGGGCAGGTCCTGCTCAACGTGTTGCAGGATGCGCTGTTTGTCGGCGCGGGAGCATCCGATCTCCTGCTGCCTCGAATGCCGCTGAACGAACTGTTGCCGCTGCCGGCGCTGCAGTGGCTTCAACGCCACGGGACGGTATGGCGGCCGGGCGTTCGGGTCCACGCACTGAGCCGGCATGAGCAGGGTTGGCAGGCGGATGGGGAAACCTTCGACCATCTGGTGCTGGCCTGCTCGGCTGCCGAAGCCTCGCGGCTGATGGCACCGCATGCGCCGACTTGGGCCGCCCGCGCTGCCGCGCTACGTTACGAACCCATCGTGACGGTGTGGCTGGAGGCGCCCCAGGCGCGATGGCCGGAACCCATGATGGCGTTCCCGGCCGGCCCTGCAACGGGACACGACCCCGCTCAGTTTGGCTTCGACTTGGGGCAACTCGGTGCCAGGGCGGGCCTGTTTGCCATGGTCGTCAGCGGCGCTGCCCAATGGGTCGAACAAGGGCGACGGGCGATCGCCGACGCGGTCGTCACCCAATGGCATCGGCACTTCGGCCACCAGCCTCCGGTCGACGTGGCCGCGATTCGAATCGAACAGCGGGCGACGTTTTCCTGCACGCCGGCCATGCTCCGCCCGGACGGCGCACCGCTGCCCGGCATTTCCGTTGCAGGAGACTACATCGCGGGCCGCTATCCGGCCACGCTGGAAGGCGCCGTGCGCTCCGGTTTGGCGGCCGTCGCCACCCTGTGAATCGATTGATCCCGCAGACCCGGCGTCGCCATTGAGGTCGCAGTGCCCGGAAACGATTTCGCCATGTAAAAATGCATTCCAAACGACCACGAGATCACCATGGCCCGCAAAGACGCACAGACTCCCAGCATCCAGGTGCTTGCTCGCGCCTTCGCGCTTCTTGACGAACTGGCCGCCCAGCAAGATCCCGTCGCGCTCAAGGATTTGAGCGAACGAACCGGCTTGCATCCGTCCACGGCGCACCGGATTCTCAACGATCTGGCCGCCGGCCGACTCGTGGACCGCCCCGAGGCGGGCAGTTATCGCCTGGGCATGCGCCTGCTGGAGTTGGGCAACCTGGTCAAGGCCAGGCTGGATGTCCGCGACGCGGCTTTGGCGCCGATGCGCGAATTGCACAAGCTCACGCATCAGCCCGTCAATCTGTCGGTGCGCCAGGGCGACGAGATCGTCTATATCGAACGCGCCTACAGCGAACGCTCGGGCATGCAGGTGGTGCGGGCGATTGGCGGACGGGCTCCGCTGCACCTGACCTCGGTGGGCAAGTTGTTCCTGGCGTTCGACGACCCGCAGCGCGTGCGCAGCTACGCCACCCGAACCGGGCTGACCGGACACACGCGCAACAGCCTCACCGACCTCCCCTCGCTGGAGCGCGAGTTGCTGCGCGTCAAACGCGAAGCGCTGGCGCGCGACGACGAGGAACTCGAACTCGGCGTACGGTGCATGGCCGCCGGCATCTTCGACGACCAGGGCAAATTGGTGGCAGGGTTGTCGGTTTCAGCCCCTGCCGACCGCCTGGAAGAGTCGTGGCTGGAGAGGGTCAAGGCGACCGCGGCGCAGATCTCGGCGGCATTGGGACACCGCGGGCCGGTGCCGGCCGCCTGAACGACCAAGGGCATCGGCAGCCCGGGGGGGGGGGGGGGGGGCCAGCGCAACCGATGGCGCCTCAACGAGGCGCTGCGTGCTGCGTCAAAATCAGCCGGCCGTGGACCGGATCCCGTGCGCAGCAGCCTGAGGCTGACCAGTCAGCAGCCATTTGCGGATGCGCTCGGCATCGCCGATACGGGAATATTTTCCTGCCGAATCCAGCAACACCATGATGAGCTTGCGGCCGGCGAGCTTCGCCTGCATCACCATGCATTGCCCCGCCTCGGTGATGTAGCCGGTCTTCTGCAGGCCGATGTTCCATTCCGGGCTTCGCACCAACTGGTTGGTCGTGTGGAACTCCATGGGTCGGTGGCCGACTTCCACTTCGTACTGCGGCGAGGTCGTCAGTTCACGGATCAACGGCACCTTGTACGCCGCCTTGACCAGCGTGGCCAGATCGCGCGCACTGGACTGGTTCTGGCTGGACAGGCCCGTCGGCTCGACATACCGGGTGTCGTTCATGCCCAGCGACTTTGCCTTCGCATTCATCGCGCTCACGAAGGCGGTCAACCCGCCCGGGTAGTAACGCCCCAAGGCATGAGCCGCGCGGTTTTCAGACGACATCAGCGCCAGATGGAGCATCTCACCGCGGGTCAACTGGGTCCCGACCCTCAAGCGAGATCGGCTGAACTTCTCGGTATCGACGTCGTCCTGCGCCACCGTCAGCGTCTCATCCATCGGAAGATTCGCTTCGTTGACCACCATCGCCGTCATCAACTTCGTGATCGAGGCAATCGGCAGAACGGCATCGGAGTTCTTGTTCAACAGAACTTCGTTCGTGTCTTGGTCCAGCACGTAGGCGACGCTGGACTTCAGTGCCAACGGATCCTGAGTGTTGTGCAGGCCCGCCATCTGCCCGAACGACACCTTGGCCGGCTCTGCATCCGCATGGACGACCGGATGGACGGCTGCCTTCGACGGATGCACCTTCGTCCGATGAGTCGCCGCCACCGCGTGATGAGCATGACTCGACTTGCCGGTTGATTTGCCGGCTTTGCCCTTGTGCGACTTGGCCTTGGCATGGTGTGCGTGGGTCGTATGCTCAGCCGCATTCTGCGTTTGCGCGTGAGCCACGTTGACGAGCGCGCCGGCAACGACGAGCGCCAACCCCAGCGATCCGACTCGAGTCAATACATTCATTTTGGGTGTCACCATGTTGGCCCTACGACAGATGCCTGAGTCTATTTGAAACAAAAAAGACATGCAAGATCAAAAGCTTGCATGTCTTTCCTAAAGTGCCAGATACCGATCGTTCGGATCTGGCTCCCGGTCACCCCTGGGCTACGACCCGATCCACGCTGCCATGCAGCTTGTTCAACGCCGCCAGATAGGCTTTGGCCGACGCGACAACGATATCCGGGTCCGAACCGACCCCATTGACGATTCGTCCACCATGCTGAAGACGGAACGTCACCTCGCCCTGGGATTCTGTGCTTCCCGAGGTGATGGCGTTGACCGAATAGAGCAGCATTTCTGCGCCACTTTGAACATGAGCCTCGATGGCTTTGAGGCTGGCGTCCACCGGTCCGTTGCCATCGCTTTGACTGCTCACCTCACGCTCGCCGATCAGGAATGTGACTTGCGCCTGGGGCCGCTCGCCCGTTTCCGAATGCTGGTTCAGCGCGATCAGACGATAGTGCTCATGCTCTGCCGAGACACTCTCGTCGCCGACGAGCGCGATGATGTCTTCGTCGAAGATTTCGCTCTTGCGATCGGCCAAATCCTTGAACCGGGCGAACGCGGCATTGATCTCGGCTTCGGACTCGAGTTCGATGCCCAGTTCCTGCAGGCGCTGCTTGAACGCGTTGCGGCCCGACAGCTTGCCCAGCACGATCTTGTTGGCAGCCCAGCCCACGTCTTCGGCACGCATGATCTCGTAGGTATCGCGAGCCTTGAGCACACCATCCTGATGAATGCCGGAGGCGTGTGCGAACGCATTCGCCCCAACCACTGCCTTGTTCGGCTGGATGACGAATCCGGTGGTCTGACTGACCATGCGTGAGGCCGGAACGATCTGCGTGGCATCCACCCCGACGTCGAGCTTGAAATAGTCGCGCCGGGTGCGCAAGGCCATCACGACTTCTTCCAGCGAACAATTGCCGGCCCGCTCGCCCAAGCCATTGATGGTGCATTCGACCTGGCGCGCACCGCCGATCTTGACGCCGGCCAGCGAGTTGGCCACCGCCATGCCCAGATCGTTGTGGCAGTGCACCGACCAGATCGCCTTGTCGGCGTTCGGGATGCGCTCGCGCAAGTCCTTGATGAAGTTGCCGTAGAGTTCGGGAATGGCATAACCCACGGTGTCGGGCAGGTTGATGGTCGTGGCACCTTCCGCGATCACGGCCTCGATGACCCGGCACAAAAAGTCGGGGTCGGAGCGGTAGCCATCCTCGGGAGAGAACTCGATGTCGCCGCACAGGTTGCGCGCAAAGCGCACCGCCAGCCTGGCCTGCTCGAAGACCTGATCGGGCGTCATGCGCAGCTTCTTCTCCATGTGCAGCGCACTGGTGGCTATGAAGGTGTGGATGCGGCTGCGCGCAGCGCCGGCCAAGGCCTCGGCGGCACGCGACAGGTCGCGGTCGTTGGCCCGCGCCAGCGAGCAGACGGTCGCATCCTTGATGTGGCTGGCAATGGTCTTGACCGCTTCGAAATCGCCGTTCGAAGCGGCGGCGAAACCCGCCTCGATCACATCGACCTTCAGTCGCTCCAGTTGCCGCGCAATGCGCAGCTTCTCGTCTCGCGTCATCGAGGCACCCGGAGACTGCTCGCCGTCGCGCAGGGTGGTGTCGAAAATGATCAGTTTGTCGCTCATGCGAAAGTCTCCTCGGCGAATGTATCGGATGAATGGGCAGAAGGGCCTTGCAGTGCCCGGTTCAGCCCGCTGAGCGCGGCCTTCATGGAGGCATGAACCAGATTGCCGTCCATGCCGACGCCGAACAAGGTACGCCCCGCCACCCTCATCTCAAGATAGGCGACGGCGCGGGCCTGCGCACCGCCGCTCAAGGCATGTTCATGGTAATCGAGCACGTCGATCTCTTGTCCGATGGCGGTCTGCAGACCGGCCACGAAAGCCGCCAGCGGACCATTGCCTTGCCCGTCCACATGGTAGATCCCCCGTACTGTGTTGACGTTTGCCCGGACGCGCACTTGGCCGTCGGCGAGTTCGCCGGACCGGACCATGTCCAGCACCGGTTCGGGTCGAACATAGACCTGCTGGAACAAGGCCCACAGATCGGCCGCCGTCATTTCCCGACCTTGCACGTCCGTGACCCCCTGCACCACTTGACTGAATTCGATTTGAAGCCGCCGCGGCAACTCCAGTCCATACTCTGCTTCCAACAGGTAGGCGATGCCGCCCTTGCCGGACTGGCTGTTGATCCGGATCACCGCCTCGTAGCTGCGCCCCAGGTCCTTGGGGTCGATGGGCAGGTAGGGCATGTCCCAGATATCACCCTCGCGGCGTGCCGCAAGAGCCTTCTTGATGGCGTCCTGGTGCGAACCAGAAAACGAGGTGTAGACCAGATCCCCGACATAAGGGTGGCGCGGCGACACCGGCAGCTGGTTGCAGTGTTCGACGGTCCGGCGGATCGCGTCGATGTCTGAAAAGTCCAGTCCCGGCAACACGCCTTGGGTATAAAGATTCAGCGCGATGTTCACCAGATCCACGTTGCCGGTGCGCTCGCCATTGCCGAACAGGCAGCCTTCGATGCGATCGGCTCCCGCCATCAGCGCGAATTCGCCCGCGGCGGTACCGGTGCCACGATCGTTGTGAGGATGCACTGACAGCACGATGGCCTCGCGACGGGCCAGGTTCCGATGCATCCATTCGACCATGTCAGCAAAGATGTTGGGGGTGGAGTGCTCGACGGTGGACGGCAGGTTGACGATGCACTTGTGCTGCGCAGTGGGTTGCCAGACCTCGGTCACGGCATCGACCACACGCTTGCTGAACGCGAGCTCGGTGCCGGAAAACATTTCGGGCGAGTACTCGAAAGTCCACTGCGTGCCCGTTTGCTCGGCGGCCAAATCGCGGATCAGACGTGCGTGCTCGGTCGCCAAGTCGACGATGCCGCCTTCGTCCAAGCCCAGCACCACGCGACGCATCACGGGCGCCGTGGCGTTGTAGAAGTGCACGATGGCCCGAGGGACGCCGCGCAGTGCCTCAAAGGTGCGGCGAATCAGCGGCGCTCGGGCCTGCGTCAGCACCTGGACGGTGACATCAGCAGGAATGCCATCTTGCTCGACGAGTTGGCGCACGAAGTCGAAATCGGCTTGGGAGGCACTGGGAAAGCCGACCTCGATCTCTTTGAACCCGATCTGCACCAAGGTATCGAACATGCGCCGCTTGCGCACCGGATCCATGGGCTCGATCAGCGCCTGATTGCCGTCGCGCAGGTCGACGCTGCACCACTGCGGCGCACGCGTCAGTTGGACGTCCGGCCAACGGCGGTGAGGCAGGGACACCGGCGCAAATGCACGGTACTTGGTGGCAGGGTTCTTGAGCATGGACATCGGGCGCATCTCCGGGAGGTGTGAGGTGCACGCAGCCGGAAAGAAAACGGCCCGCTGCGTGACGCTGGCGGGCCGTGGATCCGAATGGAATGACTGGAAATTCTACAGACGTGTTCGATCGGCGGCCCGCTCGGTGGCTAGGGGCAGCGCTAGCAAGGCGAAGCAGGCTTGCAAGATCATGATTTCAATATAACACGCCAGGATCAATGCAGGCCGCGCTCGTCGGGCTCATCGGTCGACGTGGAGATGACGCTCACAGGTCGGCCATGGGATTTGCGCCACCCATAGACTGCATAACCCGACAAACCGTAAACCCCAAAAATCGCGAAGAGCACGATGGGCGGATGGATCGTGATCGCAGCGATGGCCAACGCGATCAACACCGTCACGACGAAAGGCACCGTGCGTTTGAGGTTGACGTCCTTGAAGCTATAGAACGGCACATTCGTCACCATGGTCAGTCCCGCATAGAGGACCACGACAAACGTCAACCAAGCCAGCGGCATCGAGGTCGACACATCCCTGAAGCCGGCGTCATCCAGGACCCAGATGAAACCGATCACCAGCGCGGCGGCGGCCGGACTGGGCAAGCCTTGGAAGAAGCGCTTGTCGACGATCCCTATATTCGTATTGAACCGGGCCAGGCGCAATGCTGCGCACGCGCAGTAGACAAACGCCGCCACCCAGCCGGCTTTGCCCAGGCCTTTCAGCGCCCACTCGTACACGATCAGGGCCGGCGCCGCGCCAAAGCTGACCATGTCCGACAGGCTGTCCATCTGCTCGCCGAACGCACTCTGGGTGTTGGTCATCCGGGCCACGCGACCATCGAGGCTGTCCAGCAGCATGGCCCAGAAAACGCCGTACGCGGATTGTTCGAAACGGCCATTCATGGCCATGACGATCGCGTAGAAGCCACCAAACAGCGCTCCCAGCGTGAACAGGTTGGGCAGGATGTAGATGCCCTTGCGGCGCGGCCGTGGGGTCTCGGTCAACTCGAGATCGTCATCGTGCAGCTCGGGATCGGGTCGGGTCATGGGCCTTCAGGCGTTGCAATCATGGGGCCGGAGGATACATCAGGCCATGCAACGAAAAGGGCCGCTCGACGGCGGCCCCACTCGCAACAAAAGCTGGGCGATGGCCTCAGTTACGGCTCTTGTCCACCAGCTTGTTGGCCTTGATCCAGGGCATCATCGCGCGCAGCTTCTCGCCGACGATCTCGATCTGGTGTTCTTCGGTCAAGCGACGGCGCGAGATCAACGTCGGCGCGCCGGCCTTGTTCTCGAGGATGAAGCTCTTGGCATATTCACCGGTCTGGATGTCCTTCAGGCACTGTTGCATGGCCTTCTTGGTCTCAGCCGTCACGACCTTGGGGCCGGTGACATATTCGCCGTATTCGGCGTTGTTCGAGATCGAGTAGTTCATGTTGGCGATGCCGCCTTCGTAGATCAGGTCCACGATGAGCTTGAGTTCATGCAGGCACTCGAAGTAGGCCATTTCCGGCGCGTAACCGGCTTCGACCAGCGTCTCGAAACCTGCTTTGATCAACTCCACCGTGCCGCCACACAGCACGGCTTGCTCGCCAAACAGGTCAGTCTCGGTTTCTTCGCGGAAATTGGTCTCGATGATGCCAGCCTTGCCGCCGCCGTTGGCCACGGCGTAGCTCAGCGCCAGGTCACGGGCCTTGCCAGTCTTGTCCTGGTACACGGCCACCAGATGAGGCACGCCGCCGCCTTGACGGTAGGTGTTGCGAACGGTGTGGCCCGGCGCCTTGGGAGCGACCATCCACACATCCAGGTCGGCCCGCGGTTGGACCTGACCGTAATGCACATTGAAACCATGCGCGAAGACCAGCGAAGCGCCGGACTTGATGTTGGGCTCGACCTCGTTGCGGTACACGTCGGCGATCTGCTCGTCCGGCAGCAGGATCATGACCACGTCGGCGGCCTTGACCGCATCGGCGATCTCGGCCACCTTCAGGCCGGCGCCTTCGGCTTTGCCCCAGGAAGCACCGCTCTTGCGCAGGCCCACGGTGACCTTGACACCCGAGTCGTTCAGATTCTGGGCATGGGCATGACCTTGCGATCCGTAGCCGATGATGGTGACGTTCTTGCCCTTGATCAGGGAGAGGTCGGCGTCCTTGTCGTAATAGACCTTCATGGGATTCTCTCTAGCAGTGAGTTCAGGTTCAGGCGGGAAGGGATTGTGATCGAAGCCGATCAGACACGCAAAATGCGCTCGCCGCGCCCGATCCCGCTGGAGCCGGTGCGTACGGTTTCAAGAATGGCGGCGCGATCGATGCCTTCAATGAAGGCGTCGAGCTTGCCGGCATCGCCGGTCAGTTCGATGGTGTAGCTCTTCTCGGTGACATCGATGATGCGGCCGCGAAAGATGTCGGCCATGCGCTTCATTTCCTCGCGCTCCTTGCCGACCGCGCGCACCTTGATCAGCATGAGTTCGCGCTCGGTGTAGTGGCCCTCCGTCAAGTCCACCACCTTCACCACGTCCACCAGCCTGTTCAGATGTTTGGTGATCTGCTCGATCACCTCGTCAGACCCGGTCGTGACGATGGTCATGCGCGACAACGACGCATCTTCGGTGGGCGCCACCGTCAGACTTTCGATGTTGTAGCCGCGGGCCGAGAACAGCGCCACCACGCGGGACAATGCGCCGGGCTCGTTCTCGAGCAGCACGGCAATGATGTGTTTCATGGCTATCTCCTGGTGCGCTCTTCAGACCGGCAGCGGTAACCGCCGGGCCTTGGCCGCACCCTTCGAATCCGTCAGTTGAATATGTGTCTTGTACCGTTCAGCGGTTTCGGGCTTGCGCAAGCCGCGCCGGCGGTAACCGGCACACCTGGCAAGCCATCGACGGCTTACAAGTCTTCAGACCCCAGCAGCATCTCGCTGATGCCCTTGCCCGCTTTGACCATGGGCCAGACGTTCTCGGTGCGGTCAGTGCGCACGTCCAAGAACACGGTGCGATCCTTCAAGCGGATCAGCTCCTTGAGCGCCGGCTCCACCTCGGAAGGCTTGTCGATCTTCAAGCCAATGTGGCCATAAGCTTCGGCCAGCTTGACGAAATCGGGCAGCGCATCCATGTAGCTGTGCGAGTAGCGGCCCTGATAGTCCAGTTCCTGCCACTGTCGCACCATGCCCAGATAGCGGTTGTTGAGCGAGATGATCTTCACCGGCGTCTTGTACTGCTGGCAGGTGGAGAGTTCCTGGATGCACATCTGGATCGACCCCTCACCGGTGATGCAGAACACGTCCGCATCGGGCTTGGCCAGCTTGATGCCCATGGCATAGGGCAGACCAACGCCCATCGTGCCCAGGCCGCCAGAGTTGATCCAACGACGAGGTTCATCGAAGCGGTAATACTGCGCCGCCCACATCTGGTGCTGACCGACGTCGGAGGTGACATAGCTGTCGGTTCCGCGCGTCAGTTCCCACAGGGTCTGAACCACCTGCTGAGGCTTGATCACGTCGTCGCTGAGCTTGAACTTCAAGCAGTCCTGCTTGCGCCACTCGTTGATCTGGCCCCACCACTGCGACAAGGTGCCCGCATCAACGCGCTGCTGCGCTTCGCGAACCTGCCCGATCAGTTCCTGCAACACATCCTTGACGTCACCGACGATGGGAATATCGACCTTGACGCGCTTGGAGATGGACGAAGGATCGATGTCGATGTGGACGATCTTGCGCTCCACCGACGCGAAGTGCTTGGGGTTGCCAATCACACGGTCGTCGAATCGGGCACCGACCGCCAGCAGGACGTCGCAGTGCTGCATCGTCATGTTGGCCTCGTAGGTGCCATGCATGCCCAGCATGCCCAGGAACTTCGGATCCGACGCCGGTGTCGCCCCCAGGCCCATCAGCGTGTTGGTGACCGGGTAACCCAGCAGGTCGCACAGTTCGCGCAACTCGGCCGACGCGTTCCCCAGGATCACACCGCCACCGGTGTAGATGTAGGGGCGCTTGGCGTTCAGCAGCAACTGCACGGCTTTGCGGATCTGGCCGCCATGTCCCTTCTTCACCGGGTTGTAGGAGCGCATCTCCACATGGTCCGGGTAGTGGAACGGCGTGGTCTTGAGCGAGACGTCCTTGGGAACGTCGACCACCACGGGGCCGGGCCTGCCGGTGCGGGCAATGTGAAAGGCCTTCTTCAGCGTGATGGCCAGATCGCGCACGTCCTTGACCAGGAAATTGTGCTTGACCACCGGGCGCGTGATGCCCACGGTGTCACACTCCTGGAAGGCGTCCAGTCCGATCGCGGGCGTAGGCACTTGGCCGGTGATGATCACCATCGGGATCGAATCCATGTACGCGGTAGCGATACCGGTCACGGCATTCGTCACCCCCGGTCCGGAGGTGACCAGGGCCACGCCCACATCGCCAGTTGCGCGCGCATAACCATCGGCAGCGTGCACCGCCGCCTGCTCATGGCGCACCAAGACGTGTTGGATCGTGTCCTGCTTGTACAGGGCATCGTAGATGTAAAGCACCGATCCACCCGGGTAGCCCCAGATGAACTTGACGTTCTCGGCCTGCAGGCAGCGAACGAGGATCTCCGAGCCGTTCGGCTCCTGAGCGGTGGCGGAGGGGGAAGAATTGTGCGGTTGCGCCAAAGCGGCGCGCTTGACTTCCGCGGCAGACATGTCCATTTCGAACCTCTGTGAATTTCTCTGACGAAAAACCTTCGGTGCCTCTTCTCGCGCCCTCGTGAGGCGGAATCAAGACCTGCGCGATCAACAACTGCCGTCACCCGCGGTCGGGGCGGCCTGAGACCATTCGCAAATTGTGCGAAGCAGCATTATTACATCGTTGCCGCACCAGCCATGAGACGGCGAAGTTCGAATGCCATAATTCCGCCGTCCTTCATCAGATCCGGCAAACGGACCGCCAAGACTTTGGCCACCGACAAAGAACTATCCGACTTCCTCAAGGGCATCGAAAAGCGCGCGTTCAAGCGCACGGTGTACACCGTGAGAAGCGAGGATGCCGCGCTGGACATCGTCCAGGACACCATGATCCGGCTGGCCGAAAAGTATGCTGATCGGCCAGCGGCAGAACTGCCTCTGCTGTTCCAGCGCATCCTGTCGAACGCCACCATGGACTGGTTCCGGCGGCAAAAGGTGCGCAATGCCGTGATGCAGAACATGTCCGATTTCGAAGGATCGGATGAGGAAGGCGACTTCGATCTGCTTGAAACGCTCGAGACCATGGAAGGGTCGCTGGGTGCCGAAAGCGCTGCCGACACCTATGGCAGGGAACAAATTTTGCTAGTTATTGAGCAGGAAGTGGCACAACTGCCGGGGCGTCAACGCGAAGCCTTTCTGCTGCGTTACTGGGAGGAACTGGACGTCGCCGAGACGGCTGCCGTGATGGGCTGCTCGGAAGGGAGTGTGAAGACGCATTGCTCCCGCGCGGTGCACGCACTGGCCAAGTCGCTCAAAGCCAAGGGAATCGCGCCATGAAAACACCTGCCAACGTCTTTGCACATGACACGGCTTCCAGTTTGGAGGCCCGCTTTGGCCTGCGTGTCGCAGCCGCCCTGACCCGCCACGTCGACGCGGCGGACCCGGACATCCGCGAGCGCCTGCGTTTCGCCCGCGAGCAAGCCCTTGAGCGGGTGCGCGCACAGCGCCGCGCGGTTGCGACCGCAGGCGGTCAGGCGATCGTGATTGGCATGAGCCCGTCGGGTGCTGCGGTGCTGGGCAGCCATCCTGCATGGTGGACCCGTCTGGCCTCGCTGGTGCCGCTGGCTGTCTTGGTCGGCGGATTGTTTTTGATCGACCAGTCGCTGGATCGCGCACAGATCAACGCTGCTGCCGATGTCGACAGTGCTTTGCTGGCAGACGATTTGCCGCCGGCGGCCTACAGCGATCCGGGTTTTGTCGAATTTCTGAAGAATCCACGGGACTGACGTGCGATCCATTCAGCCCACACCGAACCGGAAACTGATTGCGGCGATCCTGTGGTTTGTCCTGGCCTGGGGTAGCCTCTGGAGTTCAGGTGTTGTTGCAGCCGAACCCAAGACGGCAGCCAGCCCTGCCTGGGCCCGGTTGACGCCTCAGCAACAGGCGGCCCTGGCCCCACTGGCCGACGAATGGCAGCAACTGCCACCCGAACGCCGTCAGAAATGGCTGGAGATTGCTGCTCGCTTCCCGTCCATGCCGCCAGACCAACAAACCCGCCTGCAGCGACGGATGAGCGACTGGGCGAAGTTGTCGCCGCGGCAACGCGGGCAAGCGCGTCTGAATTTTCAGCAGGCTCGTCAAGTTCCCAGTCAGGACCGCCGCGCCCAATGGGAGGCCTATCAAGCGCTTCCCAAAGAGCGTCGCGAAGCCCTGGCCCGTGAAGCGGCACATCCTGCGCATGCCTCATCAGCCCCGGCACGCGTCATGCGCGGCGCCCCCCTGGGCGAGCAAGCTCGAAAGTCCAACATCGTCCGTCCCCCTAGCGTGCAGCGCCCACGCTCGGTCGCCCCTACGCTGGTGCAAAACGGTCCCGGGGCGACCACCAATCTCGTCACCGTGAAGCCACATCCTCCGCTGCACCAACGCAGCGGAAAACTCAAGATCAACGTGGAACCCACGATGGTGGACAGGATCACCCTGCTGCCCAAGCCAGCGGCACCACCGGCCGCCCATCCAGCGCCCGCGCCGCTGCCACGCCGTCCGGCGTCCGCACCTTGAGCACGGCCGACAGCACTTCGGGTGCGCCCCCCGTTCAGACCCCGAGCCTGGCCCGTCGGCTTGCCTGCTTTGTTTATGAGGGCGTGCTGCTGTTTGGCGTGCTGATGATCACGGGCTATCTTTATTCAGCGCTGACCCAGATGCACCATGCCATGCAGGGGCGACTGGGCCTGCAACTGTTCCTCTTCGTCGTGCTGGCCATTTACTTCACCTGGTTCTGGTCGCGGGGTGGGCAAACGGTGGCCATGCGCGCTTGGCATATCCGCTTGGTTGACGTCAGGGGCGAACCGGTCTCTCAGCCCCGCGCTTTTGCGCGCTACCTGCTCGCATGGCTGTGGTTTGTTCCGGCGTTGCTCACGCTGTGGTGGCTAGGAAGTACTGACTGGGGCACGGCGTTTGTCGTCTTGGGAGCCGGTATCCTGGGATTTGCGCTGCTCTCGCGTTTGCACGCCCAACGCCAGTTCTGGCACGATGCCCTCTGCGGTACGCGATTGATCACCTGGCGATCTAAAACACCTCGCCAAGAAGTGGATCCGCGCGGCTGATTGCCAGATTGATATCAGCGGCGGCCGGCCCCAACCAAGCGGGGCCAGACAAGCCGGGCATCACTGCGGACATCGACCTGGTCAGCCCACCCGATTCGGTTCTCTTGTCCTGCTGGTTCTGCGTCGACATCAAGACCGATACACCACCTCGCGCGCCATGAAAGCCTCTGCCCGCCTGTCTGTCTGCGTTTACTGCGGTTCCCGCCACGGCGCAAATCCCGAATTCACCGCCGCGGCGCGTGACATAGGACGCCAGATCGGACAACGGGGGTGGCGCCTGATCTATGGTGGTGGAAACGTCGGCTTGATGGGCGAAGTGGCCGATGCCGCGCTTGGCGCAGGCGGCGAAGTCGTCGGCGTGATTCCTGAACGACTCGTGCAAAAGGAAGTTGCGCATCTCGGACTGACCGAATTGCGGGTCGTGCGAACCATGCACGAACGCAAACGGGCGATGGCCGAGATGGCCGACGCCTTTCTTGCACTGCCGGGCGGCATCGGCACCCTTGAAGAACTGTTCGAGGTCTGGACTTGGCGGCACATCGGCTACCACGCCCGGCCGATCGGACTTTTGGACACGCAACGCTATTACAGCCCGCTGATGACCTTCCTAGACCGCGGCTGCCACGAGGGTTTCATGGACAACCGTCAGATGAAGATGCTGACTGTGCACGAGGACCCCACCACCGTGCTGGACCAGTTGGCTGCTGCCGTACAGGCCGGCCACGGCAACGACGTCGGCTTCCAGTTCATCTGAAACTGGCGGACTCCGACCTCCGCCAGTCTCGTCGTCAAACAGCGGATTCGTCGGTTTCGCCGGTACGGATGCGAACGACTTGCTCGACCGACGTGACGAAGATCTTGCCATCCCCGATCTTGCCGGTCTTGGCTGCCTTGACGATCGCCTCGATCGCACGGTCGACGTCACTGTCCTTGACGACCACCTCGACCTTCACCTTGGGCAGGAAATCCACCACATACTCGGCCCCGCGATAGAGCTCGGTGTGCCCTTTCTGGCGACCGAAGCCCTTGACTTCGGTGACGGTCAAGCCCGATACGCCGACTTCAGCCAAGCCCTCGCGAACCTCTTCCAGCTTGAACGGTTTGATGATGGCAGTGATTTGCTTCATGGGGAACTCCGGCTAGAACGAGGGATACAGCGAGCGAAGCCGAATTTAAGCACGGAACTTCGACGTGATCGGATACCTCCAGTCGCGCCCGAAGCCTCGGTGGGTGATGCGAATGCCCACAGGCGACTGACGTCGCTTGTATTCGTTGATCTTGATGAGCCTCGTGACCCGTTCGACGTCCGCGCGCGAGAACCCTGCAGCCACGATGTCTTCCAGTCCCTGGTCGTCCTCCATGTACCGCGCCAGAATCGCATCGAGGATCTCGTAAGGCGGCAGGCTGTCCTGGTCCGTCTGGTCCGGACGAAGTTCGGCCGATGGTGCTCGGGTGATGATGCGCTCCGGAATCACCGGGCCGACGGATCCATCGGCCCGGAGGCTCGGTTGCCGGTTCTTCCACTCGCACAACCGGTACACCCAGGTCTTGGCCACGTCCTTGACGACGGCAAAGCCGCCCGCCATGTCGCCGTAGAGCGTGCAGTAGCCCGTGGCCATTTCGCTCTTGTTGCCGGTCGTCAACACGATGGCGCCGGTCTTGTTCGACAAAGCCATCAGCAAGGTGCCTCGAACTCGAGCCTGGATGTTTTCCTCGGTGGCGTCTTCCGGCAAGCCGGCAAACTGGTCTGCGAGCGCACCCCTGAAAGCATCGAACATCGGGCTGATATCGATCTCGTCGTAGCGCACGCCCAGTCGCTCGACCATGTCGCGTGCGTCCAGCCAGGATATTTCTGCCGTGTAACGTGACGGCATCATCACTGCGCGAACACGGTCTGCCCCCAGCGCGTCGACCGCCAGCGCCAGCACCAGGGCGGAATCCACACCACCGGACAAACCGATGATCGCCCCCGGAAACCCATTCTTGCCCAAGTAGTCGCGTACGCCCATCACCAGTGCGGACCATACCTCGGCTTCGGGCCCCGGCAGCGACGCCAATTCGCCGCTGACCGAGCCATCCGCGGCCACCGTCACCATCCAAGTGCTTGCCTCGAAACTGGGGGCCCGCGCTTGAACCCGGCCGTCTCGGTCGACTGCAAACGAGGCTCCGTCGAACACGACCTCGTCCTGCCCCCCGACCAGATGTGTATACAGCAACGGCAGTTGCAGCGAACGGGCTCGGGACGCCATGCGCGATTCGCGTTCAAGTTGTTTGCCAACGTGGAACGGAGACGCGTTGAGCACGCACAGCACTTGCGCTCCGGCAGCTTGCGCCGCGAGAGCCGGCTCATCGAACCAGGCATCCTCGCAGATCAGCACGCCAAAACGCAGGCCTGCCACCTCGAACACCACGGCAGCCCCGCCTGCGTCGCGCCCCGAGGTGAAATATCGGCGCTCGTCGAAAACTTGGTAATTGGGAAGTTCGCGCTTGAAATAGGTGGCCAGGCGATGGCCTCCTACCAGCACGGTGGCCGCATTGAAACATCGCGGCAGGGACAAAGACTTCGACCTAACATCGTCTCCATGTCCAACCGTTTGCTGCGGATGCCCCACCACCAGATGCAAGCCATCGCAGTCGGCCAAGCGCCGCGCCAGATCATCGAGGGCCTGCTCGCAGGCCTGCATGAAGGCCGGCCTCAGGAGCAGGTCTTCGGGAGGATACCCCGTCAGCGCCAGCTCGGGTGCCAGCGCGACGAGCGCGCCCTGGGCATGGGCCGCTCGTGCGGCTTCCTCGATCAAGCGAACATTGCCCGGCAGGTCTCCCACCGTGGCATTGATCTGCATGAGCGCTACCTGGACGCGAGCCGAGCTTGACATGGACGCTACCGAAGACGAAGCGAACGATTATCACATCGCGGTCCTTGAAGACCCCGCCCTCGTCCCAGCCGCCGAATGGAATGCCCTGCTCGCGGCCAGCCCGATGCCGACGCCCTTCATGCGGCACGAGTACCTGCTGGCACTGCACCGATCTGGCAGCGCAGTCGCGGAGAGCGGCTGGACACCTCAGTTCATCGCGGTACGCCATTCGGGGCACCTGGTGGCTGCCGCGCTGGCCTACCGGAAGAGCCACTCCTACGGTGAATACGTGTTCGACTGGGCCTGGGCTGACGCCTACGAGCGCCATGGTCTCGCCTATTACCCGAAGCTGTTGAGCGCCGTCCCGTTCACGCCGGTGCCGGGCAGCCGACTGCTGGCGACGAGCGACGCAGGCCGGCGCCAGTTGCTGAAGGCCCTGCGGGCACTGGCTCAGCACACGGGCCTCTCCTCCGCTCACCTGCTGTTCATGGACTCAGCGGACGCGACGGCGGCACAGGCGGAAGGCTGGATGCTGCGCAGCGGCGTGCAATTCCACTGGACCCAAAACGTCGACGCGCCCCATGCCAGCTTCGACGACATGCTGGCCCGCATGCAGCGCGACAAGCGCAAAAAAATCCAGCAGGACAGGCGCAAGGTATCCGAGGCCGGCGTCAAGTTCACCAGTGCCGTGGGGCGCGAGATCACCGAAGTCCAGTGGGACTATTTCTATCGATGTTATGTCCAGACCTACCGTGCCCACGGATCCACGCCCTACCTGGCGCGCTCGTTTTTCCGCGAAGTCGCCAGCGCCCTGCCGGACCATTGGCTGCTATTCACCGCTTGGAAAGAGGGACGGCCGGTGGCCTGTTCCCTGGTGGCCATCGACCGCAGCCAAGGTGTCGCATGGGGTCGCTACTGGGGAGCGACCGAAGCGATTCCCTGCCTGCACTTCGAAGCCTGCTACTACCAACCCCTGAAATGGTGCATCGAGCAGCGATTCCTGCGCTTCGAAGGCGGGGCCCAGGGCGAACACAAGATGGCGCGCGGTCTGCTGCCGGTGAACACCTTGTCGGCCCACTGGCTGGCCCACCCGCAGTTTGCACGGGCCATCGAGGACTTTCTAGCGCGGGAAGGCGCCGGGGTAGATGCCTACCTGGACGAACTGCGGGAGCGCAATCCATTCCGTGACGGGGCACAGAGCCGCTAGCTCGCCTTCGTGCCCGCCTCGCCCCTCAGGCGCCGGTCTTGGTCGACTGGTAGTTCTTCAGTCCGTCGACCACTTCCTGCATCGCCGACTCAGGCCCCTCCCAGCCGGTCACCTTGACCCACTTGCCGGCCTCCAGGTCCTTGTAGTGCTCGAAGAAGTGCTGGATCGCCTTCAGACGCATTTGGTTGATGTCGTCGGGCTTGTTCCAGTGCGAGTAGATCGGGCAGACCTTGGTGATGGGCACTGCCAGTAGTTTGGCATCGACCCCCGCTTCATCCTCCATCTTCAGTACACCCAGGGGACGACAGGTAACGACGACGCCGGGGGTCAACGCATAAGGCGTGATCACCAGGACATCCACCGGATCGCCATCGTCCGACAAGGTGTCGGGGATGTAGCCGTAGTTGCACGGGTAGTGCATCGCCGTGGTCATGAAACGGTCGACGAACATGGCGCCGCTGGCCTTGTCGACCTCGTATTTGATCGGGTCGGCGTTCATCGGAATCTCGATGATGACGTTGAACTCTTCAGGCGCCTTGGCGCCGGCTGGAACGTTGTGCAGGCTCATGCTGGTCTCGGTGAGAAGGTGGTACGGGAACAGCCGGATTCTACGGAAGCCCCTTGCCTCGCCCTGACATGCTCACTTCGTTGACACACCGCAGGAAAACACCATGCCGACGCATCGGGCCATCCCTTAGCATGGCCCGGCGATCTGGGATGGGCCCGCGATGGGTGCTGACCTCCCGGGCGCCGATCGAACAACGGGGCTGTGAGCGGAAGGAGAAACCTTGATGTCCACCAACATGGCGCTTTATGCGGCGCTGGCGTGCGGTCTGTTAGCCGTCGTCTACGGTTTTGTGCAGAGAAGCTGGATCCTCAGCCAGGACGCGGGCAACGCCCGCATGCAGGAGATATCCGGAGCGATCCAGCAAGGGGCGGCCGCCTACCTGGCCCGCCAATACCGCACCATCGCGATGGTCGGTGTCGTGCTGGCCGTCCTGATCGGCTTGTTCCTGGACGGCAAGACGGCGGCCGGCTTCGTGCTGGGCGCCTTCCTGTCGGGGGCTTGTGGCTTCATCGGCATGAACGTGTCGGTCAAGGCCAACGTGCGCACCGCACAGGCGGCGACGCGTGGAATCGGGCCGGCGCTGAACGTCGCTTTCAAAGGGGGCGCCATCACCGGCATGCTGGTGGTGGGCTTGGGGCTGTTGGGCGTGGGTGTCTTTTTCCTGCTCATCACCGGGGGCGCCTCGCCTGACGCTGAGACCGGCCTGTCGCACACGCTGAAGCCGTTGCTGGGCTTTGCGTTCGGTTCCTCGCTGATCTCCATCTTCGCGCGCCTGGGCGGCGGCATCTTCACCAAAGGGGCCGACGTGGGCGCCGATCTGGTGGGCAAGGTCGAGGCGGGCATTCCCGAAGACGACCCACGCAATCCGGCGGTGATCGCCGACAACGTCGGCGACAATGTCGGCGACTGCGCTGGCATGGCCGCCGACCTGTTCGAAACCTATGCGGTGACTTTGATCGCCACCATGTCGCTGGGCGCCCTGATGGTGGCCAGCGCCCCGATGGCAGCCGTCGTCTACCCGTTGATGCTGGGCGGGGTGTCCATCATCGCCTCCATCGTCGGTTGTTCGTTCGTCAAGGCATCGCCGGGCATGAAGAACGTGATGCCAGCGCTGTACAAGGGCTTGGCAGTGGCCGGCGTGCTGTCGCTGATCGCTTTTTACTTCGTCACGATGTGGTTCTTTCCGCAGGCCCTGACGCTCGCCTCGGGGGCGTCGGTATCGGCGGGAGCCTTGTTCGGCGCCTGCGCTGTCGGACTGGTGCTGACCGCCGCGCTGGTCTGGGTCACCGAGTACTACACCGGTACGCAGTACGGGCCTGTCCAGCACATCGCCCAGGCCTCCACCACGGGCCACGGCACGAACATCATCGCGGGTTTGGGCGTCTCCATGCGCTCCACCGCCTGGCCCGTGATCTTCGTGAGCATCGCGATCCTGGTGGCCTACGGCCTGGCCGGGCTCTATGGCATCGCCATTGCCGCGACCGCGATGCTCAGCATGGCCGGTATCGTCGTTGCGCTGGACGCCTATGGCCCGATCACCGACAACGCCGGCGGCATTGCCGAGATGGCCGAACTGCCGGCGAGCGTCCGCGACATCACCGACCCGCTGGATGCGGTGGGCAACACCACCAAAGCGGTCACCAAGGGCTACGCGATCGGTTCAGCCGGCCTGGCAGCACTGGTGCTGTTCGCCGACTACACCCACTCGCTTGAAGCCCGGGGCATGCACGTGGACTTCAACCTGAGCGATCCGAAGGTGATCGTGGGCCTGTTCATCGGTGGGCTGATCCCTTACCTGTTCGGCGCCATGGCCATGGAGGCCGTCGGCCGCGCCGCCGGCTCGGTGGTGGTGGAAGTACGCCGACAGTTTGCCGAGATCAAGGGCATCATGGAAGGCACGGCCAAGCCGGAATACGGCAAGGCGGTCGACATGCTGACCACGGCCGCGATCAAAGAGATGGTCGTTCCGTCGCTGCTGCCCGTGGTGGTGCCGATCATCGTCGGCATGACCCTGGGAGCTGCCGCTCTGGGCGGGCTGCTGATGGGGACGATCGTCACCGGCCTGTTTGTCGCGATCTCGATGTGCACCGGCGGCGGCGCGTGGGACAACGCCAAGAAATACATCGAAGACGGCCACCATGGTGGCAAAGGCAGCGAAGCCCACAAAGCCGCGGTGACGGGGGACACGGTGGGCGATCCGTACAAGGACACCGCCGGGCCGGCAGTGAATCCGCTGATCAAGATCATCAATATCGTCGCCTTGCTGATCGTGCCGCTGCTGCCGATGGCAGCCTCGTCGAGCCCGCAAGCGATGTCGGCGGCCACGAGCCATGCCGCCGCGTCGGCTGCCAGCGCAAGCGTCGCTGCCGACGATGCGATCAAGATCTTCTTCGCCGTGGGTTCCGCAGCCCTGCCGGAGGGCGTCGCCGACAGTCTGAGCAAACTGGCCGATGCGGCCAAGGCAGGCCAGGGCAAGTTGGTGGTCAGTGGCTTTCACGACGCCTCGGGCGATCCGACCAAGAACGCCGAGTTGGCCAAGCAGCGTGCACAGGCGGTGCGCGACGCGCTGATCGCCGACGGGGTTGCCCAGGACCACATCGAATTGATGAAACCAGAACAAGTCAACGCGGGGGCCGAGGCCGACGCGCGCCGGGTGGACGTCAAGCTGATGTGAGATCCAGGGCGGCACACCATGCCGTCACACCCTGCCACTCCTAAGGCCGCCGAATGGCGGCCTTTTTCATGCCGGCAGGCAACACCCCAGCTGCGCGCAACGTATGCTGAGAACCCATGCGACTGACTTGGCTGGACGACGACACGCCGTTTCCTCCGACGGCGTTGGCGCTGGATGAATTCACGGACGCACCGGGCCTGCTTGCGGCCGGTGGCGGGCTGAGCGTGGAGCGTCTTCTGGCGGCTTACCAGCGCGGTATCTTTCCCTGGTACGCCGAAGGCCAACCGATACTCTGGTGGAGTCCCGATCCGCGGATGGTTCTTCCCGTCGCAGACTTCAAGCTCTCGCGATCATTGCGCAAAACTTTGAGGCGCTTCATCGCCACACCCGGATGCGAGATCCGCTTCGACCATGACTTCGAGGCCGTTGTGAATCTTTGCGCGCAGACGCCTCGGCAAGGACAACATGGCACCTGGATCCTGCCGGAGATGGTGACTGCCTACACCCGTCTGCACCGCGCCGGCCACGCCCACAGCGTCGAGACCTGGGTGGACCGGCAATTGGTTGGTGGCCTGTATCTGGTCAACCTCGGACGCATGGTTTTTGGCGAATCGATGTTTGCTCGCCAAACAGACGCTTCCAAGATTGCATTGGCCGCGCTGGTGGCCTTCTGTCGCACCCATGGCATTCGACTGATCGACTGCCAGCAGCAGACCGCCCACTTGGCCACCCTGGGCGCGCGACCGGTCGCACGTGAGCCTTTTGAGGCCCATCTTCGCGCAACCACCGTACTGCCCGCACCGGACTGCTGGACCTATGATGCAGCGTACTGGGAACAGTTGCTTGACCGAGAGGCTTCACCGCCCGACGCCGCACCCATGCAGGCCGATCCGTGACCCACCCCAAAGAGCTTCCATTCGCGTCGCTCCAGTTCTATACGACGGCGCCCTATTCCTGCAGTTACCTGCCAGACCGTCTGGCGCGCTCGCAGGTGGCCACGCCCGGACATGTGATCCATGCGGAGATCTATTCCGCGCTGGTGGCCACCGGATTCAGACGCAGCGGCCTCTTCACCTACCGTCCGCTCTGCGATGGCTGCCAAGCCTGCCAGCCGTTGAGAGTGCCGGTCGCACGGTTCAAGCCTTCCCGCAGTCAGCGGCGCGCCTGGGCGGCGCACGCCTCGCTCAAGGCCCGCGTGATGCGTTTGGGCTTTGTGGCTGAACACTACGAGTTATACCTGCGCTACCAAGCCGGTCGCCATGCCGGCGGCGGCATGGACCACGACAGCGTGGACCAATACAGCCAGTTCCTGCTGCAAAGTCGTGTCAATTCTCGATTGATCGAGTTCCGCGAACCTGCACCCGACAACGGCCCCGGGGTGCTGCGCATCGTCGCCATCGTCGACGTGCTTGACGATGGTCTGTCTGCCGTCTACACCTTCTATGATCCGGCGGTCAAGGCCAGCTATGGCACTTGGTGCGTGCTCTGGCAGATCGAACAAGCTCGACAGCTCAAACTGCCTCATCTGTACCTTGGCTACTGGATCGCCGACAGCCCCAAGATGGCCTACAAGGTGCAGTTCCGCCCCTGTCAACTGCGGCGCAACAACGTCTGGCAAGACGCCTGATGGGGTGTCGGCCAGCGAAAGGCTGCCTGCGTCAGGCACCGGCAGAACGCTCCGGGCGGCCTCTGCGGCCTCACGAATGTCCCTTCGTGGGATAATGACAGGCTAATGCTACGCGCCACGCGCAAGATGGCGTGCCTATTCGATGACCTGATATCAAGGAGCTCATTCTGGCCAAGGACGATCCCAAGACTGCCATCGACGCCGGTGGCTTGAGGTACCGCTCCAAAGTAGCGGGTTCACCTTTTTCCGCAACGGGCGCCTTCGGTGCCGCCACCATGTCGTGTTTTCTCTGCGGAAAGCACCGGCCACGTGCCCAACTGAAATCACGCAAGCTCCTGGGCAAGGCCCAAGCAGTTTGCTCGCCTTCGTGCAAGGAACTGGATCAGGCCTCTCAAGCCTGATCCCAAGGGCCCGCGACCCAAGGATTGCGGGCCCTTGTTGCGTCTGGCGCCCCGGAACCGAATCATGCCCTCGGCGTTCCTGTCCAAGTCCCCGCCAGGAAACCTGCCGGAGGACCTTCCCTTTGACGGTTTGACCGCGCACACGACCCAAGGTCCCCGCGCCTTGAGTCGTCGTGAGCGAGCCGCAATCATCCACAGAATTCAGGCTTTGATGGAATTCTGGGGTATCACTCCTCAGGATTTGTTAATCGATGAACAAGACCCGGTGATCGCGGCACCGTCGTCACGTCCTGTCAAATATCGTCACCCCGTTTCGGGAGAAACCTGGGATGGCCAAGGCCCGCACCCCGATTGGCTACGTCAGGCGCTTCTCCGCGAAGGCCTGCGTCTGGACGAACTCAAGCCCGCAGCCGGTTGACATAGGCCGGCAACGATCGAGAGTCCTCGATCGGCACGGTTGACGGTCGGTGTCGCAGGAGGCAGCGACATGGGCCAGTCGCTTGGGGCCGATGCCCGTTTGAGCCCGCCACGCCGACAACATTGGCATGCTAAATCATGCATTTTTGCGTGACGCACGTCACGTTTCGGCGTCACTCTTCTGCGCGAAGTCGTTTTAATCGGAGCTACACGCACGAGTCGGACCTCAGATTCTCCGCCGAGCAGTCGATAAGCGCTGGATCAGACATCACTCGTCCAACCACCAGATCGCATCTTTGATTTACGGCTTCATCGCAGGCTCGAATCGACACGTTATGTTACATTTTTAACGAAGTCAACAGTGACAGGATGCACGATCTCAGCCCATTTATGCATGGATAGGCGGAGTCACTCGTCTCCTTGTCGACGCCTCCTGTTACTCTTGTTGCAGTTTTGATCGCTTTCTTCCCGGGAGACTCCGCATGACCACCAAAGGACCCAGTGTCAAGGCGCCGGCCGTTCATCGCCACAGCGCCGCGCCCGGGCCACAGCCTGCAGCAGACGTCGCAATGCAGGCCGCGTTGGCCAAAGGCTTTGCGGTCAACCGGCGCTTGGTTGGCACGGTCTCGCTGCTTCAAGGTGAAGCCATGGTCCGCGGGAAGGACGGCTTGTTTCATGCGTTGAAGCCCGGTGACGTACTGCACAAGGGTGATGTGGTGCTCACCTCGCAGGACGGCATCGTTCAGGTGATCGCTCCTCATGGGCAGACGGACATCGACAAGGTCATCGCATCTTTGAATCGGGGCGATGCCGAGACCGCAGCGGCAGCAGGCCCTGGCGACAGCCCTCTTGAGCCTGGCTTGCGCGTTGGTCGAGTTACCGAGTCCGTCCAGCCGGCCAGTTTTGAGCAGAATCCTAACGAGCCTTCGGCTCGACCGAATTTTCAGTTGTACGACGGCGCCCACCAGACCAATTCCGTCGGTGCATTGAGCGCCCCTTCGGTAACCTTTCCCGCCGACGTCAACCACGATGGCCGGCTCAATCGGACCGAAATCAATGGTAACGGCGCGCTCCAAATCCATGTCGGTTTGCCCGCCAATGCCGCAACGGGCGACACGATCACGCTTCAGATCGGCGCGATCACACAAACCCATTTGATTACCCTTGCCGATATCCAGGCCCAAGGCTGGAATACCAGCATCCCGACACCGGCGGACGGCTCCACCATAGCGGCCACGGCGACCTTGTCCGATTCGAACGGCACCGTGTCGCCTCCTGGAACGGCAAGCACCACCGTCGACACCTCGCCTCCGCCGCTGACCGCCCGGCTCGACCCGGGGTCGGACACCGGCACCCACGGTGATGGCATCACCAGTGACACCACGCCCACCATCAGCGGCACCGGGGAAATTGGCGACACAATCCAAGTCAAGTTTCCCGCCACAGGCGAGGTCCTGACGACCACCGTGGGTGGCGACGGCACCTGGAGCGTGACGCCGACGCAATCACTTCCGAACGGCACCAGCGGTACGGTTCAGATCACAGAAACCGATCCAGCAGGTAACACGACCGGCGGTACCGTTCCCATCACGATCGATACGGGCGCACCCGCCGCGCCATCGGTCGCTCTCACCGCCGACGCCAACAACGACGGCTTCATCAACGCCGCCGAGCAGGCCGCACAAGTGGCTGGCCACGACGCGGTCTCGATCGGCCTGCCCGCCGGCGCCCAGGTCGGTGACACGCTGACCATCACCGACGGCGTCACTCCGCAGACCCATGTGCTGACTGCCGCCGACCTCACGGCCGGCGTCTACGTCACCTCGTTCGCCGAGCCGGCTCAAGGATCGACCCTCACCGTCAGTGCCACGCTGACCGATGCCGC
>NZ_JBVYWP010000005.1:0-246075 GCF_056032705.1 Ideonella sp. sgz306126
AACAACGACGGCTTCATCAACGCCGCCGAGCAGGCCACGCAGGTCGCCGGCCACGATGCGGTCTCGATCGGCCTGCCCGCCGGCGCCCAGGTCGGCGACACGCTGACCATCACCGACGGCGTCACTCCGCAGACCCATGTGCTGACTGCCGCCGACCTGACGGCCGGCGTCTATGTCACTAGCTTCGCCGAGCCGGCTCAAGGATCGACCCTCACCGTCAGTGCCACGCTGACCGACGCTGCCGGCAATGTCTCGGCACCGGGATCGGACTCGGCCGTGATCGACACGGTGTCGCCCACCATTGTCGTCAGCAGCAATGTGACGCAATTGAATACCGGTGGCACCGCCACCATCACGTTCACGCTGTCGGAAACCAGCACGACCTTCAACGCGAGCAAGGTCACTGTGACTGGAGGAACCCTGAGCAACTTCAGCGGCTCCGGCACCACCTACACGGCGACCTTCACACCCGACGGTACGAACCCGACCGGCACGATCATCGTGCCCAGCTACGCCTTCACCGATCTGGCCGGCAACGCCAACACGGACGGTGCCGACGCGAACAACTCCGTGACCTTGTCCGACAACGTGGCGCCCATCGTCTCGGGACCGGTCACTGGCAGCGGTATTGAAAACCAGGCGGTTCCGAGCACCCTGAACTTGCTGGCCAACGCCACCGACGTCAATGGCGATGCCTTGAACGTCGTGGCAGGCTCGGTGACCTACGCGGTGAATGGCGTAGCCAGCGGTCTGCCGGCAGGCGTGACGCTCAACGGCAACTCCCTAACGATCGATCCCAACAACCACGCCTTCGACCCGTTGGCCGTGGGTGAAGTGGAGACCATCACCGCGACCTACACGATCAGCGACGGCCGCGGAGGCACCGTCACGGAGACCGCCACCTACACCGTCACCGGGATCAACGACGCACCGGTCTTCACTGGCAGCGCGTTTAACACGTCGGCTGGCGACGGAACCCCGTTCTCTGACACAGTGCAGTTGACCACCTACAGCGGAAATGTGAACGGCGCCAAGGCGACGAACGAGATGACGGTGTCCGACAGCGGGATCACCGGCAGTGGCTTCTACATTGCTGCCAACTCGGGTTCCAACTGGGGCAATTATTGGAGCTCCGGCGGCATCTTGATGGCGAACGTCCCTGCCAACACGCCCACCGGCAATACCGTCAGCTTCGCCTTCAACGCCAATGCCCAGTCGTCCAATCATGTGACTTTCACCATCAACGACATTGACGGTGGCGGTGCGGGCAACGCAAACGGCAACTACCAGGACTGGGTCCTGATCACGGCGGTGGACACCAAGGGCAATGCGCTGCCGAGCTCGGCATTCAGCTACACCGTGCTGGTCAACGGCTATCTCACCAGCACGCCGACGACCAACGGCCTTGCCTTGCACGGGATCAAGCCCGCGGGTGCGATCGGCGACCTGGATCCGACCTACATCACGGTCGACTGGGCCAATCCGATCGCCAGCATGAGCATCAAGTACTACACCCCGGCCGGTAGCACCGTAGCGACCGGCGTCATCGCAATCAGCCCGATTTCCATCTCGGCCGTTGGACAGAACTTCGGCAACTTGACGACCTTCCTGCCCAGCGTCACCGACATCGACCACGGCAGCAGTGTGAAGGGCTACGCCTTCACCAGCGCGGGCGCCGACGCGTCAGGACACCATTGGCAATACAGCGCCGATGGCGGCACCACCTGGGTCAACATGGACAGCGCCTCCACGACCGCCGCACTCTTCCTGGCCCCAACCGACCTGATTCGGTGGTCCGGAGCCAAGGGCAGCAACACGCCCTTGTCTGTGGTCGCCGTGGACAACACCTCGACCGCAGCTTACGACACCACAGGCACCGGGCATCTGAACGTCAGCACCACCGGCGGCAGCACGCCGTACAGTGCGCCGGTGACCTTGGCCGCCAACATGGCACCGGTGGTGCTGGACATGAACCATGACGGTCATATCAGCTACACCACACAGCTGATGGACGTACAGGGCAACGGTCACCTCTACAGCACCGCCTGGGCAGGCAGTGGCGACGGTGTGCTCGTGTGGAACGAATATGGTGATGGCCGTCTGCACAACAGCACCCAATTCGCCTTCAGCCAATACGGCGCCCTCGGCAGCACCGACCTTCAGGGCCTGGAGGCCAAATTCGACACCAATCACGACGGCAAGCTGAGCAGTGCCGATGCACAGTTCAGCCAGTTCGAAGTCTGGGTTGATGCCAATCACAACGGCGTGGCCGACCCTGGCGAAATGCATACCCTGACCAGCCTGGGGATCACCTCGATCAACCTGACCAGCGACGGCGTCGTGAGTCACCCCTTCGCGGGTGTGACCGAGGCCGGTACCAGCAGCGCCACGCTTGCCGACGGCAGCAGCATGGTGGTGGCCGATGCCAGCTTCAGCTACACGACCCCGACGTCGTCATTCGATGCCTCGGTAGCGCCTGCATCGCATACGGTGGACGTGGCCTCGGGCAATGCCCACCTGACAGGCTCTGCCTTGGGCGCAGCCGGTGCCGACGTGTTCGCCTGGCATCTGGGTGACGCGGGTGGTGCAGGAACGGCTCACACCGCTGCGGTGATCACCGATTTCAATACGGCGTCGGTGTCCGCTGGCGGGGATGTCCTGGACCTGCACGATCTGCTGCAAGGCGGCGTACACGGCAGCACCGATGTGGGCAATCTGGATCACTATCTGAGCTTCCAGACCGTCGGTCAGGACACGGTGATCCACATCAGTTCGACCGGCCAGTTCAACGGCAGCAACACGACAGCAGTCGAAGACCAGACGATCACGCTGAGCCACGTGAACCTGGGCGCGGCCTTCGCCATGCCTGGTGCCAGCGATGCACAGTTGATCCAGGCACTGCTCGATCACGGTAAGCTGATCACCAGTACCCACGGCTGACCCATACGAGGTGCGGTGGCACCTCGCTTGAATCGAACCAAGCGGTGCTCTCTCGAGCACCGCTTTCGACACCCTGAGAAGCCGCAACGAAGTCGGCAACTTCCAAGCAAAAAGCCCGGTGTCTTGTGGACACCGGGCTTCAGCTGTTTTTGGTCGGGGTGGCGGGATTCGAACTCGCTACCCCTTGCACCCCATGCAATAACTTATAGCAGCACATAGGGTTTCTACTGACTACATAGAAAGCAGAAATCCATTGTAAATCAACGACTTATAAAAACTTAGCTCCAGATAAGACCGCCAAGATACACTCGCAGCTAGCAACATACGGGCACCGAACGGGCACCAGACGGGCACCGGTGCCCGTTTCTCGCGGTTCTAGCAAAGGGGTAGCGGTGGCGATCATCTCCGACAAGGCGATGCAAGCGAAGCCAGGCGCGAGCGACGTTTGGCTGATCGAAGACGGCGCGCGGGGGGCCGGGCGATTGGTGGGCCGGATCTCACCATCTGGCGCGCGATCGTTCTACTACCGCTATTCAGCCGCGGGTGGCGCTCGCGTGCGCCTGCCGATCGGTTCCTACGATGCCCGCGGCGACGGCCGTGCGACGTTCACAGTGGCGCAGGCACGGGACAAGGCGCGAGACCTGTCGGCTTTGTACCGATCGGGGGTCAAGAACCTGCGCGAGTATTTCGACCAACTGCGCGCCGACGCTGCCGCGGCCGAAGCGGTCACCCGGCAGGCCGCAGAGAAAGCCGCCAGCGTGGCAGCGCGCCGGCTGACGGTGCGCAAAATGTTCGACCAGTGGCGAGCTACCGACCTGAAACCGTCCACCTTGGCAGACGGCACGCGGCGGGGACGCAAGGACGGCGGCCAGTACGTGGCAGAACAGTTTGAGCGCCATGTGTTCCCCTCGATCGCGGATCGCGCGATAGAAGACGTGCGCAAAGCTGACCTGCTGGCACTGATCGATGCGCAGAAGGCCAAGGGGCAACTTCGCACGGCGGCGGTGCTGCTTTCCGACCTGCGCCAGCTTTGGAACTTCGCATTGGACCGGGAGATCGTCACCAGCAACCCGCTGGCCAGTCTCAAGAAAAGCCGCACGGTCGGGGCGGCTGCAGAACGCACGCGCGCGCTCACGGAGGACGAGATTAAGTCCCTGGCCGGCGCACTTCCTCGTGCGCGTATGAACCCGCGCAGCGAGGCCGCCATCTGGATCGTGCTGGCGACCGGGGCGCGGGTGGGGGAGTTGATGGGTGCGGTGTGGAGTGACGCCCTGCCCTCCGACGCGCTCCAAGCCCGCGAGCGCCTGGCCGAACTGCAGGCACAGGCCGCAGGGGACGGCGCCAAAGTCGGCATCGTCAACCTGACGGGCCGCACCTGGCACCTGCCCGACACCAAGAACCAACGAAGCCACACCATCCACCTGTCCGACTTCGCACTCGCCCAATTCAGACGATTGGGTCAGTTGCGCGCGACGTTGCCCGACTCTGACACTCTGTCACCCTGGGTGTTCCCCGCGCGGGACACTGCGCACCCGGTCTGCGTCAAGAGCTTCGGAAAACAACTCGCGGACCGTCAGAGACCGCCCGAACGCCGCATGTCGGGACGAAGCAAAAACACTGACTCCCTGAGTCTGACCGGCGGCCGGTGGACTGCGCACGACTTGCGCCGGACCGCGGCGACCCTCATGGCCAGGCTGCGCGTGCCGTCCGACGTGGTCGACGAGTGCCTGAACCACAAGATCGAGTCTCGAGTGCGCCGCACCTACATTCAGGACCGGCGCGAGGACGAACAGCGGCAGGCCTTCGACACGCTCGGCGCACACCTCGCGCGACTGGTGGGTGACCAATGAAGCCAACGCTCCCGGGACCCGGCGCGGGTTCCGCATGGGTCGAGGCGCCCGCCGTCCAACGTGCCGACCGGCTCAAGGCCGTTGTGGAGCTACGCGCAGTGGGATTGGCGCCTCTTGAGATCCGCCGTCTGCTGCGACGCATCGCCGTCGAGGCCACTGCAGGGCGTGTGATGGCTGCGTGGCCCACTGTGGCGCAGGACCGAGCCACGCTCCAGGCCGCGGCCGGCATGGCGCGCGATCTGTCCAAAATGCTACGCGACGCGTCGCCCCGTGCTTTGGCAGAGATGGCCACGGGGGCGCTGCAAGGGCTGGGAGACGTGAGCTACCCCAGGCGCGCCGCGGGGGATCTGGCGAAGTTCGCGGTCGCTTTGCAATCGCGCGTCGAAGCCATGCCGGCTCAGAGCCGAAGGGGGGCACCTACAGGCGTGCTGCGAGGACTTCTGAGCATAGCGGGGCACAAGCTGGGCGCTGCGACCACCTGGCCCGAGTCGCATTTTCGTCGTGCCGCCGTGGCGGCGTTCACGCTGGCGGGCACCCCCGGCTCGCCCGATCGAGCGATCAAGCGGCTGAACGATAGGGCAGCGGGAACCGCAGGCAAACGGCCTTAGACCGCCGGGGTGTTGCGCGGAATAGTGCGAGGCATCGACACCGCATGAGACCGCAAATGACCCCCCAAACGCACATACCCGCAGCGCTGCAAGACGTGGCCCTGATCGACGGCCCAACCGCCGCCGCGGTGGCCGACATGAGCGTATCGCAGTGGCGCCAGATGGTGGCAGATGGTTCCGCCCCGGCCCCGTTCGTGCGCCGGTCCAGGTTTACTCGCTGGCGGGCGGCGGACGTGCGCGCATGGATTGAGGGACTCCCCGGCGCGCTGCCTGCAGACCCCAGGGTAATTGACCGGGCCAAACTCGGTCGGGACGCAGCCAAAAGAAAGCGCGAAGAAAACCCTAATGGTACGTTTTAACGTACTGCCTCGGATTACCACCCCATAACGCAACGATACCACGCTTAGCGCCATTGGTGAACGCGCCAATGGTGGGCCGCTGCATCGCCTGAGATAGTAATGCCAACGCAACCGAAGGAGAGAATATGCACATCGGCACACCGACTGCCCACGGGTGGTATTTGGGGTCGACCTATCGAGCCGGCTCGGTTCCGCCCGAGCCCACCACCGCGAGATACTGGGACGGCCGCCGGTTGTCCGCCCCCATCGACGTGCGCGACATGGGCGACCCGGTGCGGCTGGATCGCGCCAAGAATACGCCCTCCGAAACGCGGAGCCGCAGGTGGGCGTTCGCATGGGGTCGGCGCTTGGAATTGCCCACGGTTGCGCACCAAAACCAGTGAATCTCAGCGCCTGTCAGTAATGGCCCGCCATGTGCGGGCCTTTTTGTTTCTGGTCTGACGCATTTACAAATTGTTACTTGTAACGAAACCGTCAACGGCGCGGCCCCTATTCATGCGGATTTCAGGGTTTCCATGTTGGGAATATGGCGAGATTGGGAAGATGACTTGACGACATCGTCAAGAATTATTCCGTAGGATGGCGTAATTCCATCAAGAGGAGTTCCAAATATGGCCCGCATCAAGGGATTCATCCCTGTGGAGGCGCATAGCTTTCACGGTCTACCCAATGAGGCCTTTATCTCCGCTGCGGAGTTGCTGGCGAGTGGAGTTTGCCCCTTCTCAGCCTCCCTGCTCGGGTATGTCTCGCCCAGGCGGTGGCCCCGTGCGCACACGTTCGGAAGTCGGCGGGCCTGGAGCGTGGGCGAGATCCGGGCGCAACTCGTCAAGGGCACCGGGCTGGAGCTGGTCGAGGCCGAGGACGACGACGAATGAAAACGGCGCTCAGGGTACGCACCTGAGCGCCGAATTGAGGAAACAAATGATGCAAGAGAATTCTATAGCCAACGCCAATGGCGTGCAATACGGCCCTCACTCGGTCGCCCTGTATAAGCGCGCAACGGGGAGGAGCGGCCATCTTGTCAAAGCGTGGACCGCGCCCGATGAGGCGAAGCGAGTGGCCGAAGCCCTGAAGGCCAAAGGTGCCACGGGATCCACTCACCCCCTGCCCTTTCATTACGAAACTGAGCTTCGAAGCGTCGCCACACCGGACGATCTGGTGCGCTTGCTTGACGAGCTGGCCGACCGTGACGACGTGGCGCTTGTGCTGGGCGAGGAGCCCCGCCCTGCGGTCAGTGGTTCGGGCCACGTTCAAAGGGGCACGGGACACAGCGACGAGCGCAAAACGTGCCTGATGCCGTTTGATATCGACGCGGCCGAATTGCCCTTTGATCCGCTGAGCCAATGGCACAAGTGCTGCGAATTCGTAGCAGGGTTTATCGCTGGAGCACTGGGGGGCTGCGACGTGGTGTTCACTCCCACGGGCAGCGCGGGCAGTCCGCACAAGGATCGCAGGCTTGCGCGGATGCGTGCGTTTGTCGTGCTCGATGAGCCCGTGTGGCTGAGCCAGCAGGGCGCGTTTGCCGCGTTGCTCCCACCCTCGCTGAAGTTGGACCGGGGCATATACGGCCGAGCGCGAGCCCTGTTCGTGGGCCGCCCCGACACGTCGGGCGCTATCGACCCACGGGTTTACGAGCGCGCGGGGCTCGCACCCATCGCGGCCACGCCCTTACCGGATCCGTTCGCCCACCTGCGCCGCGCCTACGTCGTGCGGGGCGCCGGGAGGGTTTTGGCAAGCGCGGGGATCGTGATCGCGGCCAAACCTGAAGCCCGCGCACGGGAACGGGCCAGCGGGGCGCCGGGTGGCGATCTGCCACTGGTGCAGGCTCTCTACGCCGCCGGCATGGTAAAGGGGTTCGATGAGCGCGGGCGGCTCAATATCGTTTGCCCGTGGGCCGAGCGGGGCGACATGCCGCACGACGAGACGCACGACGACGACGGCCCCGACACCGATACGCAAGTCGGGCTCCCCGAGTGGGAAGGTCGCAAGGCGGGCGCGTATTCGTTCAGTTGCTTTCACGGCAAGTGCTCGGGCCGCGATCGAGGCGTGCGCGACTTGTTCACTCGTCTCTATCTCGACGGGCACGAACCGTGGGGGCACATCCCCTTCGGCGTCGAGGCTGTGCAAACGCAGGTAGTTGGCACGGCCGCCAATGCGCCGCGCTTCCAACTGCTGAAGCCGGCCGACCTTATGGGGCGGCCCGTCGCACCGTGGCGCATCAAAGGACTTCTGCCCCAATCGGGGATCTTTGCGATTTACGGTCCACCCGCCTGCGGCAAGTCTTTTCTAGGCCTGGACATGCTGGCGGCAGTAGCCAACGGCTCGCAGTGGTTCAGGCTCAAGACTCGCGCCACTCCTGTGGTCTACGTCGCGCTTGAGGGGGAAGGCGGGGTGCGTCAACGATTGGCGGCACTGGCCACGCGACGCCCGCTTGGTGACGGGTTTTCCGTTGTGCTGGGTCCGCTCGCGCTGGCAAGTGCGGCAGACGTGCAAGCGCTGGCCGCCAACATCCCGCAAGGGAGCGTGGTGCTGATCGACACCCTGAACGCGGCGAGCGCGGGCCTGGACGAGAACGCTTCGCGGGACATGGGGCAGCTGATCGACGCGGCAAAGCAATTGCGCGACCTGACGGGTGGTCTAGTGGGGCTGGTCCACCATGCCGGCAAGGATGGATCGCGAGGGCTGCGGGGGCACTCAAGCTTGCTCGGAGCGCTGGATACCGTGATCGAGGTTAAACGCACCACGGATGGCCGAGCCTGGTCGATCGCCAAGTCCAAAGACTCGGCGGACGAGTTCGGGAGCCCCTTTGAATTGCGCACCATACAGCTGGGCGTCGACGAGGACGGCGACCCGCTCACGAGTTGCGCCGTTGACGAGGTGTCGCACCGGGAAGCCGCGGCGATGGCAGGGGCGCGGGAGGCCATCGCGTCGCAGGGGGGAGGAGTGCGCCAAACCACGGCGCGGCGCATCGCGTTGGAGATGCTGAGCAAGTCGCCCGACGGCGTCGACTTCGCGGACCTCACGGTCGCCGTGGCCGTTGCGCTCACAAATATCGACTCACGGCGGAGAAAAACAGTCGCACGCGAAGCGGTCAATGGTTTGGTCGATCGTGGGGAATTTATAAATTTGGCGGGAAAAGTGTCTTTGCCATCGGATTGGGCACAAAGGACCGGAAAGACCGAACCCCCCTAAAGGGGGGGTGGTTTCGGTCCTTTTTCCGGTCCTCCATGAGTGCCGGAAAAGGACCGGATTCGGTCTTTCCGGTCTTTCCGGTCTTTCCGGTCCTCCTGCACCCCACCCAAATTAGTACATGCCGTTACATATCG
Organism: Ideonella sp. sgz306126; assembly: GCF_056032705.1. NCBI lineage: Bacteria > Pseudomonadati > Pseudomonadota > Betaproteobacteria > Burkholderiales > Sphaerotilaceae > Ideonella > Ideonella sp. sgz306126. Next base: position 9,084 of record NZ_JBVYWP010000005.1, read on the forward strand.
GAGCGATAAAACATGACCTCACCAACCATCATCTTGTCCGGCGACCCGCGTGCCGCCCGGAAAATATGCCAGTCCTTCGGCTACCGCAGCGTGCGTGCCTTCCGACGAGCATCCCATCCGTCGGGCGTGTGGCGGCAGATCCCCGCCTGCCTTGGCGGTCGGCCCGTTGTAGTCACTGGCGAGCCACTGACCGCCGACGAGGTTGCGCCCGGGGTGTCTTTGTGGCGCGTCGGGTGGCTGAACGGCCACCCGCACGCCGTACACGTCAGCGGACCGGCGGGCGCGTTCGAGAGTTTGCTGCGAAAGCGGCTGAACCCGTAGCCACCCCCACGTGGCCGCCGAGCTCGAAAAGCCCCACCGGCCAGCACGGCCTGCCAGCGGCCACCTCGAGCACCACCGGCCAGCGCCACCACGGGCCAAGACGCCCAATGACTTCATCGAGCAAAGGAAAACACCTATTGCAATGAAGTCGTTTTCGGTATATTTCGGCAATCCGAAACGGAGGCCCAATGACCAACACCCCCCTGGACCCCGGCCCGATTTTTGAGCGTGCCGCCGAGCGTGCCGCGCGATTGGGCGTATCTGAGCGCACGCTGAGAAATTGGGTCGTCGCGGGGCTTCACCCGCCCCCCGTCAAGTTCGGATATCGCACCATCCGATTCCCCGTCCTGCCCGAGGTGCCGAAACCATGACCCGCCGCCCCAGCGACGCCACCCGCGAGTGGATCGCCTGCGTGTCCCGCGACGACTCGCTGCCCGTGGCGACTCGACTCGCCGCTTTAGAACTCGGGATCCTCGCCACGGCGGGCCGGCCCGATGACCCGGACCGAGCGCGCGTGACTTTCAGCGATGCCGATCTCGCGGCGGTGCGCGATCTGGAGCGCCATTCATGAGCCGCGGTGGCGCACGCCCCGGCGCCGGCCGGCCGAAGAAGCCCCCGCCGGGCATCGCCCCGACTGCCGACCCCGTCGCGTTCCTATCCGCGGTCTGGAATGACCCGGACGTGGCCATCGGCCTCAGGATCAAAGCTGCAGGGCTCGCCGCCGGCTACCTGAAGCAAAAGTTACCCGTCCTGAAGCCTGCGACGCAGAGGGAAGTGGACGCGCTGGACCTATCCAAGGCGCGCGAAAACGCACGGTTCACCACGACACGACCACCGCTGCGAGCGGTCGGGAACGGGTCGTGAGGCCCGCCCCCTCGGGTCAAGCCGCCCACGTATCGGCCGCGTTGCGATCGTGGCGCCACGGGCCGACAGCGGCCCGCGCTGGGGCTGCTGCGGAGGGGGGTAAGGGGTCGCATCGTACGGGCGAAACGGTCATTCAACACGCAGGTCCACACGCAGACTTTTAAAACTGTTCGGCTTTTGGTCCAGCGGATTTCATGCCCTACGTTTTGACGAATTCTTGTTAACCAAATGCACTTCGTTGACGCGTACTTACGAGAACCGAACGGGGCTCAGGCCGCAATCGCGGCCGGCTATTCCGAGAAGGGCGCGAAGGTAGCAGCGAGCCGATTGTTAACCCACCCCCACGTGGCCGCCGAGATGGTCATCGCCAAGGTCAAGCCACCGGAGGGGGTAAGGGGGTCGCATCGTACGGGCGAAACGGCCATTCAACACGCAGGTTTCCCGTTACGGACCGCGCCGTCTCGGGGCGATTCCAAAAATCAGACGCGCCATGTTGAGGTGGCGCGGACGCAGCCAGGAATTCAAACGCCGCACCCCGACGCCAGGCAGTACCGAGGGGTCGCATGAGCGATATGGAGTTCACGCTCGACCTCGGGCAACTGCGTGAGTTCCAGGCCGAACTGAGAGCCCTGCCCGAACTGCTGCAAACGCGTGTCGTCCGCGGCGCAGTGGCCACCGGGGCGAGCGTCGTCCGCAACGAGGCGAAGCGCCTCGCCCCGGTCGGAGTCCACTTCGAAAAGTGCGTGGGGTGGACGCCCGAGCGGCTGAAAAATGCCATCTATCAGGTGCGCATGCCCGACAAATGCACCTCGACGCTTGAGGTGTTCAAGGTCGACGTTCGCCTGACCGGCCCGAACGGCGCCTGGTACGGACCGCTGGTCGAGTTCGGCCACTTCGCCCGGGTGAGCCGGAAGGAAGGTGCCACGCGGCGCCAGCGTCGCGCCATCGCGCAGGCCGCGGGCAAATGGGTTCCGGCGAAGCCTTTCATGCGGCCCGCTGCGGACGGCACACGCGCTGCGGTGCGCGCTGCGATGCAGGCCTATCTGGACGAGCGCATCGCAGACGCCACCGTCGCAACCAAATTCTTCAACGCCACGAGGATCCTGCATGGCTGACATCTCCGTAAAACTCGGCCTCGATACCACCTCGGGGCAGGTATCGGTCACCAACCTCGCGACCGTGACCGAGCGCGAGATGGCGCGGGTCCAGCGCAGCCTGCGCGACGTGAACGCGCTTCTCAAGCAACAGGCCGGCGCGCAGAAACTCGCAACGGACGCCGCGACGGGCATGGGCGAGGCGGCGCGGCACATGGAGCGGTTCAGTTTTGGCACCGCTGCGGCAAAGCGTGAGCTCCTGGTGCTTGCTCACGAGGCGAGCCAGGGGCGGTGGAAAAACTTTGGCTCAAGCCTGCTTGTGCTGGGTGAGCGCACCGACGCACTCGGGGCCGTCATGAGCGCGACGGGCCTCGCCGTGGGGGCCACCGCGGCGACGGTCGGGCTTCTCGGATACGCGGCCGTGGAGGGCGCGCGCCATCAAGAAGCCCTGGCTCGCGCGCTCAAATTCACCGGCAACGCGGCCGGCGAGACGCAGGACAGTCTGCGCCAGGTGGCTGCACAGGCGGCCTTGACCACAGGTGCGAGCCAAAGCGCTGCAGGCGACGTGGCGCGAGGCCTGGCTGGGTCGGGCGCGTTTCCAGCCGCTGTGATCCAGAAGGCGACCGAGGCGGTTTTGAACTACGCACGGGCGACAGGCACGACGGCTGACGAGGCGTCCGCGCATTTTGAAAAGATGCGCGACGGCGTGACCAAGTGGGCACTGGACGCCGACCGGGCGGCGCATTTTTTGACGGCGAGCCTGTACGAGCAGATCCGCGCGGCTGAAAAGGCGGGCGATTCAAACACTGCCATGGCGCTGACCCTGGATGGGCTCAAAAGCCACACCGACCCAGCCGCTGCATCGGCTGGCTACCTGGCGCGCGCGTGGCGCGCCACTGCGGATGCGATCGACTCGGCCAAGCGTGCCGCGATGCACCTCGGGGAGGCCGACACGCTGGGCGACAAGATCGTCGCTCAGCAGTCGCGTATCCAGGCGAGCAAAGAAGCCTTGATGCGCCAGGCCGGCAACGCGCAGGCCGTCGCCAATATCCAGGCCCTGCTGATCCAGCAGCAAAACGAGATGACCCGGCTGCAGAGCGCGGCCGCGGCCGAGTCGACCAAGGCGGCGGCCGACGGCAAGGCGGCGGAAGTGAACGGCCGAGCCGTGGCGGCGCGTGAAGGGCTCGACGCGCAGTTGGAGCGCATCAAGAACACCCGGAACATGTCCGCCGCGCTGGCGGATCTGAAGCGCAAGTTCGACGATGCCGCCGCGGGCGGAAAGGCATTTACCGCAGCGGAGAAGGCCGCACTGATCCAGGAAACACGCGACAAATTCACGCCCAAGACCAAGGCGGATCGATACCCGCTCACCGCGATTCGAGATGCCTCGATGGAGCAGCACCACCTGTTCGTGGTCAGCGAGATCGCCGCCTACGGGCAGATCGACAAGGCGGCGAAGGAGTCCGCCGCGGCCGAGGCGAAGCACGCCGAGCAACTGACGGCGCGACTGCAAGGCCAGGGGTCCGCGACGGACAAATTCATCGCCGGACTGCAAGCGCAGACGCAGGCGACAAAGCTGGACGCGACCGCCCGCGCCGTGCTCAATGAGCAGCTTCGCATTGAAGCCGAGCGCCGGCAGACTATCGCAAGCCTCGGCGCGCGCCCCAACACGGCGGACGTGGACCGCGTCAACGCACAAGCCGCGGTGGATGCTGCCCGCGCCAAGCAAGCCGGCGACGAAGCGAGCCGGCGCATGTCTACTCCGGGGTTCGGTGCGACGCAGGCCACCATGAAGTGGATTGACGATGCCACCAATCAAGCCGCCAACGCCGCCAAGCTGACCGACACGTTCTTGAACGGTACGGCCGACGCGATCGACAAGTTCGTCCGCACCGGCAAGGGCAGCTTCCGCGACTTGTGGGCGACGATGGCCGACGAGTACCTCAAGCAGTTCATTCGCATGGAGATGGCAAGCATGATGCCGTCCGGCGTTGGCAGCAGCGGCGGGGGTGGCGGTGCCGGTTTCCTGGGAACCCTGTTCGGCATGTTCTCGGGCACCGGGTTTGCGAGCCCCACGCTGGCCGCCGGCGTTGCAGCCGTCGCGGGCGCCCCGGCGCGTGCTGCGGGCGGCAACGTCAACGCGGGCGGGGCGTACTTGGTGGGCGAGGCTGGCCCCGAGTTGTTCAACCCCACCGGCAGCGGAACGATCATCCCCAACTCGGTCTTGTCGGGCGGCGCCGGCGGTGGGCACGCCTTCGACTTCTCGCACCAGACCATCAACGTTGGCCAGGGCGTCTCGCGCGGTGAGGTGCAGGCCGCCGTCGTGCAGGCCAACGCGCAGACCGTGGCGGCCATCCGGCGCTCGATGAAGCAGGGGACATTCGCGTGAACATCTACCCCTGGCCGACTGCGTGGCTAACGGCTCATGATGACTGCGGCAACCTTGCCTGCGTCGACGTGGACAAGCTTCATTAACGCCCCGCCCTGCTGCTCGTTATCGACTACCCATTGGACGGGGACGAAGACGTAGTAGTCGCCCTCGGACAATGCGTCAAACGAGAACCGCCCCTGCGAATCGCAGCTTGATTGCCGGGATGTGGAAAGGTACTCGGGCGGATTGGGGACAAACAGCAGGTTCGGCGAGCGCGAGATGAAACCGTCGGTCGACCCTTGCCCGTAAATGTGGCCGAGACGTTCACGCGCATAGGCGGTGGCCGGGATTAGGGACGCTACGTTTCCGGCGCAAGTGACTACGCCGCCACCTCTTTGCCGCATAAACGCGTTCCCCGATATAGCCGACACACCTGGCGCCAGGCGGCGTGCCGCTTCGGCCTGATCGTAGGGTGCGGAAATTGTGACTTGCTGCGGCGGGGCCGGCGGCGCGATGACGCACCCCGAAAGAATCACAGCGGCGCAAGTCAAGAGCACTCGTTTCATCTAGTCCCCCTTTGTTGCGACCACGATAGCACCGCAACGGGACGATCGCCCCCGACTCGGCCTTGTCGGGCTGCGCTGTGGTTCTGGCGGCTCGCGCCCGCGTGCGATCGGCCGCCGAGAAACGGGCACCGAACGGGCACCAGATCGGGCACAGGGCGGAAAGTGGGGACGGAAACGAAGAACGGGTTAGGCCTTGTGAGACCTAACCCGTTGATTTCTCTAGCTATTTTTGGTCGGGGTGGCGGGATTCGAACTCGCGACCCCTTGCACCCCATGCAAGTGCGCTACCAGGCTGCGCTACACCCCGACGAAGCTCGCAGTATACATCGAAATCATCTCTACTCAGAGGCTCAGCAACTCACGAATGACCAGCAATTCATGCCGAACGTGCGACGAGTTCAAGGGGCCGTTCGACACCGGTACACGCAGCTCGGCCGTGCCACTGTTGGCCTGCGCCGCGGCACTGGCCAAGGGTTGATCGAGGGGTTCGACCGCATCGGCAAAAACCTCGACCACGGGATTCGCCGCATCGGACAACCGATTCCGGGCGCCGCTGATGGTGAAGCCCTGGTCATAGAGGAGTTCCCGGATGCGCCGGATCAACAGCACTTCATGGTGCTGGTAGTACCGGCGATTGCCGCGGCGCTTGACTGGCCTGAGTTGGGTGAATTCCTGTTCCCAGTAGCGCAGAACATAGGGTTTGACTCCGCACAACTCGCTGACCTCACCGATGGTGAAGTAGCGCTTGACCGGAATCGGGGGGAGGCGTGCGTCGCCTTCTTCCATTGGAATCAATGTCCTTGGGCAGAGTATTCAGACTTTACTCGAACTCTTCGTCCGACGGGACATCGCCCTGCACCACGGACTTCAGCTTGTGGCTGGCGTGAAAAGTGACCACGTTGCGGGCCTTGATCGGGATGGCTTCGCCGGTGCGGGGGTTACGGCCTGGCCGCGACGCCTTGCGTCGGATGGCGAAATTGCCGAAACCGGACAACTTCACGTCCTGGCCCCGGACCAGTTCGTCGTTGACGATGTCGAAAAAAGCCTCGACCATGTCCTTTGATTCGCGCTTGTTCAGACCCAGCCGCTCGAACAAAAGTTCTGCGAGCTCGGCCTTGGTCAAGGTCGGCGTTTCAAGCGACGGCAACATGATGCCGCTGTGCGCTGCGCCGGGAGTCGCGGGAGTCTCGTCGTCATCGATCGATTCGATCGTCATGGTGTTGTCTCTTCGCACCGTCATGGCCTCATCTACGCCGCTCAACCGCGCAGGCGTGCGCCCAGCGCAGCCTGGACCCGCCTCACGGCGGCTGCAACCGTGGCGTCAATGCGCTCGTCGGTCAGTGTCGCCGTGTCGTCCAGCAATTCCAGGCGGACCGCCATGCTACGCTCGCCCGCCGCAAGATCGGTCGATCCTGATTTGGGCTTGTACACATCGAACAGCGTCGCGTTTCGCACCAGCGATTGCTCGTCGGCACACAAGACCTTCATCATCGCGTCGTGCGTGACGCCCGGCGGCACCACCAGGGCCACGTCTCGCGTCACGGCCTGCTGGCGCTGAATCGGACGGGCCTGTGGGACCTCGCGCTGCTGCACGCAGGCCAGGTCCAGCTCGAACAACATGGGTGACTGCGGCAAATCGTAGGCCTGGCGCCACTTTGGATGCAGTTCACCCAGATGGCCGACGATCCGGCCATCCAGCCGGACGGCCGCGCAACGTCCCGGGTGCATGGCTGGATGATCCGCCGCGACGAACTCCGGCCGACGCGGCGCAAGCAGCGCCTCCACCTCGCCTTTGACATCGTAGAAATCGACCGCCGCGTCTGGCGCCAACCATTGCAAAGGTTGCGCCGGTCCATAGGCCAGGCCGGCCACCCGCATCGGCTGGTCCACGCCCCGGACCGCGGACACGGTCGACGTCACCGCGGGATCGCGGCGGAACACGCGCCCGATCTCGAACAAGCGCACTCTGGACGCCTTGCGCGCCAGATTGTGTTTCAGCACCTGGATCAGGCTGCCCACGAGACTTGAGCGCATGACCGCAAGCGGTGCCGCGATCGGGTTCAACACCCGGATCGGGTCGGCGTTGCCCGCCAACTCACGTTCCCAGCGCTCTTCGACGAAGCTGAAATTGATCGTCTCCTGGTAGCCCAACGCGGCCACCGCGTGGCGCACCGAATGGACGCTCCGGCTGGATTCGACCCGGATGCGTGCGGTGACCGGCGCCAACGGCGGACTCGCCGGTAGGCGGTTGTAGCCCAGCACCCGAATCAACTCTTCGATCAGGTCTTCCTCGATCGCCAGGTCGAAGCGCCAACTGGGCGGCGTGACGGTCAGGACGCCCTCAGTCTCGGTGATTTGCAGCCCCAAGCGCCGCATGACGCCGGCACACTCCGACTGGGTCAGCGGCATGCCGATGACCTTGACGGCGCGCGCCACGCGCAGCATCACCGGCGTGCGTACCGGCATCGCGGGCTGCTGGTCGTCAATCGGGCCGGCTTGGCCGCCGCAGATGTCGATCACCAAGCGCGTGATGTGCTCGATGTGCTCCACCGTACCCTGCGGATCGACACCGCGCTCGAAGCGATGGCCGGCATCGGTCGAGAAGTTGTAGCGGCGCGAGCGCCCGGCCACCGCCGCAGGCCACCAGAACGCGGCCTCGATGTAGATGTTGCGCGTGTCGTCCGACACCGCCGTGGCGTCGCCGCCCATGATGCCGGCCAGCGATTCGACGGCCTGGTCGTCGGCAATGATGCCCACCTGAGCGTCCAGCGTCACCGTGTTGCCGTTGAGCAGTTTCAGCGTTTCGCCGGGCCTGGCCCAGCGCACTTGAAGGCCGCCGTGGATCTTGTCCAGGTCGAAGATATGCGACGGTCGACCGAACTCGAACATCACGTAATTCGAGATGTCCACCAGCGGGCTCACCGCTCGCTGGCCGCAGCGCGCCAGGCGCTCGACCATCCATGCCGGGGTGGTGGCCCGGGGGTTCACGCCGCGCACGATGCGGCCCGAGAAGCGGCCGCACAAGTCGGTGGCGTCCACCTTCACCGGCAGGCGCGCATCGTGCGCCGGCAACACGGCAGCGATGGCCGGCGACTTCAACGGCGCACCAGTCAGGGCCGACACCTCGCGCGCGATGCCCTGCACGCTCAGGCAGTGCGCCAGGTTGGGCGTGAGCTTGAGCGTGAACAGCGTGTCGTCGAGGTTCAGGTGGGCACGGATGTCCTGACCCACCGGCGCGTCGGCCGCCAGCTCCAGCAGACCGCCATGGTCTTCGCTGAGCTTGAGCTCGCGCGCCGAACACAGCATGCCGAAGCTGTCCACCCCCCGAAGCTTGCCGACCTTGATCTGAAAGGGCTCGCCATCGTCGCCGGGCGGCAGCTCGGCGCCGACCAGCGCCAGCGGCACCTTGATGCCGGCACGGGCGTTGGGGGCGCCACAGACGATTTGCAGCGGGCCGTCCTTGGAATGCTCGCCGGCATCGACCTGGCACACCCGCAGACGATCGGCGTTCGGATGCTGCACGGCTTCGAGGATCTCGCCGACGACGATGCGGCTGAAGGCCGGCGCCACCGGACGCAGCTCTTCGACCTCCAGGCCGGCCATGGTCAGCAGTTCGGCCAGTTCGGCGGTGGTGAGGGGCGGATTGCAGAACTCGCGTAGCCAGGATTCGGGAAATTGCATGATGAGACTCGGATCGGATTCTTCGAAAGGCGGCTCAGCGGAACTGCGAGAGAAAGCGCAGATCGCCGTCAAAGAACAGGCGCAGATCGTTCACACCGTAGCGCAGCATGGTCAGCCGGTCGGGGCCCATGCCGAAGGCAAAGCCGATGTAGCGTTCAGGGTCCAGCCCGAAGTTGCGCACCACGTTCGGATGCACCTGGCCGGAGCCGGCCACCTCCAGCCACCGCCCCTTCAGCGGACCCGAGGCGAACGCGATGTCGACCTCGGCCGACGGTTCGGTGAACGGGAAGAACGACGGGCGGAACCGGATGGTCAGGTCGTCCGACTCGAAGAAGTTGCGGAAGAAATCGGTGAACACCGATTTCAGGTCCTTGAAGCTGACGTTCTCGCCGATCCACAACCCTTCGCACTGGTGGAACATCGGCGAATGAGTGGCGTCGCTGTCCACCCGGTAGGTGCGTCCCGGCGCGATCACGCGGATCTCGGGCATGGCCTCGCCGGCAGCGATCCTCGCAGCATGCTGATTGACATGCTGCATCGCGTAGCGCACCTGCATCGGGCTGGTGTGAGTGCGCAGCAGCTGCCCTCCCCCGTCCGGGGCCGTCGTGTCGACATAGAAGGTGTCGTGCATGGACCGGGCGGGATGGTCCGCAGGGGTGTTCAACGCCGTGAAATTGAACCAGTCTTCCTCGATTTCGGGGCCATCGGCGACGTCGAAACCCATCGAGCCGAAGATGGCCTCGATGCGCTCCATGCTTCGCGAGACCGGGTGCAGGCCGCCAGCGCCACGCTGCCGACCTGGCAGCGTCACGTCGAGCGCCTCGGCCTTCAACTGCGCCAGCAACTCGGCATCGGCCAGCGCCTGACGGCGCTCACTCAGCAGCGTCTCGACGCGCTGCTTGGTCTGGTTGATCTCCGCACCGCGAGTCTTCTTCTCGTCGGAGGGTAATCCGGCCAGACCTTTGAGCAGGTCGGTCACCCTCCCGGCCTTGCCCAGGTAACGCGCCTTGGCGTTTTCCAGCTCGGCCGGCGTGGCCGCCGCGGCGAATTCCGTCCGCGCCGTTTCCACCAGAAGATCGAGGTCGTTCATGAGTCAAATGCAGGAAAATGAAAAAAGGCCGCACCCCAGGGTGACGGCCTTCGAGTGCCTGAACAGGTTGCGACTGCCTGCGCAAGCAGGCAGGAACTCCCTCCAAGCGGATCAGCTCAGCTGGGCCTTCACCTTGTCGACGATGGCAGCAAAAGCGGCCGGATCGTGAATCGCCATGTCCGACAGCACCTTGCGGTCCATGTCGATCGAAGCCTTTTTCAGGCCGGCGATGAACTTGCTGTAGGTCAGACCCAAACCGCGCGACGCCGCGTTGATACGGGCGATCCACAGCTGACGGAACACGCGCTTCTTGGCACGGCGGTCACGGTAGGCGTATTGCCCAGCCTTCATCACCGCCTGCTTGGCGATGCGGAAGACATTCTTGCGACGGCCGCGATAGCCCTTGGCCAGAGCCAGGATCTTCTTGTGACGAGCACGAGCGGTAACACCACGTTTGACGCGAGGCATATGAGATCTCCTTCAGTCTTGGTGGATTACAGGCCGGCGAACGGCAGCATCTGCGCCATGTGACCCAGATTGGTCTCATGGACATTCACTGCACCCCGCAGGTGACGCTTGTTCTTGGTGGTCTTCTTGGTCAGGATGTGACGCTTGAAGGCTTGACCGCGCTTGACGGTGCCACCAGGACGAACGCGAAAGCGCTTTTTCGCGCTGCTCTTGGTCTTCATTTTGGGCATGACTGCTCCTTTTAAGTGACCTCTGCTGGGCGGCACCGCGGGTGCGATGCACTTGATGGCCTGCAGCGGCTTTTCTTCAATCCCGCAGTGACCGGACTGCGGGCTGAATTTCTACGACCTCTTCTTCGGCGCCAACACCATGATCATCTGGCGCCCTTCCAGCTTGGGCATGTGTTCCACGACGGCCACATCGGCCAGTTCATCGCGAATGCGCTCCAGCAGGCGAATGCCGATATCCTGGTGCGTGATCTCGCGCCCGCGGTAGCGCAGCGTGACCTTGCCCTTGTCGCCGTCCTCGGCGATGAAGCGACGCAGGTTGCGCATCTTGATCGCGTAATCGCCTTCATCGGTGCCCGGACGGAACTTGACTTCCTTGACTTCGATGACCTTCTGCTTGGACTTGGCCTCGGCGGCGCGCTTTTGTTCCTGGTACTTGAACTTGCCGTAGTCCATCAGGCGGCACACCGGCGGATCAGCCTGGGCCGCAATCTCGACCAGGTCGACATCCGCTTCGGCCGACATGCGCAAGGCATCCTGAATGCTGACGATGCCCAAGGGCTCGTTGTCCACGCCGTTCAGGCGCACATTCAACGCAGTGATCTCGCGGTTCAGTCGGTGCTTGCGCTCGACGTTAGGTGTCCGACGGTCAGCAAAGGTAGCGATGGTTCAAACCCCTCAAACAGGCCTTCAGGCAAGCGCAAGACCCAGAAACAAAACAATGGCACGCAAAAAACCGAGACCGCCAGTCAGATCTTGGCAGCGATGTCGGCTGCGAGCTTCGCTTGGAAGTCTGCGAGGGACATCGCACCCAGATCCTGGTTGCCTCGGGCGCGCACCGCAACGGCCCCGCTTGCCTTTTCCTTGTCGCCTACGACCAGGATGTACGGAACCTTTTGCAAAGAATGCTCGCGGATTTTATACGTAATTTTCTCGTTACGCAAATCAGCACTCACTCTAACTCCTTGTTTTTGCAGAGTTTTCACCACATCCTGGACAACATCTCGCTGTGCATCGGTGATGTTGGCCACCACCACCTGCACCGGCGCGAGCCAGGCCGGCAACGCCCCGGCGTGCTGTTCGATCAGGATGCCAATGAAGCGCTCCAGGCTGCCGACGATGGCCCGGTGCAGCATCACCGGGTTCTTGCGCGAGCTGTCCTCGGTCACATACTCCGCATCGAGACGCTGCGCCATCGAGAAGTCCACCTGCATCGTGCCGCATTGCCACTGCCGGCCCAGGGCGTCCTTGAGCGTGTACTCGATCTTCGGCCCGTAGAAGGCGCCATCGCCCGGCGAGATGACGTAGTCGCAACCGGAACGGCGCAGCGATTCGATCAGCGCAGCTTCTGCCTTGTCCCAGATCTCGTCGGATCCGATGCGTTGCTCAGGCCGGGTGGCCACCTTGTAGAGGATGTCGGTGAAGCCGAAGTCCTTGTAGACCTTTTGCAGCAGTGCGGTGTAGGCCACGCACTCGTCCAGGATCATGTCTTCGGTGCAGAAGATGTGGCCGTCGTCCTGCGTGAAGCCGCGCACCCGCATGATGCCGTGCAGACCCCCGGTGGGCTCGTTGCGGTGGCACTGCCCGAACTCGCCATAGCGCAGCGGCAGGTCGCGATAGCTCTTGATGCCCTGTTTGAAGATCAGGATGTGGCCAGGGCAATTCATCGGCTTGAGCGCGTAGTCGCGCTTCTCCGACTCGGTCGTGAACATGTTGTCGCGGTACTTGTCCCAGTGACCGGTCTTTTCCCACAGCGAGCGGTCCAGCAACTGCGGCCCCTTGACCTCCTGGTAGCCGTTATCGCGGTAGACGCGGCGCATGTACTGCTCCACCTCCTGCCACAGCGCCCAGCCCTTCGGATGCCAGAACACCGTGCCAGGCGAATGCTCGTCAAGGTGGAACAGGTCCAGTTCGCGTCCCAGCTTGCGATGGTCGCGCTTTTCGGCTTCCTCCAGCATCGTCAGGTACTGCTGCAAGTCCTCCTTGCTGGCCCACGCGGTGCCGTAGATGCGCTGGAGCATCTCGTTGCGGTGATCGCCGCGCCAGTAGGCACCCGCCACCTTCATCAGCTTGAAATGCCGGAGCTTGCCGGTGCTGGGCACGTGCGGGCCGCGACACAGGTCCTCGAACGCACCTTCCCGATAGAGCGAGACCTCCTGGTCCGCCGGAATGCTGGCAATGATCTCGGCCTTGTAGGCTTCCCCCAGCCCCTTGAAGTAGGCCACGGCCTCGTCGCGCGGCAGCACGCGGCGCAGCACCGGTTCGTCCTTGCGGGCGAGCTCGGCCATCTTCTTTTCAATTGCCTGCAGGTCCTCGGGCGTGAACGGCCGCTTGTAGGCAAAGTCGTAATAGAAGCCGTTGTCGATCACCGGCCCGATCGTCACCTGCGCCTCGGGAAACAGCGACTTCACCGCGTACGCCAGCAAGTGCGCCGTCGAGTGACGGATCAACTCCAGGCCATCGGCGTCCTTGTCGGTCACGATGGCCAGCGTCTCGTCGGCCTCGAGCCGGTGGTTCGTGTCCACCAGCCGAGCGGTTGCCCCACGCCCCACGCGCCCCCCCAGCGCCGCCTTGGCCAGGCCCGCGCCGATGGATGCAGCCACCTCGGCGACGGTCAGCGGACCCGGATACTGGCGTTGCGATCCATCGGGCAGCGTGATCGTGATCATCGGGAATCTCCAAATGCAAAAAGCGCGGCACATCAGGCCGCGCTTCGATATGAACAGGAACGGAAAAGGTCTTCAGCAGCCGCGGCCGACGTCAAAGCTCCGTGACGCAGTCGTGGTTCGCGGTGTCATAACCCGTGCTGCCTTTCCCGTTCTTGTGAAGTCAAACTGGCTCAGATTGTAGCGGGATCAATCCGGCTGCAACGCCTGCCCGACCACCCTGACCCGCATCCCCACCTGAAGCCCGTTGACCTGGCTGTCGTTGAAGCTGCGAACACTGCCGTCATCCATGCGGACCTGCACCCGCCAGCGCGCCGGCGTATGGTTCTGCTGCATCTCCACCTCGTTGCCGATCAACGCGCCGCCGACGGCACCCACGGCGGTGCCGGCCGCGCGGCCATTGCCGCTGTCGCCAAACTGGCGACCGACGATCGCGCCGACCACGCCGCCGATCAGCGCGCCCGCGCCCGACGTCGACTGTCTGGCCGCCACCGGTTCGATCGCCTGGACCACGCCGGTCTGCGCCGCCGGCAAAGTCTGCCCGGCATAGGTCGGACTCTCTTCGTAGGACGGGCCGCCCCGGTAGGCACAGGCACCCAGCATCAATGTCGCCAGACCGGCGACCCCCCAACGCATCAGCGTCGAATTCATCATCAATCCCTTTGCGAGCAGCGCACGACGCGCAACGTCGGTTTCAACGCGCCAGCGCGCGAACGGGTTGATAGCCCCCGCTGGGTTTACACAGATTCACGGCAGCCCGTCGGCCGGTGGCCCAGGCTTTCGCCCCCACCCGAAGGTCGACCGGAAGCCTCTGCGACCCTGGCGATAATCAGCTGATGGACGCCCTGCAGCCTTTCGTGAACGCTCCCACCGACCGCAGGTTCCCGCAAAACAGGGGCCGCCTGGACATTTCGAGGCGTCCCGGCAGCTTCGCCGGTCCGCACCAGGTCTTGGCCGGCTGCGTCGGCGAACGCATCGCATCGCACCGCCTGGGCCTGCCGTCGCGGGCAGGACGTCCCGCGGCATGACCTCTCCCCAGGCCCTCCGCCCCGGCCCCGTTGCCGACTCGTGCGACGTCCTGGTCATTGGCGGCGGGCCCGGCGGCGCGACCGCAGCGACGCTGCTGGCTCGTCAAGGGCGCCAGGTCACACTGGTCGAAAAATCCCGCCACCCGCGCTTTCATGTGGGCGAATCCCTGCTACCCGCCAACGTGGCCTTGTTCGAACAACTGGGGCTGCGCGAACAGGTCGAGCGAATCGGCATGCCCAAGTGGGGTGCCGAATTCGTCTCGCCCGACCATGCGCATCGGAGTTCTCTCAGGTTCGCCGACGCGTGGGACAAGAGCATGCCTTACGCGTGGCAGGTTCGCCGCTCCGAACTGGACGAGCTGCTGTTCCGGAACGCACAGCGGTCGGGTGCCGTCGCGGTCGAAGGCTGCCAGGTGCATGACGTGCAATTCGACGCCGATGGCGCCGACGTGCGAGCGCTTGCCGACGACGGGACCGAGCGTCTTTGGCGCGCCCGCTTTGTGATCGACGCCTCGGGACGCGACACGTTGCTGGCCGGAAAGCTCGGCACCAAATCCCGGAACCGGCGCCACAACAGCGTCGCGCTGTTCGGTCACTTCGTGGGCGCGCAACGCCTGGCGGGACGGGAGGAAGGCCATATCAGCATCTTCTGGTTCGCACACGGCTGGTTCTGGTTCATTCCGCTGCGGGACAACACCACCAGCATCGGTGCGGTGTGCTGGCCGCACTACCTCAAGACGCGCGACAAACCTCTGCGAGAGTTCTTCGCCGACACCGTCGCCCTGTGCCCAGGCCTGCAGGAGCGGCTGCGGAACGCCACGCTGGTCGACGATGCGGTTCACGCCACCGGCAACTATTCGTACAGCAGCAGCCGGTGCACGGGCGACCGTTTCCTGCTGGTCGGCGACGCCTACGCCTTCGTCGATCCGGTGTTTTCCTCCGGCGTCTTCCTGGCCATGAAGGGCGCTGCCGAAGCCGTCCATGTCGTCGCAGCCCGGCTCGATCGCCCGCACCTGGCAGCCCGGGCCCGCGCACGCTACGAAGCCATGATGCGCAAGGGCCCGCGAGAATTTTCCTGGTTCATCTATCGCGTCACCAACCCGGTCATCCGCAAGCTTTTCATGTATCCCCGCAATCCCCTGAGGGTTCAGGAAGCCCTGCTCTCCTTGTTGGCAGGCGACATCTTCGGCCAGACCCCCATCTGGGGTTCGCTGCGTATCTTCAAGGTCATCTACTACCTGTCCCAGTTGGCCAACCCGCGCATGGCCGTCGCGGCATGGCGGCATCGGCGTCTCAACATCCGGGACGTCGGACCGCTGCAGGGCGAGAACCTACAGGAGTCCAAATGAGCACCACCGCCTTCGCCGCCGCGGCCTGCGGGCGGGTCGCCACCCTGGCCCATGCGTCGACGCAGGAACGCCTCGCCCCATGATTCAGCGTCGCTGTCGCCCTGAGTTCGCGCTGCTGATGTCCAGCCTGGTGTTCGCGACCACCGCTCGCGCCCAGGACCTGCCCCTGTGGGAACTGGGTCTCGGCGTCGGCGCACTGCGCCTGCCCGACTACCGCGGTGCTGACCAGGCGCACCACTGGCTTGTTCCGGTGCCCTACCTGGTCTATCGGGGCAGGTTCCTCAAGGCCGACAAGGAAGGCGCCCGGGCGGTGCTGCTGGACACGCACCGCGTCGAGCTGAACCTGAGCCTGGCCGCCAGCGCCCCCACCCGCAGCCAGGACGATCGAGCCAGGGCCGGCATGGCCAATCTGGCCCCGACCCTCGAACTGGGCCCCAACCTCAACGTCGCGTTGGAGCAGGGGCCAGGCTGGCGCCTGGATCTGCGTCTGCCCGTGCGGGCCGCGCTGACCCTCGAATCGCACCCTCGCGCGATCGGCTGGACGGCATCGCCCAACCTCAATCTCGATCGCCCAGTCGACGGCTGGAACCTGGGCTTGCAGACCGGCCCGGTCTTTGGCGATCGGCGCTACCACGCCTACTTCTACGACGTCGCTGCGGCCGACGCCACCGCCTCGCGACCGGTCTATCGGGCACCGGGCGGGTATGCCGGATGGCAGGCCACGACCGCGCTGTCACGCCGCTTCGACAAGCAATGGATCGGACTGTTCGTGAAGCTCGACCGCTTGAACGGCGCAGCCTTCGAAGCCAGCCCGCTGGTGCGCCAGCGGCAGCAATGGTCGGCGGGTATCGCGCTGTCATGGATCTTCGCCCAGTCCTCCCGCAACGCCCCGCCCTCACTTGATCCGCCGTGAATCACTGGTTGTTGACCCCCTTCATGCTGCTGACGATGTATCTGCTGCTGCTGACCCTGGGCCTGCTCTCGCTGGCCTGGAACCTGGTGGCGAGCGTGCTCTATCCGGTGTTGCCGCGCCAGCGTGGCCTGGCGATAGGCCGCGCGGCCATCGCCCATGTCTACGCCATTTTCTGGGCCCTGGCGCGCCGCGCGGGCATGCTCAAGATCGACGCCGCCGCGCTCGACCCGCTGCGCGACGTGCCCGGCCTGGTGCTGGTGGCCAACCATCCCAGCATGCTGGACGCGCTCATCCTGGTGGCGCGCCTGCCGCGCAGCGCCTGCGTGATGAAGGCCAGCCTGATGAAGAACGTCTTCCTCGGGCCCGGCGCCCGGTTGGCCCGCTACATCCGCAACGATTCGGCCCGCGGCATGATCCGCTGCGCGGTCGATGACCTGAAGGCGGGCGGCCAGCTCGTGTTGTTCCCCGAAGGAACCCGCACGACCACCGACACCGTCGATCCGTTCCGCCCGGGGTTCACGCTGATCGCCAAGCTCGCCGGCGTGCCCATCCAGACGGTGTTCATCGACACCCGCTCGCCCTACCTCGGCAAAGGCTGGCCGCTGTGGCGCCTGCCGCCGCTGCCGATCGAGTTCTCGGTCAGGCTGGGCCGGCAGTTCCAGCCCACCGCCGACGCCGACGCCTTGCGCGCCGAGATCGAAACCTACTTCCGCCAAGGCGTTCGTCCGCGCACCGAACGAACGGCATCATGACGACGCCCGCCCCCGCCTCCCCCGCCCCGTCGGCCACCCACCTGGTCCTCATCCCCAGCTACAACACCGGGGCCACGTTGATCGACACGGTGCGCGCCGCGCGAGCCCGGTGGAGCCCCGTCTGGGTCGTGATCGACGGCAGCACCGACGGCAGCGCTGCCGCCCTTCAGGCGGCATTCGACGGCGACACCGGCCTGCGCATCGACGTCTTGCCGGCCAACCGCGGCAAGGGTGCCGCGGTGCTGCAGGGCCTGCGCGCCGCGCAGGCGGCGGGCTTCACGCACGCGCTGACCATGGACGCCGACGGCCAGCATCCCGCTCGGTTGATCCCGCGCTTCATGGCGCTGTCTCAGGCCCGGCCGGAAGCGATGATCCTGGGTCGTCCGATCTTTGCCGCCGACGCGCCCTTGCTGCGCGTGCGCGGTCGCAAGATCTCCAACGGCTGGACGGATCTCGAGACGCTGGGTGCCGGCGTAGGCGACTCGCTGTACGGCTTTCGCGTCTACCCCGTCGCGGCGCTGGTGGCGGTGATGGACCGCCAACGCTGGATGCGGCGCTTCGATTTCGACACCGAAGCGGTGGTTCGGCTCGCCTGGCGCGGCGTCAAGCCCATCAACGAGGACGCGCCGGTGAAATACCTGCGAGCCGACGAGGGTGGCGTCTCGCACTTTCGCTATGGCCGCGACAACCTGTTGCTGACCTGGATGCACCTGCGCCTGATGGTGGAATTCACGCTGCACCTGCCGGCGCTGGCATGGCGCCGCGCCACTCGTCGCGCGCCGTTCCAGCCCTGAATCGCCCGCACGGCGGGCGGCCCCTGAAGAGCACCGACCGCCTCGCCGGAACGCGGCCGCGCCGCGGTCTCAGCACATGCCGCCGTTGATCGAGATGATCTGGCCGGTGATGTAGCCCGCTTCGGGTCCGGCCAGAAAGGCGGCCAGCGCGGCAACCTCGTCCGGCGTGCCCGCCCGCCGCGCCGGCACCGATTGGGCGATCGCCTGGGCGTCGAAGACCGCATCGGCCATCGGCGAGCTGATGATGCCGGGGGCGATGGCGTTGACGGTCACGCCGCGTCCCGCGACCTCCAGCGACAAGGCCTTCGTCGCACTGTTCAGGGCCCCTTTGGCGGCCGCGTAATTGACCTGGCCCTTGTTGCCCATCAGCGCGGCGATGGACGAGATGTTGACGATCCGCCCCCAACGGGTTCTCAGCATCGGCAACAGCAGCGGCTTGGTGACATGAAAGAAGCCGTCGAGCGAGACGTCGATCACCCGATGCCACTGCGCCGACCGCATGGCCGGGAACACCGCGTCGTCGTGCACGCCCGCGTTGTTGATGACGATCTGCACCGGCCCGTCTTCCAGCATCTGCTCGCAGGCCGCCAGACTGCCGGCCTCGTCGCCGAGATCGAAGACGTGGCAGCGGGCCCGCCCGCCCGCCGCGCGAATCTCGTGCGCCAATTGCTCGATGGACTCGGGTCGCGAATGGGCATGCAGCAGCAGTTCTGCCCCGTCCTTCGCCAGGCGCCGCGCCATGGCCGCGCCCAGCGCGCCGCTGGCGCCGGTGATCAAGGCTCGTTTGCCGTTCAAGGTCATGGTGATGTCGGGGCGGCTCGCCCCAGCGGAGTGTTCAGGATCACCGTGGCCCGCCCTTCGGCGAGCCGCTCGCCGTCGCCGTCGGTGACGTCGAATTGATAGATCAGCTGCCGCTCGTCGCCGGCGAAGCGCCGGGCGCCGATGCGCAACGGGCCGGTCCGCTCGTCCAGCCGCCAGCAAGCCAGCTGCACGCCCCGCGCGCTGACCAGGAAGCCGGGCGTCGCGCCGTGCTCGGCACCGGCGGCGCGGGCCCGCAGCGCGCCGTGCAAGGCCATGGCCTGCGCCGCATACTCGATGGCGCAAGCGCTCGACAGGCCCGATCGCGTGCGCAGGGGATGGGCCGGATCACGATGCCCCGTGGCCCGGCAGACGATCTCGGCGTCCGACCACGCCAGCAGGCCGTCCAGCAGGCACATCGTGCCGCTGTGCGGAATCAGGCTCGCGATCTCCGCACGCCCCAGCAGCAGCGCGTCCGCCGCGGGCATCACGAGGCCGGCCCCGCGTCCAGTTCGACGGCCAGATGCAAGCCGTCAAAGCCTTCCAGCAGCAGCTTCGTGGACGCGCCGCGGGCCAGCGCCTGCAGCAGCGGCAATCCCTTCGCCGCGGGCACGGTGCGGCGCAAGGCCTCCAGGCCCGCCTGGTCGCAGACCGACAAGGCGTCGCCCGCGACGGCGGGTCTGGTTCGAAGGCGCAGCCGGGGTGTCGTCCCGTCGGCCACCGGGTCGCCGGACACGGCCGTCAACAACAAGGCCATGCCGAACAGGTCGGGAAGCGGCCTCAACGCGGCGAGCGGCTCCGGATAGGGCAGGTCGGAGGCGACCAGCAAGACCGGCCCCTGGCGACTCACGCTCTGGACCACCGCTTCCAGCAGACCGGCGGCCAAGCTGGCGTCGTACCCGCACAGGCTGGTGGACGGCGCCCGCGATTGCGTGGCGATGTGCCAATAGCCCGCCGTGGCGTTGTGGACCGAATTGGTGAAACGCGTCGGCGACACGACGCGGTCCGGCGCCGCCAGCGCCTCGCACAAGCTGTGGCAATTGGCCGTGTCCCCGCTCGACGAGGTGAACACCGTGGCCACTTGCCGCAGATCGACCGCCGGGACGGCCATCGCGCAGGCCTGGTCCGCCACCGCCAGAGACAGCCTGACCATCGCGCCGCTGCGCCGCCGCTCGGCCGGCGGCAGACGGGCCGGCGCCGGCAGCACCACCGGTGCGTTCGCCCAGTTCGCCGGTCCGCGCAACGACAGCCGGCCCTGCACCCAGTCCGGCAATCCCGGGCCCAACACCCCGACGCCCAGCACCCGCACGGCCAGCGCCTCGTCCCCGCTCACGATGCGGCTCCGAAAATGAGGCAGGCATTCGAGCCCCCGAAGCCGAAGGAATTGCTCGCCACCACGCGCAGGGGCGCGTCCTGGTTGCGGCGCAGATAGGCCGCCTGCAAGCTCGGATCCTGCGCCTGCAGCGTCACGCCGCCCGGCATGAAGCCGTGCTGCATCGCCAGCATCGCGATGCCCGCCTCGAGCGCGCCGGCCGCGCCCAGCGTGTGGCCGGTCGCGCCCTTGGTCGAACTGCACGGCCGCTGGCCGAACACCGCCACCACCGCCCGGTCTTCCGCGGCGTCGTTGCTGGGCGTTGCCGTCCCGTGCAGATTGACATAGTCGACCTGATCGGCGGTGAGTCCCGCCTGGTCCAGCGCCTCGCGCATGGCCTGCATGGCGCCGGCGCCCTCGGGATGCGGGCTGCTCATGTGGTGGCCGTCGCTGCTTTCGCCGGCACCCAGCAACCAGGCCAGCGGCGCCGCGGCGTCGCGTTCCAGCAAGGCGAACGCGGCGGCCTCGCCCAGGGACAGACCGTTGCGCGCGATGTCCCAGGGGCGGCAGACCTCGGCCGACAGCAACTCCAGCGACTTGAAGCCGTACAGCGTCGTGAGGCACAGGCTGTCGACACCGCCGACCACCGCCGCATCGATCACCCCGAGCGACAGCATGCGGGCCGCCGCACCGAACACCTTGGCCCCGGAGGAACAGGCGGTCGAGATGGCGACGACCGGGCCGGCCAGCGCCAGCGCCTGCCGGACAAAGCACGCCACCGACGCGACGTTGTGCGTCTGGCCGTAATGCAGCGAGGCCGGCAGCGCTCCCGTGTTCGCATCACGGTGGCGGTAGGCCTGCTCGGTCTGCAGGATGCCGGAGGTGCTGGTGCCGACGAACACCCCCACGCGATGGGCACCATGGCGCTCGGCGGCCTGGCGCACGGCCGCCGCAAAGCCATCGGCTTGCAGGCCCAGCCAGGCCAGCCGGTTGTTGCGGCAATCGAAGTCCGCCAGCGCGGCCGGCAGAACCACCTCGTCCACCCCCTCGACCAGGCCCAGGCAGCTGTCGATCTCGGCGGTTTCGAAACGCTGCCGGCGCAATCCCGTCCGACCCGCCCGCAGCGCCGTCAGCGTGGCCTGTCGGCCGCTTCCCAACGCACTGGTCACGGTGTGGGTGACCACGGCGCACGCGGGCCGCGCCAGACCGTCGCGCAGGGCGGATCGCGTCATGTCCCCGACTCGCCGGTTCCGAGCGCCGCACGGGCCGCCGCCATCGGGACGGGCAAGGCGTCGCACAGGCGCACCGCGCGCAGCCCGGCGGCACGGCAGCGCGCCAGCAGCGCGGGCAGGACCGCCAGGATCACCGCGTGCCCGTCGGGTGTGCGCCCTGCATGGCCGTCGTGCAACAGAAGAATGTCGCCCGCCGCCAGACGGCGGCACAGGCGCGCCAGCACCGGGCGGGGATCGCCGTGCCGGGTGTCGAAGCCACGCCGCGTCCAGCTGACCAGGGTCAGGCCCTGGCGGTGAAGCACCGGGTCCAGGAAGCAGTTTCGAAAGCCGGCCGGTGCCCGGAAGAAGGCGGGACGGCCCCCCGTCACCTGCTCGATCGCGCGCTGGGACCGGCTCACTTCGGCCTCGTAGCCACGCGGCCCGAGCAGCGAGAAGCTGTGGCGATGATGGAAGGAATGGTTCTGGACATCGTGCCCGCGCGCCAGCATCTGGCGCACCAACTCGGGATGCCGAACGACGCGCTCGCCGATGCAGAAAAAGGTGGCGCGAACCCCGGCGGCCTCCAGCAGATCGAGCACCCTGGGCGTCACCTCCGGATCGGGACCGTCGTCGATCGTCAGCGCGATCTCGCCGCGCCGCACCGAGGCCGGCGGCAGGCGCACCACATTGACCCCGAGCCAGCCGCTGCGCGGCCACAGCGTCGCGCCCGTCAGCGCGAGATGGTTCAGCAGCACCGCGGCCAGCGCCCAGGCGGCCCGTTCAGGCTGAAGCATCCACGCCGCGGCCGCCAGCCCATGACAGGCCAGCGTGGCCCTCAGCAGGGGCGGCATCTGCCAAGCCGACGAACCTGACGAGGGATGATCTGCGGTGAACGACATGGTCTGGCGGAGGCAGGCCGACCCGCGGTCTGCAGGGGGACATCGGCCTCAACGTGGGAGGCCGATTTTCACACACCGGGGCGCGCGTTCCGGGGGCCGACAAAGGCGGCGGCCAGCCACAGCGACAGCAGCGCGCCGGGGGCGACCACGCGGCCGATCGCCGACAGCGCGGGGATGCCCGAGCAGGCGATCAGGCCGAACGAGGTGACGGTGGTCAGGTTGGCCAGCATCAGCGACGCCAAGGTGTCTTCGTCCGGCGGCCCGCCGCGCGCGTGGTCGAAGAACAAGGCGTAGTTCGAGCCCACCGCGACCACCAGCAGCAGTCCCACCAGGTGCAGCACGCCCGGCGCGACGTGCATCACGGCCAACGCCCCCAGGCACAGGATCACGGCCAGCATCAACGGCAGGCAGACCGCCAGCACCCGCCGCCAGGAGCGCAGCCACAGCGCCAGCAAGGCCACCACCGCCAGCGCGCCCAGCAAGGCCTGGATCCTGGCGCTCGACAGATAGCGGGCGTACAGCTCGTCGAGCTGGCGCCTGAGGTCCAGCACCTGGGCGCCGGGAACGTCCTGCACCAGGCGTCCGAGCGCGGGCTCGTCCAGCGGGTGGCCGCTGGCCGGGTACAGGGGCAGCAGCGCGGTCACGCCGCCCGCCCGCAGATCGGCCAGCAGCAACCCATTCACCAGCGGCGCCAGCGGCGTGCCCTGCAGATCGGCACGGGTCAGCAGCGGCGCCTGACGCTGGCGCGCCACGTCGTCGAGGAACGGGGTGAGCGACGACGCCGCCAACGGGCTGCCTCGGGCGGCTTCGGTCAGCCGCTCGGCCAGGACCTGGCGCGTGGGCAGGCTGTCGCGCCGGGCCGCCTGCGTGGCCTGACTGGGCAGCCAGCGCGACGGCGTGTCGTAGCCGCCGAGACGCCCGACATCGACCCAGCGGTCGAGCCGGGCGGCGACGGCTTCGGCCCCTTGCAGTGCGGCCTCGGCATCGGCACCGTGCACCAGGACCAGGCTGCCCCCGTCGCTGGCCGAGAGATCGGCACGCAGCTGGGCATCCAGCGCCATCGCGGCGGCGGGCACCGGACTGAGCGATGCCAGGTCGCCGCGCCACAGCGACGCGGGTGAGCACCCCAGGTAGACCAGCGTCGCCGCCGCCAGGCCCAGCGCCAGCCCGCGCGCCTTCGGCAGCGATGCGAGCGCACGGCCGCTAACCCGGGCCAGCCGAGCCCGCAGCCCCCCGCCGGGGGCGCCGTCCGGCATCAGGCGCGGCAGCACGAAGCGCGCGGTCAACGCCGCGGCCACCAGACCGGACATCGAAAACACGCCGAGCTGCGCCAGGCCGGGGAAGTCCGACAAGGTCAGCGCGGCGAATCCGCACAGCGAAGTCAGCAGGCCCAGCCGCACGGTCGGCCAGCTGCCGCGCCGCCAGCGTTGCCAGCCGTGCCCCGGCAGATCGCCTGCCAGGGCCCCGGCCCGCGCCTGGATCAGGTAGTAGATCGCGTAATCGACCGCCTCGCCGATCATCGTGCTGCCGAAGCCCAGGGTCATGCCATGCACGCTGCCGAAGGCCAGGCTGACCGCCGCGATGCCGGCGAGCACGCCCGCCGCCACCGGCAAGGCAGCGACCACCAGGGCCCGCAGCGAGGCGAACGACAGCCACAGCAGCAGCCCCATCGCCACCCCGCCGGCCGCGCTCAGAAAGCGCACTTCGCGCTCGATCCGGGCCCGGCTGGCGACCGCGAAGACCGGCCCCCCGCTCCATTGCAGGCGCAGCCCCGGCAGCGCCAGCGCCTTGAACTCGGCCTGGATGCGCGTCAACGCGATCGCCTGGGCATCCAGATCCGAACCGGCCGCTCGCGTGCCGAGCAGCAGCACCGCCCGGGGCGCCTGGCGCGAGACCCACACCCCCTGCTCGCTGCGCGGAGCCTGGGCGGGGATCAGGCTCTCGGCGATGCGCCGGGTCTCGCCGGTCGGGTCGCGGCTCAGCAGCGGCTTGATGCCGGCGCCTTCCGGTGTCCCCAGCAAGGCCAGGGTGTCGTCGATCGCGCTGCGCAGGCCCTCGACCGTGAACCGCGACGGCGTGACCGCCGGGCTGAGCTCATAGCGGTGCGCCACCAGCCACGCGCCCACGTCCTGCCAGGTGTCGCGCTCGCCGTTCTGCACCTGCTCGAACAAGCCGCTGGCGCGCAGCGCACGGGCCAGCCCGCGCGAGGCTTGTGCGCGCTGCTCGGCCGTGCCGCCGACGATCCCCAGCAGCACGGTGCGGGCCGGCAGGCCGCTGCGGATCTGCTCGACCAGCAGCCGCTGTTCCGGGTTCGGGCTGGCCGGCAGAAAGGCCGACATGTCGGCGGTGAAGCGCGTGTGCGCGATCACGCCGCCGCACACCGCCAACGCGGCCAGCCACAACCCCAGCACCCAGGCGTTGGCGCCGCCGGCCAGCCGAGCCATCAGGCCGGTCACTGCGCAGGACGCTCCGCGATGGGTTCGATCACCATCTGCGAGCGGTCGCCGTCCGCCATCATCACCTCGACGCTGCGCACTTCACCGCGCTGCCCGCCGATATTGATCGCCCGCACCTGGCCGGCCAGTTGTGGATCCAGCGGCGCCATGCGCACTTCCCACCGTGCCAGGGTGCCGCTCACCTGCGGCTGGAAATGGCGCTCCAGCGCCGCGCCGTCCCCGGTCAGCGTGCCGCGCACCGCGTCGACCACCGCCGCCATCTCGGGCACCGAATCCAGCGCCATGCGGCGGCTGCGGCCGTCGCGGGTCAGCGTCACGGTGTTGCCGTCGACGCTCATCGCTTCGGCGCGCGGCGCCTCGGTCACACGGGTGAAGCGATCCGGCGCCGCAAAGCTCAGCGTGCCGCTGGCCCGCAGCGGCCGGACCAGGCCCTGCACGAAGCGCTGCTCGACAAAACGGGCCTCGCCCGCGCGCGTCTGCGCCAGCAGGCCCATCACCTCGGACAGTTCCAAGGCCTGGGCCGTCGTGGCCAGCGCCATCCAGGCCGATGCCACCAGCCAGGCCTTAGGCGCGATCTTCATCCCAGAAATCATGGAAGTTGAACCAGTTGTAGGGCGACTCGCGGCACAGGGCCTCCAGCCGCGTGGCATAGGCCTGCACGGCCGACTGGAGGCGGCGTTCGCGTTCAGCCGGATCGGCGATCCGCTCGCTGAAGTCGGCCAGCGGCTCAAACAGAACCCGGTACGAATGGCCGCCATTGTAGAGACCGGCCATGAAGATCACCGGCCGCCGCAGCAGCTGCGCGAGGCGGAACGGCCCGTCGCTGAACCGCGCCTCGACGCCGAGAAACGGCACGCTGACACGGCTGTCGCGCTCGGTACTGCCGGGCAGCGTGCGATCGGCCAGCACGCCGACCAGCCCGCCGCTGTCCAGCCAGTCGCGAATTTCCAGCATCGATCCGCGCCGCCCCAGCGCGATGATGTGAACCGGTACGCCCGGCGCGATCGCGTCGAGCGTCGCGCCGATCAAGCGCGCATTGTCGGGATACATCACCATCGCGATGCGCTGCCCCGGCACCTGCCGGCCGGCCGCGCTCAAGGCCTCGAAGCTGCCCAGGTGGGCCCCGACCAGAAACGCTCCTTGCCCGCTCGACAGGCTGGCGCGAAGGTGCTGGCTCCCGCTCACGTCCAGGTCGAAGCGGCCCGCGCCATCCCTCAGGAAATAGACCCGGTCCAGCACGGTCGACGCGAACCGGTGGACATGGCGCCAGCGGTCCTGCCACGTGACGCGGCGGCCCAGCGCACGCTGCAGGAAGCGGCCCGACTGGCGGCGCGGCCCCGGCGCGAAGGCCAGGAAGTACAGCGTGATCGGCACCAGCACGGCGCGCGCCGCGCGGCGACCGCAGCGGACCGCGATCCAGCTCATCAAGCGCAGCGCGAAGCGATTGCTGCGCTCGGTGGCGCGGCTCCAATCGCTGCCTGCGGGCGCGGAAGGCCGGTCGAGAGTCATGGCGCCGGCGCGGCGCGAAGCTGCCCGCGGGCGGCCACGGCGCCGGCGTGCAGGACCTCGAAGTCCGCGCCTGCCGTCCGCGGCGTCAGGACGACGGTCAGCTCGATTGCGGCGCCAGCGTCGGGCCGGACCGGCGTCAGGAACTTGACGTTCTCGACCCGGGGCCGTGGCCCCAACAGCGCCGCCAGCGACGGCAGGTCCTGCGCCGCCTCCAGCACCTCGGCCAGCAGGCACACGCCCGGCAGCACCGGCTGGCCCGGGAAATGGCCGGCCAGGGCCGGGTGAGGCAGCCGCAGCGCCCTCGGAATCCGAGATTCGGAGCCGCTCATGCCGCCCCCGGCGATGGCGCGGCAGCGCTCTGCAGATGGGCCTGTGCAAAGGCGCGCAAGGCCTGTGTCGTCAGCTTGCCGGTGGCCTCGCGCGGCAGCGCTGACACCCGGACCAGCTTGCGCGGCACGAAGGCAGGCTCCAGCAGTTGGCGCAAGGCCAGGGTGATCTGGCGCACGGTCAGCTCGGGCGCGACCACGAAGGCCACCGGCCGCACGATCCCTTCGACGATCTCGTCGGGCATCCAGAAACAGCCGTCCTGAACGCCCGGGATGCGGTTGAGCTGGAAATTCAGGTGGGCCAGCGAGCTGCGCTTGCCGGCCACATGGATCAGGTCGTTGGCGCGCCCCAGGAGGCGGAAGCGGCGATCGTCCTGCAACTCCAGGATGTCGGCCAGCGCGGTCGGCTCGGCCACGTGCCCACCTTCGACCCAGAAGGCTTCCTGCCCGTCCTGGACCTGGCGGCCGAGGCGGAGTTCGCCCAAGGTCTGCCAGATCTCGCCGGCGCAGGTGCGGCGGCTGGCCACCTGGCCGGCCTCGGTGCAGCCATAGATCTCGATCAGCACGCCGCCGAACGCCGCCTCGGCCTGCTGCGCCATCTGGGGCGACAGCGGCGCCGTGGCGCTCAGCACCAGGTCCACCGGCGGCAGCGCGACGCCCGAGCTCAGCAGCGCTTTCAGGTGGAACGGCGTGGTGATCAAGGCGCGCGGTCGCGGCACGTTGGCCAGCGCCGCCGCCACGTCGGCCGGGTAAAAGGGGCGACCGCTGTCCATCGCCGCCCCGCCCAGCAGCGCGAGCAGCACGCTCGATTCAAAACCGTAGCTGTGCTGCGGCGGCACGGTCGCGACCAGGGTCACGCCGTTCAGATCGCGACGCCCCAGGCTGTCGGCCAGGCGCCGGGCCTCGGCCTCGATATTCCGGACCAGGTCACCCCAGCGCTTGGCGTGGGGCTGCGGCACGCCGGTCGAACCCGAGGTCAGCAAACAGGCGGCCGGAAAATCCGCCGCGATCGCGGGCACCTCCAGGCACCCGCCTGGATCGCCGTCGTCGTCGCCCAGGTCATCGATCACCTTGACCGGCCAGTCGCCGGCGACCGTCGTCGACGCGTCCGCCAGCACGAACAGCGTAGCGCCCTGCCCGGCCAGCAAGGCCAGGGTCTGCGGCAAGGCATTGGGCGGCAACAGGCACGGCAGGCCACGCCACCAGGCCGCCGCCAGCGCCACCGCGAACAGGTAGCGATCGCCGCACAGGTTGACCACCCGGCCCTGCGAGGGCAGTTCGGCCGCCAGCGCGCAGACCTGCGCCAGGAAGCGTCGCGCACTGACCGGGCGGCCGGCACGCCAGGCCAGCGGGGCGTCGGGATCGCGCGGAGCCAGCAGCGGCAGGGACGCGTTCATCGCGCCGGCGCCGCCGCAGGCTGGCGAAACGCCCGCATCGCGGCCGCAATGCTCACCCGTTCGAACTCGGGATGCAGGCGATAGCGCAACCTGTGCTCAGCCAGCAGCAACGCCGTCATCGCCAGCGGCGTCGCCAGGTTGGCGAAGGCCGACCAGCCCGCCCACGGCGCCCACCGGTACAGACCCAGCGACAGCGTCGCCATCAGCAGGAAATACGTCACCCACGCCTTCGTGACCTGGCGCGTGTAGGCCCGCATGGTCGGCGTCAGCTCCCCACCGTGCAGCCGCAGCGCCAGCTCGGTGATCGTCGAGACGGCCCCCGGCCGCAGCGACGAAGCGAAGGTCCAGCCCAACACCAGGTGCACTCCCACGTGCTGAAGCAGATAGAGGCGGTGGACGTTGCCGACGCCGCCCCGTACCGCGATCCCGATGATGAGCGCCCACCCGGCGACGGTCAGCGCGACGGTCAGCCACTGCCGCCGCGCCAGCGCCACGGCGCCGGTCATCGAGATCAGCGGCCCGAGCAGCACCACGATGGCCCACGGCGACGCCGCTTGCCTCAACATCAGCCATTGGGACAGCACGGCATAGCCGATCACCGCCAGAGCCGAGGCCGCCAGGCGCCACATGCCTGCCACCGCGGCTCAGCGGGTACGGTGGGTCGCCACGTGGACGGCCAGCGTGCGCAGCGACTGAAAGATCTGGTGGTTCTTCTCGTCGTCGGAGCGCAGCTCGAAGCCGTAGCGGCGGGACACCTCGAGCGCCAGCTCGAGAATGTCGATCGAGTCCAGGCCCATCTCGTCCCCATACAGAGGTGCCGCAGGATCGATCTCGTCGGCCGACAATTCCAGATTCAACGCGCTGATGCACAGCGCTGCCAGCTCGCGCTCCAGCGGTTCAAGATCGGATGGAGCCGCGGCATTCTGATTCGCGGTATGGAGTTCGGTGGACACGTATTCCCCTGTCGGACGCCCGTCTTTGTGAGCTTTCCATTCTACCGGGCAGCCCCCCGGCTCAGCGCTTTTGCAACTTGGCGAAGGCCGCGGCCATCGCGCTCTGGCCGCCCGCCGCCGCCGGGGCGCCACCCGCGCGTGGGCCGGACGGGCGCTCGCCGCGCGCCGCCGGCCGATAGGTGTTGTCGCCCCCCTGGCCCTTGGCCGGCAGCGCGGCATCGAGCTTCATCGTCAACGAAATGCGCTTGCGCGCCAGGTCGACCTCCAGCACCTTGACCTTCACCACGTCGCCGGTCTTCACCACTTCGCGGGCATCGTTGACGAACTTGTTCGACAGCTGGCTGACGTGGACCAGGCCATCCTGGTGCACCCCCAGGTCGATGAACGCACCGAACTGCGCGACGTTGCTGACCGTGCCTTCCAGGGTCATGCCGGGCTGCAAGTCCTTGATGTCGGCGACATCGTCGTTGAAGCGCGCCACCTTGAAGTCGGGACGCGGGTCGCGGCCGGGCTTTTCCAGCTCGGCCAGGATGTCCTTGACCGTGATGGCGCCGAACCTGCCGTCGGCAAAGGCCTCGGGCCGCAGCTTGCGGATCACGTCCGCATGGCCGATCAGTTCGTGCATCGGCCGGCCGACGCTGGCGATGATCTTCTCGACCACCGGATAGGTCTCGGGGTGCACGCCCGACAGGTCCAGCGGGTTGTCGCCGTCGCGGATGCGCAGGAAGCCCGCCGCCTGCTCGAAGGTCTTGGCACCCAGGCCGGCCACGTCCAGCAACTGCTTGCGGTTGCGGAAGGCGCCGTTGGCATCGCGCCAGCGCACCACCGCCGCGGCCACCGCGTTCGACAGGCCGGAAACCCGCGCCAGCAGCGGCGCCGAGGCGGTGTTCAGGTCCACGCCGACCGAGTTCACGCAGTCTTCCACCACCGTGTCCAGCGTGCGGGCCAGCTCGCTCTGGTTCACGTCGTGCTGGTATTGGCCCACGCCGATGCTCTTGGGATCGATCTTCACCAGCTCGGCCAGCGGATCCTGCAGGCGGCGCGCGATCGAGACGGCGCCGCGCAGGCTCACGTCCAGCTCGGGCAATTCCTTGCTGGCGAACTCGCTGGCCGAATACACCGACGCCCCGGCCTCGCTCACCACCACTTTCTCGATGTGGGTGCCGGGGGCCAACTGTTGTATCCGCTTGATCAGGTCGCCCGCCAGCTTGTCGGTCTCGCGGCTGGCGGTGCCGTTGCCGATCGCGATCAGGTTCACGCCATGCGTGGCCGCCAGGCGACCCAGCGTGTGGAGCGAGCCCTCCCAGTCGCAGC
This sequence comes from Ideonella sp. sgz306126, assembly GCF_056032705.1. NCBI lineage: Bacteria > Pseudomonadati > Pseudomonadota > Betaproteobacteria > Burkholderiales > Sphaerotilaceae > Ideonella > Ideonella sp. sgz306126. The sequence goes on from NZ_JBVYWP010000005.1 coordinate 39,443, forward strand.
GTGGCTCGTGCGGGTAGACGGTGGCGGTGTCCAGCACCTTGCCGGTGTCGCTGACCACGGCCACCTTGACCCCCGTGCGGATGCCGGGGTCCAGCCCCATCACCACGCGCTTGCCGGCCGGCGCGGCCAGCAGCAGGTCGCGCAGGTTCTCGCTGAAGACCTTGATCGCCACTTTCTCGGCCTCTTCGCGCAGGCGGCCGAAGAGGTCGCGCTCCAGGCTCATGCTGAGCTTGACCTTCCAGGTCCAGGCGATGGTCTTGCGGATCAGCTCGTCGCCGGCGCGAACCGGCACCCCCACGCTTGCGGCGCTCGGTGCCCCCCGGGGGGGCTGGGCATGAACTGGCGAAGCCAGCTTCACGCCCGCATGGCGCCAGCCCAGGTGGCTGGCGATGCGGCCTTCGGCCAGCGTGGGTTGGCCGGGCACGATCTCTTCGTCCAGCACCAGCTTGGCGTCGAGGATTTCCTGCGTGCGGCCGCGGAACACCGCCAGCGCGCGGTGGCTGGGCACGGTGCGGATGGGCTCGTCGTAGTCGAAGTAGTCGCGGAACTTGGAGACGTCGGCGTTGTTGACGTCCTTGCCGTCCATCAGCTTGGAACGCAGCAGGCCCTCGGCCCACAGCCATTCGCGCAGCTTGCCCACCAGCAGCGCATCTTCGGCCCAGCGCTCGCTGAGCAGGTCGCGCACGCCGTCCAGCAGCGCGTGGGCATCGGCGAAGCCCAGCTCGCCCAGCTTGGCGAAGCCACCCTCGACGCTGGCGGCAAAAGCCTGGGCCGTCGCGATCGGGTCCAGCGTGGGGTCGGCGAAGAGCCGGTCGGCCAGCGGCTCCAGCCCGGCTTCCCGGGCGATCATGCCCTTAGTGCGGCGCTTGGGCTTGTAGGGCAGGTAGAGGTCTTCCAGTTCCTGCTTGGTGGGCGCGGCATCCAGCAGCGCGCGCAGCTCGGGGGTGAGCTTGCCTTGTTCATCGATGCTCTTGATCACCGCGGCGCGGCGGTCCTCCAGCTCGCGCAGATAGACCAGGCGGGCTTCCAGATCGCGCAGCTGGGTGTCGTCCAGGCCCTCGGTGGCTTCCTTGCGGTAACGGGCGATGAAGGGCACGGTGGCGCCTCCATCGAGCAGCGCGACCGCTGCGTTGACCTGGGCCGGCCGAACCTGGAGTTCGGCCGCGATTTGCAGAAGGATCTTGTCCAGCACGTGTGAGCAGAGTGAGTTGCCGTGAAGAGCGCGGGAGTGTGCCAGAAGTGGCCTCCCGTCCTCCCGGCCGCCGGATCAGCCGCGCAGTTGCTCGCGCAGCCGGATGCCCAGTTCCGGCCGCTCCTTGAACGGATCGGTGGGGTTGCGCAGCATCAGGATGTCCTCCATGCGCACCTGCACCCCGCCCAGCGCATGCGGGTGGCTGAAGATGTAGAAGCGGCGCGCGGCCATGGCGTCGAACACCTTCTGCGCCACTTCGGCCGCGCTGACCTTGCCGCTGGTCACCGCCTTGTCGCTCATCGCCTGCGCGATCAACTGGCTCTTGGTGGCCTGGCCGGCCTCGTCCTTCATGTCCGCCGGCCGGTTGCGCTCGCTCTGATGGATGCCGGTGGGCACGAAATAAGGGCACAGCACGCTGGCGCTGATCTGGTCGGTGACCAGCGACAAATCCTGGTACAGCGTCTCGCTCAGGCTGACCACGGCGTGCTTGGTGACGTTGTAGACCCCCATGTTGGGTGCGTTCAGCACCCCGGCCATCGACGCGGTGTTGACGATGTGGCCTTCGTAGTCCGGGTCGGCCCGGGCCGCGGCCAGCATCATCGGCGTGAACACGCGCACCCCGTGGGCCACGCCCATCAGGTTGACGCCGACGACCCAGTCCCAATCCTTGCGGCTGTGCTCCCAGATCAGCCCGCCCGCGCCGACGCCCGCGTTGTTGAACACCACGTGCGGCGCACCGAAACGCTGCTCGGTGGCCACCGCGAGGGCCTCGATCTGTTCGGGCTTGGAGACGTCCAGCCGATACGGCAGTACCTTGGCGCCGAGCGCCGACATCTCGGCGGCGGCCCGATCCAGCGCGTCGGCCTGCACGTCGGCCATCACCAGGTTCATGCCTTCGCGCGCGGCGATGCGCGAGGTTTCCAGGCCGAAGCCCGAGGCGGCGCCGGTGATCACGGCCGTGCGGCCTTTGAAGGTTTTCATGGGGTGTCTCTCAGGGTGGGGGGCGATGGCGCGGCGGCGCCGGGCTGCCGGACCATTTGCAGGTGGGGAATCTGGTCCTCGAGGTAGATCTCCGAACGGGGTTCGAAGCCGAAACTGCCGTAGAAGGCGGCCAGATGGGCCTGGGCGCTGATGCGGATGGCCTGGCCGGGAAACTCCGCCTCGCAGCGCCGCACGCCTTCGCCGACCAGCCGGGCGCCCAGGCCCTGGCCGCGCAACGCGGCGTGGCTGACCACGCGGCCGATCGACGGCTCGGGATACTTGATCCCGGGGTCGACCAGACGCAGGTACAGCACCAGGTCGCCGGCTGCCAGCTCGCCATGCGGCCGGGCCAGCCGCCCCAGCAAATGCCAGCTCTGCCGGTCCATGCCGTCGGGGTCCAGGTAAGGCCCCTGCTCCAGGATGAACACGCGCGCGCGCAACTGCAACGCGTCGTACAAATCGTTCAGCGACAGGTCGTCAAACCTGCACCAGGTCCAGTGAACGTCCATGCTCGGTCGGCGTCGTGGCGCGGCAGCGACGCTGCGGCGCCGCGCGCGCACCTCAGTCGATCAGCTTGACCAGCTGCTTGCCGAAGTTCCTGCCCTTGAGCAGCCCCAGAAAGGCCTCCGGGGCGCTGGCGATGCCCTGTGCGACCGTCTCGCGGTACTTGAGTCGGCCGGTGGCCACCATCGTGCCCAGCTCCTTCAGCGCCTCGGGCCACACCTCCATGTGCTCGCTGACGATGAAGCCTTCGAGCTTCATGCGGTTGACCAGGATCAGCGACGGGTTGGTCATCGGAATCGGTGCACCGTTGTAGCCCGAGATCATTCCGCAGAACGCGATGCGGCTGAAGGCATTGCAGCGCAGCATCACGGCGTCGAGGATCATGCCGCCGACGTTCTCGAAGTAGCCGTCGATGCCGTCGGGACAGGCGTCCTTCAAGGCCTTGGACAGCGACTTCAGATCCGGATGCTGCTTGTAGTCGATGCAGGCGTCGAAGCCGAGCTCGTCCACCACCTGGGCGCACTTCTCGGGGCCGCCGGCCAGGCCCACCACCCGGCAGCCGCGCGCCTTGGCCAGTTGCCCGACGACCCCGCCCACGGCCCCGCTGGCGGCGCTCACCACCACGGTCTCGCCGGCCTTGGGGTTGATGATCTTGACCAGGCCGTACCAGCCGGTGACGCCGGGCATGCCCACCGCGCCCAGGTAGGCCGACAGCGGCACCCGGGTGGTGTCGACCTTTTGCAGCGCGCCGCGCTGGCCGGCCGACACGCGCTGGTAGTCCTGCCAGCCGCCCATGCCGACCACCTTGTCGCCGGGCTTGAAGGCATCGTTGCGGCTTTCGACGACCTCGCCCACCGTGCCGCCGATCATCACTTCGTTCAACGGCTGCGGCTGGGCGTAGCTCTTGCTGTCGTTCATGCGCCCGCGCATGTACGGGTCGAGGCTGAGGTAGTGGTTGCGCACCAGCACCTCGCCGTCCTGCAGCGGGGCGACCGGGGTCTCGACCAGCTTGAAGTTGTCGGGGGTGGGCTCGCCTTCCGGACGCGAGGCCAGCAGGATTTGGCGGTTGATCAGGCTCATGGTGGGCAGGCTTTCAGGAGGAGGTGCCGGGCGCCGTGGCGTCCGCGCGTTGCAGGGCCTTGAGGGCGCGGCCCCTGGAGGGCAGCGCCCGCAGGTACTTGAAGGTGCCCGTGGCGTGGGCGCAGATCTGGTCGTCGCTGTTCAGCACCTTGGCCTCGCAGAAGGCCATCGTGGCGGTGCGGTGCAGCAGAACGCCCAGCGCGCGCAGGCGGCCCTCGCCGGGCCGAAGAAAACTGGTCTTCATCTCGATGGTCGCGCAGCCCGGCCCGTCGAGGTGCTGGCTGCGCGCCGCCATGGCCATGACGACGTCGAGCATGGTCATCAGCACACCGCCGTGGGCCACCTCCCAGGAGTTCATGTGGGCGTCGTCCAGATCCAGCCTGAGCTCGGCGTGGCCGCCGGCACAGGCGTGCAATTCCAGGCCCAGTGTCTCGATGAACGGGATGCGGACCGGAAACGCCAGGGTGGGCTTCTTGGTGTTCATGGCGTCATCATGCCTCGCTCGACGCGGTGCTGAACGCCCGGTCGCCGGCTGCGGCGGACACCGTCACGCGCCGTGGACGGCGCTCACGCCGCCGTCCACCGCCAGGATCTGGCCGGTGATGTGCTTGCCGGCGTCGGACGCGAACAGCAGCGCGGCGCCCTTCAGGTCGTCGTCGTCGCCGATGCGGCGCAGCGGCGCGTGGGCGGCCATGGTGTCGGCGCCCAGCTTGTCGAGCAGGCCCTTGGTCATCTTGCTGGGGAAGAAACCCGGCGCCAACGCGTTGACGGTGATGCCGTACGCGCCCCACTCGCCGGCCAGCGCGCGCGTGAAGTTGACCACCGCCCCCTTGCTGGTGTTGTAGGCGATGGTCTTCATGGTGCTGGGATTGCCGCTCAGGCCGGCGATCGACGCCACGTTGATGATGCGACCGTGGCGGCGCTGGATCATGCCGGCACGGGCCACCGCCTGGCTGATGACGAACAGGCTGCGGACGTTCAGGTTCATCACCTTGTCCCAGGCTTCCAGCGGGTGGTCTTCGGCCGGCGCGCCCCAGGTGGCGCCGGCGTTGTTGACCAGGATGTCGATCTGCCCCAGGCGTTGCAACGCGTCGTCCACCATGCGCCGGGCGTCGTCGGGCTGGCTGGCGTCCGCCGCCACCCAGCGGGTATCGATCCCCCTGGCCTGCAGGTCGGCCGCGGCTTCCTCCAGATCAGCCGCCTTGCGCGAGCACAGCAGGATCCTGGCACCGGCCTCGCCCAAGGCTTCGGCGATCTGCAGGCCCAGGCCGCGCGAGCCGCCGGTGACCAGCGCGGTGCGGCCGCTCAGGTCGAAAAGTTTCTGGATCGGGGTGCTCATGGCGTTGCGTCTCCTTCAAAAATCGTCCTTCACCTCCGAACCCGGGTCGCAGCCCACAGGGCCTGGGGGCCGGGTTCAGAACCACGCGTCGTTCATCTCGCGGCAGACCGCCTCGCGCCGGCTCACCACGCCCAGCCAGGCGCCGATCTTGGGCAGTTCGTAGGCATGGAAGTAGCGCAGCGCGGCCAGCAGGCCGGCGTGGCGGTCGCGCTCGTCGTCGCTGCGCGCCGGGGTGGAGTGCACGGCCAGGCCCAGCTCCAGCCAGATCCAGGCCAGCACCACATGGCCGAACGCCTGCAGGTAGGGCGTCGCGTTCGCCAGGGCCTCCTCGGGCACGCCGGTGGACCAGGCGGCCCGGGTCGCTGCGCCCAGCGCTTGCAGGGCGGCGTCCAGACCGGCAGCGTGCTCGGCCAGGCCGCTCACCGGCCTGGCGCGGCGGATGCTGTCGTCGATGCGGGCCGCCAGGAGTTGGAGGCCGGCCCCGCCCTGCATCACCACCTTGCGTCCCAGCAGGTCCAGCGCCTGGATGCCGTGCGTGCCTTCGTGGATCATGTTCAGCCGGTTGTCGCGCCAGTACTGCTCCACCGGGAAGTCGCGCGTGTAGCCATAGCCGCCATGCACCTGGATCGCCAGGCTGTTGGCCTCCAGGCACCACTCGCTGGGCCAGCTCTTGGCGATCGGCGTCAACACCTCCAGCAGCAGGCCGGCTTCCTTCGCGGCATCGGGCGGGCCGGTGCGGGCCTCGTCCACCAGGCGGGCGCAATACAGTTCCAGTGCCAGCGCGCCCTCGCTGTAGGCCTTCTGCGCCAGCAGCATGCGCTTGACATCGGCGTGCTCGATGATGGGAACCTGCGGCTTTGCGGCGTCCTTGCCGCCCTCGGCCATCGGCCGGCCCTGAGGCCGCTGCCGGGCGTAGGCCAGTGAGGCCTCGTAACCCGCCATGCCCAGCATGGCGGCGGCCATGCCGACGTTGATGCGGGCCTCGTTCATCATGTGGAACATGCAGCGCAGTCCGTCGCCGGGCTGGCCCACGCGGTAGCCGATGGCCCCCGCGGCACCGCCGGGCTGGTGCTTGCCCTCGCCGAAGTTCAGCAGCGTGTTGGTGGTGCCACGCCAGCCGCACTTGTGGTTCAACCCGGCCAGCACCACGTCGTTACGCTGGCCGGTCAACCGGCCCTGCTCGTCCACCAGGTGCTTGGGCACGACGAACAGCGAGATGCCCTTGACGCCGGGTACCGGCTTGCCGTCGGGCCCCGGAATCTTGGCCAGCACCAAGTGCACGATGTTCTCGGTCAACTCGTGCTCGCCAGCGCTGATCCACATCTTGTGGCCGGTGAGGCGGTAGCGCGGACCCAGCGGGTCGGCCTCGTACGCCGCGCCATCGGGAACGGCCCGGGTCGCCACGTCCGACAGGCTGGAGCCGGCCTGCGGCTCCGACAGGCACATCGTGCCCGACCACCGGCCGCTGAATTCGTTGAGCGCGAACACGCGCCGCTGCAGCTCGGTGCCGTGCACCATCAGCAAATTGGCATTGCCGGTGGTCAGCATGCCAGCGCCGATGCTCACCGAGGCCTTGGCGAAGAAGCCGTTGGCCGCCGCCTCCACCGTGTAGGGCAATTGCATGCCACCGATCTCGTAGCTCTGCGCGGCGCTGAGCATGCCACTCTCGGCATAGGCCTTCCAGGCGTCGTGGGTGGCCTGGGGCAGAGACACCTTCTCGCCGTCGAAGCGCGGCTCTTCCACGTCCACCAGGCGGTTGAACGGCGCGTACTTGTCGCGCGCCATCCGTTCGCAGGTGTCCAGCACCTGGGCGAAGGTCTCAGGGCTGTGGTCGGCAAAGCGCTCGCGCTCGGTGAGCGCAGCCACCTTCAGCCAGTCATTCAGCAGGAAGTCGACGATCGGACGCATGTGCCCTCCGTATCAAGCGGCAGAAAGCGCACCTCAGGCGGCGCTGGCGGGCGACAGCGCCATCGTGGCGAGAGCGGCGGTCATCAGCATGACCGTCCCTCCCTCCACCGAGCCTGCACCCGCCTCGGCGATCCTGCCCTGCGACATCACAGGACCTCGAACACGCCGGCCGCGCCCATGCCGCCGCCGATGCACATCGTGACGCAGACGCGCTTGGCGCCGCGGCGCTTGCCTTCGATCAGCGCGTGGCCGGTCAGGCGTTGGCCCGACACGCCGTAGGGGTGCCCGACCGCGATGGCCCCGCCGTTGACGTTGAGCCGGTCCATCGGGATGCCCAGGGTGTCGGCGCAGTACAGCACCTGCACGGCGAAGGCCTCGTTCAACTCCCACAGGTCGATGTCCTGCACCGTCAGGCCCAGCTTCTTGAGCACCTTGGGCACGGCGAACACCGGTCCGATGCCCATCTCGTCGGGCTCGCAGCCGGCCACGGCAAAGCCCAGGAAACGACCGAGCGGCTTGAGGCCCTTTTGCTGGGCGTAGGTGTCGCTGACCACCACGCAGGCGCCGGCCCCGTCGCTGAACTGGCTGGCATTGCCGGCCGAGACCACCCCGCCCGGGAGCGCGGTGCGGATGCCGCGCACGGCTTCAATGGTGGTTCCCGGGCGGATGCCCTCGTCAGCGCTGATGGTGACTTCCTTGGTGCGCAGGCCCATCACCTTGTCGACCACGCCGGCGGTGGTGGTGACCGCGACCATCTCGTCGTTGAACTTGCCGGCCTCCTGCGCGGCACAAGCCTTTTGCTGGCTGGCGGCGCCGTACGCGTCCATGCGCTCCTTGTCGATCTGGTAGCGCTTGGCCACGTTCTCGGCCGTCTGCAGCATGTTCCAGTAGATCTCGGGTTTGTGGGCCTTGAGCCAACTGTCTTGCAGCATGTGGGTGTTCATCTCCTGCTGCACGCAGGAGATGCTTTCCACGCCCCCGGCCACGAACACATCGCCCTCGCCCGCGATGATGCGTTGCGAGGCCATCGCGATGGTCTGCAGCCCGCTGGAGCAGAAACGGTTGATGGTCATGCCGCTGACGCTGATGGGCAGACCGGCGCGCAGCGCGATCTGCCGCGCGATGTTGGCGCCGGTGGCGCCCTCGGGGTTGGCGCAGCCCATCAGCACGTCCTCGACCGCACCGGGGTCGATGCCCGCGCGCTCGACGGCGGCCTTGACGGCGACGCCGCCCAGCGTGGCGCCATGGGTCATGTTGAAGGCGCCCTTCCAGCTCTTGGCGAGCGGCGTGCGTGCGGTGGAAACGATGACGGCGTTGCTCATGAGGAAACTCCTTCGGGCAGCAAGATTCGGTGTTCGGTGCGGGGCCCCGTCCAGCGACAGCCGCGGAACCGGCTGTGCCGGGCCGCTCGCCGCACCCCGGTGAGGCGCGACGGCACAGCCGCTGCGACGGGGGTCAGGTTCTTCAGCTGAAGCTCTTGCCTTCGGCCGCCAGCTTCGCCAGCAGCGGCGCCGGCTGCCAGAACTCGGCGTCGTCCAGCGGGTTGGCGGCGAAGCGCTTCATGGTCTGCACCACGTTGTACAGGCCCACGGTGTCGGCATAGCACATCGGACCGCCGCGGTGCAGCGGGAAGCCGTAGCCGGTGAGATAGACCATGTCCACGTCGGAGGCGCGCTGGGCAATGCCCTCCTCCAGCAGCCGCGCGGCTTCGTTGACCAGCGCGTAGACCAAGCGATGCACGATCTCGTCGTCGCCGATCTGGCGCGGGGTGATGCCCAGCGCCTTGCGGTGGTCGACGATCATCTGCTCGACCACGGCGCTGGGAATCGCGTCGCGCTTGCCCTTGACGTAGTCGTACCAGCCGGCGCCGGTCTTCTGCCCGAAGCGGCCCATCTCGCACAGCAGGTCGGCGGTCTTGGAGTAGCGCAGGTTCGGCTTCTCGACGTAGCGGCGCTTGCGGATGTACCAGCCCACGTCGTTGCCGGCCAGGTCGCCCATGCGGAACGGGCCCATCGCGAAGCCGAACTTCTCGACCGCCTTGTCCACCTGGGCCGGCGTGCAGCCCTCCTCCAGCAGGAAGCCGGCCTGGCGGCTGTACTGCTCGATCATGCGGTTGCCGATGAAGCCGTCGCAGACGCCCGAGACCACGCAGGTCTTCCTGATCTTCTTGCCCAGCTGCATCACGGTGGCCAGCACGTCCTTGGCGGTGGCGGCGCCGCGCACCACCTCCAGCAGCTTCATCACGTTGGCCGGGCTGAAGAAGTGGGTGCCGATGACATCCTGCGGGCGCCGGGTAAACGCGGCGATCTTGTTGACATCCAGCGTCGAGGTGTTGGTCGCCAGGATCGCGCCGGGCTTCATCACGCGGTCGAGCTGCTCGAACACGGCCTTCTTGACCTCCAGGTCCTCGAACACGGCCTCGATCACCATGTCGGCGTCGCCGATCGCGTCGTAGCTCAGCGTGGTGCTCAGCAGCGCCATGCGCTCGGCCAGCTTTTCGGGCTTGAGCTTGCCCTTCTTCACCTGGGCCTCGTAGTTGCCGCGGATGGTGGCCAGGCCGCGGTCCAGTGCTTCCTGCTTCATCTCCAGCATCACCACCGGCACGCCGGCATTCAGGAAGTTCATCGCGATGCCGCCACCCATGGTGCCGGCGCCGATCACCGCCACCTTGTTCACCGGGCGCACCGGCGTGTCTTCGGGCACGTCGGCGATCTTGCTGGCCGCGCGCTCGGCGAAGAACGCATGCCGCAGCGCCTTGCACTCGGGGGTGAACATCAGCGCGGTGAAGATCTCGCGCTCGAACACCATGCCGGCGTCGAACTTCATGCTCACCGAGGCTTCCACCGCGTCCACGCACTTGGCCGGCGCCGGGAAGTTCTTGGCCATGGCCTTGACCGTGTTGCGGGCGAACTGGAAGTAGCCGTCGGCGTTCTCGTGGCGGACCTTCAGGTCGCGCACCAGCGGCAGCGGGCGATGGCCGGCCACCTCCTTGGCGAACGCGATGGCGGCGTCCAGCAGATCGCCTTCGGTCACCAGTTTGTCGAACAGCTTCTGGCCCGGCAGGCCGGCCAGCACCTCGCTCTTGACCGGATCGCCGCTGACGATCATGTTCAGCGCGGTCTCCACGCCCAGCACCCGCGGCAGGCGCTGGGTGCCGCCCGCGCCGGGGATCAGGCCGATCTTCACCTCGGGCAGGGCCACGCTGCAGCCCGGCGCGGCGACACGGTAGTGGCAGCCCAGGGCGAGCTCCAGGCCTCCGCCCATGCAGACGCTGTGCACCGCCGCGACGACCGGCTTGCTGCACAGTTCGCAGGCCCGGATCAGGTCGAGCAGGTTCGGCGCCGCGGTGGCCTTGGGCGAACCGAATTCCTTGATGTCGGCACCGCCCGAGAAGGCCTTGCCGGCGCCGGTCAGCACGATCGCCAGGACCGAGGCGTCCGATTGGGCCTGGTCGAGGCCCTCGGCAATGGCACGCCGGGTGTCGTAGCCCAGGCCGTTGACCGGCGGGTTGTTCAGCGTGATGACGGCAACGCTGCCGCGCACTTCGTAGCTGGCACTCATGGGGTGAAGTCCTTGGTTGGGGCGGTGGACGAAAAAAGCACGATCGTTCGATTCTAAGAAGATTGCAAGCCCCCAGCCTGTCCCTGCGGCGACAACCCGTCCTCAGGGAAAACACCAGGACCCCATCCCGGCGCGCCCGGTCTGCGCCCACCGGGCGCCCTCGATGCGCCCGGCAGGCTCAGACCTCGAGCCACTCCTTGCGGACGTCCGCCTGGTGTCGCAAGTCGGCGGGCGTGCCTTCGAACACGATGCTGCCGTGGCCCATCACCAGGCAGCGCTCGGACACTTCCAGAGCGATCGTCAGCTTCTGCTCGACGAGCAGCACCGAAATGCCGCGGCGCTTGAGCTCGCGCAGGTATTGGCCGACCTGCTCGACGATCTTGGGGGCCAGGCCCTCGGTGGGCTCGTCGATCATGATCAGGTCAGGATCGCCCATCAAGGTCCGGCACAGCGTCAGCATCTGCTGCTCGCCGCCCGACAGCACCCCGGCCTCGACGTTCTGGCGCTCCTGCAGGCGCGGGAACATCCGGTACATGTCGTCAAAGCTCCAGCGCGGCTTGCGACCGGACCGCTTCTGTCCCAGCATCAGGTTCTGGTGGACGGTCAGCCGCGGAAAGATGTCTCGGTTCTCGGGCACATAGCCCAGGCCCAGATGCGCGATCTCGAAGGCCTTGCGGCCGATCAGTTCCTGCCCTCGAAAGCGTGCCGAGCCGCTGGCCTGGACCAGGCCCATCAAGGCCTTGACCGTGGTCGAGCGGCCCGACCCGTTGCGCCCCAGCAGGCTGACGATCTCGCCCTCGCCGACCTGCATCGACACGCCGTGCAGCACGTGGCTCTTGCCGTAATAGGCGTGCAGGTCATCCAGCACCAGCATCGGGGCGCTCATCCGATGGCTCCGGTTTCCGCGACCACGCTGCCCAGATAGGCTTCCTGCACCCGTGGATTGGCCCGCACGGCTTCGGGTGTGTCGAAGGCGATCACCTCGCCATAGACCAACACCGCGATGCGGTCGGCGAGGCCGAACACCACGCCCATGTCGTGCTCCACCGTGAGCAGGGTCTTGCCCGCGGTCACGGTGCGGATCAGGTCGATGAAGTGCCGGGTCTCGCTGCGGCTCATGCCGGCCGTGGGCTCGTCCAGCAAGATCACGCTGGCACCGCCGGCGATGGTGATGCCGATCTCCAGCGCGCGCTGCTCGGCATAGGTCAGGTTCATCGCCAGGTCGTCGCGGCGGGCATCGAGATGGATCATCGACATGATCTCCTCGGCCCGCTGGTTGACCTCGCGCAGATTGGACAACAAGCGCCAGAACACATAGCGCTGGCCGAGCGCCCACAGGCAGGCGCAGCGCAGGTTCTCGAACACCGACAAGCGGGTGAACAGGTTGCTGACCTGAAAGCTGCGCGCCAGGCCGCGGCGGTTGATGTCGTAAGGGGCGAGGCCATCGATGCGCTCGCCATGAAGCCGGATCTCGCCGCTGCTGAGCCCGAAACGCCCCGAGATCAGGTTGAACAAGGTGGACTTGCCGGCACCGTTCGGGCCGATCAGCGCGACCCGCTCGCCGGGTCGCACCTGCAGCGTGGCGCCGCGGATGATGGGCGTTTTGCCGAAGCGCTTGTGCGCGTCCAGCAGTTCCAGCGCAAAACCGGCTCCGGCAGCGGCCTGCGTCATGCGGTCTCCTCGCGGTGCCCACTGCCGTCGCCAGTCTCGTGCGCCTGGCTCCACTGGCGCTGGAAGTGGCGACGGCAGAGCTCAAAGAACGCCGCACCGGTCAGGCAGACCAGGGCCGAGCCCACCCAGCTGTCCATGTTGCGCACGTCGAGCGACGCCCCCAGCACCGTGACCGCGGAGCCCATCGCGTCGTCGAGTTGCAGGTGGTAGAGCATCTCGATCATCGCCGAGCTGCCCAGCAGCACCGCCAGCGCGGCTCCCCCCAACGCGAGGTAGCCGACCCACAGGCGGCGCAACTCGCCACGGGCCGCGAGCCGGACGTTCATCATCACCAGGCTCGCGAATCCGCCGGGCGCGAACATCACCATCAGCAGGAAGGTCAGGCCCAGGTACAGCAACCAGGCCTTGGTCAGTTCGGACAGCAGGGCCAGGGCCACCACCATCAGCACCGCGCCGATGATGGGCCCGAAAAAGAAGGTGGAGCCGCCCAGGAACACGAACAGCAGGTACGCCCCGGAGCGCGCCGCGCCCACCACCTCGGCCGTGACGATCTCGAAATTCAACGCGCCCAGGCCGCCCGCGATCCCGGCGAAGAAGCCCGAGATCACGAAGGCCAGGTAACGCACCCGACGGGTCGAATAGCCGATGAACTCGACCCGCTCGGGGTTGTCGCGCACGGCGTTGAGCATGCGCCCCAACGGCGTCAGGGTCAGCGCATACATGGCGGCGGTGCAGACGAAGCAATACAGCGCGATCAGGTAGTACAGCTGAATCTGCGGCCCGAAGCTGATGCCGAGCACCGGATGGCCGCTCACGCGATCGCCCGACACGCCGCCTTCGCCGCCGAAGAACTCCGGCAGCATCAGCGACATCGACCACACCAGTTCGCTGATGCCCAGCGTGATCATCGCGAACGTGGTGCCCGACTTCTTGGTCGTCACCCAGCCCAGCACGGCGGCAAACGCCAGGCCGCCGAGGCCGCCCACCAGCGGCACCAGGCTGACCGGCAGCGGCCATTGGCCGGCGGAAATCCGGTTCAGCGTGTGCATCGCGACAAAGCCGCCCAGGCCGCTGTACACCGCGTGGCCGAAGCTGAGCATGCCGCCCTGCCCCAGCAGGATGTTGTAGGCCAGGCAGGCGATGATCGCGATGCCGATCTGGCTGAGCATGCTTTGCGCGAAATCGCTGGTCCAGATCCAGGGCGCCACCAGCAACACTGCCGCGAACCCGCCCCAGATCCACATCGAACCTCGGCTCATGAAACTCCGATGCACCGATTCAGCCTTCACGGGTACCCAGCAGGCCCTTGGGCCGGAACACCAGCACCAGCACCAGCGCCAGGTAGGGCAGCGTCGGCGCGGCTTGCGACAAGGTGATGCGCAGCACCGGCCAGCCGAAGCTGCTGTCGCTCACATGGCCGCCCAGGCGGTTGATCAGATCGGCGGTCGACGCATCCACCGTCAACGGCAGGGTCTGCAAGAGCCCGACCAGCAGCGAGCCGACAAAGGCGCCGACCAGCGAGCCCATGCCGCCGACCACCACCACCACGAAAATGATCGGACCGACCACCGCGGCCATCGCGGGCTCGGTGACGAAGGTCACCCCACCGATCACCCCAGCCAGCCCGGCCAGGGCACAGCCGCTGCCGAAGACCAGCATCAACACCCGCGGCACGTTGTGCCCCAGCGCCTCGGCCATGTCGGGATGGGTCAACGCAGCCTGGATCACCAGGCCGACCCGGGTGCGGGTCAGCAACAGCCACAGCGACAGCAGCATGGCCAGCGCGATCAGCATCATGAACGCCCGGGTCATCGGGAAGCGCGAGCACTGGGCCGCAAGGTCGCCGGCCGCCTGGCACATCTGGGCCGGCGCCGCCCCGGCCACCACCGTCAGACCACGAGCCGACTTCACGAAGGTGAACGCGGCGCCTTGCAGCCAGGCCGGCGGGTCGAACTGCAGCGACGTGCGGCCCCAGATCAGTTGGACCACCTCCAGCACCACGTACGACAGGCCGAAGGTGATCAGCAACTCGGCGACATGGCCGTGGCGATGCACCCGGCGCAGCGCGAAGCGCTCGAAGCCGGCGCCCAGCACGCCCACCAGCACGGGCGCCAGCAGCAGCGCCGGGGTGAACCCCATCCAGGCCGTCAGCGCATAGCCCAGGTACGCGCCGAGCATGTAGAAGCTCGCGTGGGCGAAGTTCAGCACGCCCATCATGCTGAAGATCAGCGTCAGGCCGGCACTGAGCATGAACAGCAGCAGCCCTGAACTGACGCCGTTCAGCAGATTGATCAGGATCTGGTCCACAGGGGCTGGCGCAAGGACGAAAAAATGGAGGAAACCGGCTCAGGGCCGGCAAGCCGCGCCAGGGCAGCCGGCCGCCGTTTCAGCAGTTGCCGCACTCAGGGCCGCTTCATCTGGCACGAGGTCGGCGTGCTGGCCACGTAGGGCTCGTAGTACTTCACCGGCGCGAAGGTGTAGCCGGTGTTCTCGACACTGTACGGGTACTTGGCGTCGGCCTTCTGCCACAGCGAAATGTAGAGCCCCTGCTGCAGTTGGTGGTCGGACTTGCGCATCTCGACTTCGCCGTTGAAGCCTTGGAACTTCATGCCCTCCATCGCGGCGGCCACCTTCACCGGATCGGTCGACTTGGCCTTCACGAAGGCATCGGTCAGCATCTGGTACTCGTTGTAGATGTCCTGCGTGTAGAGATCGTCGTTGAAGCGGGCCTTGAACTCGTTGGCCAGCTTGCCCATCAGCCCGGGCATGTTGGAGTGCCCGTAAGCCACCATGTACACCCGGCCGGCGGCCGCGGCGCCCAGTGCGGTGGGCGTGCCGCTGACCGAGGCGTAATAGGTGTAGAACTTGGCGTTCAGGCCGGCATCGGCCGCCGCCTTCACGAGCAGGGTCAGGTCCGACCCCCAGTTGCCGGTGATCACCGTGTCGGCCCCGGAGGCCTTGATCTTGGCGATGTAGGGCGCGAAGTCGCGCACCTGGGCCAGCGGATGGAGATCGTCGCCGACGATCTTCACGTCCGGACGCTTGCGCGCCAGCAACTCCTTGGCGTACTTGCTGACCTGGTGGCCGTGCGAGTAGTTCTGGCCAATGATGTAGACCTTGTGGATGTCCTTCTGGTCTTTCATGAAGGTGGTCAGCGCCTCCATCTTCATCGAGGTATCGGCGTCCAGACGGAAATGCCAGTAGCTGCACTTGCTGTTGGTCAGGTCCGGGTCGACCGCGGCGTAGTTCAGGTAGAGCACCTCTTTGCCGGGGTTGCGCTCGTTGTACTTGTTGACCGCGTCGACCAGCGCCGCCGCGACGCCCGAGCCGTTGCCCTGCGTGATGTAGCGGGCGCCCTGGTCGATGGCGGATTTCAGCGCGTTGAGGCTTTCGGCCGGGCTGAGCTTGTTGTCGATCGGAATGAATTCGAACTTCACGCCGGCCGGGTTGTTCTTGTTGAAGTACTCGGCGAGGAACTGGAAGGTCTTGACCTGGTTCTGCCCGACCGGGGCCATCAGACCGGACAAGGGATCGATCCACGCGATCTTCACGGTCTCGCCCTTCTGCGCCCAGGCGGCATGGCACGACAAGGCCAGTGTGGCGACCAGACTCAAACCCAATGCGCGGCGGTTGAACTTCATCGTGATGCTCCGGGATAGTGGAAGGTTGTCTCGATCGACCCCGTGAACGGTAGCGGAACGCACCGCACTGCGGTTCAGGGACTACCACTAATCTCTGTCGCACAAGGGACAACGACAGCGATGCGACCATGAAAAAGCGGCCCGCAGGCCGCTCGTTGGCATGTTCAATCCGGATTGGAACCTCTCGCAGAGCTCGGCCGCTTCGCGCTTCGCGCCGCCCCACGGTCTCGCTGAGCTCAACCGCTTCGCCAGGCGAGAAACAGTCGGCAGGGACTGTTTCTCGTCCGGGCTCAGCCCATGTGCAGGCCGCCGTTGCAGGAGAAGTCGGCACCGGTGGTGAAGCCGGAATCCTCGCCGGCCAGCCAGGCGACGACCGAGCCGATCTCTTCCGGCGTTCCCAGGCGCTTGACGGGGATGGTGGCGACGATCTTCTCCAGCACCTCGGGCTTGATCGCTCGCACCATGTCCGTGCCGATGTAGCCGGGGCTGACGGTGTTGACGGTCACGCCCTTGGCCGCGAGCTCCTGGGCCAGCGCCATCGTGAAGCCGTGCATGCCGGCCTTGGCGGCCGAGTAGTTGGTCTGGCCGGCCTGGCCCTTCTCGCCGTTGACGGAACTGATCTGGACGATGCGGCCCCAGCCCTTTTCCACCATGTCAGGCACGACCTGCTTGGTCACGTTGAACATCGAGTTCAGGTTGGTGTCGATCACCGCGTGCCAGTCCTCGGGGGTCATCTTGAGGAACATGCGGTCCTTGGTGATGCCGGCGTTGTTGACCAGCACGTCGATCGGGCCATGCTCGCTCTTGGCCTTGGCGAAGGCCTCGACGGTGGAGTTCCAGTCCGCGACGTTGCCCACCGAAGCGTAGAAGGTGTAGCCCAGCGCCTTCTGCTCGTCCAGCCACTTCGTGAAGTCGCGGCTCGGGCCGCAGCCCGCGATGACGGTGAAACCTTCCTTGCTCAGGCGCTGGCAGATCGCCGTTCCGATGCCGCCCATGCCGCCCGTCACGTACGCCACTTTCTTGCTCATGATGCTCTCCTCTGTCCGTTCCATTGATGGTGGTCCTGCGCTGTACATCATCGTGCAGCGCCGCGGGCTTTCCAGCCCGTACTTTCCCGTTCAGCGCTCGACGGTCAGCGCGACGCCCATGCCGCCGCCGATGCACAGCGAGGCGATGCCCTTCTTCGCATCGCGGCGCTGCATCTCGTGCAGCAGCGTGACCAGAATGCGGCAGCCGGACGCGCCGATCGGGTGGCCGATCGCGATCGCGCCGCCGTTGACGTTGACCTTGCTGGTGTCCCAGCCCATTTCCTGGTGCACCGCGCAGGCCTGGGCCGCGAACGCTTCGTTGATCTCCAGCAGATCCAGGTCGGCGGCCTTCCAGCCGGCGCGTTCCAGCGCCTTGCGTGCGGCCGGCACCGGCCCCATGCCCATGTAGGCCGGGTCCAGCCCGGCGCTGGCGTAGCTGGCGATGCGGGCCAGCGGCTTCAGGCCCAGCGCTGCCGCCTTGGCCGCGCTCATCACCATCACGGCGGCGGCCCCGTCATTGATGCCCGATGCATTGCCCGCGGTCACCGAGCCGGCCTTGTCGAAGGCCGGGCGCAGGCCGCCCAGCGCATCGGCGTTGGTCTTGCGGTTCAGGAACTCGTCCGCGTCGAACACCAGCGGATCGCCCTTCTTCTGCGGAATCGACACGCCGACGATCTCGTCCTTGAACCTGCCGGCGTCTTGCGCCGCGGCGGCCTTTTGTTGCGAGGCCAGCGCCAGCGCGTCCTGCATCTCGCGGGTGATGCCGTACTTCTTGGCCACGTTCTCGGCCGTGATGCCCATGTGGTACTGGTTGTAGACGTCCCACAGGCCGTCGTTGATCATCGTGTCGACCAGCTTCCAGTCGCCCATGCGCTGGCCGTCGCGCGAATTCGGCAGCACGTGCGGGGCCATGCTCATGTTTTCCTGGCCCCCGGCGATGACGATCTCGCTGTCGCCGTCGCGCACGGCCTGGGCGGCCAGCATCACCGCCTTCAGGCCCGAGCCGCAGACCTTGTTGATCGTCATCGCCGGCACGGCCTGGGGCAGACCGGACTTGATCACCGACTGGCGCGCCGGATTCTGGCCCGAACCCGCGGTCAGCACCTGGCCGAGGATGACCTCGCCGATCTGCTCGCCCGACAGGCCACTGCGCTGCAGCAAGGCCTTGATGACGGTGGCGCCCAATTCGGGCGCCGCGACCTTGGCGAGCGAGCCGCCGAATTTGCCCACGGCGGTACGGGCGGCGGCGACGATGACGATATCGGACATGGTAGATCTCCTGAAAATGCGGTTGAGGGCTGCGGCCGGTCAGGCCTTCTGCTTCACATAGCGACCGGGCGCAGGCTCGATCGGCTTGTACTTGGGGCTGCCGGGCTTCCTGGGGGCAGCAATCAGCTTGCCTGCATGGGGCGCCAGCCAGTCCGCCCAGTCCGTCCACCAGCTGCCCGGATGCTCCTGGGCGCTCACCAGCCAGTCGTCGGCCCGGGGCGGCAGCTTGTCGCCGATCCAGTGGCTGCGTTTGCCGCTGGCAGGCGGGTTGATGACACCGGCAATGTGGCCCGATGCGCCCAGCACGAAGCGCTTCTTGCCCTTGAAGATGCGGGTCGATGCGTAGGCGCCCTTCCACGGCACGATGTGGTCCTCGCGCGATCCGTACAGATAGACCGGCGCCTTGATTGCACCCAGGTCGACTTTCTCACCGCAGACGGTCAGGCAGCCCGGCACCTTGAGCTTGTCTTCCAGGTAGGTGTTGCGCAGGTACCAGCAGTACATCGGCCCGGGCAGGTTGGTGGAATCGCCGTTCCAGTACAGCAGGTCGAACGGCGGCGGCGTCTCACCCTTCAGGTAATTGCCGACCACGTAGTTCCAGACCAGATCGTTCGGGCGCAGGAAGCTGAAGGTGGTGGCCAATTCCTGCCCCTTCAGCAGCCCGGGGCCCTGCGGCGCCTGGTCGCCCAGCGTCATCTCGCGCATCTGCACCATCGCTTCGTCGACGAAGAGGTCGAGCACGCCGGTGTCCGAGAAATCGACAAAGGTGGTCAGCAGGGTCAGCGAGGCGGCCGGCTGCTCGCCGCGGGCCGCCAGCACCGCCAGCGCGGTCGACAGAATCGTGCCGCCGACACAGAAGCCCAGGGTATCGAGCGTACGGGCCCCGGTGATGCCTTGCACCGCCCGGATGGCCGCGATGGCGCCGTGCTCGATGTAGTCGTCCCAGGTCTTGGACGCCATCGACTCGTCCGGATTGCGCCAGCTGACGACGAAGGTGCGGTGCCCCTGTTCGACGGTGTAGCGGATCAGCGAATTGGCGGGCTGCAGGTCGAGGATGTAGTACTTGTTGATGCAGGGCGGCACGAACAGCATCGGACGCTCGTGCACCTGGGCGGTCAGCGGCTTGTATTCGATGAGCTGGAAGAACTCGTTCTCGAACACCACCGCGCCCTCGGTCGTCGCGACATTGCGACCGACCTCGAACACGCTTTCATCGGTCTGCGAGACATGGCCTTGCTGCAGGTCGTTCCACAGCTGTTGCGCACCCTTGACGATGCTCTCGCCACGGGTTTCCAACGCCTTGCGCTGGGCCTCGGGATTGAGCGCCAGGTAGTTGCTGGGGCTGACCGCGTCGATCCACTGCTGCACGGCGAACTGGATGCGGGCCCGCGTCTTCGCGTCCCCCTCGACCGACTCGGCCAGACGCATCAGCGTGCGCGAGTTGAGCAGGTACATCTGGGTCGCAAAGGCCGAGCCGGGGTTCTCGAGCCAGTCCTTGGCGGCGAAGCGCCGGTCCTTCAGCGCCGGGGCGGGTTCGCTCGCCGGGGTCGACGGCGAGGTCAGCGACGCGTTCCACAGCCGCGTCGCTTCCTTCAGATAATCGGCCTGCAGGCCGCTGAGCAGATCGGGCGCCAGGTTCAGGCCCGACATCGATTTCAAGAGCCCGCCGACGGCCGCGCCGAAGGCATCGGCGCTGTTCGGGAGCGGTGAGCCGCTTTCGCTCTTGGACGCAAAGCCCTGCTGATTCACTGCGTTGTCTCCTCGCATGGGACCGGGGCGCATCGACGTGCAACCTCAGGGACGGTCATTCGCTGTTGTACGGCAGCAAGCTTACCTCATGATGACTTCAATTTCCACAACTTGATATCACTTTTCACTATACAAAATGCATATCGTCGCCATCGCCTGGATCTTTGTCGTGGTGCTGATGGCTCTTGCGGAAGGCACCGCAACCAACGGCAGCTGGCTGGGCGCGCTGGTGACCCTTCTGATGGATGGCGTCTTGCCACTGAGCCTGGTGCTCTACCTGATGGGAACGCCAGCGCGTCGCCGGGCGCAACGACGGCGTTCACCGGAGCCGCACGTCCCGCTCGAGCCCAAGTCAGCGGAGCCACACGGCGGCGGCCTGGCGGCCGGTGACCCGGTCGCGCCGGTACGAGAAGAACCGTAGCGGCTCGCCGTAGGTGCACCAGGTCCCGCCCTGCGCGGCCTCCACGCCGGCGGCCCGCAGACGCCAGCGCGCCAAGGCCGGCAGGTCGGCCCACCATTTGCCGGCCACGCCGGTCGGCTGGAAATGCCGGTGGCCGGCTTCACCAAACGCATCGCGCACGTCATCGCCCACCTCGAAGTGCCGCGGACCGATGCAGGCACCGAGCCAGGCAACCAGTTCGCGGGGCTCGCACCCGGCGGCGTCGCACAAGGCGGCCACGGTGTTGTCGAGCACCCCCCCCGCCAGGCCGCGCCAGCCGGCATGCGCCGCCCCCACGCCGCGCCCGTCCGGCGCGGCCAGCAGGACCGGCAGGCAGTCCGCGACCAGCACGGTGCAGGCCACGCCCCGCTCGGTGGTGATGCTGGCGTCGGCCTGCTGCAGCAGTGCGCCATCGGCCGGTCGGGCATCCCGGGCCCGCAGTCGAACCACACGTGCGCCATGAACCTGATCGAGCCAGACCGGCACCGCGCCGTCCAGCAGGGCGGTGAATCGCCGCTGGTTCTCCGCCACCGCGGCCGGCCGGTCGGCGCCGCCGCCGCCGAGGACCGACGGGCGCAGGTTCAGGCCGTCGAACGGCGCCTCGCTGACCCCCCCGACCCGCGTGCTCATCAGACCGGCCGCCTCGGCAGGCAGGCCGTTCGCCACCAAGACCTCAGCGGCACCCTCAGGTCGCATCGGGACAGTTTTCCGGACGGGTCGACTCGAAGGCCTCCAACGCCATGCACGCGTCGAACACCCGCATCACCTGCGGCACATGGTCCAGTCGACATTCGAAACGGCGGGCGTTGAAGATCTGCGGCACGAGCAGACAATCGGCCAGCGTCGGGGTGTTGCCGTGGCAGAAGCGGGACGGTTGCGCCGCCAGCTGGCGCTCGACCGTTTCCAGGCCGGTCTCGACCCAATGGCGGTACCAGCGGTTCTTGTCGTCCTCCGAGACCTGCAGCGAATGCGACAGGTAACGCAGCACGCGCAGGTTGTTCAGCGGATGGATCTCACAGGCGATGTCCAACGCCAGGGCCCGGATGCGGGCACGCTCGGCCGCCGAACCCGGCAGCAGCGGCGGCTCCGGGTGCTGCTCATCCAGGTACTCGATGATCGCCAGCGATTGATGGACCGTCACCTCGCCCTCCCTGAGCAAGGGCACCAGCCGCGTCGCCGACACGGCGGTGTAAGACTCGCTCATCTGCTCGTTGCGCTGCAAATGCACGGTCTTGTAGTCGTATGTCAGGCCCTTCAGGGCCAGCGCGATGCGCACCCGGTACGACGCCGACGAGCGGAAGTAGTTGTAAAGCTCCAAGAAACCTCCTGTCTGCACCGGAACGGCGACAGAGATGACCGAGTTCTCACGGTCCCCCGGCACGCGGTCAATGATGCCATGCCGGGCCGCTACACTGCCGCCCCATGGTGACCGCAGGTTCGATCAAACATTGCCGCAATTGCGGGGCCCCGGTGGCTTACGTCGTCCCCGCGGACGACAGCCGGCCCCGCGCCGTCTGCACCGCCTGCGCCACGATTCACTACGAGAACCCGCTGAACGTCGTCGGCACCGTACCGGTGTGGCAAGACCGCGTTCTGCTTTGCCGCCGCAACATCGAGCCGCGCCGCGGCCTGTGGACCCTGCCGGCCGGCTTCATGGAGCTCGACGAGACGAGTTCGCAAGGCGCGCTGCGCGAGACCGACGAGGAATCCGGAGCGCGAGTGGAACTGCAAGGCCTGTTCTCGGTCCTCAATGTGGCGAAGGTGGGTCAGCTCCATCTCTACTACCGCGCCGCCATGCTCGATACCCATCTCGCGCCGGGACCCGAAACCATCGAGGCCCGCCTGTTCACCGAAGCGGAGATCCCGTGGGACGAACTGGCGTTCCGCACCGTGCGTGAAACGCTGCGCCTGTTCTTCTCGGACCGGCGCAAGGGTCAGTTCGGCATGCATTGTGTCGATATCGCCTGAAGTGCATTCTTGCGGCCCCCTGCCGGCCCGCCCCCACACCCCACCATGCCCGACACTCCGCCACCCACGCCCGCCAACAGACCCCAGGCCACGGTGTCGGCCGTTGACGCTCGAAGCGCACAGCGCCAGTTGCCGCCCGCCAGTCTGCGCGAGGATTTGCTGACGCCCGACCCGCTGCTGGACTGCCTGGTCGAGATCTGCCGGCTGCACGGCCACAGCGCGACGCGGGCCTCGCTGTCCTCGGGGCTGCCGCTGGTCTCCGGCCGGCTGCCCCTGACGCTGGCCGACCGGGCTGCGGCGCGTGCCGGCATGTACAGCCACCTGGAGCGCCGCGCTCCCGAGGCGATCGACCGGGCCACGCTGCCGGCGGTGCTGATCCTCAACGAGGGCAAGGCCTGCATCCTGCTCGGTTGGACCGATGCCGGCGACGCCCGCGTGCTGTTGCCGGAGACCGGCCAGGGCGCGGTGACACTGAGCCCGGACGACCTCGCGCAGCGCAGTGCCGGCCTGACGCTCTACGTGCGACCGCATTTCCGCTACGACGCGCGAACGCCGGAGGTCCGCCCGACCCGCCAGGGCCACTGGTTCTGGTCCACGCTGCTGGCCCAGCGGCAGGTCTATCGCGACATCCTGCTGGCGGCGGCGCTGGTCAACGTCTTTGCGCTGGCCAGTCCGATGTTCACGATGAACGTCTATGACCGGGTGGTGCCGAACGCCGCCCACGAGACCCTGTGGGTGCTGGCCATCGGGGTGGCGGTGGTGATGGCGTCGGACCTGATCCTGCGCAAGCTGCGCAGTCACTTCGTCGACGAAGCCAGTGCCCGCATCGACGTGGAGATCTCCGCCCACCTGATGGAAAAGGTGCTGGGCATGCGGCTCGAGAACCGGCCGCAGTCGGTCGGCTCGTTTGCGTCGAACCTGCGCGGCTTCGAGCAGGTTCGCGACCTGATCGCATCGTCCACGGTCACGGCGCTGATCGACCTGCCCTTCGGCCTGTTGTTCATTGTCGTGATCGTCTTCATCTCGCCTTGGCTCGCGATCCCGGTGGTCCTGGGCTTCCTGGGCATCGTGCTGGCCGGCTGGATCATCCAGGACAAGCTGCACCACCTGGCCGAGACCACCTACCGCGCCTCGGCCATGCGCAACGCGACGCTGATCGAGAGCCTGACCGGCATCGAGACCATCAAGTCCCAGGGCGCCGAGGGCCAGATCCAGGCCCGCTGGGAAAAGACCAACGTCTTCCTCGCCGAGACGACGGTGAAGATGCGCGCCCTCTCCCAAGGCACGAACTACCTGACGAACTGGGCGGTCCAGATGGTGACCGTCGTGATGGTCGTGGCCGGGGTCTACCTGATCGGCGAACGCATGTTGACCATGGGCGGCCTGATCGCCTGCACGATGCTGTCGAGCCGGGCGCTGGCGCCGGCGGGCCAGATCGTCGGCCTGCTGATGCAGTACCAGGGCGCCCGCACCGCCCTGGAAGGCCTCGAGAAGATCATGCAGCAGCCGGTCGAGCGGCCGGAGGGTACCGCCAGCATCCACCGCGCCAAGCTCAAAGGCGAGATCGAGTTCAGAAACGTGTCGTTCAAGTACCCTGGCCGCGACGACAGCGCCTTGGAGAACGTCAGCCTGCGGATCAACCCAGGCGAACGCGTCGCGCTGATCGGCAAGGTGGGCTCGGGCAAATCCACGCTGCAGCGCCTGATGATGGGGCTGTACCAGCCGACCGATGGTTCGGTGCTGATCGATGGCGTGGATTTGCGCCAGCTGGACCCGGCCGACCTGCGGCGCAACGTCGGCTATGTGTCGCAGGACGTGATGCTGTTCTTCGGCAGCCTGCGCGAGAACATCACCTTCGGCCTGCCCTTCGCCGACGATGGGTCCATCGTGACCGCCGCCGAGATGGCCTGCCTGGCCGATTTCGTCAATCGCCACCCGGAGGGCTTCGACATGAACGTGGGCGAACGCGGCGAGGCGCTGTCGGGCGGTCAGCGGCAGGCGGTCGGCCTGGCGCGAGCCGTGCTCCACAACACTCCGGTCCTGCTGCTCGACGAACCGACCAGCGCGATGGACTTCTCCACCGAGGCGACGATCACCCAGCGCCTGGCCGAGTTCGGGCACGACAAGACGGTCGTCCTGGTGACGCACCGCACCTCCCTGCTGTCGCTGGTGAACCGGGTGATCGTGGTCGACGGCGGCAAGATCGTCGCCGACGGTCCGCGCGACCGCATCATGGAGGCGCTGCAGAACGGCCGCATCGCGAGGGCGGCATGAACGACGCTTCGATGACCCCCCGCCCCCCCGCCCCGGACTCGTCGACGGCCGATGCCGAGGCCACCTCGACTCGCTACACCGTCAGCATGACGACCTCCGGCGAAGCGGCTGCGGCGCCGACCGGCGACCCGTGGATGGCCCGCCTGTGGCGCGGCTTGAAAGCGCTGTTTTCGCCCACCTCGTCCAGCGACGAGATGCCGGGCATGGATGCCTTCGAACGCTCCATCGGGCATGTGATGTCGCGCCAGCAGACCCACCGTGCCCAGAGCATCGTGCGCATCGCCGCCGCGGTGGTGGTGATCCTGCTGGTCTGGGCCGGCTTCGCGCGGGTCGACGAGGTCACCCGGGGCGAAGGCAAGGTGGTGCCCTCGCGCCAGTTGCAGGTGCTTCAGTCCCTCGACGGGGGCGTGGTCTCGGAGATTCTGGTCCACGAAGGCCAGGTGGTCGAACCGGGGCAGGTGCTGCTGAAGATCGACGAGACGCGCGCGACATCCGGCGTGCGCGAAAGCGAAGCCCAGGGATTCGCCCTCGAAGCCCGCACGGCGCGCCTGCGCGCGCTGGCGGAAGGCTCGGCATTCAAGCCGCCCGAGCCCGGCAACGCCGAAGAACAGCAGATCGTCGATGAGGAGCGCCGCCTCTACGAGTCCAAACTGAGCGAGCTCGGCACGATGGTGTCGATCAACCGGCAGCAGTTGTCGCAGCGCCAGCAGGAACTCGCCGAAATGCAGTCTCGCCGACGCGAGGCCTTGCGCAGCCTGGACCTGTCGCAGCAAGAACTGACCCAGACCCGTCCGCTGCTGGCCACCGGTGCCGTGTCGCAAGTGGACATTCTCCGGCTGGAGCGCGACGTCACCAAAAATCGCGGCGATGCCGACCAGGCGCTGGCCCAGATCGCCCGGGTGCAGGCGGCGATCAGCGAGGCGACGCACAAGATCCAGGAAACCGAGCTGAGTTTTCGCAACGACGCCCGCAAGGACATGGCCGAAGCCATGGGCAAGCTCAATGCGCTGAACGAAGGCACCGTCGCGTTGACCGACAAGGTCAACAAGTCCCAGGTCAAGTCGCCGGTGCGGGGACGCATTCAACGGCTGCTGGCCAACACCGTGGGCGGGGTCGTCCAACCGGGCAAGGACATCGTCGAGATCGTTCCTCTGGACGACACCCTGGTGCTCGAAGCCCGGGTTCAGCCCAGAGACATCGCCTTCATCGTGCCGGGACAGTCGGCCACCGTGAAGTTCAGCGCCTACGACTTCTCGATTTACGGCGGCCTGGACGCGAAGGTGGAAAACATCAGCCCCGACACCGTGGTCGACGAGAAGGGCAACGCGTACTACGTGGTCCGGGTGCGCACCACGCAGCCCAAT
Source organism: Ideonella sp. sgz306126 (assembly GCF_056032705.1). NCBI lineage: Bacteria > Pseudomonadati > Pseudomonadota > Betaproteobacteria > Burkholderiales > Sphaerotilaceae > Ideonella > Ideonella sp. sgz306126. The sequence continues at coordinate 65,411 of NZ_JBVYWP010000005.1, forward strand.
TTTGGCGCCAAGCTGCCGGTGATTCCAGGCATGACGGCCGAGGTCGACATCCTGACCGGCCACAAGACCGTGCTGTCGTACCTGCTCAAGCCGATCCTGCGGGCCAAGGCTTACGCGTTGCGGGAACGTTGATCGCGCAGCCCGCCGGCCCGTGCGCCGGATGGGTTGGCGACAACCAAGGACCGTCTCGGCCGTGACGCGCAATTCGCGTCAGTGGCCCACGACCGGCCCCGTCACGCCGTCCACGCCGCATTGCCACAGCGCGTCGGCATCGGCACGCGACGACACGCCCTCTGCGTAGACCGCCAGGCCCAGGCCGCGGAGCATCCGGACCCCGCTGCTCACATGCTGGTGCCGCGCCAGATCGCTGGCCAGGCCCTCGGTCAGGCTGGCATCCAGCTTCGCGAAGTCCAGTCCCGTCTCCAGCAGCGCGCCGGACTCCCCGAGGGCGTCTCCAACATGCTCCAGGCCGACGCGCGCGCCAAAGGCGTGGGCCTGCGTGGCCAGCTCGCGCAGAAGTGACAAATGGCGCCGGGCGCCGGCCTCGGCGACTTCCAGCCACAGGCCGGGAGCCACCTCCCGGTGGGCTGTCAGCAAGTCCCTCAGGCCCCGCATGAAGTCGCCGTCGAGCAAGGATCCCGCGCTGAGATTGACGGCGCGGGGCACGCCATCGGCCGCGATCGCCTGCAGCGCCAGTTGCACCGCCGCCAGATCGATCCGGGCGGTGAGCATCAGACGGCGCGCCATGGGCAGCCATTGGGCCGCCGGCATCCAGTCGCCAGAACCGTCCAACCGGATGCGCAGCGGGCATTCGAGATGAACCACGCCCCCGTTCGGATCCGCCATGGCGAACTCCACCAGCTTCAACTGCTGCCCCGACAACGCCGCCTCCAGGTGCCGCCGCCACTCATCCTCACCCAGCACCAAGCCATCGCCGGTGTCGTCGAGCTCGACCGCGTACGCCCCCCGCGCCTCGGCACGCGCCAAGGCCTGGTCGGCGGCGGCCAGCAAGGACGAGATCGGTGCACCATGCCACCATCGCACGGCCCCTACCACCGCCGCCGAAGTCAGGCCCTGGCTGCGCAAGAGGTTGCGCAGACGTGCCGCCACGTCGACCGCAGACTCGCGCATGGAGTCGACTTCCGGCAGGATCATCGCAAAGTCCGATCCGTTCAGGCGCCCGACTTCGCTGCCGCGGGTACGCGCGGCCGATTCGACAATGGCCGCCGCCGCGGACTGCAGCAGTCGATCGGTCGACGCATGGCCGACTTGCCGATTGAGCACCTGCAACTCCGTCAGCCTCACCAGCACGAGAGCCCCCGCCGCGCTGCCGTCCTCGCTCCCCAGCAAGACCTTCAGGCGACCCATGAAATGGGAGCGGTTGGACACACCGGTCAGCGCGTCGCAATGGGCCTGCCGGCGCAGCTGATCGACCTGCCCGGCCTGTTCGTCGAACATCGACTTGAGCCTCATCACCATCGCATTCATCGCGCGGGTGACGTTTCTCAGCTCTGGAACAGTCGGCTCGCTGACGGTGACGAAGCGCCGCTCCATCAATGCAGTGGCCTGGTTCACCACCGCCGCCAGGGGACGCTGGATGCGCCGCACGCCCATCGCAGCGATCAAGGCCGCCGCCATGCCGACGGCGGCCAGCCAACCGACGGTGGTCATCGTGCCTCGCCACAATTCGTCGTCGGCAAAGTCGACCTGGCTCATCACCTCCAGCCGGCCGAGCTGTTTCCAGCCATCGGAGACCTGGGCCACGCCGACACTCGGCGCGATAGCCAACCAATGCACGAACCAGTCGGGAGCACGGCCGGACCGGGGCGCGCTCCGGCGCGACACCAACGGCTGGCCGTTCGGACCGAGCAGGTCGATACGCTGATAGGCGCCGGTATCGAACTGGCTGGTCAGCGCCAATTCCATCGCCGTCAGATCGCCCTTTTGCTGAGACATCGTCAGCGCCAGCGCCTGGGCCACGTCGTTGTTCTTGAGCGCCAACTGGAGCTCGAGGTAATGGCGCGCCGACTGCACGGAGGCTGCCGTCGCGCCCAGCAAGGCGACCGCCAGGGTGAGCCACAGCAGCAACCACACTTGGCGAATCAATGACATGCGTCCTCCATGGGCCCGTTTATACCTGTTGCGACCGCACTGCAAGGCTTCAAAAGAAGCCTTCCTGGCGCGCTTTCCTCATCACCTCACCCCACCGGGTCAGGCGCTCGCCGGGATGGCCGTGCACGCGATCGCCGGAAGTGCCTGCCCAGATGCCTTCCGCATTGAAGCTGAACACGGGCGTCAGGTCCGGCCGCTGGGACGCCAGGTGCAGGCCGGGGACCAGGCTGTCCAGCACCCAGGGGTCGGCATCGGGCGTCGGATAATAGGCCAGCACCATGTGCGGCTGAATCACACCGCCGTCCAGCAGCGCGCGGACATAGACCATTCGCAGGCGTTGATTCGGAATCCCCAGCGCGACGAGCGTGAAGTATTTCGCGATCGCAAAATCCTCGCAATCCCCGGCCCCCTTTTCCAGGGTTTCCATCGGGCTCGCCCAATAGTCGACCTGACCCCAGTTATCAATATCTTCGCGGTAGGCGATTCGTTGATTAAAGAAATCATTGATTGCAGGGATCATGACGGCATCGCGCTGACCCGCCACCCGGGACATGGTGGCTTGCAGCGCCTGCGCTGCCGCCAGCGTCTGCGGCCCTCGTTGTGCGGCGACGGACACGACGCGGCGGGCATCCCAGGCGTAAGGGCCTGCACCCGTCCATGGGCTGAGCAACAGCACGCCGCACATCGCCCATGCGAGCAGCCATCCCAGCTTGCGCGTCGCGGTGGCCATAGGGACTTGTCGGGTGATCACGAGCAAACATCGGCCGATCTGCACGCGACTTGAGCCCATTTCAGTCCATCGCGGCACCGAGACATTTATCACGCCATCGTCCGCGACGTGCCTGACAGGGCCGGCCTCCCCCCAAGTTCGTGGGGGGGCCTTCCGCAGGCCTCGTGTACATTTGGAAACGTTTTGGTACCCGATCCGCTCCATCCATAGGACACACGATGAAGAAAAAACTCATTGGCTTGAGTTTGATGACCCTGGCCTGCTGCTCGGCGCTGTCCCAAACCTCACCGGTCACCGTGGCCGCACAAAAAGCCATTGAAACCAATCCGGATGTCACCGCGAAGCTGAATGCGTTTCGGGCTTCCATCGATGATGTGGACGTGGCCTCCAGTGCGATGAAACCCCGGCTTGACCTGTCGGCCGATGTCGGTCGCGATAACAGTCGAATCGTCGGGCGCCTGCCGTCCGAAGATGCGAATTTGCCTCGGACCGGCGTGGCCTTGACCGCCACCCAATTGTTGTGGGACGGCTGGGCGACGAAAAACGACGTAGGTCGAGCCACTCACGCCAAACTGGCGCGGTACTTTGATTTTGTCGACAGCACCGAGCAAACCGCACTGGAGGCGGCGCGCGCCTATTACGACGTGGCGCGGTATCGCCGCCTGATGAGCCTGGCGGAGGACAACTACGTCCAGCACCGCTATGCGAACGACCAGATCCAGTCGCGCGTCAAGGCCGGGGTGGCTCGTGGCGTCGACCTGGAGCAGGCCGGTGCGCGCCTGGCGCTGGCCGAGTCCAACCTGGTGACCGAGCGCGCGAATCTGCACGACGTGATCGAGCGCTATCGCCGCATCGTGGGCGAGATGCCTCCATCCCAGGCCGTGGCCGGCGACCCCCTGCTCAAGCCCCTGCCGGCCAGTGGCGCTGCGGCACTGGAGACGACGGCGACCACCAGCCCGGTGATCGCCAGCGCGATCGAGAACCTGCGCTCGGTGCGTGCCCAGGCGCAAAGCCGCAAGGGGGCCTATCAGCCCCGCATCGAGGCACGCCTGAGGGCCGGTGCCGGCAATAACCTGGACGGACTCACCGGCCAGAAGCGCGACGTGCTGGGACAAATCGTGCTGAATTGGAATCTCTTCAACGGTGGGGCGGATGATGCACGCCAGCGTCAGGCCGTCAACCAGCTGAACGAGGCCAAAGAACTCCGGGACAAGGCCTGCCGGGACACCCGTCAGACCGTGGCCATCGCCTACAACGATGTCGGCAAGCTGACCGTCCAGCTCGGCTACCTCGCGGCCAACGTGGCTGCGATCGAGAAGGCGCGCGACGCCTACCGCCAGCAGTTCGACATCGGGCAACGCAGCCTGCTCGATCTGCTCAACGCCGAGAACGAGGTCTACACCGCAAGGCGGGCGTATGCGATGGCCGAGTCCGATCTGCAGGTGGCCAGGGTTCGTACCTTCGCCGGCATGGGCACGCTGCTGGCGGCGCTGGGACTGGCCCGGGACGACGCCCGGTCGCTGGCACCCGAGGCCGAGCACTGGTCTGAAGACGGTGATGGCGCAAGCCATTGCCCGCTGACGCCGACCGTTCTCGACGGCGCGACGTTCTCGGATCTGGACGCTCGCGCCCAGGCCCTGATCAAGCCCACCCCCACCCTCGCGCCGACCCCGGTCCCGGACGCCGCCGCAACACCGGCCCCGACGCCGGCTGTGACGCCCGCGCCCGCGCCGGCCGCGCTCGTCGAGCAGCGGCTGCACGATTGGGCCGCCGCCTGGATGGCCAAGGACTTGCCGAGCTACTACGGCTTCTACAGCCAGGACTTCGGGCCGCTGAAGGCCCATCGCGCCCGCTGGATGGCCGATCGCAGGCGCGCCCTCACCAAACCGGGCGACATCCGCGTGGTGCTGTCCGACATCCAGACCCGCACGGTGTCGCCGACCGAAGTCGAGACCACCTTCCGTCAGACCTATACGTCGGCCAACTTCTCGGACGAGATGGTCAAGACGCTGACCTGGACCAAGGTGGGGTCGGACTGGCTGATCGCCAACGAGACGAATCGCTGATCGGCCTGCGGCCGTCGTGACGGCGGCCGCTGTTTTCCGCACCAGGCCAGGCCTGAGCGTCATTTTTGGATAGACTCCAAGGCCATGCTCATCGGGCGGGTGCCTCGTTGCCCGCTGCTGACGGGCCCATGCCTGGGTCCGCGCGGCGCACGCCACTGCCGCTGAATCGCCTTTCCGAACCCCACCATGCCGGCCTTCCGAAACCTGACACGCCCCCTGCCCCTGAGTCTGGCGCTCGCCACCCTTGTCCTGGGGGCGGGTCTGCCCACGAGCGTCTGGGCGCAGCCGTCGGCACCCACGCCTTCGTCGGCGGTCCAGGGTGCCGATGTTCCGGAAATCCAGCGCCTGATCAAGGACGGGCAGCACGCCCAGGCGCTCAAGCTGATCGACGAGGCGCTGGCCCGCAATCCGAAAGATCCGCAAATGCGATTCCGGCGCGGCGTCGCGTTGTCGATGCTCGATCGGAAATCCGAGGCCCTGGCGGTCTTCCAGAAGCTGGTGGAAGACCATCCCGACATGCCGGCACCGTACAACAACATGGCTGTGATCTACGGTGCCCAAGGCGACTACGAAAAGGCTCGAGGCGCGCTGGAACGCGCCATTCGAACCAATCCCGCCTACGCCACGGCCTACCAGAACCTGGGCGATGTCTACGCCCAACTGGCCAGCCAGGCCTACACCAAGGCGTTGCAGCTCGACAAGACCGACCGCACCGTGCCACCCAAGCTGTCCTTGCTGCGCGAATTGACCAGCGGAACGCCGGCAGCCCCCAGTACCTCGGTCGCCGCCGCTGCCACGGCCGCGGTGCCGGCGCCGGCCAAGTCGCCGGCGCCGACGCCGGCGGCCGTGGAGCATCAACCGGTGCAGGCCGCCACCAAGCCCCCCGCACCTTCGGCAAGCGGCAAGCCCGCCGCCGAAACCAGGCCGGTCGTGACGGCCGACGCAGATGTCGAACGCGCGGTCAAGTCCTGGGCCTCCGCCTGGAGTCGCCGTGACATGAGCAGCTACTACGCCGCCTACACCGCCGAGTTCTCCGGGCAGGCCGGTTCGCACAAGGCATGGCAGAAGGAGCGGCACGATCGGATCGCCACCAAGAAATCGATCCGGGTCGGGGTCAGCGATTTGAAGATCACGGTCAACGGAGACCGCGCCGTGGCACACTTCCGCCAGACTTATCAGTCGGATGCCTTGTCCAGCAACAGCCGCAAGACGCTTGAATTCGCTCGGTCCGGTGGCCGGTGGTTGATTCGCCAGGAATCGATCGGCGGTTGAATTGAGGTGCCCTGAAACACGCCTGCCTCGCCCATGCTGATCCCGAACCGCCGGTCAAGACGTCGCGGCGCGGTCGCCATGGCCATCGGTGCCATGACCGTGATGGGTCTGCTGTCGGCACACGGCCTGTCGTCATTGTTGCCATCGGCGCACGGGTCGTCGACCGAGGGACGGGGCGCGCCGCCCTCTGCCGTTGCGCGCGTGGCCATGCGCTTGGCCGACAGCCCTGGCGACACCGCCGTTCCGCCCGACGCACTCGTTGGCAGCCCGGAAGCGCGATTGATCGCCATTTATCGGTTGATTGCCGACAACCAGCTCGACACCGCGCTTCGGGCCGCGCAGGCCCTGACGCAGACCGAGCCGAACTTCAAATTGGCTCAGCTGGTCAACGCCGACCTGATGTCGGCGCGCTTCGGTGAACTCACCGGCTTCGGCACCGCAGAGCGTCGGCTCACCGGCGTGGCTGCGACCGAACTGGGCGAACTCAAGAGCGAGGCACGCCTGCGCCTCCAGGCCTTGCAGGAGCGTCCGCCGCATGCCGAAGTGCCCGACGAGTTCGTCACTCTGCCGCCCAGCACACCCTACGCCATCGCGGTCGACACCTCGCGGGCCCGTCTCTACCTGTTCCGCAACGGGCCGCAGGGCTTGCACCTGATCGACGATTTCTACGTCTCGGTGGGCAAGCAAGGCGTCGACAAGCTGGTCGAAGGCGATCAGCGCACGCCGCTGGGCGTCTACTTCGTCACCACCCACCTGGATCCCCATGCCCTGCAGCGCCGTTTTGGCGCAGGCGCCTTGCCGCTGAACTATCCCAATGCCTACGACAAGTTCAAGGGGCGCACCGGTAGCGGCATTCTGCTGCACGGTGTGCCGGCGGACACCTATGCGCGGCCGCCGCTCGACAGCGACGGCTGCGTGGCGATGGCCAACGACGATCTGCGCAAGCTGGCGGCCGAATTGCCGTTGCGCGGCACGCCGGTGGTGATCACCCGCAGGATCAACTGGGTACCGCAGCAGCAGCGCCCGTCCATGCCGGGGCTTGCGTCGTTCGACGACGCCTTGGCCAAGTGGCAGCAGGCGCGGATGCGCGCGGACCGCACCACCTTGGAGGCTTTCTACGCCGAGGATCGTTCCGGCGCTGACACGGCCGAACAACGCCAGCTCCGTGAACGCCTGGCGACGCCCCCGGTCAAGCTGGACCAGGTGAGCCTGGTGACCTGGCATGACGACCAGGGCAAGATGGTCGTGACCTTCCGCGAGGTGGCTTCGTCTCCCCGCCACGACCACGTGATGCGCCAGTACTGGGACCGCCAAGGATCCCAGTGGCGCATCGTCGCCGAAGGCCAGGTGCTCTGAGCCGACCGCATCGGGAGGCTCGTCGTTCGAGCGCCTCTCGCCACGGGGTCCGCCGGAACCGATCGTCGGGCCGGGTTCAGCGCCTGGTCGGCGGAAGGTCCGTACAGCTGCCGTGCGCGACTTCCGCCGCCATGCCGATGCTCTCGCCCAGCGTGGGGTGGGGGTGGATGGTTTTGCCGATGTCCACCGCGTCAGCGCCCATCTCGATGGCCAGCGCGATCTCGCCGATCATGTCGCCCGCATGGGTTCCCACGATGCCGCCCCCCAGGATCCGGCCGTGGCCATGGGCCTCGGGCGAATCGTCGAACAGCAGCTTGGTGTAGCCCTCGTCGCGGCCATTCGCGATGGCCCGGCCCGAAGCCGTCCAGGGGAACAAGCCCTTCTTCACCTTGATGCCCTGCGCCTTGGCCTGGTCTTCGGTCAGGCCCACCCAGGCCACCTCGGGATCGGTGTAGGCCACGCTGGGGATCACGCGGGCATTGAACGCGGCCGAGGCCAGTTCCTTGTTGCCCTGCAGCGTGCCTGCGATCACCTCGGCCGCCACATGCGCCTCGTGCACGGCCTTGTGCGCCAGCATCGGCTGGCCCACCAGGTCCCCGATGGCGAAGATGTGCGGCACGTTGGTGCGCATCTGCACGTCCACGTTGATGAAGCCACGGTCGGTCACCGCCACGCCCGCCTTGTCGGCGGCGATCTTCTTGCCGTTGGGCGTGCGGCCCACGGCCTGCAGCACCAGGTCGTAGGTCTGCTCGCTGCGGCTGCCGTCGGCCGCCTCGAACTCGACCTTGATGCCCTCGGGCATGGCCGTCGCGCCCACCGTCCTGGTCTTCAACATGATGTTGTCGAAACGGTGCGCGTTCATCTTCTGCCAGACCTTCACGAGGTCTCGGTCGGCCCCCTGCATCAGGCCGTCGAGCATTTCCACCACGTCCAGACGCGCGCCCAGCGTCGAGTAGACCGTACCCATCTCCAGGCCGATGATGCCGCCGCCCACGATCAGCATGCGCTTGGGCACGGCCCCCAGCGCCAACGCGCCGGTGCTGTCCACGATGCGCTCGTCGTCGGGGAAGAACGGCAGCCGCACCGCCTGCGAGCCGGCCGCGATGATCGCGTGTTTGAACTTCACGACCTGGGTGGCGCCCGTCTTGTCCTGGCCGTCGCCGGTGGTTTCTTCCACCTGCACGTGGTTCGGGTCGACGAAGGCGCCATAGCCGCGCAGCGTGGTGACCTTGCGCATCTTGGCCATCGCGGCCAGGCCGCCGGTCAGCTTGGCGATGACGTTCTCTTTGTGACCGCGCAGCTTGGCGATGTTGACCTGGGGCTGACCGAAGTCGACGCCCAGGTCGGCCATGTGGCGGACCTCGTCCATCACCGCGGCCACGTGCAGCAGCGCCTTGGAGGGGATGCAGCCCACGTTCAGGCAGACGCCACCCAGCGTGGCGTAGCGCTCGACGATCACCACCTTGAGACCCAGGTCGGCCGCGCGGAAGGCGGCCGAATAGCCGCCAGGGCCGGCGCCCAGCACCAGCAGGTCGCACTCCACGTCGGCCGCGCCGCGGTAGCTGCCGGCCGTGCCGGCCACTGCAGCCTCAGGCGCGGCGGCGGGAGCGGGTGCGGGAGCCACAGGCGCTGCGGCGGCGGGAGCGGGAGCCGCCGCCTCACCCGCCGCTTCCAGCGTCAGGATGACCGAGCCCTGGTTGACCTTGTCGCCCAACGCGACCTTGAGCGCCTTGACCACGCCCGCATGAGACGACGGGATCTCCATCGACGCCTTGTCGCTCTCGACCGTGATCAGGCTTTGCTCCGCCTTCACGGTGTCGCCGGGCTTGACCAGCAACTCGATCACGCCCACGTCCTTGAAATCGCCGATGTCCGGCACTTGCACTTCGATCATTGCCATGTCGTGCTCCTTACAGCGCGATCCGACGGAAGTCGGCCAGCAGCGATGCGAAGTAAACGTTGAAGCGAGCGGCCGCGGCGCCGTCGATCACCCGGTGGTCCCAGCTCAGCGACAGCGGCAGCATCAGCCGCGGCTGGAAGGCCTTGCCATCCCACTTCGGTTCGATGCTGCTCTTGCACACGCCCATGATGGCCACTTCCGGCGCGTTGATGATGGGCGTGAAGTAACGCCCACCGATGCCGCCCAGCGAAGAGATGCTGAAGCAGCCTCCCGTCATCTCGGCCGGACCCAGCTTGCCGTCGCGGGCCTTCTTGGCCAGCTCGCTCATTTCGGCACTGATCTGGAGGATGCCCTTCTTGTCGCAATCCCTGATGACCGGCACCATCAGACCGTTGGGCGTGTCCGCCGCGAAGCCGATGTGGAAGTAGTTCTTCAGCACCAGGGTGTCGCCGTCCAGGCTGGCATTGAACTCCGGGAACCTCTTCAGCGCCGCCACCGCGGCCTTGATCATGAAGGCCAGCATGGTCACCTTCACGCCGCTCTTCTCGTTCTCCTTGTTCAGCTGGACGCGCAAAGCTTCGAGCTCGGTGATGTCGGCATCGTCATGATTCGTGACGTGCGGGATGACGACCCAATTGCGGTGCAGGTTGGCGCCCGAGATCTTCTTGATGCGCGAGAGGTCCTTGCGCTCGACCGGGCCGAACTTGGCGAAGTCCACCTGCGGCCAGGCCAGCAGACCAGGGAAGGCGCCACCGGCGGCGGCCGGCGCGGTTGCGGGAGCCTTGGCCTTTTGCGCAGCCGTTTGCAGGTTGCCGGCCAGCACGCCCTTGACGAAGCCCTGCACGTCGTCCTGCGTGATACGCCCCTTCAGGCCGGAACCGGTCACTTCCGCCAGGGGCACGCCCAGCTCGCGCGCGAGCTTGCGGATGCTGGGGGAGGCGTGCGGCAGGCCTGGCGCCGGCGTGCCGGGTTGATGCACAGCCGGGGTAGCGACAGCCACCGGCGCCGCGGCCGCGGCGGGAACGGGGGCCGCGGCGGTTGCCGGCGCCGGCGCGGCCGCAGCCATGACAGCCGGCGCAGCAGCCGGTGCGCCGCCTGCGGCGCCCTCCAGCACCACCAGCGGCGTGCCCTGGTTGACCTTGTCGCCCAGCGCGACCTTGATTTCCTTGATCACACCCGCGTGCGATGACGGAATTTCCATCGAGGCCTTGTCGCTCTCGACCGTGATCAGGCTTTGCTCCGCCTTGACCGTGTCGCCCACCTTGACCAGCAGTTCGATGACGGCCACGTCGTGGAAATCGCCGATATCGGGCACCAGCACCTGGATCGGGCCGGTGGCCGTCGCGACAGCGGCCGCGACGGGCGCAGCGGCCACAGGTACCGGCATGGCGGCAGCGGGTGCCGACGCTGCAGGGGTCGAGGCAGCCCCCTCGGGTGCCCCCGCCCCCGCCACCTCCAGCATCAACAACAAGCTGCCTTCGCTGACCTTGTCGCCCAGCGCGACCTTGAGTTCCTTGACCACGCCGGCGTGCGACGACGGGATTTCCATCGAGGCCTTGTCGCTCTCGACGGTGATCAGGCTTTGCTCGGCCTTCACCGTGTCGCCGGGCTTGACCAGCAGTTCGATGATGGCCACGTCCTTGAAGTCCCCGATGTCGGGAACCTTCACTTCAATCAATGCCATGGTGTCTGTCTCCTGGTCCGCTCAGGCGTGCAGCGGGTTGATCTTGTTGGCCTTGATGCCGTACTTGGCAATGGCCTCGGCCACCTTGGCGACCGGCACGCTGCCCTCTTCCGACAGCGCCTTGAGCGCCGCGGCCACGATGTAGTGGCGGTTGATCTCGAAGTGCTCGCGCAGCTTGCTGCGGAAGTCGCTGCGGCCGAATCCGTCGGTGCCCAGCACCTTGAAGCTGCGACCCCTGGGCACGTAGGCACGGATCTGGTCGGCATAGTTCTTCATGTAGTCGGTGGAGGCGATCACCGGTCCGGCATGCGCGCCCAGTTGCTGCGCCACGAAGGGCACGCGCGGCGCCTCGGTGGGGTGCAGCAGGTTCCAGCGCTCGCAATCGGCGCCGTCGCGGGCCAGTTCGTTGAAGCTGGGGCAGCTCCACACATTCGCGGCCACGCCCCAGTCCTCTTCGAGCAGCTTCCTCGCGGCCACGGCCTCGCGCAGGATGGTGCCCGAACCCAGCAAGTTGACGCGCGGGGTCTTTTTCGCCCCCTCTTCGAGCAAGTACATGCCCTTGATGATCTCGTCCTCGGTGCCGGTGCGCAGGCCCGGCATGGCGTAGTTCTCGTTCAGCAGCGTCAGGTAGTAGAAGACGTTTTCCTGCTTCTCGACCATGCGCTTCAAGCCGTGCTGCATGATCACGCCCACCTCGTGCGCGAAGGTCGGGTCGTAGCTGACGCAGTTCGGGATCGTGCCGGCCAGGATGTGGCTGTGGCCGTCCTCGTGCTGCAGGCCTTCACCATTCAGCGTGGTGCGGCCCGAGGTGCCGCCGAGCAGGAAGCCGCGGGCCTGCATGTCACCGGCGGCCCAAGCCAGATCGCCGATGCGCTGGAAGCCGAACATCGAGTAATACACGTAGAACGGAATCATGATCCGGTTGCTCGTGCTGTACGACGTGGCCGCGGCGATCCAGCTGGCCATGCCGCCGGCCTCGTTGATGCCTTCCTGCAGGATCTGGCCAGCCTTGTCCTCCTTGTAGTACATGACCTGGTCTTTATCGACCGGGGTGTACTGCTGGCCCGCCGGGTTGTAGATGCCGACCTGGCGGAACAGGCCTTCCATGCCGAAGGTGCGCGCCTCGTCGACCAGGATGGGCACGACGCGCGGGCCCAGCGCTTGGTCGCGCAGCAGTTGGGTCAGGAAGCGCACATAGGCCTGGGTGGTGCTGATCTCGCGGCCCTCGGCGGTCGGCTCGATCACGCTCTTGAAGGTTTCCAGCGCCGGCACGGTGAAGCTCTCGTCGGCCTTCGTACGGCGGTGCGGCAGGTAGCCGCCCAGCGCCTGACGACGCTCGTGCAGGTACTTCATTTCCGGCGTGTCGTCGGCCGGCTTGTAGAAGGGCAACCGCGCCAGTTCGCTGTCGGGAATGGGGATGTTGAAACGGTCGCGGAAGATCTTGATGTCCTCGTCGGTCAGCTTCTTGGTCTGATGGACGTTGTTCTTGCCTTCGCCGGCCTTGCCCATGCCGAAACCCTTGACGGTCTTGATCAGCAGCACCGTCGGCTGGCCCTTGTGGTTGACCGCGCGGTGGTAGGCCGCGTACACCTTCTGCGGGTCGTGACCGCCGCGCTTGAGGCTCCAGATGTCGTCGTCGCTCATCTTGGCGACCATCTCGGCGGTGCGCGGGTCCTTGCCGAAGAAATGCTTGCGGACGTAGGCACCGTCATTCGCCTTGAAGGCCTGGTAGTCGCCGTCCAGCGTGTCCATCATGACCTTGCGCAGCGCACCGTCCCTGTCGCGCGCCAGCAGCGGATCCCAGTTGCTGCCCCAGATCAGCTTGATCACGTTCCAGCCGGCGCCGCGGAACTCGCCTTCGAGTTCCTGGATGATCTTGCCGTTGCCGCGCACCGGGCCGTCCAGGCGCTGCAGGTTGCAGTTGATGACGAAGATCAGGTTGTCCAGGTTCTCGCGCGCGGCCAGGCCGATCGCGCCCAGCGACTCGACCTCGTCCATCTCGCCGTCGCCGCAGAAGACCCAGACCTTGCGGTTCTCGGTGTTGGCGATGCCGCGGGCATGCAGGTACTTCAGGAAGCGCGCCTGGTAGATGGCCATCAAGGGGCCCAGGCCCATCGAGACGGTCGGGAACTGCCAGAACTCCGGCATCAGCTTGGGGTGCGGGTAGCTCGACAAGCCCTTGCCCTCGACCTCCTGGCGGAAGTGCAGCAACTGCTCCTCGGTCAGGCGGCCCTCCAGGTAGGCGCGGGCATAGACGCCGGGCGACACGTGGCCCTGGATGTAGAGGCAGTCGCCGCCGTGGCCCTCGCTCTCGGCGTGCCAGAAATGGTTGAAGCCGGCGCCGAACATGTGCGCCAGCGAGGCGAAGGAGCCGATGTGGCCGCCCAGGTCGCCACCGTCTTCCGGGTGATGGCGGTTGGCCTTGACCACCATGGCCATCGCGTTCCAGCGCATGTAGGCGCGCAGGCGCTCCTCGATCTCGATGTTGCCCGGGCAGCGTTCCTCCTGGTCCGGCTCGATCGTGTTGACGTAGCCGGTGTTGGCCGAGAACGGCATGTCCACGCTGTGCTGGCGCGCCTCCTCCAGCAATTGCTCCAGCAGGTAATGGGCACGCTCGGGCCCCTCGGCCGATATCACCGCCGACAGGGCGTCAAGCCACTCGCGGGTCTCCTGCGCGTCCACATCGTTGGCAGCCGCGCTCGGCTTCTGATCAGGCATGGCGGACATGGGTGTCTCCTGGTTGTTGGCCATTGGTTGTGTCTGAATCGGGGCGCAGTGTGGCACAAGGTCAGACAATTTTCAAATGGCGGATATCTTTTTCATGATATGAAATAATATCGAACGACATCGACCCACCTCGCCGGAGGACGGCATGCACCGCGCCCGCGATAATCCGCTCCGATGTCCGCCAGACCCGAGCGCCACCCCGCCCCCCCTTCCGTCTTGCACCGCCTGTTCGGCCGGTGGTGGCGCCAGCAGTCGCCTGCTCGCCAGGACCGCTTTGCGACCATCGGACCGCTGGTCTCGGTGCTGCTCTTTCTGGCCGCCATCACCACCGCGTTCTGGTACCTGCGCAGCGAGGAGATCGACCGCGCCACCGAATCCCTTCAGCGCGACACCGAGGTGGCCCAGCAGCAGATCCGGCTGCACCTGATCGAGAACCAGGAGCAGTTGGTCCGCATCGCCCGCGAACTGGTCACCCGCGACATCGATACCGCCGCCTTCCAGGCCCAGGCCGCTGCCTTCGAGCATGAACGCCACGAGGTGCTGCGGGTCGCCTGGCTCACCTCGCACCGCGGCGTGCACGCGCTGCAGCAGGTGGTCAGCTTCGCCAACGACGACACGGCCGATCCCGACAAGCCCGACCCGTCCTTGCCGGTCCTGGGCCGAAGCTCGGAATCCGAGTTCAGCTTCCTGGCCGCCCGGGACACCCACCAGGTGGTCTATTCCCACGCATTCAACGATGCCAGCGGCACCCCGGTGTTCCAGGTACAGGTGCCGTTGATCGACAAGGGCAGCTTCGTCGGTGCGATCCTGGTCGACTACTCGATCGAGGCGCTGGTGCGCTATTTCGTGCCGGCCGAGGTCAGCCGCCGTCACGGCGTGGCGGTGCTGGACGCCGATGGCCGGCTGCTCGCCGGCACCGTCACCACCATGCCGGGCCAGAAGCGCTCGCCGCCATCGCTGCAGTACGACGTGCCGCTGGCGCCGATGGCCAATGGTCTGATACTGCGCGGCTTCGGCTACCGCACCTCGATCGGCCTGATCGGCAACACCTTGTTCTGGATGGTGGTGGCCTTGTCGATCCTGACGGTATGGATGCTGTTGGGCACCTGGCGCCATGTGCGCCGCCGCGCCCAGATCCAGGGTGCACTGGTGCAGGAGACGAACTTCCGCCGGGCGATGGAAAACTCGATGCTGACCGGCATGCGTGCGATGGACCTGGAAGGCCGCGTCACCTACGTCAACCCGGCCTTCTGCGCGATGACCGGCTATGCCGAGACCGACCTGATCAACGGCCGCCCGCC
This sequence comes from Ideonella sp. sgz306126, assembly GCF_056032705.1. Taxonomy (NCBI): domain Bacteria; kingdom Pseudomonadati; phylum Pseudomonadota; class Betaproteobacteria; order Burkholderiales; family Sphaerotilaceae; genus Ideonella; species Ideonella sp. sgz306126. The sequence continues at coordinate 80,559 of NZ_JBVYWP010000005.1, forward strand.
CTTCCCCTACTGGCCATCGGACCGCATCGACGAGAACACCCGCCTGCTGCAGCAGGAACTGCTGGGCCGCAGCCCGGCCGGCGGCATCGAGGTCAAGGTGATGCGCAAGGACGGCTCGATCTTCGACGCCCGGATGTACGTCTCGCCGCTGATCGACCCCAAGGGGCAGCAGACCGGCTGGATGACGTCGATGACCAACATCACCGAGGCCAAGCGCATCCGGGACCAGTTGTCCGCCTCGCACGAGCGCTTCACCACCGTGCTCGAAGGCCTGGACGCCGCGGTCTCGGTGATGTCGGTGCAGCAAAACGAACTGCTGTTCGCCAACCGCTCCTACCGTCTGTGGTTCGGCGCCGACGCGACCGGCCACAGCCTGCTGGCCAGCAGCGCGGTCGGCAGCCTCTACCTGCCCGAGGCCGACGATGCGATCGACAGCCTCTCGGGCCTGCCTCAGCAAGAGCTGACCGAGGCGGGTGCCCAGCCCCACGAGGTCTACGTCGAAGCGCGCCAGATGTGGTTCGACGTGCGCAGTCGCTACCTGCAGTGGACCGATGGCCGCCTGGCCCAGATGCTGATCGCGACCGACGTCACCTCCCGCCGCCGGGTCGAGGAACTGGCCCAGCAGCAGGCCGAGAAGGCACAGGTCACCAGCCGCCTGATCACCATGGGCGAGATGGCCTCGTCGGTGGCCCACGAGCTGAACCAGCCGCTGACGGCGATCAACAACTACTGCAACGGCATGGTCAGCCGGGTGCGTGCCGGGTCGATCGAGACCGACGACCTGATCACGGCGTTACAGAAGACCGCCCGCCAGGCCGAGCGCGCCGGCCAGATCATCCACCGCATCCGCGCCTTCGTGAAGCGCAGCGAGCCGCAGCGCCAGACGACGCACGCCAAGGACATCGTCGAAGACGCGGTGGAACTGGCGGGCATCGAATTGCGCCGCCGCAAGGTCGCGATCCAGAGCTACGTGGCGCAACGCCTGCCGCCCTTGCACATCGACCCGATCCTGATCGAGCAGGTGCTGCTGAACCTGCTCAAGAATGCCGCCGAGGCGATCGACAACGCGCGGCTCCCGCCATCGCGCCGACACATCGAGCTGCGGGTGATTCCGCGGCACACCGCCGAGGAAGGCGGGGTGATCGAATTCAGCGTCACCGACATGGGCCCGGGAATGAGCGACGAAGTCAGCTCGCGCCTGTACGAGGCCTTCTTCTCGACCAAGGCCGATGGCATGGGCATCGGGCTGTCGCTGTGCCGCTCGATCATCGAATCGCACCGGGGAAGGATGCGGGCCCAGAACCTCTACAATGGCAACCTCATCACGGGGTGCCGGTTCGCCTTCACCCTGCCCGTCGACCTGACGCTACGCGCAGAGCCCCAACCGATACCCGAAGTACCGGAAGAGACCGCCGCGGCCAACCCCAACGCTGCTTCCTCATGAGCCTGATCCCGAAGAAAGGCACCGTCTACGTTGTCGACGACGACGAGGCCGTGCGTGATTCCCTCCAGTGGCTGCTGGAAGGCAAGGACTACCGCGTCAAGTGCTTCGACTCGTCGGAGTCCTTCCTGTCGCGGTTCGACCCCCGTGAAGTGGCCTGCCTGATCGCCGACATCCGGATGGACGGCATGAGCGGCCTGGAACTGCAGGACCGGCTTCTGGAGCGCCGCAGCCCCTTGCCGGTGGTGTTCATCACCGGCCACGGCGACGTGCCGATGGCGGTCACGACGATGAAGAAGGGCGCGATGGACTTCATCGAAAAGCCCTTCAAGGAGGCCGAACTCGTGGCCTTGGTCGAGCGCATGCTGGAGCAGGCGCGCGTCGCCTTCAGCCAGCACCAGGAACAGGCCAGCCGGTACGCCCTGCTCTCGCGCCTGACCACCCGGGAAGCGCAGGTGCTGGAGCGCATCGTGGCTGGGCGGCTGAACAAGCAGATCGCCGACGACCTGGGCATCAGCATCAAGACGGTCGAGGCGCACCGCGCCAACATCATGGAAAAGCTCAACGCCAACACCGTGGCCGACTTGCTCAAGATCGCGCTGGGCGCCACGCAAAAGGCCTGAACCCGCGACACCGATGCACACCTCAACGGGGCCCCTGGGCCCCGTTGGCACTTCTGGATCCCAAGCCCCTTCCGACCACTCGACGAAAGCGCCCCCCATGACCGCCCAACTCATCGACGGCAACGCCCTGTCCCGCCAGCTCCGCGCCGAGGTGGCCACCCGCGCGGCGGCCCTGACCGCCCGCGGCCAGCAACCCGGCCTGGCCGTGATCCTGGTCGGCGAGGACCCGGCCTCTGCGGTCTATGTGCGCAACAAGATCAAGGCCTGCGAGGACAGCGGCGTTCGCTCGGTGTTCGAGAAGTACGATGCCGGCCTGAGCGAGGCCGACTTGCTGGACCGGATCGCCGCGCTCAACGCCGATCCCGCCGTTCACGGCATCCTGGTGCAGATGCCGCTGCCCAGGCACATCGATGCGCACAAGGTGATCGAGGCGATCGATACCACCAAGGACGTGGACGGCTACTCCGTGCTGTCGGCCGGCGAACTGATGGCGGGCCTCGACGGCTTTCGCCCCTGCACGCCTTATGGCTGCATGAAACTGATCGCTTCCACCGGCGTCTCGCTGAAGGGCAAGCATGCGGTGGTCATCGGCCGCAGCAACACCGTCGGCAAACCCATGGCCCTGCTGCTGCTGCAGGCCAACGCCACCGTCACCATCTGCCACAGCGCCACGCCGGATCTGGCCCATCACACCCGCCAGGCCGACGTGGTGGTGGCCGCGGTGGGCCGCCAGGGCACGCTGACCGCCGACATGGTCAAGCCCGGTGCGATCGTGATCGACGTGGGCATCAACCGCAACGCCGACGGCAAGCTCTGCGGCGACGTGGACACGGCAGCGGTGGCCGAGGTGGCGTCCTACATCACCCCGGTGCCGGGTGGGGTCGGCCCCATGACCATCACAATGCTGCTGGTCAACACCCTCGAGGCCGCCGAGCGCGCCGCGGCCCGCTGAACGCGCCCGTCCTCTGCCCGACCTAGCCGCGAGACCTTCCGACATGACCAACCCCCTGCTCCAACTCGACGGCCTGATCGACTACCAGGCGATCCGCCCCGAGCACGTCAACCCGGCCATGGACCACCTTCTGACCGCGGCGGACGCCGCGCTTGAGCGGGTCATCGGGCCCGACGTCGCTGCCGATTACGACGCCATGTCGCTGGTGCTGGGCGTGGCCACCGAGCGGCTGTCGCGTGCCTGGGGCGCCGTCAGCCATTTGAACCACGTCGCCGATTCGCCGGCCCTGCGTGCCGCCCATGCCGAGAATCTGCCGAGGATCACCGAGTTCTACACGCGCCAGGGCAGCGACGAGCGGCTCTACGCCAAGTACCGCGCATTGGCCGCCAGCCCGGCCGCGGCCACGCTCAGTGCGCCGCGGCGCCAGGCGCTGACCCACTGGCTGCGCGATTTCCGCCTCGGCGGAGCCGATCTGCAGGGCGAGGCGAAAGTTCGCTTTGCGCAGATCCAGGAGCGCATGGCGGAGCTGTCCCAGGCCTATTCGAACCATGTGCTGGACGCCACCGACGCCTTTGCCTATTACGCCACCGAGGCCGAACTGGAGGGCGTGCCGGCCGATGTGGTCGCCGCCGCCCGCGCCGCGGCCGCCGCAGAGGACCGGGACGGCCACAAGCTGACGCTGCACTTCCCCAGTTACTTTCCGGTGCTCCAATTCGGCCGCAACCGGGCGCTGCGCGAACGGCTCTACACCGCCTATGCCACCCGCGCCAGCGAGCTCGGCGAGCCCGACCGCGACAATTCGCCGGTGATGCGCGAGCTGCTGCAACTGCGCCAGGAGGAAGCCGCTCTGCTGGGCTACGCCAATTACGGCGAGGTCTCGCTCGCCGCCAAAATGGCGCGCAGTCCGGCCGAGGTCATGGGATTCCTGCGCGATCTGGCCGGCCGGGCGCACCCTGCCGGCCGGAAGGATCTGGCCGAGCTGCGTGAATTCGCAGCGCGCGAACTGGGCCTGGCCGAACTGCAGTCCTGGGACGTCGCCTACGCCAGCGAACAGCTCAAGGAGTCGCGCTACGCGTTCAACGACCAGGAAGTCCGGGCCTATTTCCCGCTGCCCAAGGTCCTGCAAGGCCTGCTGGGCATCGTCGAAACGCTGTTCGACGTGCAGATCCGCGCCGCCCAGGCCCCGACCTGGCACCCGGCAGTGAGCTTCTACCGCATCGAGCGCGCCGGCCAGCGCGTCGGCGAGTTCTACCTCGACCCCTATGCCCGCACCGGCAAGCGCGGCGGCGCCTGGATGGACGATGCCCGGGAGCGCTGGCGCCGGCCCGATGGCGGTGGCCTGCAGACCCCGGTGGCGCAGTTGGTCTGCAACTTTGCGTCGCCGGTCGGCGACAGGCCGGCGCTGCTGAGCCACGACGACGTCACCACCTTGTTCCACGAATTCGGCCACGGCCTGCACCACCTGCTGACCCAGGTCGACGATCTCGGCGTGTCGGGCATTGCCGGCGTCGAATGGGATGCGGTGGAGTTGCCCAGCCAGTTCATGGAGAACTTCTGCTGGGAGTGGGAGGTGCTGCAGCGACTCACCGCCCACGTCGACAGCGGCGCACCGCTGCCCCGCGCCCTGTACGACAAGATGCTGGCGGCCAAGAACTTCCAGAGCGCGATGCAGACCTTGCGCCAGGTCGAGTTCGCGCTGTTCGACATGCGCCTGCACACCGAAACCGATGCGGCCGACCGGGTCATGGCGATTGCGCAGGAGGTGCGCAACGAGGTGGCCGTCCTGCAACCGCCGCCCTTCGCGCGCTCGCCGCACACGTTCTCGCACATCTTCGCCGGCGGCTACGCGGCCGGCTATTACAGCTACAAGTGGGCCGAGGTGCTGTCGGCCGATGCCTGGAGCGCGTTCGAGGAGAACGGCGCGCTGGACCCGGCCACCGGCCTGCGCTTCCGGCGCGAGATCCTGGAGGTCGGCGGCAGCCGGCCGGCGCTGGCCAGCTTCACCGCCTTCCGCGGTCGCGAGCCATCGATCGACGCGTTGCTGCGCCATCAGGGCATCGCCGCCTGACCGCGTGCGGCGTGCTAGTCTTTGTCGTCGCTGATCCTGAGGATTTCGTCGAACCATGCGCCTTGACTTTCGATTCCTCCGCGTCGTGCCCTGGGGTCTGATCGCCCTGGGCCTGTCCGGCGCCGCGCTGGCGCAGTACAAGGTGGTGGGCCCCGATGGCCGCGTCACCTACAGCGACCAGCCGGTCCCGGGCGCCGCCGCCGTCGGTGCGGGCACGCCAGGCGACGCTGCGACAGCCGCCAGCGGCCTGCCCGCGGATCTGCGCCGTGCGATGGGCCGCTACCCGGTCACCTTGTACGCGAGCAAGTCCTGCCCGCCCTGTGATACCGGACGCCAGTTGCTGCAGCAACGCGGCGTGCCGTTCGCCGAAAAGCGGGTCGAATCGCCGGCCGACATCCAGGCGCTGCAGCGGCTCAGCGGGGCCACCAGCCTGCCGCTGTTGACGGTGGGCAACCAGCAGCTGAAAGGCCTGGTGGCCGCGGACTGGCAAAGCTATCTCGATGCGGCCGGTTACCCCGCCACCTCGAAGCTGCCGGCAAGCTGGCGCAACCCGGCGCCTACCCCCCTGGTGGCGGCACAGGCAGCGGCCGGGGACGACACCGCACCCGCTCCAGCGGCCGCGTCCCGCAACGATGCGGCGACGCCGACCCCGCCGGCCGATCCGGACAAGCCGCGCATCCGCTTCTAGCTGGCGCCTCGACGCACGGCCAGCGAACGCGGAGCCGCTCCCTGACGGTCAGGCGGACGGCGGTCCGTCCCCACCGTCCGAGGGTTCGAGGCCCAGCAGCGCGTCGGCCCGGTGATCGGGCAGGGTCTCCACCGACTTGAGTCGCCGCGTCATCGCGCGGGTCCGCGTCTCGGCATCGCTGATGGTGTTGCTGGCTTCGTCAAGCTTCTTCTTGGTCTTGGCCAGGACCTCGCCAAACTTGCCGAACTCGGTCTTGACCGCGCCCAGCACCTCCCAGACTTCGGCGCTGCGTTTTTCCAGCGCCAGCGTGCGAAAGCCCATCTGCAGGCTGGACAGGGTGGCCAGCAGCGTGGTGGGACCGGCCAGCGTGATGCGGTGCTCGCGCTGCAGGCTTTCGACCAGGCCGGGCCGGCGCAGCGCCTCGGCGTACAAGCCCTCGGTCGGTACGAACAGGATGCCGAAGTCGGTCGTGTAGGGGGCGGCGATGTATTTCTCGCGGATCGTCTTCGCCTCCAGCCGCAGCCGCGTCTCGATGGCCTTGGCCGCCGCCTCGGCCGCCACCGGATCGGCCGCTTCCTGCGCGCTGAGCAGTCGCTCGTAGTCCTCGCGCGGGAACTTGGCGTCGATCGGCAGCCACAGCGGCAAACCGTCGTCGCGCCGACCCGGCAGCCGGATCGCGAACTCCACCCGCGCGTTGCTGCCCGGCACGGTCTCGACATTGGCGCCGTACTGTTCGGGCGTGAACACCTGTTCCAGCAGGCCGGCCAGTTGCACCTCGCCGAACACGCCGCGGGTCTTGACGTTGGTCAGCACGCGGTTGAGCGAGCCTACGTCGCGCGCCAGCGTCTGCATCTCGCCCAGGCCCTTGTGCACCTGCTCCAGCCGGTCGGCCACCTGCTTGAAGCTCTCGCCCAGGCGCTGCTCCAGCGTGGCGTGCAGCTTCTCGTCCACGGTGGCACGCATCTGGTCGAGCTTCTTCTCGTTGCCGTCCTGCAGCGCCGCCAGCTTCTGCTCGACCGCCGCGCGAACCTCGCCGAGCCGGCGCTCATTGCCCTCGGCCAGCAACCTCAGCTGCTCATTCAGGCCGTCGGCCACACGCTGGAGGGCCTGGTCCTGCGCTTCGCGGGCCTGCAGCAGTGCGCTGGTCTGCGCCTGGCGGGTCTGGCCCAAGGCCGCAGCCAGGGCGTCCTGGCCCGACTGTGCCTGCTGCGTCAGCGCCTGAGTCGTCGCCTGCAGCGCCTGGGCCACCTGCTGCTGCATCGCCGCCAACTGCACCCGGAACGAATCGATCTGCTCGTTCTGTGTCCGGGCAACATCGCCGGATTGCGCCAGCAAAGCCTGCTGAAACAGCGACAAACCCTGGCTCAGCTCGCCCCGGGTGGCACTGGCGCTGGCCTGCACCTCGCCGCGCAACTCCCGCTCCAGGCGCTCGCTGCTCTGCTGCTGGCGCCCTTGCGCATCGTCGAACGCGGCCTTCAGGGCGAGTTGCAGCGGGGCGGCGTCCGGGCGGCGCAGCGCCAGCCACACGACCAGCAACAAGGTCACGGCCACCAGGACCAGCAGGAGGACGTTCGAAAGCATCAAAGTCATGCGCCCATTGTGCCGGCTGGGCACTGGCCGCCGATCCGTGGACGGCTCAGCGCGATGCCAGCACCTCGGGATTCAGGGCCGTCGGCGGCGCGCCGCCGGTCAGCGCGGCGATCAGGTTGTCGGCCGCCAACTGGCACATGGCCAGACGGGTCGGCAGGCTGGCGCTGGCGATGTGCGGCGTGAGCACCACGTTGGGCACGGCGAGCAGCCCGGGGTGCACCGCCGGTTCGCCCTCGAACACATCGAGCCCCGCCGCCGCGATGCGGCGCTCGCGCAGCGCCTGGGCCAGTGCCGCGTCGTCGACCACGCCGCCGCGCGCCACGTTGGTCAGCGTCGCGGTCGGCTTCATCAAGGCCAGCTCGGCCGCGCCGATCAGGTGGTGCGAGGCGGCGCTGTAGGGCACCACGATCACCAGATGGTCCGCCTGGCGCAGCAACTCGTCCTTGCCGAGGTACCGAGCGCCCAGTTCGGCCTCCTCGGCCTCGCTGAGCCGGCTGCGGTTGTGGTACGCCAGCTTCATGCCGAAGCCCAGCACGCCGCGCCGCGCGATCGCCTGGCCGATCCGACCCATGCCCAGGATGCCCAGCGTGGCGCCGTGGATGTCGGCACCGGCGAACAGATCGACCTGCCAGGTGGTCCATTCGCCACGGCGCAAATAGCGCTCGCTCTCGGTGATGCGCCGCGCGGTGGCCATCATCAGCGCGAAACCGAAATCGGCCGTGGTCTCGGTCAGCACGCCGGGCGCGTTGCTCACCAGCACGCCGTGCGCGGTGCAGGCCGGCAGATCGATGTTGTTGTAGCCCACCGCCATGCTGCACACCGCGCGCAGTTCAGGGCAGCCGGCCACCAGCGCGGCGTCGATCGGCTCGGTCCCGGCCACGAACACGCCGGCACAGCCTTGCAGGGCCTGAACCAGTTCGGCGTGGCCCCATGCCTGCTCGCTGTCGTGGGTCCGCACATCGAAGTGCTGGCGCAGGCGTTCGAGCACCTGCGGAAAGATACGGCGAGCGACGAGCACCCGCGGACGCGCGGTCGAAGTCATGGGATCAGTCTCCAGGGGAAGGGCGGGGAGCGGCACCGGGCGGCACCGGCTCACGCCATGAATCGGGCGAAGGCGGTGACCGGCTCGCGCTCGGTGACCAGGCTGTTTTCAATAGCCTGCGGGTCGGCGTGGCCGAGCGCCATGCCGCACACCACGGTGCGATCGGCCGGCAGCCCGAGCTCCTCGGCGATCAAGCGGTGGAATTGGGTGAACGCCGCCTGCGGGCAGGTGTCCAGACCGCGCGCCCGCGCCGCCACCATGATGCTCTGCAGGAACATGCCGTAGTCCAGCCAGCTGCCCTGCTCCATCACCTGATCGATCGTGAAGATCAGCCCCACCGGCGCATCGAAAAAGCGGAAGTTGCGGGCGTGTTGCGCGTGCATGCGTGCCTTGTCGGCCTTGCCGATGCCCAGCAACTGGTACAGGTCCCAGCCCACCTTGCGCCGCCGGTCGATGTACGGCGAGACCCATTCGGTCGGGTAGTAGGCATAGGGTTCGCGGTGCCGGGCGCGCTGCTCGGGGTCGTCGTAGGCCGCCACCAGCCGTGTGCTCAGCGCCTGCAGCGAGCGTCCCGTCAACACGGTCACCTGCCAGGGTTGGGTATTGGTGCCCGAGGGCGCGCGCGCCGCGACGGCCAGGATCTGCTCGACCGTTTCGCGCGGCACCGGCGTGGGTAGAAAGGCACGGATCGAACGACGGCCGGCGAGTGCCGCGTCCACAGCGTCAACAGCAAGGGGGTTCATCGATTCAGACTTTCAAGGCTTGCAGCGCGTGGCTCAGCGCTGCCGGCAGCGGTACCGGTCGCCGGGTCTGGCGATCGACGTAGACGTGCACGAAGTGGCCGGCGGCCGCGGTCTCGGACCCGCCTGCGGCGAACAGGCCCACTTCGTAGCGCACGCTGGAACTGCCCACCTGGGCCACCCGCAGCCCGGCTTCGATGGCCTGCGGAAACGCCAACGGCGCGAAGTAATTGCAGCGCGTCTCGACCACCAGTCCGATCACCGGGCCGGCATGGATGTCCAGCGCGGCGGCGTCGATCAGGTAGCCGTTCACGGCGGTGTCGAAGAAGCTGTAGTACACGACGTTGTTGATGTGACCGTAGACGTCGTTGTCCATCCAGCGGGTGGCGAGGGGCCGGAACAGGCGGTAGGCCTGCCGAGGCTCAGGGCGGGGTCGTGAGGTCATGGGGCGATTGTTCCATCGTCGCCGCGCCCGTGCTGACGCGGACGCGACCGCATCGGGACGCCGGCCCCCGGGATCGGCCCCGTCACCGTCCCCGTTAGGGCGGCGCCCCCAATCATTGCTGCGCCGCAACAAAAGACTTGCAATCGCGCTGCGGCAGCCTATACTTCGAATCATGTTGCAGCGCACCATTTGTATCGAAAGCTGCACCGTGTCCCCCCAACCTAGGAGATTCACATGCTGACCGCTGAACAAATGCTCGCCGCCCAAAAAGCCAACGTCGAAACCCTGTTCGACCTGACCAACAAGGCCTTCAACGGCGTTGAAAAGCTGGTTGAACTGAACCTGCAAGTCGCGAAGGCGTCGATGGGCGAAGCGGCCGAGACCACCAAGGCCGCGCTGTCGGTCAAGGACGCGCAGGAACTGCTGAGCCTGCAAGCCGGGCTGCTGCAACCGGCCGCCGAAAAGGCCGCCGCCTACAGCCGTCACCTGTATGACATCGCCGCTGCGACCAACGCCGAAGTGACCAAGCTGGCCGAGGCGCAGGTCGCCGACCTGCAGAAGAGCTTCGCCGGTCTGGTCGACAGCGCCGTCAAGAACGCGCCCGCCGGCACCGAAAACGCGGTGGCCCTGGTGAAGTCGGCGATGGCCGCTGCCAACAACGCCTACGAAAGTGTGCACAAGGCCGCCAAGCAGGCCGCTGACGTGGCCGAAGCCAATTTCCAAGCCATCACCACCCAGGCGGTGAAGGCCTCGGCCGCTCCGAAGGCCGCGCGCCGCGCCGTCTGATCCACCTGTGCGCCCTGAGCGGCGCGCAGCGCCCGACCCAGCCGGGCTCGCACGGCTGCCTGGAAGTTGTCTCCTCGGTACCCCGTTGACGGCCCAACCTGATGTCTGGCGTCGCTCACCAGGTACCGTTCAAGCCCGACCCCTCGTGGTCGGGTTTTTTTCGTTCGGACCGTGCGCGACCTGGCCGGTTCGCCGGCCCTAGCGCGTCAGCGCCGCGATCCGCTCGCGCAGCGTCGGCAGCATCGCCAAGGCCGCTGCACGGCCAGCCTCGATCGCCTTCATCCGCGCCGTGAAGTCCGCGCTGGACACCCCCGCCAGCGCCGGCCGGATCACGACATCCGCGCCCTTGAGCTCCAGCTGGTTGATGCTGCGCTCCATGATCGCGAAGGTCTGCAGCAGCATGTGCACGGCATCGCCGGTGGCGTGGCCGTCGGGTGGCGACGAAATGTCCACCGCGATCACCAACTCGGCCCCCATCTTGCGAGCGAAACGCACCGGCACCGGCGCCACCAGCCCGCCGTCCACGTATTCGCGCGTGCCGATCCGGACCGGCTCGAACACGGCCGGCACGGCACTCGAGGCCCGCACGGCCGTCCCGACATCGCCGCGCTGAAACAGGATCGGCCGGCCGCTGGCCAGGTCGGTGGCGACGATGCCCAGCGGCAGCTTCATCCGTTCGATCGGCAGCCCGTCGGTCTCTTCCCGCACATAGCGCGCCAGCGCTTCGCCGCGGATCAGCCCGCGACCCGGAAAACCCCAGTCGGTCAGCGCCGATTCATCCATGTCGCGGGCCATCGCCGTCATCGCGGCACCGCTCTTGCCCGACGCGTAGATGGCGGCCACCAGACTGCCCGCCGAGGTGCCGACCACCAGATTCGGACGCAGGCCCTGCTCTTCCAGCACCTGGATCACGCCGATATGGGCAAAGCCGCGGGCGGCCCCCCCACCCAGGGCCAGGCCGATGCGCGGCGGGCGGCGGGGTACCGGCTCGGGCGGGACGGGCGGAGGTGACGGGCGCACGGGCGCCGGCGTCTGGCAGCCCGCCAGCGTCAGCAGGGTGGCCAGGCCCGCCAAGGCGGCGCGGCGGTTCACCGGGCCCACGGCGTGCTCGCGAACAGCAGACTTCATGGGCGTCATTCTAGAAGGGCTCTGAATCGTCTCGCCGCCTTTTATATCTGAATGAAATAAGCATCTGAAATCAATGTAGTTTCAAAGAATAAGAAGCCTCCGTAGAGTCACCCTCGTCGCCTCACAAGCCAGGGTTCTCCCGATGTACACCTACACCCGCTTCGATCGTCAAGTGGTCCACCAGCGCGCCGCGCAGTTCCGCGACCAGCTGGCTCGTCATCTCGGCGGCGAACTGCCGGACGACGATTTCCGGGCCCTGCGCCTGCAGAACGGCTGGTACGTCCAACGCCACGCACCGATGCTGCGGGTCGCCGTGCCCTATGGCGAAATCGCCAGCCGCCAGCTGCGCCAGTTGGCCGCGATCGCCCGCGACCACGATCGCGGCTTCGGCCACCTCAGCACCCGCCAGAACGTGCAGTTCAACTGGATCCCGCTGGCGGAGGCGGCCGACGTGATGGACAAGCTGGCCGAGGTCGACCTGCACGGCATCCAGACCTCGGGCAACTGCATCCGCAACATCACCAGCGACGCGCTGGCCGGGATTGCCCCCGATGAGCAGATCGATCCCCGGCCCTACGCCGAGATCCTGCGCCAGTGGAGCACGCTGCATCCGGAATTCGCCTTCCTGCCGCGCAAGTTCAAGATCGCCATCACCGGTGCCCGCGCCGACCGCGCCGCAATCGCCTGGCATGACGTGGGCCTGCAACTGCTGAAGAACGCTGACGGCGAGGTCGGCTTCACCGTGCTGGCCGGTGGCGGCATGGGTCGCACGCCGATCATCGCCAGCGAGATCCACGCCTTCGTGCCCTGGCAGCAGATCCTCGTCTACCTCGAGGCGATCGTCCGGGTCTACAACCGCTACGGCCGGCGCGACAACGCCTACAAGGCCCGCCTGAAGATCCTGGTCAAGGCCGAAGGGCAGCGCTTCGTCGACGCGGTGAACACCGAGTTCGGGAAGATCCTGGGCAGCGATGCCGAAGGCCGCCAGCACCTGATCCCCGCATCGGAACTGGAGCGGGTGGCGCGCCACTTCGCGCTGCCGGCCGGTGTGCGCCCGGCCACCGGCGGCTACAACCCGCATCGCACCGGGCCGGCGCCGGTCGCGTTCCTGCGCTGGCTGGACCGCAACGTGCATCCGCATCGCATCCCCGGCTACCGCGCCGTGACCCTGTCGACGAAGCGGCCCGGCCAGGCGCCGGGGGATCTGACGGCCGACCAGATGGACCGGGCCGCCACGCTGGCCGACCGCTATTCTCTGGGCGAGCTGCGTGTCACCCACGAGCAAAACCTGCTGCTGCCGTGGGTGCGCGAGGCCGATCTGCGCGCCGTCTGGCATGCGGCCCAGGATGGCGGTTTCGCGACGCCCAACATCGGCCTGCTGACCGACATCATCGCCTGCCCTGGAGGCGACTTCTGCGCGCTGGCCAACGCCCGCTCGATCCCGATCGCCGCCAGCATCAGCGAGCGCTTCGACGATCTCGACGAATTGTTCGATCTGGGCGAGATCGATCTGCACATCAGTGGTTGCATGAACAGCTGCGGCCACCATCACACCGGTCACATCGGCATCCTGGGCATCGACAAGGACGGGGACGAGTGGTATCAGCTGTCGCTGGGCGGCTCGGACGGTTCGACCCTGAGCGGGCCGGCCAGCCCCGGCCGGGTGATCGGGCCGGCCTTTGCGGCGGAAGAAGTGCCTGACGTGGTCGAGGCGCTGATCGACACCTACGTGCGCCTGCGCGAACGAGGCGAGCGCTTCGTCGACAGCGTTCGGCGCCTGGGCTTGGCGCCCTTCCGCACCGCCGCCGATGCCGTGCGCCGCCAGACCGCACGCGCGCCGGAACGAGAGACCGCCCCGACCCAGGCTGCCGAAGCCGATTGCGTTGCCTGAGACCCGCGATGAAATTCATCTCCCTGCTTGACGACCCCTGGTGCCGACTGGATGACGAGGCGGCATCCGGCCCCGAGCATCGCGCCGTGCTGATGTCGCTGGCCCGCTGGCAACGTCACGAAGACTGGCCGTCCGACACGCGCAAGGGCGTGCTCCTGGCGAACACCGACGACGTGGAGGCGCTTGGCGCCGACCTGGCTGGACTGTCGCTGATCGTGCTGCAGTTCCCCAAGTGGGTCGACGGGCGCGCGTACAGCCAGGCCCGTCTGCTGCGCTCGCGCCTGGGATACCGCGGCGAACTGCGCGCCACCGGCGAGGTGTTGGTGGACATGCTGCCGCTGCTGCATCGAACCGGTTTCGACGCGGTGCATCTGCGCGCCGATCAATCGGAATCCCATGCACGGCGTGCGCTCGCCCGGATCAGCGCCCATTACCAGGGTGATGTCGTGCAGACGCGACCGCTGTTTGCCCGCCTGCCCGCCTGACGGACCTCGCACTCATGCCGAACCAAGACCTCATCTCTTTGCTGCCGGACCGGGGCAGCGCCCCGCAGGCCCGCGCGATCGACCTCTACGCCCGGGTCACCCCCGGCTTCGAGCAACGGCTGGCCGACACGCTCGCCCAGTTGCGCAGCGGAGCCGCCGAACACGTCGACACCATCGTGCTGGCCAGCAGCCTGGGTGCCGAAGACATGGTGCTCACCGACCTGATCGCACGCCATCAACTGCCGATCGCCGTGGCCACGCTTCAGACCGGGGCACTGCATGCCCAGACGCAGGACTTGCTGGCGCGCGCCGAGCACCACTATGCGCTGACGATCGAGCGCTACGCGCCTCGCGACGAGGCCGTGGTGCACTTCGTGCACCGCCACGGCGAGCAGGCGATGTACCAGAGCATCGAGTTGCGCAAGGCTTGCTGCCAGTTGCGCAAGCTGGAACCGCTGGACCGGATGCTGGCAGGCCGCAGCGCCTGGATCACCGGACTGCGCCGAGAGCAGTCCGCCCACCGCGGCAACCTGCCCGCCCGCGAAGTGGAACCGAATGGTCGGATCAAGTTCAATCCCTTGCTGGCGTGGAGCTGGAACGATGTCTGGCACTACATCGACCGGCACGACGTACCCTACAACCCGCTGCACGACGCCTTCATGCCCAGCATCGGCTGCGCACCTTGCACCCGCGCCATTGCGCTGGGCGAAGATTTCCGCGCCGGCCGCTGGTGGTGGGAAGACGAAGGCGCCAAGGAGTGCGGTCTGCACGTCAACGCTGCGCCAGCCCGCCAGCAGGCGGTCACCGCCTGAGCGCCGTCCGCTGGCACCGGCCTCGCACCCGAGGTGCACCTTCAATATTGAGGGTCATCATGGCCGGCGTGCCACCTGGCCTTAAAATCCCAGTTTCGCCGCGCGCGGCGGCTTGCCCGCTTCACGCCGGCCCGCGAGCCGGGCGCTACCCACCGGGTCCGCCTTTCTTCCTCCAATGACCGTCGCCTGCCCATGACCCACGTCGTCACAGAAGCCTGCATCCGCTGCAAGTACACCGACTGCGTCGACGTCTGCCCCGTCGATTGCTTCCGCGAAGGCCCGAACTTTCTGGCCATCGATCCCGACGAATGCATCGACTGCGCCGTCTGCATCCCGGAATGCCCGGTGAACGCCATCCTCCCTGAAGAGGACGTGCCCGGCGACCAGCAGTCCTACATCGCGCTGAACGCCGAACTGGCCAAGGGCTGGCCCAGCATCACCAAGCGCAAGGCGGCGCTGCCCGATGCCGACCAGTGGAAAGACCGCAAGAACAAGCTGGGCGAATTGATCCGCTGAGCCCCCCCTGCCTTTGCGCCATCAGCCCGCCACTGCGCGGGCTTTTTCGTGGGCGGCGCGCGGCCGCACTGTGGGGCTTTTCGCGACAGGCACGGCGGCCGGTGGCGGTGCACGGCGATAATCGATCCGGTTCGGCCCGGCTGGGCCGAACACATTCGCTAGGGGTGTTGCGCCGTCCATGAGTCGGTGCGACTGAGAAAGTCCCTTTGAACCTGATTGAGGTAATCCTCGCGCAGGGAAGCAAGCCGACTCGGACCTTGCCACACCAACCGGTGTGTTGCCTGACTTCCGACGGATGGGTTCCCTGCCATCGTCCTTGAGAGTCCGCGATGGCCATGTACCGATTCCTTTCCTCCTGCCGAATCAGCCCCTGGGCCGGCGCCAGCTTGATGCTGGCCGTCAGCGCCGCCGGGGCTCAATCCGAGCCCGCCGCGGTCGTCACCGTGACCGGCCAGGCTGACCCGGCGGTCGCGTCCGTCGCCGGCTTCGGCGACGCGCCGCTGGCCCGCTCGCCCTTCCAGGCCACGACGCTGACCAGCGCCGCGCTGACCGACGCCGGCGTGCAGACCCTGGGAGACATCACTCGCATGGACGCGAGCATTGGCGATGCCTACAACGCCCCGGGCTACTACGCCACGATGGCGGTGCGCGGCTACACGCTGGACAACCGTTTCAACTACCGACGCGACGGCCTACCGATCAACGCGGAAACCTCCTTGGCGCTGGACGACAAGGCAAGCGTCGAAGTGCTGGAAGGCACCAGCGGCGCGCAAGCCGGCACCAGTGCACCCGGGGGCTTGGTCAACCTCGTCGTGAAGCGGCCCCGCGGCAATGCCACCACGGTGTCTGCCGGCGTGTCGGACGAAGGCAGTCTGAAACTGAGCGCCGACATCGACCGCCGCCTGGGCACCGACGGCCGGTCTGGCCTGCGCGTCAACCTGGCAGCCGAGCAACTTCGTCCGGTGTTCAAGGATGACCGCGGGCAGCGGTATCTCGCTGCCGTGGCCGGCGACACCCCGGTCGGACGCGACGGCCTGCTCGAACTGGAAGTCGAGCTGAGTCACCAGTCGCAGCCCAGCCTGCCCGGCTTCAGCCTGCTGGGCAGCCGGCTGCCGTCGGCGGCTTCGATCGACCCGCGCATCAACCTGAACGACCAACTCTGGAGCTTGCCCGTGGTGTTCGACGGCACCACCGGCAGTCTGCGCTACACCCAGCAGCTGGCCGATGGTTGGCGCGCCGTGGCGCAAGCGATGACCCAGCGACTGCGCACCGACGACCGCATCGCCTTCCCCTACGGTTGCAGCGCCGAAAACAACTACAGCAGCTATTGCAGCGACGGCAGCTTCGACCTGTACGACTTCCGCAGCAACGGCGAGCGCCGCCATACCGACGCGGGCGCGCTGCGTGTGGAAGGCCATCTGACCACCGGCGAGGTGGTGCACCAGATCTCGGCCGGCGTGCTCGCCAGCCGATTCATCGAAAGCCTGGGACCGCAGATCTACAACTTCGCGGGGATCGGCACGCTGGACGGCAACACCATGGTCCCGGCCGCCCCAACCCCGGAAATCACCAACACCGACCGCACCGAACGCAGCACCGAATGGCAATTGTTCGACCAGATGCATGCCGGCCGCGCCGGACTCTGGCTGGGCTTGCGCCACACCACGCTCGACCGCCGGAGCGTGCAGACCGATGGCACACAGGCCACCGCGTACGCGCAAGGTTTCACCACACCCTGGTTGGCCGGCACTTGGCAGCTGAACCCGGCCGACATGGTCTACGCCAGCTGGGGCCAAGGCGTGGAAAGCGATGTGGCGCCCAACCTGCCGATCTACACCAACGCCGGCCAACCCCTGCCGGCGCTTAAGAGCCGACAGACCGAGATCGGCGTCAAGCACCAGGGCCCCACGCTGAGTTGGTCGCTCGCCTGGTTCGACATCGCCAGGCCGCTGGCGGTGGACCTGGGCAGTTGCGATGTCGCCCTCAGCTGCACCCACCAGGTCGACGGCACGGACCATCACCAGGGAGCCCAGGCCGCGATCGGCCTCACCCAAGGCCCATGGAGCCTGCACGCCAGCACGATGTGGCTGCAGGCACGACGCGAGCACAGCCAGAACCCTGGCCAGAACGGCTTGGCTCCCACCAACGTGCCGGAGCACACCGCTCGCGTGCTGATCGACTACCGTGTACCTAGCGTACCTGGCCTGGCCTTGCAGACCCGGATCACGTTCGAAGGCCCGCGTCAGGTCCTGGCCGACAACAGCCTGACCGCACCCAGTTGGACCCGCACCGGCCTGGCCGCCCGCTATGCCTGGCACGCTGACGGCCGGGACTGGCTGCTGCGCGCCGGTATCGACAACCTGTTCGACCGCCGCGCGTGGCAGGAAACCCCTACCCAGTACGGCCATGTCTACCTCTACCCCCTGGCACCGCGAACTTTTCGCGCTGGGATTCAGGTCGACTTGTGAAATCCATCAAAACCTGCCTATAATCTGAGGCTTCACTTCCCCGATAGCTCAGTTGGTAGAGCGCCGGACTGTTAATCCGTAGGTCCCTGGTTCGAGCCCAGGTCGGGGAGCCAAACAAAGAGAAACCGCCGCACCGCAAGGTCTGGCGGTTTTTTCATGCTCGACATGACGATCGTGGTGAGTGCCCGAGCATTCATGGGCTCGCTTCAACGCAGGCACCTGCTCGGCTAGAAACCGATCAACGGCCGTCGCGAGCTTGACGATCGCGGTGGAACGGCGACTTCTGACCGCACGGGGCCCGCCTCGATGTCCTGTCTGTCCACCGTCAACAGGCGTGGTGCCGATGTCGGTCAGCCAACCCGAGTCCGGGCAACGGGACCATGCGAACCAAGGGTAAGGCATCACGCCAGACAACGGCCGGTTTCGAGAAGGCCTTGACAGCGCGACGGCCTAAGCGTTTACTGCAAGCACTGACCCGGTTTTGAGTCGGATCCGTTCACCACGGAAGGAGGGTAGACCGATCGAACCATCACACCGAACCCCATTCCCGCAATCACCGGCATATTGATGTCGGAGTACATCACCCCCGTGTGATGTTGTGATGCTGCTGGATGCAGCACCCTCGAAATGCCCTGCAACCGCAGGGCATTTCCGTTTCTAGAGCGCCCGGGAGCGCCAAGCAGCTGACCGTGCGGCGGTGATCCGACGCTCCGGGTCGCGCGACTTACGGCTCGGCGCCGAGAGAACGAGCCTCCCGCCGCCCACTCCGGAAGAGAACCGACGAAGGCAATGCCCACGAGGCGCCTGGCAAGGCTCGTGCTGCACCGCCACCTCGTCGAGGCTTGGTTTCCAGAACATGCGCAAGCACTGATCCAAGTCAAACGACGACCGGAGGCCCCTAGTTCTTGGCATATCAGCTGAACTTTCGGATAGTAGAGTACGTCAAGAATTGTTAACTTTAATGTCCATGACATTTACAAGTGCGCATTCTGATCGCTCCTCAGCCGTTGAAACGCTTCCCCACGACCCAACAGCGCTGACATAGGCGTCACGTCATGACCACCACGCAGAGCCCCGCGAGCGTCCCCGTCAAGGCGGCATTTCCGGCATGGCCGCGGCACGTCGTCGCGCACAGCCCGCAGGCCGAGGGCCTGTCGGAGTACGCGTCCCAGCGGCGTGCCGCGTACTACGGCTTGCGGCCTTGTGGCATGGCGACCTTAGGAGCCACCTACCCATCCCGACGCGCAGCGGAGTTCTCCGATGCCCACCGGTTCCCCGACAAACCGGTGCTGCGCACTCAGCCCCGGTACCTTGTGGCGATCGATTCATGCATACCGCGTTCTCGAATGCGGCAATCGGCGGGCCTTGGCCGCCGGCTTGCTGTTTTTCAGCGACGGGGCCTGCCGGAGTCGCAAGCGCCATGTGGTCATTTCGTGTGCAGTGGACAAGACGTTAAGGAGTCATCATGAACGCCCGAGTTCTTAAAGTGAGTTTCGCGATTTGGTCAGCGTTCGGCATTGCGCTGGCGCCAAGCATGGGTTGGGCACAAACCGCTGGCGGCGCAGCAGACAGCGGTCTGCCTGACGCATTCATGTGGCAAACGGTCGCCCACAACGGGACCTATCTCCCCGGGACCGATCGCCTTTTCAACAGCTACAGCCAACCATCCGTGAGCGCGGATGGGGTCGTCGCGTTCCGCGCGCGCAGCAAAGGCGGTGACGGTGTCGGCACGCCGCTGCGCGGCATTTACATGCGCGACATGGCCAAGGGCGCCAAGGGCCTGCTGACCACCGTCTTCGACACCCAGACGACGGTGCCCGACCCCAACAACACCTTGTATCAGGATGCGCTCGGTACCTTCACCGAATTTCCGGCGTTCCCGCGAATCGGCCTTCACAACCACCGGATCGTGACCCGCGGGCAATCCAAACCGCTCTGGACCTACATGCTGCCCGACGGCACTGAAACCCGGGTGGGCACGTCCGGCCTGTACGTCAAGCGGGGGGGAACGGGCATCACGGCAGCGTCGCAGCTCGGCGCCGTGCCCGACTTCCCGTACTTCAGCGTGCCAGGCGCTCCCCCGGGGACCCGGTTTGACCAATTCCCCGGTTCACCCGCGGTCGCCGGTGCGAATTCAGTGGTCTTCAAGGGCAACTACACCGACGTCGTGTCGAAGACGGGGGTCTACTACCGCGATTTCGCGCACGACCCGCAGTCTCCGGTCCAATTGGTGGCCAACTCAGACACGCTCATCCCAGGTCAAGCGCCCGGTGGCGTGCGTTTCGGGTCCACGGCGCCACCCAGTGCCTCATCGACCGACGCCGTCTTCCTGGGATTGGACAACGAAGATGCCCCGACCCTCGGCGGCATCTATCGCGCGAAGCTGGAGCCGAACGCTCCGTTGGAAACCCTGGTGAAACTTGGCAGCACGGTGCCCGGCGAGCAGGCCGGCGTGAAGTTCAACAAGTTGGGCGAGGCGCTCTCGTATGACGGCCGCTTCGTCGCGTTCTGGGGAGCCTGGGGCACCGAAACGCGGCAGGTGACGCTGACGTGCCCGGTCGATGGGCAGGCTGAATTGATCGCCTACTGCAACGAGCATTACCCCAACGGTTACGTCGTGCAGGTCCCCGTTCACCAAGGCTTCTTCGTGCGCGACTCGGCCAAGCGCCAGACCCATGCGGTGGTCAAGACGGGTGCCGAGTACCTCGATTTCATGTACTGGGTCTTTTCCGGCCGGCCGCCAGGTGTCAGCGACTCCGATTCGGACGACTTCGAGCCGCCCCGCTGGCGCGCATCGGCCTTCGCTGCGGTTTACGGCGTCGGCAACACCGACAAGGCCCAGATCGCGTTCAAGGGCCGCAAGACCTCAGAGACGCTCACGGACGGCATCTACATGACGGTGGCCCCGAAGACCCAGCCGGTGATTCGTACCGTGGTGGAAACCAACCAGGACGCCTTACAGATCGATCCGTCCGCACCGGCTGGATCGGTCGTGACGGCCATTGGGCTGGAACGTGACGGCCTGCGCAACGAATGGCTCGCGGTCACCGCGAGCATGCTCAACGCGGCTACGAGCGAGAGTTGGGCCGGCGTCTACCTGACTCGCACGAAGTAGTCGCGCTCCGGCCAACAAGGCGCGGTGGCAGTTCGCCTGCCACGCGTGGCAACCCGGATCCGAGATCCAATGGGCAAAAGTCCTTGAGAAGTCTCAGGGTCCGGGTTGCCCTTCTTGAGCGTTCAGATCACGAACAGCGGCAGTGGCAACCTGAGTTCTGGGCTGAGCCGCTGCCCGTGCCAACCACCAGGCCGCGTTCAGCTTCGATGACAAGCTGGTGCAGACCGTGCTGGCCCGCTGCACCGAAGTCGACAGCGGAGCCCGCAACGTCGACCACATTCTCAACGGCAGCCTGCTCCCGGACATCGCCGTCGAGGTGCTGTCGCGCATGGCGGCGGGCCAGGCGCTGGCCAGCATCCGGGTCAGCGCCACGAAGCGCGGCGACTTCCGCTACGCCATGACCGGATCGCCGGTCGAGGCCCGAAAACTCAAGGCTTGGCGAAGCCGGCACGGGCCAGCGCCTGCTGCGCAGGCGGACTGAGCAGATAGTCGATGAACGCGATGGCGGCGGCCTTCTGACGCGCTTGGGTCGTGAGAGCGGCCGGGTAATGCACCGGCGCGTGGCGACCGACCGTCGCCACCACCTTGACCTTGTCGGCCATCAGTGCGGCGTCGGTCGAGTAGACGAAGCCGGCGTCGACCTCGCCGCGAGCGACGTAATCCAGCACCTGGCGCACGCTTTCGGCATCGACGAGCTTGGGCTGAAGCGGCGCCCAGAGCTGGGCACTCTCAAGCGCCTGCCGGGTGTAGCGTCCGGCCGGCACCGAGGCCGGCTTGCCCACCGCAATGCGCTTGACCGCCGGGGAAGCCAAGTCGTCCAGCGTGTGCAACGCCGGTCCCCCGGTGGCCGGCTCGATCAACACCAGCTGGTTGGAGGCGATATCGCGCCGCGAGCCGGCGTCGAGCAGATGTTGCGAGAGGCCTTTGTCGACGGTCGCCTCGTCGGCGCTGATGAACACATCCACCGGCGCGCCCTGCGCGATCTGCTGGATCAGCACGCCGGAAGCCGCGAAGTTGAACTGGACCTGGGTGCCGGGGTGCGCCGCCTCGTAGCGACTGCCCAGGTCCTTCATCACGTTGGTCAGGCTGGCCGCCGCCGACACGGTCAAGGGTTGTGCGGACGCCAAGACGCCGGCAGTGCCCAGCCACAGCGCCATGCTTGCGCGGCGAACGAGGGATAGGTTCATGGCGAAGAATTCCTTGCTAGATGACGGCGTGTGCAGAGACCGGCGCTGCATCGAAGCGGCTCGAAGGCGGTGGCGATCTCGTTATGTTTTGAACTATATAACGAATATCGAACTCCCTTCGAACCGAACCGACCGGCTCAGCGAAGGGAGGCCCTGCCGCTCAGGGTGCGATGGGCTTGCGCCACACGCTGGCCAGCCACAGCTGCTGCTCGGGCGGCGCATCGGTAGGCCGGTGGAAATGGGTCAGGGCCACGAATCCGACGGCGCTGACGATCTCGCGCCACGCCGGCCAGTCGTGATAGACGCCGTAGCGCTCGCCGCGCCAGCCTTCCTGGCCATCGCCCCGCGGGTTGGAGCTGAACAGCACGCCGCCCGGCTTCAGCGCCGAGTACAAGCACCCCAGCACGCCCGGCAAGGCCTGGCGGGGCACATGGAACAGCGATGCGTTGGCAAAGATGCCGTCGAAGCGATCTCTGGGCAGGTCGAGCTCGAAAAAGCTCTGCACCAGCACCTCGCAGCCGCTGTGCGCGCGAGCCATCTCGGCCAGCGGCGCCGAGCCTTCCAGGCCGACCGCAAGGTGGCCAAGCGAGGCGAACGTGCGCAGATCGCGGCCCGGCCCGCAGCCGAAGTCCAGCAGCTCGAAGGGAGGCGGCGCGTTGATGTGCTGCAGCAGCGCCGCGATGTTCTGGCTCACGTCGTGGTCGCGTGTGCCTTCCCAGAACGCCTGGGCGTTTCGGTCATAGTGCGCCAGCGTGCGCGCAGCGATGCGCTGCAATTCCTCGGAGGACAGTGGCATGCGCCATCATCCCACCGAGCGGGCAAACCCGGGCGACGGCCCGGATTCACCTCCCAAGCCATCAGCGCTGGCTGGCCACGGTGAAGATGTCACGCACCTGGGTGCCGTAGGCGGTGGCCTTGGCCGGCATCGCATTGAATTCGGCGGCGCACAGGGTCACGAACTCTTGCGGGCTCTTGGCCGACATCATGGTCTGTGCGGTCTTGGCGGCTTCGGCAAACGAGGTCTGCGCCAGTTCCAGGTTGAGCTGCCCCAGTTTCTGCAGGCCTTGAAGCATTTGCGAGCTGGACTTCTGCAGGTCGACGAAGGGAGTGTTCATGGCAAGTTCCTCGTTGGGTTGATTTTGCTGCACCGCAGCAAGTCTGCAGTTTAGAGTGCCGATCGATACGGCACAAGCAAAAATTGCTGCAACGCAGCAATCTAGTGAACTTCCCCCAAAACCGCGCTCGCGCAAGCACCGAGCCGGCTACTCGCGGTGCCGTGGACGCTGGAATCCGCCCTCGGCCCAGGCCGTGGCACTGGCCCGGTCGAGGTGGAACGCCGGCGAGACGCTGACCTGGGCCAGCGGCTCACCCGCCTCGTCCTGCGCGCTCAGCGTCGCCGTGGGCTGCTCGTCGTCCGGCGCGATGTCGAGCGACACGGTGATGCGCTGCTCGCCGGCACTGACCACCATCTGGCGATGCAGCCGGCCCTGGCGCTGCTGCTCGTGGCGGCGCAGCACCTCGGCCGCCGTCTTGACCAGCGTGTTGAACGCGGGCGCATCCAGCGGCTTCGGGTTCTTCTT
Organism: Ideonella sp. sgz306126; assembly: GCF_056032705.1. NCBI lineage: Bacteria > Pseudomonadati > Pseudomonadota > Betaproteobacteria > Burkholderiales > Sphaerotilaceae > Ideonella > Ideonella sp. sgz306126. The sequence goes on from NZ_JBVYWP010000005.1 coordinate 104,116, forward strand.
GTCGCGCCCCATCGTCCAGGGGCCGACCAGGGCCGGCTCGTCCTGGCCGTCCAGGAACATCGCCACCGCCCAACCGTCGTCGTCCTCGTTCTTCAGAACCTGGGCGGTCCAGCCCTTGTCGCGCCATCGGCGCGGCTCGTGCAGCACCTGGGGGTGCGAATCGGCATCGGCGGGCAGCGCAGGATCGGTTTCGGTCATGCCCGGAGTCTAGTGGCTCCCGCCCCAGGCACGCACCTCAGGCGCCTCGCGCGCCCTGGCCATCGAGCCGGAAATTGCTCACCACGCCGGCCAGGCGGCCGGCCTGATCACGCAGGCTCTCGGCCGCCGCGGCCGACTGCTCCACCAGCGCGGCGTTCTGCTGTGTCATCTGATCGAGCTGGGTCACCGCGGTGTTGACCTCGCCGATGCCCTGGCTCTGCTCGGCGGTGGCCGCGGTGATCTCGCCGACGATGTCGGTCACCCGCCGCACCGAGGCGACGATCTCGGTCATGGTCTGCCCCGCGTCGCCCACCAATCGGGCGCCGGCCTCGACCTTGTCGACCGAGGACCCGATCAAGCCCTTGATCTCGCGCGCCGCCTCGGCGCTGCGCTGCGCCAGGCTGCGCACCTCGCCCGCCACCACCGCAAAGCCGCGGCCCTGCTCGCCGGCCCGAGCCGCCTCCACCGCCGCATTCAACGCCAGGATGTTGGTCTGGAACGCGATGCCGTCGATCACCCCGATGATGTCGGCGATCTTGCGGCTGGCCTGGTTGATCTCGTCCATCGTGCTGACGACCTGCGACACCACCTGCCCGCCACGCTCGGCGACTTCGGCGGCCGACGAGGCCAGCTGGTTGGCGGTGCGGGCTGCTTCGGCGCTCTGGTGCACGGTGCCGGTCAGCTGCTCCATCGAGCTGGCGGTTTCCTCCAGGCTGGAGGCGGTCTGCTCGGTGCGGTTGCTCAGGTCGGCGTTGCCCGATGCGATCTCGGCCGCCGCCAGGCCGATGCCATCGGTCGACTGGCGCACCGCGCCCACCGTGTGACGAAGGGTCTGCACCATCTCGCCCAGCGCATGCATCACGCTGCCGGCCGGGGCACTGGGCAACGTCACCGTCAGGTTGCCCTGCGCCACCTCGTGCATCGCGCGGGCAGCCACCGCCGGATCGCCACCGACCTGGTTCAGCACGCTGCGGGTGATGACCACACCGATCGCGCCCAGGGCCACCATGATCATCAGCATGACGACACCCGCTTCCCACACCGACTGCCGGATCTCGGCGTCGAGATCGTCGGTGTACAGGCCCGAGCCGACGATCCAGTTCCAGCCCGGGACCTTCATCACGTACTGCAGCTTGGGCACCGGCGTGGTCTGGCCGGGATGCGGGAAGCGCGTCTGGACGAAGGCCTTGCCATCCGGGCTGGCGCTGATGGCATCGATCAGCATCTTGACGATGTCGCCGCCCTGGCCGTCCTGGATCTTGCCGATCATCGACTGGCCCTTCCACTCGGGCTTGAACGGATGCATGACGCTGGTACCGTCGGTGCCCCAGATGTAGAAATATTCCTTGTTGTCGGCGCCGTAGCGCGAGATCCGCAGCGCCTCCAGGGCGGCGGCACGGGCCTGGTCGTCAGGGAGCTTGCCCGCCGCCGACTGCGCCTGATAGGCCGCCACGATGCTGTCGGCCGACTGCACGGCCGTGACCAGTTGGGAGCGCCTGGCCTCGCTGATCTGGCTCACGCGGCTACTGATCGACAGCGCGGCGACGACGAACACGGCCAGCATGGCGCACGCCACCAGCAGCAAGATCTTGCGTTGAAAAGTGAGGGACTTCATGGGGAGGCTCCAACCAGGTGCGGACGGATCACCCGCGACGCCGAATGCCGCCGCAGAAGCAGGTCGCCGCAGGAACAGGATCCTTCAGTGTGCCCCGGGGGGTACCTCGGCAAAGCGTTCAACAACAGGTCAAACAGCGGGCATATGTCACCAGGCGCCCGCCATCGCCGACGCGCAGTCTCCGCCAAGACGAGGCGGACCTGGGGATCGCCAGGCGATCAAAATATCCTGGCCCGTCTTTATGGCGGCCTGGCCGATGCCGACCTTGCGGCCGTCGCAGGCATCAGGTCGCGCCCGCCGGGGTCAACGGAAAACCCGCCCCCCACACATGGAGGCCCTGCCGACCCTTGCGGGCCAGCCCGCACAGTGCCCTAATCGACGCCGGTCAGCAGGTCGCGCGCAGGAAGCTGGCGTGCCGGATGAAAGGTCGTCATCATGTTCAAAGCCTCTGTTCTCGCGCCCGCGATCCTGGTGTTGGCATCGACCGCATGCCACGCGCAGACCGTCAAGAGCCTCAGCCATCCGCCGCCCGACGGAGTGTTGATGTCGCTGCAGCTGACCGACGGCAGCGTGATGGTCCAAGGCAACGGCTACGCCGACTGGTGGAAGCTGACGCCGACCGACACGGGCAGCTACGCCAAGGGCACCTGGACGCAACTCGCCAGCCTGCCCGCAGGCTATGCGCCTTACGCGATGGCGTCGGCCGTGCTGGCCGACGGACGGGTGATGATCGTCGGCGGCGAATACAACTTCGGTGCCTTCGCACTGACCAACCTGGGCGCGATCTACGACCCGGTGGCGAACGTCTGGACGCCGCTGCCGCCACCGAAGAAGTGGAGCTACATCGGGGACTCGCCGGCGGTGGTGCTGCCCGACGGCAAGGTCCTGATCGGCAACAAGCTCACCAAGCAACTGGCCGCGTTCGATCCGAAGACGATGAGCTGGTCCCGCCTCAGCAAGCAGGGCAAGGCCGACTTCAACGCCGAAGAGGGCTGGACGCTGTTGCCCGATGGCTCGGTGCTGGCGATCGACGTCAAGAAGGCCCCCAACACCGAGATCTACTCGGTGCCCGCGAAGGCCTGGACGAGCGCCGGCAGCACGATCGTGGATCTGCATTCGCCGTCGCAGCTCGGCTGCATCGCCTATGGCCCCGGCGGCAGCCTCTGCTATGACCCACCGGGGGAAATCGGGCCGGCGATCCTGCGCCCCGATGGCACCGTCTTCGCCACGGGCTCCTACACGCCGGGCAACGGCCCGGGCAACACGGCCATCTACGACCCGGCGACCGGGCAATGGGCGGTCGGTCCGGTGTTTCCCAACGGCGACAACGCGGGCGACTCGTTTGCCGCCCTCCTGCCCAATGGCAACGTGCTGGTGGAAGGCGACTCGGGCCGTTCGTACGAATTCGACGGCAACCAGTTGATCGCGGGCCCGATCACCCTGGGCAGCCTGATGGTCTTGCCGACCGGCGAGGTGCTGGTCGGCGGCGGTACGACATCGATCTACACGTCGTCGGGCACCTACCAGCCCGCCTGGCAGCCGACGGTCTCGGTCGCGCCGTCGGCGGTGACGCGTGGCTCGACCTACACGGTGTCCGGCACGCAGTTCAACGGCCTGTCTCAGGCTGCCGCCTTCGGCGACGAATTCGAAATCGCCACCAACTACCCGCTGGTGAGGATCACCAACAGCAGCACCGGCCACGTGTTCTATGCCCGGACGCATGACCACAGCACCATGGGCGTCGCCACCGGATCGGCAACGGTATCGACCCAGTTCGATGTCCCGCCCGCGATGGAAACGGGGCCCAGCTCGCTGGTCATCGTGGCCAACGGCATCCCATCGGTGGCGGTGAGCATCACCGTGCAATAGGCGCCGCCTGCGATCGATGGCGGCGCACCGGCCCGACGCAAGACGTCGCGTGCCGGACCGGCGCAGGCGCGATTCCTCGGCCGATCCCGGCCCCCCTGCTCGCGGCGGCATTCCGCGCGAAATGCCGAGGCGTGAGCGCGGTTCAGGGCGTCCTGGGGACCGGCGGCGGCGCGCATTGGCCTGAAGTGCAGAAATGACACGGACTTCAGCCGCCCTTTCGGCTTAAGTTCCGTGAAGCGATGCCGTAATCTGTCAGACATCTGACTTTCTTTGATCCATCTCAACTCTCCGGCGCAACCCTTCATGCAGAACCTGACCATCCTCAAGCAAATGGCCATCGGATTCGGTCTATTGCTGGCCATCTTGATCGGCACCATCGCCTTCTCCGCCCGTCAGCAAGCGCAGTTGGCCACGTTGACGCAGCAGCAGTACGAACATCCCTTCTTTGTGACGAACGCGATCGCACGTGCCGACGCCAACGTCGTGCGCATGATGCGGGCAATGAAAGACATCGCACTGTCCGACAACGATGCCGACATTCAGAAGTACGCCAACCAGGTCGACGGGCTGGAACAGCAGGTCCTGGACGACTTGACGCAGGCCAAAGCACGCTATCTGGGTGACAAGAGCGATTTCGACGCGCTCATTGCCAAGGTCAAGGAGTGGAAGCCCATCCGCTCACGCATGATCGGCCTGAAGCGCGATGGCAAGGCCGCGGAGGCGGCCGATGTCACCCGCACGGCAGGTGCCGCGAAGCTGGCGGAAATCTCCGGGCTGCGCAAGAAGGTCTATGACCATGCCATGAGCAAGGCGGAAGAGTTTCAGAAGAAGGCTGCCGACCTCAAGGATTCCGCGCTGCGCTTGACCATGCTGATGGGAGCCGTGGCGGTTGTCGCGGGTCTCGCGATCGCGATCACGATCACCCGCTCGTTGACCCGGCCGATCGGACAGGCCTTGCGCGTGGCCCAGGCCATTGCCGACGGTGACCTCGGCGGAGAGATCGAGGTCGAGGGCCGAAACGAGACCGCTCGATTGCTCTCGGCCTTGAAGGACATGCAGGCCAAGCTGGCGACCGCCGTCTCCCATGTCCGCCAGGGTTCGGAAAGCGTCGCTACGGCCAGCGCCCAGATTGCCCAAGGCAATCAGGATCTCAGCCAGCGCACCGAAGAACAGGCCTCCGCGCTCGAAGAGACGGCGGCATCCATGGAACAGCTCGGCTCCGCCGTCAGGCAGAACGCGGACAACGCCCGGCAGGCCAACCAACTGGCGCTGAGTGCCTCGACCGTGGCGGTCAAGGGCGGCGAGGTGGTCAACCAGGTGGTCGACACCATGAAGGACATCAACGACAGCTCGAAGAGGATCGCCGACATCATCAGCGTCATCGACGGCATCGCGTTCCAGACCAACATCCTGGCGCTGAATGCGGCGGTCGAGGCCGCGCGCGCCGGCGAGCAGGGCCGCGGTTTCGCGGTGGTCGCCAGCGAGGTTCGCAACCTCGCAGGACGTTCGGCCGAGGCAGCGAAGGAGATCAAGAGCTTGATCACCGCCAGCGTCGAGCGTGTCGAGCAAGGGACGGCGCTGGTCGATCAAGCCGGCACAACCATGACCGAAGTCGTCACCTCGATCAAGCGAGTGACTGACATCATGAGCGAGATCAGCGCGGCCAGCAGCGAACAAAGCGCCGGCGTGGCGCAAGTGGGGGACGCGGTCAGCCAGATGGACCAAGTGACGCAACAGAACGCAGCGCTGGTGGAAGAGAGCGCCGCCGCCGCCGAGAGCCTGAAGCAGCAGGCCCAGGCCCTGGTTCGATCGGTGGCGGTGTTCAGGTTTGGCGCATGACATGCCCTGTCCGGCACGCTGGGGCCGAGGTGGACCCATGTCACGGTGAGTCAGCTTGAACCAGGCGCGCTCAAAGGCGTCGGCAAACTCGTCGGGATGGGACAGGAAGTGTCGCGAAATCCCTTCATAGGCCGGATCGAACCGCTGCGAGAGGTCGGCCGTGGTCATCATCGGACGGTGCTTCTTGCCCGGGATATGCGCGCCGGGGATCAGGTCGTCCTCGGCCACGTCCTTGGCTAGCAACGCCGTGGCCAATCTGCTGCGCCGCGAAGCCGACATCGCGGTGCGCATGGTGCGCCCCAGTCAGGGCTCTCTGGTGGCGCGCAAGCTGGGAGAGATCGCCATCTGCGCCGCAGCGCACGAGCCCTATTTGCGCCGAGCCGGTACGCCGCGTCGGCCCCAGGATCTGGCGCAGCACGCGCTCATCGGCTACGACACCGACACCACGATCGAGCAGGGCTTCGCCAAGCTCGACCTTCCATTGCCGCGTGCCCAGTTCGCGCTTCGCACCGACAACCAGATCGTCTACAGCGAACTCGTGACTGCCGGCGCCGGCATCGGCTTTGTCGCCGCCTATACGCTGCGAAGCCTGGCCGGCGTGCAACCGCTGCTGCCCATGCTGAAGATCCCGCCGCTACCTTGCTGGCTGGCCGTGCACCGCGAGATCCGCGGCAACGCAGTGGTGCGACGTGTCTTCGATTTCCTCGCCGAGGCCCTGCCCGGCGCCTTGTCGACGTGACGCGATGTCCGTCCCGCCATGGAGCGGCAACTCGCGAAGACCGATGCCGTCGACACCCGGCTCCAGGGCGAGTTCGCCAGCGTGCCGATTCGACGCAGAGACCCGGCGAGCTTCATTCGTCCGCCAGCGGGAACTCCCGGTTGCATCAAGACCACGAATTCACCATAATAGATGCACTTTAAATGCATCTTAGTTCGATGAATCCCGAACGACCGGCGTCGGCGGATGGTCGTTGGCACATGGCGACATCACCTGACCAGGCAAACTGCGACGGCGTCGCTCCCTACCGGATACCCCACCGTGGCCCCAACGTCGCCCGCCCCATTGCCGCGTCATGAAGCATGCCGCCCGACCGGGCTGACCGCGCACGCCGTCAGGCCGCACGGAATCCAAGACCAACCGCCCCTGCCCTGCCCGCCCTCGGCGACGCCACACTCCACGCATGCGACACCCTCAGGACACCCCGATGAGCATGAACATCGCCAGCTTCGACGATCTCCTGGCGGCAGCGCGCGCGCAGCCGGTTCCACAACGCCTGCTGCTGGTATTCGCGGGGGCGGCGCTGAGCCCGGACGCCACCGATGAACAACGGTCTACATTCGAGGCAGGCCAAGGCGGTGAACTGACGCCGCTGATGTGCGTCGACAAGGCGCTCGACCAGATCGCGAGCTTCGCCGCACTGTGCGAGGAGTCACGCCGGGCCGGTCCGCCATGGTCCATCGTGTTCGCCGCGGCGCTGTCCGGGACGCCCGGCGCTGCGCCCGACAGCCGTTCCGCCGAAGCGCCGCTGAAACGGATGGTCGAAAACATCCGGACGGGCGTGCTGGACACCATGATCCCCTTCGACACGGGCGGCAACGCGGTCATGCTGCGCTGAGCACGACGAGGTCGGCGGTCCCGGGCCGCAACATGGGTCGGCGCCGATTCAACGCCGCATCGGCAGATACAACGCGAAGCCCGGCCCAGGGTGCATGCGCTGGCCCGTCGCGCTGCAATCGATTCAGGGACGGCGCGCATCACGCGCCAGCGATCGTTGCAACCGCCGGGTGGTGGCCGCCGGTACTGGCCGATGGCCGACCTTGAATCCGCCTCACGCCGGCCTTCAAGCCGTCAGGTCCAAGGTCATCGGCCCCCATCGGAAGTAAGGGCCGTCCCTGCGGGTTCTCGATCGCGGCGTTTGACCGATCTCTCGCGCGGGCCGACCGGACCGGATCAGGCGGACTTGCGCAGGAAGCCCTGGTTGCCGCCATTACGGTTGGGCGCAAAACCGGATCACCTGGCACGACGGCAAAGAGTCTTCCGTCGGCGAGTCTGAGCTTCGGAACATGCTTTCGAACACCGCCCTCGTGCGCCAGGCGTTACCGAATCAAGGGGTGTACCTCAGATGATCGCCATCTTCGAGAGGCCGTACCGGAACAAAGTAGGCCAGGACAGATGCAGCACGGTCCATCGCGTGGCGCCTCCGCATATCAGCAGACGTCAGAAGCTGATTTATGTGCACCGCTTCAAGCACGATGAGGCATCCATTGACGGCATGCCCGGCCGAGATGTGATCCTGCGGTGCATCCCCTCATTGCTTCGCCAGCATGCTCAGTTGGCGGACGTAGGACCAGGGTCGAGCCCTGTCGCCTACGCGCTCCAGCAGGGCGGCGTCATCGCCTGTCAGGCCATCCATGCAGCGGAAAGACCGAATCACAACCGGCACGATCTTGCCGCGAATGATGATCTCGGCCGGGTCGCCGATCTTCCAGCCCTTCGCCTCGGTACGGGTCTGAAAGGACATGCAGTGTGCCGAGTGATCTACGGCCTGCTCGTATAGGTCGGGATGATCTAAGGTGTGCTGAGCGTGAATATCGCATTGCACAGTGCACTGCGCCATGGTCGACGCATCGACTTGGCCAGAGGCCGCCAAGCAAAGCAGGACGGCGAGGGTGGCTATTTTCAAGTGTTCTTCTCCGAATGAAGCCCGTCTATGGGCTGGCGCCATTCTCGCGTACCGCCGCGCCGTCATCCCGTCCGCTGACCGAATTCGAGGAGATCAAGCTACGTCAGGCGCCGGCGTGGATGCGCTGGCTGTTCATGGAGCTGGTGGGCCTATCCAACTTCAAAGCCGGCATAGCGCAGCAGTTCATGGGTGCAGCTGGTTTCGCTGCTCGATTGGGACAAGCCAGAGCGCGACCGGTGTACCACCGATGACCTGGGCACCTTCCACAGCTGGTGCCAAGACCTGGTCAACAGCTACCAGTTCCAGGTGGCCAGCGCACCCGACCGCGGAGCCCGATTCCGCTTGTTGCCGGAATCTGTGGAGCACGCCCTCGAAACTGGATTTGTGCCGGGCGACCAGTACACCGCTTTGCTGATCGACGAAGCCCACGACTTTGAAGACGCTTGGCTACGGCTGGCAGCCCAAATGGTCTGCCCCAAGACCAATTGCTTGCTGGTGTTGTACGACGACGCCCAATCGATCTATTAAAAGAAACGGCGCCAGTTCAAGTCTTCCAGCGTCGGGATTCAGGCCCAGGGTCGCACCAGCATCCTGAAACTGAAATGCCTAAGTACTGCCGAGGTCTTGACCCTGGCCATGCATTGCGCGCAGGCGCTGGTAGAGGGTGAGCTCAGTTCAGCGGCCGAGAGCGACGACCGCACGCAACTGGTCCACCGCGCCAGTGCTGGCCGCCGCGAACCGCTTCCGGTTCTTTTGAAGGCGAAGAATCCGATGGAGGAGGCAGGTCTTCTGGCCGACCGCATCGAGTCAAGCTTGACGGAAGGCACCGCGCCCGATGATGTCGCGGTGTTGTACCGGGCCAAGTACCTGATGGTGCCGCTGGAACGTGAACTGGCGCGCAGAAAGATTCCGTTCCAGTCGATGAATGCGGCGGCCTTTCGGCGCTTCGACTGGCAATCACCGTCCGTCAAGCTGCTGACCATGCACAGTGCCAAGAGGCTGGAGTTTCCTCTTGTCGATGTTGCGGGCCTGCAGCGCCTGCCCATGAAGGACGAGACCGTGGAGGGCGCTGTGCGGCTGCTCCATGTCGCGATGACGCGAACGACCCACTCGCTGGCGCTGTCCGCGCATGGATCCTCGTGGATCGTCGATCGGGTGCTGCGCTCGTTGGGGAAAGTTTCGCGGCAGTTCAGTCAGGCAAATTGACCGGCTGGGCCGCGTCACAGAAATCACTGGCCCGGCAAGACCGTGCAGCCCAAAGCGGGTCACCCCGCAGGCCCGCATGTTGTGGCGCTTCCAAAGAAAAAGGGCCTTCCTTGCGGAAGGCCCTGGTTCTTTTGGCGGAGACGAAGGGATTCGAACCCTTGATGCGCTTTTGGCGCATACTCCCTTAGCAGGGGAGCACCTTCGGCCACTCGGTCACGTCTCCAACCTAAGCTGAGATTCTAACCTGATCAGTTCGCGCTTTCGGCGATCGCAGTGACCGATTCGTCCAGGCCGAAGGCCTTGTGCAGTGCGCGCACCGCCAATTCCATGTACTTCTCGTCGATCACGACCGAGGTCTTGATCTCGCTGGTCGTGATCATCTGGATGTTGATGCCGTCCTCGCTGAGCGCGCGGAACATCGTGCTGGCCACACCGGCGTGGCTGCGCATGCCGATGCCGACGATGGACACCTTGCAAATCTTCGCGTCGCCCAGCACCTGCGCGGCCCCGGTGGCCGGCTGGACCTTGGTCTTCAGCAGGTCCATCGTGCGCTGGAAGTCGTTGCGATGCACGGTGAACGAAAAATCCGTCTTGCCGTCGTGGGACACGTTCTGGATGATCACGTCCACGTCGATGTTCGCGTTCGCGACCTCGCCCAGGATCTGATAGGCGATGCCGGGCTTGTCGGGCACGCCCAGCACAGTCACTTTGGCTTCGTCGCGGTTGAAGGCAATGCCCGAGACAACGGCTTGTTCCATCTTTTCGTCTTCCTCGAAGGTGATCAGGGTGCCGGACTTGGCTTCCTCGTCAATGTCGATGTCCCAGGGCGTGAAGCTGGACAGCACGCGCAGCGGCACACGGTACTTGCCGGCGAATTCCACCGATCGGATCTGCAGCACCTTGGAGCCCAGGCTGGCCATTTCCAGCATCTCTTCGAAGCTGATGGTATGCAGGCGGCGAGCTTCGGGCACGATGCGTGGGTCGGTGGTGTAGACGCCGTCCACATCGGTGTAGATCAGGCATTCGTCGGCCTTCATCGCGGCGGCGACAGCCACCGCCGAGGTGTCGGAACCACCGCGCCCCAGCGTGGTGATGTTCAGATCCTCGTCGACCCCCTGGAAGCCGGTGATGATGACCACCTTGCCCGCCGCCAGATCAGCCCGCACGCGCGCATCATCGATGCTCTGGATGCGCGCCTTGGTGTAGGCAGAGTCGGTCTTGATCGGCACCTGCCATCCGTTGTAGCTCACCGCGTCCATGCCTTCGGCTTGCAGCGCCAGCGACAGAAGGCCGACCGAGACCTGCTCGCCTGTACAGGCGATCATGTCGAGTTCACGCAGCATCGCGGGCGTCTGAGCGGCCGGCGAAACCTCCCTGGCCAAGCCCAGCAGACGATTGGTCTCACCGCTCATCGCCGAAGGGACGACCACCAGTTGGTGCCCGGCTCGGGCCCATTTGGCGACGCGCTTGGCGACATTGCGGATGCGCTCGGTCGAGCCCATCGAGGTGCCGCCGTACTTGTGAACGATCAGTGCCATGAGGGAGTTTGAAGAGTTGCCGCACGGGGCGGCCGGCCAGGACAGGCGAAGGGCACTCGGCCCCAGGCGCTAGAAAACCCTTGATTGTAAGGGCATGGGGCGGGCCGCCGTGCAGCGTCGCCCTGCCGCACGCTCATGCCTCGGCCTGCCACGCCAGCTGGTATTGCCGCTCACCCGGCGCAGCCAAGGCCCGGGCATCGACCCCCAGGCCCGGCACCCAAAGCAGCAGCTCGCCGGAGAAAATCAACGGCCCGCGCCGGGCCCAGGGCGCGATGGCAGCGCTCTGATACTGCTTCTTCAGGCTGCGCGCGATGCCGAACGGGCTGCGTTGGAACTGTTCGCCGCCGCGGCGCTCATCCCAGCGGGCGTGTGCAAGCAGGCGCGCCGACACCCCCCCTTGAGTCACCTCGCTGACCTGCAGCATCCCCGCCCAGCCGGGAAGTCGATGCCCACCGGCACGGTTCAGCGCGCCCGCGCCCGCAGGGCCGATGCCACCGTCCGATGCCGTTGCCGCGTCGACGCCCACCAGACTCAGCCGTTGCCGATAGCAACGCAGCTCGTACCCCTGGCCGGCCGGCCAGCGACCGGCGCGCGCACCGGGCAGCTCGGCCAGCAGACGCGACAGCAAGGCGTCCGGAACGCCGCCAGGCAGATGGGTCGCGAGCCAGGCCCGCAGCAAGAACCATCGGCGAGCGGCCGACAGCGGCCGCCACACGGTGAGGTCCAGCCCACCTTGCGATGCGGTGGCGAGCCGCAAGTCGGCGGCCGCCACTTCGTCGATCAGGGCCGCGGCGCGCTGGGCCTGCTGCGCCACCTGACACAGGCGGGCGTCGGCTTGTTCGAACGCAGCGCTCAGCGCCGGCCAGACCTGGCGACGCAGGCGGTTGCGGTCGAAGCGAGGATCGGCGTTGCTGTCGTCTTCGATGTGGCTGAGCCGGTGCCGACGGACATAGGCCTCGATGGCCTCGGACGGCAACGCCAGCCAGGGACGCGCCCAGACCACCCCGTCGCGCCCCGCATGCACCGGCATCGCGGCCAGGCCAGCCGGCCCGGCGCCTCGCATCGCCTGCAACAGCACGGTCTCCGCCTGATCGCGGCGGTGATGCGCCAGCAGGATCAGTCCGGCGCCCTGCTCGCGCGCCAACTGCCCCAGTGCCGCGTACCGCTCGCGCCGCGCCCAGGCCTCCACGCTGTCACCTGGCGCCGGCCGTCCGGACAAGCGCGCGGCATGAAAGCCGAGCGGCCAGCCGGCGCGCTGCCAGCGCGCGCACTGCCGCTGCAGATGCTGTTGCCAGGCGTCGGCATGGGGACTCAAACCGTGATGGACATGCAGCGCGACGACCCGCAGGCCCAGCGCGGCGGCCGGCCTCAACGTGGCATGCAGCAAGGCCGTGCTGTCGCGCCCCCCGCTGGCGGCCACCGCAACGACCGACGGCGCCGGGCTCATGCTGCCCGGCTCGTCAGCGGGCCGTCGTGTCGGTGAAGCGCCCGTAGCTCTTGAGTCGTTGGTAGCGTCGCTCCAGCAGTTCGGCCACCGGCAGGTCGTTGACCTGGCGCAGCGCGTCGACCAGGCCTCGCTTGAGTTGCGCCGCCATCTGCTTGGTATCGCGATGGGCGCCGCCCACCGGTTCGTTGACGATCTTGTCGATCAGGCCCAGGGCCTTCAGGCGATGCGCGGTGATGCCCAGCGCCTCGGCCGCGTCGGAGGCGCGCTCCGCCGTCTTCCAGAGAATGGACGCACAGCCTTCGGGCGAGATGACCGAGTACACCGAGTACTGCAGCATCAGGACCTGGTCGCCGACACTGATCGCCAACGCGCCACCAGAGCCGCCTTCGCCGATGATGGTGGTGACGACAGGCACCTCCAGCTGGGCCATCTCGAAAATGTTGCGGCCGATCGCTTCGGATTGGCCGCGTTCTTCCGCGCCGATGCCGGGATAGGCGCCGGGCGTGTCGACGAAGGTGAACACCGGCAGGCCGAATTTCTCGGCCAGCTTCATCAGCCGCAGCGCCTTGCGGTAGCCCTCCGGCCGCGCCATGCCGAAATTGCGCGCCGCGCGCTCCTTCGTGTCGCGCCCTTTCTGGTGACCCAGCACCATGCACGCCTGCCCGTTGAAGCGCGCCAGACCGCCGACGATCGACAAATCGTCCGCGAACGTGCGATCGCCGTGCAACTCCTGAAAGTCGGTGAAGATCTCGCTGACGTAATCCAGCGTGTAGGGCCGCTGCGGGTGGCGCGCGATCTGCGTGACCTGCCACGGCGACAGCTGGGTGTAGATGTCCTTGGTCAGTTGCAGACTCTTCTTGTCCAGCCGATCGATCTCTTCGGAGATGTCGACCGCGGACTCGTTCTGCACGTAGCGCAACTCTTCGATCTTGGATTCCAGTTCCGCGATCGGCTGTTCGAATTCGAGAAAATGTCGCTTGCTCATGGCATGGGTCCTCGCCGCTATTTTCCCTGATTTCAGTAGTCGACCGGCAGCGGATCCAGACTGCGCCACAGGTACCAGGTGGCCACGGATCGAAACGGTGCCCAGCCTTCGCCCAGTTCGCGGGCCTCGGCCCGCGACACCGGTTCGCCGCTGAAGTAGCTCAGGCTGATGCCCTTGAGCAGGCCCAGATCGTCCAGCGGCAGCACGTTCGGGCGCATCAGATGGAAGATCAGGAACATCTCGGCGGTCCAGCGGCCGATGCCCCGGATGGCCACCAATTCGTCGATGATGGCCTCGTCGTCCATCTCCTGCCACTGGCGCACATGAACCACGCCCTGCTCGAAATGGCGCGCCAGATCGCCGAGGTACTCGGCCTTTCGCGCGGACAGCCCGACACCGCGCAGTGACGGCGTGTCCAGGGCCAGCACCGCGGCCGGCTGGATGCGCGTCGACGGTCCACCGACCAGGATCGCGAACTTGTCCCAGACCGACTGCGCGGCCTTGACCGAAATCTGCTGGCCGACGATGGACCGGGCCAACGTGGTGAAGGCGTCGCCGCGGCTCTGCAGCCGCGCCTCGCCGAATTGAGGAATCAGCTTCTTCATCACCCGGTCGCGCTTGCCCAGGTGACGGCAGGCCTCGTCCCAGTACTCCGGTGTGACGCCGGCGTTCGCCGCTCTTGCCATCGTCAAGCCTTCACCCAGGTGGTGCCCTGAGGCGTGTCCTTGAGCAGCACGCCATTGGCCTGCAACTCGTCGCGAATGCGGTCGGCAGCGGCGAAGTCGCGTGCCTTCTTGGCGGCGTCGCGCTCGGCGATCCTGGCCTCGATCGCCGCGACCTCGTCGGTCTCGGCCCCGCTGCGCAGGAACGCCGACGGCGACTGCTGCAGCAGGCCCAGCACGCCGCCCAAGGCCTTGAGCAGGCCTGCCAGCGCGGGCGAGCGGCTGCGGTTGACCTCGTTGGCCAGTTCGAACAGCACGGCGACTGCCTCGGGCGTCCCGAAATCCTCGTCCATCGCCGCCTTGAAACGCGCCGCCGGGCCCAGCGACCAATCGATGGCCACCGGCGGCGCCGGCACACCGTCCAGCGCGGTGTACAGGCGCCGCAAGGCGGCCCGCGCATCGCTCAGATGCACATCGCTGTAGTTCAGCGGACTGCGGTAATGGGCGCGCACGACGAAGAAGCGCAGCGTCTCCGCCTCGAACTGCTCCAGCACTTCCCGAATGGTGAAGAAGTTGCCCAGCGACTTCGACATCTTCTCGTTGTCGACATTGACGAAGCCGTTGTGCATCCAATAGCGCGCCAAAGGCTGGCCGAACGCCCCCTCGCTCTGGGCGATCTCGTTCTCGTGGTGCGGAAATTCCAGGTCGGCACCGCCGCCATGGATGTCGAAGGTCTTGCCCAGAAGCGCGCAGGCCATCGCCGAGCATTCGAGGTGCCAACCGGGCCGGCCCTTGCCATAGGCACCGTCCCATTGCACGTCGGGCGGCTCGCCCGCCTTGGCGGCCTTCCAGAGGACGAAATCGAGCGCGTCCTCCTTGCCCTCCAGGCTGGCCACGCGTTCGCCGGCATGCAGTTCATCCAAGGACTTGCCTGACAGCTTGCCGTACCCTGGGAAGCGGCGCACGGCGTAATTCACGTCGCCGCTGTCGCTGCGATAGGCCAGCCCCTTGTCCTCCAGGGCGCGGACGATGTCGAGCATCTGCGGCACATAGTCGGTGGCCCGCGGGTCGTGCGTCGGGCGCTCGATCCCCAAGGCATCGAAGTCGCGGTACATCTCGGCGATCATCCGGTCGGTCAGCGCTCGAACCGCCTCGCCGTTCTGCACCGCGCGGCGAATGATCTTGTCGTCGACATCGGTGATGTTGCGAACGAAGTTGACGCTCAGGCCGCTGGCCTGCAGCCAGCGCCGCACGACGTCGAACGCGATGTTCGAGCGCGCATGGCCCACGTGGCACAGGTCGTAGACGGTGATGCCGCACACGTACATGCGCACGTGACCCGGCTCAAGAGGCGTGAACGCTTCGACCTGGCGGGTCAGCGTGTTATGGATGCGCAGCGTCATCGACGAAGGAAGCGGGCGGCAAGGCGTGGTGGGCGAATGTCAAGCCCCGATGCGCGGTGCGCGGGCCAGGATGGATCACAGGAAAATCAGCCGGCCCGGTGGCGAGTCGCTCAGCGACCGGGTCGGTAGAATCGAGCCAGTATAGCGAAGGAGACTCTGCCTGTGCCCATTCAATTTTCCGTCTCCCGCCCCCTGCGTCGCCTGCTGGTGGCGCTCGCATTGACGGCGGCAGCGGTGACCCCTGCGCTGGCGCAAAAGGTGCGGCTGGCCACCAGTGACGGCGACATCGTGCTGCAACTCGACGCCGCCAAGGCACCGCAGTCGGTGGCCAACTTCGTGCAGTACGTCAAAGCCGGCTTCTACAACGGCACCGTCTTCCATCGCGTGATCAAAAATTTCATGATCCAGGGCGGCGGCATGACGGCCGACCTGCACGAGAAGCCGACCCGCGCGCCGATCCCGCTGGAAAGTCGCAACGGCTTGGCCAACCTGCGTGGCACGGTGGCCATGGCCCGCACCTCGGATCCGAATTCGGCCACGGCCCAGTTCTTCATCAACGTGAAGGACAACCCGTTCCTCGACCAGGCCCAGGCGGGCGACGGCCAAGGCTACGCGGTGTTCGGCAAGGTCGTCTCCGGCATGGAGGTGGTCGACAAGATCCGCAACGTGGCCACCGGCAGCAAGGGGCCGTTCGACGACGTGCCGCTCACCCCCGTTTTCATCAAGAAGGCCTCGATGGAGGACTGACACACCATGACCAAGACCGTAGAACTGAACACTTCCGCCGGCGTGATCCGCCTTGAGCTTGACGATGCCAAGGCGCCGAAGACCGTGGCCAATTTCCTGGCCTATGTCAACAAGGGCCACTATGACGGCACGGTGTTCCACCGCGTGATCAAGAGCTTCATGATCCAGGGCGGTGGCATGCTGGCCGACATGAGCCAGAAGCCCACCGATGCGCCGATCCAGAACGAGGCCGGCAACGGCCTGAAGAACCAGAAGTACAGCATCGCGATGGCGCGCACCAATGCGCCGCATTCGGCCAGCGCGCAGTTCTTCATCAACACCAAGGATAACGACTTCCTGAATTTCACCGGCGAGACGCCCAGCGGCTGGGGCTACGCGGTGTTCGGCAAGGTGGTGGCAGGCGCGGACGTGGTGGATGCGATCGACAAGGTGCGCACCGGCCGCCAGGGTTTTCACGACGACGTGCCCGTCGAAGCGGTGACGATCATCAAGGCGCAGGAGATTGCCTGACCCCCTGCCAGTCGGGCCCGGCCTGCACCTGCCGGCGGCGACCCGCTCGGTCGAGTTCATCTCCGACCTGCACCTGAGCCCGGAGCTGCCGCGCACAGTCGCTGCGTTCAAAGCCTATCTGCAGGACTGCCGGGCCGACGCCTTGTTCATCTTGGGCGACTTGTTCGAGGCCTGGGTCGGCGACGATGTACTGACCCAGCCGTTCGAAGCCGATTGCGCGGCCGCGCTGGCCGCCACCGCCGGCCGGCTTCCGGTCTACCTGATGCACGGCAACCGGGACTTCCTGCTGGGCGTCCGCTTCTTCGAGCAGACCGGGTGCCGCCCCTTGCCGGATCCTCAGACCGTGTACGCGTTGGACCAGGCCGTCGTGCTGAGCCATGGCGACGCGCTGTGCCTGGATGACCTGGCCTACCAGGCCTTTCGAGCCCAGGTGCGTGCACCGGCATGGCAGCAGGCCTTTCTGGCGCGCTCGCTGCCTGAACGCCTGGCCATCGCGGCCCAGATGCGGGCCGTCAGCCGCGAACACCACGGCCGGCACGATCAGGTGACCTATGCGGACGTCTCGCCCGCGCTCGCCGGCCGCTGGCTGGCCGAGGCCGGCTCCGCAACCCTGATCCACGGCCACACCCATCGGCCAGGCAGCGAACGGCGCTCCGAAGGCTGGACGCGCCATGTACTCAGCGACTGGGATCTGGACCACGGCCCCGCGTTCCGGGCCGAGGCGCTGCGCTGGACTGCCGACGGCTTCGAGCGGCTGAACCTGACGTCCCCTGCGCACTGACCCCGTCCGGCTGCGGGCGAACGTGACAAGGGGCGCCGAAGCGCCCCTATGGTCGGTCGGCGCCCGCCGTTCAGATGGCGGCCGCCTCGGTACGGGGCTTGTCCCCGCTCTTGCCCGAGGCCTGGATGTCGAGCTGGGTGTTGCCCTCGGCATCGATGTCCACCGTCAAACGCCCGCCATCGACCAGGCGGCCGAACAGCAACTCGTCCGCCAGGGCACGGCGGATCGTGTCTTGAATCAGGCGCTGCATCGGCCGTGCGCCCATCAAGGGGTCGAAGCCCTTCTTGCCCAGATGCTGCCGCAGCGCGTCGGTGAAGGTCACCTCGACCTTCTTCTCAGCGAGTTGCTGCTCCAGTTGCAGCAGGAACTTGTCGACCACCCGCAGGATGATCTCCTGATCCAGGGCCCGGAAGTTGACGATGGCGTCGAGACGGTTGCGGAACTCGGGCGTGAACAAGCGCTTGATGTCGGCCATTTCATCGCCACGCTCGCGCTGGGTCGTGAAACCGATGGTCGCCCGGTTCATCGTCTCGGCACCCGCATTGGTGGTCATGACGATGATGACGTTGCGGAAGTCGGCCTTGCGGCCATTGTTGTCGGTCAATGTGCCGTGGTCCATCACCTGCAGAAGCACGTTGAACACGTCCGGGTGGGCCTTCTCGATCTCGTCGAGCAGCAGCACCGCATGCGGCTTCTTGGTGATCGCCTCGGTCAGCAAGCCGCCTTGGTCGAAGCCGACATACCCCGGTGGCGCACCGATCAGGCGGCTGACCGCATGGCGTTCCATGTATTCGGACATGTCGAAACGGATCAGTTCGATGCCCAGGATGTAGGCCAACTGCTTGGCCACCTCGGTCTTGCCGACGCCCGTGGGGCCGCTGAACAGGAAGGCGCCGATCGGCTTGTCGGACTTGCCCAAGCCCGAACGCGCCATCTTGATCGCCGCCGCCAGCGCGTCGACGGCCGGATCCTGTCCGAACACCACGCTCTTGAGGTCGCGCTCCAGCGTCTTGAGCTTGCCGCGGTCGTCGCTGGAAACACTGGCCGGCGGGATCCGGGCGATCTTGGCGACGATGTCCTCGACCTCGTTGCGTGTGATCGTCTTCTTCTGCCGACTCTTGGGCAGGATGCGCTGCGCCGCACCGGCCTCGTCGATCACGTCGATCGCCTTGTCGGGCAGGTGGCGGTCGTTGATGAACTTGGCCGACAGTTCGGCAGCCGCCTGCAGCGCGCCCAGCGCGTACTTGACGTTGTGGTGCTCTTCGAAGCGGGACTTGAGCCCCTTCAGGATCTCGACGGTCTGTTCCACCGATGGCTCGACCACGTCGATCTTCTGGAAACGCCGCGACAGCGCAGCATCCTTCTCGAAGATGCCGCGGTACTCGGTGAACGTGGTGGCGCCGATGCACTTCATCGCGCCGCTGGACAAGGCCGGCTTCAGCAGGTTGCTGGCGTCCAGCGTCCCGCCCGACGCCGCGCCCGCGCCGATCAAGGTGTGGATCTCGTCGATGAACAGAATCGACTTCGGGCTGTCCTTCAACTGCTTGAGCACACCCTTCAGCCGCTGCTCGAAGTCGCCGCGGTACTTGGTGCCTGCCAGCAACGCGCCCATGTCCAGCGCGAACACGGTGGCATCGGCCAGCACCTCGGGCACGGTGCCTTCGGTGATCCGCCAGGCCAGGCCTTCGGCGATCGCCGTCTTGCCCACGCCGGCCTCGCCGACCAGCAAGGGGTTGTTCTTGCGCCGGCGGCACAGTACCTGGATGACCCGCTCCACCTCGTGCTCGCGGCCGATCAGCGGATCGATCTTGCCTTCCCGGGCCAACTGGTTGAGGTTGGAAGTGAACTGGTCGAGCGGCGAGCCTTTGCCGTCGCCGCCTTCCTCCTTGTCGCCCTCGCCGGCCCCGCCGCCCTCGCTGCTGCCCTTGGCAGGCTCGGGCGGATCGGACTTCTTGATGCCGTGGGCGATGAAATTGACCACGTCGAGGCGCGTCACGCCTTGCTGGTGCAGGTAATACACCGCGTGCGAATCCTTCTCGCCGAAGATGGCCACCAGCACGTTGGCGCCGGTCACCTCCTTCTTGCCACCGCCAGTGGATTGCACGTGCATGATGGCGCGCTGGATCACCCGCTGGAAACCCAGCGTGGGCTGCGTGTCGACCTCTTCGGCGCCGCCCACCGTCGGGGTGTTTTCGCGGATGAAGCCGACAAGGCCCTTGCGAAGATCCTCGATGTTCGCGGCACAGGCGCGGAGCACCTCGGCCGCTGAAGGGTTGTCCAGCAAGGCCAGCAGCAGGTGCTCGACCGTGATGAACTCGTGACGCTGCTGGCGCGCTTCGACGAACGCCATGTGCAGGCTGACTTCCAGTTCCTGGGCAATCATGCGGCCTCCATAATGCACTGAAGCGGGTGCCCTGAACGGCGAGCCGCGGCGAGAACCAATTCGACCTTGGTTGCGGCGACGTCCTTGGTGAACACGCCACAAACCGCCCGGCCTTCATGATGGATCTTCAACATGATGAGGGTTGCGGCGTCAAGATCAAGCTTGAAATATTCCTGCAGAACCATGACCACGAACTCCATCGGCGTGAAGTCGTCGTTGAGCATGAGCACCTGGTACATGCGAGGCGGCTTGGTCCGAGCGGCTTTCCGCTCGGCCACGACGGCACCCTGACCGTCTTCCGGCTTGCTCACCGAAGGCAACTTCGGTGGTGTCTTAGGGTGGTTGGAGGACATCAATTCAGTATAGCCATTTGGTCATCGTGGCACCTGCTCATGGGATGGTGGCCGCAGCCCGCAGGGGGTAATCTGCGAAAAAGCCTGGCGAGAAGCGTACTTTTGCGCTTGCGCACGGCGGCCTTGCCACAGACAGGGTGGATTCATTTGACACAGCCCTGGACGGGAAACCAGAATGGATCGAGAAGCCTGCAAAAGGCGCAAGGAGGAATGGCATGGAATTGTTTGGTACGGTCAAGTGGTTCAATGACGCCAAGGGGTTCGGATTCATCGAACCCGAGGGCGGTGGCGGTGATGTGTTCGCCCATTTCAGCGCCATCCAGATGGAAGGCTTCCGAACCCTGAAGCAAGGCAGCCGGGTCGTCTACGAGTTGATCCAGGGTCCCAAGGGCGATCAGGCGCAAAACATCCGCACGGCCGATGCGATTTCTGAGCCAGGCGCCGCTGCAGAACGTCCGGCGACCCCGCAGGAAGGCCCCGCCGGCTCGGCTTGACGGCGTCCCCCAGCACCCGAACGCAGCCCGCCGAGCGCGGGCTGCGTCATTTGGTGGCGTAGGCCGCGCCATCGTGGATATCCGACCACCGCCCAGGTGTCTGCCTGGCGGGGTTCTTTGTGTATCGAGGCCGCGCCGCCGACCGTGTCGGATGGAAGGTGGCAGCCTAGAATGCCGCACGCCGCGCCTGCGGTGCATAACTCCATTCACTTCGGACCCACGAACCCATGGCAACTGCAAAGAAGACGACCCAGACCCCCGCCAAGAAGGCGGCACCGGCAACCAAGGCGGCCAAGCCTGTGAAGGCCGCGGCCCTCGCCAAGAAGGCCGCCGCACCGGCCAAGAAAGCCGGCAAGGTGACCGCTGTGGCCAAGCCGGCCGCGGCGCTCAAGCCGATCAAGACCGCCTTCAACAAGACCAACCTGATGGCGCACCTGGCCGAAGTGGCTGCGGTCGAACTGAAGGCCGTCAAGGCCGTGGTCGCGTCGCTGGAAGCGACGATCCTGGCTTCGGTGAGCAAGAAGGGCCTGGGCTCGTTCACCCTGCCCGGCCTGCTCAAGGTCAACGTCGTCAACGTGCCCGCCAAAAAGAAGCGCACGGGCATCGACCCCTTCACCAAGCAGGAACGCGTCTTCGCCGCCAAGCCGGCCAGCGTCAAGATCAAGACCCGCGCGTTGAAGAAGCTCAAGGACGCCGCAGCCTAAGCCCCCTGACACGGCGCCAGACCCTGGCGCCCGACCGGCCGCCGCAGCGCAGGTTGCGGCGGCCGGTCTGCATTCGGGCCTCGGCGAGATCGCCGCGCCGCGCTGCCGCTGCGTGGCGTCAAGCGACCTTCAACGCGTCGTCGATCAGGTCCCCCAGATCCTCCAACGTGCGCTCCTTGTGCATCACGGCATGCACCCCGAGCGCGTGGGCGCGCTCCCGCAAACTGTCGTTGATGTAGCCCGAGCTGATCAGCACCGGCAGGTCGGGGCGCAGACGGTCCAGCGCACGTGCCACATCCAGGCCGGACAGCCGCGGCATGTTGAAGTCGGTGACGACCAGATCGACGCCGGCCGGATCGCGCTCCACGAGCGTGATCGCCTCCTGCGGATCCAGTGCGGTGGTCGCGCGGTAGCCCAGCCGCTGCAGCAGACCCTGGACCATCGCGACCATGACCTCGTCATCGTCTACATAGAGCACGTGCTGGCCGCGTCCCCGGCCCGGGCTCATCGCCGAGGCGGGGTCGTCCGATGCGACCGGGACGCCGGGCTCGGCCACCGGCAGATAGACATCGAAACGGCTGCCTTCGCCGGGCGCCGAACTCACGGCGATGGCGCCGCCATGCGATTTCACGATGCCATGCACCACCGCCAGCCCGAGCCCGCTGCCCTGCCCGACCGCCTTGGTCGTGAAGAACGGCTCGAAGATGCGCGCACGGGTTTCAGTATCCATGCCCTCGCCATCGTCACGGACCCATAGCCGCGCGTAGCGCCCCGGCGGCAGGCCGGCGGCCGGCGGCGGGGTCGGCTCGTCGCCGGCCATCACGGCCTCCAAGCCCACCTCGATCAAGCCCCACCCCTGCGGCAGCGCCTGCCACGCGTTGGTCACCAGGTTCATCAGCAGGCGCTGGACCTGGCTTGCATCGCAACACACCGTCGGCAACGGGTCGATCAGGACCGCTCTCAACACCACCTCGGCGCCAAGCGTGGGACGCAGCATGGCCAAGGTTTCCTCGATCATCGGGCGCAACGACAGCCCCGCGAACTCGCCCGGCTGCTGACGGCTGAACGACAGGATCTGCTGCACCAGGCTCCTGGCGCGCAGGCTCGCCAGGTCGATCTGCGCCAGGTGGGCCTGGACGGGGTGGTCCGCGGGCACGTCCTGGCGCGCAAATGCCACGTTGCCCAGGATCGCCGCCACGATGTTGTTGAAGTCGTGCGCGATGCCGCCGGCCAGCGTGCCGATGGCTTCGAGCTTGTGCGCCTCGCGCAACTGCGACTCCAGCGCCAGCGTCCTGGCTTCGCCCTGCTTGCGCTCGATCGCGATCGAGGCCATGCGGGCGAACTCGGCGACGCAGGCGATGTCGACCGGCCGAGGTTCGCCGGGCTGGTCGCGGTAGGAGCCGAAGGTGCCCAGGACTGCGCCCGACGCGCTCAGAATCGGCTCGGACCAGCAAGCCCGAAATCCGGCCCGCTCGACCAGCTCGAGGTAGGGTGCCCAGCGGGCATCGCAGCGCAGATCCCGGCTGATGATGCGCTCGCCGCGGAAGGCGGCCGTGCCGCAGGCACCGGCATCCGGACCGATCGGCAGGCCGTGAATGGCCTGGTTGTAGAACACCGGCAGGCTGGGCGCCGCGCCGGTCAGCAGATGCCGACCCTCGGCGTCGAGCAACAGGATGCTGCAGCGCCAGTCGCCCAGCGTCTCGACGCCCCGCACGATGGATTCCAGGATCGCCGGCAGACTCGCCCCGGTGGCGATCTGGCGCGTGATGCCGGCCGAGACGGACTCCCGGATCTGCAGCCATTTGCGCTCGCTGATGTCGGTGTGGGTGCCGATCATGCGGATCGGCGTGCCATCGGCAGTGCGCTCAACGGTCTTGCCTCGATCAAGGATCCAGACCCAGTGGCCATCCTTGGCCCGCATCCGGAACTCGCCAACAAAGGTATCCCTCAGTCCCTCGGTGCACGCCTGTTGGCGGGCCATGACCTCGGCCAGGTCGTCCGGATGGATGCGATCGATCCATTCCTCCTGCCCCGTCCCGATTTCGTGCTCTTCGTAGCCCAGCATGGATTTCCAGCGCCGGGAGTAGACCGACTGGCCGGTCACGACGTTGGCGTCCCAGAGCCCGTCGCCCGAGGCCTCGAGCGCCAGCGTGTAGCGCTCTTCACTGGCCCGCAGCGCCCCTTCGGCGCGCTCGCGAGCCGCCAACTCCTGGGCCAGGCGAGCATGCGCCCGCAACAGGCCGGCGTAAAGAACCGTCATCCCGACGAGGGCATAGGGAAAAATGGTGGCGACGACGAAGAGATCGGGGTGGATCCAGCCCAGCTTGATGGCCGGCAACTGGGCCGGATAGATCAACAGCAACAGGCTGACCAGGCCGTTGCCGTGACCGCGCTCGCGCCGCATCGCCCGGGCAAACAGCCAGGCCCACGCGAGATTGAACGATGCCACTGCGACCACCGCCTGGCCGCGGGTCAGCGCGTGGGCTGCCACGCCGGCCATCACCAGCGCCGCCGTCACGACGGCACCGATGCGCAAACGGCGCGCAAGGCGGATCTCCACGCCCACATAGTCGATGAAGCCGAAGCTGATCGCCACCAAGGCGACGATGGCAAGGAGGAAGTTGCGGAAAATCGGCACCCCGCCAGGTGCAATGCCATGGTGGCCGGTGGTCACCAGCGCGTACAAGGCCGTCAACAGCAGAAAGCCGGCCGACAGCCACAGAGCCCAGCGCGACTTCAAGGTACTCCAAACCAGCGCATAGAAGCCGCCGAGGATGCCCAGCATCACGACGCCGGACTGTGCCAACACGTCCGGAACGTTCACCACCGAGCATCCCCCCCGGCCACCGGCCGCGACGCCGCGCCGGTGCGCGACCGGCCGTCCCGACCGCGGCACGGGCAGGGGCAAGACTTCAGGCAAGGCATACGGGGCAAGGAGGGCATCGTCGTTGAACGCTCGGCGCCGGGCCACCGGCATCGCGGCGGCCCGGACCGGAAACCGGGCACATCAACGATATCGGCCAGGCACCGGTCCGACTTGAGCGGGCATGGGCCTGCGGAGGCGGCGCGGTCGGTCGTGCAGCGGCTTATTTTGCCGGCTGGAAGCGCGGATCGCCGAACTGCCAGAGCATGAAACTCCACATGTCGGCGTACTGCTGCTGGCGTTGCGTCTTGGTGCTGCCGATGCCGTGGCCCCCTTCATAGTCCAGCCGAAGCAGTACCGGCTTGCCGGACGCCGACGCAGCCTGGAGCCGGGCCGCCATCTTCATCGATTCCCAGGGCGGCACCCGTGGATCGTTGATGCCGTGGATCAACAAGGTGGCCGGGTACTTGACGCCGTCCACCACGTGCTGCAACGCGTCCATCTCCAGCAGACCGTGGAATTGCGATTCGACCTTGACCGTGCCGAACTCGGGAATGTTGGGCACGCCGTTGGCCGAGGTCTCGGCGCGCAGGGCGTTGAGCACGCCGACCTCGGGCACGGCCACCGCGAACAAGTCCGGCCGTTCGGTCATCGCGCGCCCGATCAGGATGCCGCCGGCACTGCCGCCGTGGATGCCCAGCCGGGCCGACGTGGTGTAGCCCTGCTTGATCAGGTAGTCGCCGCAGGCGATCAAGTCCTTCCAGGTGTTGGGCTTGGTCGCCATCTTGCCCGCCAGGTGCCAGTCTTCGCCGTAGGCACCGCCGCCGCGGACATGGCAGGTGGCACGGATGCCGCCGAGCTCATACCAGGCCAGGAAGCGCGGGATGTAGACCGGATCATCGGTGATGCCATAGGCGCCGTAGCCATACAGGTGCACGGGGTTGCTGCCATCCCGCTTGATGCCCTTGGGGTAGACGATGGACAGCGGCACCTGGACGCCGTCGTAGCTCGGCACCAGCACCTCCTTCGATTCAATGTTCTGCGGCGCGCCGTAGGGGCCCAGCGGCTGCAGGCCGGTGTCGGTGAAACGGCCGCTGCGCGCGTCGAGCTGGTAATAACCGAAGTCGCGCGTCCACGAACCGATCAGCAAGGTCACGCCGGGCAGCCGGGGGTCGGCCGACGCGATCTCCAGCGAGCCCTCGCGCGGCAGGGGCAAGGCTACCGGCTCGGCCCGCGGCGCGTAGGCGACCCGATAGAGCTTGCCCACGGTGCCGTCGCGGGTCTGGACGTACAAGCCATCTTGCGCCGCCGAGATGCCCACCACCACCTCGCGCCCGGGCGCCACCACGACCTGGGCATGGGCGAGATCCGGATGACTCACGCTGGTGCGAAGCACCTGGTAGCGCGGCGCGCCCTGGTGGGACAGCAGGTACAGGTCATCGCCATGGATCGCAAACGAGGTCACGTTGTCCTGGCTGCTGAACAACTTGCGCCAGGCCCGGTCCGGCTTCAGCACGTCGGCGGTCCGGGTGATGTAGAGCGAGAACTCGTTCTGCACACCGTTGCCCGGCACGGCGATGGTGAAGGGCGTGCCCGCCACAGGGGCGACCTGCGGGAACTCGTCGGGCGTGATGGCGATGTCCTTGCCGGCACCGGCGGTCAGGATGGCCAGGTCCGGCCCGGACTCTCCCATGCGATGGAAGAAGGCCGTCTGGAAGCGGTACTTCTCGGTCTCCGGGGTCCCCTTGGGCAGCGCGCGCTGGCGCAGATAGAAGAAACCGCTGTCGTCGGGCAGCCAGCTCGCGTCGCTGTAGTGCGCCCGGTCGATCGGCGCCATCACCTCCTTCAAGGTCGCGGTGTCCAGCACGTGGAGCGACGCTTCTTCGGATCCCCCCGCGGACAACCCATAGGCCAGGTAGCGGCCGCTGGGCGAGGGCTGGTAGAAGTTGACCGCGTAGGGGACGCCGGCGGACTTGCCCAGCGCTTCGGGGTCGACCAACAGCCGCTCGACCCCATTCAACCCGTGGCGCAAATAGATGTTGAACTGGTTGGCCCCCGCCGTGCGCTCCTCGTAGAAATACAGATCTCCAGGCAGCCGTTTGACGCTGCCGATGCGCGGCTGATCGCCCCCTTCCAGCTCGGCGATCCGGGCCAGCAGCCGGGCCCGCCCTGGAATCGCGTCCAGCACCGCCCGGGTGTGGTCGCTCTGCGCCTTCGCCCAGGCCTGGACCTCGGGCGAGGACAGGTCCTCCATGTAGCGGTAAGGATCGGTGACCGACACGCCAAAATAGCTGTCGACGACCGGCCTGACCGGCGCCACCGGCGGCGAATCGGCTCGGCACAAGCCGGCCACACTCGCCAAGACCAGGCCGGCCCACACGGGCACGCGCGTTGCTAGGTGTTTCATCGGAAGGAGGCCGAAGTCGATCAATGGCGCAGTATGACGTGGCAACGCCCCGAACCGAACCACCATGAACCCGGGATGTCTTCCACCCCTCAGCCGACGCAGCGGCATCGGGATTTATGGCGATGAGCCACATAGTCTTCGGCTGTCAAGCGGTTACAACCGAGATTCATTAGGGTGAAGCCAGTAATGACAGAGGCCAACCGCCCGCTATAGTCTCGCCTTTCACGGCCCTGTGGCCGTTGGCATCTGAATGCAGCGCCCCGCACGGGGCCTGGGAGGAACCGAGTGGATTTCGCCGAATCGCAGCGCAACCCGGGCAAGCACCCGATCGGCCTGATCGTGGTCGTGATCATGCACGTGATCCTGGGTTATGCACTGGTGAATGGCCTGGCACGCAAGATCGTCGATGTGGTCAAGGCCCCCATCGAAACCAAGATCATCGAGGAGGTCAAGCCGCCACCGCCGCCGCCGCCTGAGAACCTGCCGCCGCCGCCGAAGAACCTGCCGCCGCCGCCGGCCTTCGTGCCGCCGCCGGAGGTGCAGGTGACGCCCCAGCCGACCGTGGCCCCGACGATCACCACGACGTCGGTGGCGCCCCCGCCGACCGAAGTCAAGATCAGCCAGGCGCCGCCGGCGGTGAAGGCCCCGCCGGCACCGGCCGTGCAGCCCAAGCCGGCGATTGCCGACGTGCATGCCTGCGCCCCGACCGCGGACGACTACCCGCCTGCGGCCATCCGCGCCGAAGCCACCGGCACCACCAAGATTCGCTTCACGATCGACGCCAACGGCGCGCTCGTCAAGACCGAGGTGGTTCATTCGGCCGGCCCGACCCGAGAGCACAAAATGCTGGACCGCGTGGCGGTGACCAAGCTTAGCGAGTGCAAGTTCAAGGCCGCCATCGACGCCCAGGGCAAGCCCGTCGGCGGATCGTTCGATGTCGACTACGTCTGGAATCTGAACTGACCGGCAGCCCGGCTGCCGGCCCGTCAGCGTTCACCACCCTTTTTGACCTGGCACCGTCAGATCACCCCACTGATGCGTTGCCGTAGACCCCCTGTACCCGGAGGAACCATGTCCCTGCTCAAACTCGTGCGCGCCCCTTTCCTGGCCGCCACCATTGCCCTGATCGGCTCCCTGGGTGCCACCCAGCCCGCCCTGGCCCAGGCCTCCGCGCCCGAAGCGGCCTCTGCCGCCGAGGCCAGTTCGGCTCCGGCGCCGGCCCCCGTGCCGGACGAGATCCCCGCGCCCGAAACCAAGAAGGAAGTGGTGAACAACCCTTACGGCCTGGGCGCCCTGTGGAGCCAAGGCGACTTCGTCGCCCGCGGCACGCTGATCATCATGCTGATCATGTCGATGGGCAGCTGGTACATCATCTTCACCAAGCTGTTCGAGCAGCGCAAGATTCTGAAGAGCGCCGATCAGGTGACCGAAGGCTTCTGGAATGCCGGCTCGATCCGCAAGGGTGCCGAGACGCTGGAAGACGGCTCCGCCTTCCGCTACATGGCTGAGCAAGGTCTGAAGGCCAGCGAACACCATGAAGGCACGCTGGTCGAGAACATCGACCTGCACACCTGGATCGGCATGAGCGTCCAGCGCGCCGTCGACAACATCATGTCGCGCCTGCAGGACGGCATGGCCTTCCTCGCGACGGTCGGCTCCACCGCGCCGTTCGTCGGCCTGTTCGGTACCGTCTGGGGCATCTACCACGCCCTGACGGCCATCGGCATCGCCGGCCAGGCGTCGATCGACAAGGTGGCCGGTCCGGTGGGCGAGGCGCTGATCATGACCGCGTTCGGTCTGGGCGTCGCCGTGCCGGCCGTGATGGGCTACAACTGGCTGATCCGCCGCAACAAGACCGTGATGGAGAAGGTTCGCGCCTTCTCCGGCGACCTCCACAACGTGCTGCTGGCCGGCAAGCGCTGAACGTCGGCCCCAGGACCTGCCGCCCGGCGGCAGGTCGCCCCCCGAGGGGGTCGGATTTCCCCGGCGCCGCCAGGCGGAAATCCAGGCTTCCCCCCGATGACCGCAAGGAACACAAGATGGCGATGAACGTAGGTTCAGCCGACGACGGCGAAGAGCAGATGAACTCCAGCATCAACACCACCCCGTTGGTGGACGTGATGCTGGTGTTGCTGATCATCTTCCTGATCACCATTCCGGCGATCACCCAGTCGATCCAGCTGCAATTGCCCAAGGAGCGCAACGTGGTGACGGTCACCAAGCCGGAGAACATCCTGCTGGCCGTCAGCAAGGACGGCGACGTGTACTGGAACACCAAGAAGATGGCGGACAACCAGATGCTGCTCGATCTGCTGAAGAAGGAATCCGTCAAGGTGCCGCAGCCCGAGGTGCACATCCGGGGCGATGAGAGCGTGCGCTACGAATCGGTCGGCCGCGTGATCGTGGCCTGCCAGCGCGCCGGCATCGCCAAGGTGGCCTTCATCACCGAGCCGCCGCCCAACGGCCAGTAAGGAGCAACAAGATGGCAATGAACGTAGGCTCCGCCGGCGATGACGACATGATGGTCGACATGAACACCACGCCGTTGATCGACGTGATGTTGGTGCTGCTGATCATGTTCATCATCACGATTCCGGTGCAGACCCATGCGGTCAAGATGAACATGCCGGTGAACTCCAGCGCCAACCCGCCCAAGCCACCGGAGATCGTCCGCATCGACATCGACTTCGACGGCACGATCGGGTGGAACGGCGAAATCGTCAACGGCCGGCCCGACCTGGAACAGCGGTTGAACCAGATCGCCCGACTGCCCGACCAGCCTGAAGTGCACCTGCGCCCGAACAAGCTCGTGACCTACAAGTACGTCGCGATGGTGATGGCCGAGGCACAGCGCCTGGGCGTGACCAAGATCGGCATCGTCGGCAACGAGCAATTCATGAACTGACGTGTCCCCTGCCCGGACGCGAGGGGATCGGCCATCATCGGACCGGTCCCCTTTTGCGTTCAGGCGTCCACCCTCATTTCCCTTCCCACCATGACATCCTTGCGAGTTCTCACCGCTGCCCTGTTGACCGCCGGCTGCCTGGCATCCGTCCACGCCCAGAGCGTTCGCGCCGACGTTGGCAAACCGCTGCAGCAAGCCAGCGAACTGCTGCGGGCCGGGCGGGCCAAAGAAGCCTTGGCCAAGATTCGTGACGCCGACGCCGTGG
The DNA here is from genome assembly GCF_056032705.1 of Ideonella sp. sgz306126. Taxonomy (NCBI): domain Bacteria; kingdom Pseudomonadati; phylum Pseudomonadota; class Betaproteobacteria; order Burkholderiales; family Sphaerotilaceae; genus Ideonella; species Ideonella sp. sgz306126. The sequence continues at coordinate 133,974 of NZ_JBVYWP010000005.1, forward strand.
CCGGCAAGACCGCTCAAGAGCAGTTGATGATCGACCGCATGCGCGGCGCCGCGGCGCAGCGTGCCGGCGACACGGCCCTGGCGGTCCATTCGTTCGAATCCGCCTTCAACTCAGGGCATCTGCCGGCCGGTGAACAAGCCCAGGTGGCCGAGTCGATCGCCTACGGCTATTCGCAGCTCAGGGACAACGCACGCGCGACCCAATGGGTGCAGAAGGCCGAATCGCTGGGCGACAACAGTGCCCAGCTCAAGCAACTGCAAAGCTACCTTCAAGGGCAGAGCGGCGACTACAGCGCGATTGCCCGCGATGCCGCAGCAGCGGTGTCGAACGCCGAAAAGGCAGGTCGCCGTCCGGACGAGGGGGACCTGCTGCGCCTCGCCGACGCCCAGCAGCGCATGCACAACATGGCGGGCCAGGGGGTCACCCTTGAAAAGCTGGTGGCCGATTACGGCAAGAAGGAATACTGGGCAGCGGCACTCGACCGGTTGCCCCGCAAGCCCGGTTTTTCCGATCGCTTCGCGCTCGACGTGATGCGCCTGAAACTGGCCACCGGCAACCTCAACACGACCCAGGACTACATGGAGATGGCGCAGCTCGCCCTGCAGGCCGGCTACGCCGCCGAAGGCAAGCGTGTGGTCGACAAGGGGTTTGCCGCTGGCGTGCTGGGCACCGGACCCGAGGCGGCCCGCCACAAGCGCCTGCAGGCGCTGGCCGAGCGGCAGGAAGCCCAGACCGCCGCGTCCATGGCCAAGGACATCGCCGCGGCCACCGCGGCGCCGGACGGCAACGATCTGGTGCAACTCGGCAGCGAGCTTGCCTCGATGGGCCAGGCCGACAAGGGTGTGGCGCTGATCGAGCAAGGCCTTGCCAAGGGTCAGCTGAAGCATCCCGAAGATGCGCGGCTGATGCTGGGTCGTGCATTGTTGCAAACGGGCAAGAACAAGGCCAAGGCGCAGCAGGTGCTGCGCAGCGTCCAGGGCAGCGACGGTGCCGCCGACGTGGCCCGGCTGTGGGCCATCCAGGCCAACCAGCAGTAACTCGCGGCGCATGGCACTGCCGGATTTCGTCGATGACCTCGGCGGCGGCATCTTTGCCGTCGACACCGGGTTTCAACGCCCTCGTTTCGACGCGGCCTACCTGATCGTCGATCGAGGCCGCGCCGCCTTCGTCGACACCGGCACCGGCTTCGCCGTGCCGCGCCTGCTGGCCGCGCTCGCCGCCGCGGGTCTGACCCCGTCGGCAGTGGAATGGGTGATTCCCACCCACGTCCACCTGGATCACGCTGGCGGCGTGGGGCATCTGATGCAGGCCTTGCCAGAAGCCAGGGTGCTGGTGCATCCCCGTGGCGCACGGCACATGATCGACCCCCGTGCGTTGTACCAGGGCGCGCTCGCCGTCTATGGCGCCGAAGAGATGCAGCGCTCGTATGGCGAATTGGTCGGCGTGCCGGCAGAGCGGGTGGTCAGCAGCCACGATGGCCAGCTCGTGGTGCTGGGCGGGCGAACGCTGGAACTGATCGACACACCCGGACACGCGCGCCATCATCACGCCGTCTGGGACCCGGTCACCCGCGGCTGGTTCACCGGCGACACCTTCGGCTTGTCGTATCGCGAATTCGATGTCGACGGCCGGGCCTGGATCTTCCCGACCTCGACCCCGGTGCAGTTCGAACCCGAGGCATTGCGCAAGTCGGTGCTGCGGCTGCTGGACCGCGAGCCTCGGTGGGTCTACCTGACCCACTACAACCGTCTGGGCGACGTGGCTTTGTTGGGCAGGCATCTGCTGGCGCTGCTGGACGACACGGTCGCGCTGGCCCGCTCGCTGGCCGCCGCCCCTGCGCGCCATGTCGCCTTGTGCGACGCGCTGCGCGGGCTGTACGTCGAGCGGCTCCGCGCTTTTGGCTGCCGCCTGAGTGACCAGGCCATCGCGCAGATCCTGGCCTTGGACATCGAACTGAACGCGCAGGGGATCGGCATCTGGCTGGACCGCAGCAGCCTGCCGTAAACACCGAGCGTGCGGCCACCCTCCCCTTGGAGCTCCCCCTGTCCGAGCGCATGCTTGCTCCTCTTGCCTCCGGTCACCGGCCGCAGCCTTTGCGACCCGCTGTGGCACCGGGCCCGGACACCCGCCAACGCGACGAGGCGTGAGACGATGTACCAACCCGAAGCCTTCATCGAACAAGACCCCGTGGCGCTGGCGGCGTTGATGGCGGACTTTCCACTGGCGACCCTGGTGCGCACCGGGCCCGACGGCGCCCTCGACGCGGACCACCTGCCGCTGCTGTGGCAAGCCGATGCACAAGGTCCGGGCGGGGTCCTGCGAGGCCACGTGGCCCGCGCCAATCCGTTGTGGCAGCAAGCCACCGGACGCAGCGTGCTGGCCGTGTTCCAAGGCCCTCAGGCCTATGTCACGCCGTCGTGGTATGAGACCAAGGCCCGCACCGGCAAGGTCGTGCCGACCTGGAATTACGCGGTGGTCCACGCCCATGGCACCTTGCGGGCCATCGACGACCCTGCCTGGCTGCTGGACTTCGTCTCGACGCTGACGCGACGGCACGAGGCCGGACGGCCCCGGCCCTGGGCGGTGAGCGACGCCCCCGAGGACTACATCGCCAGCATGCTCGGGGCGATCGTCGGCATCGAGCTGCGGGTCAGCCGCCTGGAGGGTAAATGGAAAATGAGCCAGAACCGCCTGGCGGTTGACCGGGAAGGGGTCGCCCAGGGTTTGATGGCGGATCCAGGGCGTGATGCGGCCACCTGGATGGCCGAGCGGGTGGCGCCCCGCCAGAGCTAGACCCGCAGCGCGGCGGCCTGCCGAGCCAGTTGGGTGATGCGCGGCCAATCGCCGTCGCGCACCGCGTCGGCTGGCGTCAGCCAGGAACCGCCGCACACCCTCACGTTGGGCAGGGCCAGGAACTCGGGTGCCGACGCCAGCGTGATGCCGCCGGTGGGACAGAACACGACGTCCGGAAACGGACCGGCCAAGGCCTTGAGCAGTGGGATGCCGCCGGCTGCGGTGGCCGGGAAGAACTTCAGGAAATCCAGCCCGTCGGCCTGGGCGGCCATGACTTCACCAGCCGTCGCCACGCCGGGCAGCAGGGGCAGGCCCAGGTCGCGGCAGGCCGCGCCGACCGCCGCGGTGTAGCCCGGGCTGACCCCGAACACCGCCCCGGCCGCTTTCGCGGCGCGGGCATCGGCGGCACTGCGGATCGTGCCCGCGCCGACGATCGCCGCCGGCACCGCGGCCACCATCGCCTCGATCGCCTGCAACGCCACCGGCGTGCGCAAGGTCACCTCCAGCACGTTCACGCCGCCGTCGACCAGCGCCCGGGCCAAGGGCACGGCATCTTCCAGCCGATCGATCACGATCACCGGGATCACCGGGCCGTGGGAAGCAAGTTCTAGGGTGTTCATGGGTGATCGGACTCTCTGCTCAATGCGGGATCGGGACACTCGGACGAAAAACGGTGGCTGCGGCCCGCCTGTCGACGGGCCGCCACTGGCATCGGCGGCGCTTGGCAACGCTCACAGCCAGGTGCAGGCGCCTTCCTCGGCGCTGTTGACGTGCCGGCGCAGGCCGGCGAAGAGCTCGCGACCCAAGCCGTGGGCGCTGTCCGCCGCGTGCGCCGCGTCGCGCGAAGCCGGGGTGCGTGCTTCCCACTCGTCGGCCGGCACCAGCGCCTCCAGCGTGCCCTGATCTGCATCGAGCCGGATCAGGTCGCCGTCGCGGACCTTGGACAGCGGCCCACCGGCGAGTGCCTCCGGGCTGACGTGGATCGCGGCCGGCACCTTGCCCGACGCGCCGCTCATCCGGCCATCGGTGACCAACGCGACCCGGAAGCCCTTGCCCTGGAGAACGGCCAGCGGCGGGGTGAGTTTGTGGAGCTCCGGCATGCCATTGGCCTGCGGCCCCTGAAATCGCACCACGGCCACCAGATCGCGATCCAGGGCACCGGCGCGAAAGGCTTCATGCAAGGCTTCCTGGCTGTCGAACACGACGGCCGGCGCCTCGATCACCTGCCGATCGGCAGGCACAGCCGACACCTTGATCACCGAGCGACCGAGGTTGCCGGTCAGCAGCCGCAGGCCGCCAGTGGCCGAGAACGGTGCACCGGCGCCGCGCAGCACCTGCGGATCCGCGCTGTGCGCCGGCGCGGCTTGCCAACGGGGCCGCCCGTCCGCTGCCAGCACCGGGACCTGGGTCTGCGACCGCAGCCCGCCCTGGGCAACCGCCGGCACATCCTCGTGCATCAGGCCGGCATCCAGCAACTCGCGGATCACGAAGCCCGGGCCCCCCGCCGCCTGGAACTGGTTCACATCGGCCGAGCCGTTGGGATAGACCCGGGCCAGCAGCGGCACCACGGCCGACAGGTCCGCGAAATCGGTCCAGTCGATCACGATGCCGGCGGCGCGTGCGACTGCGACCCAGTGGATCAAATGGTTGGTGGAGCCGCCGGTGGCCAACAGCGCGGCCATCGCGTTGACGATACAGCGCTCATCCACCAGGTGACCGATCGGGAGGTCCCGCTGGCCGGGCCGCAGACTGAGCACCGTGTTCACCGCCTCGCGAGTCAGGGCTTGTCGCAACGGCGTGTGCGGAGGCTCGAAGGCCGCGCCTGGCAGATGCAGGCCCATCGCCTCCAGCAGCATCTGATTCGAGTTCGCCGTGCCGTAGAACGTGCAGGTGCCGGGGCTGTGGTACGCGGCTTGTTCGGCGGCCAACAAGGCATCGCGACCGACCTGGCCCTGGGCGGCCTGTTCCCGCACCTTGGCCTTGTCGCTGTTCGACAGGCCCGACGGCATCGGGCCGGCAGGCACGAAGACGCAGGGCAAATGCCCGAAATGCAAGGCGCCGATCAACAGCCCGGGGACGATCTTGTCGCAGATGCCCAGCAGCAGCACCGCGTCGAACATGTCGTGCGACAGCGCGATCGCCGTCCCCATCGCGATGGTGTCGCGGGAGAACAGGCTCAACTCCATTCCGGGGTAGCCCTGAGTGACACCGTCGCACATCGCCGGCACCCCCCCCGCCACCTGGGCCGTCACGCCGAGTTTCAAGGCGGCGTCACGGATCAGCGCAGGATAGCCCTCGTACGGCTGATGCGCCGACAGCATGTCGTTGTAGGCCGTGACGATGCCGATGTTGGGCGCCTTTTCCGTCACCACGCGGAACTTGTCCGAAGCGGGTAACGCGGCAAAGGCATGCGCCACGTTGGCGCAGCCCATGCGGTCCACGCCGCGTGGCCGGCGGCGCATCGCCTCGACCTGTGCCAGGTACGCCGACCGGGTGCCTTCGCTGCGACCACGGATGCGCGCGGTGACCGCGGCGAGGACGGGATGCAAGCTGCTCATCGTGTTCCGAATCTGTAACCAACACCTTCATTATCAGGTAACTTGATTACATCGTCAAACCCATGCCGCGCGGCATGGTGACGCTTCGCAGGCCAGACCGCAGGCTAGTCGGCCGCCTGTCCGGCGCGAAGCCGCAGGCGATCCCGTGCGACAAGCAGCGCTTGCTCGGTGGCGATCGACATCAACACACCGGGATCGTCGACCTCGATGCCCAACGCCGGATACCGGGTCAGCAGGCGCAGGGCGGCATCGTCACCGGCGAGGTCGATCAACTCGGAATAGAGCTCGGGACCGTAGCCCACCGGCTGCCCGCGCCGCCCGCCGTGCTGGGCATAGACCAGCGGGTGCTCGGCGAGCGCGGCGGCGACCCGTTGCAGCGACGATGGACGCACCAGGGCCATGCCGGCCGGCAGGAGCAGCCAGCCGGCCGCAGAGGCCCGCGCCCCGACCGCCGCGGCAATGGCGCGATTGACGCCCGCCCCCCGGCCTCCTGCAGACGACGGGGTCGCGACCAGCACGTCGCGGCGGGCCACCAGCCGCGTCATGTCGTCGACCCGGTCTGGCGGGGTGACCACGAGCATCGGCAAGCCGCTGTCGATCACCTGGCGAACCGTGTGCAGCAACAGATGATGGCTGTCGCCCGCAGCCGCCGCGTCCGAGCGCCCAGGCTGCCGGCGGAGCACCGTACCGGTATCCAGCACGATCACCACGGGATGGGGCTTCAAGGTCTGCACTTCTGCTTTCCGGACATCTGGATCGAGAACCCGCATGGGCCTGACCACGAGAATCAGGGCAGGTGCTGCCCGATTCCAGTCGTACGTTCACCTAGGGCCTTGCCCTAGGCTGGCCGGTACCAGGCCGCTGCCACCCCGTACGGGGCGGGCATAAACTCGCGCCATGAACGATTTGACGGCACTGCGCAAGAGCTACGAACGGGATGAACTCGATGAGACGTCGGCTGCGGCCGCGCCCTTGCTGCAATTCGAAACGTGGCTGAAGGACGCGCTCAAGGCCGGCGTGCCCGAGCCCAACGCCATGACGGTGGCCACCGTCGGAGCCGACGGGCGTCCGTCGACCCGGGTGGTGCTGATCAAGTCCTTCGATGCGGCGGGCATCGTCTGGTACACCAACTACGACAGTCGCAAGGGACGCGAGTTGGCGGTGCACCCGTACGCGGCACTGCAGTTCCACTGGGTCGAGATGGAACGGGTGGTGCGCATCGAAGGCACGGTGGAAAAGGTGTCGGCGGCCGAGTCGGACGCCTACTTTCATTCCCGCCCGCTGGATTCACGCCTGGGGGCTTGGGCCTCGCCGCAGAGCCAGGTGATCGGTTCGCGCGCCACCCTGGTGGCGAACGCCGCCCGCGCGGCAGCCCAACATGGCTTGAACCCGCCGCGGCCGCCGCACTGGGGCGGCTTTCGCCTGCTTCCCGACACGTGGGAGTTCTGGCAAGGCCGCAAATCGCGCCTGCACGACCGCCTGCGCTACCGCTGGGACGGCGGTGCCTGGGTGCGAGAGCGGCTGGCGCCCTGAGCCTGCCGCGGGCATGGCGCCGCAGACGCTCAGCGCGTCGACAGCGATAAATCGACGCCGGGCGTCCACCCCGCCGCGCTGCCGGCCTGGGTCTTGGGAGCAGCCAGGAACAGACGGTCGTTGGTCAGGCCGCGTGCCAGCAGCGCGTCGCGCACCACCAGCGCTCGCCGCTGCGCCAGATCTCGAACTTCATCGGGCGTCACCTTGATGTTCGCTTTCAGCAGCGCTTCCATTTCGGACGGCGCAATGTCCTTCGCAAGCCCCAGCATGTTGCGCGGCTTGGCCGGCAACTTGGTGTCCGAATAGACCTGCTTGAGCAAGCGCAACCGCTCCTCGGGCGTCAGGGGCGGCGCTGGCGTATCGGTCGGCGTCCCGCTGCGCTGCAAGACCTTGCGCTGCTGAGCCAGCAGTCGGACCTGCAGTTGTGCTGCCTGCAAGGCGTCGTGTTCGGTGGTGGCGTCGGCCGTCCCGTTCAGGGTCAATTGCAAGGCCGGGCGGTCCGCCAGGGCCTGGGCGACCTTGTCGAGCACGGCCGGGGAGGTGGCCGTCGGCACGGCGGTCCCGGGCTCGAAGGGCACGACACTCAGGTTGTCGCTGCCGCCCCCCGATAGCAGGGAGAAGGGGGACGTCAGTGCCTTGGTCAGCAGGTTGACGATGACCTTGATGATCAAGCGCCCCACGCTGAACTGTGGATCGTTGATCGAGCCGCCGATCGGCAGGTTCAGGTCGATCACGCCGTTGCGGTCCTTCAGCAGGGACACCGCCAAGCGCACCGGCAGGTGGGTCGCATCCGGGCTGGCGACCGGATCACCGAAGGTCAACTGGTTCAGAACGATCTTGTTGCTCGCGTCGAGCTTGCCGTCGGGCTGGATCTTGTAATGCACGTCCATCGTCAGCTTGCCGCGCTCGATCGCGTAACCGGCATATTTGCCGGAATATGGAGACAGTGGCGACAGGTCGAGATCGCTGGCCTTCGCCTGAATGTCCAGCGCCAGGGGATGGGCCGTCGGATTCAGCGCGCCGTGCACGGCCAACTGTGCGGTTCCGGCGACCTTGCCACTCAGGTCGAGCGCAGCCATGTCGGCGGAACCCGACCGGAACCCGCCCAAGGTGCCGTTGAGTTCGGTCACCGCCGCGCTGTAGTGCGGCCGGATGAAATGGTCGGCGAAGTCAACCTTGCCGTTGAGCAATTTGACACCCCCCACCGTCAGATCCAGCGGCAAACCATCGTGCATGGCGGTGACCGTCGCCGCCGTGCTTGAGGCTGCTGAGGCAACGCTTGGTGCGGACGACGCGGGCTCGGCAGCCTGCACGGCGGCCAGATCGTTGAGGTTGAACCGGCCCTGCTCGGTGATCAGCAGCGCCGCATAGAAATCGGCCAGCGTTGCCTGCGCCATGGCCACCCGCGGCCGCTCGCCCGGCGCCAGGTCGACCTGCACACCGTCAAGCGCCAGCGCCTGCCAACTCAGCAAGGGATCGCCTGGGCCTGCGTCACCAGCCTTGGCATTGACTTGCAGATCGTTCAGACGCGCCGCGCCTTTGATCCCCAATCGCAACCCCTTTGCAGTCAGTTGCCCAGCCACGTCGCCACGCCAGTCCGCCGTCGCGTGTTGCAGCACCCAGGGCAGGCGATGCTCGAAGTACGGCGCAAGCAGATGCACCGGAAAGCGCTCGGCCTGGGCCCGACCACGCCAGGCCAGGGGCTGCAATCCGACCTGTCCGCGCCAGTCGAGCCGGCCCTTAGGCTGTTTGGCGGTACCGGGCAGCCCAAGGGTTGCACTGGCGTTCACCGCCACCATCGCCTTGGCGGCAGCGGGCCATCGCAGATCGCGCGCAGCGAACTTCACATTCATCAGGCCCATCGTCACCGGTGCGCCGCCGGTGGCTTCGTCATGCCACTGGACTTGGCCGCCAGACACGTCGGCCTCGTTGAGTTGAAGATGCCATGGCGGATCGGACGCCGAGCCCTTTGATCGAACGGGTGTGCTCGCGGCAGGGGTCGCCAGCCACTGTTGCAGGTTCAGTACCCCAGCCGCGTCACGGGCCATCGCAAACCGGGGCTGGAGCCATGCCAGACGCCCCAACGTCAGTTCACGCGCCTTCAGATCCAGCACGCCGTCGCTCAGCGCGAGCGATTGCCATTGCGCCAGCGGCCCCCCCTTGCGTCCGTTCGGGTCGACGATGCGCACCCGCTCCAGGCGCAGGCTGGGCAGCGTCAGCGCCGGCAGGCTGTCGCCTGGCGTGCCGGACCAGCGGGCCGCCAATGCCATCGACAGTTGCCCCTCGACACGTGGGCGGACGTAGTCGCGCAAATAAGGCGAGAAGCCTGCCAAGTCGCAGCCGGCCAGTTCCCCTTTGGCATCACCGCCCCGGGCATCCAAGCGAGCTTCGAGATGCAGTCGGCCCGGTGCCAGGGTCTCGCCCCCCGCCTCCTCCTTCGACGGCGAGGCCGCGCGCCCGGCGGCCATCGCTTGGCGGCCGGGCACCACCAAGGTCGCATCCAGCAAGCCGTGGGCCGCGACCTTGGGCGACAGCGGCCAGGACAGGTCGAACGCCTGCATCGCCCCGTCACGCAACAGCAGGGTCGCGCCGGGGCGCGGGGCGTCGTCACGCCAGTTCAGCGCCACGCGCTTCGCGTCGAGACGCCCGGCACGAAGATGCCAACCCGTGCCCTGCCCCGATGCCGCCGGGGCTGGCGGGGCTGGCGGCCCGGCCACGTCGGGCGCAGCGGTCGCGGGCGCGTCCTGCAGCGTCTTCAGCCAGTTCAACCGACCTTGAGCATCGCGCGAGAGGTTCAGGGTGGCGCCATTCAATCGGATCGCGCCGAGGGAGACCTGACGTCGCAACGGCTGGACATCGTCAAGATGCACCTCGATCAAGTCCAGCGCGGCCAACTCGGCCCCGGCTCGGTCCGCCAAACGAAGCCCATTGGCACTCAGATCGCCCTGCAGGATCACGGTCGGGGCCTGACCCGGAGGTGCGGCGAACTGAAGCCGAAGATCGGCGCTGAGCTTGCCGGCCGTGGGTCGCACCGGCAACTGCGCCGGCAGGTAGGGCAGCCAGTCTTCGAGGGCGATGCCGCCACTGCGCAATGCCAGCTTGGCGGAATGGTCGCGTGAGAAAGGCGTCGCCTGAGCGCCGGTATCGAACATCGCGCCATCGAGTTGGAAGGAGAGTCGCGGCTCGACCGTGATGTTGACCGCGCGGTCGTTCAGCGTCGACAGGAAGGGCAGACCGAGCCTCAGGTCCTTCAGATGGTGCTGTCGTTGCGCAGGCCGGTCATCGACATCCAGCGCCCCCCGCGTCACCAACAGGTTGTACAGCGCCAGGCGGGCAGGCCCGGTCGCAGGTTCCGCTGGCGCGGTCCTGGCAGCCTGCAGATGGGCCAGGACGTCGTCGAAGTCGTAGTGCCCCGGCGCGAGCCGGGTGACACGCAGATGAGGCGCGTCAATCCGGAGCTTGTCGATCACCGGCGCGCCGTGCCAGATCGAACTGGCCGACACGCTGGCCTCGAGTTGCGCCACGTCCAGCGCAGGCGACTGACCCGCTTGGGCCGCCGCGACCTGCAAGCCGTCGACCGACAGCGTCAACGTCAGTGGATTGACCCGGACGCTGCCCACCCGGACCGATCGACCCAGGACCTTGCTCAGCTCGGTTTGGGCGATCCCTCGCACCAGCGGAGGCAAACCCAGCCATGCCAGAAAAACAAGCAGGCTCAGTGCCACCAGCACACGGAGCGCAAGACGCCGAGCGCGTTGCCAGTCGGGGGTCCAGGCCATGTCGTTGCCCTATGAGAGAAGTACAGCAGCAGGCGCCATGACGCCGCAGTCGGGAGGAAGCGCGTCGGCCTTGGGCGCAGGCCAGACACCTCTTCAGAACGACGAAGCCCCCCGAACCGTTGACGGCCCGAGGGGCTTGTGGGCAGTTTCACTGCCCGGTGGAGATCCGGCGTTAAAGGGGCCGGGGCTCCGTAGACGCTGGAATTGCGTCTGGGGTGTTACCTCAGTGAAGAGGCAACTGAAGATTAGGCCCAACCGCGCCTGAACGCAAGGACTTTGTCCCGGTTCAAGTCAACAGGCGTTCGTAAAGCGCCTTCATGCGGGCCTCGACCTCGGCATCCATCGCGATCACACGCCCCCACTCACGCGTGGTTTCACCCGGCCACTTGTTTGTGGCGTCCAGGCCCATCTTGCCGCCCAAGCCGCTGACCGGGGAAGCGAAATCAAGATAGTCGATCGGCGTCGATTCGACCAACGTGACGTCACGCACGGGGTCCATCCGGGTGGTGATCGCCCACACCACCTCCTTCCAGTCACGAATGTTCACATCGTCATCGGTCACGACAATGAATTTGGTGTACATGAACTGGCGAAGGAAACTCCACACGCCGAACATCACGCGCTTGGCATGCCCTGGATAGCTCTTGCGAATGGAGATGACCGCCATGCGGTAGCTGCAGCCTTCCGGCGGCAAATAGAAATCGGTGATCTCGGGAAACTGCTTTTGCAGCAACGGTACAAAGACCTCGTTCAGCGCCAGCCCCAGCACGGCCGGTTCGTCCGGCGGCTTGCCGGTGTAGGTGGTGTGGTACACAGGGTCCCGCCGATGCGTGAGCCGGTCAATGCGAAACACCGGGAACCAGTCCTGCTCGTTGTAGTAGCCGGTGTGATCGCCATAGGGCCCTTCCAGCGCGTGCAGATAGCCGTTGATTTCCTTGGTGGGAACACCGTGCTCGCTGCGGCCCGCGAAGCCCGCGGCAGCGGGAGGCACGTGCCCCTCCAGAACCATTTCCGCACGCGCCGGCACCTGCAGCAGCAGATCGCCCTCGCCGACTGAACTGTCGGCGACCTCGGTGCGTCCGCCTCGCAACAGTCCGGCGAACTGGTATTCGCTCAGACTGTCGGGAACGGGCGTCACCGCCCCCAGCATGGTGGCCGGGTCGGCGCCCAACGCCACGGCGATCGGGAACGGTTGGCCTGGATTGACCCGCGCGAACTCGCGGAAATCAAGCGCGCCGCCACGATGGGCGAGCCAGCGCATGATGACTTCATTGCGCCCGATTACCTGTTGCCGGTAGATGCCCAGGTTCTGCCGCAAACGAGGGCGAGGGACATTCCGGGGACCTCGCGTGACCACCAGCCCCCAGGTGATGAGCGGTCCGGCGTCGCCGGGCCAGCAGGTCTGGACCGGCCATTGGCCGAGGTCGACCTGATCGCCGTCCAGCACGACTTCCTGGCAGAGCGGAGTACTCACCCGCGTCGGTTTCATGTCCCAGACAGCCCGAGCCATGTCCCACAGCTTGCCCGCCTCGCGCAGAGACTTGGGCGGATCGGGCTCTTTCAAGGCGGCAAGCAATCGCCCCACCTCCCGCAGTCCCGCCAGATCTTGCGCTCCCATCCCCAACGCCACCCGACGTGGCGTGCCAAACAGGTTGGCCAGCACCGGCGTTTTGTAACCAATTGTGTTTTCGAACCACAACGCGGGCCCCTCGGCCCGGAGCACGCGGTCGGCGAGCGCTGTCATCTCAAGGCGCGCCGATACAGGATCTGCGATCCGCCGAAGCTCTCCTTGCCGCTCCAGCGCCTGGCAAAAGTCACGAAGATCACGGTATTTCATATTTTTTTGTTATGTTTTTTGAATTAATCAGGGTTGACTGGTTATTTCGAGCCTTTCTACAATTCGCCCGAAGTTTCGATTACGGGTTTACCCGCGCCACTCAGAAATTGCAAGGCGCCGTGACAGGGGGACCTGCCCGCATCTGCCGTGAATCCCGCGTGCCCAGCCGCACCGATCACCCACACGGCAACCGATTATCACCACCCTCGCCCCGGCGCCGGCCCAGAGCCCGCGGGACCTTTGCGACGGGAGGTGGCCCGAAATAAAGGATGGACATGACTGGACCCCACTGGTTACAGAGCATGACCGACGCAGGACGCCGCAGCGCGAGCATCTTCCTGCGCGACGTCGGACATGGCCTGCTGGAAGTCAGCCACAACATGCTGGCCTTGCTGGGCCTGCTGGTGATTGCCGCAGCCCTGTTTGCGTTCGGCCGCGCCGACCTTCGCGACAGCATGGAGCGCCAGGCGCTGGGTTGGCTCGAGCAGCGCCACGGCGTGCACCCCGACGACGCGGCACTGACCGGTCTGCCTGACGACGCGGAGACGGCCAACCTGGTGCATGCCATGGCGACCGATCCGGCATCGTTGAGCCACCAACAGGCGGCGGTGGCCAGTTGGCTGGCCCGCCGCTACCGGGTGGCACCGGAACCGGTTGCCCGTCTGGTGCAGGAGAGCTGGAATGTGGGCAAGCGTGCCGGACTGGAGCCGACCTTGATCTTGGCCATCATGGCGATCGAGTCGAGCTTCAACCCGTTTGCCCAGAGTCCGGTGGGTGCCCAGGGCCTGATGCAGGTGATGACCCGCATCCACAATGACAAATACGCCGCCTTCGGCGGGAATCTCGCGGCCTTCGATCCGGTGAGCAACCTGCATGTGGGCGTCCTGGTCCTGAAGGAATGCATCAGTCGCGCCGGCAGCCTGGAAGCGGGACTGCGCTATTACGTCGGTGCGGCGAATCTGGAAGACGACGGCGGCTATGCAAGCAAGGTGTTGGCCGAACAGCGGCACCTGATCCAGGTGGCGGCGGGGCAAAACGTGCCGGTGTCGGTGGCCAACGTGGTTGCCGCAGCAACGCCGGCGGCCAGCGCGCCCCTCCGTTCGATCGCGGCCTCCGAACCCTTGCCCTCTCCGTCGGCGGCGCCCGGCGTCTTGACACCCCCGCCCCAGCGGGAGCAAGTCGCGTTGGCCCCCTGACCTGGGTGCCAGTGCGCGCCGATCGCCCCCGGCCGACGCTCCGCTGCCCTGGCCGGGCTACACTTACGGCCACGCGCGACTGGCGATAGGGCGCGTCAGCGGCCTCGTCGGGGTCGTGCTGGCGTGTTGCGAGGTGGATCACCACCGGGAAGCGCGGAGGCAGAGTTCTCTGCCTTTCAAAGCCGTTCGCCTGGGCAAGCTCGCTTCCGGATCACCGACCGGAAGCCGCAGCGTGAATCCGCCCCGACTTGAAGGAATTCTCATGTTCGACCGCACCCAATCGACGATCGCCAACGTCGACCCCGAGATCTTTGCCGCCATCCAGGCCGAGAACCAGCGCCAGGAAGAGCACATCGAGCTGATCGCCTCCGAGAACTACACCTCGCCGGCGGTGATGGCGGCGCAAGGCAGCCAGCTCACCAACAAGTACGCCGAGGGCTATCCCGGCAAGCGCTACTACGGCGGTTGCGAGAACGTCGACGTGGTCGAGCAACTGGCGATTGACCGGGTCAAGCAACTCTTCGGCGCCGAGTACGCCAACGTGCAACCGAACTCGGGCTCGCAGGCCAACCAGGCCGTGTTCTTCGGCCTGCTGCAGCCCGGCGACACCATCATGGGCATGAGCCTGGCCGAGGGCGGTCACCTGACGCACGGCATGCCGCTGAACATGAGCGGCAAGTGGTTCAAGGTGGTGAGCTACGGCCTGGACGCCAGCGAGGCCATCGACTACGACGCGATGGAGCGCCTGGCCCACGAGCACAAGCCCAAGCTGATCATCGCCGGCGCCTCGGCCTACGCGCTGCGCATCGACTTCGAGCGCTTCGCCAAGGTGGCCAGGGCGGTCGGCGCCTACTTCATGGTCGACATGGCGCACTACGCCGGCCTGGTGGCCGCGGGCGTCTACCCCAACCCGGTGCCGCACGCCGACGTGGTCACCTCGACCACCCACAAGAGCCTGCGCGGCCCACGCGGCGGCATCATCCTGATGCGCGGCGAAGAGGTGGCCAAGAAGATCAACAGTGCGATCTTCCCCGGCATCCAGGGCGGCCCGCTGATGCATGTCATCGCTGGCAAGGCGGTGGCCTTCAAGGAGGCGCTGTCGCCCGAGTTCAAGGCGTACCAGCAGCAGGTCGTCAAGAACGCCGAGGTGCTGGCCCGGACCCTGACCGAGCGCGGCCTGCGCATCGTCAGCGGCCGCACCGAAAGCCATGTGATGCTGGTGGACCTGCGCCCCAAGGGCCTGACCGGCAAGGAGGCCGAGGCCATCCTGGGCGCGGCCCACATGACCTGCAACAAGAACGGCATTCCGAACGATCCGCAAAAGCCCATGGTGACCAGCGGCATCCGCCTGGGCACCCCGGCGATGACCACCCGCGGCTTCACCGAAGAGCAGGCGCGCCAGACCGCGCACCTGATCGCCGACGTGCTGGACAACCCGCACGACGAGGCCAACATCGCCCGGGTGCGCGAGAAGGTGGCCACGCTGACGCGCGACTTCCCGGTCTACCGCTGAGCACCCGCCGCTGATCGCGCACCCATCTCACCCACGCCATGCGCTGCCCCTACTGCAGCCACGATGACACCCAGGTCGTCGAGACCCGCGAGTCCGACGAGGGTGACGTGGTGCGCCGCCGGCGGCGCTGCCACAAGTGCGAGAAGCGCTTCACCACGTACGAGCGGGCCGAGATCGCGCTGCCGGCGATCGTCAAGCGCAGCGGGGCGCGGGTGGAGTTCGACCCGGCCAAGCTGCGCGCTTCGATGACCCTGGCGCTGCGCAAGCGCCAGGTGAGCATTGAGCAGGTCGACGCGGCCATCGAGCGCATCCAGGACAAGCTGCTGGCCACCGGTCTGCGCGAGGTGCCATCGACGCGCATCGGCGAGCTGGTGATGCGCGAACTCAAGCGCCTGGACAAGGTGGCCTATGTGCGTTTCGCGTCGGTCTACCGAAGCTTCGAGGACGTCGACGAGTTCAGCCGGCTGATCAAGGAAATCTGAACTGCCTGAGTGGCGTGACCGGACTCAGTGCCAGCAATCGGCCACCGTGCCGGCCGACACGCCCTTCTGCCCGGTGTCGGTCAACGTGAACTTGCCACAGGCGGCATCGGCAAAGCCGACCGGGGTGGCCGTCAATGTGAAGCTCCGGCCTGCATTCGTGATCACGGCTGCAATCGCGTAGGTCTCGCGACCGGAACTGGTCACGGCGGCAAGACCGGACTGATCCAGCGCGGTCTCCGCCCCCAAGAAGCTGTCCTGCGCGGTGTAGTAGCGCTGCAAGTACTGTGCCGCCTGGAGCAGTCCGGTCTGGGCGTCTGCCCGTTTGCCACGCAGCACCTGCTGTGTGTACACCGGGTAGGCCAGTGCAGCCAGAATGCCCACGATGGTCACGGCGACCATCACCTCGATGAGGGTGAACCCGGCGACCCAGGTCCGAAGACCACGCGAGCGGCCGCGGCGCCGTGCCGATACCGACCCCGGCCACATGATGGAGATCCCCATCATGGGATGGGCGGGTTGACGATCTGGCGCCATATCCGGTCCTTGAAGATCAAGCCCTGCCGGGGGAGTTTTATCTGGCGGCTGCCATGGGTATCCTCATCCACCAGATGGCTCGGATCGGTCGGATCGATCAGGATCTGGTCGACGCCATCGGCTTCGGTCTGGTAGCCGGCGGCCGCGACATCCTTGCCATCGACGCGACCATCGGCATTGGTGTCGTAGATCGGATCCGCGATGGCGGCGCCGTCTGCGGCCGCCAGCAGGTAGTTGTAGCCAACCCCTTTGCTGACATCGCACACCGGCGCGGAGCCCGCCGGCAGCAACGTCTGGATGAACACGTAGTTGCGCGCCACCACAAGTGCCGGCTGGAGAACGCGCTGCCTCGCAAACGGCAAGTCCATGTACCAGCCGAGTTGGCGACTCCAGTCCACGGGCAGCGTCGTGACGGTGAAATAAGCAGACGCCTGCCGGACGTCGGTCGGATCGTAGACCGGCGTGGCGGAGGCCAGTTGCGCCTGCAGCGCCGCTCGCTCGTCGCCACCGCCCCGGAATGGACTGTCCGCCGTGGCGGACGACGCACCGCTGGCCGTCTTGTCCCACACGCCGTAGAAGGTCTGCAGGTGACCGTCGTCGCCATCGTTCTCATCCACCAGCCGGCCGGTGCCGAAGAGCACCACCCGCCCCAGGCCTGTCGGGTGACTGACGAACGCGGGCGCGCCCGTGATCGGCTGGCCGATGCCCGACACCGCTGCGGTGAACAGTGGTTGGCCGCTGAAGCCCAGCTTCCAGTTGGCCGGCGCGCCGCCTTCAAAATCGAATCGCCAGAGGTTGCCGTTCAAGTCGCCGGCAAAGGCCGCCACGACTTCCCGGGTGGCTTCGTCCCGCAGCAGGCTCACACCCATCAAGCCGTTGTTAACTCCGCCCGGAACCGTCAGCTTCGCATCGACCTGCCCCGTGGCCAGATTCACCACCATCAGCGTCGCCGTGCCTGACGCGCTGTAGATGCCGTTGCCAACGAAGGCCTCCCAGTCGCCGCCTTTGACCTTTCCGACCGCGATCGGACCCAGGATGTTGCCGATGTCAGGATCGTCCGCGCTGTGGCGCTCCCACATCAACGTGTTGGCGTCCAGCGCGGTCGGATTGGCGGTGGGCACGTGGAGTGCGAAGAAAGCCTTGCCTCCCGCTCCCATGCTGCCCACCACCACGTTCGCCCAGGCGGCTGCGTTGCCGGGGGTGGCGATATAGGCGTCCGTTTCAACGAGCGGGCCGTCCACGAAGAAGCGGTGGTAGTTGCGGGTCGTGCCGTAGTTCTTCTGCCCGACAAGGTTCAGGTTCGCGAGCCCGGCTTGCGGCAGGTAGCCGTAGACCTCGGCCCCCGTGGAAGCGTCGAATGCCTCCAGGATGCCGGCGTTGCCGCCCAGGAAGACCACCCCCGCTGTGCGAACCTTCTTCAGGCTCACATACTGGCGGTAGTCGGCGCGGATCGCGTCGTAATTGAGATCGATCAGGTCCTTCACGAGCACCGGTGCCGCGTCGACGAAATCACCGAGGATCTGGCCCCCGCGGCTGCGATGCGCCAACCCCAGGCCCTCGTTGCCAGCGTCTCCCCGGATGAAATCGGTCAGCGTCTGGCCCGTGGCCAGGCCGCTCACACTGGCGCTGAGGGTGCCTTGGTTGATGCTGCCCATCGCGTCCCAGGTGAAGGGACGGGCCCTGGTGCCATCCCAGGTGAAGAGATTGCGGCGGTCCCAGGCGGGCATCTCCGCACTGGCCACCCACACCGGCGTGCCGCCGCTGGACACGGCACCGTTGCCGTCCAGTGTGTAGGCCGTCAGGTCGCCGCGCCATGTGACCGACTGATAGCTGGGCACCAACTTCAGACTGCCGGACCGCAGCACGGTCGACGTCGTGGCCACCCCCGCCTCCCTGGCCGTGACGCCCGATGCCTTGCCGAAGGCGTCGGTCAACGCCGCGCTGAGTTCGCCGACGTTGCGGATCGAGTAGAAATCGCCACCCGAGTTGACTGCGGCGTGCCACATGTCGTCGATCTTCGCCGCTTCGCTCGCCGTCGGCGCGGGCCATGACTGCGATCCGCTGGTGATGGCCTGCAAGACGGCGGCCCGGGAGGCCGCGGAACTCGCATCCAGGGTCCCGTGGACACCCAGGCCGATCATGACCTGGGTCAGGTGCTGCCAGTAGGCCAGATCGCCGTCGATCGGCGGCACCTTGTTGTCCATGCCCCGTTGCAGGTCATTGGCAAACAGCAGTGTGGCAACGTTGGCCAGCGAGGCGGGGGCAGGCACGGCATCGACGAATGGACGCTTCGCGACGTAATGATCTGGCGAGTAGGCGTTCGGGTTGTCGGTGCTGCCCACCCACCCGTTGGGCGCGCCATCCGACTGATCCAGGCTGGCGCTCATGGTCGGGAAATCGAACCCGACCCCATGCAGGACCGTGGTCACCTGATCATCCGCGTCGTTGTAATAGCCATCGGTCAGCAACAGGTTGACCGAGCGGCGACACGTCAGCGGAGTCGGGTCGAGCTGACCCGGGCTGGCGTTCCACGGGCTGGTGGCACCGCTTCCGAAGCCATCGGCGGCATCGCCCGAAAAATACCGGCCCACCTCCAGAAGTGACTTGCGCGTCGGCGTACCGCCGAACGACCGGATCGCATACACGTGCGACAACAGCGCCTTCACAGCGTCGGCGGTCAACGGCGACATACCGTCCTGGACCACCTTGCCGAGCCGGACTGCGCCTTGGTTGAATTCGCCGAAGCCCAAGCGCAAGGTGTTCACGCGATCCGCGACGATCTCGCCCAGTCCCCCTTTGACCATCGACTCCCGCATCCGGTAATAAGTGAACCAGTTGGCGAAGTTCTGCTGTTCTTGGGCCTGGGTACACCCCTGCCCGACCGGACAGTCGACGCGCGCGGCAGCGTGGCGCCATCGGGTCGGATACGCGGCAGGATCGTTGACGTCATAGGCGTCGTACGAGGTGCTCCGCGTCGGGTCGGACGACGCGGTCTTGAGCCGATAGACCAAGCCCGGCGCAAACGCCAGGCCGGTCGCTGGATGGCTGCACCCCGTGTCATCGGGCGTCGTGCACCAATCGGTTCCGCCGAGGGTCTGAGTGGTGGTGAGGTCGAACGTCGACGGGCTGCTCGGCAAGATCGGATCCCACTTCGCGGCGGCGGGCGCGGCATTGGGAAAGCGCCGCGGGTTCTGCCAATCCGACGTCGCCACCGGATCGACCCAAGGCCGGTACAGAACATCGGGGTTGTAGTACAGCGGATTCACATCCGGGGAGCGGAACTGCATCTGGTAGACGGGCGGGTTGAGCCGGGTCGCGGTCACTGTCCCCGTCTGATAGTTCCAGGCCCCGTTGGCAAGGCGCCGCGGGTCGTTGGGCCAGCCACCGTTGATGCATTTGGCGGTGCCTTGCGGTCGGCGGCAAAGCGCGGAGGCGTCGTTGCCGAGCAAGATGGAGGCGCCGTTCTGGACGAACGTCTCTTCCGGAAGAAAGTCGAAGGTCATCGAGCCTGAATCGTCGAGGGTCACCATCACGTTGGGCTGCGGTGGCGGCGCCGATCGATGGGCCAGCGGCGCCTGGAACGGTTCGGCGGCCTGCGCGATCAAGGTCGTGGCCAGGCCCGCCAGACTCGCCAGCGCGCCCCCTAGCCCGCATCGACCTATCGACCGCCAAGATGGAGACGCAGCATGGAGGGGTTCGATAGGATGCATGGCAGTCCTCGCTCAAGGTGTGATCAGCGGTTCAGCGACTGCAACCACACGACCGAGCCGCTGACGGTCTGGCCGTTGGTGCCCGCGGCGTAGTCGGGGCTGAAGCCCCTGGCCGTCACCACGACAGTCGCAGCCAAAGCGGGGTCGTTGGAATACTCGGCCATGCATTGCGGCAAGGTCGCGAACGACAGCGGCGTGATCGCCGATCCCATGGCCGCGGCGGGAACGGTCACCACCGCAGGGCCCGCCCAATTGGTGGCGACCTGCCAGGCCTGTGGTGCACTCGCGGCCTGTGGCGGCTGCGGCACCAGCGTCGGTGGACGGGGCGGATTCGGGCCTATCTGCTGCTCGCAATAGCGCAACCCGACCTGAGCCGCCTGCCAGGCCAGCGTCTGCAGCCGCGCGTTGTTGGCCACCAGGTCGGAGGTCAACGAACTGCGCATCAGCGAAGCCGAAGCCAGGCCGATGACGACGAGCATGATCAACGCCACGATCAACGTCACCCCCCGCTGGCATGCGAGCGTCGTGCGCCGGAACGACGGGCCGCGAGATGGCTTCATGATCAGAGCACCCCCAGTCGGTTCTGCAGCACCACGGTCGACATGAACGCCCGGTACATGCGGCCGTCAGCCGGTACCCTCGCCGCCCCGGAGCAGTCCCGGTAGGACGGCCAGGCACCGGCGACCCGCTCCATCACCGCGTTGGCGCTGGCCACCACGACGCACAGGCGCACCGACACCACTGCGTCAAAACTCGTGATGCCGCTCGCGCGGATCGCGGTCGCGGTCGCGTAATACGCGGCCTGACCGGGTTGCCCGACCGGCGCCACGTCGGCTGCTACGCCGTACTGGATCTGCAGGTCCTCGATGTTCTCGACCAAGGTCTGGGCGGCCGCAGCCCCGGCTCCCTTGCAGAACAACGCCGTGTGCGTCGCGCCGGCAGGCTTATCGAGGTAGAAGACGTTGTAGTCGAGGTAGTACGGCCCGGTCGGCGCCAGACCATTGCCGAGACAATCGAGCGGCACGCCCGCTGCCGACACGAGGTCGTTGTCGCCATCGACCTCGTAGGCCACGGCCACCGCGTCTCGACCGGCGCCGCTGCAAGTCAGGCTGTAAATGGGCTGGCCCGGATCGGCGAAGGCGCTGTCGCACCCCACCAGCCCGGGGGTGCCGGCTCCGGTTCCCGGGTAGCTTTTCGCGAACTTGCCTGTGGCCGCATCGACCCCGGTGGGACGGCCATAGCCGACTTGCACCAGATTGACACGCAGCAGGGCCAGCGCGGCGTGGGCATCGTCGCTCATCTGAGTCAACGCCTGGCCCTGCCGATGGCTGACCGTGGTGGCGTAGTACGCCGACAGCAGCGCGCCCACCACCATCAAGCCGACGGCAATGGCCACCATCAACTCAACCAGCGAGAAGCCGCGCAGGCCGGCATCCCACCGCCCCCCGCGAGCGCGCGATCTGACTTTCCTCCCGGCCCCGATCACAGCGCCACCCGGAGGTAGGTACAGCGAGGCTGCGGCGCCGCACCGGCGAAGCCGGGCGGACAGCGCGCCCGGCCGGTGGCGTTGTTGGTATCCTCGATCCGGTCGAAATCAGACGTGGACAAGGCCGCGGGATCCAACCAGGCGACCCAGAGGTCGATGGCGTTGCCGATCGGGTCGTACCGCACGTAGCCCATGCCATTCGGTACCGCGTCATGAACCGCGCGGTTCCACTGGGCCAGATCGATCGCGGCCATCTCGGTCGGCGTGCATCGGGTGGCCAGCGCACACGGCGGCTCGGCGCCCGCCGGAACGGGGGCGGGCGCGGGCACCAAAAAAGCGGTCGTCTGGTCGTAGCTTGACGGCGCCCCCGCCGGCGGCCCGTTGGCGCAGCGCCCTGGCATGGCACACAGATTCGCGGCGATGCGATCGGCGATATCCGCCGTCAGGAGACTGGCCGCGGCGCGGTATTCGCTCGCCTTGCCGAGCCGACCCGACGCCACCATGGCGCCGGCCATGGCGATCACGCCCAGCGAGACGATCAGCACCGCCACCAGCACTTCGATCAGCGACGTGCCGTGCTGGCACCCTGAGCCGGCGGCCTGGGTCGGGCACCTGTGGTAGCGCCCGCACGGCGGCCAGCCAGAACGCCGCTCGATCGACCGGGTTCCCAGCTCGCCGAATCGGGTCCCGATGCTGCCTGAAAACACTGCCGAGATGCTCATTCGAATCCCTTCTTGCCAAGACCTTCCGAAGCCCTTCGCCGCGACAAAGGCCGCCCAGGACAACGCCCGCGGTACGGATCGGTGGATCAACTGGCGCAGGCCTGCACGTCGTCCAGCACCCGCAGCCGGCCGGGCTTGTTGATGCAGGCCCGTCGCGCCCCCGGCAGCGGCTGGCCTTCGGGAAGAAAGTCGAAATGAGACGCCGCGTTGAGCGAGATGCCGGTGCCTTCAAAGCTCAGGTACCGCACGGTCGCAACCACCTGCAGGGATCGCCGCTCAGGCCGGTACAACGCCAGCAACACATCGTCCGGGTCCAGGCGGCCGCGCTGGCTCCGGTCGACAAACACCAGCCATCCGGCACTCCAGTCCTTGCCGGCGGAAGCGCAGTTCGTGTCCTGATCGCCCGAGGCCGGATCACGAGCGCAGACGGTGACGTGTTCGCCGCGCTTGACGGCTTCCGAGCGTGCCAGGCGCAGCGCGCCGGCCAGCGATGAAATCGACGCCGCCACCACAGCGCGGTTCGTCACGGTGGCCATCTGCGGCAGCGCGATAGCCGTCAGGACGGCCATCACGGCCAGCACCGTCAGCAGTTCAATCACGGTGAAGCCGCGGCGACAGCCGGCGGAACCAGGGCGCATCGGACTCTCCCACTTCCGTGCCGGTCCGCTACCGCGGTGGCGGCACACAAATCTGCGGCAAACATCCCACCCTGACTGCGGATCGCGAGCCGCCGCGCTTGGAACTGCTGTTGGACATTGTTCGGCGCGCGAGCGTCCGCTGTCGCTCCCCCAGAAGTGGGGACGGCGGCCCCGTACACTGAAGCCACCCCCTGTCCCGCGCCACCATGTCCGCCTTCGACGAAGCCCCCCTGCGCCGCGCCCTGGCGCTGGCCGAGGAAGCCATCGGCCTGTCCGACCCCAATCCGCGGGTGGGCTGCGTCATCACCACCGCCGACGGGCAGACCGTGCTGGGTCACGGTCACACGCAGGCGGCAGGCTCGGCCCATGCCGAGATCATGGCGCTGCGAGATGCTCAGCAACGCGGCGCCGACGTGCGCGGCGCGACGGTCTATGTCACGTTGGAACCCTGCTCCCACCACGGCCGCACCCCGCCCTGCTGCGACGCCCTGGTGGCTGCCGGCGTCGGACGGGTGGTGGTGGCCGTGGGCGACCCCAACCCGCTCGTGAACGGCCAGGGCATGGCCCGCCTACGGGCGGCCGGCATCGCGGCCGATTGGGCGGCGCCGGAATTCGCCCAGGCCTCACGCGACCTCAATATCGGATTTTTCTCGCGCATGCAGCGCCGCCGCCCCTGGGTGCGGATGAAGATGGCCGCCTCGCTCGATGGCCGAACTGCGCTGACCGACGGCAGCAGCCAGTGGATCACCGGCGAACCCGCGCGCACCGACGGCCATCGCTGGCGCAAGCGTGCCGGCGCGCTGCTGAGCGGCGTCGGCACCGTGTTGGCGGACGACCCGCGACTGGACGTGCGCCTGGTGCCGACGGCTCGGCAGCCGCTGCGCGCGATCGTCGACGCCCGGCTGGATACGCCGCCCGGCGCGCGCCTGTTCGAGGTCGCCGACGCGCCGCTGCGGTTCTACGCCGCCGCGCCGCCGCCGGGGCGCATGGCGGCACTGCAGGCCCGCGGCGCCGACGTCTGCTGCCTGCCCGACGCGGAGGGACGCGTGGATCTGGTACAGGTGCTGGTCGATCTGGCCGACCGGGGTGTCAACGAACTGCACGTCGAAGCGGGCGAGCGGCTCAACGGCTCGCTGCTGCGCCAAGGCCTGGTGGACGAATTGCTGCTGTACACCGCCCCGCTGCTGATCGGCCCGGGCCGCGGCTTGGCCGAGCTGCCCGCGCTGGCGACGCTGGACAAGGCGATCCGCTTCGAGTTTCATGCCGCTGACCGGGTCGGTGACGACCTGCGATGCCTGCTTCGCGCCGGGCGGCGCTGAGGACGGACATCGGCTCGCGCGCTGTTCGCCCGCCCCTGGTCTGCAGCCCCGGCCCGACCGGTGCCCGCCTACAATCGCGGGATGCCCATTTCACCTGTTCCCGAGTTGGTTGCCGAACTGGCAGCCGGCCGCATGGTCATCCTGGTTGACGAAGAAGATCGCGAGAACGAAGGCGATCTGGTCCTCGCCGCCGACCACGTGACCCCCGAAGCGATCAACTTCATGGCCCGTTATGGCCGTGGCCTGATCTGCCTGACCCTGACCCGCGAGCGCTGCGAGCGGCTGCGCCTGCCGCCGATGGCCGCCCGCAACGGCGCGTCGCACGGCACCGCCTTCACGGTCAGCATCGAGGCGGCGCAGGGCGTCACCACCGGCATCTCCGCAGCCGACCGGGCGCGCACCGTGCAAGCGGCCGTCGCCCGCGAGGCCACGGCCGCCGATCTGGTCCAGCCCGGCCACATCTTCCCGCTGCAGGCGCAGGACGGCGGCGTGCTGATGCGCGCGGGCCATACCGAGGCCGGCTGCGATCTGGCCGGCATGGCCGGGCTGAGCCCGACCTCCGTGATCTGCGAGATTATGAACGACGACGGCAGCATGGCCCGCCTGCCCGACCTCGAGATCTTCGCGCGGCAGCATGGCCTGAAGATCGGCACGATCGCCGACTTGATCACCTATCGCAGCCGCAACGAATCGCTGGTCAGCCGCGTCGGCCAGAGGACCCTGCAGACGGCCCAGGGCCGCTTCGAAGCCCTGGCGTTCCGCGACCGCTCGGGTGGCGTGCATCTCGCGTTGACGGTCGGCCAGTGGACCCCGGCCGACGAGGTGCTGGTGCGCGTGCACGAACCGCTTTCGGTGCTGGACCTGCTCGATGCCGGCGGCGCCAACAGCCACTCGTGGCCGTTGCCGGCGGCACTGGGCGCGCTGCAACGTGCGGGCCGCGGCGTGGCGGTGCTGCTGAACTGCAGTTCGGAAAGCGCCGATGCGATGCTGGCCCACCTGCTGCCCGGCAGCCAGGCCCCGGCCGTGCGGCCGGCGGTGGACCTGCGCACCTATGGCGTCGGCGCGCAGATCCTGCGCGAACTGGGCGTGACCCGCATGAAACTGCTGGGCAGTCCGCGCCGCATGCCCAGCATGACCGGCTACGGGCTGGAAGTGACCGGCTTCATCGCCGCCGAATGATGTACCAAGGAACCCACCATGCAAGGCGCTGACAAGGGCCAGAGCGGCTCGCTCGAAGGCGAGGGCCTGTCGATCGGCATCGTCCGTGCCCGCTTCAACGACGCGATCACCACCCGGCTCGCCGAAGCCTGCCTGGCCGAACTGGCCGCGCTCGGGGTGACCGACAAGCACATCGTGCAGATCACCGTCCCCGGCGCGCTGGAAGTGCCGGTGGCGCTGAAGGCCATGGCCGACAGCGACGACTACGATGCGCTGATCGCGCTGGGCTGCATCATCCGCGGCGAAACCTACCACTTCGAGCTGGTCGCCAACGAGAGCGGGGCCGGCGTCAGCCGCGTCTCGCTGGACCACCAGATCCCGGTGGCCAACGCGATCCTGACGGTCGAGACCCTGGATCAGGCCGTCGCCCGGGCTGACGAAAAGGGCCGCGATGCCGCCCGTGTGGCGGTTGAAATGGCCAACCTGATGGACGACCTGCTGTGACCGACGCGATTCCCCGCAAAACCCCGGCCGCCGCGGCCAAGCGACCGATCCAGAAGTCGTCGCGACGCCGCTCGCGCGAATTTGCCCTGCAAGGCTTGTACGAGTGGCTGCTGTCCGGCGCCGATGCCGGCGTGGTCGACGCCCACATGCGCGAGCAGGAGGGTTTTGCCAAGTGCGACACCAAGCACTTCGACGCGTTGCTGCATGGCTGCATCGGCGAGGCGGCTGACCTCGACGCCGTGCTGGAGCGCCATGTGGACCGCCGCACCGTCGAGTTGTCGCCGGTCGAGCACGGCGTGCTGCTGATCGGCGCCTATGAGCTCAAGCATTGCCTGGACGTCCCCTACAAAGTAGCGATCAACGAGGCCGTCGAACTGGCCAAGAGCTTTGGCGGCACCGACGGCCACAAGTACGTCAACGGCGTGCTCGACAAGACCGCCGCGGACCTGCGCCCGGCCGAACTCCAGGCAGCCCGCAGCCGCTGAGCGGATCCACCTGGCGGGCCGGGCGCTCGCCCGGGCTGGCCCGCCCTCCTACCGTCCCCTGCCATGAAGCTCGCCAGCCGCCTGGATCACATCGATCCGTTCTACGTGATGGAATTCGCCAAGGCGGCCAACGCACTGGCGCGCCAGCCTGCGTGCGATCCGGCCCAGGGCGGTCGACCGATGATCTTCCTGAACATCGGCGAGCCCGATTTCACGGCCCCCGTCGCCGTCCAGGTTGCGGCGGAACGGGCGATCCGCGACGGCCGCACCCAGTACACCGAGGCCTGCGGCCTGCCCGTCCTGCGCGAGGCCTTGTCGGGCTGGTACGCGCAGCACTTCGGGCTGGCCGTGGACCCGCGGCGCATCGTCGTCACCGCGGGGGCTTCGGCGGCGCTGCAACTCGCCTGCCTGGCCTTGTTCGAGCCTGGCGACGAGGTGCTGATGCCGGATCCGTCCTATCCCTGCAACCGCCATTTCGTCGCGGCGACCGGTGCCACGGCGCGGCTGCTGCCGGCCGGCCCGGAAGCCCGCTTCCAGCTCGACGCCGCCAGCGTCGCGGCCCACTGGACACCAGCCACCCGCGGCGTCGTTCTCGCGTCGCCGTCGAACCCGACCGGCACCTCGATCGACCCCGAGGAACTGCGCCGCATCCACCAGGTCGTGCGCGAGCGCGGCGGCGTGCTGCTGATCGACGAGATCTACCTCGGCCTGAGCTACGAGGCCCGCTTCGGCCACAGCGCCCTCGCGCTGGGCGACGATGTCCTGTCGATCAACAGCTTCTCGAAATATTTCAGCATGACCGGCTGGCGGCTGGGCTGGCTGGTGCTGCCCGAACCGCTCGTGGCGCCGATCGAGAAGCTGGCACAGAACCTCTACATCTGCGCCTCCAGCGTGGCCCAGCAGGCGGCGCTGGCCTGTTTCGATGCGGCCTCGATCGCCGAATACGAGCGTCGCCGGGAGGCCTTTCGCGAGCGCAGGGACTTCATCGTCCCGGCGCTCGACGCGATGGGGCTGAGCGTGCCGGTGGTGCCCGACGGGGCGTTCTACGCCTGGGCCGATTGCAGCCGTTTCGCGACCAGCAGCTGGGAGTTCTGCGGTGACGTGATGCGTGCGGCCCACGTGGCGCTGACCCCCGGGCGAGACTTCGGTCCGGCCGCTGCCGAGCGCTACCTGCGCCTGTCGTTCGCCAGCAGCCTGCCCCAGTTGCAGGAAGCCGTGGCCCGGCTGCGCCAGTACCTCGCGACCCGCAGCCGCCCGGCCTGAGGCATCGGTCGCGCTTTCGCCGCCCTGCGTGATACCCGACGGCACCCGATTGCGTATGCTTGGGCCGATGCGCTGGCGCAACCCCTTCCGGCAATCCGCGGCGGTGGCAGGTCCCCCCGCCGTCGGCGATGCGTCGCTCGAAGCGACCCGTCTGGACAACGCACCGCAGGCGCGCCCGGGCGCCGTCGCGGCGCAGGACGACAGCGCCGCTGCGCTGGCCGACGCGGCCCTGTCCGGCGCCAACAGCATGGGCCACGTGGGGCGCTATGCGCTCAAATCGGTGCTCGGCGAAGGCGGCCTGGGGACGGTCTACGCCGCCTGGGACCCGCTGCTGTCGCGGCCGGTGGCGGTCAAGACCTTGCACCTGACGCCCAGCGAGGCCGGTCCGCCCGGTGCCCTCGATGAATTGATCCTCAACGAAGCGCGCGCCGCCGCCGGCCTGTCGCACCCGCACATCGTCACGGTGTTCGACGCCGGCACCTCCGACCAGGGCGTCTACATCGCGATGGAGCCGCTGAAGGGGCGTGATCTGCGCCACTTGCTGCAAGAAGGATGGCGGCCCGGATTCGTCGAGACCGCGCACCTGGTCCGGCGGGTCGCCGACGCGTTGGCCTACGCGCACGGCAAGGGCGTGATCCACTGCGATGTGAAACCGGCCAACATTTTCATGGTCGGGCGCAAGCAGCCCAAGCTGCTGGACTTCGGCATCGCCCGGGTCGCCCACCGCGACGCCCCCGCGCTGGACGGCCTGATCGCCGGCTCGCCCTACTATCTCGCGCCCGAGCAGTTGCAGAACCGGCCTCTGGATCGCCGCTGCGACGTCTATTCGCTGGGGGTCGTGCTGTTCGAACTGCTGACCGGCCAGCGCCCCTACGGCGGTGCGACCCTCGACGATATCCACCGTGCCGTCTTGTCGGCCCCGCAGCCGCAGGCCCGCCGCGTCCACGCCAAGGTGCCGACGGCCTTGTCCGCGATCGCCGCGCGCGCGATGGCCCGCGACCCCGGCGCGCGCTACCCGTCGGCCCGGCACCTGGCGATGGACTTGCGTCATTGGCTGGATTCCCCGGAAGCCCAGGCTTTGCAGGAGACGCCGACCGAACAGCGCGCGCGCCACCTGAAGTGGCTGGCGCTGGCCCTGGCGGGCCTGGCCGCGGCCACCAGCCTGCAGATCTGGTGGACCAACGCGCATCGCAAGGACGTGCCGGGCGTGGTGGCCCTTCGCCCCCCGGCACCGCCACCGCCCGACCGACCGCCGCCGGCGGTCGCCACGGCCGAGCACGAGCCGCAGACCGCACTCCCCGGCCAGGACAAGGTCCCTACCGCGCCGGCCGCCCGGGCGCCGACGCGCCACGCCACCCGCGCGGCCCGCGAACGGCCGCACCTTGGGGAATCCAGCCCCTTGCCCGCCACCGGCACGCTGAGCCTGGCCGTTTCCCCCTGGGGACAGATCGAGGTCGATGGCCGCCCCGCCGGCACCGCCCCGCCGCTGACCCGTCTGACCCTGCCGGCCGGCCGCCACACGCTGGTGGTGCGCAACGCCGACTTCCCGCCCATCCAGCGCAGCGTCGACATCGACCCTGAGCACCCCGTGTCCCTCAAACTTCACTTCGGATCGTGATGTCCCCCCCCGATGCCTCCCTGCGCCGTGCTCTGGCCGGCCTGGGCGCCGCCACCCTGCTGATGCTGGGCGGATGCGCCGCCCCCCCGGCGCCGGTCGGCGTCACCGAGTTGATGGTCCACCCCGCGGAACACCAGCTGCTCGCCGGGCTGCGCCTGTACGACGACGCGCGCTACCCCGAGGCCGAACAGGCGCTCAAGAGCGCGCTGAGCCTGGGGCTGGCCAGCCGCCGCGACCAGGCGGCGGCCTACAAGACGCTGGCCTTCATCGAGTGCACCCACGAGCGCCTGACGGAGTGCGAGGCCGCTTTCCGGGCGGCCCGGGCGGCCGACCCTGCCTTCGCGCTCAGCCGCGCCGAAGCCGGCCACCCGATCTGGGGGCCGGTCTACACCCGCTCGCTGCACTGAGCACCGGCCGTTACGCTCTGCCCGCAGGGCCTCGCGTATCATCCGCCGCTTGCATGAGCGCCACTGACATCTTTGCCGCCGACTTCTCGCACCCGGTGCGGGTCTACTGGGAAGACACCGACGCCGGCGGAGTGGTGTTTTACGCCAACTACCTGCGCTACTTCGAGCGCGCCCGCACCGAATGGCTGCGCGCCGCTGGCTGCGGCCAACAAGCGCTGGCCGAGGCCACCGGGCTGCAATTCATCGTCACCGAAGCGCAGACGCGGTTCCTCCGGCCGGCCCGCCTCGACGACAGCCTGCGCGTCAGTGTCGAACCGGTCGAGCTGGGCCGGGCCCGCATGCTGCTGCGCCAACGCTGCCGGCGTGGCGAGACGCTGCTGTGCGACGCGACCATCCAGGTCGCCTGCGTCGACCGCGGAACCTTCCAGCCGCGTCGCATTCCGACTGACATCCTCCAACGTCTGGGCTTGCCGCCCACCACCCGCTCCGCATGAATCAGGATCTCTCGATCGTTTCTCTCGTGTTGCACGCCAGCTTCGTGGTCCAGCTGGTGGTGGCCGGGCTGCTGACCATCTCGCTGGCCAGCTGGACGGTGATTTTTTCAAAGCTCTCGGGCCTGTCGCGGGTGCGCGGCGGCAACGACCAGTTCGAGCAGGATTTCTGGTCCGGCAAGAACCTCAACGACCTGTACCAGAGCGCCAGCAGCCGGGTCGATGCCTCGCCGATGGAACGCCTGTTCGCCAGTGGCATGCGCGAATTCCTGAAGCTGCGCGAGCGGCGCCTGGACACCGGCGCCCAGCTCGACGGCGCGCGCCGCGCGATGAAGGCCAGCCTGCAGCGCGAGCTCGACACGATCGAGGGCAGTCTGGGCTTCCTGGCCTCGGTCGGCTCGGTCAGCCCCTATGTCGGCCTGTTCGGCACCGTGTGGGGCATCATGCACGCCTTCGTCGGCCTGTCGAACCTGCAGCAGGTCACGCTGGCCACCGTCGCGCCGGGCATCGCCGAGGCGCTGGTGGCCACCGCCATCGGCCTGTTCGCCGCCATCCCGGCGGTGATCGCCTACAACCGCTTCGCGCGCGACATCGACCGGATCGCGATCCAGCTCGAGAGCTTCACCGAAGAGTTCTCCAACATCCTGCAGCGCAACGTGGCCGCCCCCAACGCCACGCCGGCGCGCTGAGGGCCGCGCGATGCCCGGAGTCGTCTCGCGGGGTGGCAGCGGCCGCCGCCGACGCTCGATGAACGAGATCAACATGGTCCCGTTCATCGACGTGATGCTGGTGCTGCTGATCATCTTCATGGTCAGCGCGCCGCTGATCACCACCGGCGTGGTGGACCTGCCCACGGTCGGCAAGGCGCGACAGCGGCCCAGCTCGGTGGTGGAGATCGTGGTCGGCCTGGACGACCACATGAAGATCCGAGTCGACAAGGGCGAGGCCGAGTCCGTCACGCTGGCCGAGCTGGCGGCGCGCGTCCAGCAGGCCCAGAACGGTCGCAGCGACGTGCCGGTGGTGATCTCGGCCGACCGCCAGGTGCGCTATGAAAGCGTGGTCAAGGTGATGGACAGCCTGCAGCGCGCCGGCGTGCAGCGCGTGGGGTTGTCGGTCAAGCAAGGCGGTTGAGCGCCGTGTCCGCCCCCTCGTCCTCCTCGCTGCTGCACCCGCTGACCGTGCCGCGCGATGCGCTTCGCCCGCCCAGCGCGGACAACCCGCGGGCCGGCGTGCTGATGTCGCTGATCGCCCATGCCTTGCTGGTGACGGCGTTGACGCTGGGCGTGCACTGGCACACCGAGGAGCCTGCCGGCGTGCAGGCTGAACTGTGGGCGGCCACGCCACAGCTCGCGGCACCGCCCCTGACCGCCCCGCCCACGCCGGCGCCGACCCCTGCGCCGCCCCCGACGCCGACGGTGCGCCCGGTCGAGCCACCGCCGCCACAACCCGCCGCCCAAGCGCAGCGCGATGCCGAGATCGCGATCGAGAAGGCCGACCGCGAACGCAAGCGCCAGGCCCAGCGCGAGGCCGAGGAGCAGCAGGCCCGGGATCAGCGCGCGAAGGACGAACAGGCGCGCAAGGCCCAGGCCGAGAAGGACAAGCTGGCCCGGCGCCAGGCCGACGAGGCGGCGCGGCGCCAGCAGGCCCAGGCCCAGGCCGCTCAGCTCAAGCGCGATCAGGCTGCGGCCGCCCAGCAGGCACAGGCCGCTGCCGCTCAGCGCGAGAAGCTGCGCCAGGACCAGATCCGGCGCATGAACGCCCAGCTGGGCGGCACCGGCTCGCCCGACAGCACCGGCAGCGCCGCCCATGACGCCGGTCCGTCGGCCACCTATGCCGGGCGTATCAAGGCCCGCATCAAGCCCAATATCGTGCTCACCGACGACATCGCCGGCAACCCGGTCGCCGAGGTCGAGGTCCGGGTGGCACCCGATGGCAGCATCATCGGCCGGCGCATCGTGCGGCCCAGTGGCGTGAAGGCCTGGGACGACACCGTGCTGCGCGCGATCGACCGCACGGCCCTGCTGCCGCGCGACACCGACGGCCGCGTGCCGCCGACGATGGTGATCAGCTTCCGACCCCAGGAGTGACGCCGCGCGCGTCGCGCCGGTGCGGTTGAAAGGTTCGGCCGGTCTGGCGCGACCAAGCGCCAGACCCCGCCATCACCCCGGGACACGGATCAACGCCGGTCCCGGAACTCCGTACACTGCTCCGATCCCTCGCCTCGCCGTCCCCTTGCATGAGCGACTTCCCCCGACAGATTGAAGCCCTTCGCCCGCAGCTGATGCGCTACGCCCGCAGCCAGCTGCGCAATGACGCCTGGGCCGAGGACGCCGTCTCGGACACCGTGCTCGCCGCGCTGGAGCGGCCCCAGTCGTTCCACGGCAGCTCGCAGCTCAAGACCTGGCTGGTAGGCATCCTGAAACACAAGCTGATCGACCAGTTGCGCCGCCATGCCCGCGAGGCCACGGTGCTGGACCGCGACGATGGCGAGGACCTCGATGCGCTGCTGTTCGACGACACCGGCCACTGGCGCGAATCCCCGGCCGACTGGAGCGACCACCCCGAGGCGTCGCTCGGCCAGCGCCAGTTCCTGGCGGTGCTCGACGCCTGCGTCGAGCAGTTGCCCAGCACCCAGGGCCGCGTGTTCATGATGCGCGAGTGGCTGGAACTCGACACCGACGAGATCTGCAAGGAACTGGCGATCAGTTCGAACAACCTGTGGGTGCTGCTGCACCGCGCCCGCCTGCGGCTGCGGGAGTGCCTGCAGGCCGGCTGGTTCAGCCCGGCCCGGGTGGCGGGATCTCATCCATGAAGCTGCACCTCAGCTGCCGCGACGCGACGGTGCTGGTCCTGCAGGGCGAGGACCGCCGCCTGTCGCTGCTGGAGCGGCTCACACTGCGTTTTCACCTGCTGATCTGCGAGGCCTGCCCGAAATTCGTCCGGCAGGTGCAGATGATGCGGGGGGCGATGGGTCCGTGGCGGGCCTACCGCGACGGCGACGACGGCTGAGCGGGGCACCGTCACGGAATTGGCGGGTCATCGGGGTCTTGTTCCGGATTTCGACCCGCCGGCCTGCTCCTACGATCGGCCTGTCCGCCGTGGGCTGTCGATGTCCCGACGCCACGGACGGCCTGAGCAGCGACCATGTCGGATCTGTCCCACCCGCACCTGACCCTCGTCCCGCACGACGCGGCCGACCTTGGGCCCGTCCGCGACCGCAGCGCGCAGCCGCCCTTCGCGTGGCCGTCGCCGCCCTATGCGGCCTACGCGGCGGCGGAACCCCAGGCGGAACCCGAGGATTGCGAGATCGAGGGACTCAACGGCAAGGTCATGCACGCGCGTCTGACCCTGTTCGATCCGGCCCAGGGCCTGGCCCAGGTGCAGGTGCCGCCGGCGCGCACGACGATGCCGCTGCGGCTGTCGCAGTTCCGACGCCTGACGCTGACCCGGCCGATTCATCCGGTCGCGGCTGCTCCAGGGCTGTCGGGAGAGCTGCTGACCTTCCATCCCCGCATTCCCTACCGCATCGTCCTGAAGGACGGCCCGGTGATCTCGGGCGAGACCATCGGACACGTCGACACCGAGCTGGGGCTGTTCCTGTTCCCACCGCTGGATGATCGGGGCGGCGTGGCGCGGCTGTTCTGCCCGCGCACGGCCTACGAGCGGGCGGATGTCGGCGTGCCGATCGGCCAGCAGCTGCTGGCCGACGACACCGCGTCGCCGGCACAGATCAACGCGGCGCTGGCCGAGCAGGCGGAGATGCGCCACCAGCGCGTCGGCGACATGCTGCTCAAGAGCAAGGTGGTCAGCCCCGAACACCTGCAAGCGGCGCTGCAAGAGCAGTCGCGCATGCCGATGGTGCGCATCGGCGAGGCGCTGATCGCGCTGGGCTACATCGACCAGCAGCAGCTCGAAGCGGCGCTGGCGCAGCAGGCGCAGGACAAAAGCGTCCCGCTGGGCGAGCTGCTGGTGCGCAAGGGGCAGGTGCAGCGGCACGAGCTGCGCATCGCCCTGGCCCGCAAGATGGGCTACCCGGTGGTGGACGTCGAAGCGTTCCCGATCGAGATCGCGGCGCTCAAGCGCATCCCCACCGCGGCGGCGACGCGCCTCAACGTGCTGCCGCTGCAGGAATTGCCGGGCCGGCTGGTGCTGGCCATCGAGGATCCGTCGCGCCGCGACGTGATCGACGAGATCGAGTTCCTCGCGCAGACCAAGGTCATCCCGGTGCTGCCCTCGCAGGACGACCTGGCCCGGGTGGTGGTCGCGACCTACCAGCGCCACGGCCTGAGCGACGCGACCTCGCTGCAGATCGAGAACTCCGGCATGGTCGACCTCGATGAAGGTGGGGCCGGCCGCCTGCTGGCCGCGCTGGAACTCAGCCCCACGCACGAGCGCGAGACGGCGGACGACAACGCCATCGAGCAGTCGGACAACTCCCTGGTGCGGCTGATCAACACGATGATCTACGAAGCCCATGCGCAGGGCGTGTCGGACATCCACATCGAGACCCACCCCGGGCGCGAGAAGGTGCGCATCCGCTTTCGCCGCGACGGCCTGCTCAAGCCTTACATGGAGTTGCCGCACACCTACCGCAGTGCGCTGATCGCGCGCTTGAAGGTCATGTGCGACCTCGACATCTCGGAACGCCGCCGGCCGCAGGACGGCAAGATCAACTTCGCCCGCTTCGTGCCCAGTTGCCCGATCGAGCTGCGGGTGGCCACCATCCCGACCGCCAATGGCCTGGAAGACGCCGTGATGCGCATCCTGGCCTCGGCCAAGCCGCTGCCGCTGGATGCGCTGGGACTGTCGCCGAACAACCTGACGGCGCTGAAGGAGGCGATCGAACGCCCCTATGGCATGGTCTTGTGCGTCGGCCCCACGGGCTCCGGCAAGACCACCACGCTGCACTCGGCGCTGAGCCACATCAACGTGCCCGAGCGCAAGATCTGGACCGCCGAGGATCCGGTCGAGATCACCCAGCCCGGGCTGCGCCAGGTGCAGGTGAACCCCAAGATCGACTGGACCTTCGCCAAGGCCCTGCGTGCCTTCCTGCGCGCCGATCCGGACGTGATCATGGTCGGCGAGATCCGGGACGGCGAGACCGCCCGCATCGCGGTCGAATCCTCGCTCACCGGCCACCTGGTGCTCTCGACGCTGCACACCAACAGCGCGGCCGAGACCGTCACCCGCCTGCTCGACATGGGCATGGACCCGTTCAATTTCGCCGACTCCCTGCTCGCCGTGCTGGCCCAGCGCTTGGTGCGCCGGCTGTGCCCGCACTGCCGCCAGGCGGCGCCGGCCACCGAGGACCAGCTCCAGGAACTGCTGGACGACTACCTGCACGCCTGGACCTCGGGCGAGGCGGCACCCAGCCGCGACGCGCTGCTGGGCGAGTGGCGTCAGCGCTTCGGCGTGGCCGGGGTTCTGCAGGCCTACCGCAGCCCGGGCTGCCCGAAATGCGACCACGCCGGCGTGCGCGGCCGGGCCGGCATCCACGAGTTGCTGACCGTCACGCGCTCGCTTCGGCACCTGATCCAGACCGGCGCGCGCGCCGAGGAGATCCAGCGTCAGGCGCTGGCCGACGGGCTGCGCACCTTGCGCCAGGACGGCATCGAGAAGGTGCTGGCCGGTATCACCTCGATCGACGAGGTGCGCGCCACCAGCAACGTCTGACGCCGACCCGCGCTCGCGCCCTTACTTCAGGGCCTTGAAGCGCAGGCGGTGCGGCCGGGCCCCTTCCTCGCCCAGGCGCTTCTTCTTGTCGGCTTCGTACTCCTGGTAGTTGCCGTCGTAGAAGAACCACTGCGAGTCGCCTTCGCAGGCCAGGATGTGGGTGCAGATGCGGTCCAGGAACCAGCGGTCGTGGCTGATGATCATCGCCGAGCCCGCGAATTCCAGCAGCGCGTCTTCCAGCGCCCGCAGGGTTTCGACGTCCAGGTCGTTGGACGGCTCGTCCAGCATCAGCACGTTGCCGCCCTGGGCCAGGGTCTTGGCCAGGTGCAGGCGGCCGCGCTCGCCGCCTGACAGCTGGCCCACCAGCTTCTGCTGGTCGTTGCCCTTGAAGTTGAAACGCCCCAGGTAGGCGCGGCTGGGCATCACGAACTTGCCGACGACGATGTTGTCCAGTCCGCCGGAGACGTCCTGCCACACGGTCTTGTCGGCCGCCAGGCCCTCGCGGCTCTGATCGACGAACGCCAGGTGCGCGGTCTTGCCGACCTTGACCTCGCCCGAATCGGGCTGCTCGACGCCCTGGATCATGCGGAACAGCGTGGACTTGCCGGCGCCGTTCGGTCCGATGATGCCGACGATCGCGCCCGCCGGCACCTTGAAGCTGAGGTTGTCGATCAGCAGGCGGTCGCCGAAGCTCTTGCTGACGCCGTTGAATTCGATCACCTCGTTGCCCAGTCGCTCGGCGACCGGGATGAAGATCTCGTTGGTCTCGTTGCGCTTCTGGTATTCGACGTCGCTCAGTTCCTCGAAGCGGGCCAGGCGCGCCTTGCTCTTGGCCTGGCGGCCCTTGGCGTTCTTGCGCACCCATTCCAGTTCCTGCTTCAAGGCCTTGGTGCGGGCGTCCTCGCTCTTCTGCTCGGCCTCCAGGCGCTTCTCCTTGCCTTCCAGCCAGTCGGAATAGTTGCCCTTGTAGGGGTGGCCCACGCCCCGGTCGAGTTCGAGGATCCACTCGGCGGCGTTGTCGAGGAAGTAGCGGTCGTGGGTGATGGCCACGACGGTGCCGCTGAAGCGCTTGAGGAACTGCTCCAGCCAGTCCACCGACTCCGCGTCCAGGTGGTTGGTGGGCTCGTCGAGCAGCAGCATGTCGGGCTTGGACAGCAGCAGGCGACACAGCGCGACGCGGCGCTTTTCGCCGCCCGAGAGCTTGCCGATGTTGGCGTCCCAGGGCGGCAGGCGCAGCGCGTCGGCGGCGATGTCCAGCAGGTGGTCGGTGTTCTCGCCGCCGGCGGCGGCGATGATGGCTTCGAGCTCGGCCTGCTCGGCGGCCAGCTTGTCGAAGTCGGCATCGGGCTCGCCGTACGCGGCATAGACCTCGTCGAGGCGCTTTTGCGCGGCGATGGCCCCACCGATGCCCTCCTCCACCGCTTCGCGCACCGTCTGGTCGGGGTTGAGCTGGGGCTCCTGCGGCAGATAGCCGATCTTCAGGCCCGGCATCGGCACCGCTTCGCCCTCGATCTCCTTGTCGATGCCGGCCATGATTTTCAGCAAGGTGGACTTGCCCGAGCCGTTCAGGCCCAGCACGCCGATCTTGGCGCCGGGAAAGAAGGACAGCGAGATGTCCTTCAGGATCTGCCGCTTCGGCGGCACGATCTTGCCGACGCGGTTCATGGTAAAGACGTATTGAGCCATGGCGAGGAAACCTGAGGTGAGTGGGCAGGGAGACGCGAATCCGGCGCAGGGCGCCAGTGGCGCCGGCCCGCCGGACGCTGCCTGCGCAGCGCTCGCCCGGGCGGACGAGACGGGTGTCAACTCGTGATTATCGCCGCCCTGGCGCCCACGGCGCCGATCGGCACCCGATCTGCGGTCCAGGCCCCCGTTCCGCCCTCCCGATGCGGCCCGGCCTCAGGCGAACGGGGCGCCGCCTGGCGGCGGCATGTCGAGCGGTGACAGGTCGGTTTCCGGCATCTGTCCTGGGTCGGGACGGTTGCCCTCGTCCCAGTCGTCCAGCAGCGGTGCCAGCGCCCGCTCGTCCACCGGATGCGCCACCAGGTAGCCCTGGATGTCGGTGCAGCCCGCCAGGCGCAGCACTTCCAGTTGCGCCGGCTCCTCGACCCCCTCGGCCACGGTGCGCATGCCCAGGGTGTTCGCCAGATCGATGATGGTGCGCACGATCGCCCGGGCGTCGTGGTGGGTCAGCAGCTCGCGCACGAAGGCGCGGTCGATCTTCAGCGTATCGAACGGAAAACGGCGCAGGTACTGGAAGGCCGAATAGCCGGTGCCGAAGTCGTCCAACGCGATATGAACCCCCAGCTCCTTGAGCCCGTGCAGGTTGGCCAGCGCCGTGGCCGCGTCGTCCATGAACACCGATTCGGTGATCTCGACCTCCAGGCGGTGGGGCGCCAGGCCCGAGCCCTTCAAGGCCCGCGCCACGTCGGCCAGGAAGTGCTCGCGCATCAACTGCACCGGTGAGACGTTGACTGCGATCGACAGGGTGGGCAGCGCCCGCACGGCCGTCCGGCAAGCCTCGTTCAGCACCCAGGCCCCGATCTCGGCGATCAGGCCCGACTTCTCCGCCACCGGGATGAATTCGACCGGAGAGATGTCACCCAGTTGGGGATGCCGCCAGCGCAACAGCGCCTCCGCACCCCGCACATGCCAGCTTTGCGTGTCGACGATGGGCTGCCAGTGCAGGCGCAGCTCGTTGCGCGCCAGCGCGTGGCGCAACTCCTGGTCGATCGCCACCTGGCGGCGGCTGCGTTCGCCCAGCCACGGCGCGAAGGTCTCGCAGCGGCCGCGGCCGCCTTCCTTCGCGGCATAGAGCGCCAGATCGGCATTGCCCATGACCTCGTCGATCGTCGTGCCGTGCTCGGGAATCAGCGCCAGCCCGATGCTCGCGCCCACGGTGACGCCGCGGCCACCGACCACGCCCGGCGCGCTCAGCACCTGCTGCAGGCGCCGCGAGAGCAACGCGATCTCGTCGTCGCTGCGCACGTCGTCGAGCAGCACCGCAAACTCGTCGCCACCGAGGCGCGCCACCATGTCGGAGCGCCGCATCACCGATTGCAGGCGCTGCGCGATCAGCTTGAGCACGCCGTCGCCGACGGAATGGCCGAACGAGTCGTTGATCGTCTTGAAGTTGTCCAGGTCCAGGCACAGCAGGGCGCAGCGCCGCGGCGTGCTGACACAGGCTTCGAGGGTCTGGTTCAGGCGCTCGCGCAGCTGGTCGCGATTGACCAGGCCGGTGAGCGAGTCGAAATGCGCCTGGTAGGTCAGATGCTGGTGCGCGAGGCGTTGCTGGGTCACATCCGAAATGACGCCACGCCAGCCCACGGTGCGACCGCCTTCGTCCAGCAGCGGCTTGGCGGTGATGGACCACCAGCGCAGGCTGTCGGGCATCTGGATCGCGATCGCCACGTCGCGGAACGGCTTGTCCAGTGCCAGCGCGCGGCGCAGCGCACGAATGCCGTCGGACTCCAGCGCGCCGGGGCTGCGCTGCGCCAGCACCTCGATCAGGCCGCGTTCGGCCACCCAGCGCTCGCCGGCGCTGCTCAGCAGGCTGGTGAGCTTGCTCGACACATGGGTGAAGCGGCCGACCCGGTCGATCTCCCACAGCACGTCGGTGGCGTGCTCCTCGAAATCGCGCAACAGCAGGGCCACCATCTGGCCCTGGCGCTCGGCCTCGCGCTCGCTGCTCAGGCGCGCGTTGAACTGGCGCGCGGACCAGCGCACCGCACGCACCAGCACCAGCAACTGCACCCCAAGCAGCACGGCCAGGCCCGCATCGAGTGTGTCGCCGATGCGGTACAGCGCGATCAACTGCCCCGCACCCAGCACGAAGATCCAGCTCAGCGCCGCCGCCGGCACTGTCGCCAACACGAAGGCGCCAGCGGACGTCAGCCCCACGGCGGTCGCCACCAGCACCATCTGGCGCCGCGTGTCGACATCGCCGAACCAGATCAGCAAGCTGGCGGCCCAGACCCCGGCCAGCAGCGCGGCATGCACGATCGCAT
The DNA here is from genome assembly GCF_056032705.1 of Ideonella sp. sgz306126. Classification (NCBI taxonomy): domain Bacteria; kingdom Pseudomonadati; phylum Pseudomonadota; class Betaproteobacteria; order Burkholderiales; family Sphaerotilaceae; genus Ideonella; species Ideonella sp. sgz306126. The sequence goes on from NZ_JBVYWP010000005.1 coordinate 173,680, forward strand.
GCCGCACGGCGCGTGGCGAAACCCGCTTGACCGGTTGGCTGCGCCGGCGCAGCGCCGCTCGCAACGCAGGCACCCAGACCAGCACCAGCATCACCAGCCAGGCCAGCAACGGCGCGCTGCTGACCTGATCGCGAAGCGCCAGGAAAGTGACCAGCCCGGCGATCAGGTTCAGCACCATCACGAACGGCGTCAGCCGGGTGATGGCCCCCAGGTGCTGGGCCCGCGTCTGCGCCGACGCCGTGTCCAGCGCCCGGTAGACGCGCGTCTCGTCGCGCCAGCGCAGCAAGGCCTCACTCAACGCGGTCGTTAGGGACAAGACGGATCCTCGGGGCTGGCATCGAAAGCAGGCAGCACCGCGGCCGGCGCCTGGGCTGTCATCCGATGGTAATGACTCAGGTGGCAAGTCACGACATCGGCCATGACGGATCTATCGGCGAGAACCGGCAGGACTGTAATTTTCCGCACCGGCGTGGTCTCGCTCGCGCGGCGCCGGCTGCTGGTAAACTCCGCCGCAGCAACGCAGGCTCCAGCCTCGGCGGTTGCACGTCATTCCTGACAGCGGGGCGCCTGGCGCGGCTCGCACCCACCCTCAGCCGGGCCTGGCTGGTTCCCCGGGGCACTCCCTGCGGGCGTATGGGCCGGCGACATGCTCCGAACGAGCCTCCATGACCTTTGAAACTCTCGGCCTGGCCGAACCCCTTGTGCGCGCCGTGCACGAACAAGGCTATACCCACCCGACGCCCATTCAGCTGCAGGCCATCCCGGCGGTGCTGAACGGCGGCGACCTGTTGGCCGGCGCCCAGACCGGTACCGGCAAGACCGCCGGCTTCACGCTGCCCATGCTGCACCGCCTGGCGGCCGTCGGCCACAAGAAGGACGCCAAGGGCCGGATCGCGATCCGCGCGCTGATCCTGACCCCCACGCGCGAGCTCGCCGCCCAGGTCGAGGAAAGCGTGCGCACCTATGGCAAGTACCTGCCGCTGACCAGCATGGTGATGTTCGGCGGCGTCGGCATGGGCCCGCAGATCGACAAGCTGCGCCGCGGCGTGGACATCCTGGTGGCCACCCCCGGCCGGCTGCTGGACCACCACCAGCAGGGCACGCTGGACCTCAGCCACGTCGAGATCTTCGTGCTCGACGAAGCCGACCGGATGCTCGACATGGGCTTCATCCACGACATCAAGAAGGTGCTGGCCGTGGTGCCCAAGCACAAGCAAAGCCTGCTGTTCAGCGCCACCTTCAGCGATGAGATCAAGCAGTTGGCCGACCGCCTGCTGAACCAGCCCGCGCTGATCGAAGTGGCGCGCCGCAACCAGACCGCCGAGACCATCTCGCAAAAAGTGCATCCGGTGGGACGCGAGCGCAAGAAGGAATTGCTGGCCCACCTGATCCGCAGCGGCAACTGGCACCAGGTGCTGGTGTTCACCCGCATGAAGCACGGCGCCAACCGCCTGGCCGAGTTCCTGAACAAGGAAGACATCAGCGCGATGGCCATCCACGGCAACAAGAGCCAGGGCGCGCGCACCAAGGCGCTGGCCGAGTTCAAGAGCGGCGACCTGCAGGTGCTGGTGGCCACCGACATCGCGGCGCGCGGCATCGACATCGACCAATTGCCGCACGTCGTCAACTTCGAGCTGCCCAACGTGCCCGAGGACTACGTGCACCGCATCGGCCGCACCGGCCGCGCCGGCGCGCAGGGCGAGGCGATCTCGCTGGTCTGCGTCGACGAGGATTTGTTCTTGCGCGACATCGAAAGGCTGATCAAGCGCGAGATTCCGCGCGAAATCGTCCCCGGCTTCGCCCCCGATCCCAGCGAGAAGGCCCAGCCCATCGTGCTGGGCCAGCGCATGACGATCGGCGTCGGCTCGGGCGGCCCGCGTCGAGGCGGTGGCGGTGGCGGCGGAGGTTCGCGTGCCGGCGGCCGACCGTCGTCGGGCGGCGGTGCCCGCCAGGGCGATGGCCGCCACGCCGCACCGCGCGGCGATGGCCGCAGCGGCGGCACGGGCTCGCCTGCGCGCCCTGCCGGACGTGGCCCGCGCCCGGCCGGCCAGGGCGGCTCGCGCGGCGGCAGCGGGCGCTGAACGGCGCGAACCGCGCAACCCGCAGCAGCCCGCGACGGCAGGCACGGTCTCCGAGCTCGCAGGCACCGCCTGCGGCTCGCCACCGCCCGGCAACCTGAGCGATGATGGCCACCGGAGGTGGTCATGCAAATCGACTTCTTGGGCGCGGCAGACTGCGTCACCGGCTCGCGCCATCTGGTGGAATGGGGCGGACGGCGCGTCCTGCTCGACGGTGGCCTGTTCCAGGGCTTCAAGGTGCTGCGCGAACGCAACTGGCTCAAGCCGCCGTTCGAGGCGCGCAGCCTGGACGCGGTGGTGCTCAGCCATGCCCACCTGGACCACAGCGGCTGGCTGCCGGCCCTGGTGCACCACGGCTACCGCGGCCCGATCTACGCATCGCCCGCCACCTGCGCGCTGGCCGAGGTGCTGCTGCTCGACGCCGCCCACCTCCAGGAAGAGGATGCCCGGCGCGCCAACCGCATGGGCTATTCGAAGCACGAGAAGGCCTTGCCGCTGTTCACGCGGGCGGACGCCCGGCGCGCCCTCGCCCAGTTCACGCCGGTCGGCGAAGGCAAGCCCCGCGACCTGGGCCGCCAGGGAGGCCGTGCCGGCGGCCTGCAGCTCAGCCTGAGCTCGGCCGGCCACCTGCTTGGCGCCTGCAGCGTCACGCTCAGCCACCAGGGAGAACGCCTGGTCTATTCGGGTGACCTGGGCCGGCAGAACGACCTGCTGATGCCGCCGCCGCAGCCGCTGCGCCAGGCCGACGTGCTGCTGGTCGAGTCGACGTACGGCAACCGGCTGCATCCGAAGGAGGACGTGGGTGAGCGCCTGGGCGCGATCGTGCGCGACACCGTCGGCCGCGGCGGCTCGGTGCTGCTGCCTGCGTTCGCGGTCGGGCGAGCCCAGGCCTTGCTGCTGGCGCTGCAGCGCCTGCGCGCCCGCGGCGAGATCCCCGCCCATCTGCCGATCTTCCTGGACAGCCCGATGGCGATCGAGGCCACCGCGGTGTACCGGCAGTACCGCCGCCTGCTGCGCGTGCCGCAACGCGACATGACCACGCTGTGCGATGGCGTGCGCATGATCACCACCAGCGCCGAGTCCGAACGCCTGGCGCGCTCGCAGGGGCGCGGCCGGACGCCGGCGATCATCATCTCGGCCAGCGGCATGGCGACCGGCGGGCGGGTGCTGACCCACCTGGCGGTGATGGCCCCCGACCCGCGCCATCACATCGTCTTCGCGGGCTTCCAGGTCGGCGGCAGTCGCGGCGCACTGATGGTGGCCGGCGCCCGTGACGTGAAGATCCGCGGCGCCTTCGTGCCGGTGCGTGCCAGCGTCAGCCAGCTCCAGGGCTTCTCGGGCCACGCCGATGCCGACGAATTGATGGCCTGGCTGCGCCACTTCGACACGCCGCCGCGCCAGACCTTCGTGGTGCACGGCGAGCCCGAGGCCAGCGACGCGCTGCGCCAGCGCATCGCCCGCGAGCTTGGCTGGGCGGTGCGCGTGCCGCCGCAGGGCGGCCGATTCATGGTCTGACTCGGTGCGGCGCGCGAACGATCGGCGCCGCCAGAACCCGGTCCGCGGGCGCGTGCCGGCCGCAGCCCCCCCGGCGCTACAGCGTCATCGCCAGGCGCACGCCCTGGTCGATCGCCCGCTTGGCGTCGAGCTCGCCCGCCTCCTTCGCGCCGCCGATCAGGTGCACCGTCATCCCGGCGGCCTGCAGCGGCGCCTGCAGCTCGTGCAGCGGCTCCTGGCCGGCGCACAGCACGATGGTGTCGGCAGCGATCCACCGCAGGTTCTCGCGCTGCTCGCCATCGCTGACCTGCAGGCCCTGGGGGCCGATGCGCTCGTAATTGACGCCGCCGACCATGCGCACGCCGTGTTGCTTGAGGGTGCTGCGATGGATCCAGCCGGTGGTCTTGCCCAGGCCGGCCCCCAGCTTGCCGGCCTTGCGCTGCAGCAGCGTCACCTGGCGCGCGGGCGCCGCGGCCTGCGGGGCCTCGGCGGCCAGGCCGCCGCGGGCCGTGGCCGGGTCCGCCACCCCCCATTCCAGCCGCCACGCGGCCGGATCGAGCGCGGTCGAGGCGCCGGCCTCCTGCACCAGGAACTCGGCCACGTCGAAGCCGATCCCGCCCGCCCCGACCACGGCCACCTGCGCGCCCACCGGCGCGCCGCGCAGCACATCGATGTAGCTCAGCACGTTGGCGCCGTCCTGGCCGGGAATGCGCGGATCGCGCGGCCGCACGCCGGTGGCGATCACGACCTCGTCAAAGCCCCCCGCGCTCAGCTCGTCCGCGCCGACGCGCGTGTTCAGGTGCAGCGCGACGCCGGTGATCTCGACCCGTCGGCGCCAGTACCTCAAGGTCTCTCGAAACTCTTCCTTGCCCGGCACCTGTTTGGCCAGGTTCAGCTGCCCGCCCAACTCGGCAGCCGCGTCGTAGAGGTGGACCTCGTGGCCGCGTTCGGCCAGCGTGGTGGCCGCCGCCAGGCCGGCCGGGCCGGCGCCCACCACCGCCAGCTTCTTGCGCATGCGCGTGGGCTCGATGCGGATCTCGGTCTCGTGGCAGGCCCGCGGGTTGACCAGGCAACTGGTGAGCCGGCCGACGAAGATGTGGTCCAGGCAGGCCTGGTTGCAGGCGATGCAGGTGTTGATCTCGTCGGCCCGACCCTCGCGCGCCTTCTTGACGAACTGCGCGTCGGCCAGCAGTGGGCGCGCCATCGAGACCATGTCGGCGCAGCCGTCGGCCAGCAGCTGTTCGGCGACCTCCGGCGTGTTGATGCGGTTGCTCGCGATCAGCGGGATCGCGACCTCGCCGCGCATTTTCTGCGTCAGCCAGGCGAAGGCGCCGCGCGGCACGCTGGTGGCGATCGTCGGCACCCGGGCCTCGTGCCAGCCGATGCCGGTGTTGATGATCGTCGCCCCCGCGGCCTCGACGGCCTTGGCCAGCAGCACCACCTCGTCCCAGGTCGACCCGCCGGGCACCAGATCGATCATCGACAGGCGATAGATCAGGATGAAATCGGGGCCCACGGCCTCGCGGGTGCGGCGCACGATCTCGACCGGCAGGCGCATGCGGTTGGCGTAGCTGCCACCCCAGTCGTCGTCGCGCTGGTTGGTGCAGGCGGCGATGAACTGGTTGATGAAATAGCCCTCGCTGCCCATGATCTCGACGCCGTCGTAGCCGGCCTCGCGGGCCAGCTGGGCACAGCGTACGAAGGCGCGGATCTGGCGCTCGATACCGCGTGCCGAAAGCGCCCGAGGCGTGAACGGCGAGATCGGCGATTTGATGCGCGAAGGCGCCACGGCCAGCGGCTGGTAAGCATAGCGGCCGGTGTGCAGGATCTGCAGCGCGATCTTGCCGCCCGCGCCGTGCACGGCCTCGGTGACGACGCGGTGGCGCCGAGCGGCGCCCGAGCTGGCCAGCGTGCCGGCGAAGGGCTTGGCCCAGCCTTCGATGTTGGGGGCGAAGCCCCCGGTCACCATCAGACCGACCTCGCCCTCGGCGCGTTCGGCGAAGTAGGCCGCCAGCTTGCGCAGATCCCGTCCGTCTTCGAGCCCGGTATGCATCGAGCCCATCAGCACGCGGTTCTTCAGCGTGGTGAAGCCCAGGTCCAGCGATTGCAGCAGATGGGGATAGGTGCTCATGGGCGTCTCGGCGAACGAAGAGGCGCTCGGCACGAGCGCGAAGCGCCGATGGTAGGTCGGGCGTCCGGTCCGCCGCTGGAGTCCAGCCTCTAGAGGAGGCGCGGACCCGCCCTCGGTGCCGAAAACCCGCCCGGCCCGTTCAGGGCAGCGTCGCGGCCGCCGGGGCCATGGACGGCAGGCTGATCTGCTCGTCGGTGCTGAACTGGTAGTCGCGGAACACGTGCTCGGCGCTCAACAGCTGGTAGCTGCCGTCGGCGTTGCGGTGCGTGGTGTCTTTCAGCTTCCAGGTCAGTTGGCCGCAGGTCCAGATCTCGAAGTTGCGCATGTGGGTGCACAGGCAGGTCTTGTCCATCACCGAGATGCGCTTGGCCCCGGGGTGCGCCGCGACCTCGCGGTTGTAGGCGGTGATGTAGGCGCATTTGCCGTTGGCATCGAGCAGGTAGCCGTAGGCCTCGCAGTTCGGGCGGATGCCGTCGCCGATGCCCGGGCTGGACTTGATCATGCGCATCGGGTAGCCGGTGGGCGAGATCTGGTTGACCTCGATGTCGTCCTCGTTGGCCTTGAAGTACTCCTGCTTGACGTCGGCCGGCAGGCCGCATTCTTCGGTGACCGTGAAGCGTGTCGCCACCTGGACGCCGGCACCGCCCATCTCGAGGAAGCGCACCGCATCGCTGCCGGTGAAGATGCCGCCGGCCGGCAGCACGGGGATGTCGAGATGCTCGGCCTTCAGGTACTGCAACACCTCGGTGGTGATCGTCGCGAGGTCGTAATCGGCCCAATCCATGCCGAAGCCCAGGTGGCCGCCGGCCAGCGGCCCCTCGACCACGATGTAGTCCGGCAGGCGATCCAGGCGTGCGTTCTTCTTCAGGAACAGCTGCAAGGCACGCACCGACGAGACGATGATGCCCAGCTTGGCATCGCGAAAGCGCGGGTGGTCCTCGATCAGCGCGAACGAGCCCAGGTGCAGCCCGGCCGCCAGCGTGATGCCGTCGATGCCGGCGTTCAGCGCCGCTTCCATGCGGACCTTCAAGGTCTCCCTGGGGGCGTTCATCGTCAGCTTTTCCATGCAGTTGATGAACACCAGGCCGCTGCCCTGCTTGCGGCTCATGGTGGCGTCGACATGCAGGCGGGTGGCCTCGGCCAGGTGCCCCAGGTTGAACTTGACCGGCGACTTGTCTTCCGACTCGGTGTTGTACTTGTACAGCGCCTGCTTGTTCTTGACGTACTTGGTCTTGTAGCGACGGTCGGTCACCGTCTTGATCATCGCGTCCGAGATATGGCCGACCCCGCCCAGACGGGCGGCCTCCAGGGCCAGATCGGCCGACGAGATGTCCACGCCCATGCCGCCCACCATGATGGGCACCAGCTCATGAGTGCCCATGCGCAGGCGGAAATCGTCCAGACGTCTCATCGTTTTCTTTCTCAAGCAGGCCCGACCCCGGTCTCGGGGCGACGTGGGCAAAGTGTGAATGCTACGTGAAGCACCTTGCACGTCCTTCCAACGAGGTCAAAGTTCGGTCGAAGACGCGGGATCGAAACCGCCAAACTGTCAATTTTCGCGTCCAATGCGGGCCATGACCCCTACCGACGATGTGGACCAGCGTTTGACCGACCTGGAAATCAAGGCCAGCTATGCCGAGGATCTGGTCGACCACCTGAACCAGACGGTCTTTCGCCAGCAGCAGCAGATCGACGCGCTGCTGCGCGAACTGAACCGGCTGCGGCAGCAGCTGGCCGATGCGCCGCAAGGCGCCGCGCGCAGCCTGCGCGACGAACTGCCGCCGCACTACTGAGTCCGCCCCGCGTCGACCGGGGCGCTCAGGCGGGCGAGGCCTCCAGCCAGCGCGACACCACGGCCACAAGGTCCTTCTGGGTGAAGGGCTTGGCCAGGTGATCGTCCATGCCGCTGGCCATCGCCAACGCCAGGTCTTCGGGCAGGACGTTGGCGCTCAGCGCGACGATCGGGATCCGCCGGGTGCCCAGCCGCTGCTCGCGTTCGCGCCATTGGCGGGTGGCGGCATAGCCGTCCAGCACCGGCATCTGCCCGTCCATCAGCACCAGCGCGATGCCACCGGCCTGGAGCGCCTCGACCGCCTGCTGCCCGTTGGCCACCTGGCGCACGGTCATGCCGCTGCGCTGCAGCATCTCGACCGCGACCAGCCGGTTGAGCTCGTTGTCCTCCGCCACCAGAATGGCCCCCGGATGCGCGCAAGGCTCCAGCGGCAGCGCCGCCTGCACCATCTCCGCCGGGGCGGCCGCATCGATCGGCGGCAGCGCGAGGGCGAACTCGAAGCTGCTGCCCTGCCCCGGCACGCTGCGGACCGAGATCTGCCCGCCCATGCGCTGGACCAGGCGCTGAGCGATCACCAGCCCCAGCCCGGCACCGGAATGGGAGCGCTGCGGCCCCTCGTCCAGCTGCTGGAAGGGCTGGAACAGCCGCGGCAGGTCGGCGGCGGGGATGCCGGGCCCGGTGTCCTCGATGACGAAGCGGGTGCGCTCGGGCCGCTGCGGGTCGGGCTCGACCCGCAACCTCACCTGCCCGCGCTCGGTGAACTTCAGCGCGTTCGACAGCAGGTTGCGCAGCACCTGCTCCAGCCAGCGGCACTCGCCCTGGACCCGGTCGGCCCGGCCGGGGGTCGTCTCGACCCGCAGCAGCACGCCCTTCTCGGCGGCGGCGGCCGAGATCGGCGCGCTCACCGCGGTCACCAGGTCGGCCAGCGACAGCGCAGCCACCCGGCTTTCGAGCTGGTCGGTCTCGATGCGGGCATGGTCCAGCACCTCGCCGAGCGAAGCCATCAGGCTTTCGCTCGCCTGGCGCGCGGCGTCGAGCAGGCGGTGTTGCGTGCCGGACAGGTTCTCGGCGTCCATCAGGTCGAGCGCCCCCATCATGCCGGCCATCGGCGTGTGGATCTCGTGGCTCATCGTGGCCAGGAAGCGCGACTTGGTCGCCAGCTCGGCTTCGAGCCTCGCCATCACCGCGCGCAACTCGCCGTTCGCGGCGGCGGCCTGCATGCCGGAGCGCAGGGCCCGCAGCGTGGTGCGCCGGAAGTCGGCGGCGGCGCGCAGCATGGCCAGCAGGAACAGCGCCGAGATCAGCGCCAACGGCCACGAGGCCACCCGCGGATCGACCGCCGCCAGCACGATCAGCGGCAGCATCATCGGCAACGCGATCCACTCGAACGAGCGGCCGATCAGCGACATGTAGAAGCCGGCCGTGGCCAGCGAACCGGCCAGCACGAAGCCATGCAGCACCGCCTCGCCGGGTGTCAGGTGGGGAAAGAAGCCGATCGTCACCAGCGCCCACATCAGGCCGCTCATCGCCGCGTTGGCCTCGATCTGCCACTCGGCGCGCCGCAGGTCCGCCGCCCCCATCGTGCGAATCGCGGGCAGGCGGTGCATGAAGCTCAGTCGCCACAGGCCGCTGACCAGTGCCAGCGCGGCCACCGGCCCGGTGGCCCAGGGAAACCCCAGCCGCTGCGACGGCAGCAGCAGCACCCCGATCACGCCCCACAACAACGGGACGCTGAGGCGGGCGCCAGAAACGGCAGCCCCCAACGCTTGGCGCCGAAGGTCGAGTTCAAGAACTTCGTGTGGATCGGTCATGGCGCAGCCGCAGGCTGCAGGGAGACGAGACCTGCATTCTGGGCCACGGCCGAGCACCGTCCATCCCCACATCCCCGCAGCCCGGTCCGGTCGCCGCGCACAGCGGCGCCGAGGCGATCGGGCCGGCTATCCGGGGCTCACGGCTGCTGCCAGCTGACGTTGGCCTGATTGAAAATGGCCGCAAGCTGGCCGCCATGGGCCAGGTCCGTCATGGCCTGCTGGACCGCCTGGGCGAGATCGCCGGCGTCGGACTTCACCGCGCAGCCCACCGCCCAGCCGTCGTGCATGCGCGGCACCGGCAACGGTTCGATGACGAAGCGGTCGTCGCCGCGCAGCACCGATTCGAGCTCCGACGCGTTGCCCGCCGCGGCAGCCACCTCGCCGCGCTGCAGGGCGCGCGCCGCCTCGGTGCCATCCTTCCAGTTCGTCACCAACTGCTGGCGATAGGCGCCGCCATCGGCCCCGATCATCAGCCAGCCGGCCAGCGTCTGGCCCGAGACGGCCACCTTCTGGCCCTTGAGCGAGGTCAGCGACGGCAGCTCCGGCAGCAGCTTGCGGTCCCGCGCCATCATCACGCGTTCGCGGTAGTACGGCGCGAAGATTCTGACCTTCGGGTTGTCCTGCATCAGCGGCCGGTCCACCGGCACGTGCAGCATCAGGTCCGCCGGGCCGTAGCCCAGGTAATGCCCCTTCCAGACCATGTTGCGCAAGTCGTCGTTCATGCTGTCGTCGGCATTGAACGGCAGCAGCGAGAGCTTCAGGCCCAGCGCCTTGGCGATCGCCTCGGCCAGATCGACGTCGATGCCCTTGCCGGCCGCATGGAACGGCGGCATCTCGTTGTAGACCGCCACGCTCAGCGTGCCGCGCTGACGCAAGCGATCGAGCGTCGGGGTGGCGGATTGGGCCGTGGCGGCACCGGCGACGCCGGTCAGCGCCAGGCTGCCGATGGCGGCCAGGCAATGGCGCCGGTTCCAGGAGATGGCATCAGTCATCAGAGGGGCTTCTCGCGGCGGGTTTCGAGGTAGGACTTGATCGACCAGAAGGCCTCCTGGCTCAGCACGCCCTCGAACGGCGGCATGTAGACGGCGCCGTTGCGGGTGCGGCCGTGGCGCACGGTGGTCAGGAAATACTGGTCGTTGTCCTTCTTGCAGGCGGCCTTCTTGGCCGCGTCGGCCATCGTGGCGCATTCGTTGTCGAGTCGGCGCAGGTCCGGCGCGATGCCGCCCGAGATGGCCTCCAGGCCATGACAGCGGGCGCAGTTCTGGTTGAAGGCCGAGGTGCCGATGCGGATCGCGGTCTCGTTGCCGCTGAACGGGTTCTCGTCGCGCCAGCCATCGCCCAGTGCGGGCAACTCGTGGGTGTCCACCGGCTGCGGCGTCACGTCGCCATGGGCGAGCGCCGCGGCGGCAGCGACGGACAGGGCCAGGGTGGTGGCGACGCGGCGCCAGGAAAGGGTCGATGAGCAAGAGCGGAACATGAACGCTGTCTCCAATGCATGGAATGTGGAAAGGGCAACTCTGGCGGGGAACCGGTTGTCGGGCATCAAAACTGCAAGGGATGTGCCACCAGCCTCGACAGGGGTTCCCGGACCCCGAATTCGTCAAAATCATCGGGGTGAGACCCTAGATGATTGCGCCGATCTGAAGCGCATTCTGCGTTGACCGAGGGCTGGAACAGTCGTACCGTGGCGGACTGTTCGATTTCTGAGCAATTCAACAAGAACGAGGTCTGACCACGACGGCCTCGACGACGGAGACGCCCCCATGACCGGTTTCTTTCCCCCGGCGCCTGCCGGCGCCCGCCCCCGGCGCCCCCAGGACGCCAGCGGCCGCGTCGCGGTCCGCACGGGTGGCAGCACGCCGGCCCACAGTGCCGCGATCGAGCATTCGCACGAGCGCTGCGTCGCGCTCGGCGTCTCGCCGATCGAGCGCCCCGATCACTCGCTGCTGGGCCGCAGCGACCTCACCGTCGCCCGCGAGCGGAACCTGCGGCTGCATTCCCACGCAGCGCCGGTGATGGAGATGCTGTTCGAGCAGATCATCAACACCGACAGCATGGTGGTGCTGACCGACGTCACCGGCACCATTCTTCATTCGATCGGCGACGACGACTTTCTCTCGAAGGCGTCGAAAGTGGCGCTGCAACCCGGCGCCAACTGGTCCGAGGCGAACAAGGGCACGAACGCCGTCGGCACGGCGCTGATCGACGAGGTGCCCACGCTGGTCCACGCCGACGAGCACTTCATGCACGCCAACCACTTCCTGACCTGCTCGGCCGCGCCCATCCTCGATCCGCGCGGCAACATCCTGGGCGTTCTCGACGTCTCCGGCGAGCAGCGCAGCTACCACCAGCACACGATGGCCCTGGTGAAGATGTCGGCGCGGATGATCGAGAACCACTGGCTGACCGACGACTACCGCAACGTCATGCGGCTGCACTTCCACAGCCGGGTCGAGTTCATCGGCACGCTGATGGAAGGCATCCTCGCGGTGGCGCCGGACGGCAAGATCGTCGGCGCCAATCGCGGCGCGCTGGAACAGCTCGGGCTCAACGGCAGCTCGCTGCGCATGCATTCGCTGAACTCGCTGTTCAGCACCACGGTGGGCACGCTGGTCGACCGGTTCCGATCGCCGCTGGCCATGCCCTTGCCGGTCGAGCTGCACGACGGGCGGCAATTCCATCTCTACGCACGCTTCAACTGGCCGGTGTGGACCAGCGTCGCCGAGGCTGCCCAGGCCCACCCGTTGCCGCGAGGCGACGTAGCCGCCGAGGAGGCCACCGTGCGCAAGCCGCCGGACGCGGCGGATGCCGCGCCCTCGGCAACGACCGGCCGGCGCTCGGGCCTGGCGGAGCTGCAGACCGGCGATGCCCAGGTCGACACCGTGATCGCCAAGATCCGCCGCGTGCTCAACCGCGACATCCCCATCCTCGTGCTGGGCGAGACCGGCACCGGCAAGGAACTGCTGGCGCGCGCCATCCACCAGGACTCCGACCGCGCACGCCAGCCCTTCGTCGCGGTGAACTGCGCCTCCATCCCCGACACGCTGATCGAGGCCGAGCTGTTCGGCTACGAAGAAGGCGCCTTCACCGGCGCGCGGCGCAAGGGCTCGGTGGGCAAGATCGTCCAGGCCAGCGGCGGCACCTTGTTCCTCGACGAGATCGGCGACATGCCGGTCAGCCTGCAGGCCCATCTGCTGCGCGTGCTGCAGGAGCGTCAGGTCACGCCGCTGGGCAGCGCGAAGTCGGTCAGCGTCGACGTGGCCATCATCTGCGCGACCCACCGCAACCTGCGCGAGATGATCGCGGCCCAGCAGTTCCGCGAGGATTTGTACTACCGGCTCAACGGCCTGGCCGTGCGCCTGCCGGCGCTGCGCGAGCGCACCGACCTGCTGGCGCTGGTGCAGCGCATCCTCGACCGCCAGAGCCCGGATCGGCGCCTGAGCCTGTCGCCCGACGTGCTGCGCCTGTTCCAGTCCTGCCAGTGGCCCGGCAACGTGCGCCAGTTGTTCAACGTGCTGCGCACCGCCGTCGTGATGGCGGCCGGCGACGCGGTGATCACGCTGGACCACCTGTCCGACGACTTCATCGACGACGCCCGGCACGCCGCCGCCCGGCAGCCGCAGGCGGTACCGCCCCCCTTGCCGGTGGCCCCCGCGCCACCCGAGCCCGTCGCGCCGCCCGCGGCGGCGCCGGTCGACCTGCACCGGCCCGCCGCGCCGGTCGCGCCCGCCGCGGCGCAGCCCGTGACACCGGTGCCGGCCAACGCGGCGGCCCACGAGCCCGTCGGCTCGCTGCAGGACATGGAGATCAACGCGATCCGGCGGGCCGTCGAGGCGGCCGGCGGCAATATTTCCGAGGCCTCCAAGCGCCTGGGCATCAGCCGCAACACGATCTACCGCAAGCTGCGCTGGCAGGCACCGGGACACTGACGCGGCCGCTGCGGCGGGCGGCACCGTGCGGCGCGCCCGGCCTCAATGCGGCGACGGCGGGGCGTGCGGCAAGTCGGCTTCCTCGCGCGCCGGGCCGCCGTCGAAGGTCCGGGCCTCCTCCAGCGCCCACATGCGCTGCCAGTTCAGGCTGTGCCGCATGCCCTGGGTCAGCCAGGCGTCGATGCCGTCGAGCGCCGCCGGAGCGTCGGTTTCCAGCGCGCCCTGGCGCTGGGCCGAACGCACCGCCGCAGCCAGCGACCGCAGGTAGGCCAGTTGCCGCGCCGGCGCCGCTGCTGCCAGCAGCGGCCCCTGTTCGGGCAGCCAGCGCGTCGCGTCGCCGTCGGCACGCGACAGCCGCAGCAGCCGCCCGATCGACGCCGCCATCACCGCCGGATCGGCATCGCGCAGGTCCGGCGGCCCGTCGCCCCACAGCAGTCCGTGGGCGCTCCACAGTGGCTGGTCGCGCAGGCGGAACACCGTCACCGGCGTGTCGTCGGCGCGGTTCAGCAGCCACCAGCGGAACGGCCCGACCTCGCCTTCGACGCCGGTCAGCCGGTGCGGCGCGATGCGGATCGGGTCGGGCCCCAGGTCGGCGGCCGCCTCGCCCAGGCGCTGACGCATGCGCGTGACGCAGCGCGGGCAACGCTCGCCCATCGTCGCGGCCACCTCGGTGTGCGCCCACAGCCGCGCGCCCTCGTAGCCGGACGCCCCCAGCACCAGCTCGGGCCGCGGCCAGGGTGCGATCACGTCGCTGATCACCCAGCCGGTACGGGCCTTGAGCTGGCAGGCCAGCGCGCGGCCGAACGCCGGCGTCGGCCCGGCGCCGAGCAGCCAGACCTCGTCGCCCTGATGAACCAGCAGCAGGTTGGAGATCACGCCCCGGTTGCGGCCATCGCTGTCACCCGCCGCGCCGCCCACGCGCCAGACGTCGGCGGACAGCGCCTGCAGATCCACCGGCGGGCCTTCGCAGGACGCGCCGTCGGACGGACTGCCGGCCGCCTGCGCCGCCGGCCCCAGCACCAGCCAGGCCGCGAACGCCGCCGCGAGTCCGCGCCGCAAGCGGTGGAAACCCTGTGCCAGATCAGGACGCTGCCGCGACGCAATGTCCCACCCGATGCGCGGCAGGTTCGGGCAAGCCCTTGCAAACCGAGCCTGCGCGGTCTCCCGCGCCGTCGCGGTGCGTGGGCATGTGTCTTGCGACGAGGACGTCGGGCCCGATCGACCTTCCGACACCGTGGCCCGCGCCGACACGAGGGGAGTTTCTTGCTGCATATGCCACATCTTGCCGTATCCCAGCCGCCGATCACAGCGCGGGCCGCGCGATGAAGCTGGTCGTGCTGCGAGGCGGGCCCTGCGGCGAAGCGCTGGCGCACCAGCCGCCCCGGCTGGAGCCCACCGCCACCGGGCGGCGGGGGGCGGTCGCGCTGTCGGACAACGGCGAGCAATGGATCCTGCTCAACGTCGCGCCCAACGTCGCTCAGCAACTGCAGGGCGACGCCCGGCTGGCCTGCCACAGCGGGCTGCGCGACGCCGACGTGCGCACCGTCGTGCTGACCGACGCGCAGGTCGACCACGTCAGCGGCCTGCTGAGCCTGCGCGACGGCGCGCCGATCGACCTCTACGCCACGCCAGCGGTGTTCGAAGTACTGAGCCAGAACCTGCCGATACTGCAGGTGCTGCAGCACTACTGCGGCGTGCACTGGCACGTGATCCCGGTGGCCGGCGAGACGCTGTCGGCCAGCTTCCGGATCAACGGCCTGCCGGACCTCGAATTCACCGCGCTGGCCAGCGAGGGCGTCGCCTCGCCGCATCTGCAAGGCCTGGAATGCCCGATGGTCACGGGGCTGTCGATCGCGCTGGCGGTACTGGACGTGCGCAGCGGCCAGCGCCTGTTCTTCGCGCCCGGCGCGCTCAGCCTGGGCGAGGGCGAGCTGGACTGGTTGCGCAGCGCCGACTGTGTGCTGCTGGACGACCACACCACCTGGCCGCAGGCCTCGACACCGACCGACAGCGCCTGGCGGGCCCGCCGCAAGGTGATGTTCAGCGGCCAGCCCTCGGACCGGCCTTCGGGTCATCACGCAAACTTCGAGGCGGCGTATGACGGTATGGTCATCGAACTCTGAACCGACCCGAAGTCCGACCATGCCACCGATGCTCGAAGTGCAGTCGCTGACCAAGCGCTATGGCGAGCGCGTCGCGTTGAACGACCTCTCGTTGTCCATTCCGTCGGGCCAGTTCGTCGCGCTGCTGGGCCCCAACGGCGCAGGCAAGTCGACGCTGTTCCAGCTGCTCACCGGCTTGTTCGTGGCCGACCAGGGCGAAGTGCGCGTCGCCGGCGAATCGCTGCGCGACCATGCGATCAAGGCGCTCAAGCACATCGGCGTGGTGTTCCAGCAGATGTCGCTCGATCTCGACCTGAGCGTGCGCCGCAACCTGCAGTTTCACGCCGACCTGCACGGCCTGCCGCGGGCGCTGGCGCGCGAACGCATCGCCGCCGGCTGCGCGGCCATGGGCACCGCGGCCGATCTGGACCGGCCGGTGCGCGAGTTGTCGGGCGGCAACCGGCGCAAGGTCGAGCTGGTGCGCGCGCTGCTGCATCGGCCTGCGGTGCTGCTGATGGACGAACCCACCGTCGGGCTGGACCCGAAGTCGCGCCGCGACCTGCTGGCCGCCGTGCGTGCCGATGGCGCCGAACGCGGCACCAGCGTGCTGTGGGCCACCCACCTGGTGGAAGAGGCCCTGGCCGCCGACCGGGTGCTGGTGCTGCACCGCGGCCGGCTGCTGGCCGACGGCAGCGCCGACGAGGTCAGCCAGCGGCTGGGCGGTCCGGCGCTGGAAGAAGCCTTCATTCGCGCCACGCAATGAGCCCGGCGCCCCGCCCCCTCGAAGGAGACCTGCCGATGCCACGCCTAGCCGTCCCCGCGCTGCGCCTGAAGCCCGCCGTCCTGCTGTCCGCGCTGCTGGGGGCCCTGATCGCCGCCGCGCCCGCAGTTGCGCAAGGCGTCGCCTGGGTGTCGAGCGAAAAGGACCAGTCGCTGACCCTGATCGACATGGACACGCTGAAGGTGATCGGCGTGGTGCCGACCTGCAAGCGCCCGCGCCACCTGCGCCTGCTGCCCGGCGGCAAGACGCTGCTGGCCGCCTGCGGCGACTCGCACGAGGGCGACCTGATCGACGTGCGCACCCGCAAGTCGATCGGCCACATCCCGATGGGCGACGATCCCGAGGCCTTCGATCTCTCGCCCGACGGCAAGCTGCTGTACGTCAGCAGCGAGGAGGCCGGCGAGCTGGCGATCCGCGACGCCGCCACCGGCCGCCCGCTGCGCGCCGTGAAGGTGGGCGAGGAACCGGAGGGCGTGCTGGCCTCGCCGGACGGGAAGGTGGTCTGGGTCACCTCCGAGGTCGCCAGCCTGGTCCACGTGATCGATCCGGTGGCCGGCAAGCTGCTCAGGAGCATCCCCGTCGGCCAGCGCCCACGCCGCTTCGCGCTGACGCCCGACGGTTCCCAACTCTGGGTCACCAGCGAGCTTGGCGCCAGCGTCACCGTGCTGTCCACGCGCGACTACAGCGTGCTGGGCACCATCCACTTCGAGCTCAAGGGCGCGCGCGCCACCGAGATCACGCCGGTGGGCATCACGATCTCACGCGACGGCAAGCGCGCCTTCGTCGCGCTCGGCAAGGCCAACCATGTGGCGTTCATCGACGTCGCCAGCCGCAAGGTGACCGACCTGGTGCTGGTGGGCAACCGGGCCTGGAACGTCAGCCTGAACAAGGCGCAGACCATGCTGTGGGTGGTCGACGGCCTGTCCGACGACGTGACCGTGGTCGACGTGGCGGCCGCCCGTGCCGTCAAGAGCATCCCGGTGGGGCGCGTGCCGTACGCCGCGCTGCTGGTGGAATGATGCGCCGCCCGCTGCTGCTGGCCGGCCAGGCCCTGCTCGCGCTGCATGCCGCTGCAGCCCCGTTCAAGCTCACGCTGATCGAGCCGGCCGACGACCCCCGCCTGGACCGCACGCTGGTCGAGCGGGCCTACTTCGGCCACCCCACCGGCCCGGCGTCCGACGGCTTGCAACTCGCACTGAAGGACGAGCAGATCGAGCTGAGCGTGGCCCACACCGATCTGGCGCTGACGGTGGTGGAGGCACGCTCGGCACAGGACGCCCGGGCCCAGGCCGTGAAGGCGGCGCAGGCCGGCGACGTCGCGCTGGTCACCGACCTGCCCAGCGACTGGACCCTGGCCGTGGCGGATGCCGTCCCGCTGCCGGTGCTCAACGTCGGCAACCCGGACGAGCGCCTGCGCGAACAGGATTGCCGGCCGCGGCTGTACCACCTGATTCCCAGCGAGCGCATGCGCGACGACGCGCTGGCCCAGACCCTGGCCGCGCAGCGCTGGACCCAGGTGCTGCTGCTCACCGGCCCCACGCCCGAGGACGCCGCGCGCGCCGCCGTCGCGCGCGCCGCCATCACCCGCTACGGCCTGAAGCTGGTCGGCGCCAAGCCCTTCAAGCTCTCGGGCGATCCACGCGAGCGCGACCTCGCCAACCTGCGCCTGCTGACCGCCGGCAGCTACGACGCGGTCTGGGTGGTCGACAGCGCGGGTGAATTCGCCCGCAGCCTGCCCTACCGCACAGTGCTGCCGCGCCCGGTGGTCGGCGACGCCGGCCTGGCGGCGCTCGCCTGGCACCCGCAGTTCGAGCGCTTCGGCGCGCCGCAGGTGACGCGCCGCTTCGCGCGCAGCGCCAACCGTGCGATGCAGGCCGAGGACTGGGCGTCATGGATGGCCGGCAAGGCCCTGGCGGCCGCCGCGAAGGCCGCTCCCAAGGGTCCGGCCGCGGCCTTCGCCAAGGCGCTGGCCGCCGTCGAGCTCGACGGCTCCAAAGGCATCGCGATGAGCTTCCGGCCCTGGGACGGCCAGCTGCGCCAGCCGCTGCTGCTGACCGACGGCCAGGGCGTGGTCGCCACCGCGCCGGCCGACGGCATCCTGCACCCCCACAACACGCTGGACACGCTGGGCGGCGACCAGCCCGAGAAACTCTGCAAGGCCAGACCATGAAGCACGCCCTGCAAGCGCTGTGGGCCATCGTCGAGCGCGAACTGATGAAGTTCCTGCGCCAGTACGGCCGGCTGGCCTCGGCGCTGGTGCGTCCGCTGCTGTGGCTGGCGGTGTTCGCCGCCGGCTTTCGCAACGTCTTCGGCGTGGCCATCAACGACCCCTACGACACCTACATCTCCTACGACACCTACATCGCGCCGGGCCTGGTCGGCATGGTGCTGCTGTTCAACGGCATGCAGTCGTCGCTGGCGATGGTCTACGACCGCGAGATGGGCCTGATGCGCCTGCTGCTGACCGCCCCGCTGCCGCGGGCCTGGATCCTGTTCGCCAAGCTCTGCGCCACGGCCGTGCTGTCGCTGCTGCAGGCCGCCGCCTTCGTCGCCGTGGCCAAGCTGCTGGGCACCGACATCCCGCTCTGGGGGCCGCAACTGCCGCAGGTGCTGCTGGCGGCCGTGGCCTCGGCGCTGATGCTGGGCGCGCTGGGCCTGCTGCTGTCGGTCCACATCAAGCAGCTGGAGAACTTCGCCGGCGCGATGAATTTCGTCATCTTCCCGATGTACTTCATGTCGACCGCGCTGTACCCGCTGTGGAAGCTGGAGGAGTCCGGCGCCGAATGGGTCTGGTGGGTCTCGCGCTTCAATCCGTTCACCCATGCGGTCGAATGGATGCGCTTCGCTCTCTACGGCAAGGACCCCGGCGCCTCGCCCTGGGTGGTGCTGGGGACGTTGGCGCTGTGCTTTGCGCTGGCCACCTGGGGCTACGACCCGCAGCGCGGCTTCGGCGCGCTGACCAAGCGCGGTCCCGGAGGTCCGGCATGAAGCTGGCGCTGGTGCTGAACCGGCTCGCCCGGCCGCGCGAACGCGCCCTGCGCGACAGCCCGGGCGGCGAGGTCGAGCCGCTGTGGTTCGAATGGCTGACGCTGGGCGGCTTGCTGGTCTTCGCGGTCTGGCTGCTGGGCGTGCGCGGCGTCTGGGCGCTGCTGCTGCACTCGGACCCGACCGGGCTGACGCTGGTGATCATCGTCGTGTTCGCGACGTCCACGCTGTGGTCCGGCGCCCGCTCGCGCGAACTGGAACGCCAGCGCCGCTGGCTCGACGCGGCCCGCCAGGGTGCCCCGCTGCTCTCGGTGCAAGGCTGGGCCGGCGACTACCTGCGCGCGCTCGCCACCGCCGGCCTGGACAGCGCCACCCCGCTGGACCTGCTGCTCGAAGACACCCACGGCCCGCAGCAGACCGCCTGGTGGGTCAACGGCATCCAGCTCAAGCTGGGCCTGCTGGGCAAGGTGATCGGCTTCTCGATCCTGGCGCTGCACATCGGCCACCTGCAGAGCTTCGATCCGTCGCAGTCTCAGGACCTGCTCAAGAGCCTCACCAGCGGCCTGGGCGTGGCCTTGCTGACCACGATGGTGGGCCTGGTGGGCAACATCCTGCTGGGCCTGCAGCTGACCCGGCTGGATCGTTTCGCCGACCGCCTGCTGGCCGACTGCCAGCGCGAGGGCCTGCGGCGCATGGCGGCCGCCGCGCCGGTGCCCGCGCAAGCCCCCGTGGCGACGCCGGCCGCCGCAGCGTGACCCGCAGCCGCCCGCCGCACCGCCATGCCCAGCCGCCGCCACGCCCGCGAGCCCGAGGTCGATCCGTTCTACGACATGTTGTTCAACATGCTGATCGCCTTCGTGTTCTGCTTCATCATCGCGCTGCTGGCGATGAACCCGAAGGCGCTGAAGGCCGGCGACATCCCGTCGAAGGCCGAGTTCATCATCACCGTCTCGTGGGCCGACATGAACCCCGACGACATCGACACCTGGGTGCAGGACCCGGCCGGCAACCTGGTCTGGTTCCGCCAGCGCGAGGCCGGCCTGATGCACCTGGACCATGACAGCCGCGGCAGCGGCTTCGAGCGCATGGTGGTCAACGGCCACGAGATCATCAACCCGCTGAACCAGGAAGTGGTGACGGTGCGCGGCCTGGTGCCGGGCGAATTCACTGTCAACGTCAACTACTACGACTCAAAGGACGGCAAGCCGGTCGACGTCAACGTTTCGGTGATCAAGGTCAACCCGCGCGCCGACGTCGTCTTCTACGGCCAGGTCACGCTGGCCCGCAAGGGCGACGAAGCCACGGCCGTTCGCTTCACGGTGCTGCCCGACGGCGGCGTCGCCAACATCAACACGCTGCCCAAATCGCTGGTGCAAAGGATCTGACATGGCCCCAGGCAATTCCACTTGCAAGCCGGCGCATCGCCGCGGATCGCCGTCATGACGCTGGCGCTGGTCCTCTCCTTCGTCGTGCTGGCCGCGCTGACGACCCTGGCGCTGCTGTCGTCGAACTGGCCGGCCTGGCTCAAGGCCGCGCTGGTGGCCTTCGTGGCGGTGTTCTATTTCTGGGTCCACGACATGGCGCACGACCTGTCCGGCTGGCCCGCCGCCGATCCGCTGCCCGAGCGCTTCGTGCTGCTGGCCGCGGTGTTCGACGAGCCCAGCGCCAAGTCCTCCGGCGCCTTGTATATCTGGGTCAACGCGATCGAGGACGGCAAGCCGGTGACCCAGCCCCGCGCCTATCGGCTGCCCTACAGCAAGGACTTGCACTCGGTGCTCAGCGAGGCGATGAAGAAGGCCCGCGAAGGCGTGAGCCAGATGGGAACGGCCAAGCCGATGCGCGGCAAGCGCGGCGGCCTGGCGTGGCTGATGCCCGGCAACGACGAGCAGGAGATCAAGGTGCGCGACCTGCCCATTCCGAGGCTGCCCGAAAAATGACGCGCACCAGCCTCTGGTTGCTGGGGCTCGCGTCGGCGGGCCTGCTGGGGGCGTGCTCGCCGCCGCCCACGGCCGCGCTGTTCCCGCTGGAGCGCGGCCACCGCTGGGTCTACGACACCACCACGACCGACGACAACAACCTCGTCCAGCACGAGACCCAGGTGATCACCTCGCTGGGCAGCGAGCGCCTGGACGGCGGCTCGGTCTACCTGCGCCGCGACGATGCCGGCGTGGACTACTGGCTGCGCAGCGACGACACCGGCATCTACCGCGTCGCCAGCAAGAGCGACCTGGATCCGGAGCCCAAGCTGGACAAGCCGGTGCGCTACGTGCTGAAGCTGCCGCTCGTGGTGGGCACCACCTGGCAGGCCAGCACCACCGCCTACCTGCTGCGGCGGCGCCAGGAGTTCCCGCCCGAGCTGCGCTACAGCCACCCGTCGATTCCGATGACCTACACGATCGCCGCGCTCAACCAGACCCTGGCCACGCGCGCCGGCTCGTTCCGGGGCTGCGTGCGCGTCCAGGGCAGCGCCGTCCTGAAGCTGTTCGCCGACCCGGTGGTCGGCTGGACCGACCTGCCGCTGACCACGCTGGAGTGGTACTGCCCCGGCGTGGGCCTGACCCGGCTCGAACGACACGAGCCGGCCCATTCCACCTTCCTCAGCGGAGGTGACCTGACCATGGAGTTGACCGAATGGGAATGACCTCCCCCCTGTCCCGCCGCCGCTGGCTGCACGGCCTGGCCGCGCTCGGCACCGGCCTGCTGGCCACCGGCCGCCGCGCCCGAGCCCAAGGCGACGCTCCGTTCCCGAACCGGACGATCTCGCTCTGGGTGCCCTGGCCTGCGGGCGGCGCCACCGACCTGACCTTGCGACTGCTGGCCGATCTGGCCGGCAAGCAGCTCGGCCAGAAGATCGCGATCGAGAACCGCGCCGGCGCCGGCGGCACGCTGGTGATGCCGGTGTTGCAGTCGGCGGCGCCGGACGGCTACACGATCGGCCAGATGCCGCAGACGGTGTTCCGCGCGCCCTGGATCCAGAAGGTGCTGTGGGATCCGATCCGCGACACCACGCCGATCATCCAGATCAGCGGCGTGACCTTCGGCATCGTCGTGCCCGCCGCCAGCCCGTTCCGCAGCGTCGACGACCTGTTCGCCTGGGCCAAGGCCCACCCCGGCGAGATGACGGTCTCCACCAACGGCGTGGGCACCACGCCCCACCTGGTGATGGACGAGCTGATGCACTCGCGCGGCCTGCGCTACATCCACGTGCCTTACAAAGGCACGGCCGAGCAGATGCTGGCGGTGGCCTCGGGCCAGGTGATGGTGGGCGTGAACTCGAACGGCTTCGCGCCCTTCGTCGACGGCGGCCGCCTGCGGCTGCTGGCCACCTTCGGCGCGACCCGCACCAAGCGCTGGCCGACGGTGCCGACGCTCAAGGAGCTGGGGCTGGGCATCGTCGCCAATTCCCCCTACGGCCTGGCCGGCCCCGCCGGCATGGCGCCCGCGGTGGTGCAGAAGCTGCACGACGCCTTCAAGACCGCGATGTTCGACCCGGCCCACATCGCGGCCCTGGCCAAGTACGACCAGGAACTGGCCTACCTGAACTCGGCCGACTACGGCCAGTCGATGCGCGAGGCCTACGCCGCCGAGCAGCGTGCCACCGCGCGGCTCGGCCTGGCGCGCAAACCCGACTGATCCGGCGCGGCGCAACCCGGCCGCGACGCGGGAGCGAGACGAAAAAAAGGCCCCGCGTGCGGGGCCCTTTCAGCATGCTGCCCGGCCGGGCAGCGCATGCCGCGTCAGATCACTTCAGCAGCTTGAAGACCCAGACCGAGCCGCCCTGCTCCAGGAAGCTCACGCGCTTGGCCACCTCGCCGCCCCACAGCGGCACCGCGCCGCCCCAGCCCGAAACCACGGCGACGTACTGTTCGCCCTTGTCCTCCCAGGTGATCGGAGGCGCGACCACGCCCGAACCGGTCTGGAACTTCCAGACGATCTTGCCGGTCTTGGCATCGGCTGCCTGCAGGTAGCCCTCCGGCGTGCCCCAGAACACCAGGTTGCCGCCGGTGGTCAGAACGCCGCCCCACAAGGGCGCGAAGTTCTTGTCTTCCCAGACGATCTTGCCGGTCTTCGGATCGATCGCGCGCATCGCGCCGATGTAATCGTCGTTCAGCGTCTTGATCGTGAAGCCGGCGCCCAGGTAGGCCGCGCCCTTCTTGTAGGTCACCGGCTCGTTCCAGATCTCCATGCCCCATTCGTTGGCCGGCACGTAGAACAGCTTGGTGTCGGGCGAGTAGGCCATCGGCATCTGGTTCTTGCCGCCGAGGAACGAAGGTGCGTTGAAGATCTCCTTGCCCTTCTTGCCGTCGGCCGAGGCGGTCGGATCGCCCGGACGGCTTTCGGGAATGAAGTTCGGCCGGCCGGTCTTCAAGTCGATGCCCGAAGCCCAGGTGATCTTCTTGACGAAGGGGAACGCGTTCTCCAGGTGACCGTTCTTGGCGTCGATGACGTAGAAGAAGCCGTTGCGGTCGGCCTTGCCGCCGAGGATCTTGCCGCCGTCGTCGTAGGTGATGAACTCGTTGACGCCGTCGAAGTCCCAGCCGTCGTTGGGCGTGCCCTGGTAGTGCCAGACGATCTTGCCGGTCTTGACGTCGATCGCCACGGTCGAGCACGAGAACAGGTTGTCGCCGGGGCGCAGGTGGCTGTTCCACGGCGCTGGATTGCCGGTGCCGAAGTAGGCCAGGCCGGTCTTGGCGTTGTAGGTGCCGCCCAGCCAGGTGGCGGCGCCGCCGGTCTTCCACATGTCGCCCGGCCAGGTCTGGCCGGGGGTGCCGGAGATGCCGTTCTCGATCTTGTTGCCCTTGTCGTCGTAGCGGTAGCCCATCTGGCCTTCGACGGTCGGACGGGTCCACACCAGCGCGCCGGTACGCGGGTTGCGGGCCTCGACCCGGCCCGAGATGCCGAACTCGCCGCCGGACACCCCGGTCAGCAGCAGGCCTTCGGCGATCAGCGGCGCGGCGGACGCCGAGTACCCGGCGTTGTAGTCGTCGATCTTTTCCTTCCAGACCACGTCGCCGGTGTCCTGGTTCAGCGCCACCAGTTGGGCGTCCAGCGTGGCGAAGATCACCAGGTTGTCGTACAGCGCGGCGCCGCGGTTGATCACGTCGCAGCAGGGCATGATGCCGTCGGGCAGGCGCTGCTCGTACTTCCACAGCTTCTTGCCGGTCGCCAGATCCAGCGCGTAGATGCGCGAATACGAGGCGGTGACGAACATCTTGCCGTTGTGCACCAGCGGCTGTGATTCCTGGCCGCGCTGCTTCTCGCCGCCGAACGAGAACGACCAGGCCGGCACCAGGTGGCCGATGGTGCTGGGGTTGATCTGCTTGAGCGGGGAATAGCGTTGACCCTGGGTTCCCATCCCCCAGGTCAACACGTCGTTCGTCGACTTGGCGTCGTTGGCGATCATCTGGTCGGTCACCACGGCCTGGGCGGCCATCGACGACACGCCGAGGGTCACCATCAGGGTGAGCAATTTCATGCGCATGGGTTGTCTCCTTCTTCCTAGTGAGGGGGCACAGGTGTCACATCGACCCGATCGGCCGACGGTCCGGAGGCCACTAACGGCAACTAGCGTGCCAGGTGCGGCGTTTCCACCGCAGCGCAAAACTCAAGGGCTAACCCGCAAGGTCTGTCACAGGCTTGAGCACTCGCGGCAGCGCATCCGGGCCTGGTCTCGCGACAGGCCGGCGCCGGCGCGCGCTTCTGGAACAACCGGCCCGATCAAACCCTGCGCCGCCGCGCCCGCGCGTCGCGGCCCTCGCCGGTCACGCCAGGCCGTCGAACAGCCAGACCTCGACCTCGTCGCCGGCCGCCACCGAGCCCTGCTCGTGGCCCAGCACCACGAGCGCGTTGGCCTCGCTCATGCTGCGCAGGATGCCGGCACCCTGCGCGCCGGTGATGCGCACCTGCCAGCCGCCGGACGGCGCCGGCGTGACGATGCCGCGCTGGAACTCGGTCCGGCCGGGACGCTTGCGGATCGCCGCTTCGCTGCGCGCGCGCAGGCGCGGCAAGGCCGGCTCGCGCGCGCCGGCCAGGCTCAGCAAGGCCTCGCGGGCCAGCGCGTAGAAGGTCACCAGCGCGGCCACCGGGTTGCCCGGCAGCGCGAACAGCCAGGCGCTGCGGCCGGCCTCGGCGCGCAACGGGCCGAACGCGAAGGGCCGGCCCGGGCGCATCGCCACCTTCCAGAACCCCACCTCGCCCCGCATGGCCAGCAGCTCGCGGGTGTGATCGGCATCGCCGACGCTGACGCCGCCGCTGGTCATCACCACGTCGGCGCGGGCGATCGCCTCGTCCAGCGTGGCGGCCAGCGCCCCGCGGTCATCCGCCACGCGGCCGAGATCGATGATCTCGACGCCCAGCCGCGTCAGCGCCGCCATCAGGCTGTAGCGGTTGCTGTCGTAGATGCAGCCCGGTGCCAGCGGCTCGCCCGGCAGCCGCAACTCGTCGCCGGTCGAGAACAAGGCCACGCGCAGGCGCCGGCGCACGCTCACCTCGGCCTGACCCAGCGACGCGATCAGGCCCAGGTCGGCCGGCCGCAGCCACCGGCCCGCGGTCAGCGCCGCGCGGCCCTGCGCCAGGTCCTCGCCGCGGTGGCGGCGGTTCTCGCCGCGCCGCAGAACGCCGCGGGCCACCCGCACGAGGTCGCCGTCCAGCCGGCACAACTCCTGCGGCACGACCGTGTCCAGGCCCGGCGGCATCACCGCGCCGGTCATGATGCGCACGCAGCTGCCCGGCCCGATCGCGCCGATCTGCGCCGTGCCGGCGAACACCGTGCTGCCGACGACGCGCAGCGCCGTCTCGCCGTCCGGTGCCAGGTCGGCACCGCTGAACGCGTAGCCGTCCATCGCCGAGTTGTCGTGCGCGGGCACGTCGATCGGCGACACCACGTCGTCGGCCAGCACCCGGCCCAGCGCCGCCAGCAAGGGCACCCGTTCGTGCTGCCGCACCGGGCTCAGCGCAGCGGCGATCGCGGCGCGCGCCTGGTCGACCGAGAGTTCGTTGCCGGCAGCGAGCGGCGAAGGACCGAGTTCAGGCATGGGCGTCAAACGCAAGCGTGCAAAGGCCGAGGTGGCGCGATTGTGCGCCGGCCGCGCCGTCCCGCCGGCGGGTCCGGGAATAGCTATGCATCGCCATGCATATCGCCAGACTGGGCGCCGCGCCACAGAATCGCCCGCCGCGGGACGCGCCTGAGCGCACCCCCGGTGCGCTTCCCCGCTTCCCTTCCCTTCCGCACTGCATGAACACGCTCGCCGACAGCCTGGTGCTGGCCTTCCACCTGATCCTGCGCGCCGACGCAGAGCTGCTGCGCATCGTCGGCCTGTCGCTGCGGGTCAGCGGCCTGGCGACGCTGTTCGGCGCCCTGATCGGGCTGGGCCTGGGCGCATGGCTGGCGGTGGCGCGCTTTCCCGGCCATGGCCTGGCAGTCTGGACCGTCAACACCTTGCTGGCGCTGCCCAGCGTGGTGGTGGGCCTGCTGGTCTACCTGCTGCTGTCGCGCTCCGGGCCGCTGGGGTCGCTGGGCCTGCTGTTCAGCGCCACCGCGATGGTCTTCGCGCAGACCTTGCTGGTGGTGCCGCTCACCGCGGCGCTGACCCGCCGCCTGGTGCTCGACGGCCTGGCCGAGGGCGGCGACCAGCTGCGCTCGATGGGCGCCGGACCGCTGACCAGCGCCCTGCTGGTGCTGGTGCACGAGCGCTTCGGCGTGCTGACGGTGCTGCTGACCGCGTTCGGCCGCGCGGTCTCCGAGGTCGGCGCGGTGATGGTCGTGGGCGGCAACATCCTGGGAGCGACGCGGGTGATGACCACCGCGATCGCGCTCGAGACCTCCAAGGGCGATCTGCCGCTGGCGCTGGCGCTCGGCACGATCCTGCTCGGCGTGGTGGGCGTGATGAACGCGCTGATCGGCTGGATGCAGGGCCGCAGCAGCCTGCCCGGCCTGCGCCGCGAGGCCCTGGTGGCATGAAGCGCGACACCGCCTTGCTGGACGCGCCGCCTGCCGCGCCGCTGCTGCAACTGCAGCAGGCCACGGTGCGCTTCGGCGGCGTCACCGCGCTGCGCGACGTGAGCCTGCAGCTGAACCGGGGCGACCGGCTGGCCCTGGTCGGCGCGAACGGCTCGGGCAAGACCACGCTGCTGCGCCTGCTGCACGGCCTGCTGCCGCTGCAGACCGGCCGGCGCGAACCCAGCCCGATGCAGCCCGAGGGCCGTCCGGCGACGGCCGCCATGCTGTTCCAGCGCCCGTATCTGCTGCGGCTGTCGGCGCGGACCAATGTCTGGCTGGGCCTGTGGCTGCACAAGGTTCCGGCCTCCGAGCGCGCCGAGCGCTGCACCGAAGCCTTGCACCGGGTGGGCCTGGCGGCGCAGGCCGAGCGGTCCGCGCGCGGGCTGTCGGGCGGCCAGCAGCAGCGCCTGGCGCTGGCCCGCGCCTGGGCCCTGCAGCCCGACATCCTGTTCCTCGACGAGCCCACCGCCAGCCTGGATCCGAGCGCCAAGCGCGAGGTCGAAGCGCTGATCGCCGAGATCGCCGCCGATGGCGTCACCGTCGTGATGAGCACCCACAACCTGGGCCAGGCCCGGCGCCTGGCCAGCCGGGTGGTCTACCTCGAAGCCGGCCGGCTGGTGGTGGACCTGCCGGTCGACCGATTTTTCAACGATGTGCTGCCGACCGAGGCGGCCCAATTCCTCAAAGGAGAACTGCCATGGATCTGACCCTGAACCGCAGCCGCCGCCTCGTCACCGCCCTGCTGTTGGCGGCGGGCCTGTGCGGCGCCACGCTGGCCCGCGCCGAGGACAGCCCCTTCATGACCATGGCATCGACCACGTCGACCGAGCAGTCGGGCCTGTTCGGCTACCTGCTGCCGGCCTACAAGAAGGCCACCGGCGTCGACATCCACGTGGTGGCCGTGGGCACCGGCCAGGCGCTGGACATCGGCCGCCGCGGCGATGCCGACGTGCTGTTCGTGCACGACACCAAGGCGGAGGAGAAATTCGTCGCGCAGGGCTACAGCGTCAAGCGCCAGAACGTGATGTACAACGACTTCGTGCTGGTCGGCCCGGCCAGCGACCCGGCCAAGCTCCATGGCAACGACATCACGGCCGCGTTCACCAAGCTCGCCTCCAGCGGCGCCGCCTTCATCTCGCGCGGCGACCGCAGCGGCACCAACGCCGCCGAACTGCGGCTGTGGAAGGAAGCCGGCATCGACCTGGCCACCGCCCGCCCCGCAGGCTACAAGGAATGCGGCTGCGGCATGGGCCCGGCGCTGAACATGGGCTCGGCGATCAACGCCTATGTGCTGACCGACCGCGGCACCTGGCTCAATTTCAAGAACCGCGGAGACCTGGCCATCATCGTCGAAGGCGACAAGCGGTTGTTCAACCAGTACGGCGTGATGGTCGTCAACCCGGCCAAGTACCCGCACCTGAAGACCGCGCTGGCGCAGCAGTTCGCCGACTGGGTCACCTCGCCGGCCGGCCAGACCACGATCGCCAACTACAAGATCAACGGCCAGCAGCTGTTCTTCCCCAACGCCGACCATTGAGCCGCCGTGGCGGCCGGTTCAGCCCCTGCCCACGCTCAGGGGCGGGGTGGCTGACGGCCGCCGCGGCTCAGGCGGCCGGATAGCCCTCTTCGGCGAGCGCGGCCTTGAAGGCTTCGGCGGCCTGCTGCGAATCGATCCGCACCTGATGGGTCGGCAGGTCGATCTGCAGCTGGGCGGCCGGGTCGACCTTCTGGACGGTGGCGGTCACGCTCTTGACGCAGTGGCCGCAGGTCATGTCGGGCAGGGTCAGTTCAATCATGGTGGTTCCCGGGCTGGCAAAGCGCCAGTATGGCGCGGCCGGGCTTGACCTGTCTTGCGCTGGCGCCATGACCCCCCGGGTACAGTCCTGCCCATGATCAACCTGCCCATCCAGGGCATGACCTGTGCCTCGTGCGCCGGCCGTGTCGAGCGTGCACTGAAGAAGCTGCCGGGGGTCGACTCGGCCACCGTCAACCTGGCGGCCGAGACGGCCTGCGTGATCTCGTCGGCGCCGCTGCCCTTGCAGCAGCTCACCGACGCGGTGACGGCCGCCGGCTACGAGGTGCCGCAGACCCACAGCTCGCTGGCCATCAGCGGCATGACCTGCGCCAGTTGCTCGTCGCGGGTCGAGCGGGCGCTGAAGAAGGTGCCCGGCGTGCTGGACGCCCAGGTCAACCTGGCCACCAACGAAGCCCAGGTGCAGCATCTGGCGGATCCGGACCTGCCGGCCCAGCTGATCGCGGCCGTGCAGGCGGCCGGCTACGGCGCCCGCCGCGTCGACGATGCCGAGACCGAGGCCGCGCCGCGCTGGAGCGAAGGGCGGCAGGTGGCCCTGGCCGCGCTGCTGTCGCTGCCGCTGGTGCTGCCGATGTTGCTGGAACTCCTTGGCGTGCACTGGATGCTGCCGCCGCTGTGGCAGTTCCTGCTCGCCACGCCGGTGCAGTTCGTCTTCGGCGCGCGCTTTTTCAAGGCCGGCTGGAAGGCCTTGCGCGCCGGAAGCGCCAACATGGACGTGCTGGTGGCACTGGGCACCGGGGCGGCCTACGGCCTGTCGCTGGCGCTGTGGTGGAGCGAGCGGGACGGCATGCCGCATCTGTATTTCGAAAGCGCGGCGGTGGTGATCACGCTGGTGCGCTTCGGCAAGTGGATGGAGGCGCGCGCCAAGCGCCGCACGCTGGCCGCGCTCGATGCGCTGCAGGCGTTGCGGCCGGCGTCGGCACGGGTGCTGCGCGACGGGGTCGAGCACGAGGTGCCGGTGGGCGAGCTGGTGCTGGGCGACGTGGTGGTGGTGCGACCGGGCGAACGGGTGGCGGTCGATGGCGTGGTGGTCGACGGCGACAGCCACGTCGACGAATCGCTGATCACCGGCGAAAGCCTGCCGGTGCCGCGCGGGCCGGGCGACGCGGTGACCGGCGGGGCCGTCAATGCCGAGGGCCTGCTGCGGGTGCGCACCACCGCGCTGGGCGCCGAGACCCAGATCGCGCGCATCGTGCGCCTGGTGGCCTCGGCCCAGGGCGCCAAGGCGCCGATCCAGCAGCAGGTGGACAAGGTCGCGGCGGTCTTCGTGCCGGTGGTGATGGCGATCGCCGCGCTGACCCTGATCGGCGGGTGGCTCGCCGGCGCGACCGGGCCGACGGCGCTGATCCACGCCGTCTCGGTGCTGGTGATCGCCTGCCCCTGCGCGCTGGGCCTGGCCACGCCGGCCACGCTGATGGTGGCGAGCGGTCTGGCGGCCAAGCGCGGCATCCTCGTGCGCGACGCCAGCGCGCTGGAACGCCTGCGCGAAGTCCGCGTGGTGGCGTTCGACAAGACCGGCACGCTGACCGAGGGCCGGCCGACGCTGCAGGCCTGCGAGCCGCCGCCGGGGGGCGACGGCGCGGCCTTGCTGAGGCTGGCCGCCGCGGTGCAGGCCGGCAGCGAACATCCGCTGGCGCGCGCGGTGCAGCAGGCCGCGGCCGATGCCGCCCTGCCGGCCGCCAGCGGCGTGCGCGCCGTGCCCGGACGCGGCGTGCTGGCCCAGGTGGAAGGCCGCTGGCTGGCCCTGGGCCATGGCCGCTGGATGACCGACCTGGGGGTCGATTGCGCACCGCTGCAGGACAGCGCGCAAGCCCATCAGCAGCGTGGCCGCACGGTGTCCTGGCTGGCCGAGGTGGCGGCGCCGGACGGCGGCCCGTCGGGTGACGCCGCGCCGCGCCTGCTCGGCCTGCTGGCCTTCGGCGACACCGCCCGGCCGCAGGCCGCCGCCGCGGTGGCGGCGCTGACCCGCCAGGGCGTGCGCTGCGTGCTGATCAGCGGCGACAACCCCGGCGCGGCCGCGCACCTGGCGCAGGCCGTCGGCATCGCCGAAGTCCACGCCGACGTGCGCCCCGAGGCCAAGGCCGCGCTGGTCGCCGAGCTCAAGCGCGGCCTGCCGCCCGGCCAGGCCGTGGCCATGGTGGGCGATGGCATCAACGATGCGCCGGCGCTGGCCGCCGCGGACGTCGGCATGGCGATGACCCACGCCGATGGCGGCACCGACATCGCGATGCATTCGGCCGGCCTGACGCTGCTGCGCGGCACCCCCTGGAGCGTGGTGGAGGCGCTGTCGCTGGCGCACGCCACCGGCACCAAGATCCGCCAGAACCTGTTCTGGGCCTTCGGCTACAACGTGGTCGGCCTGCCGCTGGCGGCGCTGGGCCATCTGAGCCCGGTGATCGCCGGCGGCGCGATGGCGATGAGCAGCGTCAGCGTGGTCAGCAACGCGCTGTGGCTGTCACGCTGGCGTGCGCCGGTGCCACCGGCCTGATCGCCCTACCGCGCCGCGACCGGAACACCCGGTAGAGTCGAGCCCGGCCGCGGCCTGCGCCGCGGAGGATGCACCCATGTTCCGTTCGTCGCCCGATTACCTCGATTCGTACTACGCCGCCAGCTCGCGCGACCGCCAGCAAGCGCGGCCCGGCCTGGACGGCCCGGTGGCGGCGGACGTGTGCGTGGTGGGTGCCGGCTTCTTCGGCCTGACCACCGCGCTGGCCCTGGCTCAGGCCGGCAAGCGGGTGGTGGTGCTGGAGGCTAGCCGGATCGGCTGGGGCGCCTCGGGGCGCAACGGCGGCCAGTTGTCGCTCGGCTACGCCTACGACATGGACGTGCTGGCGCGGTCGATCGGCGAAAGCCGGACGCGCGACCTGTTCCAGGCCTCCCGCCAGGCCTTGCACGATCTGCGCCGCTTGGTCCACGAGCAGGCCATCGATTGCGACTGGGTCGACGGCCATCTCGAGGTGGCCGTGCTGCCGCGCCGGGTGCCCGCGCTGCAACGCTGGGTGGAAGACTGCGAACGGCGCTGGGGCGACGGCGGGCTGCAGTTCGTGCCCAAGACCGAGCTGTCGGCCTACCTCTGCTCGGACCGCTACCAGGCCGGCGTCATCACCCCACACGGCGGGCACCTGCACCCGCTCAAGTACGTGCTGGGACTGGCCCGGCTGGCCGAAGCGCACGGGGTGCAGATCTTCGAAGGCACGCGGGCCGACCGCTACGTCCGCAGCGGCGACCGGGTCGATGTCCATTGTGGCGCGCACCGCGTCCGCTGCGATCAGCTGGTGCTGGGCGCGAATGCCTACGTCGATCGCCTGGACCGGCGCCTGGCCCGCCGCACGCTGCCGGTGGGCACCTTCATGATCGCCACGGCGCCGCTGGGCGAGGCGCGGGCCCGCGCGCTGATTCCGCGCAACCATGCGGTGTTCGACAACCAGTTCATCCTCGAATATTTCCGCTTCAGCGCCGACCACCGCCTGCTGTTCGGCGGCAAGTGCAGCTACCTCGGCGGCACGCCGTCGGACCTCAAGGCGTCGATGAAGCGCAACCTGCTGCGGGTCTTTCCCTCGCTGGCCGATGTCGCGGTGGACCATGCCTGGGGCGGCCACATCGACATCACCCTGCGGCGCCTGCCCGACTGGGGTCGCGACGGCGACCGGGTCTTCTGGGCCCAGGGCTTCTGCGGCCACGGCGTGGTGCCCACCCGCGTGGCCGCGACGCGGGTGGCCGACGCGGTGCTGGGCCGGACCGAGGGGCTGGACGCCCTGGCCGGCATCGTCAACCCGCCGTTTCCCGGCGGCGCCTGGCTCGCCGGTGGCCTGCAGGCCGCCGGCATGGCGTATTACCGCCTGCGCGACTGGATCTAGCGCGAGGCCGATTCGTCTGGCCACAGGCCGACAGCGGGATCGTCTCGGTGAGCACGGCGCAGCTGTCGATGCCGTTCGAAGGCATCGACTGGCGCATGCCCAGGCGCACGCACGGGCCGGAACTTACGGCCTGAATGACTGTACGGCCTCGACTCCGGTGCGGTCCCGATGGTCGGCACCGATCGGTCGGAACGGTGCTCGGTACCCTCGCGCTCAATCAAGGGGTAGTCGCTGCGCCGCAGCAAACGCAAGGCCTGGCGGCATCCGAGGACCACCACCCGGGTGCTGCACCGGCACCGCCTTGCCCACCGCGTCGGCTGTCCGTCGCAGGCGAAGCTCCCGCCGTGGACAAGGCTGCCGACGACACGGCGAGCTACCGTCGAAGCCTCAGCGAATTACACCGCCACGCTGGTCGGCACAGCATGTTTCAGTGCAGTGATGCCTGCCAAGAGCGGCAGGGCAAGCGATCTTTCCCGCCGCTCGTGCTCAACCCAGCCAGCCCTTGATCCTCCCAACCAGCGCGTCACGGCTGATGCCGTAGCGGTCGTGCAGCGTGGGCAGCGCACCAGCGTCCAGGTAGGCATCGGGCAGGCCAGCCAGTTGAAAACCCGCCGGTTGCACGCGGTGGCGCAGCAGAGCGCTGGCCACCGACTCGCCCAGGCCACCGATGACCGAATGGTTCTCGGCCACCACCACCAGGCGGTGCTGGTACTTCACAGCATCGACGATGGCGGCTTCGTCCAGCGGCTTGATGGTCGGGCAATGCAACACGGCCACACCGATGTTGTCGGCCTGCAGCGACTCGGCAACTTCCAAAGCGCGCATGGTCATGAATCCGCTGGAGATCACCAGCACCTCATTGCCTTCGCGCAGCATCTTGGCCTTGCCGAGCTCAAACTGGTAGTCGTACTCGTCGAGCACCAAAGGCACATTGCCGCGCGCGAGCCGCATGTAGACCGGGCCCTTGTGCGCCGCAACCTGCGGCACCGCTTGTTCCAGATCCAGAGCATCGCAGGGATCAACGATGGTCAACCCAGGGATGCCTCGCATCATCGCGAGGTCTTCCGTTGCCTGGTGGCTGGGTCCGTAGCCGGTGGTCAGACCGGGCAGCGCGCAGCAGATCTTGACGTTCAGGTTCTCCTCGGCAATCACCTGGTGAATGAAGTCATAGGCGCGACGGGTACCAAAAACCGCATAGGTGGTCGCAAACGGGATCATGCCTTCCTTGGCCATGCCGCCCGCGGCTGCCATGAGTAGCTGCTCGGCCATGCCCATTTGATAGAAGCGATCCGGGTAGGCTTGCGCGAACAAATGCAGGTCGGTGTACTTGGCCAGATCGGCGGTCATGCCAACGATCTCGGGACGATGGGCAGCGAGCTCGACGAGCGCCTTGCCGAACGGTGCAGCCTTCACGCGCTGCCCTTCGGTGGCAATGGAGGCGATCATCGCCGAGGTGGTCAGGCGTGGCTTCTTCTCGGTGACGGTGTTCATGCCAGAGATCCTTCAGTTTGAGCGTTGTCGAGGTGGGCGATGGCCTGCCGCCATTCCGGTGGATCGACGCGAATGAAGTGATTCTTCTCGCGCTTCTCCAGGAACGGCACTCCCTTGCCCATCAGCGTGTCGAACAGGATCACCCGCGGCTTGGCTTCTGCGAGGCCGCGGGCGGTGTCGAAGGCATTCAGAACTGCCGGCAGGTCGTTGCCGTTGACGCGCTGAACATGCCAGCCGAATGCCGCCCACTTGTCTGCAAGAGGTTCGAACCCCAAGACCTTTGAGGACTGACCATCGGCCTGCTGGTTGTTGATGTCCACTAGGCAGATGAGATTGCCAAGACCGTGGTGTGCTGCGCCCATGGCCGCTTCCCAGGTCGAACCCTCGTCGAGTTCGCCGTCGGACATCGAGTTGTAAACGAAGGCGGGATTCTTCTTCTGCCGCAGGCCCAGCGCCATGCCAACCGCGATCGGCAGGCCATGACCCAGAGAGCCTCCCGAGATCTCCATGCCTGGCGTGTAGGTCGCCATGCCGGACATCGGCAGGCGGCTGTCGTCGCTGCCATAGCTTTCAAGCTCGCTCTCGGGGATGATGCCCGCCTCGATCAGCGCGGCGTAGAACGCAATTGCGTAGTGGCCGTGGGACAGCAGGAAGCGGTCTCGCCCTTCCCATTCAGGTTCTTCGGGGCGCAGGTTCAGCGCATGGGCGTATGCCACGGCCAAGACATCGGCCCACCCCAGGGCCTGGCCGATGTAGCCCTGGCCCTGCACTTCGCCCATGCGAAGCGCGTAGCGCCGGATGCGATAAGCGCTATGGCGCAGATTGGAGAGCAATTCAGTCATGACGGACCTTTGGATGTCGAAAAGTAAGAATCGGGCTCAGAGCAGGCCGATGGAGAACCAGGGAACGAAGGCCACGATCAGCAAGCCGACGAGCAGCGCGCCGAGGTACGGCCAGATGCGGCGCACGGCAACGTCAGGGTTGACCCGACCGATGGTGCAGGCGGCGTAGTAGCCCAGGCCGAACGGCGGCGCAAACAGGCCGATGCCCATCGCAAGAATGACCACCATGGCGTAGTGCACTTCGTGCACGCCCATCGCCTTCGCCACGGGGAACAACAGAGGGGCAAAGAGCACCATCGCCGGGATCCCCTCCAGGACGCTGCCCAGCACGACGAACGCTGCGATCGATACCAGCAGAAAGCCGTACTTGCCGCCCGGTACGCTCGCCATCGCCTCGGCAAGGTTGTGCGAGAAGCCGGATTGCGTCAGGGCCCAAGACATGGCGGTCGCGGTGCCGATGATGAACAGAATGGCGCCGGAAAGAGCCGCCGTGTCGACCAACATGGGGTACAGGCGTTTCCAATCAAACCGGCGGTAGATGAACAGGCCGGCCAGCACCGCGTAGGCGATACCGATGGTCGACACCTCCGTCGCCGTGGCGACACCTTCAACCACCGCGGTGCGGATCACCACCGGCAGGACGAGCGATGGAATCGCCACAAGAAACGTCCGACCGACAACGCTCAGTGGAGCGCGTTTGAGTCCTACGGACACTTCCGCACTGCGGTAGCGGGCCAGCACGGCGATCATCACGGCCAAGACCACACCGGGCAACAGTCCGCCGGTGAAGAGTGCGCTGATGGAGATGCCGGCCACCGAGCCGATCGTGATCAGAACGAGCGACGGTGGAACCGTCTCTGCCATGGCGCCCGACGCTGCGAGCAAGGAGATCAGTTCGCCTTCGTGATTGCCGCGCTTCTTCATCTCCGGCAATAGCACCGGGGCCACCGCCGCCATGTCGGCCGTCTTGGCGCCTGAGATCCCCGACACGAGGAGCATCGCCCCCAGCAGAACATAGTTCAAACCGCCGCGCACATGGCCCAGCAGTGAAGCCAGGAAGTCCACCATGGCCTTGGCCATACCGGTCATCTCTACCAGATGCCCGAGCAGGATGAACAAGGGCACGGCCAGCAGGATCAGCGAACTCATGCCCTCGTCAATGCGCCCGCTGACCACCGACAACGGCGTCGACGTGACACACAACAGGAAGGCGACGGTCGCGAGTCCGAAGCAGAACGCGATCGGCACGCCGAGCAGCACGCCAGCTCCGAGCAAAGCCGCGAAGAACACGACCAGGTTCCAGTTGCCGATGCCCTGCAGCCAGTCGGCGCCGAGATACAGCACGCCTGCCATGGCGGCGATGGCCAGCACCGCACCGATCAGATCGACCGCCCCCAGTCGCGCAAGGCGCAACACGCTGATCGCGATCATGAGGACGGCGCCCACCGGAACCGCAGCAGCGCGGACGGTATCCGGCCACGACAGCGCGGGTGTGAGCACCACCCACTGGTCGTGGGCGTAGTCGACCATCGGCCCGATCAGGATCACCAACATCAGGCAGGGCGCAGCGATCGCCAGCGCTTCACCCCAAGCGCGAGCCCTCGGGCTCCATCGGGACACCAGCGCCGTCGTGCGCATGTGGGTGCCGCGCCGCAGCGCCACCGCGGCGCCGAGATTGGCCAGCCAGAGGAACAGGATCGAGGCCAGTTCATCAGACCAAGGGAGCGGGCGGTCGAAGACGAAGCGCATGATCACGCCGGCCAGGAGCACGAGCACCTCACCGACCACCAGAACGGCAGCGGGCACCTCGATGAAGTGACCGAGCCAGGCTTCGGTGCGCACCAGGAGCGACCCGCCTGGGGATACGGGTTGGGCTTCCAGCAGCATGGTGCTCACCCCAGCGCCCCGACGCTGTCCTGCAGCAGCTTCCATGCTTCCGGGCCGAACTTGGCACGCAGATCCTTGTAGAACGTTCCCTTGGCCAGCGCGTCCTTGAAGGCCTTCTTGTCGGGTTCGATGATTTGCACACCCTTAGTCGCGAGATCGGCCCGCAGCGAGACACTCAGGGCAGCGATGTCGGCGCGCTCGTCGGTCGCAGACCGGTCAAGTTCGCGGCGCACTATCTCCTGGATGTCCTTGGGAAGGCGCTCCATCGCCTTGCGGTTGCCCAGGATCCAGTACGCATCCCATACGTGGTTGGTCAGGCTGCAATACTTCTGAACCTCATACAGTCGTGCCGTGCTGATGATGGCCAGCGGGTTTTCCTGTCCCTCGACCAACTTGGTCTGCAGCGCGGAATACAGCTCGTTGAAATTGATGGGGGACGGGCTCGCACCCAAGGCCAGGAAGAGTGACGACAGCATCGGGGCCGCCGGCACGCGCAGCTTCAGTCCCTTCAGATCGTCGGGAGTCTTCACCGGCTTGGTCGAGGTGGTGACCTGGCGGAAGCCGTTGTCCCAGGGCTTGGACATGGTCAGAATCCCGACCTTTTCGATCTGCGCCCGAACGTAGGCGCCGAGCGGACCATCCATCGCCTTCCAGACTTCGCTGTAGTCATGGAAGGCGAAGCCGGCATTGATGATGCCCGCCGCTGGCACCAGGGTGGACAGGACAACGCTGGCCTGGTTGAAGAATTCG
Organism: Ideonella sp. sgz306126; assembly: GCF_056032705.1. Taxonomy (NCBI): domain Bacteria; kingdom Pseudomonadati; phylum Pseudomonadota; class Betaproteobacteria; order Burkholderiales; family Sphaerotilaceae; genus Ideonella; species Ideonella sp. sgz306126. The sequence continues at coordinate 211,422 of NZ_JBVYWP010000005.1, forward strand.
ACGCCGCCACTGCGGATCTGGGTCAGCAGATCGGTGTCGGAGCCGAGTTGATTGGCCGGAAACAGCTTGATGTCGAGCCGACCGTGTGTTGCATTGCGGATGCGGTCAATGGCTTCCTGTGCCCGTTTGTTGACCGGGTGCGATGGGTCCTGACCGGTGGCAAATTTGTAGGTGAACTCGGCCGCATTGGCCGGACGCGACGCGATCGAGAACAGCGGCAGCGCGGAAGCGCCCGCCAGAATCTGGCGGCGTGTGAGCTGGAATTTGGAATCAGTCATGTTTGTCTCCTTCGTTCGGATGGAATAGGCCAGCGGTCGGGCTCAGTGGATCAACATGCCGCCGTTCACGTCAAGGGTGATACCGGTGCAATACAGAGAGAGATCGCTCGCAAGGAAGACGCAGGCGCCGCCAATGTCGTCTGCGCGGCCCAATCGGGCGAGCGGGATGGTCTCGGCGATCTCTGCCTTTTTTTCTTCGGTGAGCTTGCCCTTGATGATGTCGGTGCCAATCAAACCGGGGGTGATGCAGTTGACTCGGATGCCCTCGGGGCCGAACTCGCGCGCCATTGCACGTGCCAGGCCGAGCACGCCTGCCTTGGCCGCAGAGTAGTGCGGGCCACCCAGGATGCCGCCGCCGCGTTGCGCCGAGACCGACGAGATGCAGACGATCGAGCCGCTTTGCTGCGCCAGCATGGCGGGCAGGACCGCTTGCGACATGTACAGCGTGCCGCGCAGGCTCACATCGAGGATGCGGTCGTAGTCGGCGCCCGTGATCTCCAGGGTCTTCACCGGCTGGGTGATGCCCGCGTTGTTCACCAACACGTCGATGCGACCGAAGACCTTCAGGACAGCGGCTGCAGCTGCATCGCAGGAGGCCTTGTCGGTGACATCGGCGACCAGACCAAGGTGGCCCGAGCCCAGTTGGGCGGCTGCGGCGGCGGGCTCGGCGCGTGCCAGGTCCAGCACCACCACATGGGCGCCCTGCTCGGCCATCAGACGGGCCGTGGCGAATCCGAGTCCGTTGAAGCCGGCACCGCCGGTGATGACGGCAACTTTGTCCTTGAGCAGCATGCGTTGGTCTCCGAGAGGGTGGCGAATGAAGCGAATCTTCGGGGCCTGGTCAGATGATGACAAGCGAAGTGTTTTCACCCTAAGATGACACACCGTCATCCAATGGCAGGGTTCGCCCCATGTCCAATCTCCCACCCGTCACCAACCTGCAAGCCTTTGAGGCGGTGGCTCGCCGCCGCAGTTTTGCGCTGGCCGCATCGGAGTTGCACCTCACCGCGTCGGCCATCAGCCACCAGGTGTCCAGGCTGGAAGCGCACCTGGGTGTGCGCCTTTTCGAGCGCAGTGCGCATGGGGTGCGATTGAGCTCCGCTGGCGACCTGTATTTGTCGCGCGTGGGCGGTGCGCTGCAGGCCATTTCGGCGGCCACCGAAGACCTGCGGCAGGGGGTGAGCAACAGTCTTTACGTGCACTCGGCCCCCAGCATCGCGAGCCTGTGGCTGATGTCTCGTCTGCAGGGCTTTGCGCAGGCCTACCCCGACATTGCCATGAACCTGTCCGCGGCGCACACGCCCAGCGATTTCGAGCTGGGACAAGCCGACATCGACATCCGCTACGGCGTGCCGAACTGGCCCGACCTGGTGGTGGAGCCGCTGTTCGAAGAACGCATCCTGCCGCTCGCCAGCCCAGCCTTCATCCAGGAGCACCGACTAAAGCGCCCCGAGCACCTACTGAGCGTCAGACTCATCCAGAGCAATGTGAGCGTGGTGCAGTGGTCTGACTGGTTCGCGGCCTTCACCGACAAGCGGGCACCAGAGCGGTACTCGGTGCGCTTCGACCGGGCCCAAATGTCGCTGGACGCTGCCACCCAGGGATTGGGCGTTGCCCTGGAGAGCGTCACCATCGCCGGCAAGCACATCGCAGAGCGCAAGCTCAAGCCGATCTTCGGCCTGGACAAGGCCATCAAGATCAAGGCGCACTTTGCGGTTTATCCGCCCCGCCATGCCAAGCGCCCCCCCGTAGAGGCGTTCCTTTCATGGCTCCACGGCGAGGCCTCAAGGTCGTAGCGAACCCGAGCGCAGGACGCAATTTGCACCCAATCAGCAGTCGCTCTCAATTTGAAAGGCTCAAGGTCAGTTTCCGGTTGGCCAAACTCGCTACAGCTAGCGCTCGCGCTCTAGCGCCGCCGCTCCAGAATGACCAGCGCGATCCCGCCCAGGATCGCCGCGCTCGCCAGCGCGAGCCGCAGCGACATCGCCTCGCCGAGGAACAGCACGCCGCCCAAGGCCGCCAGCACCGGCACGCTGAGCTGCACCGTGGCGGCCTGGGTCGCCTTCAGCGCCGGCAAGACGGCGTACCAGACGGCATAGCCGAGACCCGAGGTCAGCGCGCCCGACATCAAGGCATAGGCCAGTCCGGCCGGCGTCGGCGAGGCCCCCTGCAGCGTCCACAGGCTCCAGGCCAGCGCCAGCGGGGTCGCCCACAGAAAGTTGCCCGCGGTCACCCGCGTCGGATCGCCCGCGCCGCGGCCGCGCAGCGAATAGACGCCCCAGGCAACGCCGGCGGCCAGCATCAGCAGGCTGCCCTGCAGGGGTGGCGCCGACAGGCCCGGCAGCAGCAGCCCGACCAGACCGGCCAGCGCCAGGCCCAGGCCCAGCAGTTGCGGGGGCCGAAACCGCTCGCCAGCCCACAGGCCGCGCCCGATCATCGTCGCCTGCACCGCACCGAACAGCAGCAACGCGCCGCTGGCCGCAGGCAGGCTGACGTAGGCCAGCGAGAACCCGGCGGCATAGGCGAACAGGGCCGCCACCGAGCGTGCATCGCCGCGGCCCGGGGCCGTGCCGCCGCGCAGGCGCACCACCAGCGCCAGCATCACGGCGCCCGACAGCAGGCGCACGGCGGTGAAGCTGGCGGCGTCCAGCCCGGCCTGCTTCAACGCGGCGCGGCACAGCAGCGAATTGCCGGCGAAGGCCAGCATGGCCAGCGCGGTCATCAGGAACAGACGTGCTTTGGACATCGAAGGTGCCTGCCGATGGGGGGTGCCGACCGCGTCAAGGAGCCAGGTTGTCGGTGTCGCGGATGAACCGTACCAGGTGCTGGTGCAGTTCGGCCAGCGACGCCGGATCGTCGTACATCATGTGCCCCGCGCGGTAGTGCCGGACCTGGACGTGCGCCCGCAGCGCCGCCGGCACCGGCAGGTGATCCAGCTCGTATTCGGCCTGACCGAAGGGCGTGGCCAGATCGAAATAGCCGGCCTCGGTCTCGACCCGCAGATGCGGGTTCTGCACCAGCGCGCTGGCCAGATCCGGCAGCGCGTTGGTGGTGATCGCCAACGGCTTGTCGACCCCGGGCGGGCGGTGTCGGTAGTCCCACAGGTCCGCCACCGACGCGTCGGCGTCCGGCTTGTACTCCCAGGCCGGCGGCAGTTTCAGCACGCGGCGCGCGTAGTCGTTGTAGGCCGAGACATAGGCCGAGCTGATCGCGCTCGACTGCGGGTCGTAATCCGCTTCCTTGCCCATGGGGTCCAGGGCCGGGCCGCTGTAGCGCGTGTCGAAACGGCCGACCACCAGGCCCTGGTCGGCCAGCAGCTCGTGGGCGAACATGCCGCCGTTGACGCGCAGGTTGGCGCGCGCCAGATAGGCCTCGGGCAGGCCGGTGTAGCGGCTCATCCGGTGGATCACCGCGGCGCGCCGCGCCGGATCCAGCGCCACGCCGGCGCCCAGCGCCTGAAGATAGTCGCCCATCGCGAAGCGGCGCACTTCGTTCACCAGCGCCTCCAGCCCGGCCTGGCTTGCATCGCTGAAGTCGGGCAGGCGGTGGTGGTACCAGGCCGTCGCGGCGTAGGTCGGCAAGGCCAGCGCGTAGGCCAGGTCCTCGCCCGGCGCAAGCTGCGGCGTGTCGACGCCCAGGTTGTAGTCGAGCGTCTGCGACAGCAGCACCACGCCGTTGACGTCGATCGAGTCCTGCTGCAGCAAGGACACCAGCACCGCGCTCCTGAGCGTGCCATAGCTTTCGCCGATCAGGTACTTGGGTGAATTCCATCGCTGGTAGCGGCTCAGGAACTGCTTGACGAAGCGTTCGAAGGCCTGCGCGTCCTGGTCCACCCCCCAGTACGCCTTGCGCCGCTCCTTGAGCTTGTCGGAATCCTTTTCCGCCGGCGCGATGCGACCGAAGCCGGTGCCCGGCGCGTCGACGAACACCAGATCGCAGGCGTCCAGCAGGCTGTCCTCGTTGGGCACCAGCCGGTACGGCGCGGCCGGCATCGGCCTGCCGTTGGCGGTCACGATCCTGAGCGGACCCAGCGCCCCCAGATGCAGCCAGACTGAGGACGACCCCGGCCCGCCGTTGTAGACGAAGGCCAGGGGCCGGGGCGCTGGGTGGGCCGGCGGGTCGAGAAAGTATGCGACGTAGGACATGGCGGCGCCCGGCTTGTCGTCGCTGTCGTGGATCGCCAACTGGCCGGCCCAGGCGTGGTAACGCAGCGACCGGCCCCGCGTTGTCAAGCTGCCGTGGCTCTCGACGGCGGTGTCCTGCAGGCCTGGATCCGCCCCGGCATCGGCCGAGGCGGCAGAGGCTGCGGACGCCGCCGGCGCGACCGGGGTCGCCGCCTGACCGAGGCCCGCCCATGCCATGCACAACCCGAGCAGCGCGCCGCGCCACCGTCTCTCCAGCGGCTGGCGCCCGAGCATCGGCCGACGCAGGCCCTGCGCCAAGGCGCCGCCGGACATCGCCCTCCGGGGCCCCGAACCGCCCCCGCGCGCGCGGCTCAACGCCGGCGCTCCAGCAGTCGGGGCACCACGTCGGCGGCGGCGCGGCTCAGCCCGTCGCGCACCTCCGGATCGTTCAGGTCGTCCGACCCGTCGGCATCGGCGTCGCCGCCCAGCAAGGCCAGCGGCACCAGCGCCGGGCCGATCTCGGGGTCGTCGAACAGCGGCGCCCAGGCCTCGGGGTCGAGGTCGGTGGCCTGCAGGAAGCCGGTGCACCAGTCGCCCGCGTCGGCCCACTCGCGCTCGCCCTGCTCGGCGATGCTGAAGATCGGCTCCCAGGACTCGGGATCGTCGCGCAGCGTGCAGGCCAGCGCCTGCAGGTGGCGCAGCACCATCACCGTGGTGCGCTTGCGCTTCTGGTTGCTGGCGAACGGGTAGGCGGGCGAGCGGTCGCCGCTGCTGTCGCCGCCCCAGATCAGCGGCAGCCAGGCGGCCGTGGGCGAGGTGTCGAGCAGCGTCGACGGGCCCACCAGCAGCGCGGTCAGGTAGCCGTCCATGCCGTCCAGCGTCATCGCGCCGTCGGCGGGCAGGTGCATCAGCAACTCGTCGAGTTGCTGCAGCTCGGCCTCGCTCAGCGGCGTGTTGGGCGAGTTGCGGTCGTATTGCGGATAGTCCATGGGCAAGCCCTTCAGGCGGCGAGGAACTCGACGCCGCCGAGGTAGGGCCGCAGCGCGGCCGGAATGCGGATGCTGCCATCAGCCTGCTGGCCGTTTTCGAGCACCGCCACCAGCGCCCGGCCCACCGCCAGGCCCGAACCGTTGAGCGTGTGGACGAACTCCATCTTGCCCTGGGCGTTCTTGAAGCGGGTCTGCATGCGCCGGGCCTGGAAGGCCTCGCAGTTCGAGCAGCTGCTGATCTCGCGATAGGTGTTCTGCGCCGGCAGCCAGACCTCCAGGTCGTAGGTCTTGGTGGCGCCGAACCCCATGTCGCCGGTGCACAGCAGCACCACGCGGTAGGGCAGCTCCAGCTTCTGCAGGATCGCCTCGGCGTGGCCGGTCATCTGCTCCAGCACCTCGTAGCTCCGGTCGGGGTGGGCGATCTGCACCATCTCGACCTTGTCGAACTGGTGCTGGCGGATCATGCCGCGGGTGTCGCGCCCGGCGCTGCCGGCTTCCGAGCGGAAGCAGGGGCTGTGGGCGGTCAGCTTGATCGGCAGCTCCTCGGGCTTGAGGATCTGCTCGCGCACCGAGTTGGTCAGCGAGATCTCCGAGGTGCTGATCAGGTACTGCTCGGGCTGGGTCTCGTCGCCACCGCGGCTGACCCAGAACATGTCTTCCTTGAACTTGGGCAGCTGGCCGGTGCCTTCCAGCACCTCGCGGTTGACGATGTAGGGTGTGTAGCACTCGGTGTAGCCGTGCGCCTGGGTCTGGGTGTCCAGCATGAACTGCGCGAGTGCGCGGTGCAGCCGTGCCGCCGGGCCCTTGAGGAAGCTGAAACGCGCCCCCGAGAGCTTGGCGCCGGTCTCGAAATCCAGCCCCAGCGGTGCACCCAGGTCGACATGGTCGCGGACCGGGAAATCGAAGGTCCGGGGCGTGCCCCAGCGGCGCACTTCCTGGTTGGCGTGTTCGTCGGCCCCCACCGGCACGCTGTCGTGCGGCAGGTTGGGCACGCGCATCAGCAGGTCCTGCAGTTCGGCCTGGATCGCTTCCAGCCGCTCGGCGCCGGCCTTCTGCTGCGCGGCGATGCCACCGACTTCGGCCATTTCGGCCGCGGCGTCCTCGCCCTTGCCTTTCTTCATGCCGATCAGCTTGCTCAGCGCGTTGCGGCGCGCCTGGCCTTCTTCGGTCTGCACCTGCAAGGCCTTGCGCTCGGCCTCCAGCGCGCTGAAGCGCGCCACGTCCAGAAAGGCTTGCGGCGTCTTGCGGGCTTCGAGCCTGGCCACGACCGTGGCCAGGTCGCGGCGCATCAGGGTGATGTCGATCATCGGAATGTCTTTCGTCGCTTCGGATTCGTCAGGTGTGCAAACGGCGCCCTGGCAGGCGCCGTCCGTCGTGGAGCTGCGGCGCGGTGGGCCTCAGGATCGGGAGGCCTGGAACTCGGCCATCGAGCGGTCGCCCAGGCCCATCGGCAACGGGAACTCGATCGTCTCCTGCACGCCGGGCATGCGGCGCACGCCGGTGGCGCCCAGCGCCTTCAACCGGGCGATGACCTGCTGCACCAGCACGTCGGGCGCGCTGGCCCCCGCGGTCAGGCCGACCCGCGGACGGCCCGCCAGCCAGCCGGCCTGCAGGTCGTCGGCCGAGTCCACCATGTAGGCGGGCGTGCCCAGCCGCTCGGCCAGTTCGCGCAGGCGGTTGCTGTTGGAGCTGGTCGGGCTGCCGACCACGATCACCACGTCGACCTGCGGCGCCAGCACCTTGACCGCGTCCTGGCGGTTCTGCGTCGCGTAGCAGATGTCCTGCTTCTTGGGCTCGCGCACCTGCGGGAAACGGGCCTTCACCGCCGCCAGGATGCCCGCGGCGTCGTCGACGCTGAGCGTGGTCTGCGTCACCACCGCCAGCCGCGCCGGGTTCCGCACCGGCACGCCGGCCACGTCCTCGGCGCTTTCCACCAGGTAGATGCCATCGAACAGCTGGCCCATCGTGCCCTCGACCTCGGGGTGCCCCTTGTGGCCGATCATGATGAATTCGAAGCCTTCCTTCGAGAGCTTGGCCACCTCGACGTGCACCTTGGTCACCAGCGGGCAGGTCGCGTCGAAGACCTGGAAGCCGCGCGCCTCGGCCTCGCGCTGCACCGCCTTGCTCACGCCGTGCGCCGAGAAGATCAGCGTCGCGCCGGGCGGCACCTCGGCCAGGTCCTCGATGAAGATCGCGCCCTTGGCCTTCAGGTCGTTGACCACGTAGGTGTTGTGCACGATCTCGTGGCGCACGTAGATCGGCCGGCCGTATTTGGTCAGCGCGCGCTCCACGATCTCGATCGCCCGGTCGACGCCGGCGCAAAAGCCGCGCGGCTCGGCCAGCAGGATCTCGCTCGGTGCCGGCAGGGTGTTCGGGTCATCCATCACAGCACTCCGATCACGTGGACTTCGAAGCTGACCGGCTGGCCGGCCAACGGGTGGTTGAAGTCGAACTCCAGCCAGCCCTCGCCCAGCGCGCAGACCACCCCGGCGAAGCGCCCGGCGCCGTCGGGCGTCGGGAATTCGACCGCGTCGCCGACCTGGTACTCGGCCTGTGGATCGCCCATCTCGTCCAGCACCGAACGCTTCAGGCGCTGGACCATCTCGGGGTTGCGCGGGCCGAAGGCCTCGCCCGGCGCCAGCTCGAAACGGCTGCGGCTGCCCTCGGCCAGGCCCAGCAGGCGGGCCTCGATGGCCGGCGCCAGCTGGCCCGTGCCCAGCGCCAGCGTGGCGGGTTTGTCGTTGAAGGTGCTGACCAGGTCGGCACCGTCGGGGCCGGCGAGCCGGTAATGCAGGGTCAGGAAGGACCCCGGCTGGATGATGTTCACGGAGCGGGCAGCCAAAGCTGATAGTCTGGGCGCTGATTTTACGGGTCGGCCCGCCAAGGGCCGCGCCGCGGGCCCCTGGCCCGCGCAGCGCCCCGGATTTCAGGGAGGACGCCATGTCGATCAAGGACTTGCCGGCGGCATTGCGGCCGCGCGAAAAGCTGCTGTCCCGCGGCCCCGCGGCGCTGGCCGACGCCGAGCTGCTGGCCCTGCTGCTGCGCACCGGCATGAAGGGCAAGGGGGTGCTGGCCCTGGCCAGCGAACTGCTGGCCGCGTTCGACGGTTTCGGCGGCCTGCTGCACCGCCAGGCCGACGACTTCAGGCGCATCAAGGGCCTGGGCCCGGCCAAGCGCGCCGAGCTGGCGGCGGTGGTCGAAATGGCCCGCCGCGCGCTGGCCCAGCAGCTGGCGCGCGGACCGGTGTTCGATTCGCCGACCCGGGTGAAGGACTACGTCGCGCTGCAGCTGGGCGGCCTGCCCAACGAGGTCTTCGCGGTGCTGTTCCTGGACAGTCAGCACCGCCTGATCGCCAGCCGCGAGCTGTTCCGCGGCACGCTGACCCAGACCAGCGTGTACCCTCGCGAGGTGTTGCGCCACGCGATGGAGCTGAACGCCGGCGCGGTGATCCTGGCCCACAACCATCCGTCGGGGCTGGCCGAGCCCTCGCGGGCCGACGAACTCCTGACCCAGTCGCTGAAGACCGCACTGGCCCTGGTGGATGTGCGGGTGCTGGATCATCTGGTGGTGGGCAGCGGCCAGGTCGTGAGTCTGGCCGAGCGAGGCCTGTTGTAGCGGCGCGGCCAGACAACGACGTTGGGATGAAGACCATGAAACCGAACACCCCGCCGCGGGTGATGCACCTGAAGGAGCTGGGCCGGCTGCGCGACGAGCTGCGCCGTGCCCAGGCCGACGCCGCCGCCCAGCGCGAGCGCGACGCGCTGGCCGCCGCGCAGCGCGAGCGCGAACGCCGGGCCTTCAGCCTGGCGGTGGGCCCGGTGGCGCCGCTCAAGCCCGATGCCAAGGCGCAACTGGCCCCGCCGCGGCCGGCGCCCGAGCCGCGCCAGCGCGAGCTGGACGAACAGGCGGCGCTGCGGGAGGCGCTGAGCGACGAGGTCGACATCGAGTCGCTGCTGCTGACCGACGACGGCCTCAGCTTCCGCCGCCCGGATGTCGGCATCGACGTGCTGACCCGCCTGCGCAAGGGCCACTGGGCGATCCAGCACCAGCTCGACCTGCACGGCCTGCGCCGCGACGAGGCCCGCGAAGCGCTGGGCGGCTTCCTCCGCCAGGCCCAGCTGAGCGGCCACCGCTGCCTGCGCGTGGTGCACGGCAAGGGCCACGGCTCGCCCGGCCGGCAGCCGGTCCTCAAGGCCAAGGTGCAGCGCTGGCTGGCCCAGCGCCAGGAGGTGATCGCCTTCACGCAAGCCAGCGGCCCGCAGGGCGGCGCCGGCGCGCTGATCGTGCTGCTGGCCGGACGGCCGCGCTGAGCACGGGTTCGCGCCGAACGGCGCGCGTGCGCCGCCGGACGCCGCGCTCAGCCCCGCGCCAGGCGGGTGGCCGCCGCCACCACGGCCTGCGCCGCCGCGCTGCCGGGGAAGCATTCCAGCAGCAGTTGCCGGCGCTTGACCGCGTCGCGCACCGCCGGATCGACCGGCACCTCGCCGACGAATTCGAGCCTGACCGGATCGGCCAGGCCGGGCGTGACGTAGCGGTCCACCACCTGCTGCAACTGGCCGCGGATGGTGCGGCCCTCGCCCGGACGGCCGACCTGATTGACCAGCAGGCGGATGTCGCGCCGCCCCTGGGTCGTGGCCAGCACCTTGATCGTGGCGTAGGCGTCGGTCAGCGAGGTCGGCTCGGGGGTCGCGACCACCAGCACCTCGTCGGCCAGCGAGACGGTGTAGAGCACCACGTCGGAGATGCCCGCGCCGGTGTCGAGCAGGATGCGGTCGAAGCGCGGCCCGACCTGGCGGATCACGTCGGTCAGCTGCTGGCGCACCTCGGGCGTCAGCCGCGAGTACTCGACCATGCCCGATCCGGCGAGCAGCACCGAAAAGCCGCCGGGCGCCGGCAGGATCGCGTCCTCCAGCACGTTCTTGCCGGTGAACACGTCGTGCAAGGTGATCTTGGGGAACAGGTTCAGCACCACGTCCAGGTTGGCCAGGCCCAGGTCGGCGTCCAGCACCAGCACCCGCTCGCCCTGGCGGGCCAGCGCGGCGGCCAGGTTGGCCGACAGGAAGGTCTTGCCGACGCCGCCCTTGCCGCTGGTGATCGCGGTGATGTGGCCCGGTCGGCCGGATGGCTTGGATTCGGTGTTCATTCGGTGTCCCCGGCGGGCAGACCGCCGAACAGCAAACCCTTTTCCTCGGCGCTGACCAGCGACACCGGCGTCGGTTCCAGGCAGGTGCGGTTGCGCCCCTCGGATTTGGCGCGGTAGAGCTGCAGGTCGGCGCGCTCGACCCACAGCGGCGCCGACGAGCGCACCCACTGCGGCGCGAACGCACCGCCGACGCTGACCGTGACGCCCAGGTGCTGTGCCGCGCCGATGCTGACGATCTTGTTCTCCACCCGGGCGCGCAGGCGCTCGGCGACGGTCTTGCCGAAGGCCGGCGGGCAGCTGGGCAGGATCACCGCGAATTCCTCGCCGCCGATGCGGGCCGGCAGGTCCATCGGCCGCACGCACTCGTTCAGCACCTCCGACACCGCCTTGAGGACGTGGTCGCCGACCGCATGGCCGTAGGTGTCGTTGACGCGCTTGAAGTGGTCGATGTCGAGCAGCAGCAGCAGCGCCGATTCGCCCGAGCGCGCCACCCGGTCGATCTCGCGGGTCAGCGAGGCGTCGAAGGCGCGGCGGTTGGCCAGCCCGGTCAGCGCGTCGCGGCTGGACAGCTCGCACAAGGCGTCGATCACCCCCTGCAGCCAGGCGGCGCTGCCCGGCGCACCGGGCGGTTCGGCATGGCCCGACTGCCGCAGCAACTGCAGCGCCGTGTCCAGCCGCAGGGCGGCGGGATCGGGCAGGCGAAGGTCGGGCAGACGGGTCACGTCGACAGGGTGGGCAAGGCGGCGGGTGAGGAGAGCTTCGCCGCAGTCTAGCCGCGGCGGCTGGCGCGAGGCCTGCGAATAGGCCGGCAAACAGGGTTCAACTCTGCCCGCCATCGCCGGGGCGCTGCCGCAAGACTGTGGCCTGTGCCCTTCATTGCGCCGCCGTGCGCCTGCACCGCGACGCAGGCCGGGCGAGCCACCACGGACCCGACGCCCATGAGCCCGCTTCTCGATGCCCGACCCCGCCCGCCCGCGCCGGACAGCGACGGCGCGATCGACCATGAATTCAGCTTCGCCGCGGCCGATTTCGACCGGGTCCGGCAGCTGATCTACCAGCGCGCCGGCATCAGCCTGCACGAAGGCAAGCGGGCGATGGTGTACAGCCGGCTCTCGCGGCGCCTGCGCGACACCGGCCACGCCAGCTTTCGCGACTACCTGCAGTCGCTGGAGCAGGCCAGCGGCGCGGCGGCCGACCAGGAGTGGCAGGAATTCGTCAACTGCCTGACCACCAACCTGACCGCCTTCTTCCGCGAGGAGCATCACTTCCACGCGCTGGCCGAGGCGCTCGGCGGCCTGGCCGGGCAGCGCGCGCCGCGCATCTGGTGCAACGCCGCCTCCACCGGCGAGGAGCCCTATTCGATCGCGATGGTGATCAGCGAGGTCCTGGGCAGCAGCAGCCAGGCCCGGCTGCTGGCCACCGACATCGACACCAAGGTGCTGGCCACGGCGCAGCGCGGCGTCTACCCGGTCGACGCGCGCGGCCTGTCGCCCGAGCGGCTGCGCAGGCATTTCCTGCGCGGCACCGGCGCGAACGCCGGCCAGATGCGGGTCAAGCCCGAGCTGTCGCGGATGATCGAGTTCAAGACCTTCAACCTGATGACGCCGCACTGGTCGCTGGGCGACCCGTTCGACATGGTCTTCTGCCGCAACGTGATGATCTACTTCGACCATGGCACGCAGCGCAAGGTGCTCGAACATATCCACGCCACGATGAAGCCGGCCGGGCTGCTGTTCGTCGGCCACTCCGAGAACTTCACCGATTCGCGCGACCTGTTCCAACTGCGCGGCAAGACGGTGTACCAGCGCGTCTGAACGCGGCGGCACCCCTCGGCCCCTCATCGATCACCGGATTCCGCCCATGGCCACCCTGCCCTCCCTGCCCGGCACGCGCCCGACCTCGCCGCCCCCGCCGGCTGCCGCCGGCCTGCCCGGGCGCAGCTCGCGCCTGGAACGGCTCAAGGCCCAGCCGCGCAAGCCCGGCGAAGCCTCGTTCTTCTTCTACGACGCGCATTTCAAGAACGACGCCGTCAAGGTGCTGCCCGGCGAGTACTACGTCGACACCGAGGACCTACTGGTGATGACCACGCTGGGCTCGTGCATCGCCGCCTGCCTGTGGGACCGCCAGGCCCGCATCGGCGGCATGAACCACTTCATGCTGCCCGAAGGCAGCGGCGACTCCGGCCGCTACGGCAGCTACGCGATGGAGCTGTTGATCAACGAGATGATGAAGCGCGGTGCCTCGCGCCTGACGATGGAGGCCAAGATCTTCGGCGGCGGCGCCGTGATCAGCGGCATGAACACGATCAACGTCGGCGAGCGCAACACCCGGTTCGTGATCGATTTCCTGTCGACCGAGCGCATCCCCATCGTGTCGAAGGACGTGCTCGACATCTACCCGCGCAAGGTCTGCTTCCTGCCGGCCAGCGGCAAGGCGATGGTCAAGCGCCTGGCGCCCGCCAATGCCGAGGCGCTGGTGGCGCAGGAACGCATGGCGGCGCAGAAGGTGGTGCCGGCGGCGACCGGCGGCGGCTCGATCGACCTGTTCTGAGCGAAGACCCGAGGACCCTCATGATGGCCAAGACCCGCGTGGTGGTGGTGGACGATTCGGCCCTGGTGCGCAGCCTGCTGGGCGAGATCATCAACCGCCAGCCCGACATGACCTGCATCGGCGCCGCGGCCGACCCGTTCGCCGCGCGCGAGATGATCCGCAACCTCGACCCCGACGTGATCACGCTCGACGTCGAGATGCCGCGCATGGACGGGCTCGATTTCCTCTCGCGCCTGATGCGGCTGCGGCCGATGCCGGTGGTGATGGTCTCGACCCTCACCGAGCGCGGCGCGGACGTCACGCTCAAGGCGCTCGAACTGGGCGCGGTCGACTTCGTGGCCAAGCCCAAGATCGGCATCGCCGACGGGCTGACGCTGCTGGCCGACGACATCACCGACAAGATCCGCATCGCGGCGCGCGCCCAGATCCGGCGCAGTCCGACCCCGGTGGCGGCCCCGGCCGCCACCGGGGTCGGCAGCCCGGCGCCGGCCGCCCGCGCGCCGGTGGCCAGCCTGGGCCGGCTGTCGACCGAGAAGATCATCTTCATCGGCGCCTCCACCGGCGGCACCGAGGCCACCAAGGAGGTGCTGGTGAACCTGCCGCCCGACTCGCCGGCGGTGGTCATCACCCAGCACATGCCGCCCGGCTTCACGCGCAGCTACGCCGCCCGCCTGGACGGCCTGTGCCGCATCCGCGTGAAGGAGGCGGTGGACGGCGAACGCATCCTGCCCGGCCATGCCTACATCGCGCCGGGCGGGCTGCACCTGAGCGTCGAGCGCTCGGGCGCCAACTACATCGCCCGGGTCCGCGACGGCGAACCGGTGAACCGCCACAAGCCTTCGGTGGAAGTGCTGTTCGAGTCGGCGGCCCGCGTGGTCGGCCCGAACGCGCTGGGCATCATGCTCACCGGCATGGGCGCCGACGGCGCCCGCGCGATGAAGGCGATGCGCGACGCCGGCAGCTACAACGTCTGCCAGGACGAGGCCAGCTGCGTCGTGTTCGGCATGCCGCGCGAGGCCATCGCCCACGGCGCCGCCGACGAGGTGCTGCCGCTGAGCCGGATCGCACCGCACCTGATCGAGCGCCTGCGCCAGCACCATGGTGCGGTGCTGAACCGGGTCTGATCCGGCGGCACGCCGGCGCAGGTCCGGCGGTGGGTCCGCCGTGTGGGCGAGCGGGCGACGACAATCGCGGCTTTCCCCTTCGACGATCCGCCATGGCCCGCCTGCAGTTCGAGTTGCCCACCGACGTGGCCTTCGCCACCGACATCCAGATCTACATCAGCCACGTCAACCCCGGCGGCCACCTGGACAACGCCCAGCTGCTGACGCTGGTCTCGGAGGCCCGGGTGCGCTTCTTCAAGTCGCTGGGCTACCGCGAATCCGACATCGAGGGCTGCGCCATCGTGGTGGCCGACATCGGCGCGCAGTACAAGTCGGAAGCCTTCCACGGCGAGACCTTGCGGCTCTCGCTGGCCCCCGGCGACTTCAACCGCTACGGCTTCGACCTGCACTTCCGCATGGACGAACGCGACTCGGGCCGCGAGGTGGCGCGCGGCAAGACCGGCGTGGTGTTCATCGACAAGCGCACGCGCAAGGTCCAGCCGATGCCGCCGGCCTTCCTCGCCAAGGTCCGGCCGCCGCCCGGCCCCTAGGAATTCCTGGGCGGCCGAGCCGGACAGACCTGGTTTCGGCCGCTTCGCTTGGCCGCATACACCTCGCGGTCGGCCGCGCCGAGCAGCGCTTCAGCGCTCATGCCCGTTTCGTAGGTGGCCACCCCGATCGACGCGGTGATCGCGAGAGGCGGCTCGGTCGCCAAGGGGGAAGCCTCCAGCTTCGCGCGGATCCGCTCGGCCACCTCGCAGGCCTGCACGAGATCGGTCGACGGCAGCAGCATCACGAACTCCTCGCCGCCGAAGCGGGCGCACAAGTCACCCGCGCGCAGTTGCGCCGCGATTCTTTGCGCAACCGACTGCAACGCCAGGTCGCCGACCCCGTGGCCGTGGGTGTCGTTGATGTGCTTGAAGAAATCGATGTCCAGCATCAGCAGGGAGAACATCCGACCGCGTCGGTCGCCCTCGACGATCAGGCCATCGAGGGCCAGATCCAGCGCCCGACGGTTCAGTTGTCCGGTCAACGCATCGGTGCTGGCCTGGTGTTTGACTTGAACCAGGCTCTGTCGGAGTTGATCGGCCAGCGCCGCGTTCTCCAGTTGCAGCCGGATGCCCTCGATCACCCGGGATGAAATCGACCGGAGGGTGTAGACCACCATGGCCAGGTACACCAGCAGGCCCGCGATCAGTTGCGGGGCGACGTCGAAACGGGCCCTCAATGCCACGGCCGACGCGGAGGCGGTCAACCACAGGGCTGCCGCCAACACGCGGAACGCGCGGGGGTAGGTGATGTAGGTCGGCGCATTCACCGAGACCACGCCGCACAGCACGATCACCAGCCACGCGTCCACCCGCTGGTCATGCGTCATCAGCAGCAACACGCTCGATCCCCAGCACATCCCGTCGACGCCTGCCACGACCAACAGCCCCAGGTGGTGCTTCGCGAAGCGGGGCCCCGCCTTCGACATCCGGCGCAGCATCAGCAAGCCGGCGCACCAGCCAACGAAAAACAAGGCCAGCCACTGCAACACGTTGACCCGGGGAACCACGCCGTGCACCAACCAAATGGCCAGTGCCCAGCCCACCGGCGTGGCGTACAAGGTTCTCTCCATCGCGTGCACGCACTGCGAGAAGCCGAGTTCAAGCGCCTCGGTCTGCATCACCTTGGCGGACACCGCAGCGGGTGGCATCGCGTCTTCGGGGTTCACGTGGGACATGCCGTCACCTCAAGGCCGCACCGTTCCATCGCGGCCCTCCCGGTCAGCGGGCGGGCACGCGAGCGTCGGTCCTTACCGACTGGTGACCGATGACCAGTGTGGATGCCCGGCGCGCCGGGTGGACGCCTTGGGCGCGCGGTTTGGCGCCGACTGTGCGATTTTCACTGTTCGCGACCACGGTGCCGGACACCGCGCCCGACGCTCCGGGAGCCGCATCGGCCGGCCAGCCAATGGTCCACCGACCACGCCCCCGGACCGCGGGCCATCAGGTACAGGAAGATCGCGGCCCAGGTGCCATGGGTCGGGTAGGCGTCGGGATAGACGAAGACCTCGATCACCATCGTCATGCCCAGCAGGGCCAGTGCCGACAGGCGCGTGCCCAGGCCGATCAGCAGCAGCAGCGGGAACACATGCTCGGCCGTGGCGGCCATCGTCGCGGCGATCTCCGGCGGCACCAGGGGCAGCTTGTACTCGTCGCGAAACAGGTCCACCACCGAGTCCGACAGGCGCGGCCAGCCCAGGTGGACCTCGCCGGTCAGCAGGTTGACGACGAAGCCCTGCACCTTGGTCTGCCCGGAGCTCCAGAACACCGCCGCCATCGACAGCCGCGCCAGCAGCGCGATCAGGCGGTGCGGAATGCGCTCGAAGGCGCGGATCAGGCGATGCACGAGGGAAGAGAGAAAGATCATGGCGAGCATCCCGGTGGAAGTTGGATCGCCGCGAGCGCACCGTGGCCCAGCAGCAGCGACAGGCCGGCCGCGAGATCGAACGACGGCGCCGCCGCGGTGGCCGAGGCGGCCGCCTCGCCCAGCGCCTGCCCGCACTGCAGCGCCGCCACGAAGCCCGCGGTGCCGGCCGGGCAGGCCAGCACCAGCACCTCCAGGCCGGGCCGCAACACCAGCGCCGCTTCGGCCCGATCCGGATCGACCTGGGCCAGGTCGCCGTGCCCCTGGTGGGCCGCCCACAGCGACACCACCGGATGGACCGAGTCCACCACCGCCACGGACGGATGCAGCACCAGCCTCAGCTCGCCGATGCGGTCGCCGCAGGCCAGCGCGGCGCTCACCGCCTCGGCCTTCACCGGCTCGGCATCGGCCGCGTGGCAGGCCCGTACCCGCGCGAACTCCAGCCGGGCGACATCGGCCAGGTAGGGCAAGGGTCGCGCGGGTTCGAAGTCCTCGATGAACGCCGGGAAGGCGTCGCCGTAGAACGCGAGGATGGGCGAGCGCGGCGGCGCCTGGCGCACGAAGCGGCTCGCCATCGTGCGGAAGAACGCGACCCCGACCAGGTCCTGCGTCACCGTGAAGGTATCGGACAACGCATCGATCAGCGAGCTGACGACGTTGTTGCGGTGAACCGCCAGGCGCGCGCCGGGGTCGGACCCGTTCCAGGCGCGCAAACCGGGCGGACCGGCCCGCTGCGGATCGAGCAAGGCCGCTGCGATGTCCGCCTGCTCAACCCGCTTGGCGGCGCCCGGCGCGCTCATGCCCGCCTCCGCTCGCCATCGGGTACCGGAGACCGGGTCGGCCGCGCCGCGGCACGCAGCATCGCCTCGGCCCGCCCGGCCTCGGCCTGCAGCGTGCCCAGCGACGGCAGGTCCTGGTCGCGCTCGAGCAGCGTGGGCACGGCGCCGAGGCGCTCCACCACCTGCCCGTACAGCGCCCACACCGCGTCGTCGACCGGCGTGCCATGGCTGTCGATCAGCAGCGGCGAGCCGGCGGCGTCGCGGTCGCGGGCGAACCCCGCGAGATGGATCTCGCCGACCTGCGCCAGCGGCAATTCGGCGAGGTAGGCGGCGGCGTCGCGACCATGGTTGGTGCAGGACACGTACGCGTTGTTGACGTCCAGCAGCAGGCCGCAACCGGTGCGCCTCAGCACCTCGCCGAGGAACTGCGGCTCGCTCATCGTGGACGCCTCGAATTCGAGATAGGTCGACGGGTTCTCCAGCAGCATCCTTCGCCGCAGGCGCTGCTGCACGCGGTCGATGTGCTCGCACACGCGCGCCAGCGTCGCGGCGTCGTAGGGCAGCGGCAGCAGGTCGTTGAAGAAAGTGCCGCCATGGCTGGACCAGGCCAGGTGCTCGGAAAACGAGGCCGGTTCGTAGCGCCGGATCAGCACGGCCAGGCGGTCCAGATGCGCCTCGTCCAGCGGCGCCTCGCCGCCGATCGACAAACCCACGCCGTGCAGCGACAGCGGGTAGTGCTCGCGGATGCGGGACAGCGCGTGGTGATAAGGGCCGCCATCGACCATGTAGTTCTCGGCGTGCACCTCGAAGAAGCCCAGGTCGGGCCGCGTCGCCAGCACCTCGCGGACATGTTCCGGCTTGAGCCCGATGCCCGCGCGCGCCGGCAGGTCGGTCAGGGACCCGTCGGACCGCGGCGTGATGACGGCGCGTCGATGCATGGCGAGGCGGACCGTCAGGCCTTCTTCTGCGCGAAGGCCGTGAGCTGGCCGAAGCCGGTCGGCGAGGTTTTGGACGGCGTCTTCGTGCACGTGCCCTGGGGCACGAAGGACCAGGCATTGCCCTGGTCGTCGACCTTGGACGTGCCTGCACAGGTGGTGCCAGCACCGGCCTTGCAGTCGTTCTTGCCCTTCAAGGCCACGCCGAAGCATTTGTCCTTGTCCGCGGCCTGGGCGGCCACCGGCAATGCGACGAAGGCGGTGCCGAGCGCGAGGGCCAGGGCGACGGTGGGAATGGGGGTGCGGACGCAAGACATCGGACTCTCCAAAGGAAGACGGGGTTGAATCGACGGGGCCCGGCTGCCGAACCGGAGGTCTTGCGACCGCCCGGTTTGGCGCCTGGGTGCTGGTTAGACGCGCCAAGGGGCAGACACCTTACAGACTGCGCGATAAAAAAATCGGACCCTCCAGGCGCAGCACGGCGCTGCAAGCGCCGGCCCGGCGGCGTATGCTGCGGCCAGACCACCGACCATCCCCGTCCGCCCTGCCCAGCCCCGCGCGATCGCGCGATGCGGCCTCCGGCGCCGATCAGGAGTGACCGATGACCACCTGCTGGGGACCGCCCCTCGTCGACCGCCGCGAGACCTTGGCCGAACGCTTCCTCGCGGTGCGTCGCCACTCGCTGGCGCTGGCCGAGCCGCTGAGCGCGGAAGACCAGTGCATCCAGTCGATGCCCGACGCGAGCCCGACCAAATGGCATCTCGCCCACACCACCTGGTTTTTCGAGGCCGTGGTGCTGGGCCCGCAGGCGCCCGGCTACCAGGTCGTCGATCCCCACTACGGCCGCTTGTTCAATTCGTACTACGAGAGCCTCGGACCGCGCCACCCGAGACCGCAGCGCGGCCTGCTGACCCGACCTTCGCTGGCCGAGGTGAAGGCCTACCGCGCGTCGGTGGACCAGGCCCTGCTGGCGCTGATCGCCGAGTGCGGAGCCGATCTCCCCGAGGCCTGCAGCGCGCTGATCGAGCTGGGGCTGCAGCATGAACAACAGCACCAGGAGTTGCTGCTGACCGACATCCTGCACGCCTTGTCGATGAACCCGATGCGCCCGGCCATGCGGGCCGGGCCGGCGCCGCGGCTCGCCGCCGGCCCCGCAGGCTGGCTGGAGCACCCGGGCGGGCGGGTCGAGATCGGCCACCGCGGCGCGGGTTTCGCGTTCGACAACGAGGGCCCCCGCCACGCCGTGCTGCTGCCGCCGCACGCGCTGGCCCGCCGCCTGGTGACGAATGCCGAGTACCAGGACTTCATCGACGACGGTGGCTACCGGCGTGCGGCGCTGTGGTTGTCGGACGGCTGGGCCCATGTGCAGTCGCAGGGCTGGACGGCGCCGCTCTACTGGCTGGAGGACGGCCTGGCATTCACGCTGCATGGCGCCCAGCCGCGCGAGCCGGACCAGCCGGTGCGCCACCTGAGCTTCTACGAAGCGGCCGCCTTCGCCGAATGGGCCGGCGCGCGCCTGCCGACCGAGTTCGAATGGGAAGCCGCGGCCTGCGGCACGGCGCCGCCGGCCCAGGCGTTCGGCGCGGCCTGGCAGTGGACGCGTTCGGCCTACGACCCCTACCCGCGCTACCGGCCGCCGCCGGGCGCCGTGGCCGAATACAACGGCAAGTTCATGGTCGGGCAGATCGTGCTGCGCGGCAGCAGCAGCGCCACGCCGACCGGGCACGAACGCGCCACTTACCGCAACTTCTTCCCGCCGGCCGCGCGCTGGCAGTTCACCGGCCTGCGACTGGCCCGCGACCTGTGACCGGCTTCACCGACGACCTGCGGGCCGGGCTGGCCGCGCGCCCGCGCCGCGTGGCCCCCAAGTGGTTCTACGACTTCCGCGGCTCGCAGCTGTTCGACCGGATCTGCGAGCTGCCGGAGTACTACCCGACCCGCACCGAGCTGGCCTTGCTCGAACGCCACGCGGCCGACATCGCGCGGCAGATCGGCCCGGGCGCCGAGATCGTCGAATGGGGCGCCGGCGCCGCGCGCAAGGTGCGCCTGCTGCTGGGGGCGCTGGAGGCGCCGGTCGGCTATGTGCCGGTGGACATCTCGGGCGACTACCTGCTGGCCGCCGCCGCGGCGCTGCGCGCCGAGCTGCCGGGGCTGGCGATCCGCCCGCTGGTGGCCGACTTCACCCGCGCGCTGGTACTGCCGCCGCGTCTGGGCCCCGGGCCCCGCGTCGGCTTCTATCCGGGCAGTTCGATCGGCAACTTCGAGCCCGCGCACGCCACGGCCTTGCTGCGCCAATGGCGCCTCGAACTGGACGAAGGCGGGCTGCTGATCGGCGTCGACCTGGTCAAGGACCCGCAGCGGCTGCACGCGGCCTACAACGATACCGAGGGCGTCACCGCCGAGTTCAACCTCAACCTGTGGGCGCGCGCCAACCGGGAGGCCGGCGCGGACTTCAAGCTGGACCAGTGGCAGCACTGCGCCTTCTACAACGCGCCGCTGCAACGCGTCGAGATGCACCTGGTGAGCCGCTGCCCGCAGCGCGTGACCGTGGGCAGCCAGGCCTTCGATTTCGACGAAGGCGACAGCGTGCACACCGAGAGCTCCTACAAGTACACGGTGCAAGGCTTCCAGCGCCTGGCGCACGCGGCGGGCTGGTCGCCAGCGGGCGTCTGGGTCGACCCCGGCCGCCAGGTCGCGCTGCACTGGCTGCAGGCCCCGGGCAGGGCCGGGCGGACGGCACCGGTGGCGTTGCCGACCTGATCGCCCGGCCCGCCCTCAGTCGGGCAGCACCGCCGTCACCTCGATCTCGACCAGCGCCCGCGCCTCCATCAGGCCCGCCACCTGCACCGCGGTCATCGCGATCGCGAACTCGCGGCCCAGCACCTCGCGGTAGACGCGCCCGATCTCGGCCGCGCGGGCCAGGTAGTCGCGCCGGTCCATCAGGTACCAGGTCATGCGGGTGATGTGGCCTGGCGTGGCGCCGGCCTCGGCCAGCACGGCGCGCACGTTCAGCAGCGCCTGGCGCACCTGGGCGACCAGGTCGTCGCTCTCGAACCGGCTCTCGGCGTTCCAGCCGATCTGGCCGGCCACGAACACCTGCCGGCCGCTCGCGGCGACGCCGTTGGCATAGCCCTTGGGAGCGGCCCAGCCTGCGGGCTGCAGCACGGTCTTGGTCATCTCAGCTCTCCTGGGGGTCGCGCAGCTTGAAGCGCTGCAGCTTGCCGGTCTGGGTGCGGGGCAGCTTGTCGACGAACGCGACTGCCCGCGGGTACTTGTACGGGGCCACCGTCTGCTTGACGAAGTCCTGCAGCGCGCGCGCCGTCTCGGGCCCCGCGCCCTGGCCCGGCCGCAGCACGACGAAGGCCTTGACGATCTGGCCGCGCTCCTCGTCGGGCACGCCGATCACCGCGCATTCGGCCACCGCCGGATGCAGCATCAGCGCGTCCTCGACCTCGGGCGAGGCGATGTTGTAGCCGGCCGAGACGATCATGTCGTCGGTGCGGGCCTGGTAGTGGAAGTAGCCATCGGCGTCCATCAGGTAGGCGTCGCCGGTCAGGTTCCAGCGGTCCTTCACGTAGTCCGCCTGGCGGGCGTCGTCCAGGTAGCGGCAGCCGGTCGGCCCTTTCACCGCCAGCTTGCCCACCGTGCCCACCGGGACCTCGCGCATGGCTTCGTCCACCACCCTGGCGCGGTAGCCGGGCACCACGGTGCCGGTGGCGCCCGGCCGCGCATGGGCTTCGTCGGCCGAGATGAAGATGTGCAGCATCTCGGTCGCGCCGATGCCGTCGATCAGCTCGATGCCGGTGGCGTCGCGCCACAGCGCGCGGGTCGAGGCCGGCAGCGCCTCGCCCGCCGAGACACACTGGCGCAGCGGCGTGCGACGCAGGTCCAGCCCGCGCGCGGCCAGCGTGCGGTACGAGGTGGGTGCGGTGAACAGCACGGTCGCGCCGAAGTCGCGGATGCCTTCCAGCAGCTGGGGCGGGCCGGCCTTCTCCAGCAGCACGGTGGCCGCGCCCACGCTCATCGGGAACAGCAACAGGCCGCCCAGCCCGAAGGTGAAGGCCAGCGGCGGGCTGCCGATGAAGACGTCGTCGGGCCGCGGCCGCAGGATGTGGCGCGGAAAGCAGGCGCAGGCCGCCATCACGTCGCGGTGGAAATGCATCGTCGCCTTGGGCACGCCGGTGGTGCCCGAGGTGAAGGCCAGCAGGCAGGTGTCGTCGGCCGCGGTGTCGGCGTTGGCGAACCGGTCGGGCTGGCGCGCCATCGCCGCCTCCAGGCTGTCCGGCGCGGCGCTGTTGAACCACAGCACCTGCCGCAGCGTCGGGCAGGCCGCCTGGGTGCGGCGCAGTTCGTCGGCCAGCGCCGCATCGCACAAGGCGTGGGTGATCCGCGCCTTGTCGACGATCGGCCCCAGCTCCTTGGCGCGCAGCAGCGGCATCGTGGCCACCGCGATGCCGCCGGCCTTGATCACGCCGAACCAGCACGCCGCCATCATCGGGTTGTTCGGCGCCCGCAGCAGCACCCGGTTGCCGGGCACCAGGCCGCATTCGTCGACCAGCACGTTGGCGATGCGATTGGCGCGCGCCTGCAGCTCGGCGTAGGTCCAGCTCAGGCCCGGCGCGCGGATGCAGACGCGGTCGCCGCGGCCTTCGGCCACGTGCCGGTCCAGCAGCTCGGTGGCACAGTTCAGCCGGGCGGGAAATTGCAGCTCCGGCAGCTCGAACAGGAACTCGGGCTGCTGGTCCGGCGGCGGCAGGTGGTCGCGGGCGAAGGTGTCGAGGGGGGCGGTGGCCATGGCGGGGGCTCCGGGCTCAGGTGGGTGTCAGGTCGCGCAGCAGTTCGCGGGCGATGATCAGTTGCTGGACTTCGGTGGCGCCTTCGTAGATGCGCAGCGCGCGGATCTCGCGGTACAGGCGCTCGACCGGCTGGCCGCTGACCACGCCCAGCCCGCCCCACAGCTGCACCGCCGCGTCGATCACCTGCTGCGCGCCTTCGGTGGCGGCCATCTTGGCCATCGCGGCCTCGCGCGTCACCGTCTGGCCCTGGTCGCGCAGCCAGGCGGCGCGGTAGACCAGCAGCGCGGCCGAGTCGATCGTGGTGGCCATCTCGGCCAGCCTGGCCTGGGTCAGCTGGAAGTCGGCCAGCACGCCGCCGAACATCTTGCGCGTGGTGGCGCGCTGCAAGGCCTCGTCCAGTGCGCGGCGGGCGAAACCCAGCGCGGCCGCGGCCACCGAGGTGCGGAACACGTCCAGCGTGCGCATCGCGATCTTGAAGCCCTCGCCCGCGGCGCCGATGCGCCGGGCGAGCGGCACGCGGCAGTTCGTGAAGCGCAGCCGGGCCAGCGGATGCGGCGCGATGACATCGATGCGCTCGGCGATCTCGAAGCCCGGCGTGCCGGCATCGACGAGGTAGGCCGAAATGCCCTTGGCGCCGCGGCCGGGCGCATCGCTGCTGCGCGCGAACACCACATAGAAGTCGGCGATGCCACCGTTGCTGATCCAGGTCTTCTCGCCGTCGAGCACGGCCTCATCGCCTTCGACGCGTGCGCTGCAGGCCATCGCCGCGACGTCCGATCCGGCCTCCGGCTCCGACAGCGCGAAGGCCGCGATCGCCTCGCCCCGCGCGACCCGCGGCAGGTAGGCCGCGCGTTGCTCGGCGCTGCCGGCCAGGCTGATCGCGCCCGAGCCCAGGCCTTGCATCGCGAAGGCGAAATCGGCCAGGCCGTTGTGGCGCGCCAGGGTCTCGCGGATCAGGCAGATCGCGCGGGTGTCGATCGCATCGGCGGCACCGCCCAGCGCGCGGCCGCCCAGCGCATGGGCGAGCCAGCCCGCCTCGCCCAGCACGGCCACCAGGCGGCGGCAGTCGGCGTCGACATCGGGGCCGTGCACCGGGGCCACGTGCTGCGCCGCCCAGGCGTCCAGCGTGCGGGCCAGTTCGCGGTGGTGCGGCTGGAAGAAAGGCCAGTCGAGGTAGCGGGTGTCGGCCATGGCGGCTCCTGTAGCGGGGTTCAGTTGCCTTCGAAACGCGGGCGCTGCCTGGCCACGAAGGCCTCGTAGGCACGGCGGAAGTCCTGCGTCAGCATGCACAGCGCCTGGGCCTGGGCCTCGGCCTCGATGGCCTGCTCCAGCGTCATCGCCCATTCCTGATGCAGCATGGTCTTGGTGATGCCGTTGGCGAAGGTCGGTCCCTCGCAAAGGCCTTGCGCCAGCGCCTGGGCCTCGGCCAGCAAGGCCTGCGGCTCGGCCAGCCGATTGAAAAAGCCCCAGCGCTCGCCCTCGTCGCCGCTGAACGAACGGCCGGTGTACAGCAGCTCGCTGGCCCGGCCCTGGCCGATCAGGCGCGGCAGGATCGCGCAGGCTCCCATGTCGCAGCCGGCCAGGCCGACGCGGTTGAACAGGAACGCGGTCTTGGCGCGCGCGGTGCCCAGGCGCAGGTCCGAGGCCATCGCGACGATCGCGCCGGCGCCGGCGCACACGCCGTCCACCGCCGCCACGATGGGCTGGGGGCAGGCGCGCATCGCCTTGACCAGGTCGCCGGTCATGCGGGTGAACATCAGCAGCTCGGGCGCGGGCAGCTGCACCAGCGGGCCGATGATCTCGTGCACGTCGCCGCCGGAGCAGAAGTTGCCGCCGCTGCCGGTGACGACCACGGCGTGGACGTCGTCGGCGTACTTCAGCGCGCCGAACAGGTCGCGCAATTCGGCATACGAGTCGAAGCTCAACGGGTTCTTGCGCTCGGGGCGATCGAGCGTGATCGTGGCCACCGCGCCCTGCACCTGCCAGAGGAAGTGCTTGGCGCGATAGCCGGCGAGCGGCCTGCGGTTGCCGGCAAGCAGGGCCGGGTCGACGGGAGAGGGGGTCGTCATGGGGTGTCCTTCACATCACTTCGCCGCCCGAGACCGACAGGGCCTGGCCGGTCATCGCGGACGACGCATCGGTGCAGAGCCAGGCGACGGCGTCGGCCACCTGCTCCGGTAGCACGAGGCGGCCCTGGGGGTTGCCGGCAGCGAACTCGGCCCGCGCGGCCTCGGCGCTGCGGCCGGTCTTGGCGACCACGTTGGCGATGCTGTCGGCCAGCAGGTCGGTCTCGGTGTAGCCCGGGCACACCGCGTTGACGGTGATGCCCTTTTTCGCCACTTCCAGCGCCAGCGACCGCGTCAGGCCCAGCACGCCGTGCTTGGCCGCGCTGTAGGCGCCGACGTACGCATAGCCGCGCTGGCCCGCGGTGCTGGCGATGTTGACGACGCGGCCCCAGCCCGCCTGCAGCATGTCCGGCAGCGCCGCGCGGCAGCACAGGAAGCTGCCGGTGAGGTTCACCGCCAGCATGCGCTGCCACAGCTCGGTGGAGGTCTTGTGCAACGGGGCACTCTCGGCCTGGCCGGCGTTGTTGACCAGGATCGCCACCGGACCGCGCGCCTGCCGGGCCTGCGCGAAGGCTGATGCCACCTGGGCCTCGTCGGCCACGTCGGCCAGCGCGATGCCGTGGCCGTGGCCCGGCAGCGTGGCGGCCAGCGCCTGCAGCCGCTGTGCGTCGCGCCCCAGCAGCGTGAGCTGCGCGCTCTCGGCCGCCAGGCGCCGGGCAATGGCGGCGCCGATGCCGCGCGCGGCCCCGGTCACCAGCACGTGCCGTCCCTGCAGCGTCATCGCCGTCATGCCTTCGCGCCCTTCTTCTGCGCCGCCACCTGGGCGAAGGCCTGGGCCAGCACGCTCTGCGCCTTCTCGCGCTGGAAGTTCGCTTCCATC
Organism: Ideonella sp. sgz306126; assembly: GCF_056032705.1. Classification (NCBI taxonomy): domain Bacteria; kingdom Pseudomonadati; phylum Pseudomonadota; class Betaproteobacteria; order Burkholderiales; family Sphaerotilaceae; genus Ideonella; species Ideonella sp. sgz306126. The sequence goes on from NZ_JBVYWP010000005.1 coordinate 237,477, forward strand.
TGGGCCTTGGCCGAGCGGTAGGGCCGCGGCCAGGGCTGGGCCGTGTAGCCGATCTTGGCGGCTTCGGTCAGCGTCCAGGCCGGGTTGGCCAGGTGCGGGCGTGCGATCGCGCACAGGTCGGCCCGGCCCGCGGCGATGATGCTGTTGACATGGTCGGCCTCGCTGATCGCGCCCACCGCGAGCGTGGCGATGCCGGCTTCCTGGCGCACGCGGTCGGCGAACGGGGTCTGGAACATGCGGCCGAACACCGGCTTCTCCTGCTTGCTGATCTGGCCCGACGAGCAGTCGATCACATCGGCACCGGCGGCCTTGAAGGCGCGCGCGATCTCCACCGCGTCGGTGGGGGTGATGCCGCCCGGCACCCAGTCGTGGGCCGAGATCCGCACCGACATCGGACGCTGCGCCGGCCAGGCCGCGCGCACCGCCGCGAACACCTCCAGCGGATAGCGCAGGCGGTTGGCGAGCGAGCCGCCGTAGGCGTCGCCGCGCTGGTTGGTCAGCGGCGAGATGAAGCTGGACAGCAGGTAGCCGTGGGCGCAGTGCAGCTCCAGCCAGTCGAAGCCGGCGGCGGCGGCACGCTGCGTGGCGGCGACGAAATCGTCCCGGACCCGGTCCATGTCGGCGCGCGTCATCTCGCGCGACCAGGCGCTCTGGCCCGGCAGGTACTGCTGGGGGGAGGCGGAGATCAGCGGCCAGTTGGGCTCGGTGTCGTCGTCGGCCAGCGGCTGGTCGATGCCGTCCCAGGCGCGCCGGGTCGAGCCCTTGGCGCCGGCATGGCCGAGCTGCATCGCGATCCTGGCGTCGGTGTTCGCATGCACCCAGTCGACGATGCGCCGCCAGGCCGCGCCCTGCGCGTCGGTCCACAGGCCGGGGCAGCCCGGCGTGATGCGCGCGTCGGCGCTGACGCAGGTCATCTCGGCGAACACCATCGCCGCGCCCCCCTGAGCCCGCGCGCCCAGGTGCACCAGGTGGTAGTCGCCCACCAGGCCGTCGACCGCCGAATACTGCGCCATCGGCGAGACGACGACGCGGTTCTTCAGCGTGACGGCGCGCACGGTGTAGGGCGTGAACATCGGCGGCGGCGCGGCCTCGCCGGCGCGCAGCGGCACGCCGGACTGGGCGGCCGCGCGCTCGGCGAACCAGCGCTCGAAGCCCTCGAGCCAGGCGGCGTCGCGCTGGCGCAGGTTCTCGTGGCTGATGCGCTGGCTGCGCGTCAGCATCGAATACATGAACTGCTCGGGCGGCAGCTGGTCGCAGTAGCGCGTACCGCAGACCTCGAACCACTCCATCGCGTTCCACGCCGCGTTCTGCAGCCGCAGCACGTCCACCGAGCGCAAGGCCTGGTAGCGCGCGAGCACCGCCGGGATTTTGTCCACCTCGGCGCCCTGCTGCTGGAACTGCGCGGCCAGCTCGATCGCATCCTCCAGCGCGAGCTTGGTGCCCGAGCCGATCGCGAAATGCGCGGTGTGCACCGCGTCGCCCATCAGCACCACGTGGCTGCGGCCGTTGTGCAGCGACCACTGCTCGCAGGTGACGCGCTGGAAGTTCAGCCAGGCCGAACCGCGCTGGTGGCGCGCGTTGGTCATCAGCGCCTCGCCCTGCAAGGTGTCGGCGAAGAGCTTCTCGCAGAACGCGATCGACTGCTGCGGGTCGGCCCGGTCCAGCCCGTGCGCCAGCCAGACCGACTCGGGGCATTCGACGATGAAGGTCGTGGTCTGCTCGTCGAACTTGTAGATGTGGGCCTGGAACCAGCCGTGCTCGGTGCGCTGGAAGTCGAAGGTGAAGGCGTCGAACAGCTTCCTGGTGCCGAGCCAGATGTAGCGGTTCGGCCGCACCACGATGTCGGGCCTGAAGTGCTCGGCGTAGCGGTTGCGGATCTTGGACGAGACGCCGTCGCTGGCGATGATCAGGTCGGCGTCCGGGTACTCGGTGTCGGACTCGACCTCGGTCTCGAACACCAGCTTCACGCCCAGCGCCTCGCAGCGCGCCTGCAGGATGTTGAGCAGCTTCTTGCGGCCGATGCCAACGAAGCCGTGGCCGCCGGAGCGGATCGTGCGGCCCTTGAAACGCAGCTCGATGTCGTCCCAGTGGTTGAAGGCGAGCTGGATCTCGTCGGCGGTGGGCGCGTCCCATTGGCGCATCACGTCCATCGTCGCGTCGGAGAACACCACGCCCCAGCCGAAGGTGTCGTAGGGGCGGTTGCGCTCGACCACGGTGATCTCGTGCGACGGGTCCTGCCCCTTCATCAACAGCGCGAAGTAGAGCCCGGCCGGGCCGCCTCCGATGCAGACGATGTTCATGTCTCGGCTCCTGGTTCGATGTTGCCTGGAAACTAGTTTAGTCCTAAAGCTTTAGTTGTCAAGTACATTGCGTCCTGATGCCCTCCACCGCCCCCAAGAAACCATCGCGCGCCGCCGCCCCGGCGCCCGCCCCCGCACTGGACGCCCAGCAGATCGGCCTGGAAGCGCGCGCCGCCTCGGGCGACCACCTGGCGGTGCGCACCTGGCTGCGGCTGCTGGCCTGCAGCACGCAGATCGAGCAGCAGATCCGCACCCGGCTGCGCCAGCGCTTCGGCACCACGCTGGCCCGCTTCGACTACCTGGCGCAGCTGGAGCGCCAGCCCGACGGCCTGCGCATGAGCGCGCTGTCGAGCTACCTGATGGTGACCGGCGGCAACGTCACCGGGCTGACCAACCAGCTCGAAGCCGAAGGCCTGGTCGAACGCGTGGCCGACCCCGACGACGGCCGCTCGTGGCGGGTGCGGCTGACGCCGCGCGGCCGCGGCGAATTCACCCGCATGGCCGCCGAGCACGAGGCCTGGCTGACCGAACTGTTCGACGGCTTCGGGCTGCGCGAACAGCAGCAGCTCTACGACCTGCTGGGCCAGATGCGCATGCACCTGGCCCAGCGCACCGGCAAGCCCGACTGACACGCCGCGGCCGGGGCCGCACGCTCGCGCCACCCTTGACGCCGCCGCGCTTTGCGGCGATAGTTTAGATATAAACTAGTTTGACTTCGGAGCCTGCCTTGCCTCGCCGCCTCTGGGACATCTCCCCGCAGATCTCGCCCGACGCGCCGGTCTTCCCCGGCGACGAGCCCTATGCGCTGCGCTGGACCGCGCGCCTGGGCCCCGGCTGCCCGGTGAACCTGAGCGCGATCACGATGTCGCCCCATGTCGGCGCCCATGCCGACGCGCCGCTGCACTACGCGGCCGACGCGGCGGCGATCGACGCCGTGGCCCTGGAGCCCTACCTCGGCCCCTGCCGGGTGATCCACGCGATCGACTGCGGCGCGCTGATCCGCGTCCCGCACCTGGAGCCGGCCGAGGCCGGCCTGCCCGAGCGGGTGCTGGTGCGCACCCGCGCCCGGGCCGACCGGGTCTGGGTCGACGACTTCCCCGCCTACGCGCCCGAGGCGGTGGCGTGGCTGGCGGCGCGCGGCGTGCGGCTGATCGGCATCGACACCCCCTCGGTCGACCCGGCCTCCAGCAAGGCGCTGGACAGCCACCAGCAACTGCGCCGCCACGACCTGCGGGTGCTGGAGAACCTGGTGCTCGACGACGTGCCCGCTGGCGACTACGAACTGATCGCGCTGCCGCTCAAGCTGGCGGGCGCCTGCGCCTCGCCGGTGCGGGCCGTGCTGCGCGCGCTGTGAGCCCTGCCCTTTCCTCAGGAGACCCGACGATGACCACCCGTGCCGAGTGCCAGGCGCTCGATGCCCAAGACCCGCTGCGCGACCTGCGCACGCAATTCGCGCTGCCCGACGGCGTCAACTACCTGGACGGCAACTCGCTGGGCGTGCTGCCCCGCGCCACCGCGGCGCGCGTAGCGCAGGTGGTCCAGCAGGAATGGGGCGAGGGCCTGATCCGCAGCTGGAACAGCGCCGACTGGATCACGCTGCCCCAGCGGGTCGGCGACAAGATCGGCCGGCTGGTGGGGGCCGGCCAGGGCGAGCTGATCGTCGCCGACAGCACCTCGCTGAACCTGTACAAGGCGCTCGCCGCGGCGATCCGCATCGCCCAGGCCGATGCGCCGCAGCGCAAGGTCATCGTCTCCGAGCGCAGCAACTTCCCGACCGACCTCTACATCGCCCAATCGCTGGCGGCCCAGCACGGCATGACGCTGGAGCTGATCCAGGCCGACGAGGTCGCCGCGCGCCTGCGCGACGACGTGGCGGTGCTGATGCTGACCCAGGTCAACTACCGCAGCGGCCGGCTGCACGACATGGCCGACATCACCGCCCGCGCCCATGCGGCCGGCGTGCTGATGCTGTGGGACCTGGCCCATTCGGCCGGCGCGGTGCCGGTGGACCTGAAGGCGGGCGAGGCCGATGGCGTGCCCTGGGCCGCGTCGCGCGCCGCCGACTTCGCCGTCGGCTGCGGCTACAAGTACCTCAACGGCGGCCCCGGCGCCCCGGCCTTCGTCTGGGCCCATCCCCGCCACGCGGCGCGCCTGCAGCAGCCGCTGTCGGGCTGGATGGGCCACGCCGCGCCCTTCCTCTTCGACACCGACTACCGGCCGGCCCCCGGCATCACCCGCTTTCTCTGCGGCACGCCGCCGGTGGTGGCGATGAGCGCGCTCGAATGCGGCGTCGACACGGTGCTGGCGGCCGAGCCGCTGGGCGGCATGGCGGCGCTGCGCCGCAAGTCGCTGGCGCTGTCCGAATTGTTCCTGGCGCTGGTGCGAGAGCAACTGGCCCGCCACCCGCTGAGCGTCGCCACGCCGCTGGACACCGCGCAGCGCGGCAGCCAGGTCTCGCTGGGTTGCGGCGGGCTGGATCACGGCGCCGGCTACGCGATCATGCAGGCCCTGATCGCGCGCGGCGTGATCGGCGATTTCCGCGCCGGCGATGGCAGCGCCGCCGAGCCCGACCTGCTGCGCTTCGGCTTCACCCCGCTCTACACCCGCTTCGTCGACGTCTTCGACGCCGTGCAGGCCCTGGCCGACGTGATGGACAGCGGCCAGTGGCGCGAAGCCCGTTTCAACCAGAAGGCCGCCGTCACATGACCTGCCCCCACACCCCTGCGGCCGGCGAGGCCATCGTGCGCGACGAAGGCGCCCAGCTCGACTTCTCGCGCGACATGAGCTACGGCGACTACCTGCACCTCGACGAGATCCTCGGCGCCCAGCACCCGCTGTCGCCGGACCACAACGAGATGCTGTTCATCGTCCAGCACCAGACCAGCGAGCTGTGGATGAAGCTGATGCTGCACGAGATGCGCGCCGCCGTGCGGCACCTCTCGCGCGACGAGCTGCAACCCGCCTTCAAGATGCTGGCCCGGGTCTCCAAGATCATGGAGCAGCTGGTGCACGCCTGGGACGTGCTGGCGACGATGACGCCGCCCGAGTACTCGGCGATCCGACCGTACCTGGCGAAGTCCAGCGGCTTCCAGAGCTGGCAGTACCGCTGCATCGAGTTCACGCTGGGCAACAAGAACCCGGCGATGCTGCAGCCGCACGCGCACCGGCCCGATCTGCTGGCCATCGTCGAGACCGCCTGGCGTGCGCCCAGCCTGTACGACGAGGCGCTGCGCCTGCTGGCCCGCCGCGGCCTGGCCGTGCCCGCCAGCCACACCGAGCGCGACTGGACCCGGCCCTACGAAGCCAGCGACGGCGTCGAGCAGGCCTGGCTGGCCGTCTACCGCGACCCGACGGCGCACTGGGACCTGTACCAGCTGGGCGAGGAGCTGACCGACCTCGAAGACGCCTTCCGCCTCTGGCGCTTCCGCCACGTGACCACGGTGGAGCGAGTGATCGGCTTCAAGCGCGGCACCGGCGGCACCGGCGGCGTCAGCTACCTGCGCAAGATGCTCGACACCGTGCTGTTCCCCGAGATCTGGCGGCTGCGGACCGAGCTCTGACGACCGCGGGTCGACCGATGCGGCCTGCGGCAGGCAGCATCGACAGGCCGCCACGCATGCTGCCGCTTCAGGCGGAACGCCTGGGACGCGACACCCCCAGCACCACCAGGCCGCCCAACAGCAGCGCCAGGCTGGAAGGCTCGGGCACCGGGGACTGGACGTTCAGCGTGGCCGTCCAGCCTGAACCGCCGTTGTCCAGCCAGAAGGTATTGGGGCCCCATGCGTTGAGCCCCTCGAAGCGCAGGTTCAGCGTGTTGCTGCCCGCCGTCAGACCGGAAGCCAGGTTGACGCTGTACGAGCTTTGCCACAGCGTGTTTCCATCAAGGGGCACCGCAGGCGACAAGCTCAGCCAAACCGATCGGGCGGCCCCGCCGTTCAGCGAGTAGAGCATTCGGACGGCGTCAATGCTGTCGTACATCGTCCCGCTGTTCCAGCTCTCCACTTGGCCGCCGAGGAGAAAGCTGTCACCTGGGGCCACGTTGAAGACGGCGCCAGACCAATCGGCCATCGCATAAGCGCTGTCGGCTGCGCCGGTATTGACGATGACCGCCCCGTCCAGCATCCCGCTCGCCCAGGTGCTGGTGCCGCTGCCCATCAGCAGCAGAACCGCAATGGCACTGCGCAAACGTTTTCCCATGGCCACTCCTCAACGCTTGTGGCAGTCTGTGCATCTTCACCCACGTCCTGTACTGGGAGAAGTCCGTAAATGGCCGCCGGCAAGGTCAACCCCAGCCACGTCGAGCCTGCCGTCGGTCATCTTGACCTTGACCCGCGAGACGGCTGATGAACGACCCCGGTTCGCTGGCCCAGCGCCTTCCCGGGGACGGTCGCTTCCAGCGAAGATTCGGCTTCAGCCGCCGCACTGTAGAATGTGTACATCTAACGCAGGAGATACACATGCGGACGAACATCGTCATTGACGACAAGCTCATGGCCGACGCGTTGAAGGCCACAGGCGCCAAGACCAAGAAGGAAGCCGTGGAGCTTGGGCTCAGGACCCTCTTGCAGATGAACCGCCAGGCTGAAGTGCGCCGGCTTCGGGGAAAGGTTCAGTGGCAAGGTGACCTCGATGCCATGCGGCGCGACACGTGATTCTGGTTGACTCGAGTGTCTGGGTGGACTACCTGCGGGGTACGCCGACTCCGCAGGCAGACAAGCTGGATGCACTGCTCGGCACCGTGCCGCTGGCGGTGGGTGACTTGATCTTGACCGAGGTGCTGCAAGGCTGCGCAACGGACAAGGCGTTCAACGAAGTGCGCCGGCAGTTGCTGAACCTGACCGTGGTCCCTCTTGGCGGACAGGACGTGGCCATTGAGGCTGCACGCAACTACCGCCGACTGCGCGCCCTGGGCCTGACCGTGCGCAAGACCATCGACACCGTGATCGCGACGCGCTGCATCGTTGACAAGCTGGAACTGCTGCACTCGGACCGCGACTTCGACCCTTTTGAGCAGCACCTCGGGCTCCGCTGCGTGCGCTGTGAAGGATCTGCCAGCCCTCACCGCGTGCCACCTCGCAGATGACGCTTCTTAGTTGTTCGCCATCTCTGCTTCTGCGACGCCCGAGAAAAGGATCAATCCAAGAACGAAGAGTGGGAAACGCATGAGAGTTCTCCTTGATGCCCAACGTTCGAGGTGAGCTGCAAATTGCAGCTTGCTGCAATTTGCAGCTCGACTGAGGGGCTGGAGCTCACTGCGCTTCGCGACAGGCGGCGGCCTCAGCTTCGCTGAACTCAACAGAAACGACCTTGAGTAATCCACCCGCAATCGCCGGTGCAAAGCTTTCGAGGAATCGCTCCATTGGTTGGGACGCTCGGGACTCTTCTCCAGGAATCTTCATGATCACAAGGTCAAGATGAGCGTCGACGCGCTTGGCGTTCCTGTAGTGATTAATCTTCGAGAGCATTACGTACAACCGATCTCGAAATATTGAACTCACAAATATATTCGGCTTCAGTTCCACGAAGGTCTCTTGATCTTGCTCCTTGAGGTAGCCGTCAAAGATGATCTGAAGAGTGCTTATTGGATCGATTCCTTGGAACTCGTTAACCAATTTGGCATCTGCGATCAGATTTGATGGATGAATTGACCGAAGTTGCACATACTTTGTCAGTCCGATCTCCTCCGCCTTCTTCCAGTTCATCCGGGCTCTTGAAGGTTCTGCCGGAATCGGTGTGGCGGGTATCTCGGCGGTCTTGTTGTCTCTGACCTCCTCTTCACTCGCCTTTCGTACCGTTGGGGCGACATGGTAGTCGCCGTAAACGTTGGTATGGCTTTGCGTCTGGGTCTGCGTGCTTGAGATGGAGATCAGCTGGGACAGCAGCTGTGCGTTCTGCTTTTCCAGCTTTTCAACCTCCTTCTCCTTCTTCTTGGCTTCACGAGAGATGGATATAACTTTGCCAATGGAGAAGTTGTCGAACGACTCGGCCAGAACCAGTACGAGCAGCAAGCACAGTAGGGTGATCAGGCCTGCGTTGATTTCACCCTTGGGATCTACCCACGCGAAGCGGTAGGCAATCATTGCCACAAGTAGTATGCAAAACACGGCAATCAGCGTGCGAACATACCAGTTTGGTTTTGGCGTAGAAGGTTGGTCCATGGGTGGATTGTGAGGTCTAACGAATGAAAGGGACTTCCCCGTCCCGAACTAGCCGCGTTGCGGCAACCGGCAACTGAGTGCCACGATGGGAAGTGCGGTTTCTCATCAACTCATCCGGAAGGGGAAGTCCATGACGATTCT
>NZ_JBVYWP010000006.1:0-144533 GCF_056032705.1 Ideonella sp. sgz306126
AAGTACGGCATCGACAAGGACGTGGGCTACATCTCCACCGGCGGCGGCGCCTTCCTCGAAGTGCTCGAAGGCAAGACCTTGCCGGCCTTCGAGATCCTCAGCCGGCGCGCGGCATGAAGCACCCGGTTGCGGCGTACCGCAACCACCCGCCGCGCGGATGCGCCGGCCGCTGGGGAGCGGCCCGGCGCCGGCCTGCGCGCCCGCCGCCTCAGCGCGAGCGCAGCAGCCGGTTCAGCAGGATCGCGCCGAAGGTCGCGGTACCGATGCCGCCGAGCGCGAAGCCGCCGAACTTCAGCGTGTAGTCACCGGTGCCCAGCACCAGCGTGACCGCGGCGACGATCAGGTTCGAGTTGACCGAGAAGTCGACCTTGTTGTCGACCCAGATCTTCGCGCCGGCCACCGCGATCAGGCCGAAGACCACGATCGACACGCCGCCCATCACCGCCAGCGGAATCGTCTGGATCAGCGCGCCGAACTTGGGCGAGAAGCCCAGCACGATCGCGATCAGCGCGGCCACCACGAACATCGCGGTCGAGTAGATCTTGGTCGCCGCCATCACGCCGATGTTCTCGGCGTAGGTGGTGACGCCGGTGCCGCCCGAGGCGCCGGACACCATCGACGCGATGCCGTCGCCCAGGAAGGCGCGGCCCATGAAGCGGTCGAGGTTGCGGCCGGTCATCGCGCTGACGGCCTTCACATGGCCCAGGTTCTCGGCCACCAGGATCAGCGCCACCGGCGCGATCAGCAGCATCGCTTTGGCGTCGAACACCGGCGTGCTGAAGTGCGGCGCACCGAACCAGGCGGCCTGCGCCAGCCGGGTCAGATCGATCGGCTTGCCCAGGCCCAGACCGTTGGTCAGGACCGCGTACACGATGCTCGCCAGGATCAGCCCGGCCAGGATCAGCAGCCGTTGCAGCATGCCGCGGGTGCGCACCGCCACCAGCCCGACGCAGACCACGGTGACGGCCTGCATCCACTTGTCGAAATCGGTCGGTGCCATGTTCTTGATCGGCACGCCGGCCAGGTTCAGGCCGATCACGGCGACCACCGCGCCGGTGACCACCGGCGGCATCAGCGATTCGATCCAGGCCGTGCCGATGGCCGTGACCAGCAGGCCGACCAGCGCCACCAGCGCGCCGCAGGCGATGATGCCGCCCAGCGCCAGCGGGATCTGGCCGTTGGCGCCGCTGCCGGCGAAACCGGTGGCCGAGATCACCACGCCGATGAAGGCGAAGCTGGAGCCCAGGTAGCTGGGCACCTGGCCGCCCACCACGAAGAAGAAGATCAGCGTGCCGATGCCCGACATCAGGATCGCGACGTTCGGGTCGAAGCCCATCAGGATCGGCCCCAGCACCGTCGCGCCGAACATCGCGATCACGTGCTGCACGCCCAGCACCGCGGTCTGCGGCCAGGGCAGGCGTTCGTCCGGTGCCACCACGCCGCCAGCCGGCACGGATACTTCTCGCCATCGGGGAAACAAAGACATCGGGGCTCCTCGGTTGTTGGGTTCGGCTCGCGGCAGGCGCCGGGCGGGCGCTTCCATGCCGGCGAGCAGTGTAGAGGCGCAATGCAACTTTCGCGCCCGTCGCCAGCCGGCGTGGTGCGATCAGGTCGGCGGCGACCAGCCGCGCGGCACGGCGCCGATCAGGCGCCGCGTGTAATCCTGCTGCGGTGACTGCAGCACCTGTTCCACCGGCGCCTGCTCCACCGCCACGCCGTCCTTCATCACCAGCACCTCGTCGGCCATGAAGCGCACCACCGCCAGGTCGTGGCTGATGAAGACATAGGCCAGACCGAGTTCGTCCTGCAGGTCGCGCAGCAGGTTCAGCACCTGGGCCTGCACCGACACATCGAGCGCGCTGACGGCCTCGTCCAGCACCAGCACCTCGGGGCTCAGCGTCAGGCAGCGGGCGATCGCCACGCGCTGGCGCTGGCCGCCCGAAAACTCGTGGGGGTACTTGCCCAGCGCCTGCGCGCCGAGGCCGACGCGCTCCAGCCAGCCTGCGGCGCGCTGCAGCCGGTCCGCGTCGTCGCTGCCCAGGCCGTGGATGCGCATCGGTTCGATCAGCGTCTGCGCGATCGTGAAGCGCGGGTTCAGCGCCGCGTACGGGTTCTGGAACACGATCTGGATGCGTCGCCGCATCGCCAGGCGTTCGGCGTCGCCGAGGGCGAACAGGTCGTGGCCATCGAGCCAGACCTGGCCTGCGCTGGGCGTGTGCAGCCGCAGCAGCGTCAGGCCCAGCGTGGTCTTGCCCGAGCCCGACTCCCCCACCACGCCCAGGGTGTGGCCGCGCCGCAGCTGGAAGCTCACGTCCTGCACCGCCTTGAACTCGCGATGGCCGAACCAGCCCTGGCGCAGCGCGAAGCCCTTGGACAGCGTGCGCACCGCCAGCACCACCGCCGCGTGCGGGTCCTTGGGCGGCGCCGGCCGGGGCGCGCTGCGTTCGTGGAGCAGGTCGTCGATCACCGGCAGGCGCGGCGGGGGGGCCTCCAGGCCCGGGCGGCAGGCCAGCAGCGCGCGGGTGTAGGCGTCCCGCGGCGCGTTGAAGATCTGCGCCGCCGGGCCGCTTTCGCGCAGCGTGCCCTCGCGCATCACCACCACCTGGTCGGCGATCTCGCCGACCAGGGCCAGGTCGTGGCTGATGAACAGCATCGCCAGCCCCAGGCGGGTCTTCAGCCCGGCCAGCAGGTCGAGGATCTGGCGCTGCACGGTCACGTCCAGCGCGGTGGTCGGCTCGTCGGCGATCAGCAGCTTCGGTTCGCAGGCCAGCGCCATCGCGATCATCACCCGCTGCTGCTGGCCGCCTGAGAGCTGGTGCGGATAGGCGCCCAGCCGCCGCCGGGGCTCGGGCAGCCCCACCTCGTGCAGCAAGGCCTCGGCCCGCGCGCGGGCCGCCCGGCCGCCCAGGCCCAGATGCACGACCAGCGGCTCCACCAGTTGCTGGCCCACCGTGAACACCGGGTTCAGCGACGACATCGGGTCCTGGAACACGCAGGCGATCTCGCGGCCCCGCACCCGGCGCAGTTCGGCGGGCGTCGCCTTGAGCAGGTCGCGCCCCTGCCACAGCACCTGGCCGTGGCGCTCGGCGTTGTCGGGCAGCAGGTTCAGCACCGACATCGCGGTGACGCTCTTGCCCGAGCCCGATTCGCCCACCAACGCCACCGTGCCGCCCGCTGGCACCTCGAAGCTGATGCCTTGCCCGCCTCGGCCCACCGCCTCGGCGCGCTGCACCTGGCCGTCGGGCCCGCGAGCGCGAAACGCCACCCTCAGGTCGCGCAGGCTCAGCAGCGGTGGGGCCATGGCGTTCATCGCCGGATCTGCAGCTTCGGGTCCAGCGCGTCGCGCGCCGCGTCGGTCAGCAGCGAGAACGCGGTGACGAACACGGCCATGAAGGCCGTGGCGGCGGCGAGCTGCCACCAGTCGCCCAGGATCAGCTCGCTCTGCGCCTCGGCCAGCATCGTGCCCCAGCTGACCTGGTCCACCGGCACGCCCAGGCCCAGGTAGGACAGGATCACCTCGCTCTTGATGAAGCCCACCACCAGCAGGCTCATGCGCACCAGGATCACGTGGCTGACATTGGGCAGGATGTGGCGGAACATGCGCGCCGCGTGGCTCGCACCGATGGCCTCGGCCGCGCGCACGTACTCGCGCGCACGGTGCTTCATGAACTCGGCGCGCACCTGGCGGTACAGGCCGGTCCAGCCGACCAGGCCCAGGATCAGCACCACCGTGCCGACGCCGCGGCCCAGCACGGCCGCGAAGGCGAATATCAGCAGGATGTCGGGGATCGCGGTGAACACGTTGTAGACCCACTCCAGCAGGTCGCCCAGCCAGCCGCCGGCATAGCCCGCCAGCGCGCCGAGCAAGGTGCCGAGCGCGGTGGCCACCACGGCGGCCAGCACGCCGACGAACACCGACACCTCGGTGCCCTTGATGGCCTTGGCCAGCACGTCGCGGCCCAGGCGGTCGCCGCCCAGCGGCAGCGTCAGCGCCCGCGGCGTCGCATGCTGCGTGTAGACCTTGGCGCGCTCGGCCCACGCGGCGTAGCGGGGCGCCAGCGGGTCGATGTCCGAGAGGTCCACCGGCGGGCCCTGCGGACCTGCCAGGGCCGCGCTGGCCTCGGGCGCTCTCGGCCCCAGCAGGCTGGGCGGCGCGTTGGGAACGCCCACCTCCTGCTGCCAATGCCCCGCCACCACGCCGGACGCCGCCAGCGCGATCAGGATCAGGTAGGCGACGACGATCGCGGCGCAGACCAGGCCGACCCGGTCGTGACGGAAGCGCCGCCAGGCCGCGCGCCAGACGCCCTCGGAAGAGCTCGGCGCGGCGGCTCCGGCAGCGGTCGTCATCGCGGCCGCGCTCACCGCAACACCACCCGCGGGTCGACCCAGTGATAGAGCAGGTCGGTGGCCAGGTTGATCAGCATCGTCAGCGCCGCCAGGTAGACGGCGGCCGCCTGGATCACCGGATAGTCGCTGCGGTTGACCGCCAGCAGCACCTCGCGGCCCAGGCCCGGGATCGAGAAGAAGACCTCGATCAGGAACGAGCCGACGAACACCCCCGGCAGCGCCAGGCTGACGTTGGTCAGGATGGGAATCAGCGCATTGCGCAGCACGTGCTTGAACAGCACCCGGCCCTCGCCCAGGCCCTTGGCACGGGCGGTGCGCACATAGTCCTGGCCCAGTTCGTCGAGGAAGAAGCTGCGGTACAGCCGGGTCTGCGGCGCCACGCCCACCGCCACCGCGAGCAGCACCGGCAGCGGCGCGTAATGGGTCAGGTTGGTGGCCAGCGAATCGCTCCAGCCCTGCACCGGAAACCAGCCCAGCTGGAAGGCGAACAGGTACTGGCCGACGATCACGTAGACCAGGAACGAGATCGCCAGCGCCACCGTGGCCACCACCATCAGCGCGCGGTCGGTCAGCGAGCCGCGCACCACCGCCACGCCCAGCGCGATCGGGATCGCCACCAGCGTGTCGAGCAGCAAGATGGGCAGCATCACGGTCAGCGTGGCCGGCAAGCGGGTGGCGAACAAATGGCTGACGCTCTCGTGCGTGGCCCAGCTCTGGCCCCAGTCGAAGCGCAGGATCTGGCCGATGAACAAGCCCAGCTGCACCCACCAGGGCCGGTTCAGGCCGAGTTGCTCGCGGATCGCGTCGACCTGCTCGGGCGTGGCGTTCAGGCCGCCCAGGATCACCGCCGGGTCGCCGCCGAAGACCTTGAACAGCCCGAACACCAGCAGCACCACGCCCAGCAGCGTGGGCAGCATCTGCCACAGGCGTCGGAACAGGTAGGTGGCCATCGTCTCCTTTCGGGGTCGGGGTGGCCGCAGTGTAGGGGCGCCGGCATTGATGTCGGCGTCAGGTCGCGGCACGGAGCTTCCCGGATGCGGTGCCGGCGCGGTTTCGACTATCGTTGGCCTCGCCGGCGGCGCCGTGACCGCCACCGGCGCCGCCGATGACCGAACCACGACCCCTCCACCGCCGCCGCGTCCTGGCGGCCGCCGCAGCCGGCCTGGCCTGGAGCGAGGGCGCGCGGGCGGCGGCATCGCCAGCGCGCGAGGCCGGCGCCGAGAAGGTGCTGCGCTATGCCTTTCCGGCGGCCGAGACCAGCTTCGATCCGAGCCAGATCAGCGACCTGTATTCGCGTACCGTCACGGCGCACATCTTCGAGTCGCCCTGCACCTACGACCCGCTCGCCCGGCCGGCCAAGATCCGCCCGCTGACCGCCGCGGAGATGCCCTCGCACAGCGACGATTTTCGCGACTGGACGGTGCGCATCCGCCCCGGCATCTACTTCGCCGAGGACCCGGCCTTCGGCGGCCGACGGCGCGAGCTGGTGGCGCAGGACTACGTCTACGCGATCCAGCGCTTTGCCGATCCGGCGCTGAAATGTCCGTTGTGGAGCTATGTCGAGACGTTCGGCTTCGTCGGCCTGAAGGAGGCGCGCCAGCGCGCGATGGACCGCCATCGGCCGTTCGACTACGACACGCCGATCGAGGGCCTGCGCGCGAGTGACCGCCACACGCTGCAGATCCGGCTGCGCGAGCCGCGCCCGCGCTTCACCGAGTTCCTGGCCGAGACCGATTTGTTCGGCGCCGTCGCACGCGAGGTGGTCGAGCGTTACGGCGAACGCATCAGCGAACACCCGGTGGGCACCGGCCCGTTCGTGCTGCGGCAGTGGCGGCGCGGCTCGCTGATCGTGCTCGGGCGCAACCCCGATTACCGCGAGCGCCGGTACGACGCCGAGCCGGCGCAAGACGACGCCGAAGGCCAGGCGCTGCTGGCGCGCTTCAAGGGGCGGCGCCTGCCGATGGTGGACCGGGTCGAGTTGTCCATCATCGAGGAAAGCCAGCCGCGCTGGCTGGCCTTCCTGAACGGCGAGCACGATCTGATCGAGGCCCTGCCGCCCGAATACGCGCCGCTGGCCCTGCCCAACGGCCGCCTCGCGCCCCACCTGGCGCGGCGCGGCGTGCAGGGCTTCCGGCAGCTGCGGCCGGACGCCTATTCCACCTTTTTCAACCTCGACGACCCGGTGGTGGGCGGCTACACGGCGGACAAGGTTGCGCTGCGCCGCGCGATCGGGCTGGGCCTGGACGTGCAGCGCGAGATCGAGCTGGTGCACCACGGCCAGGGCCTGCCCGCCCAATCGCCGGTGGTGCCGCACACGACGGCCTACGACCCCGCCTTCCGCAGCGAGATGGGCAGCCACGACCCGGCGCGCGCCCAGGCCTTGCTCGATCTGTACGGCTACCGCGACCGCAACGGCGACGGCTGGCGCGAGGCGCCCGATGGTTCGCCGATGGAGCTGGTGTGGTCGATCGAGACCGATCAGCGTGCGCGCCACATCGCCGAGCAGTATCAGCACGACATGACGCGGATCGGCGTGAAGATCCGCTTCAAGCCGCGCAAATGGCCCGAGCTGCTGCGCGCCGCGCAGGCCGGGCAGTACCAGGTCTGGCATGTCGGGCTGCAGTCGTCCACGCCCGACAGCCTGGGGCAGTTCCAGCCCTACGACAGCCGGCAGAAGGGCGGGCAGAACCTGGCGCGCTTTCGCCGGCCCGAGGTCGACGCGCTCTACCGCCAGCTCGAAGCCCTGCCCGACGGCCCGGAACGCCAGGCGCTGTTCTTCCAGGCCAAGCGGCAGGCGGTGGTCTGGATGCCGTACAAGATCCGCTTCCACCGGATCATCAGCGACCTGGCCCAGCCGCAGCTGATCGGCTACCGCCACCCCTTGTTCTGGGTCGACTGGTGGATGTGGGTGGACGTCGTCGGGCCCGCGTGATCGCCCGGATGGCGCGGCGCCGCCGCGCTGCCTATGCTGGCGGTCATGAACACCGCCTTGCCCGAACCCCGCCTGACCCGTTTCCGCCGCTGGCTGCATGAGACCCGCGGCCTGCAGTTCGACACCTACGACGCGCTCTGGCAGTGGTCGGTCAGCGACCTCGATGCCTTCTGGGGCGCGCTGTGGGACTACTTCGAGATCGAATCGGCGGCGCCGTACCGCTGCGTGCTCGAAGACCGCCGCATGCCCGGCGCGCGCTGGTTCCCCGGCGCCCAGCTGAACTACGCGCGCCAGGTGCTGCGCCACGCCGACGCGGCCCACGCGGCAGGCCATCCGGCGATCGTCTGGACCGACGAGGCCGGCCTGGCCGCCGGCCAGGTGCACGAGCTGAGCTGGCCGGAGCTGCGCCGCCAGGTGGGGGCGGCGGCGGCCGCGCTGCGGGCGATGGGCGTGCGGCGCGGTGACCGCGTCGTGGCCTTCGCCGCCAACCGGCCCGAGACGGCCGTGGCCTTTCTCGCCGCCGCCAGCCTGGGCGCGATCTGGTCGGTGTGCTCGCCCGACATGGGACCGATGGCGGTGCTGGACCGCTTCCGCCAGATCGAACCCACCGTCCTGCTGGCCTGCGATGGCTACCACTTTGCCGGCGTCGCGCACGACCGCCGCGCGGTGGTGACCGAACTCGTCGCCGCGTTGCCGACGCTGCGGCACCTGGTCCAGCTGCCCGGGCTGGGCGAGCCGCTGGCGCCGCCGTCGCGCGGCGAGGTGGCGCTGCACCGCTGGGAGGCGCTGACCGCCGGCGACGCCCGGGTCGAACCCGAATGGCTGCCGTTCGATCACCCGCTGTGGGTGGTCTACTCCAGCGGCACCACCGGCCTGCCCAAGGCCATCGTCCACGGCCACGGCGGCGTGATGATCGAGGCCTTGAAGGCCGGCGCGTTGCACAGCAACCTGGGCCCGTCGGCCGAGACCGGCGACCGCTACCACTGGTACAGCTCGACCGGCTGGATCATGTGGAACAGCCAGGTCGCGGGCCTGCTCGCCGGCACCACGGTCTGCCTGTTCGACGGCGCGCCCGGCGGTCCGGCCAAGGCGCCCGACTGGACCACGCTGTGGCGCTTCGCCGGGCTGGCGCGCTGCACCTTCGTCGGCGCCGGGGCGGCCTTCTACGCCAGTTGCCTGAAGGCCGGCGTGGCACCGCAGGCGGCGGCCGACCTGTCGGCGCTGCGTGCGGTGGGCTCGACCGGCTCGCCGCTGTCGGACGACAGCTACCGCTGGATCTGGCAGAGCCTGCCCCAGGTCGACGGCCGCGACATCTGGATCTCGTGCATCTCCGGCGGCACGGACTTCGCCGGCGCCTTCCTGGCCGGCTCGCCGACCCTGCCGATGGTGGCGGGCGAGATGCAATGCCGCTGCCTGGGCGCGGCGGTCGAGGCCTGGTCGGACCCGGATGCGCAAGGCCGCGGCCGGCCGCTGATCGACGAGGTGGGCGAACTGGTCTGCACCGCCCCGATGCCGTCGATGCCGCTGTACCTCTGGAACGATCCCGAGGGCCGGCGCCTGCACGAGAGCTATTTCGACATGTACCCGGGCATCTGGCGCCATGGCGACTGGCTGCGGCTGGTGCCGCATCCGGAGGCCGGCGCGACCGGCGCCATCATCTACGGCCGCAGCGACGCGACGATCAACCGCCATGGCATCCGCATGGGCACGGCCGAGCTGTACCGTGCCGTCGAAGCCGAAGCGGAGGTGCTCGACAGCCTGGTGGTCGACCTGGAGTTCCTGGGCCGCGAGTCCTACATGCCGCTGTTCGTCGTGCTGCGCGACGGGCAGGTGCTGGACGAGGGCCTGGTGCAGCGGCTGCGCGCGGCGATCCGCACGGCGCTGTCGCCGCGCCACGTGCCCAGCGAGATCCTGCAGGTGCCGGCGATCCCGCGCACGCTGTCGGGCAAGAAGATGGAGCTGCCGGTCAAGAAGCTGCTGCTGGGCCAGCCGGCGGCGTCGGTGTTCCACCGCGACGCGATGGCCAACGCGCAGACGGTGGACTGGTTCCTGGACTTCGCCCGGCGCCGCGCCAGCGTCTGAGCGCGCCGGGCCGCTCCCGAGCGCGAATCCCGCAGCGGGTGGCGCGCAGGGCAGGCCAGCGAGCGCCGCGGGCGCCGGCTCCGCATCGCTTCATGCAAATGCGGCATGACCGCGCGGTGGTCGACCTGCGGGGGGCGAATGCAGGCTAAATTCCGCCCCCCTAAGGAGACATCGATGTCCAAGAACGACGACCTCTCGCCCGCCGAACGGGCCTTGCGCGACGCTGCGCTCGAATACCACCGGGCGCCGACGCGCGGCAAGATTTCGGTCAACGCCACCAAGCCGCTGTCCAACCAGCGCGACCTGTCGCTGGCCTATTCGCCCGGCGTGGCCTACGCCTGCCTGGCGATCGAGCAGGACCCGTCGCTGGCGGCCGAATACACCTCGCGCGCCAACCTGGTCGGCGTGGTCACCAACGGCACGGCGGTGCTGGGACTGGGCAACATCGGTCCGCTGGCCGGCAAGCCGGTGATGGAGGGCAAGGGCTGCCTGTTCAAGAAGTTCGCCGGCATCGACGTGTTCGACATCGAGCTGGCCGAGCACGATCCGGACAAGCTGGTCGAGATCATCGCCGCGCTGGAGCCGACGCTGGGCGGCATCAACCTCGAGGACATCAAGGCCCCGGAGTGCTTCTACATCGAGAAGAAGCTGCGCGAGCGGCTGGCGATTCCGGTCTTCCACGACGACCAGCACGGCACCGCCATCATCTCCAGCGCGGCGCTGCTCAACGGGCTGGAACTGGTCGGCAAGAAGATCGGCGAGGTCAAGCTGGCGGTGTCGGGCGCCGGGGCGGCCGCGATCGCCTGCCTGGACCTGATGGTCAGCCTGGGCGTCTCGCCGGCCAACATCTTCGTCTGCGACTCCAAGGGGGTGATCCGCGAAGGGCGCGGCGACGTGCTCGACGAATCGAAGCAGCGCTACTGCCAGAAGACCGAGGCCAGGACGCTGGCCGACGTGGTGGCCGGTGCCGACGTGTTCCTGGGCTGTTCGGCTGCCGGGGTGCTGAGCGCCGAGATGGTCAAGACCATGGGCACGCAGCCCATCATCCTGGCGCTGGCCAATCCGGAACCGGAAATCCGCCCCGAACTGGCCAAGTCGGTGCGGCCGGATTGCATCATCGCCACCGGCCGCTCGGACTACCCGAACCAGGTCAACAACGTCCTGTGCTTCCCCTACATCTTCCGTGGGGCGTTGGACTGCGGCGCCGCGCGCATCACCGAGGCGATGAAGCTGGCCTGCGTGCGCGAGATCGCAGCGCTGGCCAAGGCCGAGGCCTCCGACGAGGTCGCGGCGGCCTACGCCGGCAAGGAACTGAAGTTCGGCCCCGACTACCTGATCCCGACGCCGTTCGACGCGCGCCTGATCCTGCGCATCGCGCCGGCGGTGGCCAAGGCCGCCGCCGAGAGCGGCGTGGCGACCCGGCCGATCGCCGACATGGACGTCTACCGCCAGTCGCTCAGCCGCTTCATCTCGCAGACCGGGATGCTGATGCGTCCGGTGTTCAGCGCCGCCAAGTCCGCCTGCGCCAAGAGCGCCGCCCGGGTGATCTACGCCGAGGGCGAGGACGAGCGCGTGCTGCGCGCCGTGCAGGTGGTGGTCGACGAAGGCCTGGCGCAGCCGACGCTGGTCGGCCGGCCGGCGGTGATCCAGACGCGCATCGAACGCGCCGGCTTGCGGCTGCGGCCGGGCGTCGACGTGGCGATCGTCGACCCCGAGGACGACCCGCGCTACCGCGCCTGCTGGGAGGACTACCGCCGGCTGATGGGGCGCGACGGCGTCTCGCCCGACGCGGCCAAGGCGGCGCTGCGGCGCTCGAACACGCTGATCGCGGCGATGCTGCTCAAGCGCGGCGACGCCGATGCGATGCTGTGCGGCCTGGTCGGACGCTTCGACGCCCACTTCGAGCACGTCAAGGCGGTGATCGGCGCGCGCCCGGGCAGCGGCGTGATGGCGACGATGAACGCGCTGATGCTGGAGCATCACACGCTGTTCATCGCCGACACCTTCGTCAACGAGGAACCCGACGCCGCCGAGTTGGCCGAGATCGCGCAGATGGCGGCCGAAGAAGTCTTGCGCTTCGGCCTGCCGCCGCGGCTGGCCTTCCTGAGCCACTCGATGTACGGCTCGTCGAACCGGGCCAGCGCGCGGCGCATGCGGGCCGCGCGCGACCTGTTCGTGGCGCGTGCGCCGTACTTCGAATGCGACGGCGAGATGCAGGGCGACGCGGCGCTGACGGAATCGATCCGGCGCGCGGTGCTCCCCGAGACCACGCTGAGCGGCAGCGCCAACCTGCTGCTGTTGCCCAACATCGACGCGGCCAACATCCTGTTCAACGTGCTCAAGGTCACCGGCGGCAACAACGTGACGGTCGGGCCGATCCTGCTCGGCGCCGCGGCACCGGTGCACATCCTGACGCCGTCGTCGACGATGCGCCGCGTCGTCAACATGACCGCGCTGGCGGTGGCCGACGGCGCGGCGGCGCGGGGACGCTGAGCGCGGCGTTCGCATCGCCGCTGCCGCTGTAATCCGCCGGTAACCCGGTGGGTGGCGGGCTGCGGATAATCGCCGCATTCCAGCGCGCCACATCAGGCGACCACTTACCGGAGACCCAGCCCATGCCCCGTGCCACCAAGATCGTCGCCACCCTCGGCCCTGCGTCCAGCGAGGTCGACGTGCTGGAGCGGCTGCTGCTGGCCGGCGTGGACGTGGTGCGGCTGAACTTCAGCCACGGCAAGGCGCAGGACCACATCGACCGCGCCCGGCTGGTGCGCGAGTGCGCCGCGCGGGTCGGCAAGACGGTGGCGCTGATGGCCGACCTGCAAGGCCCGAAGATCCGCGTCGGCAAGTTCGCCGAAGGCAAGGTGCTGCTGGAGAACGGCCAGCCCTTCGTGCTCGATGCCGCGCGCGCCGAGCCCGGCGACCTGCATGGCGTGGGCCTGGACTACAAGGAGCTGCCGCGCGACGTGAAGCCGGGCGACACGCTGCTGCTCAACGACGGCCTGATCGTGCTGACCGTGGTCGGCGTGCGCGGCGAGCAGGTCCACACCACCGTCAAGGTCGGCGGCGAGCTGTCCAACAACAAGGGCATCAACAAGCAGGGCGGCGGCCTGACGGCGCCGGCGTTGACGGCCAAGGACATGGAGGACATCAAGACGGCGATGAGCTTCCAGTGCGACTACCTGGCGGTGAGCTTCCCGAAGAACGCCACCGACATGGAAATGGCGCGCCAGCTGGCCAACGTCGCCGGCGAGGCCTGGCGCCACAAGCCGTGCATGATCGCCAAGATCGAGCGCAGCGAGGCGATCCCGCACCTGGAGGCGATCCTGCGCGCCAGCGACGGCATCATGGTGGCCCGCGGCGACCTGGCGGTGGAGGTCGGCAACGCGGCGGTGCCGGCGCTGCAAAAGCGCATGATCCGCATGGCGCGCGAGATGGACAAGATCGCGATCACCGCCACGCAGATGATGGAGTCGATGATCCTGGCGCCGGTGCCCACCCGGGCCGAGGTGTCCGACGTGGCCAACGCGGTGCTGGACGGCACCGACGCGGTGATGCTCAGCGCCGAGACGGCCGCCGGCAAGTACCCGGTCGAGACGGTGCAGCAGATGGCGCTGATCGCGCTGGAGGCCGAGCGCGCCGAAGACGTGAGGCTGGACGCGAATTTCAGCGACCGCATCTTCGGCCGCATCGACCAGAGCATCGCGATGGGCGCGCTGTTCACGGCCCACCACCTGGGCTGCAAGGCCATCATCGCCCTGACCGAATCGGGGTCCACCGCGCTGTGGATGAGCCGCCACAACATCCACGTGCCGATCTTCGGCATGACGACCCAGCCCGCGTCGCAGACCCGCATGGCGCTGTACCGCAACGTGCGGCCGGTGCTGATGCCGATCTTCAACGACCGCGATCAGGCGCTGGCCGAGGCCGAGCGCCTGCTGGTGGCGCGCGGCGTGCTCAAGCCCGGCGACACCTACGCCATCACCTGCGGCGAGCCGATGGGTTTTCCGGGTGGCACCAACATGCTCAAGGTCAGCCGGGTGGCCTGAACCCCCATCGCCGTCGGGCAGGGCGGCGGCCGGCGGTGTCTGGCAAGCAAGGTTTCCCTCGTGGACAAGGGCCGCGGGCGAGCTGCCGCTCGGTAGAATCGCCTCAGTTACGGCGCGGTTACCACCACCGCGCGACCGGCGATTTCTTCATTTGCGGGGTTTCCACCATGCCACTCGTTTCCATGCGCCAGCTGCTCGATCACGCCGCTGAAAACCGCTACGGCATTCCGGCCTTCAACGTCAACAACCTCGAGCAGGTGCAGGCCGTGATGTCGGCCGCTGCCGAGGTTGGCGCGCCGGTCATTCTTCAGGCCAGCGCCGGCGCCCGCAAGTACGCCGGCGAGGCCTTCATCAAGCACCTGATCCAGGCGGCCGTCGAGGCCTATCCGCAGGTGCCGCTGGTGATGCACCAGGACCATGGCCAGAGTCCGGCGATCTGCCGCGGCGCGATCGACCTGGGCTTCGGCTCGGTGATGATGGACGGCTCGCTGCGCGAGGACGGCAAGACCCCGGCCTCGTTCGACTACAACGTCGACGTGACCCGCCAGGTGGTGCAGATGGCCCATGCGGTGGGTGTCACCGTCGAGGGCGAATTGGGCTGCCTGGGTTCGCTCGAAACGGGCGAGGCAGGCGAAGAGGACGGCATCGGCGCCGCCGGCAAGCTCAGCCACGCCGAGATGCTGACCGATCCGGAGGAGGCGGCCCGCTTCGTACAGGCCACGCAGCTCGACGCGCTGGCGATCGCCATCGGCACCAGCCACGGTGCCTACAAGTTCTCGCGCAAGCCCACCGGCGACATCCTGGCCATTTCGCGGGTCAAGGAGATCAACGCGCGCATTCCCAACACCCACCTGGTGATGCATGGCTCGTCGTCGGTGCCGCAGGACCTGCTGGCGATCATCAACCAGTATGGCGGCAAGATGAAGGAGACCTACGGCGTGCCGGTCGAGGAGATCCAGGAAGCGATCAAGTTCGGCGTGCGCAAGATCAACATCGACACCGACATCCGGTTGGCGATGACCGGCGCGGTGCGCAAGTTCCTGGCCGAGAACCCGGACAAGTTCGACGCCCGCGAATGGCTCAAGCCGGCGCGCGAGGCGGCCAAGGCCATCTGCAAGCAGCGCTACCTCGAGTTCGGCTGCGAAGGGCAGGCGCCGAAGATCAAGGCGGTGGCGCTGACCGACATGGCGGCCTCCTATGCGGCCGGCCGTCTGGCGCAGCAGGTGGTCTGACGACCGCTGCTGACCCTGACGGCGCGTGCCGTCCCGCCGCGGGGCCCCGCGGCGAGAGCCCACCTGGACCGGCGCAGCACCGTGGACCGGTCGTTACCACGACCCCCTACATCTAGGGGGTTTTGCGGCGACCCGCGCACGGAGCCCGTGGTGGCCTGCGGGGGGGACCCCCCTACAATTCCTGTTCGTTAACCGTTGTAACGCCATGAACCCAGCGCTGTTCGAAAGCTCACTGCACTCCCTTCCGCTGCTCGCGCGCGGCAAGGTTCGTGACAACTACGCCGTGGGCTCCGACCGCCTGCTGATGATCGCGTCGGACCGCCTTTCGGCGTTCGATGTCGTGATGGGCGAACCGATCCCCGGCAAGGGCGAGTTGCTGACCCGCATGGCGCTGTTCTGGTTCGCCCTGCTCGAACACGTGGTGCCCAACCACCTGACCGGCGAGGCCCCCGAGAGCGTGGTGGCGGCCGACGAAGTGGCCCAGGTCAAGGGTCGCGCGATGCTGGTCAAGCGACTGCAGCCGCTGCCGGTCGAGGCGGTGGTGCGGGGCTATCTGGCCGGTTCCGGCTGGAAGGAGTACCAGGCCAGCCAATCGGTTTGCGGCGAAAAGCTGCCGGCCGGGCTGAAGAATGCGTCCAAGCTGCCGCACCCGATCTTCACGCCGGCCACCAAGGCCGAGATGGGCGAGCACGACGAGAACATCTCCTTCGACCAGATGGCCGCCAAGATCGGCCCGGCCCTGGCCGAGAAGGTGCGCGACGTGTCGATCCGCCTGTACCAGGAGGCGGCCAGTTTCGCGCTGTCCAAGGGCATCATCATCGCCGACACCAAGTTCGAGTTCGGCCTCGATGCCGATGGCACGCTGACGCTGATGGACGAAGTGCTGACGCCCGATTCCTCGCGCTATTGGCCCGTCGAGAGCTGGCGCGAGGGCGGCAACCCGCCCAGCTATGACAAGCAATTCGTGCGCGACTGGCTGGAGCAGGCGCAAGTCAACGGGGCCCCTTGGAACAAGGCTGCGCCGGCACCCCGCCTGCCGCAGGACGTGATCGCCAGCACCGCGGCCAAATACCGCGAGGCGCTTGAGCGCCTCATGGGCTGACCCCCGGCCGACCATGGCGACGCGGCTGCTGGAGCGCCTGGGCCGGGCGATCGATGAGGCGAGCGACCCTTACCAGCGCGAGTGCCTGAATGCCGAGCGGGCCGCCGCCCTGGCGCGTCAAGGGCTGCTGGACGAGGCCCGCTTTGCGCTGGCCGGGCTGCGCACTCAGTCCCGCCGCTTCCGCCGGCCGCAACTGCGGGCCTGGGTGCATCTGGTCGACGGTCTGCTCGACCATTTCTCGGCGCTGGCTCCTGAGGCCCGCCACAAATTTGCCGACGCGCAGCGTGAAGCCGCCCTGGCCGAGGATCCTCGCCTGCAAGGGTTGGCCCGCGCCTGGATGGCCGCCAGCGAATTCAATGCGCGACACTTCGAGGCGATGGCCGACGCGTTGCGCGACGCGCTGAAGTGGGCGGCACCGGGCGATCATGGCACCCATGCCCGGGTGGCGCTGGTGCTGGCCTCGGCGGCTGATCTGGCGGGCCGCCCGGAGCGTGCGGCGGGCCATTACGGCGACGCCCACCGGCACGCGGTGGCCGAAGGTGACCTTGCGATGATCTCGGCCATGCTCTGCAACCGAGCGCAGCGGCAGGCGGAAAGCATCGTGTTCGATGAACTGCTGGGGCAGCCGCGCCGCGACGATGCCCAGCGCACTTTGATCGACAACGACTCGATCTTCAACCTGGACCGCGGCCTGGGCAACGAGGCCCTCGGCGCCATGGCACCGCTGATGCGGGCCGAGTTGTTCACCGCGCTCCAGCGCTGGGAGGAGGCGGCCGACCTGTACCGCAGCAATCTCAGCCGCGCCCAGCGCGAGGGCCTGGGCGGCGGGACGCCCCGCTACCTCGCCCAGCGAGCCTGGTGCCTGTGGCACCTGGGCAGCCGCCAACAAGCCCTGGCCGAAGCCGACGAGGCCGAGCGCCACCTCAAGCCGGCCTGCGATCCCGACGATCGCTTCGTCGCCCACCGCCGCCTGGCCGAATTGTTCGAAGGGTCCGCCGCGCCGGGGCGCGCCGCGCGGCACCGGCAGGCGGCTGCGCTGGCCTTGCAGGCGTTTCGCGCCCATCAGGCGCGGCTGCAAGCCGCGCTGGACACGGTCGATCTTCCGCTGACTGCGTGAGGATGACCGCCACCCTGCGTCCCGCCAGCGTTCAGAACAACACCATGCTGAGCTTGCGGCGGTACTGGTCCAGCACCGGGTCGGCCGGGGCCACGGCTGCCTTGCCGGTCAACTCCAGCGTGCCCTTGCCCGCCGTGGCCGCCGTCGCCTTGGGGGCGGGCTTGGTCATCAGTTCGAGGATGGCCACGTAGGTCTTGCGCGCGAGATCCTGGTGCCAGGCCTTGTCGCGCATCAGGATTTCCAGCAACTCGTCCATCGCGGCCGTCCACTCGCCGCCAGCGAACAGGCGCTGTGCCCACTCGAAGCGCGCGTCGAAATCGCGCCGGTTGGCCG
Organism: Ideonella sp. sgz306126; assembly: GCF_056032705.1. Taxonomy (NCBI): domain Bacteria; kingdom Pseudomonadati; phylum Pseudomonadota; class Betaproteobacteria; order Burkholderiales; family Sphaerotilaceae; genus Ideonella; species Ideonella sp. sgz306126. The sequence continues at coordinate 17,192 of NZ_JBVYWP010000006.1, forward strand.
CGATCGCCGCGGCCAGTTGCTCCGGCGCCCGGGCCCGGGGTGCCGCCTCGCAGGCCTGGAGCCACGACGCCACCGCGGCATAGCGCGGATCGGACAACACCTTGGCGGCCACCGGGTCGAACGCCGCCCGGGCCTGTGCGACCCGCTCGGGATCGTCCCGCCCCAGTTCCAGCAGCAGCTTCAGGTAGTCGAGGCGCGCGCTGTCGTTGGCCGGATCGATGGCCACGGCCTCCTGCAGTCGGGTCAGGGCCGCGCCCGGGTCGCCGCCGGCGGCCATCAAGGCCTCGGCCTGTTCGACCTCGGCATCGGCCTCGACCTGATCGGGCGTCGGCACGTGCTTGTCGAGAAACTCGCGGATCTGGGCTTCGGGAATCGCGCCGACGAAGCCGTCCACCGGCTGGCCCTGCGAGAACATCACGCAGAACGGGATCGAGCGCACGCCGAAAGCCTGGCTCAGCTGGCCCGCGATCTCGGGTTGCTCGTCGCTGTTGAGCTTGGCCAGGGCGAAACGGCCTTCGTAGGCCGTCTCGAGCTTTTCCAGCACCGGGCCGAGCGACTTGCACGGTCCGCACCAGGGTGCCCAGATGTCCAGCAACACCGGCTGGCGCATGGAGGCTGCGATCAGGTCGGCTTCGAAGTTTTGCAGGGTGATGTCAATCATGATGGAACTTCAACGTGAACCCCCGGTAACTGGGGGTGAAGCGGCGCGATACAAGCGCAGCCTAAAATCGGGCTTTTGTGACCGGAGCCAGCACCTTGAACAGCGCCTCGCCCGTGGTCGGCATCGTCATGGGCTCGTCCAGCGACTGGGACACCATGAAGGCCGCTGCGCAGATTCTCGCCGACTTCGGCGTGCCGCACGAAGCCCGGGTGGTCTCGGCGCACCGGATGCCTGACGACATGTTCGCCTACGCCGAAGCGGCGCTGGGCCGCGGCCTGCGCGCGATCATCGCCGGGGCCGGCGGCGCGGCCCATCTGCCGGGCATGCTCGCGGCCAAGACGGTGGTGCCGGTGCTGGGCGTGCCGGTGGCGAGCCGCCACCTGCAGGGTGTCGACTCGCTGCACTCGATCGTCCAGATGCCCAAGGGCATTCCGGTGGCCACCTTTGCGATCGGCCAGGCCGGGGCCGCCAATGCGGCCCTGTTCGCAGTGGCGATGCTGGCGGCGCAGGACCCGGCCTTGTCGGACCGCTTGCAGGCCTACCGCGTCCAGCAGACCGAAGCCGCCCGGGCGATGAGCCGGGACCTGTCATGACCCGATCGGTTGACCGCGACCCGGTGCTGCCGGGAGCGACGCTGGGGGTGATGGGGGGGGGCCAGCTGGGCCGCATGTTCGTGCATGCCGCGCAGAGCCTGGGCTATCGCACCGCGGTGCTGGACCCGGATCCGGCGAGTCCTGCCGGGCTGGTGTCGCACCACCACCTGTGCGCCGATTACCTCGACCCGGACGCGCTGCGTCGCCTGGCCGAGGTGGCCGACGCGATCACGACCGAATTCGAGAACGTGCCAGCGGACGCCCTGCGCACGCTGGCCCGACACCGGCCGGTGGCCCCGGCGGCCGATACCGTCTCGATCTGCCAGGATCGCGCCGACGAAAAGGCCCATTTCACCCGCGCGGGCGTGCCCTGCGCACCGTATGCGGTGATCCGCAGCGCGGCCGACCTGGACACGGTCGCCGACGAGCTGCTGCCGGGCGTGCTCAAGACCACACGCCTGGGTTATGACGGCAAGGGCCAGGTCCGCGTGGCGGACCGCGCCGAGCTGGTCGCCGGCTGGGCCGCGCTCGGGCAGGCGGATTGCGTGCTGGAAAAGCGCCTTGCGCTGCAACTGGAGCTGAGCGTGCTGCTGGCGCGCGGCGCCGATGGGGCGATGGTCCATTTCCCGGTGCAGCAGAACCTGCACCGCGACGGCATCCTGGCGGTGACCCAGGTGCCCGCGCCCCGGGTGTCCGGCGATCTGGCCGCACAGGCTGTGGCGCGCGCGCGAGCGATCGCGGCCGAGATGGACCATGTCGGCGTGCTGTGCGTCGAGTTCTTCGTCGTCGACGATGGCCAGGGCCGCCCGACGCTGGTGGCCAACGAGATGGCGCCGCGCCCGCACAACTCCGGCCACTACACGATCGACGCCTGCGACCTGTCCCAGTTCGATCTCCAGGTGCGCAGCCTGGCCGGACTGCCGCTGACCGCGCCGCGCCTGCATTCCGCGGCCGTGATGCTGAACCTGCTGGGCGATCTGTGGTGGCGCGACGGGAACGAAACGCCGCCGCCCTGGCCGGCGGTGCTGGCCCTGCCGGGTGCGCACCTGCATCTCTATGGCAAGGCCGAGGCCCGGCCCGGCCGCAAGATGGGCCACCTGACGCTGACCGGCGCCGACGCGGCGGCGGTGCGGGAGACGGCGCTGCGTGCCTGCGAACGGCTGGGTTTGCCGGCGTTCTGACGATGCCCTTGCTGAACGGAAACGATCCCGCGGCGGTGCGCGAGGCCGCTGCGGCGCTGGCGGCGGGCGACTTGGTGGCGTTTCCGACCGAGACCGTGTACGGCCTCGGTGCGCGGGCGGACGACGACGCGGCAGTGGCGAGGATCTTCGCCGCCAAAGGCAGGCCGTCCGATCATCCGCTCATCGTCCACGTGGCCGACGCCTCCGGCGCCATGGTCTTCGCGTCAGCCTGGCCCGAGCGGGCCCGTCGTCTGGCCGAAGCCTTCTGGCCCGGGCCCGTGACCCTCATCGTGCCGCGCGCGCCGGGCCGGGCGGCGGCGGCGGCGGGCGGGCAGGATTCCATCGGCCTGCGCTGCCCGGCCCATCCGGTGGCCCATGCGCTGCTGGTCGAGGCCGCTCGCCTGGGGGTTGCCGGGGTGGCGGGGCCGAGCGCCAACCGCTTCGGCCGCGTCAGCCCGACCTGCGCGGCCCATGTGGCGCAGGAATTCGACGCCGCGCTGCGCATCCTGGATGGCGGCGATTGCCGGGTCGGGATCGAGTCGGCGATCGTCGACTGCCGCGGCGATCGAGCCGTGCTGCTGCGCCCGGGCACGGTGAGCTCGGCGCAGATCGAGGCCGCGCTGGGCGAGCCGCTGGGCACGCGCGACGCGTCCTCGCCAAGGGCTTCCGGCACACTGGCGTCGCACTACGCGCCGCGTGCCCGTGTCCGGCTGATGGACGCGCAGGCGCTGCGTGCGGCGCTGGATCTGCTGGGGCCGGCCACCGCCGGGGCGGCGCCGGCGGTGGCGGTATATTCCCGCACGTTGACGCCCGCCGATGCCGCGCTGCCGTTTCGTCGTCAACCGGCGGATCCGGCCGCGGCGGCGCGTGAACTGTTCGCGGCGCTGCGGTGGCTGGATGCCTCCGGTGCGGCGCTGATCTGGGTCGAGACCCCCCCGGCCGGCGCGGCCTGGGACGGTGTGCGAGACCGCCTGCAACGGGCATCGGCCGACTGACGCGTCGAACCGAGCCCGACGAATCCCGAACTGGACTGGAGTGAGCATGAATTTTTTCCCCCTGGCGCAACGCGGCCGGCGCGCGCTGGCGGCAGCCCTGCTGGGCGCCAGCCTGCTGACGGCCTGCGGCGGCGGCACCTCGCAGGTGAATGCCTTCCAGCCGGACCGTCTGTTGGCCTTCGGCGACGAGCTGAGTTACATGACCTCGGGCGGCCTGAAGTACACCGTCAATTCGCTCGGCACCGACAACACGGTGGACTGCACGCTGACGCCGATCTGGGTGCAGTTCCTGGCGTCGCACTACAACAAGGTCTTCAGCCAGTGCATCGGCACGGTGATCGGCGCCGATGCGTCGGCGCTGCAACTCGCCGCCGTGAATGCGCGGGTGGACGACGTGGCGACCCAGGTCAGCAACTACCTGTCGGGCGCGGGCTTTCAGTCGAATGACCTGGTGACCGTGGCGGTGGGCATGCACGACGTGCTGGACCAGTACGCGCTCTACGACGGCACCAACGAGGCCGATCTGGCGGCCGCCCTGACGATCAAGGGCCAATTGCTGGCGCAGCAGGTCAACACCATCGTCGGCACCGGCGCCAAGGTGCTGGTCAGCACCGTGCCCGACATGGGTCTGACGCCGTTCGCGATCAACGAGAAGAACAATGTGGGCGATGACCGGCCGGGCCTGCTGACGCGCCTGACCGACGACTTCAACAAGTCCATGCGGCTGGCGCTGATCAACGACGGCAGCAAGATCGGCCTGCTGCTGGCCGACGACCTGAGCCGGGCCATGGTGCGGGTCCCTGCCGCCTACGCGCTGACCGACGTGGTCACGCCGATCTGCACCACCGCACTGCCCAACTGCACCACGGCCACCGTCGAATCCGCCGCGTCGGGCAAGACGGCCGCTTACTTGTGGGCCGATGACCTGCACCCCGGGACCGCGTTCCAGCAGCAACTGGGCAACCAGGCCGTCAGCCGCGTCACGACCCTGCCGTTCTGATCGACCCGCCGCTCGGCGTCGGCGCGTTGTTTTTCGGGCGCCAGGGTTTGCCCTCCTCGTGGCGGCAGGAGGGGCCTCGTATCATTTTTTCAAGGAATCGAACGGTCGTTCGTTTTTTTGAAAACCACGAGGTGTCCATGAAGAATCTGCGATTGAGTTGGTTGGCGATGGCGGCAGCCGCGGCCTTGCTGGCGGCCTGCGGCGGCGGTGGCAATGGCGATCAGTCGTCCCGCGTCACGTACGACAAGCTGGTCTCGTTCGGCGACAGCCTGAGCGACGTGGGCACCTACGATGTGGGGATCGTGCAGGCGATGGGCGGCGGCAAGTACACCGTCAACGGCCCGACCGCGAAGAACTGGACCGAACTGCTGGCAGCGCAGGCGGGCGTGGCCGCGCCCTGCGCGGCGCAGACCGGCCTGAATGCCGTTGCGCAGCTGGGGGGGCCGGTGCCGGTGGTCGACCACAGCGGCTGTTATGGGTACGCCGAGGGCGGCGCCCGCGTGACCAACCCGATCGGGCCGGGCAACGCGGCCTTGCTGGCGATGGGCGACTCCTCGGGCGCGCTGGGTCAGTTGACCGACCCGGTGGTCAACCAGATCACCCGCCATCTCGCGGCGACCGGTGGCAGCTTTGCCGCGAACGACCTGGTGACCGTGCTGGCCGGCGCCAACGACCTGTTCATGCAATTGACCACCCTCAACGCCGTCGTGGCCGGCGGCGGCGACCCGAACGCGGCCGCGCAGGCGGCGGTGCAGGCCATGGGACAGGCCGGCGCGGAGATGGCCGGTTACGTTCAGCAGATGATCCTGGCCAAAGGCGCGCAGCACGTGGTGGTGGTCAACATCCCCGATGTCAGCCTGACGCCGTTTGCCGTCTCGCTCGGGGCGTCCAGCCAGGCGCTGATCAAGCTGATGACCTCGACCTACAACACCCAGCTCAGCACGGCGCTGGGAAGCACCTCCGGCGTGCTGCTGGTCGATGCCTTCACCGCCTTCGAACAGCAGATCGCGAACCCGGCGCAATACGGCGTGACCAATGCCAGCACGCCGGCCTGCGACCTGACCGGGGCGCTGGCCAGCCTGCCGACCTCGCTGGTCTGCACGACGCAGACCCTGATCCCTGGCGATGTGTCGCACTACTACTTCGCCGACACGGTTCACCCGACGCCTTATGGCTACAAGCTGCTCGCCCAGCTGGTGACCGATCAGATGCTGAAGAAGGGCTGGCTGTGAAGCCGTCGCGCCACGCAAAGGACATGCATTCCATGAAAAACTCCCGTACGCTTTCGATGCTCGCCGGTGCGCTGCTGGCGCTGCTGGCCGGCTCCGCCGCGGCCCAGTCGGCCGGCACCTGGTCGGCCAAGATCGGCATCAACCAGATCAGCCCGCAGGTCTCCAGCGGCGACCTGTCGGCGCCCAGCCTGGCCGGCACCCAGATCGACGTGAAGGCCGCCAGCTCGGTGATCGTGACCGGCACCTACATGCTGACCGACCATGCCTCGGTCGAGTTCTACGGCGGTGCGCCTTACAAGCACGACATCGAGGGTGCCGGCGCGATTGCCGGGGTCGGCAAGCTGGGCACGATCAAGCAGGTCTCGCCGACGCTGTTCGCGCAGTACCGTTTCATGGACTCGCAGGCGCCGTTCAGGCCGTACCTGGGCCTCGGCCTGACCTATGCCTACTTCTACGGCGCCGAGGGCTCGGGCACGCTGACCGCCCTGACCAACCCCGGCGGCAGCCCCACCACGATGAAGGTCGACTCGGCGTTCGGTCTGTCGCCGCAGGTGGGGGCGACGCTGCGCCTGAACCCGCACTGGTACCTGGATGCGTCGCTGATCAAGACCTTCCTCAAGACGACCACGACGCTGTCGACCGGCCAGAGCATCGACGCCAAGCTCGACCCGATCTCGTTCGGCCTCTCGCTGGGCTACCGCTACTGACCGTCGCATTCGCCGCGATCGCCGCGGCGGATGCGGGCGGCGAGAACCGCCCCCCGTCCCGCCGTCGCGCGGGCGGGGGACAGCCGCTTCAGCGCGCCGGCGCGTCGTGGATGGTCCACTGCACCAGCGCGTCCAGCGCGGGCCGTGCGGCCTCCGCACCGGGGGCGTTGATCACCGCGGCCAGCACGTAACGCCGGCCGCTGTCGGACAGCACGTAGCCGGCCACTGCCACCACGTCGCGCAGCGAGCCCGTTTTCAGGTGCGCCAGGCCGGGCGTCTCGCTGGCGTGGCGCAGCGTGCCGTCCAGGCCGCTGACCGGCAGCGAGCTCATCAGTTCGGCCATCACCGGCCCGGCCCACGCACGCTGCAGCAACTGCGCGATCAGCTCGACCGTCACGCGGGTCTGGCGCGACAGGCCCGAGCCGTTGTCGATCACCGCGGCCTTGGCGGCATCGCCGAAGCGCTCGGCCAGCCAGCGCCTCAGCGTCTCCCGTGCGTCGTCGTCGCGCACCGGTCCGCTCATCCCGTCCACCGCGGCGGGCAGGCTCAGAAAGAGCTGTTCCGCCATCACGTTGTTGCTGAACTTGTTGATGTCGCGCACCACCTCGGGCAGCGGCGGCGAAGCGGCCTCGAAGGCCAGGCGCGCCCCGTCGGGCACCGCACCGTCGCGGACCGTGCCTGCCAGGTGGCCGCCCAGTTCACGCCATAGCGCGGCGATCAGCCGGGCGTCGTAGTGGGCGGCGTCGGCGTAGGCCACCGGCCAGGTCTGGTCGCCGCAGCGGGCCGCGTAGCGGCCGCCGAAATTCAGCTGCGTCGGGTCATCGAGTCGGGCCTTCAGCGCGCTGCGCCAGTCGCCGCACGGGCCGTCGGCCAGGGGCACGCTGGTGTCGGCGTGCACGCCCGCCAGAGGCGGCTCCGCCGAGACGATGGCGCGGCCGCTGTCGGGATCGGGCGTGAAGCCCAGCGTCACCGACTTGAAGTTCAGCATCAAGGCGTCGGGCTGCACGTTGTACGGACGGGTCGGGTCGCCGTCGAACGCGGCCGGCGAGATGTCGGACGGGGCGAAGGCGCCGTGGTCGAGCAGGATGTCGCCGCGGATGTCGGTCACGCCGATCTGGCGCAACCGGCGCAGCAGCAGCCAGACCCGCTCGATCACCAGCGTCGGGTCGCCGGAGCCGCGGATCGCCACCGAGCCATCGAGCACGCCGTCGTGCAGGCGGCCGGTGAGGTAGACCGGCGTGCGCCAGCGCCAGGCCGGACCGAGCCGGTCGAGCGCGGCATAGGTGGTGAACAGCTTGAACACCGAAGCGGGATTGACGGGCTGCCGGTCATTCCAGACCAGCCGGTTGCGCGCCGAGCCGACGTCCTGCACCACGACGGCCAGCGCGCCCGGCGCGATGCCGGCCTGATGGAGCGCGGCACGCACCTCCGTCGGCAGCGGCCGGGCCTGCGCGAGCAGCGGCAGCAAGGCCACCGCGATCATGCTGAGGGAGCGGCGCCAGGCCGTCCCGTGCCGTCCGCCGCCGCTCGGAACACCCACCGCAGCCAGCCGGTTCCGGGCCGGTCCCCGCAAGGCGGGCCCGCGGCGGTCGATGGCGTGGGTACACGATGGCGTGGCGCGGTGGGATTCACGGGGCAGGGGCATGGCGGAAATGATCGCACGGCTACACTGCCGGCATGTCGTTCACTGCTCGCGAATCCCTGCCCGGCACCCCGTGGGCAGCCTGCGCCGGGGTGCTGCGCAACGCGGCAACGGCGGCCTTGCGGAGCGCGCCATGAGGCTGCTGGCGCTGGACACCGCCACCGAACAGATGGCGGTGGCGCTGGCCGACGACGAAGGCGATCACGCGGCGGATCCGCAGGCTGCGCTGAGCGTCAACGCCGAAGGCGGGGCCGCGGCGTCGGCGCACCTGCTGCCCATCGTGCTGGACCTTCTGTCCCGGCGCGGTCTGCGGCCGCCCGACCTGCAGGCCATCGCGTTCGGCCGTGGCCCGGGGGCGTTCACCGGCGTGCGCACCGCGGTCTCGGTGACCCAGGGTCTGGCGTTCGGCATCGGCTGCCCGGTGCTGTCGATCGACAGCCTGCTGATCGTCGCCGAGGACGCACGCCGCCAGGCCGCGCTGCCGGCGGGCTCGCCGTTCGAGGTCTGGGTCGCGATGGATGCCCGCATGGACGAGGTCTACGCCGCGTCCTACGCGCACGACGGCCAGCGCTGGCGCGGCGTCCAGGCGCCGGCGCTGCTGGACCTGGCCAGCCTGAACGCACGGTGGCAGGCCGCCCCCGCGGCCGAGGTGGCCGGCACCGCCCTCGCGGCCTTCGGCGATCGCCTGGCGCCGGGCGCGGCGCGGCGCTGGCCCCAGGTGGCCGACCGCGCCACGGCCTTGCTGCACCTGGCGCGGGCCGCCTGGCGCGCGGGCGAGGGCCTGCCCGCCGAACAAGCGATGCCGGTCTATCTGCGCGACAAGGTGGCGCTGACCACCGCCGAACGCGAGGCCTTGCGCCAGGACAAGGCGGGGACGGGCTCATGAGATCGCCCGCACGGCCACCCGAAGGGCTCCAGGCTGCACCGGCGACCGCGCCGTTTCGCGCCCCGACGGCGGCGACGCTGCGCCCGCTGGGGGTGGCCGACCTGGACGCCGTCACCGACATCGAGAACCGGGCCTACAGCCACCCGTGGACGCGCGGCAACTTCACCGACTCCCTGGCCTCGGGCTACCTCGCCCAGGGGCTGTGGCGCGGCGAGCCCGACCCGGCGCGCCGGTCGGCGCAGGCGGCAGCGCACTGCCTGGGCTATTACGTGGCGATGCCGGGGGTCGACGAGATGCATTTGCTCAACATCACCGTCCGGCCCGAAGAACAAGGGCGTGGGTGGGCGCGCCTGATGCTCGCTCACCTGGCGCAGGCCAGCCGCGCGGCCGGCGCCGGCCTGCTCTGGCTGGAGGTGCGGCAAAGCAATGACCGCGCGCGCCGCTTGTACGAGGACTGGGGTTTCCTGAGCGTGGGGGTGCGCAAGGCCTACTATCCGGCGGCGCAGGGACAGCGCGAGGACGCGATCGTGATGCGCCTGCGGCTGGCCACGGTGGCGGGCGCATGAGCGCGCCGGGCCGCTCTCCAGCGCGAATCCCGCAGCGCGTGGCGCGGAGGATAGACCGGTGAGCTGGACCGACCGCCAGCGCCGCATGTTGCAGGTGATGGGCCTGCGGGTCTGGGCCCCGCGGCCGGACCGCCCGGTGGCCGGCCCCGATGCGGCGCCCGCACCCGCCGAGCGGCCGTCCACCGTCACCGCGACCGCGACCGCGACCGCGCCGGTATCGCCGGTGCCCCGGCCGGTCGCGGTGCAGCCGCCGGTCGCGGTGGCGGATGCCGTCGCGTCGGCGCTCAAGCCTCTTTCAGCGCCTGGAGCGGCGGGGGGCCACGAAGCGGCCGTGGCCGCGATGGACTGGGCCACGCTGCGCGCCGCGGTCGACGCCTGCCAGGCCTGTGCGCTGGGGGCCAGCCGCCAGCATGCCGTGTTCGGTGTCGGGCACGAGCGGGCGCACTGGATGATCGTCGGCGAAGCGCCGGGCGAACAGGAGGACCGGCAGGGCGAGCCCTTTGTCGGTCCGGCCGGCCAGCTGCTGGACGCGATGCTGCGCGCGCTGGGCCTGTCACGCCAGCCCGGCGAAACGGCCGCGGCGGCGAGCCAGGTCTACATCGCCAACACGCTGAAATGCCGGCCGCCGCGCAATCGCAACCCGCTGCCCGAGGAACTGTCGCGGTGCGAGCCCTACCTGCAGCGCCAGATCGCGCTGGTGCAGCCGCGGATCATCCTGGCGATGGGCCGCTTCGCGATCCAGCAACTGCTGGGCAGCGACGAACCGGTCGGCCGGCTGCGCGGCCGGGTGCATCGCTACCAGGGCGTGCCGGTGGTGGTCACCTACCACCCGGCCTATCTGCTGCGGCAGCCGAGCGAGAAGGCCAAGGCCTGGAGCGACTTGCGGCTGGCCGCCGATGTCTACGAGCGCAGCCTGAACCCGCCGGCCCGCTGACGGATCAGGCCTTGGTCTTCGCCGGACGGGTCCAGCCGCCCAGGCTGACCTGCTTGGCGCGGGCCACGGTGAGTTGCCCCTCGGGCGTGTCCTTGGCGATCGTCGAGCCGCCGCCGATGGTGCCGCCGGCGCCCAGCGTGACCGGCGCGATCAGCACGCAGTTCGAGCCCACGTGCACGTCGGCGCCGATCACGGTGCGGTGCTTGTTGGCACCGTCGTAGTTGGCCGTGATGCTGCCGGCACCGAAGTTGACCCGCTCGCCCACCGTGGCGTCGCCCAGATAGGCCAGGTGGTTGGCCTTGGCGCCGTCGGCCAGCGTCGCGTTCTTCACCTCGACGAAGTTGCCGATGTGGACCTCGCGGCCCAGCACCGCGCCCGGCCGCAGCCGGGCGAACGGACCGACGACCGCGCCTTCGCCGACCTGAACGCCTTCGCGGTCGCCGTCGATGTGGCTGAACGGATGGATCACCGCACCGTCGGCGATCACCGCGTTGCGGATCACGCAGTTGGCGCCGATGCGCACGTTGGCGCCCAGCTGCACCCGGCCTTCGATCAGCACGTTGACGTCGATCTCGCAGTCGCTGCCAAAGATGAGTTGCCCGCGCACGTCCAGGCGCGCCGGATCGGCCAGGCGCAGGCCGGCCTCCATGAACTGGTCGGCCTGGCGCCGCTGCAGCCGGCGCTCCAGATCGGCCAGTTGCAGCGGGCTGTTGACGCCCAGCACCTCGGTCTCGTCGGCGACGCTGGCGGTGACCACCGGCACGCCTTCGGCCACCGCCATCGCGACGATGTCGGTCAGGTAGTACTCGCCCTGGGCGTTGTCATTCTTCAGCGCCGTCACCCAGCGCTTGAGCAGCGCGGTGGGCGCGGCCATCATGCCGGTGTAGACCTCGCGGATCCGGCGCTGCGCGTCGCTGGCGTCCTTGTGCTCGACGATCGCCTGCACGCGCTCGCCGTCGCGCACGATGCGGCCATAGCCGGTGGCGTCGGCCAGCGTCACCGTCAGCAGCGCCAGGCGCTCGCCGCCGCAGGCCTGGACCAGCGCGCGCGCGGTGGCCGGTGCGATCAAGGGCACATCGCCGTTCAGGATCAGGGTCGTGCCGCCATCGTCGCCCAGGGCCGGCACCGCCTGCTGCACCGCGTGGCCGGTGCCCAGTTGCGGCTGCTGGCGCACGCACTGCGCGCCGCTGCCGGCCACCGCCGCCTCGACCTGATCGGCACCGTGGCCGGAGATCACCAGCGTGCGCTGCGGGGCCAGCGCCATGGCGCTGTCGAGCACATGCTGCAGCAGCGGCCGGCCGGCGAGCCGGTGCAGCACCTTGGGCAGCGAGGAGCGCATGCGGGTCCCTTTGCCCGCAGCCATGATCACGATGTTCAGCGCCATGCGATGGTTCTCATCCCGGTCGCACCGGGGGTCCGGCGCGCAGCCCGCCATTATCGGCGCGAACGATCGCGCGCCGACCGATCAGGGCAGGCTCACGCTGACATCATGCGGCTCCGGCCGGGTGGCCGGGAACTCCTTCAGCGCGATGGCGAACATCGCGTTGATCACGGTCTTGCCCCCGGGCGAGGCGCCGTCGCTGTGGGCGTGGGCTTCGTAGAGCGGCTGGCCGCTGGCGCGGTCGCGGATCAGCACGGCCACTTCGCGGGCGTAGCTCGGGCTGCTCAGCTCGGCGTGCCAGCCCCAGGCCGGGCCGCCCCAGCGTGGCCAGTTCCAGTGCCCGTAGCCGCCATGCCACCACAGCGGATCGTCCCAGGGCGAACGGACCTGGGCCGAGATCCGCGCGCCGATCTGCACCATCACGTCCGGCGTGCCACCGGCGGCCACGGGGGCGAACCCGGCGGCCTGGAGGGCGGCCTGGGCCGCCTCTTCCAGCGGTTTCTGGTCGTTCATGTCGGCCTGCTGGGAGGGCAGGCGGTCGAACGCGAAGGTGCCGGGGGCGCGGCCGGCCGGCCAGGTGCCGTAGCTGCTGACCTCGCCGGTGAAGGTCTGGAACGCGGCGCAGCCGGCCAGCATGGCGGCCGCGCCCAGCGCCAGCCAGGCGTTCCGACGGGCGGACGGGGAGCGGAGTGTCGGGGTGTTCATCGCGTCACCTTTCAGGTCAGCGGCCCGGGGGCGGTCACTCCCAGGCCAGTCGAACAGGCTGCACCCCGTCGGCGGCAGCCGGCGGCGCACAGGGCTCGTCATCGTCGTCGAAGGCCTTGTCGCCCAGAGGGTCCGGGCGGCCGGTGGCCTTCAACGCGGTGAAGGGATACAGCGATCGATCCATCATGTGCGAGAGCGTGATCTTGCCCATCGCGCTGAACATGTTGTCAATCCGTCCAGGGTACTGCTTTTCCCAGTCGCGGATCATCTGCTTGGTCAACACCCGCTGCAGGTTCTGCTGGCTGCCGCACAGGCTGCAGGGAATGATCGGGAACTGCCGGTGGACGGCCCATTGCTCCAGATCGGTCTCGGCCACGTAGGCCAGCGGGCGGATCACCACGAATTCGCCGTTGTCGCTCACCAGCTTGGGCGGCATGCCCTTCATGCGGCTGCCGAAGAACATGTTCATCAGCAGGGTCACCACCATGTCGTCGCGGTGGTGACCCAGCGCGATCTTGGTGGCGCCGAGTTCGCGCGCCACCCGGTACAGGATGCCCCGGCGCAGCCGCGAGCACAGGCTGCACATGGTCTTGCCTTCGGGGATGTGGCTCTTGACGATCGAGTAGGTGTCCTGGGTCTCGATGTGGAAGTCGACGCCCAGGCCCTTGAGGTAGTTCGGCAGCACGTCGGCCGGAAAGCCGGGCTGCTTCTGGTCCAGGTTGACCGCGACGATGCTGAACTTGATCGGCGCGCGCTGGCGCAGGTTCAGCAGGATGTCGAGCATCGCGTAGCTGTCCTTGCCGCCGGACAGGCAGACCATGACTTTGTCGCCGTCCTCGATCATGTTGAAGTCGCCGATCGCCTGGCCGACCTGGCGGTGCAGGCGCTTGCTGAGCTTGTTGGCCTCGAACGCGGCCTTCTTCGCCTTGCGAGCGTCGTCGGCGGCGGCCTCCGGGGCGACGACCGCGGTCATCATGCCGCCTCCTTCAGGCCGAAGACCTCGACGCCCACGGCCTCGCAGTCCGGGTAGACGTCGGGCTTCTCGGTCGACACCCGGGCGGCGCGCACGTCGGGGTGCGCCAGCATCAGGGCCAGCACCTCGTCGCACAGCGTCTCCTGCAGGTGGATGTGGCCGCGCGACACCCGCTCGCTGATGCTGCGGCGCATGAAATCGTAGTCGAGCACCTCGTGGAGTTCATCCAGCCGCGGTGTCGAACGTGCGAGCGGCACGTAAAGATCCACGTTGATCAGCACCCGCTGCTCGCCCTTCTTCTCGAAGTCGTGCACGCCGATGTTGATCCAGACCTCGTAATTGCGCAGGAACAGGCGCCGGCAGTCGCGCAGGCCGGGATGGAGCAGGGAAGTGTTCATGGGGAGGTGCCTTGGCCGGCGGCCAGGAACAGCACGTCGCGCGGCTGCGCGCTCAGGTGCTGGCCGCCATCGACCAGCAAGGTGCTGCCGGTGATGGCGGGGGATTCGATCACGAAGCGCACCGCGCGCGCGACGTCTTCAGGGGTGGAGGAGCGGCCCAGCGGCGTCAGCCGCGCGGCGGCGGCGTGCTCGGCCTCGCTCATCGGCCCCGACGGCAGCGTGACGCCCGGGGCCACGCCGGCCACCCGCACCCGCGGCGCCAGCGCCTGCGCCTGCAGCACGGTGGCTTCGCGCAGCGCGGCCTTGCTCAGCGTGTACGAAAAATAGTCGGGGTTCGGGTTCCACAGCGTCTGGTCGAGCAGGTTCACGACGCAACCCTGTGCCGCCTCGTCCACCGCGGCGCGTGCCGCCACGTGGTCCGCCAGGGCCTGGGCCAGCGCGACCGGGGCGGCGGTGTTGGTGCGCCAGTGCGCATCCAACAGGGCCCGGTCGGCGTCCCGCGCGTGGTCGTAACGAAACAGCGACGCATTGTTGACCACCGCATCGACCCGGCCCAGGCGCGCCACCACCGCCGGCAGCAGCGCCCGGCACGCGGTGTCGTCGGCCAGATCGGCGACGAAGACCTCGGCCCGGGCGCCGATGGCGCGCGCCTCGGCGGCCGTCGCGTCGGCCGCGCTGCGCGAGCGGTGGCAGTGCACCGCGACGTCGAAGCCGTGGCCGGCCAGCTCCAGCGCGATGACGCGGCCGATGCGCTGCGCCGCGCCGGTGACCAGCGCCACGGGACGCACCGGCGCGGCGGGCGAATCGGGACAAGCGGAGGGAGACAACATGAAACCTACAATCGCGGCCCATGTCATTGAGCCCTGGCGAGAGTGTATCGGTGCCCCTGTCGGATGAAATCGCCGGGGCCATTGCGGCGGCCGGGGGCTGGCTGCCCTTCGACCGTTTCATGGCGTTGGCCTTGTACACGCCGGGCAGCGGCTATTACGCCAACCACAGCCGCAAGTTCGGCCTGATGCCCCAGAGCGGCAGCGACTTCGTCACCGCGCCGGAGCTGTCGACCTTGTTCGGTCGCGCGCTCGCGGTCCAGCTGGCCGAGGCGCTGCGGGTCAGCGGGACCGACGAAATCTTCGAATTCGGCGCCGGCTCGGGCGCGCTGGCCGAGCAGCTGATCACGGCGATCGACGCGGCCGGCCAGCCGCTGCGCCGCTACACCATCGTCGACCTGTCGGGCACCCTCAGGGCGCGTCAGGCGACCCGGCTGGCGCGGTTCGGCGAGCGGGTGCAGTGGCTGGACAGCTGGCCGGAGGCGATGCACGGCGTGGTGGTCGGCAACGAGGTGCTGGATGCGATGCCGGTGCAACTGCTGCACTGGGACGGCGAATGCTGGCTGGAGCGCGGCGTGGCGATGCACCCGCAGGCGCTGGCCCCGGCCCAGGCGGGCCGGCCCTTCGTCTACGAAGACCGGGACACCGCGCTGCACCCGCCGTTCCAGGGCCCCTTCCTGCCCGGCACGGTGACCGAGATCCACCGCCATGCCGAGGCCTTCATCACGACCCTGGCGGCACAGCTCAAGCGCGGCGTCGCGTTCTTCATCGACTATGGCTTCCCCGAGGCCGAGTACTACCACCACCAGCGCCAGGGCGGCACGCTGATGTGCCACCGCGCCCACCGCGCCGACCCCGACCCGCTGGCCGACGTCGGCGACAAGGACATCACCGCCCACGTCAACTTCACCGGCATTGCGCTGGCTGGCCAGAACGCCGGGCTGACGGTGATCGGCTACACCAGCCAGGGCCGCTTCCTGATCAACTGCGGCATCGCCGCGCTGCTCGAGGCCGCCGATCTGCGCGAGCGAGCGATGGCCCGCCGGCTGATCGACGAGCACGAGATGGGCGAGCTGTTCAAGGTCATCGGCCTGGCCACCGAGGGACTGGACTTCACGCCGCTGGGCTTTGCCCAGGGTGACCGGATGCACCGGTTGTAGGACGGCGCGGCGGCAACGCCTCAGTCCAGCGCCGCCGCGACCGCGTCGGTGCGGGCGATGCGGATCGCGGTGGCGATCTCCGGGCCCTTCGCGCCGCGGGCCTGGGCCTGGGCGGCCACGGCGGTGGCGTCGATGCCGGTCGCGCTGGCCAGGGCCTGCGCCAGCAGCGCGCGGCTGGGGTAGGGCTGCTGCTCGAACCCGAGGCGGCCGCGCGCGTCGGCCTCGCAGGCCAGCAAGGCCTCGTGGAAGCGTTGAGGCCGACGGAAGGCGTCGCAGCGCTCCAGCAGGCGCACCACGGCGGCGGCACCGTATGCATGGGCGCCATGGACGTGGCTGTGTTCGCGTGCCACCAGCGCGGCCAGCTCGGTGGCGTCGCCCGGGGCCTTCAGCCGCTGCGCCAGCGCGCGGGCCAGGTGTTCGCCGCGGCCTTCGTGGCCGATGTGGCGCGGCCATTGCTCGCGCGGGGTCGTGCCCTTGCCCAGGTCGTGGCACAGGCAGGCGAAGCGCGCCGCCAGCGGGGCGTCCAGCCGCGCTGCCTGATCGATCACCATCATCACGTGGACGCCGGTGTCGATCTCGGGGTGGTGCTCGGCGGGCTGCGGAACGCCCCACAGCCGGTCCAGCTCGGGCAGCAGGCGGGCCAGCGCGCCGCAGTCGCGCAGCACCTCGAACATCCGGCTCGGACGGGCTTCCATCAGGCCGCGCGCCAGCTCCTGCCAGACACGTTCGGCCACCAGCGCGTCGACTTCGCCTGCCGCCACCATGGCCCGCATCAGCGCCCGGGTCTCGGGGGCGACGCCGAAATCGGCAAAGCGCGCGGCGAAGCGGGCCAGGCGCAGGATGCGCACCGGGTCTTCCGCGAAGGCCGGGCTGACATGGCGCAGGGTCCTGGCGGCCAGGTCGCGCTGGCCGCCGTGCGGGTCGATCAGCCGGCCCTGCCCGTCGCGCGCCATCGCGTTGATCGTCAGGTCGCGGCGCACCAGGTCGTCCTCCAGCGTGACCTCGGGCGAGGCGTGGAAGCAAAAGCCGTGGTAGCCCGGCGCGGTCTTGCGCTCGGTGCGCGCGAGCGCGTATTCCTCGCCGCTGTCGGGGTGCAGGAAAACCGGGAAATCCTTACCCACCGGGCGGTAGCCGGCAGCGATCATGGCCTCGGCGGTGGCGCCGACGACCACCCAGTCGCGATCCTGCACCGGCAGGCCGAGCAGGGCGTCGCGCACTGCGCCGCCGACCTCGTAGACCTTCATCGGTGCAGGGCGCGCAGCGCGTCGAGCCGGGCGCATGCCTGCCCCGGGCTCAGGTACAGCGGGGCCACCGCCCGCACCGAGGCTGGCGTGATGCCCAGCGAAGCCAGGCCCGGCTGCCAGCCGCCGACGACATTGGGCAGCTTCATCGAGTCGAGGTTGTCGGGCGACATCAGCGGTTCGCCTGGCAGGCAGGCCATCAGCGCGGCCTGGGCGCGGCCCAGCGCCGGCGGCAAGGCCCAGACCGGCCGCGGGTGGCCGCTGAGCCGGCCGGCCAGGCGCACCAGATCGGCCAGCGTCATCACGTCGGGGCCGCCCAGTTCGTAGATCTGGCCGATGCTGTCGGGCCGGTGCAGGCAGGCCAGCAGCGCGCTGGCGACGTCCTCCACCCACACCGGCTGAAAGCGGGCCTCGGCGCCGGCCAGCGGCATCACCGGGGCCAGGCGCTGCAGCGCGGCGAACAGGTTCAGAAAGTGGTCCTGCGCACCGAAGATGACCGAGGGCCGCAGCAGCGTCAGCGCCAGGCCGGCGGCCTGCAGCACGGCCTCGCCGCGGGCCTTGCTGCGCAGGTAGCGCGACGGTGCATCGACCGCCGCGCCGAGCGCGCTGACATGCACCAGCCGCTGCACGCCGCGGCGCTGGCAGGCGGCGGCGAGCCGTCGCGGCAGTTCGACGTGGACCCGCTCGAAAGCCGCCTCGCTGCCGTGCAGGATGGCGACCAGGTTGACGACCGCGTCGCAGCCGTCCACCAGCCGATCCAGCGTCGCGTCGTCGTGCAGGTCGGCCTGGACCGGCTCGACCGTGGGCAGGTGCTGGATCGCGGCCGCGCGCGCCAGCCGCCGCGTCGGGACGACCAGGTGCACCGCCGTGTCGCGCTGGCGCGCGACTGCCTCGCAGAAGGCCCTGCCGACGAAACCGGTACCGCCGAGAACGAGCCAGTGGGGGTGCATGAGAAAGGGATGCTCAGGGGAGATCGTTGCCGGAGGGCGCCTCGCCCGAGGGGCGCGGCCCGATGCTGGCGCCCAGTCGCGCTTTCAGCGAGGCCGTCCTGCCGTCCAGCAGGCCTGCATAGTAGGTCGCGTTCGACAACACCTTCTTGATGTAATCCCGGGTTTCCGAGATCGGCACGTTCTCGATCCAGACCGCCGGCTCCAGCACCGGGCCGTCGCGCCAGCGCCGCGGCCGGTTCGGCCCGGCGTTGTAGGCGGCGGCGGCCAGCGCCTCGGAGCCGTCCAGGCTGTCGAGCACCAGCTTCAGGTAGGCGGTGCCCAGGCGCAGGTTGGTGCCCGGCTCGGCCAGCTGCTCGGGGCGGTAGTCGGTCAGGCCGATCTTCTTGGCCGTCCAGCGGGCGGTGGCGGGCATCACCTGCATCAGGCCGTAGGCCCCGACGCCGGAGCGCGATTCGTGGATGAAGCGCGACTCCTGGCGGATCAGGCCGTAGACGTAGGCCGGGTCGATCCTGGCCTGGCGTGCCGCGCCGAGCATCGCGTCCTTCATCGGCATCGGGTAGCGCTGCGCGAAATCGACCTCGCCGCGCGTGCGTTCGCTGGTGTTGATGCAGCGGTCCCAGACCGCGTGGTCGCAGGCCAGTTGGGCGGCCGCCAGCAGCGCGCGGTCGTCCATGCCGATCAGCGAGAAGTTCCATTCGCGCACGCCCTCGGAGCGCAGCCCCTGGTCCAGCGTCAGCAGCGCGCGCTGCAACCCGGGCTGCTTGAGCGCGGCCTCGCGTTCGGCGTCGGTGGGCGGCGCCGCGGGGCCGGGCAGGGCTTGGGGGGCACCCAGATCCTCGGCGGCGAGCTGGCCGTAGAAATTGAATTGCGTCGACAGCGCGCTCAGCATCTGGCGGGCCTGGTCGCGTTGTCGGGCGCCGGCCGCACCGGGGGCGGCCAGTCCCTGCAGCGCACGGGCCTGCCAGTATTGCCAGGTCGGCTGGGCGCGGGCGTCGTCGCTCATCGCGTCGATCGAGCGCAGCACCAGGGTCCAGCGCTCGGGTGCCGGCGCCAGACGCAGGCTGGCGCGGGCCAGCCAGCCCAGGGTGTCGTTGCTCCAGTCGGGATGCTCGGCGTCGCGCCGCTTCAATTCGCTCCAGGCGTTGCGGCTCCACTCCAGGGCTTCCGGGCGCAGCCCGAGCGCGGCCTGGCGCGCCACCATCGCCCAGGCCCAGCCGCCATGCGGGCCGACCAGGATCGCGCCCCAGCGGTCCTTCAACATGCGCGCGGCGGCGTCGGGATCCGACGCCGCCATCCGGGCCAGCGCCACCGAGCTCAGCTCGGCCCGGTTCTGGCCCAGCGCGCTGGCTCTGAGCGCCAGGTAGTGCGCCGGCTTGTCGAGGGCCTCGTTCAAGGCCTTGGGGACGCCGCCACCGAGGATGGCCGACACCTTGCGCGCCACCCCCAGGTGGTTGTGTTCGACCGCGACGCGGATCTTGCGCCAGATGTCTTCGCTGCTGAACTGCCGGGCGTCGTACATCGTCTGCGCCAGCAGCTGGCAGCCGTCGCCGATGTCGCGCTCGGCCATCCAGGCGCGGCGGGCGGCCTCGGCCACCGCTTCGCCGGCCTGGAAACGGGCCACCAGGTCGTAGCAGCTGACCTCGTGGTCGTCGTTCATCTTGAAGCGCGGCATCTGGCGCGCGAAGGTGGCCCAGTCGCGGCGCTTGCCCAGCTCGAGCAGCCAGTCGTTGCGCAGCCGGTCTTCGACGTAGGTGCCGGGCCAGCGCGCGAAGAAGGCGTCGACCTCGGCGGCGTTGGCCTCGGTGATGCGCGAACTCAGGTCCCAGTAGTCGACCCAGTAGGCCAGCGGCAGCTTGGCGTCGACGGCGGCGATGCGCAGCGCGGCCAGCTTCGCCTTGTCCTTGTGGACATAGGCGTCGCGGGCGTCGCGGATCAGGTCGCCGCCGTCCTGCGCGGACGCGGTCGGCGGCGCGAGAACGGCCAGCAGCGTCAGCACCGCCAGCAGCGGGTGCAGCAGGGCGCGCCAGCGCGGCGGCCGGCGAGGTGGCGCAGGGGGAATCAGGGCACGGAACATGATGCGGCGAATGTACCGCAGCACCCCCCGCTCCATCCGGGTCAACCCGGACTCACCGGGCGCTGCGGTAGGGCTCTTCGAAGGCCCGGAAATCCTGCTCCTTCAGCGCGTCGGCGACCCAATCGGCCACGCCCGGCGCGGCCCAGACCCGGTCCATGTAGCCGGCCACCTCGGGGGGCACCGGCAGCGCGTAGGTGCGCAGCCGCCCGACCACCGGCGCGAAGTACGCGTCCACGATGCCGAAGGCGCCGAACAGGAACGGGCCGCCGCTGGCCTGCAAGGCCTCGCGCCACATCGCGCACAGCCGCGCGAGGTCGGCCTGCACCGCCGGCTGTTCGCGCAGCACCCGCGCGCCGACCTCGGGCAGCGAGGCTTCGATGTTCTGCGGGCAGGCCGAGCGCAGCGCCGCGAAGCCGCTGTGCATCTCGGCGCACAGGCTGCGCGCGCGGGCGCGCTGCGCCGGATCTCGCGGCCACAGCGGCAGCCCGGGGTGGCGCTCGGCCACGGTCTCGGCGATGGCCAGCGTGTCCCACACCACCAGGTCGCCATCGACCAGCAGCGGCACCTTGCCGGTCGGCGAGAGCGCCGCCAGCTCGCGGCGGAACTGCGAGCCGGGTTCGAAGCTGTCGAAGCGGTGCATCACCTCGTCGAACGGCAGGCCGAAATGGCGCAGCAGCACCCAGGGCCGCATGGACCAGGACGAGTAGTTCTTGTTGCCGATGTGCAGTTGCATGGGGAGTCCTCGGGTGGGGCGGACCCGCGATGCTAGCGCCACCGGCCCACCAGCTGGGTTGGGCTCAAGCGGTCGGCGGCGCCTTCCTGGCGCGTGGCTTGGCGGATGGCTTGGCGGCCCTGGCACGCAAGGCCGAGGCCAGCGCCAGCCGCGCCCAGGGCAGCATCTGCGCCGGAGAATCCAGGGCTTCGGCTGGCGGGCTGAAGTAGTTCAGGCTGCCGTGGTCGCCCCGGGTGGTGGTGTAGACGAAGCGCTCGCCGCCCGCAGCTTCGAATTGGGCGCGGCTGGCGTCGTCCACCTTGAGGTAGAGCCGTTCGCCGGAGACGATGGCGATGAACAGCTCGTCAACGTAGAAACCGCGGGCACCGAACATGCGGTTGACCCGCACATGGCCCACGCAAGACAGCAATTCGCTGCACCAGGCGACGAAGTCATCGGCCATGGGGGACTCAAGCTCGTGGTTGGGAGCCCAGTGTAGTCAGGCGTTAGCGGCTGCCTGACAATGTGTCCATCCAGGCTCTGCCACTGCGCCGCACCATGACTCTGCCGTTCAAGATCAATCTCGAACCCTCGCACGACAAGGCGGTGCTGCGCAAGCAGCTGCAGGCCGAGCGCATGAGCCTGCTCGACCGCCACCAGCGCGCGGCGCACCTGCAGGAGGTGCTGCAGGTCTGGCTGATCAGCCGCCCCGAGAAGACGATCGGCGCCTATTGGCCGATCAAGGGTGAATTCGACGCGCTGCCTGCCCTGTACCGCTGGAGCGAGGCCGACGGCCAGCGCCGCATCGGCCTGCCGGTGATGAACCGCGAGACCAAGCAGCTGACCTTCCACGTCTGGTATCCGGGCTGCCCGATGGAGGAGGACGCCTACGGCATTCCCAAGCCCAAGGACACCGAGGCCTTTCATCCCGAACTGCTGCTGGTGCCCTGCGTCGGCTTCGGCCCGGGCGGAGTGCGGCTGGGTTATGGCGGCGGCTTCTATGACCGCACGCTGGCGGCGATCAGCCCGCGGCCGGCCACTGCGGGTCTGGCGTATTCGCATGCCTACCTGCCCTGGCTGGCGGCCGAGCCGCACGACATGCCGCTGGACGCGCTGCTGACCGAGGACGGCGTGTTCTGGCAACGCGGAGCCTGAGGGCCGGCCCTCAAGAAGGAGCGACGCGCGCTGAAATGAAAAAGGGGTGGCCGTGACCACCCCTTCCGGACCCTCGGCCTCTCGGGCCGAGGCGCGGGATCAGAAGCGCTTGCCGACACCCAGGCTCAGCAGCCAGGGGTTGACGCCGAACTCGCCGACCTTGTTGCCATTGGACCGGACGTCCACGCCGAGCTGCGCGTACTTGGCATCCACGTTCAAGAGCCAGCCACCGCCGATCGGGAAATCAGCACCCACCTGGGCGGCCAGGCCGAAGCTGTTGCGGCTCAGGTCCAGGCCCAGCGACGGAACCGTGTTCAGGTTGACGTCGGACACGCGGGTGTAGTTGACGCCCAAGCCGACGTAGGGACGTGCGACCGGCAGACCGGTGAAGTGGTACTGCGCCAGCAGCGTCGGCGGCAGGTGCTTGAAGGTGCCCAGCGAGGTCTTGGTGCCGTCCGCGGCGACCGCGTACAAGGTCTGTTCCTGCGGGTAGGTCAGGATCAGCTCGGCCGCGATGTTCGGCGTGAAGAAGTAGCTGATGTCCACTTCCGGGATCCACTTGTTGTTGATCGCCGCGTGGTCGAAGCCCAGCGATTGCATCGTGCCCAGCAACTGGCCGTTGTTGTGGTTGTCCGATTGGATGTCGGTGGCGCGCACGCGAACAATCCAGTTGCCGGTGTCCTGTGCGGCGGCGAGCTGGGGCATGGCGGCGGCGGCCAGAACCGCCAGTGCGATGAGGGACTTGCGCATGAAAACTCCTCTTTGGGTTGGATGAATACGGGATCAGATGCGATCTGGAATTCATTCCAACCCGGGTCTGCCGACGTCAAGTTGCCGCGCCGCAAAAAGCGGGACGAACCGCCGGTGCCGCCCGGTCTGCTTTGATGTCGGTCAGACTTCGTCGCCGCACGATGATGCGTGCGCGCCACAGCCTGCGCGGCGGACGTGCCCGCGAATCAGCCCAGCCGGAAGACCGCCACGGCCGTGGCGAGCTGCTGTGCCTGGGCCCTCAGGCTCTCGGCCGCCGCGGCGCTCTGCTCGACCAGCGCGGCGTTCTGCTGGGTCACCTGATCCATCTGGCCGACGGCCTCGCCGACCTGGGCGACGCCGGTGCTCTGCTCGGTGCTGGCCGCGCTGATCTCGCCCATGATGTCCGTCACGCGGCGGATCGCGCCGACCACTTCGGCCATCGTCGCGCCGGCTTGGTCGACCAGCGCCGTGCCCTGCTCGACGCGCTCGACGCTGCTGTTGATCAGGCTCTTGATCTCCTTGGCCGCGGCGGCGCTGCGCTGCGCCAGGCTGCGTACCTCGGCCGCCACGACGGCGAAGCCGCGGCCCTGCTCGCCCGCGCGGGCGGCCTCGACGGCGGCGTTCAGTGCCAGGATGTTGGTCTGGAACGCGATGCCGTCGATCACGCCGATGATGTCGGCAATGCGCTTGCTGCCATCGTTGATGCCGCGCATGGTGTCCACCACCTGGCCCACCACCTGCCCCCCCTTGGCCGCGACCGTCGAGGCGCCCAGGGCCAGCTGGTTGGCCTGGCGGGCGTTGTCGGCGTTCTGCCGGACGCTGGCGCTCAGTTGCTCCATCGAGGCGGCGGTCTGCTCCAGCGCGCTGGCCTGGTGCTCGGTGCGCTCGCTCAGGTCCAGGTTGCCCTGCGCGATCTGCGCGCTGGCGGTGGCCACGCTGTCGGAGTTCTGCCGCACGTTGCCCACCACCCGCGTCAGCGAGACCTGCATGTCGTTCAGCGAGCTCAGCATCTGGCCCATCTCGTCGCGCGACGAGACGCTCACCGTGCCGGTCAGGTCGCCCTCGGCGATGCGTTGCGCCAGGGCCCGCGCGGACTGCGCCGGAGCGATGATCGAGCGGGCGATCGCCATGCCCAGCCACAGCGCGAGCGCCGTCATCGCCGCCATGCCGGCCAGCACCGCGCCTTCGACCGCGCGGGTCTGATGCAGGCGGTGGGTCAGCGTGGTGTCGAGCTGACGGCTGGCCTCGGCATTGATCGCGTAGACGCTGTCGATGGCGGACGTGACCGCGCTGAAGTAGTCGTCCGGCGAGGCGCTCAGCGCGTCGGTGTCCAGCACCTGCTGCTTGGCCAGACGAAGGGCCTGGGCGACCTGGCTATGCGCGCTCTGCAGCACGCCACCCAGCGCGGCCTTGAACGCCGGTTGGGCATCGAAGGACTTGTCCAGCGTGAGCGTCATGTCGTGCAGACCGCCGTCGGCACGCGCCAGCAAGCTGGTCAAGACCGCCCGCTGGTCGGGCGAAATTTCCTTTCTGGCCAGCACCAGCGAGCCCAGCGCGCGCGCCTGGCCCAGCGCCTCGGTCATGCGCGGCATCTGCTGCAAGGTGGCGATGGCCAGGAAATAGCTGGCCGGGTCCGAGTCGAGCGTCAGACCGGAGCGATCGGCCAGGCGGTCGCTCAGTTCGATCTCGCTGGCGATCAGTGCGGTGTGGCGCGCACCGCTGGCGGCGCTGTCGATCTCTCGGTGACTGACGGCCTGCGACACGCTTTGCCACTGCGCCACGGCGCGCGCCCAATCGGCCTGGATGCGCGGGCCGAAGTCCCCGGCCTTGAGCTGGGCGTCGAACGCGCTGACGGCCTGGTCGACCTGCGCCTGCCGGGCCTGCCGCTGGGCTTCGGCGTTGGCGTTGCCGCCCATCACGCTGGCCGACAGCCCGCGGTGTTGCTGGGTCAGCTGGATCACGCGCAGCAGCGAGCGAACCGGTGGCATCCCTGCGAGCTCGCTGCGCATGCCGGCCACGGCCTGCTGCGCCTCCTGGAGATACAGCCCGGTCGGGGCGGCCACCAGCAGCGCGGTGACGGGGATCAGCAGGCCGAGTTTGGCGGACAGGCGCAGTTGGGCGAGGAAGGAGGTCACGATCAGCCTTGTATCGAGACGGCGACGGGCTGCATGGCGGTGTCACGCAAGGCCCGTCCCGCGTCTGACCCCACTCTCGGCCGAACTCACCCCCCGCTTGAGCGGATCAGCGGGGCGTTTGCCGCCCATTCGCGCATAACCCGCTCCGGCTTGATGCAGGTCAACAGCGTGACCGCGCCGTACCGCGTCACAGCCCCAGGCGGCGGCACAGCGCCAGCACCGTGGCCGACTGGTTCATCGTGTAGAAGTGCAGGCCGGGCACACCCTGGCCGCGCAGGCGCTCGCACAGCGCGGTCACCACGTCCAGGCCGAAGGCCTTGATGCTGGCGCCGTCGTCGCCGAAGCTCTGCAGGCGCAGCCGGATCCAGCGCGGCACGTCGGTGCCGCAGTTGTCGGCGAAGCGCAGGATGCCGCTGGCGTTGGTGATCGGCATGATGCCGGGCACGATGGGCACGTCGATCCCCAGCGCATGCGCCTCGTCGACGAAGCGGAAGTACGCATCGGCGTTGAAGAACATCTGGGTGATCGCCGAATCGGCGCCGGCCGCGACCTTGGTCTGGAAGGCGCGCAGATCGGCCTCCGGCGAGCGCGCCTGCGGGTGCATCTCGGGGTAGGCGGCGACCTCCAGGTGGAAGTGGTCGCCGGTTTCGGCGCGGATGAAGGCCACCAGGTCCGAGGCATGGCGGAACTCGCCGAAGCTGCCGTAGCCGCTGGGCAGGTCGCCGCGCAGCGCGACGATGCGCCGCACGCCCATCGCCTTGAACTGCGCCAGCCGGTCGCGGATCGCCTGCGCCGTGGCGCCGATGCAGCTGAAGTGCGGCGCGCCGCTGCGGCCCTCGTCGAGGATGGCCTGCACGGTCTGCAGGGTGCCGTCCTGGGTCGAGCCGCCCGCGCCGTAGGTCACCGAGCAGAAGACCGGCTGCAGCGCATACAGCTCGGCGCGCGCCGCGGCCAGCTTGGTCACGCCCTCGGGCGTCTTGGGCGGGAAAAACTCCAGGCTGAGCGGGAAATGGGGGGTTGCAGTCATCGTGTTCACTCGGGAGCCGCTAGGCGCGTCGCCTGGAGGAAAAACTCTTTGTTGCCGTCGCCGCCGCTGACCGGGCTGTCGCGCCACGCGACGACGGCGAGGCCGCATTTCTCGCAGGCCTTGCGCAGCCGCCGCTCGACATGCGGGTAGGCGCTGGCGTGCTTGACCAGGCCCTTCTTGCTGATCTCGGCGGGCTGCAGCTCGAATTGCGGCTTGACCAGCATCAGCAGCGTGCCGTCGGCGGCCAGCAGCGGCGCCAGCGCCGGCAGCACCAGGGTCAGCGAGATGAACGACAGATCGCCGGTGATGAAGCCGAAGCCGCCCCCCGGCGCGTACAGACCGAAGCTCTCGGTCGTCAGGTGGCGCGCATTGACGCCTTCGAACGCGATCACGCGCTCGTCCGCGGCCAGCTTGGCATGCAGCTGACCGTGGCCCACGTCGACGCCGACCACGCGCGCGCAACCGGCGGCCAGCAGCACCTCGGTGAAGCCGCCGGTGCTCTGGCCGACATCGAGCGCGATGCGGCCGTGCAGGTCGAGCCCGGCCTCGCGCAGCGCGCCTTCGAGCTTGAGGCCGCCGCGCGAGACCCAGCGCAGTTCGGCGTCGTCGGTGACCTCCAGCTGGCAGCCGTCCGGCAATTCGTCGCCCGATTTCTTGGGCACCTGCCAGCCCTGCGGGCCGAGCCAGCGCACCGCCCCTTGCGCAATCAGCCGCTGGGCGGCCGAACGCGTCGGTGCCAGGCCTTGCTGGACGATCAGTTGGTCGGCTCGCACCGCGTCAATACCGGTAGGTGTCGGGCTTGTACGGGCCCTGCTTGGGCACGCCGATGTAGGCGGCCTGCTCGTCGGTCAGCTCGGTCAGCATCGCGCCCACCTTCTTCAGGTGCAGGCGCGCCACCTTCTCGTCCAGGTGCTTGGGCAGCACGTAGACCTTGCCCACGTCGTAGCCCTCGGGGTGGGTGAACAGCTCGATCTGCGCGATGGTCTGGTTCGCGAAGCTGGACGACATCACGAAGCTGGGGTGGCCGGTGCCGCAGCCCAGGTTCACCAGCCGGCCCTTGGCCAGCAGGATGATGCGCTTGCCCGGCTTGCCATCCTGCGACGGGAAGATCACGTGGTCGACCTGCGGCTTGATCTCTTCCCACTCGTAGCCGGCGAGCGAGGCGACGTCGATCTCGTTGTCGAAGTGGCCGATGTTGCAGACGATGGCCTGGTCTTTCATCGCCGCCATGTGCTCGTGTCGGATCACGCTCTTGTTGCCGGTGGTGGTGACGAAGATGTCGGCCTTGTCGGCGGCGTACTCCATCGTCACGACCTTGTAGCCTTCCATCGCTGCCTGCAGCGCGTTGATCGGGTCGATCTCGGTCACCCAGACCTGGGCGCTGAGCGCGCGCAGCGCCTGGGCCGAGCCCTTGCCCACGTCGCCGTAGCCGGCCACGCAGGCCACCTTGCCGGCGATCATCACGTCGGTGGCGCGCTTGATGCCGTCCACCAGCGACTCACGGCAGCCGTAGAGGTTGTCGAACTTGCTCTTGGTGACCGAGTCGTTGACGTTGATCGCGCGGAACAGCAGCGTGCCGGCGGCGCTCATCTCCTTCAGGCGGTGCACGCCGGTGGTGGTCTCCTCGGTGACGCCGA
Organism: Ideonella sp. sgz306126; assembly: GCF_056032705.1. Lineage (NCBI taxonomy): Bacteria > Pseudomonadati > Pseudomonadota > Betaproteobacteria > Burkholderiales > Sphaerotilaceae > Ideonella > Ideonella sp. sgz306126. The sequence goes on from NZ_JBVYWP010000006.1 coordinate 44,714, forward strand.
TGATCTCGCGGCTCTTGCGGGTGTACCAGGTCGGGTCCACCGCCAGCTTGGCCTTGATCGCTGCGAACAGCTCGGTCTCTTCCTCGCTCTTGGGGTGGGCGATCACCGACAGGTCGCGTTCGGCGCGCTGGCCCAGGTGCATCAGCAGCGTCGCGTCGCCGCCGTCGTCGAGGATCATGTTCGGGCCTTCACCGGCGGTGCCGGCGGCGCCGAACTCGAAGATGCGGTGGGTGTAGTCCCAGTAGTCCTTGAGCGTCTCGCCCTTGTACGCGAACACCGGCGTGCCGCGCTCGACCAGGGCGGCGGCGGCATGGTCCTGGGTCGAGAAGATGTTGCACGAGGCCCAGCGCACCTGGGCGCCCAGGGCCTGCAAGGTTTCCACCAGCACGGCGGTCTGGATGGTCATGTGCAGCGAACCGGTGATGCGGGCGCCCTTCAGGGGCTGCCTGGCAGCGAATTCCTCGCGGATCGCCATCAGGCCGGGCATCTCGGTCTCGGCGATCCTGATCTCCTTGCGGCCCCATGCGGCAAGGGACAGGTCGGCAATGGTGTAGGCCTCGGTGGGCTGGGTCTTGTCGGGCGCGTTCATCGGCCTGGCTCCAATCAGAAAACTGAGGGGCCCGCATTGCAGAGCAGCCACGCCGGGGAGGGAGATGGACACGACTCACCCACGGTTGATGCGATGCGGGTGAGCGCCGTTGCCTTGTGAAGGGTTCCGAGCCTGGGGCTTCGCGGGGAAGCCTTGCAACGCTCCTCGGAACGGACGCCATTCTAGCGGGCCGCCCGCCGCCGTGGGCGGCCCGCACGGACCTCAGCTGTTGCCGCCCGAGGCCAGCTGGTCCTCGAAGCCATTGGGCACCAGCGAGGGCCGGCCGACGATCAGCGGGTCCACCGGTCCCATCGCGGCGAGGTCCTTCCTGCCGTACGGCAGGCGGTGCAGCACGAAGCGCATCGCGTTCAGCCGTGCGCGCTTCTTGCAGTCCGACTTGATCACCGTCCACGGCGCGTCCGAGGTGTCGCAGTGCAGGAACATCGCCTCCTTGGCGCGGGTGTAGTCGTCCCATTTGTCGAGGCTGGCCATGTCGATCGGGCTCAGCTTCCACTGCTTGAGCGGGTGCAGCTTGCGCTCCTTGAAGCGGCGGCGCTGCTCGTCGCGGCTGACCGAGAACCAGAACTTGAACAGGTGCACGCCCGAGCGCACCAGCTGGCGCTCGAACTCGGGCGCCTGGCGCAGGAACTCGTCGTATTCGTGGTCCGAGCAAAAGCCCATCACCCGTTCGACGCCGGCGCGGTTGTACCAGCTGCGGTCGAACATCACGATCTCGCCGCGCGTGGGCAGGTGCGAGATGTAGCGCTGGAAGTACCACTGGCCGCGTTCGACCTCGCTGGGTTTTTCCAGCGCCACCACGCGCGCACCGCGGGGGTTCAGATGCTCCATGAAGCGCTTGATCGTGCCGCCCTTGCCGGCGGCGTCGCGGCCCTCGAACAGGATCACCACCCGCTGGCCGGTTTCCTTGACCCAGGCCTGCAGCTTCAGCAACTCGACCTGCAGCCGGTACTTCTGTCGCTCGTAGTTCTTGCGCGACAGCAGGTTCTTGTACGGGTAGGCGCCTTCGCGCCAGCCGGCCGAGAGCTCCAGATCGGGGTCGAGCGCGCCGGGCGTCGGCGCCTTGTGGCGCACCAGCGTGCGGCGCAGTGCCCTGACGTCGTCCGGCGACGCGCCGTCGATCAGCGCCTTGACCTGGCCCAGCCACGCCGGGTCGGGGGCGCTGGCGCCCGGCGGCGTCAACAGGTCGCCGACCACGGCCGCCTGCACCACGCGGGCGGCCTCGGTGGCTTCCCGGGCAGCGTAGTCCAGGTGGCCGCGAGCGGTCTTGCGCGGTGCGACGTCGCCGCCGCTGGCGCGACGGGCGGCGGCGCCCTTGCCTCGCGGTGCCTTGGAGGTGGGGGACGGGCGTTTGGAGCGGGAGGTGGTGGCCATCGAGATCGTGTCCGGAAACCCTGAAGCCGCCCATCATGAATCCAGCGTGGCTTGTCCGCTTGATGCGGGTCAAGGTTCGCGGGCGAGGCGCCGCAGACCGGTCGGGCACCCCTCGTCTCGGTGGCCGACGTCGCGGACCGCCTTGGCCGAGGTGTCCGGCGCTCGGCTGGCGCCAGACCGCGTCGGCGAGAGCGCCCGGCCCGGCCTTCAGTCCAGCCCCAGAAACGTGCTGAAGCGCTGCAGTTCTTCGTCCAGCGCCTGGCCGAACCCGGCGTCGCTCGGTCGGCGGTCCACGTAGCCCAGCTCGGGGATCAGCCGGCCCGCTTCCACCTTGAGGTTGCCCCAGCCGATCACGGCGTCGCGCCAGAGCAGCGGCAGCGCATAGTGGCCGCGCAGCCGCCTGGCCGCTGGCGTGTAGGCCTCGAATCGGTAGGCCCAGCCCCAGAAGTGCTCGAAGCGGCGGCGGTCCCACACCACCGGGTCGAACGGCGCCAGCAGGCGCACCGCGTCGGCGACCCGGTGGCGCCGCGACGCGGGCTGCTCGTCGGCCGGCCAGTACCAGGCCACGCCGTCGATCGTCGCGCCGGCCAGCCTCGCCTTGGCGCGGGCCAGGGCCCGGGCACGCTCGGTCCGCCACTGCGGCGCCCCGCCGCCCAGGTGGCTGACCAACTGGCCCAGCGTGGCGGCCGGCAACGGGGCGTACTTGCGCACCACGATGTCGACCAGCGCGTCCATCGCCGCCACCGGGTCGGCCGGCTCGGGCGTGGCGTCGCGGGCGGCATAGAGCCGCACGCCGCCGTCGCGCCGCGCCACGCGCAGCAGGCCGCGGTAATGCATGCCTTCCAGCAGCTGCGTCGACGCGTTCGACGCGCCGCCGAACCAGTTCCGCACCTTGCCGTGGGCGAATTGCGCGTCGACCTCGCGCGGGTGGACCACGCCGCGCTCGCGCACGAACGCCAGCACCGCCTCGGCCTGCCGCCATTGCGTCGCCGGCCAGGCGGTGCGGGGCTGGCGCGGGTGCATCAAGGCCTGGGTGGCGCGTGGCACGAAACCGTAGTTGACGAAGAAGTCCTCCTCGACGCCCAACCGTGGGTAGCGCCGTTCCAGGTCGCCGGCGCGGTAGCCGTTGACGCGGTGTCGCAGCGTCAGGTCCTGCGCGCGGGCCGGGGCGCGCAGCGGGTCGGCCTGGACGAAGCCCAGGCGGGCGATCGCCCGTGGCAGCGTGGTCGGGCTGAACAGGCTGCGGGCGATGGCATGGCGGCGCAGGTCGGCCAGGGTGGGCGTCTTCATGGCGCCGATGATGCCGCAGCGCGGCCGGGCGAAAATGGCCGCCCCGACCACTTGCCGCGAGCGCCGCCATGACCACCCTCGGAACCCCCCTGTCCCCTTCGGCCACCCGCGTGATGCTGCTGGGTTCCGGCGAACTCGGCAAGGAGGTGCTGATCGCACTGCAGCGCCTGGGCGTCGAGACCATCGCGGTCGATCGCTACGACAACGCGCCCGGCCAGCAGGTGGCGCACCACGCCCGCACCCTCGCGATGAGCGACCCGGCGGCGCTGCGCGCGCTGATCGAGGCCGACAAGCCGATGCTGGTGGTGCCCGAGATCGAGGCCATCGCCACCGCCGAACTGCAGGCCCTGGAGGCCGAAGGCAAGGTGCGCGTGATCCCCACGGCCCGTGCCGCACGCCTGACCATGGACCGTGAAGGCATCCGCCGACTGGCCGCCGAGACCCTGGGTCTGCCGACCAGCCCCTACCGGTTCTGCGATTCGCTGGCCGAGCTGCAGGCGGCGATCGATGGCGGCATCGGCTACCCCTGCATCGTCAAGCCGGTGATGAGCAGCTCCGGCAAGGGCCAGAGCAAGATCGATGGCCCGGCCGATGTGCAAAAGGCCTGGGACTACGCGATGGCCGGCGGCCGCGTCAGCCATGGCCGCGTGATCGTCGAGGGCTTCATCGATTTCGACTACGAGATCACGCTGTTGACCGTGCGCGCGATGGACGCCGCGGGGCAGGTGCGGACGCAGTTCTGCGACCCGATCGGCCACGTCCAGGTCGGCGGCGACTACGTCGAGAGCTGGCAGCCCCACCCGATGCAGCCGGCGGCGCTGGCACGGGCGCGCGACATTGCCGAGGCGGTGACGCAAGACCTGGGTGGGCTGGGCCTGTTCGGCGTGGAGCTGTTCGTCAAGGGCGACCAGGTCTGGTTCAGCGAGGTCAGCCCGCGGCCTCACGACACCGGCATGGTCACGATGATCACGCAGTGGCAGAACGAGTTCGAGCTGCACGCCCGCGCGATCCTGGGCCTGCCGGTCGACACGTCGCTCAAGAGCCCGGGCGCCAGCGCCGTGATCTACGGCGGCGTCGAGGCTGCCGGCATCGTGTTCGACGGCGTGGACGAGGCGCTGCGCGTGCCGCACAGCGAGATCCGCCTGTTCGGCAAGCCCGAGAGCTTCGTCAAGCGCCGCATGGGCGTGGCCCTGGTGCACGACGCCGACGTGGAGACGGCCCGGCGCCAGGCCAAGCTCGCCGCGTCCAAGGTGCGTCCGCGCAAGGCTTGAGCGGGTACCGCCATCGTCCTACACTGGTTTTCCAACAGGGAAAACAGGAGGGCGCGATGCGATCGACCAAGATGACGGGGGGACGCGCGCTGGCCGCGGCGGCGGTGCTCTCGCTGCTGGGCGCGTGTGGCGGGGGCGGCGGTTCGAGCGGCGCCGGCGGCGGCACGGCGGTCGCGCTGGCGATCACCGCGGACAACGCGCCGGCGGTCGCGCGGGCGGCGGTGACGGGCATCAATGCCGGCCAGCTGGCGGGCAGCACGGGCGGTGGGCTGGTCGCCGGGAGCGCGAACGTCGCGGGTCTCGCACTGGCGCATCGGGCGCAGGCGCTGGCCGTGAATGCGGCGCAGCGCACCGCGGCCGGCGTGACGCTGACTTGCAGCGTATCGGGCTCGATCGTCGCGAACGTCACCGACCTCAACGGCGACGGCAAGCTCGACCTGGCGGGGGAGGGCGCCAGCATCACGGCCTACCAGTGCGACGAGGGCACCGGCAACGTGATCAACGGCAGTTTCTCGCTGCAGCTGACCCGCTATGTCGACAGCGGCAACTTCTCTCTGGCGATGAACTTCGCCGGCCTGAGCGACGCCGACGCGGCGCAGGGCCTGACCGAGACGATCAACGGCAACCTGAGCATCGGTGTGGCCAACAGCAGCCAGTACACGGTGGCCAGCGACAGCTTCAGCGCCACCGACGTGACCGTGGCCGGCACGCGCACCGTGAGCGTGCAAGGCTTTGCGGCCAGCATCACCGACGGCGGCAGCCAGATCAGCGAAACCCTGTCCGGCACCTTCGCCAGCAGCGAGTTCGGCGGCGGCTCGGTGCAGATCAGCACCCCGGTGCCGCTGGTCCAGCTGACCGGCGACAGCTTTCCGTCGCAGGGCGAGGTGCTGGTCACCGGCAGCGCCGGTTCGGCGCTGAAGATCGACGTGCTGAGCAACACCCAGGCCCAGCTCTCGCTCGATGCCAACGGCGACGGCAGTTTCGAGAGCGTGACCACGGTGGGCTGGTCGTCGATCACCTGAGTCCGCACAGGCGATCCGCCGCCGGGCAGGTGGGCGGCGGCTGAACGACAATACGGGCGCGGCGCCGATCTGCCGTGCCCTCTTTTTGCCGGCCTCCGTGCCGCCTCGCGATGTCGCCGACGCCCCCTCTCTCGCCTTCCCCCGACGCTGCTGACGCGGCCGCCCTGCCGCCGGACGCCGCCGAGTCGCCCCTGACCGAGAGCGCTGCCGAGCCGCCTGACGCGAGCCGGTTGCCGTCCGATGTCGATCCGGCGGCCGAGCCGCCGGCCGGCGCCGGCGCGCCGCCGCGCGATCTCAGCCCGGCGGCCTGCGCGCGCGAGCTCAAGACGCGCTTCCCGGCCCTGTTCGGCGACGCGCCCAAGCCGATCAAGCTGCGCATCCAGGCCGACATCCAGCAGCGCGCGCCGGGCGTGTTCAGCAAGAAGGCCTTGTCGATCTTCCTGCACCGCCACACCGGCAGCACCGGCTACCTGATGGCGCTGTCGCGGGCCAAGTCGCGCTTCGACCTCGACGGCCAGCCGGCCGGTGAGCTGAGTGACGAGCATCGCCAGCTGGCCGCCGAGGAGCTCAAGCGCCGCCGCGCCCTGCACGAAGAGCGCCGTGCCCAGGAGGAGGCGCAATGGCTGAACCGGGCGCACCTGCTGAGGGATTTCGACAGCACGACGCTGACCCGCGCCAACTTCTGCGCGCTCAAGGGCGTGGCCGAAGACGAGCTGGACGGCCTGCTGGACATCGCCCGGCGCGAGAAGGCCGAGTGGGAGGCACGCCGCCCGTCGATGCCCGAGCGGCGCGACGGCCGCCCGGCCCGGCCCGGCGGCGGCCGGCCGCAGGGGCCTGCGGGCGAGCGCGGGGCGCGCCCGGCCGGTGGCGCGCCGCGGCGAGAGCGGCCGGGCGGCCGCTGAACCGCAGACGCCGGCCGGCGGTCGTTCAGAGCGACTGCAGGTAGACCGCCAGCGCCTGCATCTGCGCCACGGTGAGGTGACGGGTCTCGGCCTTCATCAGCACGCCGTGCGGGCGCAGGCGGGTGCCGAACACCTTCAACTGGCGCAGCAGGTAATCGGCCCGCTGGCCTGCCAGGCGCGGGAAGGTGGCGCTGCCTTCGGCCTGGTCGCCGTGGCAACCGGCGCAGGCGCGCACGCCGACGGCCGGCAGGCCTTGCGCGAACAGGCGCTGGCCCTCACGCCGCTGTGCGCGCGTGCCCTGGGTGCGTCCGGCCAGCGGCGTCTGGGCCGCGTAATAGTCGGCCAGGGCCTGGATGGCCGGGTCGTCCAGCAGGGCCGAGACGCCCCACATGTAGGCCTGGGTATCGGTCTCCGAGCGCTGCTGCGCGCGGAAGTCGGTCAGCTGGTGCACGATGTACAAGGCCGGCTGGCCGGCCAGCGCCGGGGTGGCGGTCGTCGTGCTGCGTCCTCCCTCGCCATGGCAGGACGCGCAGACGTGGATCGCGCGCCGCGCCGTCTCGTTCTCGGTCGGGGTGTCTTGCGCCATGGCGCTGCCGCCTCCCGCCGCCCACAGGCAGGCGAGCAGGGCGAGGCATCGGATGGTCTTGGGGCTTGCGGGCATGTCTCCTCCGGATCAAGAGGCCATCGCCGCTGCGAGGCCAGCCGGATGCGTTGCAAGACTGGGGCCGGGCAGCGCGTCGACGCCTTCCGGCCGCCGTGGCCCGGGGAGGCGCGCAGACCGGCCGGCCGGGGGACGGGTGCCGCGACGAACGGGCCCGGCGACAGCCTGTCTCGAAAAAAGGTCAGCGTGACACAGGATGCCCGGCCCGACCGGCATCGGTGTGGCGGCCATGACAGCCCGGCCGCTGCCCGCAGCGCGACCGCCTTGTGGTCTGCGTTCACGTCCGCTGCGCGGACATGAACTTCGCCCCAAGTCCCAGGGTTCGCCGGTGCGACCGCCGGGCCTGACAGCCCGGCCGCTGCCCCCAGCGCCTGGGGGAGCCTTTGGTCTCTGCTCACATCCGCTGCGCGGATATGAGCAGAGACCAAGATCAGACACGCTCGCCGTGCTCGGGGCCTTACAGGCCCGCGGCCGCGCGCAGCGTGGCCGCCTTGTCCGTTCTTTCCCAGCTGAATTCCGGCTCCTCGCGGCCGAAGTGGCCGTAGGCCGCGGTCTTCTCGTAGATCGGGCGCAACAGGTCCAGCATCTGGATGATGCCCTTGGGCCGCAGGTCGAAGTGCGCCTGCACCAGCGCGGCGAGCTTCTCGTCGGGCATCACACCGGTGCCCTCGGTGTAGATCGTCACGTTCATCGGCTGGGCCACGCCGATCGCGTAGGCCACCTGGATCTGGCACTGCTTGGCCAGCCCGGCGGCCACGATGTTCTTGGCCACGTAGCGCGCCGCGTAGGCCGCGCTGCGGTCGACCTTGGTCGGGTCCTTGCCCGAGAACGCGCCGCCGCCGTGCGGACAGGCGCCGCCGTAGGTGTCGACGATGATCTTGCGCCCGGTCAGGCCGCAGTCGCCTTGCGGGCCGCCGATGACGAAGCGCCCGGTCGGGTTGATCAGGTAGCGGGTGTTCTTCAGCCAGGCCTGGGGCAGCACCGGCTTGATGATCTCCTCGATGATGGCTTCGGTGAACGATGCCTTCATCTTCGTCGGCGTCTCGCTCTGGTCGGGGTGGTGCTGGGTGCTGAGCACCACGGTGTCGATGCTGTGCGGCTTGCCGTCGACGTAGCGCATCGTCACCTGGCTCTTGGCGTCGGGGCGCAGGAAGGGCAGGCGGCCGTCCTTGCGCAGCTGGGCCTGGCGCTCGACCAGGCGGTGCGCGTAGTAGATCGGCGCGGGCATCAGCTCGGGCGTCTCGTCGCAGGCGTAGCCGAACATCAGGCCCTGGTCGCCGGCGCCGGTGTTGAGGTGGTCGTCGCTGGCGTGGTCCACGCCCTGGGCGATGTCGTTGCTCTGCTTGTCGTAGGCCACCAGCACCGCGCAGCCCTTGTAGTCGATGCCGTACTCGGTGTTGTCGTAGCCGATGCGCTTGATGGTGTCGCGCGCGACCTGGATGTAGTCGACGTGGGCGTTGGTCGTGATCTCGCCGGCCAGCACGACCAGGCCGGTGTTGGTCAGGGTCTCGGCGGCGACGCGGCTGCGCGGGTCCTGCTTGAAGATCGCGTCCAGGATCGCGTCGGAGATCTGGTCGGCCACCTTGTCCGGGTGGCCTTCCGAGACCGACTCGGAGGTGAAGAGATAATCGTTCGCCATGGTGCTCACTTTTTCGGTTGCATGTTGACTGACGGCGTCGTCCAACTCGGCAACCTGGTGAGCGGCGAACGCTTTAGCGGCATTTGTGTCAGAGGCGATTCCGGGCGGACTCGCTCTGGCGGGCCTTTCGGAAAAGACCGGCATCGCCCCGCAAGTTGTCCTGTTAACTCGGCGATGGGCCCGATTTTATCCGAAGCATGATGTGGTTGCTGCGCTGGATCTCACGCTGGCCCCTGGGGTTATTGCACGCGGTCGGGGCGGGGCTGGGTTGGTTGACCTGGGCCTTGTCGGCCGATTACCGCCAGCGGCTGCGCGCCAACGCGGAGCTGGCCGGCGTGGCGGCGGCCGAGCGCCGGCGGGCCATCGGCGAAGCGGGCCGCATGGTCGCCGAGGTGCCCTGGCTGTGGCTGATGCCGGCGGAAGCCACGATCGCCGACCGGGTCCGCTGGGACGGTACCGAGCACATCGAGCGGGCGCTGGCCGAGCACCGCGGCACGCTGTTCCTGACGCCGCACCTGGGCAGCTTCGAAGTCTCGGCGCGGGCCGTGGTCGAGCGTTTCGGCGCGCGCCAACCCTTGACCGTGCTGTACCGCCCGGCGCGCCAGGCCTGGCTGCGCGAGATGGAGGAGACCTCGCGCCACCGGCCCGGGTTGGCCACCGCGCCAGCCTCGCTGGCCGGGGTGCGCCAGATGCTGCGCGCACTGCGACGCGGCGAGATGGTGGGCCTGCTGCCCGACCAGGTGCCGCCGCAGGGGCAGGGGGTGTGGGCGCCGTTCTTCGGCCGGCCGGCCTACACGATGACGCTGGCCACCCGGCTGGTGCAGCAGACCGGCGCGACGTTGCTGCTGCTGTGGTGCGAACGGCTGCCGCGCGGGGAGGGCTATGTCGTTCACATCCGCCCGATCGGCGCCGCCCTGCCTGCTTCCGGTGACGCCAGCGAGGCGGCCCAGGTGGCCGCGGCCACCGCGATCAACCGGGCGATGGAAGACCTGATTCGGGAATGCCCATCGCAGTACCTGTGGGGCTACCACCGCTACAAGAACCCCCGCGGCCCGGCGGCGGAGCCCGCGCCATGAGCCGGTCGCCGACCGGGGCCGCCGCCTGGGGCGCCCGGCTCGCGCTGGCGGTGCTCTGGCTGCTGCATGGGCTGCCGCTGGGCGCGCTCGCCGCCTTGGGCCAGGGACTGGGCGCGGTGCTCTACCGGGCGGGCGGTTCGCGTCGGCGCATCGCGCGGCGCAACCTGCAGCTGTGCCTGCCGGAGATGGACGCCGGCGAGCGCGAAGCCCTGGTGCGCCGCCACTTCGGCTGGCTGGGCCGCAGCATCCTGGAGCGCGGCGTGCTCTGGTACGCCAGCCCGGCGCGCCTGCGGCGGCTGATCCATGTCGAGGGCGACGTGGGCTTCGCCGGGCGCCATGCCGGCGCGGTGATGTGGCTGGTGCCGCACTTCGTCGCGCTCGACGTGGCCGGCGCGGCCACCGCGCTGTTCCAGCAGCGCTGGATCGGGTCGATCTACCAGCGGCAGAGCAACCCGGTGTTCGACCAGGCGATGAAGCAGGGCCGCCTGCGCCACGGCGGCGGCGAGGTCTTCTCGCGCCACGACACCGCGCTGCCGCTGGTGCGCGCGATCAAGCGCGGGGCGGTGTTCTTCAACCTGCCGGACATGGATTTCGGCCTTCGCGATGCGGCCTTCGTGCCCTTCTTCGGCGTGCCTGCGGCCACGCTGCTGGCCCCGGCGCGCATGGCAGCCAGCCTGAAGATGACGGTGCAGCCGGTGGTGGCCGAGATGCTGCCGGGCGGCCAGGGCTACCGCGTTCGCTTCCTGCCGCCCTGGACCGACTTCCCCAGCGGCGACGAGGTGGCCGACACCCGCCGCATCAACGCCTGGATCGAATCCGAGGTGCGCCGCAACCCGGCGCAGTACCTGTGGGTGCATCGGCGCTTCAAGACCCGTCCCGAGGGCGAGGCCAGCCTGTACGCCTGAGCGAGGGGCACCGGCCAGCGCTGATAATCGCGCCATGCGATGGCACTTCACCAAGATGCACGGCGCGGGCAACGACTTCGTCGTGCTCGACGCCACCCAGGCACCGTTCGCGCTCAGCGCGGCCCAGTTGCAGCGCCTGGGCGACCGGCGCTTCGGCGTCGGCGCCGATCAGATCCTGGTGGTCGAGCGCCCGACCCGTCCCGACGTGGATTTCCGCTACCGCATCTTCAACGGCAGCAGCGGGGCCGAAGTCGAGCACTGCGGCAACGGCGCGCGCTGCTTCGTGCGCTACGTGCGCGATCGCGGCCTGAGCGACAAGGACACGGTGCGGGTCGAGACCGTCAACAACCTGCTGACGCTGCAGCTGCAGGCGGATGGCCGCGTCACCGTCGACATGAACCAACCCCGCTTCAACCCCGAGAGCCTGCCGTTCGACGCCAGTGGCCTGACACCGCGCCCGGTCCATGGTTTCGAGCTCTGGCCGCTGGCGTTGCCGGGCGGGCCGACGGTCGAGGTCGCGCTGGTCTCGATGGGCAACCCGCATGCGGTGCAGCGGGTGGAGGACCTGAACCAGACGCCGGTGGCCCAGCTGGGGCCGCTGGTGGAATCGCACCCGCGCTTTGCGCGCAAGGTCAACGCCGGCTTCATGCAGGTGCAGGACCGCAGCCACATCGCGCTGCGCGTCTACGAACGCGATGCGGGCGAGACGCTGGCCTGCGGCACCGGCGCCTGCGCCGCGGTGGTGGCGGGCATCCGCCTGGGCTGGCTGGCGCCGCGCGTCGACGTGGACATGCGCGGCGGCCGTTTGACGGTCGAATGGGCCGGTGGCGACGCGCCGGTGCTGATGACCGGCCCCGCAGTGACGGTTTTTGAAGGAGACATCGAGCTGTGACGAGCACCCCCCCCCACGGCGTCCAGGGCATCACCGAAGACGACATCGCCGCCTACCTGGCCAACACCCCCGGTTTCTTCGAGCGCCATGCCGAGTTGCTGGCCACGGTGCAGCTGACCAGCCCGCACGGCCTGCGCGCGGTGTCGCTGCAGGAGCGCCAGATGGACCTGCTGCGCGAGCGCATCAAGGGCCTGGAGCGGCGCTTCATGGACATGGTGCGCGCCGGCAGCGACAACGCCGCGATCGCCCACCGCATGCATTTGTGGACCTGCGAGGTGCTGCGCGCGGACCACGCCGAGGCCTTGCACGAGGTGCTGGTCGACGGGCTCAGGCAGCAGTTCCTGATCCCGCAGGTGGCCGTGCGCGTCTGGGACGTCGCCGATGCCGAGCCCAGCTGGGCGGCCGGCGTCAGCGACGACGTGAAGACCTTTGCCGCCAGCCTCACCGTGCCGTACTGCGGCCTCAACGCCGGCTTCGAAGCCGCGCGCTGGTTGGGCGAGGGCGCGCCGGTGCAGTCGCTGGCGATGGTGCCGCTGCGCCGCAGCCCGGACGCCTCGGCCTGCTTCGGCCTGCTGGTGCTGGGCTCGCCCGATGCGCTGCGCTACCAGGCCGACATGGGCACCGAGTTCCTCGACCAGGTCGGCGACATCGCCGGCGCCGCGCTGGCACGGCTGCTGCCGGCCGATCGCTGACGGCCATGGAGGGCGCGGGCTCGGGCAGCGCCCCGGCGCCGACGGCCGCGCTGCCCGAGCCGCTGCCGCAGTACCTGAGCCACCTGCGGGTGGCACGCCGTGTCGCGGCGCGCACCCTCGCGCTCTACACCGATGCGTTGGGCCGGCTTGCGGCCGGCGCGGCAGACCAGGGCGTGGCGCTGGCCCGCGTCCAGCCGCACCATGTGCGCAGTCTGGTGGCACAACTGCATGGCCAGGGCCTGGCGCCGCGCAGCCTGGCGCTGCAGCTCTCGGCCTGGCGCGGCTTCTACCGCTGGTGGGGCCGTGAAGGCGGCGTGGCCAGCAACCCGGTGGATGGCGTGCGTGCGCCCAAGGCGCCCAAGCCCCTGCCCAAGGCGCTGGCGGTGGACCAGGCGGTCGCGCTGGCGCGCCACGAGCCCGGGCATGGCGACCCGGCGCTGCGGGCCCGTGACCATGCGATCGCCGAGCTGCTCTACAGCAGCGGCCTGCGGGTGGGCGAGCTGGTGGGCCTGGACGCCGTGGCCAGCGATGCGGCGGCCGGCTGGGTCGATGCGGGCGATGCGCTGGCCCACGTGCTGGGCAAGGGCCGCAAGCGCCGCAGCGTGCCGGTGGGCGGGCCGGCGCTGCAGGCGCTGGCGGCCTGGCTGGCGCATCGCGCGGCGCTGGCGCACCCCGGCGAGCCCGCGCTGTTCGTCAGCCGGCGCGGCACGCGCCTGACCGACAGCCAGGTGCGCAGCCGGCTCAAGACGCTGGCGCTGGACGCCGGCCTGCCCACCTCGGTCCATCCGCACATGCTGCGCCACAGCTTCGCGTCGCACCTGCTGCAGTCCAGCGGCGACCTGCGCGCAGTGCAGGAATTGCTGGGCCACGCCAACATCAGCACCACGCAGGTCTACACGCAACTGGATTTCCAGCACCTCGCCAAGGTCTACGACGCAGCGCACCCGCGCGCCCGGCGCAAGCCCTGAGCCGGCCTCGTCAATTTAGGGATGCCGCCGGCCTGGACCTCGCGCCGTCCGGACCGGTCGTGTCGTGCCATGTCCCGGGCGTCAGGCCCGATCCGCCGGCCGGTGCGGCCCCGTTTTCCGCACAGGTGGCCGGCGGCGCGTCGGTTGCATTTCCGACCTGATGGGGCACACTGACGGCATACATGCGCGGTGGGGATGTCGTCCCGCCGCCAGCAAGGGGAACACCATGGCATCGCAGATTCGCTCGTTTTTCAGCGGCTGGGCGGCCGCAGGCCTTTGCGCCGGGTTGCTCGCGAGCGCGCCGGCGCAGGCTTCGCTGACGGCGACCGGCGTGTCGTGCAGCGGGCAGGCGACCGGCATGACCAGCTTGGCCGGCTATGTCGGCTGTTCCGGTTCCTGGAGCGGCAACAACCTGAACCAGTCCGGCAGCGTCTCCAGCCAGATCGCGTCGGATTGGGGCTTGACCGTCACCGGCATGACGGACATCACCAGCAACTGGGCCGGCAGCACGTCGGGCACGCTGAGCTTTGCGCAGCAGAGCGGTTATTTCGTGATCGCGCTGAAGGCCGGCAAGGCGTTCAGCCTCTACGAGTTCAACGCGGCGAACGCCGGAGGGGCGCTGTCGGCGCTGTCCTTCGACACGCTGGGCGTCGGGTTCTATTCCGGCGGCTCGCATGAGCACTTCGGCCAGGGCCTGTCGCATGCCGACCTGTACCACGTCACCAGCCCGGTGCCCGAGCCAGGCTCGCTCGCGCTGATGCTGGCCGGCCTGGGCATCGTCGGCGGCCTGGCGAGGCGGCGCCGCTGACTGGCCCTCGCGCATCGCGCTGAGTCCGCCGCTTGCGGGCCGGCGACGCCGCAGACGGTACCGGCGGCCCGATCGCGCGCGGCGGCGACAATCCGGGCCATGAAATCCGTCCGATTGCGCGAAGGCAAAGAGCGCTCGCTGCTGCGCCACCACCCCTGGGTCTTTGCCGGCAGCATCGCCAAAGGCAGCGCCGACGCCGGCGAGACGGTGCGCGTCGAGACGCACGACGGACGCTTCCTGGCCTGGGCGGCGTTCAGCCCGGCCTCGCAGATCCGGGTGCGGGCCTGGAGCTTCGTCGAGGCCGAGCGCATCGACGCCGCGTTTTTCGCGCGGCGGGTGCGGGCCGCGGTGGCGATGCGCGAACGCCTGGGCGTGGCCAGCAACGGCGTGCGCCTGGTGCATGGCGAGGCCGATGGGCTGCCAGGGCTGGTGGTCGACCGCTATGACGACCTGCTGTCGGTGCAGTTCCTGTCGGCCGGCGCAGAGCGCTGGAAGAGCGTGCTGGCCGACGCCTTGCTCGCGGCCACCGGCTGCAGCCGCCTGTACGAGCGCAGCGACGTGAGCGTGCGCGAGCTCGAAGGCCTGGCGCCGGTCACCGGCTGGCTGCGCGGCGGCGGCGACACCGCGGTGACGATCCGCGAGCACGACATCCGCCTGACGCTGGACGTGGCCGAGGGCCACAAGACCGGCTACTACCTGGACCAGCGCGACAACCGCGCGCTGTTCGCGACGCTGGTGCGCCGCTTCGGCTGCCGCTCGGTGCTCAATTGCTACAGCTACACCGGCGGCTTCAGCGTGGCGGCCCTGGCCGGCGGCGCGACCGAGGTGCTGAGCGTCGACTCCTCGGCCCCGGCGCTGGCCCGCGCCCAGGCGCATGTGCAGCTCAATGGCTTCGACCCGGCCCGCCATGCGGTGCTGGACGCCGACGTCAACGCGACGCTGCGGCGGCTGCTGGCCGAGGGCCGCCGTTTCGACGCGATCGTGCTCGATCCGCCCAAGTTCGCGCCCAGCGCGGCCCATGCCGATCGCGCCAGCCGCGCCTACAAGGACATCAACCGCCTCGGCCTGATGCTGCTGAACCCGGGCGGCCTGCTGCTGACGTTCAGCTGCTCGGGCGGCATCGGCGCCGACCTGTTCCACAAGATCGTGGCCGGCGCGGCGATGGACGCCGAGGTCGACGGCTACCTGCTGCAACGCCTGGAAGCCGCCAGCGACCACCCGACCACGCTGTGTTTTCCCGAGGGCGAGTACCTCAAGGGCCTGGCGATTCTGCGCCGCGCCTGAGCTGCCGGGCCCATCGGCCCGGTCCGGCCTTCAAGCGCGGGATGGCGCTCCGGGCGGGCGGGGCGCACCATGCCGGCCTGACTCCTTTGCTCACGAGGTGGACGAGCATGGACGTGCAAGGCACCGAGACGTTGCCGGCGGCGCGCTGGCACAGCAACCCCCTGGCCGCACGCGATGCGCTGGCACGTTGGCTGGCCGTGGCCGACGTGCAGCTGGACGGCGAGCGGCCCTGGGATCTGCGCCTGTTGTCACCCGAGGTGCCGCAGCGGGTGCTGGCCGGCGGCTCGCTGGCCCTGGGCGAGACCTTCATGGACGGCCTGTGGAGCGCGCCCCGGCTCGACCAGTTGTTCGAGCACCTCAGCGCGGCCCGCCTGGGCGATCGGCTGCTGCCGTGGCCGGTGCTGTGGCAGGCCTTGCGCGCCCGGCTGCGCAACCTGCAGAACCGCCAGCGGGCCTGGCAGGTCGGCGAGCGCCATTACGACCTCGGCAACGACTTCTACGAAGCGATGCTGGACCGCCGCCTGACCTACACCTGTGCGCTGTGGCCGGGCGCCACCGACCTGGACGAGGCCCAGGAAGCCAAGCTGGACCTGGTCTGCCGCAAGCTGGGGCTGCGGCCCGGCATGCGGTTGCTCGACATCGGCTGCGGCTGGGGCAGCCTGATGCGGTTTGCCGCCGAGCGCTATGGCGTGCGCTGCGTCGGCGTGACGGTGTCGGCCGCGCAGGCCGAACTCGGGCGCGAGCGCTGTGCCGGCCTGCCGGTCGAATTCCGGCTGCAGGACTACCGCGAACTCGACGAGCGCTTCGACCGCATCGCCAGCCTGGGCATGTTCGAGCACGTGGGCCACAAGAACGCCGCGGCCTACATGGCGGTGGTGCGGCGCTGCCTGGAGGACGACGGCCTGTTCCTGCTGCACACCATCGGCCGCAACGACAGCGGCCATGGCACCGACCCCTGGGTCGATCGCTACATCTTCCCGAACGGCGAGCTGCCCAGCATCGCCCGCATCGGCCGCGCCTGCGAGCCGCATTTCGTCGTCGAGGACCTGCACAACTTCGGCGCCGACTACGACCTGACGCTGATGGCCTGGCACCAGCGCTTCGAGGCCGCCTGGCCGCGTTTCGCCGAGCGCCTGGGCGAGCGCTTTCACCGCATGTGGGGCTACTACCTGCTGAGCTGCGCCGGCGCCTTCCGCGCCCGCGACATCCAGCTCTGGCAATGGGTGCTGTCGCCGGGCGGCGTGCGCGGCGGGTACCGGCGGCCGACGTGAATGGAGCACCCGGCGGCGGCAAGCCACCGCCACCCTCCGAGAGGGTGCTCAGGCTGCTTCGGAGCGGCCGTGCGCTGGCCTGAGAGGCGCACCCGACGACGGCAAGCCGCCACCGCCTTCCGAGAGGGTGCTCAGGCCGTTTCGGGCAGGGCCACGCGCGGGGCGAACTTGGCCCGCTTGATGGCGAAGAAGCTCTTCACGTTGCGCACGTTCGCGTCCTGGGTGAACAAGGCCTGGGTCAAGGCGTGGAAGGACGGCATGTCGGCGGCCCAGACGACCAGCACGAAATCCGGACCCGGCGAGACCCGCCAGCATTGCTGAACCGCCGGCTCGGCCACCGCGCGGGCCTCGAACGCGTCCAGATGCTCGGCGCCCTGGCGATCCAGCGTGACCTCGCAGATCGCGCTCAGGCCGCGGTCGGCGAAGCGCGGCGCGAGCAGGGCCGTGATGCGCTCGATCACCCCGGCGTCGCGCAGGCGCTTGACGCGCCGCAGCGCGGTGGCGGGCGAGACGTGCGCGGCGTCGGCCAGCGCCTGGTTGGTCAGGCTGGCGTCGGCCTGCAACAGCTCCAGCAGGCGATGGTCGATCGCATCGAGAGAGATGGATTCTTCCAATTGAATTGACATGATGAAATATTAGATCAATCAATGGCATCGGTGGAATATTATTCCACTGATGAATTGATTGAGAAAGCATCTATCCATCCTGGCCCGCTAGGATGCCGTCCTCCCCGCTTCGCAAGTGAGCATCCCATGTGTGGCATCGTCGGCGCCGTCAGCACCCAGAACATCGTTCCCATCCTGGTCCAGGGCCTGCAACGGCTGGAATACCGGGGCTATGACTCGTGCGGCGTGGCCGTGCACCAGGGCGGCGCGTTGCGCCGCACCCGCTCCACCGCGCGCGTGTCCGAACTGCAGGCCCAGGTCGACGCCGACGGCGTGGCCAGCGGCACCGGCATCGCCCACACCCGCTGGGCCACCCACGGTGCGCCGGCGGTGCACAACGCCCACCCGCACTTCTCCAGCGGCACCGGATCGCAGGCCCGCAGCGGCGTGATCGCGCTGGTGCACAACGGCATCATCGAGAACCACGACGAACTGCGCGACGAGCTGAAGGCCAAGGGCTACCACTTCGAGAGCCAGACCGACACCGAGGTCATCGCCCACCTCGTCCACCACCTGTACGACGGCGACCTGTTCGACGCCGTGCAGCGCGCCACCGCGCGCCTGCGCGGCG
Source organism: Ideonella sp. sgz306126 (assembly GCF_056032705.1). Taxonomy (NCBI): domain Bacteria; kingdom Pseudomonadati; phylum Pseudomonadota; class Betaproteobacteria; order Burkholderiales; family Sphaerotilaceae; genus Ideonella; species Ideonella sp. sgz306126. The sequence goes on from NZ_JBVYWP010000006.1 coordinate 62,612, forward strand.
CCTACGCGATCGCCGTCTTCTGCCGCGACGAGCCGCACCGCGTGGTGGGCGCGCGCGAGGGCTCGCCGCTGATCCTGGGCCTGGGCGGCGAAGCCGACCCCAGCGCCAACTACCTGGCCTCCGACGCGATGGCGCTGGCCGGCGTCACCGACCGCATCGTCTACCTCGAAGAAGGCGACGTGGTCGACGTGCAGCTGGGCAAGCACTGGATCGTCGCGCGCGACGCGCAAGGCCAATTCAAGCCGGTGCTGCGAGAGGTGCGCATCGTCCACGCCCACAGCGGCGCGGCCGAGCTGGGCCCGTACCGCCACTACATGCAGAAGGAAATCTTCGAGCAGCCGCGCGCCATCGCCGATACGCTGGAAGGCGTCGAAGGCATCACCCCCGAGCTGTTCGGCGACAGCGCCTACCGCGTCTTCAAAGAGATCGACCGGGTGCTGATCCTGGCCTGCGGCACCAGCTACTACTCGGGCTCCACCGCCAAGTACTGGCTGGAAAGCATCGCCAAGATCCCCACCAGCGTCGAGATCGCCAGCGAATACCGCTACCGCGACAGCGTGCCCGACCCGCGCACCCTGGTCGTCACCATCAGCCAGAGCGGCGAGACGGCCGACACGCTGGCCGCGCTGAAGCACGCGCGCAGCCTGGGCATGCCGCACACGCTGACCATCTGCAACGTCGCCACCAGCGCGATGGTGCGCGAGTGCGAACTGGCCTACATCACCCGCGCCGGCGTGGAAGTGGGGGTGGCCAGCACCAAGGCTTTCACGACCCAGTTGGCCGCGCTGTTCCTGCTGACGCTGGCGCTGGCGCAAAGCCGCGGCCACCTCGGCGAGGCCGACGAGGCCACGCACCTCAAGGCGATGCGCCACCTGCCCGCCGCGCTGCAGGCCGTGCTGGCGCTGGAGCCGCAGGTGGTGGCCTGGGCCGAGGCCTTCGCGCGCAAGGAAAACGCGCTCTTCCTGGGCCGCGGCATGCACTACCCGATCGCGCTCGAAGGCGCGTTGAAGCTCAAGGAAATCAGCTACATCCACGCCGAGGCCTACCCCGCCGGCGAACTCAAGCACGGCCCGCTGGCGCTGGTCACCGCCGAGATGCCGGTGGTCACCGTGGCGCCCAACGACGCGCTGCTGGAAAAGCTCAAGAGCAACCTGCAGGAAGTGCGCGCCCGCGGCGGCGAACTGTTCGTCTTCGCCGACGCCGACTCGCGCATCCACAGCGGCGAAGGCCTGCACGTGATCCGCATGCCCGAGCACTACGGTGCGCTCTCACCGATCCTGCACGTGGTGCCGCTGCAATTGCTGGCGTATCACACCGCCTGCGCCCGCGGCACCGACGTCGACAAGCCGCGCAACCTCGCGAAAAGCGTGACGGTGGAGTGAGGGGGCGGGGTGGCCGAAACGCTGTTTCGGCCAACTAACGTCGAGAATTCGCGGGGTGCGTTGTCGGGGTCCGCGACGCCTTGGTGCTCGCAAGCGAGTTGAAGACGGTTGGCTGACCGAATCAGGCTGCAGGCGGTAGTTCACCAATGGCAGCTTTGTGGCACCTCAGGCTTGGCCTAGCGTCGGACCAGAGCGGCAGTCGGTGCACAATTCACTTGGATGCAAGCCGAAATTTTGCTGCCAGCTCGATGGGTTGACGCAATCTCGTTGGATGACTCGCTTAGGCTGCAGCGCGCAGTACACGACCCGCAGATCTCACGGGTCCAGATTACTTTTCCGCGTGGCTGCAAGGTGATGGTCGACGCCGGCACTCGCTTGCTTTCCCTGGTCAACCAAGCCGCCGCCGCAACCAAGTCGGTGAAGCTGGTGTTCGAGGACGGCTCGTCGGGCACCATGGGGTACTTGCAGCGGATGGGCTTCTTCGCCTACATCAATCCAACAGTGTTGGTGCAGCCGAAGCTCGAATCGAGGGGCCTGCCAGCACAACGGCAGCACAGGATGCTAGTGGAGTTCGCAAGGATCCATCCTTCAGAGCGAGACCCTGATTTGCCCCGGCACTTGGCTGACCGGGTGGCCGGCCAAGCAAAAGGCATGACACAAGCCCGCCTCGAAAAGTTCGGCTTTGCGGCTTGGCACGCGTTCGCGGAACTGATCCAGAACATACATCGACACGCGAATACCGATATCGAAGGCTATGCAGCCATGCAGATCTACAGCGCTCGCGAAGGGCAGCGGGCTGTCGTCAGCGTCTCCGATTCGGGGCTCGGGTTGTTTCAAACACTACGCCCCGCTCTTGAGAAGAGCGACCCGAAGTCTGCTGCGCTGTCGGATCCTGACCTACTTCTTCGAGTCGTGTCCGATGGCTTGTCCCGCTTCGGCCCGGAGAATGGCTGCGGCATCCGAACAAGCGCCCAGCACGCGCTTGCGTTCGATACCAGCATCCACTTTCGTCTTTACAACTCGAGCCTGGTCCTTGAGCCACAGGGCGGAAGATCGTTTGTGGTTGCCCGTCATCGGCACGATCTCACACCCATTTGGGGAACGCACGTCTCCTTCGTATTCAAGCTTGACGCTTGACATCCATTCTGCTTCAATGTAGCCAATGAACGAGACTGCACAGCTTCATTTGGCGGACTATTTGGGCGCCGGCAAGGAAGGCTGGGGTAACGAGCAAGGCCGGGAGGTCTATGCCAAGTTGCTAATTGCCGTTGAGGAACATCCCGGCGCTCGGGTTTTTGAGATTTCTCTGAAGGGAGTCAAGCGCACCGACGCGTCCTTCCCTAGAGAGAGCGTGGTCGAACTGGCACGTCGGTTTCGCAAGCAACTGGCCTTCGTGCTCACAGACGTTCCTCACGAAGACATCCTGTACAACTGGCTGGTCGCCGCGGACAAGAAGCAGCAACCACTCTTCGTCAAAGGGAAGACCGGTTGGGATTTGATTGGGGGAGAGCTCTCTCCTGCCAAGAAAGCACTGCTGGACTACGTGATGGAACACAAGGCTGTGCGCACCGCGCAGCTGGCCGCAGACCTCGGACTCAAGACTACGAACGCGAGCACGCAGCTCAAAGACCTCTGGGAGATGGGCTACGTTCTGCGTCACGAAGAGATCGCTGAGTCCGGCGGAGTGGAGTACGTGTACTCGGCCATCCCCTAAAAATTTTCTCTTGCTTCAACTGTTTCATTGAAGCAGAATCCATGGTGTCGACCTAGAGATGGCGGTCCCTCGCCTCCCCTTCAACGGCTTCACTGAAGCAGAAATAGGAAAGCAAGGTTGACCTAGTGCCCAAGTGGCAAAGGAGAGTTCCTATGCAGTACGACAAAGCCCCTGATGACAAGCCTGGCGGCCCCCATGTTGCGGTGCGCGTCCTCACGACGTCCGGCTCCTACCCGGCCAAGGGTCATGAAGCCGTGCCGGCGAGCGAGGCCGTGCGGCAGATCCTGCTGCGCGCGGCGGAGGCGCTGGGTATCGCCAACACGGCCGACTGGGTGGCCAAGATTGACGGCAACGAAATCGACCCCTCGCGCACCTATACGGAGCTGCATCTGCATGGCGAAGTCAAGATTGACTTCGGCAAGCGCGAAGGTGGTGGTGGCTGATGCACCCCGAGCTGGCAAAAGCATGCTTTGAGGCCGACTTGGCGGCGCTGCCCGCCGAGCTTGCCGAGATGCGAGGCTGGCAGTTGCTCGAGCGGACCTACCCGATCCTGGACATCGCATTCACCGCCGTTCAGGGGAGCTATCTGCGGCTTCGCATGAACTGCGAGAACTGGAACGAACGGCCGCCCTCGATCGCGCTGCTCGACAGGTCCGGCCAACCCATAACCTCGGCCATCGCCAGCAGCACGAACATCTTTCACCAGGGGCCCCACACGAACACGGGCAGGCCGTTTGTATGCATGCCGGGCGTGCTCGAGTACCACACCCACAGCAACCATCTCACGGACCACTGGGAACCTCGTCGCAACTTGTCGGGGTTCAGGCTGCTAGAGATCGTCACGCAGATCTGGAATGGATGGAGCAAGGTGAACAAATGAGCAAAGTACTGCGGATCCGACGTGACGCCCTAGCGCAGACGCTCGCCATCCTCAAGCGCGCGGGCCTTCTGCGTCACGAGGGGATCACGTTGTGGCTGGGCGAGCGCGGCGCCGAAGCCGATTTGGTGAAGCTGCCATACGAGCCGATCCACGCGGCGGCCGTGGACTTCTTCCATATCCCGCCGCATGGCATTCAAGCCCTGATGCGCAAGATGGAGGAGACGGAGACTTGCGTCGTCGCCCAGATTCACACCCATCCGGAAGATGCCTTCCACTCAAGGGCAGATGACCAGTGGGCCATCGTGCGGCATGTCGGCGCGTTCTCGCTGGTTCTGCCAACCTTTGCCCTGGCGACCTCGTTGGAAAACTTCGTCGACCAAGTGGCGATCTTCCGCCTCGGCGCTGACGACCGCTGGCATCGCGTGCCGGCTGCGGGCAACCTGGAGATCGTGGGATGAGCCCGGGCCAGCAACGCGAGAACCAGAGGCTGCTCGCAAGCATTCTGGGTGTGGCGGAGGACGAAGCTGCAGATCTGCTGCTTCAAGTCGTCCAGATCACCTGGATGCCGGACGATCCGGCGGGTTCCTTGCTCGGCCCTTTCGTGGTGCAGCTTCTCAGTAGAACCTTCCATAGGGTTGGGACGCCTGACGCGCCCAATTCGCATGCAAGTTGCGAACTGGCAATCAACGCCGCGCCAGCACGCTGCGCGATGGCCCGCCAAGTGCTTGCGCACCTCGATGCCGAGGGCTTGCATGTCGGCCAAACGAATGGCCTGGTCAGTACAGCGGCGCGCGCATTGCCGCCCGTGTTGGCGTTGCTTTCGGCGTGCTTCGCGGCTGCCGCCGTTGCCAACGCGGCGCTGGGGTTGCCGGAGGGCTGGGTCTCTCCGACAGGCATCCGGTTGAACTTCGCGGAGTGGCCAGGCGTCCCCCTCGACGTGTTCGGCCGCACCGTTGGCTTGGGCCCGTGTCAGATGATCGGTGCCGGCGCGGTTGGCAACGCAATAGCGCTCGCCTTGCGCACGTTGCCGGTGACAGGTCACCTTGCTGTCATCGATCCGAAGGACGTGACCGATGGGATTCTCAATCGGTGCCTTTGCTTCGAGGCCAGTGACGTGGGCCTGCCCAAGGCAGAGCAATTGGCTGACTGGATCGAGAACCATTGTCCAGGCCTCACCGCGAGCCCATTTCGGGGAACTCTCCAACAGCATCGGATTCAGCGGCCCGGCGAGATTGAGCGCTTGATCGTCGGTGTGGACAGTCGTCGCGCGCGACGCAGCCTCCAAGAGGAACTCGCCCAAGAGGTGTTCGACGCTTCAACTACGGGCGTCGAAGAAGTTGTTTTCCACTACAACCGCCAGGTGAGTGGCCGAGCTTGCCTGGCCTGCGTCTATACGCAGACTACGCAGGAATCTCTATTCGAGCGGCATGTTGCCGAATCGTTAGGTGTCACGCTCGGCGACGTTCAGTCCTATCTCATAACGCCGGAGGCCGCGGCCAGGATCTCCGCCGCCAACCCACAGGCTCATCCCGATCAGCTGGTCGGCAGGGCGTACGACTCCGTGTTCAGGGAAATGTGCGCGACGCAGCGCCTGCGCACGGCCGAAGAGCGGCAAGTGCTCGCGCCCTTCGCCTTCGTGTCACAGCTCGCTGGCACGGTGGCTGCCGTCGAGTTGTTCCTACGTCGCGCGGGGCTGGAGCGCAGCAATAGCTTCAACTATTGGCGCGTGAGCCCTTGGCGCGGAACCTTTGTTGATTTGCAGCAGGACCTTCCTGCCCGCGCAAATTGCGCTGTATGCAGCTCTGCCCATTACCAGGCGCTGGCGCGTCGGTTATGGCCTGCAATGCAGGCGGCAACCTAGACGCACAAGGTTCCGCAGCAATGTTGAGCGACGGGTTTCGGACGTCGAGTTCAGCAACGCTGAGGACCGCTGCCGCTGCATAGCTGCCCGCCAGCATGTGGGTGGTAGCTCCCGCGCCCGACCCCCATGCCCCCGCCCCTCAGTTCATCGCCAGCGGCGTCTTGCGGTCCGGCGGCGGGAAGCGCCGGTCGATGGCCTGCAGTTCGGCCTGGCTCAGGGTGATGTCGACCGCCGCCAGGTTGTCGCGCAGGTGGGTCGCGCCGGTCGCCTTCGGGATCGCGATCACGCCGGGCTGGGCCAGCAGGCGGGCCAGCGCCACCTGCACGGCCGTCAGGCCGCGCGCGGCGGCGATCTCGCCGAGCACGGGATCTGCCGCGGCGCGGCCCTGGTCGATCGGGCTGTAGGCCATCAACGGCATGCCGTGCGTGCGCAGCCAGGGCAGCAGCGCGACCTCCGGGCCCCGTTCGGCCAGCGAGTACCAGACCTGGTTGAGCGCGCAGTCGCCGCTGATCGCGGTCAGCTCCTCCATATCGTCGACATCGAAGTTGCTGACGCCCCAGCGCCCGATGTGGCCGGCCGCGGCCAGGGCCTGCATCGCTTCGACGGTCTCGCCGAGGGGGTAGTCGCCGCGCCAGTGCAGCAGGTAGGCGTCGATGCGGTCCAGCCCCAGGCGGCGCCGGCTCCGGTCGCAGGCGGCCCGGGTGCGGGCGCGGCTGGCATGGTGCGGGTACACCTTGCTCACGATGGTCACCTCGTCGCGCCGCACGTCGCCGGCGCGGATCGCGTCGTTCAGCGCCGTGCCCACGACCTCTTCGGCGCCGCCTTCGCCGTACATCTCGGCGGTGTCGATCAGGCGGTAGCCGAGCTCGAGCGCGGTTCGCACGGAGGCGATCTCCGCGGCCCGCCGGGCGTGCGATTCGCCGAAGCGCCAGGTGCCCAGGCCGAGCACGGGCAAGGAAAGAGGGGCCGCCCCTCGGGGCAAGGGCATCTGCCGCATGAGTTCGTCCTGCAAGTCGCGAAGCGGCGATTCTGCGCCGCGCCGCAGGCCGTCGTCAGCCGCCGGTCATGCGCAGCACCGCCTCCGGGAGCCGGGCGCCCTGCACGGTGATCCGGGACGCGGCCGCGTGGATGCGCTGCAGGTCCTCGGCGCTCAAGTCGACGGCCGCCGCGCCCAGGTTCTCGTCGAGGCGCTGCAGCTTCGTCGTCCCCGGGATCGGCACGATCCACGGCTTGCGCGTCAGCAGCCAGGCCAGGGCGATCTGCGCCGGGGTGGCCCGCTTGCGCTGCGCCACCTCGCGCAGCAGATCCACCAGCGCCAGGTTGGCCTGCAAGGCCTCGGGCGCCAGGCGCGGCACCTGCGCGCGGAAGTCGCTGGGGTCGAAGCGCGTGTGCTCGTCCATCGCGCCGGTCAGGAAGCCGGCGCCGAGCGGACTGAAGGGCACGAAGCCGATGCCGAGTTCTTCGAGGGTCGGCAGCAGCTCCCGCTCGGGGTCGCGGTAGAACAGCGAATACTCGCTCTGCACCGCCGTCACGGGCTGCACCGCATGGGCTCGGCGCACGGTGGCGGCGGAGGCCTCGGACAGGCCGAAGTGCCTGACCTTGCCCTGCGCGATCAAGGCCTTCACGGCGCCCGCCACGTCCTCGATCGGCACCGCGGGGTCCACGCGGTGCTGGTAGAAGAGATCGATCGCGTCCACCCGCAGGCGCTGGAGCGCGGCCTCGGCCACGGCCTGGATGTGCGCCGGGCGGCTGTTCAGGCCGGGGCGCCGCTGGCCCGTTGCCAGGTCGATGTCGAAGCCGAACTTGGTGGCGATGACGACCTGGCCCTTGAACGGCGCCAGCGCGTCGCCCACCAGGCGCTCGTTGGCGAACGGGCCGTAGGCCTCCGCGGTGTCGAAGAACGTGACGCCGCGCTCGACGGCGGCGCGCAGCAGGCTCACCATGGCCTGCGGGTCGGTGGGCGTGCCATAGACGCCCGTCATGCCCATGCAGCCCAGGCCAAGGGCCGAGACTTCGAGGGTGCTGTTGCCGAGTCGACGTGTCTTCATGAAGGTTCCTGCGGGTGGAAGGGGGGGCCGGCCTCGCGGCGGCGATCACAGACCGGTCAGCTTCTCGAGCTGTTCGGGATAGCGGGCGCCCTGCACGGCGATGTGCGAGGCGGCCTGTTCGATGTCGGCCAGGTCCTCGGTGCTCAGCGTCAGCGCCGCCGCGCCGAGGTTCTCTTCCAGGCGCTGCAGCCGGGTGGTGCCGGGAATCGGCACGATCCAGGGCTTGCGCGACAGCAGCCACGCCAGCGCCACCTGCGCCGGCGTGGCCTGGTGCCGTGCGCCCACGCGGCTCAGCAGCGCGACCAGCGCCTGGTTGGCCTCGCGTGCTTCGGGGGTGAAGCGCGGGATCACGTTGCGCAAGTCGCCCGGCGCGAACGTGGCCGACGCGTCGATCTTGCCGGTCAGGAAGCCCTTGCCCAGCGGGCTGTAGGGCACGAAGCCGATGCCCAGGTCTTCCAGTGTCTGCAGCACGCCGTTGGTCTCCGGCCCGCGCGTCCACAACGAGTATTCGCTCTGCACCGCCGCCAGCGGCTGCACGGCATGGGCGCGCCGTATCGTCGCGGCCGAGGCCTCGCACAGGCCGAAGTGCCGCACCTTGCCGGACGCGATCAAGTCCTTCACCGCGCCGGCCACGTCCTCGATCGGCACCTGGGGGTCGACGCGGTGCTGGTAGAACAGGTCGATCGCCTCGATGCCCAGCCGCTTCAGCGAGGCCTCGGCCACGGCCTTGATGTGCTCGGGCCGGCTGTTCAACGCGGCCAGTCCGGGCTGGCCGCCCGGATCGATGGCAAAGCCGAACTTGGTGGCGATCACGACCCGGTCGCGCGACGGCCTCAACGCCTCGCCCACCATTGCTTCGTTGGTGAACGGGCCATAGACCTCGGCGGTGTCGAAGAAGCTGACGCCGCGCTCCACCGCGGCGCGGATCAGCGCGATGCCGTCTTCCTTGGACACGGCGGTGCCGTAGCCGAAATTCAAGCCCATGCAGCCCAGGCCGAGGGCCGAAACCTGGAGGCCGCTGCGGCCCAGGGTGCGTTGCGTGTTCATGCGGGGGTGTCCTTGTGTCGAGTCCAGGGTGGAACTCTAGGCAGCGGGACGGCGAATGACTAGACTGCTGAACCGATATGGAGTCATAAGAAAGGCTAATCAATGGCACGGTTCGACGACCTGGCGGCCTTCGCCGCCGTCGTGCGCGTGGGCAGCTTCACGCGCGCCGCGGCGCAGATGGGCGTCACCCAGTCCGCGCTGAGCCAGACGGTCCGTTCGCTGGAGCGCCGGCTCGACCTGAAACTGCTGAATCGGACCACGCGCAGCGTCTCGCCCACCGAGGCCGGCGAGCGGCTCTACCTGACCGTCGGCCCGCGCTTCGCGGACATCGAGGCCGAGCTGGCGGTGCTGGCCGAGCTGCGCGGCAAGCCGGCGGGCACGGTGCGCATCACGGCCTCCGAGCACGCGGTGCGGACGCTGATCTGGCCTCGCTTGCTGCCGTGGCTGCCGAAGTTTCCCGACATCCAGCTCGAGATCAGCAGCGACAACCGCTTCATCGACATCGTGGCCGAGCGCTTCGACATCGGCGTGCGCCTGGGCGCCGACGTGGCCAAGGACATGATCGCGGTGCGCATCGCCCCGGACCTGCGCCTGGTCGTGGTCGGCAGCCCTGCGTACTTCGCGCGCCACCCTCGGCCCGGCAGCCCGCAGGATCTCACCGAGCACGATGCCCTGGGCCTGCGCCTGCCGTCCCATGGCGGGCTGCTGCCGTGGGAGTTCAAGCGACGCGGCAAGAGCCTGCGTGCCCACGTCAAGGGGCGGCTGGTGTTCAACGCCGGCGACATGGTCGTCGCCGCGGCGCTGGCCGGCCACGGGCTGGCCTGGGTGCCCGAGGATGCCGTCGCCGAGCACCTCGCCGCGGGGCGCCTGGTCTCGGTGCTGGACGACTGGTCGCAGACCTTCCCCGGATACCACCTGTACTACGCCAGCCGCCGTTCCTCGCCCGCGCTGGCCCTGGTCGTCGACGCCCTGCGCCAGGCGCCGGGCCGGTGACCCGGCGGGCGGCCCCGCTTGCCGCGCCGGGCGCCGCCGCACCGGTTCAAGATCGCGCTGGCGCGGCCGATACTTCAGGGATGCCACGGATTGAAAGCATCCCCTCCGATGTCGAGGCCCTGGTCTCGCCGGCCCTGGCCCGCTACGGTGGCATGGTCGCGGTCTTCGACAGCGAAGACCGCCTGCGCTGGGCCAACCCGTTCTATCGCGACATGATGGGCATCGCCGAAGGCCTGGGCATGACCTGGTCCGACTTGATGCGCCGGAGTTACCAGAACCAGGTCGGTCCGGTGATCAACAGCGCCGACTTCGAGCACTGGCTGGCGTCCACCGCATCGCGCCGGGGCAAGCAGCCCTACCGCCAGTTCGAGGTCGAGTTGTGCGACGGCCGCTGGATCCTGCTGACGCAGACCGTCGACGAGCACGGGTGGATCCTGTGCCTCGGTGTCGACATCAGCGATCTGGGCCGGAATCATCGCGAACTGCGCATCGCCCGCGATCTGGCCTTGCGCGCCAGCCAGATCGATCCGCTCACGGGGATCGCCAACCGCGCGTCGGTCCTGCAGCAGCTGGCGGCGGCCATGGCGCGCCGCGCCGGCCGGCCCTGCGCGGCGCTGATCGACCTGGATCATTTCAAGCGCATCAACGACCGCCTGGGCCATGCGGCGGGCGACCAGGTGCTGCGCGATTTCGCGCAACGGCTGCAGGCCGGCCTGCGGCGCGCCGACGCCTGCGGACGCTATGGCGGCGAGGAGTTCCTCGTCGTGTTCGCCGACGCCAGCCTGGGCGACGCCCAGGAGGTGGTTCGACGCCTGCTGGCCGCGGTGCGGCAGTCGCGGCCCCTCGGCGACGAGCCCGACTTCAGCTACACCATCAGCGCCGGCCTCGCGCAGGCGCAGCCCGGCGAAAGCCCGGCCGAACTGCTCGTGCGCGCCGACGTGGCGCTGTACCAGGCCAAGGGAGCGGGACGCGATCGCTGCGTCGCGGCGACGCCGCCGCTCGCCGACCCGGCCAGGGCCGTGCGGCCGAACGCCGGCCCCCGCGGCGACGGGTAGCCGACGCTCACTGCGGTGTCGCTGGCGCCTCGCCCGGGGGGCCTGACGGCGCCGGGCCGCGATAGGCGCGCGTCGTGCGGCCGGTCCAGCGCTTGAACGCGTGGCGGAAGTTGGCGGCATCGCTGAAACCCAGCGAGGCCGCGATGTCGTCGACGCTCATCGCGGTGCGCTGCAGGTAGTCGATCGCCAGCTGGCGGCGCACCGCGTCGAGCACCTGCTGGTAGGCCGATCCTTCGGCCGCCAGCCGGCGCCGCAGCGTGCGCGAGGTCATCTGCAGCGCGGCCGATGCGGTCTCGATGTCCGGGAAGTGGCCCGGCGACTGCAGCAGCAGGTTGGCCAGCCGGCCGGCCAGGCCCGCCGCCCCCTGCATCTCGGCGAGCAGCTGGTCGCAGGTCTGCTGGACCACCGTCGCGGTGATCGGGTTGGCGAAGGCCAGCGGATGGGCCAGCCAGCGCGACTCGAAGCGCACCTCGTTGGCCGCGGAGCCGAAGGCCACCGGGCACCCCAGCCACTCGCCGTACTGCGCGGCATGCGGCGGCGCGGCGTAGCGGGCGCGCACCCGGGTCGGCGACAGCGCGGCGCCCAGCAGATCGCGGTGCAGCGACATCTGGGTGCCGAGCTGCAGCTCGAACACGAAGCGGAACAGGTCGCTGCCTGTGCCCAGGCCCAGCACGTCGTCGAAGGACCAGACGGCCTCGTCGCCATCGAGCCCGAAGGCCAGGCCGATCAGCGGCGACGCCAGCGCGCGGTACTTGATCGCGAAGTCGATCGCCTGCCGCGGCGTGGTGCTGGCCAGCAGCGCGTAGCCGTAGAGGCCGAAATGGGTGAGGCGGATGCGCGCGCCGGTGCGCAGCGCCAGCGCGGGATCGGGCGAGAGGCGTTGCGCCTGCTCGTGCACGGCCAGCAACTGCCGCACCGAGACCCGGGTGGCGGCGTCGCGCAGCGCGGCCACCGCGAGGCCGCTGCCGGCCAGCACCGCTTCGGCCGGCACGCCCAGCGCGGCCAGCGCGTCCACCAGCACCGCGATCTTGTCGGGGCGATGCAGGCGATCGTCGAGACGGGCACTCAAGGCGGGACGGACCGGATGCATCGGATCGTGGCGCGGCAGGACAGGGGTTCGCAGTGTAGAGGTGAACCCGGGGGCTGTCCGAATTTCACCTCTCCTGGTCGCCTGCAACCTCGCCAGCGCCGCCCTGCGCGGTCAAGAATCGCGGCCAGCGGGTTCGCTCGAAACCCGCAGAGACAGACCCGAGGAGACACCCATGGGCTCAGGCATCGATCTGGTGCGGCTGAACTTCAACCCGCAGGCGCAGCTGGGATTGAACCTGGTGCTGGCGCTGGTGATGTTCGGCATCGCGCTGGACCTCAAGCTGGCCGATTTCCGCGCCGCGCTGCGTACGCCCAAGGCCCTGGCCATCGGGCTGATCTGCCATCACCTGCTGTTCCCGGCGCTGACCTTCGGCCTCGTGCTGCTGGTCCGCCCGCTGCCGTCGATCGGCCTGGGCATGCTGCTGGTGGCCTCGTGCCCGGCCGGCCACATCTCCAACTTCTTCACCCACCGCGCGCTCGGCAATGCGGCCTTGTCGGTCTCCATCAGCACGCTGTCGACCCTGGGGGCCATCGTCATGACGCCGCTGAACGTCGCGTTCTGGGGCTCGCTCGATCCCGGCATGGCGGCCTTGCTGCGCAGCTTCTCGCTGGACGCCCTGCGCATGCTGGCCGACGTGGCGATGCTGCTGGGCGCGCCGCTCGCCGCCGGGCTGGCGCTGTCGCACCGCTTTCCGGCCCTGGCCAAGCGCCTGCACGCGCCGCTGCGCAGCCTGTCGCTGCTGGTGTTCATCGCCTTCGTGCTGGGCGCGCTGGCGATGAACTGGGCGATCTTCCGCGAGTACGGCCGCTTCGTGATCGCCGTGGTGCTGGTGCACAACGCCTTGGCGCTGGCCGGCGGCTACGGCTTCGCCCGCGCCGCTGGGCTGCCCGAGCGCGACCGCCGGGCGGTGGCGTTCGAGACCGGGATCCAGAACTCCGGCCTGGGCCTGGTGCTGGTGTTCAACTTCTTCGGCGGCCTGGGCGGCATGGCCATCGTCACCGCCTGGTGGGGCATCTGGCACATCGTGGCCGGCGTGGCCTTGTCCAGCTTCTGGATGGCGCGCCCCGCCGCCGCAGCAGGAGTTCGGGCATGAGCCCCGTTCGCGTTCGTGTTCTCGTCACCGGCGGTGGGGGCTATCTGGGCCGGCAGGTGATCGCCGCGCTGGCCGAGGCCGGCCCGGCGCCCGACGGCGGCATCGTCTGCCTCGACGTGCGGGAGATGCCGCCCGAGCAGCGTCTGGGCGGCGTGGACTACGCCTGCGCCGACATCCGCGATCCGGGCCTGGCGGACCTGCTGCGCCGCCACCGCATCGACACCGTGGTGCATCTGGCCGCCATCGTCACGCCGGGCCGGCGCTCCGACCGCGCGTTCGAGTACCAGGTCGACGTCGAAGGCACGCGCAACGTGCTGCAGGCCTGCGTGGCCGCGGGCGTGCGGCAGGTGATCGTGTCGTCGTCCGGCGCGGCCTACGGCTACCACGCCGACAACCCGGCGTGGCTGAGCGAGACCGACCCGATCCGCGGCAACCCCGAGTTCGCCTACGCCTGGCACAAGCGGCTGGTGGAGGAGATGCTGGCCGACTACCGCGAGCGCGCGCCGCAGTTGCGCCAGACGGTCCTGCGCATCGGCACCATCCTCGGCGAGACGGTGGCCAACCAGATCACCGCCTTGTTCGACAAGCCGCGTCCGCTGGCCATCGCCGGCGCCGACAGCCCCTTCGTCTTCATCTGGGACCAGGACGTCGTCGGCGTCATCCTGCACGCGATCCGCAGCGGCCGCGACGGCATCTACAACGTCGCCGGCGACGGCGCGCTCAGCATCCACCAGATCGCCGGGCGCATGGGCAAGCGCTGCCGCGTGCTGCCCGCCGGCGTGCTGCAGGCCGCGCTGTGGATCGGCCGGCGCCTGGGCCTGACGGCCTACGGGCCCGAGCAGCTGCGCTTCCTGCGCTACCGGCCGGTGCTCGACAACCGGCGGCTGAAGGAGGTGTTTGGCTACACGCCCCGCAAGACCTCCGCCGAAGTCTTCGACGCCTGGTGGTCGGCCCGCCGCCGCGGCCCGGGGGGCCCGACGTGACGGACACCGCACGCCGGTATCGCGGCAAGACCGTGGTGATCACCGGTGCCGCCGGCGGGCTGGGCAGCGCGCTGGCCCGCCGCTTCGCGAGCCTGGGGGCCCGCATCGTCGCGCTGGACCTGGACGGTGCCCGCGCCGAAGCCTTGGCGGCGACGCTGCAGGCGCAAGGCGCGCAGGCGCTCGGGCTGGCCTGCGACGTCGGCGACGCAGCCGCCTGCCGGGACGCGATGGCGCGCGCCGTCGCGACGTTCGGAGCGATCGACGTGCTCGTCGCCAACGCCGGCATCTCGGCCCGCGCCCTCTTGCGCGACACCGCGCCGGAGGTCATCCACCGCGTGATGGCGGTGAATTTCTTCGGCGCGGTCCATGCCACGCAGGCCGCGCTGGCGTCGCTGACGGCGCAGCGCGGGCAGATCGTCGTGATCTCCAGCATCGCGGGCTTCTCGCCGCTGGTGGGCCGCACCGCCTATGCCGCGAGCAAGCATGCGCTGCACGGCTTCTTCGACAGCCTGCGCAGCGAGCTGCGCGGCGACGGCGTCGGCGTGACGATGGTCTGTCCGTCGTTCATCGCTACCGGCATCGATCGTGCCGCGCTGGCCGGCGATGGCGGCCCGGCCGCCGCACCGCGCCTGAACCCCGGTGGCCAGGCCCAGCCCGACGCGGTCGCGGCGCACATCGTCGCCGCCGCGGGCCGGCGTCGGCGCCTGTGCCTGCCGGGCGCCACCGCGCGCCTGGCCTGGTGGCTGAGCCGGCTGCTGCCACCCGCCTACGACCATTTGATGCTGCGCCGTACCGGCGCGGAATTCGACCTGCTCACCCGGAGATCCTCATGACCTGTCACCGTTCCTTGACCGTCCCCCCGTCTTCCGCGCCCGGCCGGGAGGCGCCCGTCGCCGCGGGCCGCAGGCTCGCGCGGCGCACCGTCACGACCGCCAGCATCGCGCTCGGGCTGGCCGCGGCGACGGCCGCGCCCGCCGCCACGCTCACCGTCACCGACGCGGCGGGCCGGCCGCTGGCCACCGCCATGGTGCGCGAGAGCGCCCGCCCGCTGCCGCCGCTGGACACCTCGGACGCGGGCTACCCGGCGCCCGGCGTGGCGCACGTCGTCGCCACCGAGATCACCCGCTTCACCGATGCCGCGGGCCGCGCCGCCTGGGCTCCGCGCAGCGGCGCGGTGAGCTACCTGGTGCGCAAGCCGGGCTACCGTGACGCCACGGTCGCGGCCGCGCCCGGCCAGGCGGCGGTCAGCGTGGTGCTGCAGCGCGAGACCGACCCGGTCAAGCTCGCCGAGGCCAAGCCCGCCAACGTCTGGCTGGGCGCGCTCGACCTGGGCGATGCGAAGCGCAAGCACCACTTCATGCTGCAGTGCGGCTTCTGTCACCAGCAGGGCAGCGCCTTCACCCGGCGCGAGCGCTCGCCGGCGGAGTGGCGCGCGCTGATCCCGCGCATGGTGCGCTACGGCTCGCGGCTGTCCAGCGCCGACCAGAAGGTCCTGCCCGAGATGCTGAGCGCCGGCTGGCGCAAGCTGCGCGAGAACCCGTCGCTGCTGGCCGAGCCCGCGCCCTGGGATCCCGCGCTGTCCGCCACCACCATCACCGAATGGCCGATCGGCGACGCGATGTCGCAGACCCACGACCAGTTGCTGGCGGCGGACGGCCAGGTCTATGTGGCCGACAACATCCAGGATCGGCTCTACCGGGTCGATCCGCGCACCAACGCGGTCACGGTGTTCCGGATCCCGCACCGCGCCGACGACACGCCGGGCGGCCTGATCGCCGCGCGGCTGCGCGACTTTCCGCGCCACGACGACACCTCCAACGCGCATTCGATGGCGCAGTCGGCCAAGGACGGGCACATCTTCATCACCCCGCCGGCGCAGCAGCGGCTGATCGAATTCGACCCCAAGACCCACGCCTTCACGCTGCACGAGATCGGGGCCGGCCTCTATCCGCACACCGTGCGCGTCGACGCGCAGGACCGCGTCTGGTTCACGCTGGCGCTGTCGAACCAGGTCGCGATGTTCGACCGCAGCACGCAGCACTTCACGCTCTACGACCTGCCGACGCGTTCGCTGCGCGAGCGGCTCACGGTGGCGCTGATCCGCCCGCTGTTCACGCTGATGAGCTGGGGCGTGCCGCTGGCCAACTGGCTGCCGATCGACCGCGCCTCGACCGGCACGCCGCTGCCCTACGGCATCGACATCACGCCCGACGGCAAGGTCTGGTTCGCGCGCCTGCACACCGACGAGATCGGCTGCATCGACCCGGCCACCGGCAAGGTCACGATGATCGCCACGCCGTTCGCCGGGCCGCGCCGGCTGCGCAGCGATGCCGACGGCAACCTGTGGATCACCGCCTTCCCCGAGTCGGCGATCGCCCGCTACGAGCCCGCGTCCGGCCGCTTCACCCGCTTCGACCTGCCGGTCCAGCCGAAGGGCAGCGAGACGCCCTACGCGCTGAACGTCGACAAGAAGCGCGGCGTCGTCTGGGTCGACGGCGACCAGTCCGACTCGCTCTACGCGCTGACCATCGCCACCGGAACCTGGCGCCGGGTGCCGCTGCCGCGCCGCGTCACCTTCACCCGCGACATCGAGATCGCCGACGACGGCACGGTCTACAGCTCGAACTCCAACTTCCCGAGCTGGCAGGCGGAAGGCGCGCAGCCGACGCTGATCCGGGTGCAGACCGGCGAGACGAAATGACGTGGTCGATCGGGTTGGCGCGGCCGTGGCGGCGCGGTCCCGCCGCGCCGGGCAGCGGAGCGGCGCGATGATCCTGCTGCGCCACCGTTGGTTCTACCTGTCGTGCCTGGCCGCCTTCACCGCCGGCCACATGATCAACTACGCCGTGATCATCTACGCGCAGGAGGTGATCGGCTCGGACCTGCTGTCGGGCATCGGCTTCGGCCTGTGCTTCGGCCCGCCGCTGCTGCTGGGCTGGTACGCCGGGGTGCTGTGCGACCGGCTCGCGCCGGGCCGGCTGATCCTCGCCGCGCAGGCCTTGTTCATCGTCGCGGCGGGCCTGCTGTGGTGGGCCGACCGGGGCGTGGCCGAGGCCGCGGCGCGGGTGCCCTGGCTGGTGGCCGCGGCGGCGCTGGCCGGCGTCGGCTGGTCCTTCGTCGCGCCGGCGCGCATGGCCGCGCTCGGCCAGATCGCCAGCACCGGCGAGCTCAAGCCGGCCTCGGTGATCTTCAACCTGCTGGTGATGCTGGGCTTCGGCCTCGGGCCGGTGGTGATCGCGCTGGCGCGGCGCCACTTCGGCTGGCAGGGCGTGTTCGGCGGCGCCGCGCTGCTGTTCGCGCTGGCCTCGGCGACGCTGCTGGGCGTGCGCACGCACCGCAGCCGGCGCGTCCACCAGCCGGTGAGGGTCGAGATCCGCGAAGGGCTGGACGCCGTGGCGGCCAAGCCGCTGCTGCTGCAGCTGATGGTGGCGGCGATGGCCGGCTACCTCGCGATGGGGCCGATGACGGTGCTGCTGCCCAAGCTGGCCACCACCCAGCTCGGGCTGAGCGACCTGCAGCGCGGCGCCTTCCTCGGCACGCTGGCGCTGTCGCTGATCGGCGGCGGCCTGGTGGCACTGGCCACCGCCCGCCGGCTGCGCCACGGGCCGGCGATCCTGGCCGCGACGACGCTGGCGGGCCTGGCGCTGGCGGCGCTGGGGTCGGCCCACGACACGCGGCTCGCGGTGGCGCTGCTGTGCACCGTCGGCGTGGCCGGCGGGCTGGCGCTGTCGCTGATCGTCGCCGGCATCCAGGCCAACGCCGGCGACGCGGTGCGCGGCCGCGTGGTCAGCCTGTACACCATCATCTCGCAGGTGGTGCCCGCCGCGTCGGGCGTGGCCTCCGGGGCGCTGGTCCAGGCCTTCGGCG
This sequence comes from Ideonella sp. sgz306126, assembly GCF_056032705.1. Taxonomy (NCBI): domain Bacteria; kingdom Pseudomonadati; phylum Pseudomonadota; class Betaproteobacteria; order Burkholderiales; family Sphaerotilaceae; genus Ideonella; species Ideonella sp. sgz306126. Next base: position 80,625 of record NZ_JBVYWP010000006.1, read on the forward strand.
TCGCGGTGGCGCTGCGGGTCTGCGGCAGCACGCTGGCCCTGCTGATGCTGATCGGCAGCGCCCGGATGCGTGCGCTGCGCCGCCACCGCGGCTGACGGCGCGGGTCAGAGACCGCTGCGCCAGCGCTCGCACGGCCAGCCGCGCTCGGCGGCCAGCGCGGCCAGGCGCGCATCGGCGTTCACCGCGACCGGATGGCTGACCTGCTCCAGCAGCGGGCGGTCGTTGATCGAGTCGGAGTAGAAGTGGACGCTGGCGAAGTCGGCCATGCGCAGGCCGTCGCGCGCCAGCCACTGGCGCAGGCAGTCGCACTTGCGCTCGGCGAAGCAGATCTCGCCCTGGATGGCGCCGGTGAAGCGCTGCTCGGCGACCTCGGCCTGCGGCGCGAGCACCGGCAGCCCGAACGACTCGGCGATGCCTTCGGCCAGAAAGCTGTGGGTCGCGGTGATGATCGCCGCGCGGTCGCCGGCCGCGCGGTGGCGGGCCACGGCGGCGCGGGCGGCCTCGGCGATGCGCGGCGCGGCGATCTCGGCGACGAAGCGCTGCCGCCAGGGCAGCCAGTCGTCGATGCGGTGTTCCGCGAGCAGGGACAGCTGGAAGCGCAGATAGCCCTCGATCTCGAGGCGGCCGGCCTCGTAGCGGGCGTATTCCTCGGCCTGGCGCTGCAAGGCCTCGCGGCCGACCCGGCCATGGTCGGCGAGGAAGTGGAGCCACAGGCTGTTGCTGTCGCCGTCCAGCAAGGTGTGGTCGAGATCGAAGAGTGCGAGGTGCATGGTCAGTCGATGAGCCCGCCGTCGGCGTCGAAGAAGGGGAACGGGCCGGCGTAGTCGCCGATCGCGGCGAGGTGGCTGGTCAGCTGGCCATCCTGCCAGCGGTGCAGCAGGTAGCCCGGCGGCTCCATGCGGAAGCAGCTGGGCGCGTCGGGCCGCAGGTCCAGCGCCACCTGATGGGCCGGACTGGGGCAGGTCAGCACCGCGCGGCCGCCGACGCGGGCGTGGATGCTGCGGTGCAGGTGGCCGCAGAGGATCAGCTCGATCTGCGGATGGCGCGCGACGATCGCGGCAAAGGCCTCGCGCCCGTCCAGGCCGATCGCGTCCATGTGGCCGATGCCGGTGGCGAACGGCGGGTGGTGCATCAGGATCAGCGTCGGCGCGGCCGGCCGGGCCGCCAGCGTCTCGTCCAGCCAGGCCAGGCGCTCGGCGCACAGCTCGCCCCCGCCTTGTTGCGGGATCAGCGTATCGAGGCCGACGAGGCGCAGCGCCGGGCCGTCGTCGACGAACTGCAGGAAGCCGCGGTCGGGCAGGTAGCCGTCGGCGGCGAAGGCCGCGCGCAAGGCTTCGCGCTCGTCGTGGTTGCCGGGGATCACCCGCAGCGGCATCTTCAGCGGCGCCAGCAGCTGGCGCAGGTAGGCGTACTCCTCCGGGCGACCCAGGTCCACCAGGTCGCCGGTGAGGACGACCAGATCGGGCGCCGGGTCGAGCCGCACCAGGCTGTCGACGCAGCGGGCGAGCATGGCCGCGGTGTCGACCCGGCCGTAGGCGAGCTTGCCGGGCAGCTTGACGTGGGTGTCGGAAATCTGGGCGATGAGCATCTCGGACTCCTTACAGGACCAGCAGGCCGCGCGGGTCGACGTGCAGCGTGACCGGATCGCCGGGTCGGAAATCGCGCCGCGCGGTGCTCTCCACCACCAGGGGCCGCGCCTCGCCGACCTCGACGAACAGGCGCGTGCGATCGCCGCAATAGAACGCGGCGGCGACCGTGCCGCGCAGGCCGTCCGCGATGCTACCTTCCGGCGCCGGAACGTCGGCGATGCGGATGTCCTCGGGACGGAACAGCACCTCGCGCGCATCGCGCTGCAGCGCCGCGCCGGCGATGCGGCCCGACGCGCAGCACCAGGCATCGCCTTCGAGGTGGCCGCCCAGGCGGTTCATGGTGCCGATGAAGTCGGCGACGAAGCGCGAGGCCGGCCGCTGGTAGATCTCCCGGGGCGCGCCGATCTGCGCCACGCGGCCATGGTCCATGACCACGATGCGGTCGCCCAGCGCCATCGCCTCGGCCTGGTCGTGGGTGACGTAGATCGCGGTGATGCCGAGCCGGCGCAGCAAGGTGTCGATCTCCAGCCGCAGCGCGTCGCGCAGCTTGGCATCGAGCGCCGTCAGCGGTTCGTCCAGCAACAGGACGCGCGGCTGCACGGCCAGCGCGCGGGCCAACGCCACGCGCTGGCGCTGGCCGCCGGAGAGCTGGTCGATCTGCCGGTCGGCCAGGGCCTCGATGCGCATCAGCGCCAGCATCTCGGCCACCCGCTCGCGCAGCAGCGGCGCCGGCGTGCGCCGCAGACGCAGGCCGTAGCCGACGTTGGCCGCCACGCTCATGTTGGGAAACAAGGCGTAGGACTGGAACACCATGCCCACGTGGCGCTGCTCGATGGGCAGCGCGCTGACGTCCACGCCGTCGAACAGCACCCGGCCGCCGGCATCGGGGGCCTCGAAGCCGGCGATCATCCGCAGCGTGGTGGTCTTGCCGCAGCCGGACGGGCCGAGCAGCACCACGGTTTCGCCGGCACGGATGGACAGGTCGAGCGGCTCCAGCGCCCGGGTGCCGTCGGCGAAGGTCTTGGCGCAGGCCTCGAGGGTGATGGAGACGGGGGCGGCGAAAGCGGTCATGGGGTGATTCCATCGGCGTCGTCCGTGGCGGCGGCGAACCTCGTCCGGCGCGGACGGGAGAAGGCCTGCAGCGCCAGCAGCAGCGGCATGATCAAGAGGAAGAAGACGAGGGTGTAGGCGCTGCCGACTTCCAGCCGCAGCGACGCATAGGCGTCGGCCAGGCCGACGGGCAGGGTCTGGGTCAGCGGGGTGTGCAGCAGCCAGGTCATGTTGAACTCGCCCATCGACAGGGTCACGACCATCAGCGAGCCGGCCAGGATGCCGTGGCGCGCATTGGGCAGCACGATGTCGACGAAGCGCCGCCAGAAGCCGGCTCCGAGCGACGCCGCGCCTTCCTCCAGCGTCGCCAGGTCGATCACGCTGAACACCGCGAGCACCGAGCGCACCATGAAGGGCAGCGTGAACAACACGTGGCCGACCAGGATGAAGGCCGCCGAGGTGCGGAACCCGGTCAGGCCGCCATAGGTGACGATCAGCGCCAGCGCCGTGGCTAGGCCGGGGACGGCGATGGGCATCACCAGCAACTCCTCGATCAGGCGGCTCAGCGCGCTGCGCGAGCGGGCCAGCACATAGGCGGTCGGCACGCCGAGCAGCAGGGTCGCGGCGAGGCAGGCCAGCGCCAGTCCGACCGACAGCACCAGCGTGTCCCGGTAGCCGGTCCAGACCTCGATCACCCAGCGCAGCGTGAAGCCGCTTTGCAGGCCGACGAAGTAGTTCACCGTCAGCCCGGCGAGCATCGACAGCAGCACCGGCACGATGAGGAAGGCGCAGACCGCCAGCGTGAAGCCGAGTTGCAGGCCGAAGATCCAGGAATGGCGTCGCATGGGGCGTCCTCAGCCGGCGGCGGCCACGCCGGCCCCGGCCGCGCTGCGGGCCAGGGCCAGCGCGACCCAGGTGAAGGCGCCGAGCGCGAAGCTCAGCGCCGCGGCCATCGCGATGTTGGCCGACAGGGTGAATTCGGTGTAGATCACCATCGGCAGCACGTCGATGCGCGTGGCCAGGGTGAAGGCGGTGCCGAAGGCGCCGACGGCGGTGGCGAAGCAGATCGCGCCGCCCGAGATCAGCGCGGGCCGCAGGCCGGGCAGGATCACGTCGCGCACCACCTGCCAGGGCGTGGCGCCCAGCGAGCGGGCGGCTTCTTCGAGCCGCGGATCGAGTTTCTCGGCCGCCGCCATGATCGTCAGCAGGGTGCGCGGAATCGAGAAATAGACGTAGCCCATGAACAGGCCGGTGAGCGAATAGGCGAACACCAGGCGGTCGCCGCCCAGCCATTGCGAGACCTGGCCGATCAGCCCCTGGCGACCGGCCAGCATGATGACCATGAAGCCGACCACCACCCCCGGAAAAGCCAGCGGCAGCGTGATCAGCGACACCAGCAAGGACTTGCCTGGGAACGCGTGGCGCTGCAGGAACACCCCGCAGACGCTGCTGATCGCCAGCGTGACGACGGTGGTGGCGGCGGCGACGCCCAGGGTCGCCGCCAGGGCCCGGGCATAGAGGGCGTTGCTGACGATGGCGGCATAGGCCCACCAACCGGTTCCGCCGCTGCCGCCGATGACGAACAGGCGCAGCATCGGCAGCAGGAAGAACAGCGTGAAGAACAACGCGGTGGGCAACAGCAGCCCCACCAGGCGGCGGCGCTCGCGGGCGGACGAGGACATCATGGGCTCGGGTTCGGGGCCGGATCGCGGGCAGCGCGGCACGCCGCCCGCGATCCGGCGACGGGGGTCACTGCACGTCGTTGCGGTAGCGTTCGACGATCTTGTCCTGGGCGGCGGCCAGCTTCTTCAGGTCCACCGGATGGGCTCGCGCGTAGTCGGCCGCGGGCAGGAACTTCGCCTTCGCCTCGGCGGAGAGATGCTCGGCGAAGACCGGCCGCAGGAAGGCGTTGCCCCACAGGGTCTGGCTTTCGTCCGAGAGCACGAAGTCGAGCATCTTCTTGCCGTTCTCGGCGTGCGGCGCGTGGTTCACCAGGCCCATCACGTACGGAAAGGTCAGCGTGCCTTCCTGCGGAATCACGAACTGCACCGGCGCGTGGTCCTTGTACTTGCCGCGGTAGGCGTTGAAGTCGTAATCGAGCAGGATCGGAATCTCGCCCGAAATCACGCGGGCGTAGGACGTCTGCTTCGGCACGATGGGCTGGTTCTTCGCCAGCGCCTTGAAGAACCGGATGCCGGGATCGAGGTTGTCGTAGGTGCCGCCCAGCGCGAGATTCACCGCCATCACGCCCAGCTGTCCGACCGCCGCCGAGGTCGGGTCGAGGTAGCCGACCAGCCCCTTGTATTCCGGCTTGAGCAGGTCGGTCCACTTCTGCGGCACCGGCAGCTTGCCCAGCGCGGCCTGGTTCACGAACAGGCCGAGGGTGCCGGAGTGGATCGCGAACCAGTAGCCTTCGGGGTCCTTGAGGCCGGCGGGGATCTTGTCCCAGCCCTTGGGCTTGTAGGGCATCAGCACGCCGGCCGCCTTGGCCGGGTCCGCGGCGATGCCGCCCAGGTAGGTCACGTCGGCCACCGGGTTGGCCTTCTCGGCGATCAGCGCGGCGATGGCCTGGCCCGAGTTCTTGTTGTCCGGCGGCACGGTGATGCCCAGGCGGGCCTGGATGGCCTTCAGCTGGGAACCCCAGTCGGCCCATTCCGGCGGGCAGTTGTAGCAGATGGCATGTTGTTCGGCGGCGGCGGCGTGGCCGGCGCTGAACAGCGCGAGGCCGCCGAAGGCGGCCGCGGCGAGGTGGCGCGCGAGCCGGCGGGTGGAACGGGCGAGGGTCATCGGAGATTCTCCAGGGGTGGCAGGGGGGAAGGGGACGGCGGGGCGGCGGTGGCCGGCATCACCAGCTGCACGCCGGCGGCGGCGAGCTGGGCGGCGATGGCGTCGGGCACCGGCGCGTCGGTGAACACGGCGCTGGCCTCGGTGATGTGGCCGCCGCGCACCGTGGCGCCGCGACCGAACTTGCTGCGGTCCAGCACCAGGAAGCGCTGGCGGCAATGGCGGGCCAGGCTGCGGCGCAGCGCCACCTCGTCGAGGCTGAAGTCCAGCAAGGTGCCGTCGGACGCGACGCCGCCGACGCCGAAGATGCCGATGTCGACGGCGAAGCGATCGAAGAAGTCGTGCGCCTCGCTGCCGATCACGTCGCGGTCCCGGTTGCGCAGGCGGCCGCCGGCGATCGTGATCTCGCAGCCGTCGTTGCGGCACAGCAGCATTGCGACGTTGAGGTTGTTGGTCATCACGCGCAGGCCCGGCCGCTCGACCAGCGCCAGCGCGCACTGCTCGGGCGTGGTGCCGATGCCGAAGAACAGCGAGGCGCGCGGCGGCACCTGCGCCGCCACCAGGTGCGCGATGCGGCGCTTGGCCTCGATGTGGAGGACCTGCCGCGCCTGGTAGGCCAGGTTCTCGCCCAGCGGGTCGCCCGCGGCCGGCAGTTCCACGCCGCCATGCCGGCGCCGGGCCAGGCCCTGGTTGCACAGGGCGTTGACGTCGCGCCGTATGGTCTGCGGCGTCACGCCGAATTCGGCCGCCAGCGCCTCGATGGTCTGGAAGCCGCGCTGGCGGACACGGTCGACGATGGCCCGAGCGCGCTCGTCGGCCACGCGATGGGCGGCGGCGCGACCCGAGGCGGTGGCGGGGTCCGGCATGTTCATGCGAACACGATAGAGGCGGAAAATGGCGCCCGTGTGACATTCGAGCGAACAGCGTTCGTCATCATTCGAACCGCGCGGGCGCGCCGCGCCGTTCGCGACAATCGGGCGATGCCACCGTCCTTCGCCCACCACGTCGTCGCCGCCGACGCGCACCAGGTGCCTGCGCCGTTCCGCTCCTTCGCGGTGCGCAGCGACGAGCCCCGGCATGCCTTCGCGGCACGCGCACCCTACCGGCGCCTGCACCTCGTGCGGGCGGACCTTCTCGACGCCGGTTCGCTCGCGAGCCTGGCGGCCGAAGGCCTGTCGCGGGTGAGCATCACGGCGTTCTCGGACATCGACTACGCGGCCACGACCTGGGAGGCGCTGGCCGCGGCGGCCCCGCGCGGCGAGCCGCTGGCCGAGCGGCTGGCCGACGCCCTGCAGCCGACCGGCGTGCTGGGGGACGGCCTGGCCGGCTACCGGCGCAGCGTCGCGGGCCGGGTCGACTACCTCGCGTCCTGCGGCGCGGGATTCCACAACGACGTCCATGGCCACTGGTCGCGCTGCCTGTTCTGGCTGCTGGCCCTCGACCTGGCCGACGTGGAGTTCGTGATGCCGCATGCCGGCGTGCGGCTGGCGCTGGCGCCCGGCGACCTGCTCGTCTTCGATCCGTCGATGGCGCACGGCCTGTGCCGGCCGGGCGACCAGGGGCAGGCGGTGGCGGCCTCGTTCGAGGCCGCCGGCCCGTGTCGTCAGATCTTCCTGACCGGCGAGCTGCCGCTGACCGACGCGCAGTGGGCCGCGCTCGGCGCGCCTTGGCTGCCGGTCGAGGACCACGAGCGGCGCGGCGCGCTCGACCTGATGGTGGCCGAGTTCGACGAGCGCAGCGGCGCGATCAAGCGCCTGCGCGCGCTGCGCGACAGCATGAAGCGCAGCACCTGCCACGTCGACGAGGCCACCGGCTGAGGGCCTGGCCCGATGCTGTCGGGGTCACCTGGCTGATGTCCGATCGAGCGTCGTGGTCACCGACCCTTGCGTTGCCACGGTCGGACCAGCGCGACGCCACGAGGAATGCCGCGCCGACTGTGTACGATGCCACCGGTCTGCAGAGGAACACGAGGCCGAGTCGGTGGCGAAGGGCGCGAGCAAGACGGAATCCCCCGCACCGCCGGTGCCGCTGCGGCGCGGCCGTGCCCGTGCGCAGCGCGGCTGGCGCCGCTGGTTTCCGGGCCTGCTCGCCTTGCAGCGCTACGAATGGGCGAGCCTGCCGCACGATCTGATGGCCGGCCTGGCCTTGAGCGCCGTGCTGGTGCCGGTGGGCGTGGCCTATGCCGTCGCGTCGGGCGTGCCACCCATCAGCGGCCTGTACGCGACGATCTTCGGCCTGCTGGCCTACGCCGTGTTCGGGCCCAGCCGCGTGCTGGTGCTGGGACCCGATTCGTCCCTGGTGGCGCTGGTGCTGGGGGTGGTGTTGCCGCTGTCGGCGGGCGACCCGCAGCGCGCGGTCGGCCTGGCCGCGATGATGGCGGTGGTCTCGGGCGGCCTGTGCATCGTGGCCGGCGTGGCCCGGCTCGGCTTCGTCACCGAGCTGCTGTCCAAGCCGATCCGCTACGGCTACATGAACGGCATCGCGCTGTCGGTGCTGATCAGCCAGCTGCCGACGCTGTTCGGCTTTTCCGCGCCGGCCCGGGGCCCGTTGCCGGAGCTGCAGGCGTTCGCTGCGGGCGTGCTGGCGGGTCGCACCAACCTGACCGCACTGGCGCTGGGCGGCGCAACGCTCGTGCTGATCCTGCTGCTGAACCGGCACAAGCCCTGGCCCGGGGTGCTGATGGCGGTGGCCGGGGCCACGGCCCTCGTGGCTTTCGGCGATCTGGGCCGGCAGGCCGGCGTGCCGGTGCTGGCGGCGCTGCCTCAGGGCATGCCGGCGCTGCGTTTTCCCACGCTGGCCGCGGGCGATGCGGTGTCCGTGCTGCTCGGCGGCGCGGCCGTGGCGCTGGTGTCGTTCGCCGACACCAGCGTGGTGTCGCGCATCTACGCCGCGAAGGCGGGAGCGACGGCGGACGCCGATCAGGAAATGGTCGGCCTGGGGGCCGCCAACCTGGCGGCGGGCCTGTTCCAGGGGCTGCCCGTCAGCGCCAGTGCGTCACGCACGCCGGTGGCCGAGGCCGCGGGCGCCCGCACCCAGATGACCGGCGTGGTGGGCGCGGTCACCTTGATGGGGCTGGTGATGGCGGCGCCGCCGTGGCTGCGCCACCTGCCCACCGCGTCGCTGGCGGCGGTGGTGGTGGCGTCCGCCATCGGCTTGATGGAGGTGGCGGACCTGCGCCGCATCTACCGCATTCAGCGCTGGGAGTTCTGGCTGTCGATCGGCTGCCTGGTCGGCGTGGTCGTGCTCGGGGCCATCCCCGGCATCGCGCTGGCGATCGTCGCCGCGGTGATCGAGTTTCTCTGGGATGGCTGGCGCCCCTACTCGGCGGTGCTGGGCCGTGTCGACGGCGTCAAGGGCTACCACGACGTCACCCGCCACCCCGAGGCCCGGCTGGTGCCCGGCCTGGTGCTGTTCCGGTGGGATGCGCCGCTGTTCTTCGCCAATGCCGAGCTGTTCCGCGACCGGGTGCTGGAGGCCGCGTTGGCCGCGCCCGGCACCGTGAACTGGCTGGTGGTGGGCGCCGAACCGGTGACCAGCGTGGACGTCACCGCGGCCGACGTGCTGCTGGAGCTGGACGGCACGCTGCGCGCGGCCGGCATCACGCTGTGCTTCGCCGAGATGAAGGATCCGGTCAAGGACAAGCTCAAGCGCTTCGGCCTGCTCACCGCCTGGGGGCAGGAGCGCTTCTTCGACACCATGGGCGAGGCGGTCAACGCGTTCGTCAGAAGCCATGGGGTCGCCCGATCGGTCCCGGTCGCGGGACCGCGCCGGCATTGACGTGCCGCCGTCAGGCGGATTCGCCCAGGCGGCCGTCGCGGAAGTCGCTCAGCGCCTGGTAGATCTCCTGCTGGCTGTTCATCACGAACGGGCCGTACTGCACGATCGTCTCCTTCAGCGGCCGGCCGGCGATCAGCAGCAGCCGGGCGTCGGCCCCGGCCTCGACGATCACGCCGTCGGCCTGCGCGTCGTTGGCGAGCAGCGCCATGCGCTGCGCCGGCACCGCCTCGCCGCCGATCGTCACCCGGCCGCGGTAGACGTAGGCGAAGGCGTTGTGGCCGGCCGGCAGGGCCTGCTCGAAGCGCGTGCCGGCCGGCAGGTGCAGGTCCAGGTACAGCGGTGCGGTGGCCTCGCGCGTCACCGCGCCCGTCACGCCGTGGCTTTCGCCGGCGATCACGGTCACCGTCACGCCTTGCGCGGTCTCGAAGCGCGGCAGGTCGGCGGCCTTGAAGTCGCGGTACCAGGGCGGGTTCATCTTGTCGCGGCCGGGCAGGTTCAGCCACAGCTGGAAACCTTCCATCACGCCGTCTTCCTGCTGCGGGATCTCGGAATGGATCACGCCGCGGCCGGCGGTCATCCACTGCACGCCGCCGTTCTCCAGCAAGCCCTCGTGGCCCGCGCTGTCGCGGTGGCGCATGCGCCCGGCGATCATGTAGGTGATGGTCTCGAAGCCGCGGTGCGGATGGTCGGGAAAGCCGGCGATGTAGTCGTCGGGGTTGTCGCTGCCGAAGGCGTCCAACATCAGGAACGGATCGAGCCGCTGCTGCAGGTTCTGGGTCAGCACGCGGGTCAGCTTGACGCCGGCGCCGTCGGACGTGGCCTGGCCGGCGACCAGGCGCTCGACGCGGCGCGGGGTGGTCACGGGGGTGGGGGTGCGCGGTGCGGTCATGGAGTGCCTTTTGGAGGAGTGAGGTGGCACCGGCTCGGGCCCTGCAGGCGGGGCGCGGTGTGTCTTCGGGGAGATGGAAGCAATGACTGCACTTTAAGCGTCGACAATCGCGGTGAAAAGACCGGATCATGGCTATGATTGTTCTTCCAATGGAACAATACGCCGCGGGCATCGACCCCAACGACTTGTTGATCTTCGCCCGCGTGGCCGAGCGGGGCAGCTTCAGCCGCGCCGCCGAACAGCTGGGCCTGCCCAAGTCCACCGTCTCGCGGCGCCTGGCCGGCCTGGAGCAGCGGCTGGGCGAACGCCTGTTGCTGCGCACCACCCGGCGCCAGACGCTGACCGAGTTCGGCCTGCAACTGCTGGAGCACGCGCGCCAGGTGGCGGCCGAGGTCGACGCCGTGGCGGCCTTGAGCGCGCACCGGCAGGCCGTCCCCGGGGGGCGGCTGCGGGTGTCGATGCCCGGCGATTTCGCCCACCTGATGCTGGCCGACACGCTGGCGGCGTTCGTGGCGCTGTACCCGGCGATCTCGCTGGAGCTGGATCTGTCGGCGCGCCGGGTCGATCTGCTGGGCGAGGGATTCGACCTGGCGCTGCGCGTCGGCGACCTGCCCGACGATGCCTTGCTGGTCGCGCGCCGGCTGGCGGTGTTCTCGATCGGCCTGTATGCCTCGCCCGACTACCTGAGCCAGCGCGGCGAGCCGCAGCAGCCGGACGACCTGGCCCGGCACGATGCGGTGCGCCAGCTGCGCGGCAACGGCGAGCCGGCACCGTGGGTGCTGGTGCAGGGCGAGCAGCGGTGGCAGGGCGTGCCGCCGGGCCGGGTCGGCGCGAACTCGCCGGAGCTGCTGATCCAGCTGGCCCGTGCCGGCGCCGGCATCGCGGCCGTGCCCGACCATTTCGCCGAGCCGCATCTGCGCAAGGGCCTGCTGCGGCGCGTGCTGCCGCGCTGGTGCTCACCGAGCCACACCGCCTGGGCGGTGTTTCCGGGCCGCAAGCTGATGCCGGCCAAGACCCGGGTGTTCGTCGACATGCTGCTGGCCTCGCTGGGCGGGGCCGAGGCCGCGGGCTGATGCTAGGCGGCCGCCCCGCGGCCTCCGATCAGGGGGCGCCCAGCACGCTGCCCAGCCCGCCCTCGGGCAGGCCCTGGCGCACCTGCAATGCGCCGTCCGCTTCGCGCCAGACGATGGCCGGCGTGGCCTGCAGGCCGAGCGACGCCATCAGGTGCTCGTTGGCGTCCAGCTGCGCCTGTTGGGCCGGGGCGATGGTGGCGAGCGGCTTCAGCGTGCCGTCGTCGAGCGGCCGTGGCCGCCCGCTGGCGAGCGACTGCGCGGTGGCGGCCGCATGCCGGCCCTCGTAGGCAGCGAAGGTGGCGACCGGGTCCTTGTCGGCCAGCAACGCGGCGGCCTTGCCGGCGCTGGTGGGCGTCAGGATGCCGACGATGACATGGCGCAGCTGGACCTTGCCTTTCGCGACCCAGGGGCGCGCGTCGGACCACAGCTTGTTGCAGTACGGGCAGTTCGGGTCGGTGAACACGTAGACGACGCGCGCGCCCTGGCGTCCGTCGGCGATCCAGTGGCTGCTGTCGAGCTGCTGCCACAGGCCGTCGGACATCGGCTTGGCCACCGCCTTCTGCAGCATCGCGCTGGTCAGGTCGTGGCCGGCGGCGTCGAACGCGCGGCCGGCCACCACGTGCTGACCGTCCGGCGTGAGGTACAGCGCCACCGGCTCCTGCCCCATGTAGCCGGCGTAGGCGTTCAGGCCGCCGACGCTGGGCAGCGTGCCGACGATGGTCAGGCCCCGCTTTTCCAGCGCCTGCACCGGCGCTGGCCGCGGCTGGCCGAAGGCCGGCAGCAGCGTGGCCAGGCCCAGGGCCAGGCCGGCCAGGGTGCGTCGATGGGGGAAGAACAAGGGCATCGTCATGGGGTGGCGGGATGAGGTGGATCGGAGGGGGTGGGGCTTTGCAGGCGCTGCAGCGCCTGCGCGAGCGTGGCTTCGGACAGCGCGCCGGTCCGGGTCGATACGCGGCGGCCCTGGGCGTCGAAGAACAAGGTGGTGGGCAGGCCTTGCAAGTCGAAGGCGGCGCCGGCCGTCTGCGCCGCGTCGAGCGCGACGTTGCGCAGCGGCAGCCGCTCCGCCTGCAGGTAGCGCTGCACGGCGGCGACGCTCTCGCCCTGGTTGACGAACACGAAATCGATCTCCGGGTGGGCGGCCTGCGCCTGCTGCAGCAGCGGCATCTCGCGCCGGCACGGCGGGCACCAGGTCGCCCAGAGGTTCAGCACGGTCGGCTTGCCGGCGAAGCGGGCCAGGGGCAGCGGCTGGCCGTCGAGCGAGCTCAGGGTCAGCGGGGGCATCGGTTGCGGTGTCTCGCCGGGCCAGGCCAGCAGCGCCAGCTGGCCTGCGCCCCAGACGGCCAGCGTTGCCAGCGTGGCGCGCACCACCGGCTTGCGCAGTGCCGCTTCGCGCGTGACCTGGCTCAGTCCGTACAGCACGGCGGCCACGAGGCCGGCGACCGGCTCCCATCCGCCATCGCGGAGATCGAGCACGCTCCAGGGCGCGCCCAGGTAGGCCTTGCGCCACTCCCAGACGAAGGCCAGCCGCGCCGCCACCAGTCCGAGCAGCAGCATGCGCAGCAGCAGCGGTTCCGGGTCGATGCCCGCGCCGCGCCCCGTGCGTCGACCGACGGCCAGTCCGAGCCAGGCGGCCACGGCGAACACCAGTGGCGCCGTCGGCACCGCCAGCGGCCCGAGCGGCACGGTCGAGATCATGCGCCGGCCTCCGTGTCGGGGCGGGCCGGGCGGGTTGTCAGGGCGAGGCGGGGCGTCGGCAGGGGCGTCATGAGGGGCGGGTTGCGATGGTCGCAGAGGTCGATTAAGCGGCCATTAATGCAGCCATGAATGCGGCCAGCGTCGCGGCATCGCAGGTTGCCGCGCGGGACCGCCGCGGCTCAGACAGCCTTAAGGCGCGGCCTGCAAGATGCGCCCATTCCAAACTTTCCGCGAGACCTCGATGAACTCCTCTCTGCAAGCCTTCCTGTTGCGCCTGGCCGGCACCGTGTGCCTGACCCTGGCACCGGTCGTGCTGACCGTGTTCATGTCGGTGCCGTTCACCCTCGAAGGCCATCCCGGCGAGCCGCGGCTGGCGCAGGCCTCGGCAACCAGCCACATGACCTGAACGCCGGCATCCGCCGCCCGCGCCCCGCACGACTCGTGACATGATCTGCCGCATCCATGAATGAACACGCCCTTTTCCTAATGGCCATTCCGGCCACGGTCGTCGTCGCGGGCGGCGCGCTGGCCGCCGTGTGGAAGCCCTCGCACGCGGTGCGCAGCCTGATCCAGCATTTCGCCGCGGGGGTGATCCTGGCGGCGCTGGCGGTGGAGCTGCTGCCCGAGATCGGCCGCGAACATGCGACCAAGCCGGTGGTGCTGGGATCGTTCGCCGCCGGCAGCCTGTTCATGTACCTGCTCAAGCTCTGGACGGAGCACCTGGAGGCGCCGGCCGGCGCCGGCCTGGCGGGCATCGGCCTGCCGGTGGGGTTGCTGCTGGCCACCTTCGTGGACGTGGCGACCGATGGTTTCATCATCGGCGCGGGCTTCGCGGCCGGCGGCGAGACCGGCACCATCCTGGCGCTGGGCCTGTCGGTCGAACTGCTGTTCCTGGGCCTGGCGCTGACCTCGGAGCGGATCTCGGGCTGGCGCATCGTGGCGGTCACCGCCGCGCTGGGGCTCACCGTGCTGGGCTTCGCGTCGCTGGGCAGCGTGCTGCTGGCCGGGGCTTCGGCGGCGGTGCTGGCGGGCACCTTGTCGTTCAGCGCGGCGGCGCTGCTCTATCTGGTCACCGAGGAACTTCTGATCGAAGCCCACGAGGTGCAGGAGCAGCCGATCTCGACGCTGGTGCTGTTCGGCGGCTTCCTGTCCTTCTGGGCGATCCAGCTGATGGGTGCGTGACCTCGGGACGGGCGCGCCGCGGCGCTCAGTTCAGGCGGGTCCCCGAGCGGCCGTCGAACAGATGCACCTTGGCCGCGGGCCAGCTCAGCCCGACCCCCTCGCCCACGCGCTGGGCGAGCTTGCCGGGGGTGCGCAGCGTGAGTTCGCCCAACACCGTGTTCACCCGGGCGAAGGTCTCGGGTCCGGTGGGTTCGATCATCGTGATCAGGCCGGTGACGGCGGGCGCCCGGTCGGGCGCGCAGAGCGCCACGTCCTCGGGGCGGATGCCGTAGGCGAGCGGCTCGGTGCCGGACTCGCGCGGGCGTTCACCCGGCACCGGGCGGCCCTGGCATTGCAGCCCGGCCGGAGCGTTCGAGGCGACGAGGAAATTCATGGCCGGAGAACCGATGAACTCGGCGACGAAGCGGGTCGCCGGGCGTTCGTAGATGTCGTCGGGCGAGCCGAACTGCTGCACCGAGCCGTCCTTCATCACCGCGATGCGGTCGCCCAGCGTCATCGCCTCCACCTGGTCGTGCGTCACGTAGACCGTGGTGGTGCGGGTGCGCTGGTGCAGCAGCTTGATCTCGGCGCGCATCTCGACGCGCAGCTTGGCGTCGAGGTTGGACAGCGGTTCGTCGAACAGGAACAGGGTCGGGTTGCGGGCCAGCGCGCGGCCCATCGCCACGCGCTGGCGCTGGCCGCCCGAGAGCTGACCCGGCTTGCGGTCCAGCAGGTGGCCGATCTGGAGCATCTCGGAGACCCGCGCCACGGCCTGGTCGCGCTGCACCCGCGGCACCTTGCGCATCTCCAGCCCGAAGGCGATGTTCTGCGCCACGGTCATGTTCGGATAGAGCGCGTAGCTCTGGAACACCATCGCGATGTCGCGGTCCTTGCTGGGCAGGTCGGTGACGTCGCGCTCGCCGATGTGGATGCGGCCCGAGCTCGGCGTGTCCAGGCCCGCGACCATCGACAGCAAGGTGGACTTGCCGCAGCCCGAGGGGCCGACCAGGATCAGGAATTCGCCGGGCTCGATGCGCAGGTCGATGCCTTTGAGGATGTCGACCGATCCGAAGGTCTTGCGGATCTGCTGCAGGGTCAGGGCACTCATGGGGCGGGGGTCATCCTTTCACGGCGCCGGCGGTCAGGCCGCGCACGAAGAACTTGCCGGCCAGCATGTAGACCAGCAGTGTGGGCAGCGCGGCGATCATCGCGGCGGCCATGTCGACGTTGTATTCCTTGACCGTGCCGGAGGTGTTGGCCAGATTGTTCAGGCCGACGGTCACCGGCTTGCTGTCGGCGCCCGAGAACACCACGCCATAGAGGAAGTCGTTCCAGATGTTGGTGAACTGCCAGATCAGGGTCACGACCAGGATCGGGGTCGACAGCGGCAGCACGATGCGCCACAGGATCTGCCAGAAGCCGGCGCCGTCGAGCTTGGCGGCCTTGACGAGTTCGTCCGGCAGGCCGACGTAGTAGTTGCGGAAGAACAGCGTGGTCGACGGGATGCCGGCGATCACGTGGACCAGGATCAGGCCGCCCACCGAACTGGCGAGGCCGGCCCAGCCCAGCACCTGGCTCATCGGCAGCAACACGATCTGCATCGGCATGAACACGCCGAACAGCAGCAGCGCGAAGAGGAACTCGCTGCCGCGGAATCGCCACTTCGTCAGCACGTAGCCGTTGATCGCGCCGAGCGCGGTCGACACGGCGACCGCCGGCACGGCGATCGACACCGAATTCAGGAAATACGGGCGCAGGCCGTTGCAGTCGGTGCCGGTGCAGGCCGACGACCAGGCCTTGGCCCAGGCCGCCAGGCCGGGATGGGCCGGCCAGGACAGCAGGGTGCCGTCGCGCAATTCGTCCAGCGACTTCAGCGAGGTGCCCAGCATCACGTAGAGCGGCAGCAGGAAGTACGCGGCGAAGAGCAGCAGCGCCAGCCACAGCAGCACGCGTGCGGCGGCGAGGCGGTGGCGCGGGGCGGGAGAGGCCGTCATGTGCGGGTCCGCAGTTCGGAGTAGAGGTAGGGCACCACGATCGCCGCCACCGTGGCCAGCATGATGTTGGCGCTGGCCGCGCCCAGGCCGATCTCGCCGCGGGTGAACGACATCGTGTACATGAAGGTGGCCGGCAGGTCGGTGGCATAGCCGGGGCCGCCGGCGGTCAGCGCCATCACCAGGTCGAAGCTCTTGATCGCCAGGTGGCTGACCACCATCAGCGTCGAGAAGAACACCGGCCGCAGCGACGGGACCAGGATGCGTGCGTAGATGCGCGGCAGGCTGGCGCCGTCGACCTGGGCGGCCTTGATGATCGCGTCGTCGATGCCGCGCAGGCCGGCCAGGAACAAGGCCATCACGAAGCCCGAGGACTGCCAGATCGCGGCGATCACCACGCAGTAGATCGCCCGGTCGGGGTCCACCAGCCAGCCGAACTGGAAGTCGCTCCAGCCCCATTGCTGGACCAGATGTTCGATGCCCAGCCCCGGGTTCAGGATCCATTTCCAGGCGGTGCCGGTGACGATGAACGACAAGGCCATCGGATAGAGGTAGATGGTGCGCAGCGCGCCCTCGGCGCGCACCTTCTGGTCCAGCAGGATCGCCAGCAGCAGGCCCAGCGCCATCGCGCCGCCGATGAACAGGCCGCCGAAGATCGCCAGGTTGCGCATCGCGACCCACCAGCGGTCCGACGCGAACAAGTCCTGGTACTGCGCGAGGCCGACGAAGTCGTAGTTCGGCAGCATCCGCGAGGCCGAGAACGAGAGGTAGCCGTTCCACGCCATCAGGCCGTAGATGAACGACAGCGACAGCACGAACGAGGGCGCGACCACCAGCTTGGGCAGCCAGGCCTCGCCGCGACCGGAGGGCGCGCGCATCGCCACGGCGCTCAGCGGGTGCGGGCCGCGGCGGCGATGCGGTCCATGGCTTGCGCGATGCTGATCCGGTCGTTGTTCCAGAACTCGCTGACGGCGTCCTTGATCGCGCCCTCGGCCGCGGGCGGGACCGCCATGCCATGGGCCACCGAGGGCATCAGCGTGCCGGCCGCCGACGCGGCGACGAAGTCGGCCGACGAGGCCTTCGCGCAGTCGTCGAAGCGGTCCATCCTGACGTTCAGCCGGACCGGGATCGAGCCCTTGTTCAGACTGAAGGTCTCCTGGAAGGCCGGCGACATGATGGCCTGTGCGAGGTCTTTCTGCGCCTGGACGCTGGCCGGGTTCTTCAGCTTGAACATCGCGAAGGAGTCGATGTTGAAGGTGTAGCTCTTCGCCGTGCCCGGCGCCGGCACGCAGACGAAGTCGCGGCCGGGCAGCTTGCCCGCGGCCAGGAATTCGCCCTTGGCCCAGTCGCCCATGACCTGCATCGCCGCCTCGCCCCGGATCACCATCGCGGTGGCCAGGTTCCAGTCGCGCCCGGGGGCGTTGCGATCGGTGTAGGGCTTGATGCGCCGATAGGTCGCGAGCACCTTCTCCATCGTCGCGCTCTTCAGTGCTGCCGGGTCGCGCTGCACCAGGGCCTTGCGATAGAAGTCCGCGCCGCCGACGCCGATCGCGACCGATTCGAACAGCGTCAGGTCCTGCCAGCTCTGTCCGCCATGGGCCAGGGGCACCACGCCGGCCTTCTTCAAGGCCTCGGCCGCGACGAAGAAGTCGTCCCAGCTGGCCGGGACGCGGGCGCCGGCCTTCTTGAACACCGCCGGGTTGGCCCACAGCCAGTTGACCCGGTGCACGTTCACCGGCACCGCGACGTAATGGCCGCGGTACTTCATCATGTCGCTGACCACCTTGGGCAGCGCCTGGTCCCAATGATCGGCCAGGGCCACGTCGTCGATGTTGGCGAGCACGCCTTCCTGCGCCCATTCCTGGATCGACGGACCCTTGATCTGCGCGGCGGCGGGTGGGTTGCCCGCCATCACGCGGGACTTCAGCACGGTCATCGCGGCATCGCCGCCGCCGCCGGCCACGGCAAAGTCCTTCCAGGTGTCGCCCTTGGCCTGCAGCGTGGCCTTCAGCGCGGCGGCGGCCTTGGCTTCGCCGCCGCTGGTCCACCAGTGCAGCACCTCGACCTCGCCCGCCTGCGCCAGCGACGCGGCGCCGAGCGAGAGGCCGCCGGCCAGCAGCAGAACCAGGGGGCGCCAGGAGCGCCGGGGATCGAAGGAGCGCATGTTCGTCGTCTCGCGTGAAGGTCGGGCCCTGCCCGAAGGGTTCAGGGTGTCACGCAATATTAACGAAACATTAACGCATTGAATAAGGTGTTAACCCGGAGGCAGGGCGGGCAGGCGGGCCTGGGCGATCAGGCCATGCGGCGACACCGCGAGCAGGCGGAAGGTGCCGGCGTGCCGCTCGACGATCTCCTTCGCGATCGCCAGCCCCAGGCCGCAGCCGCTGCCGTCGTGGGTGGCCCGCACGAAGCGCTCGACGACATGGCCGAGTTCGCCTTCGGGCACGCCCGGGCCGTTGTCTTCCACCTCGATCAGCGCCTGCGCGCCGTCGCGCCGCACCCGCACGGTGACGGTGGCACCGCGGCCGGCGTAGCGCAGTGCGTTGTCGATCAGGTTGGCCAGCGCCTCCCTCAGCAGCAGCGCGATGCCGTTGACCTGCAGGGGCAGCGCCGGAGGCTCGTCGAGCTCGTCGACGCCCAGGTCGATGCCGGCCTGGAGCGCGCGCGGCACGTATTCGGCCGTCAGTTCGTGGGCCAGGCGCAGCAGGTCCACCGGGTGGCGGTCCTGCAGGCTGGCCGATTCGGGCTCGGCGCGGGCCAGCGTCAGCAACTGGTTGACCAGGTGCGCGCTGCGCGTGGCGCTCTCGTGCACGCGCTGCAGGCGGCCGAGCAGCGCCGGGTCGCTGGTCTCCTTGAGCGCCAGCTCGGTCTGGCTCTTCAGCCCGGCCAGCGGGGTGCGGAGCTGATGCGCGGCGTCGCTGAGGAAGCGCTTCTGGGCGCTGACGTTGCGGTTGACCTCGGCCAGCAGCGCGTTCAGCGCGCCGGCCAGTGCGCGGACCTCGGGCGGCGCCGCATCGAGCTGGATCGGCGCCAGCAGGTTGGCGGCCTGGCCTTCGACCTGACGCTGCAGCAAGGCCAGCGGCGCCAGGCCGGCGCGGATGCCGGTCCAGACGATCATGCTCATCAGCAGGATCACGCCCGACAGCGGCAGCACCGTGTCGAACAGGATGCGCCGGGTCAGCTCCTGGCGGTTGGCGCTCGATCGCGCGACCTGGACCAGCATCGTCTGCTGCGTGTTGGCGTCGATGCCGAAATGCAGGTAGAGCGCGGCCACGCGCACCGGTTCGGACGGCGGGTGCGGATTGGCGCGCGAGCTCACCGACACCGCGTCGTTGTAGAAGTAGGGCTCGCCCAGCGCCGGCCGGGCGATCGCCGGCGCCGGCAGCCGCAGATTGCCCAGGATGAACTGGCCCGGCGGCGAGCTGACGGTGTAGAAGACGCGGTCGTTCGGGTCGGCTTCGAGGATCTCCTGTGCCGAGCGCGGGAAGTCGATGAACATGCCGCTGTCGATCGGCTTGACCTGGCGCGCCAGCGCCTTGGTGGCCTGCAGCAGGCTGGCATCGATCGCGCGGTTGGCGTAGCGCAGCGCCAGGTCGTAGGTGAAGTAGGCGCCGGCCATCCACAGCACCAGCTGCGGCAGCAACAGCCAGATCAGCAGTTGCCGGTGCAGCGAACGCGCGCCCGGTACGCCTTGCAGCCAGGCCGGCCATCGTGCCATGGCGGGCTCAGGCGCTTTCGCCTTCGGCTTCCAGCAGGTAGCCCAGGCCGCGCACGGTGCGGATCAGCAGACCGGAGCCTTCCAGCTTGCGGCGCAACCGGTGGATGTAGACCTCGATCGAATTGTTGCCGCCGGTCTCGGAGCGTTCGGGCGCCCAGGCCTGGTTGATCTGCTCCTTGGTCACCACGCGGTCGCGCTGCGACAGCAGCAGGTCCAGCAGCATCCATTCGCGCGGACTCAGGTCCAGCGCCTCGCCTTGCAGCGATGCGCGCCGCGCCTCCCGGTCGAACACCAGCTGGCCCAGTTCGGCCGGGCCATGACCTGGCCGGGTGCGCCGCAGCAGCGCCCTCAGGCGAGCCTCCAGCTCCGGAAAGTCGAAAGGCTTGGTGAGGTAATCGTCGGCGCCGGCGTTGAGTCCGGCCACGCGGTCGTCCAGGCTGTCCAGCGCCGTCAGCACCAGCACCGGCAGGTTGCGCGACGCATGGCGGACCCGCTTGAGCACCGTCAGCCCGTCCACCATGGGCAGGCCGAGATCCAGGATGGCCAGGTCGAAGGGCTGCTTGAGCAGCAGGTACTCGGCCACCGCGCCGTTGGCCGCGTGTTCGACCAGGAAGCCCGCCCGTTGCAGCTGCGCCGTCAAGGCGTCCGCAAGGATCGCGTCATCCTCGGCAAGCAGGAGGTTCATGGACAAGGCGGGCCGGCGTCAGGCGGTGAAAGCCGCGGCAGCGGCCGCACCGCGCGGCCGCCCCAAGAGGCTGGCCGCGACTATAGCGCCGTGTCGTGTTCATGCGACGGCCTAAGTGTTAACACTAAATTAACGACGTTTCAATGTTGTTAATATTTCAGTCAAACACCAAGACCTTGTGCCCGCCCTTTCGAATCCAGGAGACAAACGATGAAGAGTACTTCCCGGTCCGGTCGCCATGGCGCGTTGGCGCGCCACCGCGGCCTGCGCATCCATCCGATCGCCGCGGCCGTGTCCGGCCTGTTGTTCACGATGAGCGCCGTGAGGGCGCAGGAGCAGCCGGCCTCGCCGCCGGCCGCCTCCGGCACGCCCGAGACGGTGATCGTGACCGGCATCCGCGGCTCGATCGAAGGCTCGATCGCCGTCAAGAAGAATGCCGACTCGATCGTCGAGGCGGTGACCGCCGAGGACATCGGCAAGCTGCCGGACGTCAGCATCGCCGAATCGCTGTCGCGCCTGCCCGGCCTGGCGGGCCAGCGGGTCGACGGGCGCGAGCAGGTCATCGCGATCCGCGGCATGTCGCCCGACTTCGCCGGCACGCTGCTGAACGGCCGCGAGCAGACGACCACCGGCCTGAACCGCGGCGTCGAGTACGACCAGTATCCGTCCGAGCTGCTCTCGGGCGCCACCGTCTACAAGACGCCGGACGCCACGCTGCTGGGGCAGGGCTTGTCGGGCACCGTCGACCTGCACACCGTGCGGCCGCTCGATCTCGATGGCCGCAAGGCGGCGTTCAACGTGCGTGCCGAGCACAATTCGCTGGGCGCGCTGAACGGCGGCGCGGGCGGCACGTCGGCCAACGGCGGACGCTTCAGCGCCGCCTACATCGACCAGTTCGCGGACCGCACGCTGGGCCTGGCCCTGGGCTATGCCCATCTGGACGCGCCGGGCCAGGAACAGCATTACAAGGCCTGGTGGTGGGGCGCCCCGGGGGCGGCCTGGTACAACGGCGCCGAGGCGCTGGGCGGCGCGGAAGTCGAGGCTACCTCGCGCCACGAGGTGCGCGACGGCCTGATGAGCGTGCTGGAGTACAAGCCGAACAAGAACTTCCACAGCACCCTCGACGCCTACTACTCGCAGTTCAACCAGACCGAGGTGATGCGCGGGGTGATGTGGGACTCGAACCCCTGGTGCACCGCGCCGCAGAACTACACCTGCGGGGCGCCGCTCTACACGATCGCCAACCCGGGCTTCGCGCAGGTCGGCGACGCCACGATCCTGAACTCCGGCACCATCACCTTCCCGGCCACCGGGCACCAGCCGGTGGTGCGCAACGACTACAACCGGCGCGACGACAAGCTCACCTCGCTGGGCTGGAACAACGAGGCCACGCTGGGCAGCTGGAAGGCGATCGCCGACCTGAGCTATTCGAGCGCGCGCCGCAACGAGACCGTCTTCGAGACCTACGCCGGCACGCCGACCTCCAGCATCCAGTTCAACATCCCGGTCACGCCGGCGTTCCCGACCTTCACCCCCAGCGTCAACTTCGCCGACCCGACTTCGGTGGCGCTGAGCGATCCGGGTGGCTGGGGCCACGTCGGGCGGCGCCAGAACGCGGTGCAGAACGACGTCATGAAGGCGCTCAACCTGCATGGCAAGCACGACCTGACGGCGGGCATCTTCAACGATGTGGACCTGGGCGTGGACTACTCGGTCCGCGACAAGACCCGCAACTTCGCGGTCGACTTCGCCCAGCTCAAGAACGGCGGCAGCACCCAGCTGATCGATCCCAGCCAGGCGGCGTCGCCGGTCTCGCTGGCCTTCGCGGGCATTCCGGGCGTGTTGAGCTACGACGTCAACACCATCGCCAGCCAGTACTACAACATGGTGCCCAACATGAGCGGCGGGCCCGGCGGCGACCTGTCCAAGAACTACGGTGTCCACGAGAAGATCACCACCGGCTACGTGAAGGCGGGCATCGACACCGAGATCGCCCACATCCCGGTGCATGGCAACCTGGGCGTCCAGCTGGTCCACACCGACCAGTCGTCCAACAGCCAGCGCTTCGACCCGAGCACCGGCGCGGCGCTGGGGGCCTACTCGGCCGGCGCCAGCTACAACGACGTGCTGCCCAGCCTGAACCTGGTCGGCGACATCGGCCACGACCGGGTGCTGCGCCTGGGCCTGGCCAAGACGCTGGCCCGCCCGCGGATCGACGACATGAACGCCGCCATCTCGGCCGGCGTCGACCCGACCACCCACCTGTGGGGCGGCGGCGGCGGCAACCCGGCGCTGCAGCCGTGGCGTGCGAAGTCCTTCGACCTGTCGCTCGAGCAGTACTGGGGCAAGCGGAGCTATGTCGCCGGGGCGCTGTTCTACAAGAGCCTGGACACCTACATCTACTCGCAGACCATCCCGTTCGACTACACCGGCTTCATCAACCCCAACCCGGCCGTGGTGCCGCTGTCGAACGCCGGCACCTACACCACGCAGGCCAACGGCCACGGTGGCAACATGCGCGGCCTGGAGCTGAGTGCGGCGATCGACGGGCGCCTGCTGGCGCGCAGCCTGGACGGCTTCGGCGCCACCGCCAGCCTGGCGCTGACCAACAGCTCGATCCAGGTCAACGGGCCGGGCTCGGCCACCGCCGCCTGGGACACGCTGCCGGGCCTGTCCAAGCGGGTCGCGGGGCTGACGCTGTACTACGAGAAGAACGGGTTTTCGGCCCGCATCAACGATCGCTACCGCTCCGACTTCCGCGGCGAGTACGTGTCGCTGTTCGGCTCGACCTCGGTGCTGCGCACGCTGGCCCAGAACACGGTGGACTTCCAGACCAGCTACGAATTCCAGCAAGGCCAGGTCAAGGGTTTGTCGGTGATGTTCCAGGTGGTCAACCTGACCAACGCGGCCGACCGCAACATCCAGGATGGCTCCGGCTTCGGCAGCGCCGCGGCACCGCAGGAGTTCAACCGCTTCGGTCGCCAGTACCTCGTCGGACTGAGCTACAAGCTCTGACGGGCCGAGCTCGTCGCCCTGTCACCGCCGCGAGCCTGGCGCCGCGGCGGTGCCTTCTTCTCCATGTTCCTCTGATGATCTTCCGACGCCGTCGTTCGTCTCTCTTCGCCGCGGGTGCGGTTGCTCTGGCGTGGCTCGCCACGCTGTCCACCGCCGGCTGCGCCGCGGCCGGCCGCGAGGCCACTGGCCCGGCGTCGTCCCGCGACCCGGCGATCGAAGCCCGCATCCGGCACATCGTGGCCGGCATGACGCTGGCCCAGAAGGTCGGGCAGATGACGCAGGCCGAGATCCAGTCGATCAGCCCCGACGAGGTTCGGCGATACGCGATCGGCTCGGTGCTCAACGGCGGCGGCTCCTGGCCCGGCAACGACAAGAAGGCGCGGGCGAGCGACTGGCTGGCGCTGTCCGAGGCCTATCACGCGGCCTCGCTGGCCACGGGCCTGGCCACGCCGATCCCGCTGATCTGGGGCACCGATGCCGTGCACGGCCACAACAACGTGTATGGCGCGACGCTGTATCCGCACAACATCGGCCTCGGCGCGACCCACGACCCGGCGCTGGTGCAGCGCATCGGCGTCGCCACGGCGCGTGCGGTGCGGGCCACCGGCATCGACTGGGTGTTCGCGCCGACGCTGGCGGTGGCCCAGGACGTGCGCTGGGGCCGGACCTACGAAAGCTTTTCGCAGGATCCGTCCGAGGTCCGCGCCTTCGCGGCGGCGGCGGTGAGCGGGCTGCAGCAGGGCCTGGGCGGCGCCACCGGCGTCGTCGCCACGGCCAAGCATTTCATCGGCGACGGCGGCACCGACCAGGGGGTCGATCAGGGCGTGAACCGCGCATCGTTCGAGGTGCTGCGCGCGGTGCACGGCCAGGGCTACGAGGCGGCGATCCAGGCCGGCGTGCAGACGGTGATGGCCTCGTTCAACAGCTGGCACGACGCCGCCGAAGGCCCCGGCTACGGCAAGCTCCACGGCAGCCACCGCCTGCTGACCGGCCTGCTCAAGCAGCGCATGGGCTTCGATGGTTTCGTCGTCTCCGACTGGAACGGCATCGGCCAGGTGCCCGGCTGCAGCAACACCGCCTGCGCTCAGGCGATCAACGCCGGCATCGACATGGTGATGGTGCCGGACGACTGGAAGGCCTTCATCGCCAACACCATCGCCGAGGTCGAACGCGGCGAGATTCCGATGAGCCGCATCGACGACGCGGTGACGCGCATCCTGCGGGTCAAGATGCGCGCCGGCCTGTTCGAGCACGGCCCGGCGCAGGCCGCCGACGCCGGCCGGCAGGCGGCCCTGCAGGACCGCGCGCTGGCGCGACAGGCCGTGCGGGAATCGCTGGTGCTGCTGAAGAACCACGCGCAGGCCCTGCCGATCGCGCGCGGGCGGCGGCTGCTGGTGGTGGGACGCGGGGCGGACAGCCTGGAGATGCAGACCGGCGGCTGGAGCCTGACCTGGCAAGGGCGGGGCAACGACAACGCCGACTTCCCGGCCGGCCAGACCGTCCTGGCGGCGCTGCGCGAAGCGGCCGGCCCGCAGAACGTGGTGTACAGCGTCGACGCCAAGGACGTCGACCCGGCCCGCTTCGACCTCGTGGTTGTAGTGCTCGGCGAAGCGCCCTATGCCGAGGGCAGCGGCGACATCGCGCCCTCGGACACGCTGCGACACACGCGCCGCTACCCGCAGGACCTGGCGCTGCTGCAAGCGGTGGCGGGCCACGGCAGGCCGGTCGTCACGGTGCTGCTGTCGGGCCGGCCGCTGATGGTCAACGACTTGCTGAACCTGTCGGACGCGTTCGTGGCGGCCTGGCTGCCGGGCACCGAGGGCGGCGGCATCGCCGACCTGCTGTTCGGCCAGGCCGACGGCAGCCGTGCGCACGATTTCACAGGCCGGCTGTCGTTCCGCTGGCCAGTGTCGGACTGCCCGTCGGCCGCGACGACGCGGCCGATCCCGGCGCTGTTCTCGCCGGGCGGTGGGCTCGGCCTCGGCAGCCGCAGCGAACTCGGGCGGCTGGACGTCCCCGTGCCGACCGGCGGCTGCGCGGCGCGGCCTGAACTCTCGTTGTTCCAGCAATCGGCGCGCCCGCCCTATGCGCTGCAGGTCGCGGCGCAGGCCGACGGCTGGCAGCCGGTCCGCGTCGGCGAGGACCTGGGCTCGGTGCTGTCGGTACCGGCCGCCACGCCGCAGATCCGCGTCGCCACCAACCAGTTGCATACCCAGCAGGACGCCAAGCGCGTGACCTGGCTCGGGCCGGCCCGGCTGTGGCTCGGCGCGCCCCGTCCGGTGGCGCTGAGCACGTACGCCGACGGCGTGCTGGCGTTCGACGTGGCCGTGCACCGCGCCGGCCCGGCCCGCGTGACGCTGGCGATGGGCTGCACGGCGCATTGCGAAGGCGCGCTGGACCTGACCCGCTGGCTGGCGGCTCGCCCGCCGGACACGATCACCACGCTCAAGATCCCGCTGCGCTGCTTCGCCGACTCGGGCGCCCGGCTCGACCAGGTCGACGTGCCCTTTCGCCTGACGGCCGATGCGCCGCTGAGCCTGTCGCTGGCGCGCATCCGCGTCGTCGCCGGCGCGGCCCACGACCCGGACACCGCGCCCTGCAGCGCCTTTTCATCCTGAGTCCGCATGAATACTCCCTTTGACGTGCCGGCGCCCGCTGTGCGCCGCCAGCAGTTCCCCGCCGATTTCCTGTGGGGCTGCTCCACCTCGTCGTACCAGATCGAAGGCGCGGCCGCCGAAGACGGCCGCGGTGAATCGATCTGGGACCGCTTCTGCCGCCAGCCCGGCGCGATCCGCGACGGATCGAGCGGGGCGGTGGCCTGCGACCACTACCACCGCTGGCCCGAGGACCTGGACCTGGCGCGCGATCTGGGCGTCAACGCCTATCGCTTCTCGATCGCCTGGCCGCGCATCTTCCCGCAGGGCCGCGGCGCGGTCCCCCTCCAGAAGGGGCTGGACTTCTATTCGCGTCTGGTCGACGGCATGCTGGAGCGCGGCCTGCAGCCCTGGGCCACGCTGTACCACTGGGACCTGCCGCAGGCGTTGCAGGACCAGGGCGGCTGGCAGCACCGCGGCACGGTGGACGCGTTCGTCGACTACGCGGACGTGGTCAGCCGCCATCTCGGCGACCGCGTCAAGCACTGGATCACGCACAACGAGCCCTGGTGCACCGCGTTCCTCGGACACCAGGAAGGCAACCACGCGCCGGGGATCCGCGACCCGCGCGCGGCGCTGCAGGTCTGCCACCACCTGCTGGTGTCGCACGGGCAGGCCTTGCCGGTGATCCGCGCCAACGTCGCGCAGGCGCGGGTCGGCATCACGCTGAGCCTGCACCCGATCATCCCGGCCTCCGACCGGGCCGAGGACGCGGCGGCCGCGGTGCGGCACGACGGCTCGCGCAACCGCTGGTTCCTCGATCCGCTCTACGGCCGCGGCTATCCGCAGGATCTGCTGGCGCTGCTGGGCCCGCTGGCGCCGACCGTGCGCGACGGCGACCTGCAGGCGATCGCGACGCCGGCCGACTTCCTGGGCGTCAACTACTACTTTCCCGAGGTGGTGGCCGACGCGCCCGGCCACGGCCCGATCGCCACCCGGGTGGTCGAGCGGCCGGGCGTGGAGCGCACGGCGTTCGGCTGGGAGGTCTCGCCCGAGGGCATGGTGAGCCTGCTCGATCGCATTCATCGCGACTACCGTCCGGCCGAGATCTACCTGACCGAGAACGGCTCGACCTGGGACGACGTGGTGCAGCCCGACGGCCGCGTCGACGACCCGCAGCGCCTGAGCTACTTGGCGCGGCACCTGGACGCGGCCCGCCAGGCGCTGGCCCGCGGCGTGCCGCTGAAGGGCTACTTCGCCTGGAGCCTGCTGGACAACTTCGAGTGGGCCGAGGGCTATGTGCGACGCTTCGGGCTGACCTATGTCGACTACCGGACCCAGCGGCGCACCGTCAAGGCCAGCGGCCGCTGGTACGCCGACTTCCTGAAAGCCTGAGATGAAGGAGATTCGCATGACTGTCGCACGAGGCTGGCGCCGCGCCGCGCTGCTGGCCGCGCTGGGGGCCGCGGCAACGCTGGCGGCCCACGCGGCCGGACCGAAGGCCGAGGTGATCCACTGGTGGACGTCCGGCGGCGAATCGGCCGCGGTGAAGACGCTGGCCGACGCCTACCGCGCCCAGGGCGGCGTCTGGACCGACATGGCGGTGGCGCTCGGCGAGCAGGCCCGCGCCGTGACGATCAACCGCATCGTCGGCGGCAACCCGCCCACGGCGGCGCAATTCAACACCTCGAAGCAATTCCTCGATCTGGTCGATCAAGGCATGCTCAACCCGATGGACGACGTGGCGCAGCGCGACGGCTGGGCCAACTTCCTGCCCGAGACGGTGCTCAACGTCATCCGCGTCAAGGGCCATTTCTACGCGGTGCCGGTCGACATCCACATGCCGACCTGGATCTGGTACTCCAAGGCGGCGTTCAAGAAGGCCGGCATCGCCGCCGAGCCCAAGACCATGGACGAGCTGTTCGCCGCGCTCGACAAGCTCAAGGCAGCCGGCCTGGTGCCGCTGGCGCACGGTGGCCAGTCCTGGCAGGACAACATCGTCTTCACCGCGGTGCTGACCAACGTCGGCGGGCGCGAGCTGTACCTGAAGGTGCTGCGCGACCGCGACCCGAAGGCGATCGAGTCCGAGGCCTTCCGCAACGTGCTGCTGACCTTCAAGCGCCTGCAGGGCTATGTCGACAAGGCGTCGCCCGGGCGCAACTGGAACGACGCCACCGCGATGCTGATCAACGGCCGGGCCGGCGTCCAGTTCATGGGCGACTGGGCCAAGGGCGAGTTCTCGCTGGCCCATCAGGTGGCGGGCCGGGACTACGGCTGCATCGCCGGTTTCGGCCCGGCCTCGCCCTACATCATCCAGGGCGACGTGCTGGTGTTTCCGAAGACCGACAAGCCCGACGCGATCAAGGCGCAGAAGCTGCTGGCGAGCGTGGTGACGACGCCGGCGACCCAGGTGGCGTTCAGCATCAAGAAGGGCTCGATCCCGATCCGCACCGACGTCGATGCGTCGAAGATGGACCTGTGCGCGCAGCAGGGCATCGCGATCATGAAGGACAAGTCGCGCCAGCTCGGCAACGGCGAGATCTACCTGACGCCGGACCAGAACGGCGCGCTGGCCGACATCCTGACGACCTACTGGAACCGCAACATGCCGGTCGAGAAGGTGCAGAAGGACATCGTCGCGGCCTTGAGGGACTGAGATGAGCGACGCCCGTTCCGCCCGGCTCGGCCGCCTGCGCCGCCGCTGGGTGCCCTGGGGAGCGCTGCTGCCGATGGCGCTCACCGTCCTCGTCGGCTACCTCGGCACGGCGCTGTGGTCGCTGCGCGTGTCGCTGTCGAGCGCGCGGACCTTTCCGAGCGGCGACTTCGTCGGCCTGGCGCAGTACGAACGCCTGTTCGACAACGATCGCTGGCTGCAGTCGCTGCAGAACCTGGCCGTCTACGGCGTGCTGTTCATCTCGGCCTGCATGGTGATCGGCTTCGTGCTGGCGGTCTTCGTCGACCAGAAGGTGCGCGGGGAAGGGGTGCTGCGCACGATCTTCCTCTACCCCTATGCGATGTCCTT
Organism: Ideonella sp. sgz306126; assembly: GCF_056032705.1. Lineage (NCBI taxonomy): Bacteria > Pseudomonadati > Pseudomonadota > Betaproteobacteria > Burkholderiales > Sphaerotilaceae > Ideonella > Ideonella sp. sgz306126. The sequence goes on from NZ_JBVYWP010000006.1 coordinate 109,668, forward strand.
CGTGGCCACCGGCCTGGTCTGGCAATGGGTGCTGAATCCGGGCAGCGGGCTGCAGCATGCGGTGCGGCAGCTGGGCTTCGCGGGCTTCACGTTCGACTGGATCGTCGACCAGGACAAGGTGATTTACACCATCGTCATCGCCACCGTCTGGCAGGCCTCGGGGCTGGTGATGGCGCTGATGCTGGCCGGCCTGCGGGGCATCGACGAAGAGATCTGGAAGGCGGCCCGGCTGGACGGCATTCCGGCCTGGCGCACCTATTTGTCGATCGTGCTGCCGATGCTCGCGCCGACGGTGGCGACCGTGTTCGTGCTGCTGTTCACCGGCGTGGTCAAGGTGTTCGATTCGGTCGTCTCGATGACCCAGGGCGGCCCCGGCATCGCCAGCGACGTACCGGCCAAGTTCATCATGGACCATTTGTTCGGCCGGGCCAACATCGCGCTGGCCTCGGCGGGCTCCATCGTGCTGCTGCTGATGGTGCTGGTGCTGGTGGTGCCGCTGCTGCTGGTCCGGTGGCGCCGGGCCGCCGTGGGGAGGACGCAATGAGCCGCGCATCGAGTCCGCCGCCGCAGCGCCGTCGCACGCGGCGGTCGGTGGCCCGCGCCGGCCTCTACGCCTTCCTCGCGATGGCCGCGCTGTTCTTCCTGCTGCCGCTCTACATCATGGTGACGACCTCGTTCAAGACCATGGACGAGATCCGCCTGGGGCATTTGTTCGCCCTGCCTCAGGCGCTGGACCTGAGCGCCTGGCGGGCGGCCTGGAGCGAGGTCTGTACCGGCGTGTCCTGCCAAGGCATCCGGGTCGGGTTCTGGAACTCCGTCAGCATCGTCATTCCCAGCACCCTGGTGCCGATCCTGATCGGCGCGGTCAACGGCTACGCGCTGAGCTTCTGGCGACCCCGTGGCGCTCAGTGGCTGTTCGCGGTGCTGATGATGGGCGCCTTCATTCCGGTGCAGGTGATGATTTATCCGCTGGTGAAGATCCTAGCCGCGCTGAGCCTGTACAGCTCGCTGCCCGGCATCGTGCTGATCCACATCGTGTTCAGCATGCCGGTGATGACGCTGCTGTTCCGCAACTACTACGCGGCGATCCCGAACGAGCTGTTCCTGGCGGCGCGGGTCGACGGCGGCGGCTTCTGGCGCATCTTCGCGCAGCTGATGCTGCCGATGTCGACGCCGATCCTGATCGTCGCCGCGATCATGCAGGTCACCGGCGTGTGGAACGACTACATCCTGGGCCTGGTCTTCGCTGGCCCGGCACATCTGCCGATGACGGTCCAGCTCAACAACGTGATCAACACGACCACCGGCGAGCGGCTCTACAACGTCAACATGGCCGCCACCATCCTCACCGCGATGGTGCCGCTCGGCGTCTATTTCGTCTCCGGCCGCTGGTTCGTGCGCGGCATTGCCGCCGGCGCGGTGAAAGGCTAGGTTCATGACAGGTGTTCGCGTCCGCAATTTGAAGGTCCGCTTCGGCAGCCACGAGGTGCTGTCGGGCCTGGACCTGGAAGCCTTGGCCGGGGAATTCCTGGTGCTGCTCGGCCCGTCGGGCTGCGGCAAGTCGACCTTGCTGCACTGCATTGCCGGGCTCAACGAGGTCGCCGAGGGCCGGATCGAGATCGGCGGCGTCGACATGACCTGGGCCGAGCCCAGCGAGCGCGGCATCGGCATGGTGTTCCAGTCCTACGCGCTCTATCCCACGATGACGGTGGAGCGCAACATGTCGTTCGGCCTGCAGGTCGGCGGCGTGCCCAAGGCCGAGATCCGGCAGCGCGTGTCCCGGACCGCCGAGATGCTGCAGCTCGGCCCCTTGCTGCGGCGCAAGCCGGCGCAGCTGTCCGGGGGCCAGCGCCAGCGGGTCGCGATCGGCCGCGCGCTGGTCCGGCAAGCCGACGTCTTCCTGTTCGACGAACCGCTGTCGAACCTGGACGCCCAGCTGCGGACCGAGTTGAGGCGCGAGCTCAAGCTGCTGCACCAGCGACTGGGCGCGACGATGATCTACGTGACCCACGACCAGGTCGAGGCGATGACGCTCGCCTCGCGCATCGTGGTGATGCGCGAGGGCAAGATCCAGCAGATCGGTGCCCCCGCCGAGGTCTACGAGCGGCCGGCGAACCTCTTCGTCGCGGGCTTCCTCGGCTCGCCCAACATGAACTTCATCGACGGGCAGTTGCACCACGGCAGCGGCGGGCTGCGTTTCGACGCGCCCGGGCTGAGCGTGGCGGTGGCCGAGGCGGGCCTGCGCGGGCCGGTCGACACCGGCCACCCGGCCGTGCTCGGCGTGCGGCCCGAGCATGTCCAGCTGAGCGCGGCGGGGCCGTGGGCGGCCACGGTGGAGCTGATCGAGCCGATGGGCAACCATCAGGTCCTGTGGCTGAAGCAGGGCGATCGGAGCCTGGCGGCCGTGGCCCACGAAGCGGGCGACTGGGCGACCGGGCAGGCGGTCCGCTTCGACATCGACCCGCGCCGGATCTCGCTGTTCGACCGGCAGCAGGGGCACCGGCTGTGAGGCCGGCGACCCTGCCCGGCAAGGCCGGGGCGCTGGCGGCGCGTGCCGCTGCAGCGTTGCTGCTGGGTCTGTGCCTGTCGGCGGCCCGGGCCGGCGCCTGGCCGGTGCAGGCCTGGGTGACCAGCGGCGACCGGACGCAGTTGCTGGCACCGGTGTCCGGCCTGGCCTTCGCGCCAGCCGGGCCGGCGCCGGCCACGATCGTGGTCGATCCCGGCCGGCAGTACCAGACGATGGTCGGCTTCGGGGCCGCGCTCACTGACGCGTCGGCCTGGCTGATGATGCACCGCATGAGCCCGTCCCAGCGGGAGGCGCTGATGCAGGAGTTGTTCGGACGCGATCGTGGCGGGCTGGGCCTGAGCTTCACGCGGCTGAGCATCGGCGCCAGCGATTTCTCGCTCAGCGACTACAGCTTCGACGATCGCCCCCCGGGCCAGCAAGATCCGGAACTGGCGCATTTCTCGCTCGCGCCGCAGCGCGCCGAAGTGCTGCCGCTGGCCCGCGCGGCGCTGGCCATCAACCCGGCGCTGAAGGTCATGGCCTCGCCCTGGAGCGCGCCCGGCTGGATGAAGACCTCGGACAGCCTGATCAAGGGTGCGCTGCGCCCGGACCGGTTCGAGGCCTATGCGCGCTACCTGGTGCGCTATGTCGAGGCGATGCGCGACGAGGGCGTGCCGGTGTTCGCCCTCACGGTGCAGAACGAACCCGGGTTCGAACCCAAGGACTATCCGGGCATGTTGGTGCCGCCCGCGGCGCGGGCCGAGCTCGATGGCCGCTACCTGGGCCCCTTGCTGCGCCAGCACCATCTGGCGACCCGGATCATCGAGTACGACCACAACTGGGACCACCCCGAATCGCCCCTGGCGGTGCTGGCGGATCCGCGCGCCCGCGAGCAGGTGTCCGGCGTCGGCTGGCATTGCTATGACGGCGAGCCGTCGGCGCAAGGCCGCGTGCACGACGCCTTTCCCGACCAGGACACCTGGTTCACCGAGTGCTCGGGCGGCGAGTGGAAGCCGAACTGGCCCGAGACCCTGCCGTGGATGGTGCGCAACATCGTCATCGGCAGCACCCGCAACTGGGCGCGCGGCGTGCTGCTGTGGAACCTCGCGCTGGACGAGCAGCACGGCCCGCACTTGGGCGGCTGCACCGACTGCCGCGGCGTCGTCACGATCGATTCCCGCACCGGCGAAGTGACCCGCAACCTGGAGTACTACGCGTTGGCGCATGCCAGCCGTTTCGTGCGCCCCGGCGCCCGGCGCATCGGGTCGACGACCGAGGCCGGCACGCTCGACAGCGTGGCCTTCCAGAACGCCGACGACGCCTCGATCGTGCTGATCGCCTGCAACGCCACGCCGGCCGTGCGGCCGATCCGCATCGCCTACGGAGCGATGGCGTTCGACGCGTCGATGCCGGCCGACAGCGTGGCCACCTTCGTGTGGCGCGCGCGGCCCTGAGCCCGCCGGTCAGCCGGACCGGACCATGACCGGCACGCCAGGCCGCTTCAGGGGGTCGTTTTGTGGGAGCCGTCGCACAGCGGCGCGTGGGCGCTGCGCTTGCAGCCGCAGAAGTACACCGTGGTGCTGTCCGGCGCGGTGTACTTGACGGGCGTGAATTCGCCGGCCGCCTTGTGCGAGCCGTCGCAGAACGGCTGGTTCTTGCTCTGGCCGCAGGCACACCACCAGTAGTCCTTGCCTTGCTCCACGGCGACGGCGAAAGGGGTATCGGACGCTCGGACGGGCAAGGCCATGGTCGATCTCTCCTGGGGTGGCGAAGGCGGGAATGCGCCCCACTGTCGTGCGAAACGCGGCGGGGCACAAGAGGGCCGGCCCGGGCCGTCGCCTAAAATCCGCCACCCGTCACGCCCCCGGCGCGACGTTGACGGCGCGTCGACCGCCATCAGCCCGCGCGCCGCGGGGGCGACGGGTCGGCAACGCAACGGAAGGTGGGCGATGGGCGCGCAATGGAAGGCAAAGCACAAGGACCTGGCGGCCAACGCCAAGGGCCGTCTGTTCGGCAAGCTGGCCAAGGACATCATGATCGCGGCGCGCCACGGGGCTGATCCGGCGGCGAATGCCCGGCTGCGGCTGGTGGTCGAGCAGGCGCGCAAGGTCTCGATGCCCAAGGACACGTTGGAGCGCGCGATCAAGAAGGGCGCCGGGCTGACCGGCGAGGCGGTGCATTTCGAGCACGCGGTCTATGAGGGTTTCGCGCCGCACCGGGTGCCGGTGATGGTCGAGTGCCTGACCGACAACGTCAACCGCGCGGCATCGGACATGCGGGTGCTGTTCCGCAAGGGCCAGCTGGGCACCTCGGGCTCGGTGGCCTGGGATTTCGACCACGTCGGCATGATCGAGGCCGAGCCGGCGCTGGCCGGCGCCGATCCGGAGATGGCGGCCATCGAGGCCGGCGCGCAGGACCTGGCGCCCGCCGACGACGGTGCGACGATGTTCTTCACCGATCCGGCCGACCTGGACCTGGTCAGCCGGGCGCTGCCGGCGCAGGGCTTCCAGGTGGTGTCGGCCAAGCTGGGTTACCGGCCCCGGAACCCGGTCGACCCGGCCAGCCTGAGCGCCGAGCAGCTCGACGAGGTGGAAGCCTTCCTGGCCGCGCTCGATGCCAACGAAGACGTGCAGCAGGTGTTTGCCGGCCTGCAGGGCTGAGGCAGGCACCGCCCGTCCGGCCTGCGGCCGATGACGGATGACTTGACAGACCGAGTGAGATGAACGCGATGACCGAACCCACCCCCGACACCTCGTCCACGGCCGCGGCCGCACCGCTGCCCGACCGGCTCTCCACCGACGTGCGCAGCCCCTACCATGTGGCCGCGGCGTTCGAGCGCGACGTGCACATCCGCTTCAACGGCAAGGAGCGCTTCGACGTGGCCGAATACTGCGTCAGCGAAGGCTGGATCCGCGTGCCGGTCGGCAACAAGGTGGACCGCAAGGGCCAGCCGCTGCTGATCAAGCTGAACGGCAGCGTCGAGGCCTTCTACCTCTGAAGGCCTGAAGGCGGTACCGCGCGGCGCGTGGCCTAGGCCCGTGCGGAAACCGCCGCGGCGATCGCGCAGGCGCCCAGCAGCAGGTTCAGCGACACCAGGCGGCGGATCGCCTGCAGCGCCTGGGCGGCCTGCGGCCAGGCGCCGGCCGCTGCGTGCGCCTGCAGCCGCGGATTCAGCGCCAGCGCGATGTAGGCGAACACCATCGCCATGACCAGGCCCAGCGTCAGCATGACATGCCAGCCGAGCGGCGCCTGCGCCATGCCGACGCGCAGCAGCAGGACCAGGCCGGTGGCGAGAATCACCGCCACCGACACGACGGTCAGGCGGAAGAACCGCCCGAGCGCGGCGGCCATCAAGCGGATGCGCTGCGGCGGCTCCAGCACCTCGGCCGCGGCCGGCCGCAGCGCGACATGCGCGAAGAACATGCCGCCCACCCACGCGGCGGCGGCGAGCAGGTGGAGCAGCAGCAAGAGGGGATGGAGCGCATCGGTCATGGGGCAGCGCCCAGCTTACCGCATGCGGCGTGCCGGTCCGGCCCGGGCGCGATCCCGCGCGGGCTCAGGGCGCGGAGCGCACCAGGCGCACCGGCAGCCGCGTCGACTTGAGCACGTCGTCGCGTCCTTCGCCGCTGTCCAGGTTCACCGCCCAGCCTTGCAGGAAGCCCAGGTGGTTGGCGTTCTGCGGCGTGATGCCCTGGCGGATGTTGCCGTAGTGGTAGGGGTTGACCGCCGCGGTGTCTACGCGGGCCGTCGCGGACCAGTACCAGCCGGTGGGCGCCGCCGGGAACAGCCGGGCGTCGACGCCGGGCGGGCGGGCCCGCGGCTCGGCCAGCTTCTGCAGCTCGGTGACGCGCGGCAGCCGCCAGTCCAGGCCGTCGGTGCGGCGGCGCGCGGCGGCCCACGCGATGGCCTCGCCCCGCGTCGCCAGCGCCGGCTGGCCGGCACAGGTCCTGCCGGTCCACTGCATGCCTTGCACGCAGCGCGACCAGATCAGCGTGCCGCCCGGGGAGGTCACGCCCTGACCGTCGTCGGTCACGACCCAGGGCGGCGGCGGGGCGGCGCAGGCGGCGCTGGCCGCGGCCCAGGCGAGCAGCCCGGCCGCGCGGGCGAGCCGGGCCGGTGACCGCCTGCGGCAAGAGGGTGTGGTCATGGTGGGGTCAATTGCGTGCGTGGGTGATCGAAAAGCGCTCGAGCGCCTGCAGCGCCTGGAGATCGTGCGCCAGCGCGTGCAGCGAGGCCGCGCGGTGCCGGTCCACCACCACCGCGACCAGCTTCCACTCGGATCGGCCGTCGGCGTGCTGCACCGACAGCGAGCCCGGCGCGATCTCGTAGCTGTGGTCGCGCATGAAGCGGTCGAATGCGGGCAGGTCCAGCTCGCCGCCCGAGGCCAGGCGCAGGCTCAGGCCCAGCGCCTGATGCGACGGCAGCCAGCCCTCCAGGCGGCTGCCCCACATCATCGTCATCGCGCTGAGCACCGACAGCAGGATCGCCGACGCATAGAAGCCGACGCCGATCAGCACGCCGATCGCCGAGGCGGTCCAGATCGAGGCCGCGGTCGTCAGGCCGCTGATGTTCAGGCCCTCTTTCATGATCACGCCGGCGCCGAGAAAGCCGACGCCGGTGACGATGCCCTGGATCACCTGCGTGGGCTGGGCGTTGAAGGTGATCGCCGAGTGGCCGCCATACCAGAACGCCGGGTAGCCGGCCACCACGGTGAGCCCGGTCGACGCCATGCACACCAGGCCATAGGTGCGCATGCCGGCGGCGCGGCCGTGGTACGAGCGCTCGTAGCCGACCAGGGCGCCCAGCGCCAGTGCGCCCGCCAGGTTGAGGAACACCAGCAGGTTGGTGGCGACCTCGCTGGCGGACCAGTAGGCCGCCAGAAGGTCGCGGATCTCGAAGAGGGTCATGGGCTGGGCAGGTCGGAGCGGGCGCGGCTCGCGGAGAAGACTTCATCTTGAATCCGCCGGCCGGCGTCGTTCGCCGGAAAAGGCCGGGCTTTCGAGGCGAACTCGTGCGCGACGCAAGTCCACCGTATACTGATCATGAGCATCAAGACCATGATGCGGGACGAGCGGGCCGCGCGGCCCCCAGATCAGGAGCGGATCGATGCCCAAGAACAAGGCCGAAACGGCCGTCCTGGAAGAGCAGCCGGGCTACTACATCCGGCGCCTGCAGCAGATCGCGGTGGCGCTCTTTCTCGAGGAAACCCAGGCCCACGGCATCACCCCGGTGCAGTATGCGGCCCTGTCGGCGGCGCACCGCCAGCCCGGTCTCGACCAGCGCACGCTGGCCGGCACGATCGGTTTCGACACCTCGACCATCGGCGGCGTGATCGACCGGCTGGAGCGGCGCGAGCTGATCGTGCGCCAGACCTCGCCCAGCGACCGCCGGGTGCGGCTGCTGCACGTCACCCCGGCCGGCGCCAGGCTGCTGGCCCAGGCGATGCCGGGCATGCTCAAGGCACAGCAGCGCATGATGGCGCCGCTGGCGGCGGCGGACCGGCCGCGCTTCCTGGCGATGCTCAAGACCGTCGTCGACGCCAACAACGAGCTGAGCCGCGCGCCCAGCGAAGGCTGAGTGCGGCGCCTGGACACCGGGTTTCCACCTATTTGATCTGCATCATGAAGTCGTGACACTGATGATGTGTATACGGACGATATGTGTACTAGATGTGCTGGATACACTGCCGATGATCCCGTTGCAACAAGCCCCTCTGGAGACAAACCCATGCGTCTGAAGACCCCCCTGATCGCCCTGGCCCTGGGCACCTTGCTGAGCGGCGCCGCCTGGGCGGCCGATGCCGTCAAGATCGGTCTCGTGCTGCCGATGTCCGGCCCGTTCGCGGCCTACGGCAAGCAGATCGAGCACGGCGTCAAGCTCTACCTCGCCACCCATGGCGACACCTACGGCGGCCGCAAGATCGAGCTGATCCTGAAGGACGACAGCCCGGGCACCGCGGGCGACGTCAGCAAGCGCCTGGCGCAGGAGCTGGTGATCAAGGACAAGGTCGACATCCTGGCCGGTTTCGGCCTGACGCCGTCGGCCTTCGCCGTCGCGCCGCTGGCCACCGAGGCCAAGAAGCCGATGGTGGTGATGAACGCCGCGACCTCGGCGATCACGACCAAGTCGCCCTACATCGTGCGCACCTCGATGACGCTGCCGCAGAACTCGGCGCCGATCGCCACCTGGGCGGCCAAGAACGGCATCAAGAAGGTGTTCATCCTGATCGCCGACTACGGCCCCGGCTACGACGCTGGCGGCCAGTTCAAGAAGAGCTTCGTCGCCGCCGGCGGCCAGATCGTCGACGAGGTCAAGGCGCCCGTCAGCAACCCCGACTACGGTCCCTTCCTGCAGCGCATCAAGGACGCCAAGCCCGACGCGGTGTTCCTGTTCCTGCCGCCAGGCGCCGGCACGGTGGCCTTCATGAAGGGCTTCGCCGAGCGTGGCCTGGCCAAGGCCGGCATCAAGCTGATCGCCACCGGCGACCTGACCGACGAGGACATCCTCGACGCGCTGGGCGACAACGCGCTGGGCCTGATCACCTCGTTCCACTACTCGCAGGCCCATGTCTCGCCCGAGAACAAGGCCTACACCGCTGCCTACCTCAAGGCCTACCCCAAGGACCGGCCGAACTTCATGTCGGTCGGCGGCTATGACGGCATGCACCTGATTGCCGAGGTGCTGAACAAGACCGGCGGCAGCACCGACGGCGACAAGTTCATCGCCGCCGCCAAGGGCATGAAGTGGACCAGCCCGCGCGGCCCGGTCACGATCGATCCGGCCACCCGCGACATCGTGCAGACGATCTACATCCGCAAGGTCGAGCGCGTCGGCGGCGAGCTGCAGAACGTCGAGTTCGACCAGGTTCCGGACTTCAAGGATCCGGGCAAGCCCTGAGCGGTCCCTGCGGCGCGGAGGGCGTCCCCGCCCTCTGCCTTTTCACTGAAGCCTCTGAAGCGCCAGGCATTCCATGACCGTCCTGTTTGATGGCCTCGCGGCGGGCATGCTGCTGTTCCTGATCAGCGTGGGCCTGTCGGTGACGCTGGGGTTGATGAACTTCGTCAACCTCGCGCACGGGGCGTTCGCCATGCTCGGCGGCTACGTCTTCATCGTGCTGCTCGACCGCTTCGGCGTGCCCTTCCTGGCCGCGCTGCCGCTGGCGGCGCTGGCCTCGGCGGTGGCCGGCGTGGTGCTGGAGCGCACGCTGTACCGGCGCCTCTACGGCGCGTCGCCGCTGGACCAGGTGCTGTTCTCGATCGGCCTGGTGTTCGTCGCGATCTCCACCGCCAACTACTTCTTCGGCGCGCAGCAGCAGGCGATGCAGCTGCCGCCGATGCTGTCCGGCCAGTGGCACCTGCCCGGGCTGGACATGGGCGTCTACCGCCTGTTCCTGATCGTCACCGGCGCGGTGCTGGCGGCCGCGCTGCAGTGGCTGGTCACGCGCACCCGCTTCGGCGCGCAGCTGCGCGCCTCGGTCGACAACCCGCGCGCGGCGCGCGGCGTCGGCCTGGACGTCGACCGCGTCTTCGTGCTGACCTTCGCGCTCGGCTCGGCGCTCGCCGGCCTGGGCGGCGCGATGGGCATCGAGATGCTGGGGCTGGACCCGGAGTTCCCGGTGAAATACATCGTCTACTTCCTGATCGTCGTGGCGGTCGGCGGCAGCGGCAACATCGTCGGTTCGCTGTGGGCCTCGCTGATCCTGGGGGTCTGCGACGTGGCCGGCAAGTACTACCTGCCGCAGGTCGGCGCCTTCGTGATCTACGCCGTGATGGTGGTCACGCTGATCCTGCGCCCGCAAGGGCTGTTCGGCCGACGCGCCGCGAAATGAACGCCATGGATCCTGTCTCCTCCCCGCCCGGCCGGGCGGCCGGCACGCCGGCGCTGGCCGGTTTCGACGCGTCGCCGCTGGTCCGCGCCGCGCGCTGGCGCCTGCCCGAGTTCGCGTTCTGGCTGCTGCCGGTCGCGGCCTATGTCGTCTTTCCCGACGACCTGGCGCTGCTTTCGCAAATCCTGATCACCGCCTTGCTGGTGATGTCGCTGGACCTGGTGCTGGGCTACGCCGGCATCGTCTCGCTGGGCCATGCCGCGTTCTTCGGCCTGGGCGCCTATGCGGCCGGCCTGATGGCCCAGCACGGCTGGGGCGATCCGCTGCTGGGCCTGGCCGGGGCCGGCCTGGTCGCCGCGGCGGCCGGCTTCGTCACCAGCTTCCTGGTGCTGCGGGGCGCCGACCTGACCCGGCTGATGGTGACGCTCGGCGTCGCGTCGATGCTGTACGTCATCGCCAACAAGCTGACCAGCGTCACCGGCGGGCTGGACGGCCTGCAAGGCATCGAGGTGGGGCCGGTGCTGGGCCGCTTCGCCTTCGACCTGTACGGCAAGGTGGCCTACCTGTACGTGCTGGCGGTGCTGTTCCTGCTGTTCTGGATCGCCCGGCGCATCGTGCACTCGCCCTTCGGGCTGTCGCTGCACGGCATCCGCCTCAACGCCTTTCGCATGCCGGCGCTGGGCACCTCGGTGAACGCGCGCCTTGTGGCGGTCTACACGCTGGGCGCGGCCTACGCCGGCATCGCCGGCGGCCTGCTGACCCAGACCACGCAGTTCGTGTCGATCGACGTGCTGAGCTTCTCGCGCTCGGCCGAATTGCTGCTGATGCTGGTGCTCGGCGGCACCGGCAGCCTGTACGGCGCGATGCTGGGGGCGGTGGTCTTCATGACGGTGCACCACCTGCTGTCCGACCTGAACCCGCAGTACTGGCAATTCTGGCTGGGCCTGGTGCTGATCGCGGTGGTGCTGTTCGCCCGCGACGGCCTGATGGGCGCGCTGCGCCGGCTCGGCGACCGGGTCGGGCGGCGCACACGGGCGCGCACCGGGGGGGACGCATGAACATCGCGCTGCAAACCCAGCGGCTGGTCAAGCGCTTCGGCGGCTTCGTCGCCACCAACGAGGTCGATCTGAACGTGGTCCAGGGCGCGCGCCATGCGTTGATCGGGCCCAACGGCGCCGGCAAGACCACGCTGATCAACCTGCTCACCGGCTTTCTCACGCCGAGCTCGGGCACCGTGCGCCTCAACGGCGAGGACGTCACCGGCCTGGCACAGCACCAGCGCGTGCGGCGGGGCCTGGCACGGACCTTCCAGATCAACCGGCTGTTCGCCGAGCTGAGCGTGCTCGAATCGGTCACGCTCGCGGTCTGCGAGCGCCGCGGCCTGGGAGCGCGCTTCTGGCGGCCGGTGGGGGCCCACGGCGAAGCCATCGACGCGGCGGCGGCGCTGCTGGCGCGCTTGCGGCTGCTCGACGTCGCGCACGTCCAGACCCGCGACCTGGCCTACGGCAAGCAGCGCCTGATCGAGATCGCGCTGGCGCTGGCGGCCGAGCCCCAGGTGCTGCTGCTCGACGAGCCCGCGGCCGGCGTGCCGACCGCCGAGAGCCGCGAGCTGTTCGAGACCATCGCCCAGCTGCCGCGCGACGTGACCATCGTGCTGATCGAGCACGACATGGACCTGGTCTTCCGCTTTGCCGACCGCATCTCGGTGCTGGTCAGCGGCGCGCTGCTGACCGAAGGCACGCCGGCCGAGATCGCGGTGGATCCGCAGGTCAAGCAGGTCTATCTGGGAGAGGCGACCCATGGCTAAGCTGCTCGAAGTCGAGGGCGTCTGGGCCGGCTACGGCAGCGCCAACGTGCTGGAAGAGGTCTCGTTCAGCGTCGAAGAGGGCGCCAGCCTGGCGCTGCTCGGGCGCAACGGCATGGGCAAGTCCACCTTGCTGGCGACGCTGATGGGCGCGACCCGCCAGACCCGCGGCCAGCTGCGCTTCGCCGGCCGCGATCTCGCCGCCGTGCCCAGCCACCGCCGCGCCCACGCCGGGCTGGGCTGGGTGCCGCAGGAACGCGACATCTTCCCCTCGCTCAGCGTCGAAGAGAACCTCACCGTGGTCGCGCGTCCCGGCGCCTGGTCGCTGGACAAGGTCTACGCCACCTTCCCTCGGCTGCGCGAGCGGCGCGCGAACATGGGCAACCAGCTCTCGGGCGGCGAGCAGCAGATGCTGGCGATGGGTCGCGCGCTGATGCTGAACCCGAAGATGCTGCTGCTCGACGAGCCGCTGGAAGGCCTGGCGCCGCTGATCGTGCAGGAGTTGCTGGCCATCATCGCCGGCATGGTGGCCGAGGGCAGCATGGCGGTGATCCTGGTCGAGCAGCACGCGCACCAGATCCTGCCGATCACGCGCGACGCGATCGTGCTGGAACGCGGCCGGGTGGTGCACCATGGCGCGAGCGAGCCGCTGGTGGCCGATCCCAGCGTGCTCGACCGCTGGCTCGGCGTGGCCGCGCACTGAACCCCTCCGGAGCCTCTCCATGTCCGCCCAGGCCCAGGCCCTCGCGATCATCCGCAACGAACACCAGACGCTGGCCGCGGTGATCGACGCCCTCGAACACGTGGCCACCGACGTGGCGGCAGGCCGGCTGGATGCCGACTACCCGCTGCTGTGGTCCATCCTCTACTACATCGACGAATTTCCCGAGGCGATGCATCACCCCAAGGAAGAGCAGCAGCTCTTTCCGCGCATCCGCCAGCGCTGCCACGACATCGACGCGACGCTGGACGAACTCGGGCGCCAGCACGCGGGCAGCCGCGCCCCGCTGGACGCGCTGAAGTCGCTGCTCGGGCGCATGCAGGCCGAGATCCCCGGCGCCGTCCAGGCGTTCAGCGACCAGGTGAAGCGCTACGCGCATTTCCACTTCGAGCACATGGCGCTGGAAGAATCGGTGGTGCTGCCCAAGGCCGCCCAGGTGCTGACCGACGCCGATTGGCAGGCCGTGGCCGCCGCCTTCGCCGACAACGGCGACCCGCTGCTGGGCGGCGCCACCCACAGCAACGCGTGGTTCCGCCAGTTCTACCGCCGCATCGTGACCCTGGTGCCCGAGCCCTGGGGCCTGGGCGAGCGGCACCCCGCCGCGGCGCCTCGCGCCGGCTGAGCGGGCGCTGATATTTCAACCCACGTCGACCCGACGGCATCGTTGACATTAATCGTCAGCATACTTATCATCAGCACTCATCCAAAGGAGACGACCATGAGCAACCCCTCCTCCCCCGAACAGGTCCTGGTGGCCGGTGGCGGCATCGGCGGTCTGGCGGCGGCGCTGGCCCTGGTGCGCCAGGGCTTCGCCGTCAAGGTGCTTGAGCAGGCGCCCGAGATCGGCGAGATCGGCGCCGGCATCCAGCTCGGCCCGAACGCCTTCCATGCGTTCGACGCGCTGGGCGTGGGCGACAAGACCCGCGCCCGCGCCGTCTTCACCGACTACATGGTGATGCACGACGCGCTGGACGAATTCCAGGTCGGCAAGATCCCCACCGGCGAGGCCTTCCGCCAGCGCTTCGGCAACCCCTATGCGGTGATCCACCGCGTCGACGTCCACCGCTCGCTGCTCGAAGGCGCCGAGGAAACCGGCCGGGTCGAGTTCCTGACCTCGACCCGCATGGAGCGCGTCGAGCAGGACGACGCCGGCGTGACGGTGTTCGACCAGCGCGGCCAGGCCCATCGCGGGCTGGCGCTGATCGGCGCGGACGGCGTCAAGTCGGTGCTGCGCGCGCAGTACGTCAACGACCCGGCGCGCGTCACCGGCCACGTGGTCTACCGCGCGGTGATCGACAAGAAGGACTTCCCGCAGGACCTGCAGTGGAACGCCGCCAGCATCTGGGTCGGCCCGAACTGCCACCTGGTGCACTACCCGCTGCGCGGCGGCGAGCAGTACAACGTCGTGGTCACCTTCCACAGCCGCAAGACCGAGGAGTGGGGCGTCACCGAAGGCAGCGCCGAGGAGGTGCAGAGCTACTTCCAGGGCATCTGCCCCAAGGCCCGCCAGCTGATCGACCTGCCCAAGAGCTGGAAGCGCTGGGCCACCGCCGACCGCGAGCCGATCGCCCAGTGGAGCTTCGGCCGCACCACGCTGCTGGGCGACGCGGCCCACCCGACCACCCAGTACATGGCGCAGGGGGCCTGCATGGCGCTGGAAGACGCCGTCACGCTGGGCGAGGCCTTGCGCGTCAAGGGCAACGACTTCGTCCAGGCCTTCGATCTGTACCAGCGCTCGCGCGTCGCCCGCACCGCCCGCATCGTGCTGTCGGGCCGCGAGATGGGCCGCCTCTACCACGCCAAGGGCGTCGAGCGGCTGGTCCGCAACGAGCTGTGGAAGGGCCGCACGCCCGAGCGCTTCTACGACGCGATGGAATGGCTGTACGGCTGGAACGTCGGCAACTGCCTGGCGGCCGCCTGAGCCTGCCTCCCCCCGCGCCCGCGAAGTCCACCTGATTCGAACTGGAGATTCCCATGCATGAACTCGGCCGCCTCGAAGACCTGCCCGCCGACTACGTCGACAGCCTGCGCCAGCTCAACCTCGTGCCGCTGTGGCCCAGCCTGCGCGCGGTGCTGCCGCCCGGCAAGCCGCGCCCCAACACCCGCCCGACCTGCTGGTCCTACGAAGCGCTGCGCCCCTTGCTGATGCGCGCCGGCGAGCTGACGCCGATGGAGAAGGCCGAGCGACGGGTGCTGGTGCTGGCCAACCCCGGTCACGGGCTGGACAACATGAAGGCCAGCGCCGCGATGTACCTGGGCATGCAGTTGCTGCTGCCCGGCGAATGGGCGCCCGCGCACCGCCACACGCCCAACGCGGTGCGCATGATCGTCGAAGGCGAGGGCGCCTACACCACGGTCGACGGCGAGAAATGCCCGATGAGCCGCGGCGACCTGATCCTGACCCCCACCGGCCTGTGGCACGAGCACGGCCACGACGGCAGCGAGCCGGTGGTCTGGCTCGACGTGCTGGACCTGCCGCTGGTCTACTACATGGAGACCTCGTACGCGATCGAAGGCCAGCGCCAGGCGGTCGCCCCCGGCCGCGGCGACGCGGTCTATGCGCGCGGCGGCATCGTGCCGACGCCGGTGTTCACGCGCTCGGCCAAGGCCTACCCGATGCTGCGCTACCCCTGGGCCGAGGCGCGCGCCGCGTTGGTGGCACTGGCCGCCGACCGGCCGGACCAGGACACGGTGCAGGTCAGCTACGTCAACCCCGAGACCGGCGGCGACGCCCAGAACATCCTGGGCTTCTATGCGCTGATGCTGCGCCCCGGCCAGACCCTGCGCCTGCCGGCACGTTCGCCCGCCAGCGTGTTTCACCTGATCGAGGGCGGCGCCGAGGCCGAGATCGACACCGACCGCTTCACGCTGGCCGAGGCCGACACCTGCTGCGCGCCGGGCTACACCGCCGTCACGCTGCGCAACCGCCATGCCGACCGGCCCGCCTTCCTGTTCCTGGCCGACGAGACGCCGCTGCACAGGAAGCTCGGTGTGTTCGAAACGCGCGACTGAACGAAACTCGCGACCGACATCCTTCTTCCGGAGCCACTTCCCATGACTTCCTCGTCCTACCTCTGGGCCCCGTCGCCGGTGTATTCGCTGCCGGTGCGCGGCCTCGCCGAGCGCTTTCCGATCCACCGCCTGTTCTTCGTCGGCCGCAATTACCACGCCCATGCGATCGAGATGGGCAAGCCGGTCGACAAGTCGGCCGAGCGGCCGTTCTACTTCACCAAGGACCCGTCGACGCTGACGCCGTCCGGCGCCACCATTCCGTACCCGCCCGAGACGAAGAACTACCACCACGAGATGGAACTGGTGCTGGCGATCGGCGCGCCCGGCTTCCGGGTGCCGCTGGAGCGCGCGCACGAGCTGGTCTACGGCTACGCCTGCGGCCTGGACATGACCCGCCGCGACCTGCAACTGGTGGCGCGCGACAAGGGCCGCCCGTGGGACCTGGGCAAGGACGTCGAGAACACCTCGGTCTGCTCCGAGATCGTGCCGATGCCCGGCGTGGTGCTGGGCCAGGGCGCGCTGAGCCTGTCCGTCAACGGCCAGGTGCGCCAGCAGTCCACGCTGGACAAGCTGATCTGGAACATCCCCGAGATCATCGCCGACCTGTCGCTGTTCTATCACCTGCAGCCCGGCGACCTGATCTACACCGGCACGCCCGAGGGCGTGGGCGCGGTGGTGGCGGGCGACCGCATCGACGGCCGCATCGAGGGCGTCGGCGAGATCGCGCTGACGATCGGGCCGGCGGAGTGAGCGCGCAGTGATGCAGCTTTACAGCTTCTTCCGCAGCGGCACCTCGCACCGCCTGCGCATCGCGCTGAACCTCAAGGGCCTGGACTACGAACTGCGGCCGGTGGACCTGCGCCGCAACCAGCAGCAAAGCGCCGAGTACAAGGCCGTGCAGCCGCAAGGCCTGGTGCCGGCGCTGGTGGTGGCGGGCGAGCCGCTGCCGCTGATCCAGTCGCCGGCCATCCTCGAATGGCTGGAAGAGCGCTACCCCGCGCCGGCGCTGCTGCCGGCCGATGCCACCGGGCGGGCGCGGGTGAGGGCGCTGGCGGCGATCGTGGGTTGCGACATCCATCCGGTCAACAACCGGCGCATCCTCGACACCTTGCGTCACGACTTCGGCGCCGACGAAGCGGCGGTCAACCGCTGGTGCGGCACCTGGATCGGCGCCGGCTTCGACGCGATCGAGACCCTGCTGGCCGCCGATGCGCAGCGCGGCGACTTCTGCTTCGGCCGCGCCCCCACGCTGGCCGATGTCTACCTGGTGCCGCAGGTCGAAAGCGCCCGGCGCTTCCAGGTCGACCTGGCGCGCTGGCCCTGCATCCAGGCGGTGGACGCGGCCTGCGCGCAGATCGACGCCTTCCGCCGCGCCGCGCCTGCGGCGCAGCCGGACGCGTCCTGACCGGCGTCCTGCCTCAGCCGGGCGACCGAGCGCCGCCGGGCTGCACCGCATCCAGCCAGGCGGCCCAGGCGGCGGGCTCGGGGGGCAGGGCCGCGGCCTCGCCGACGAACTGCTGCCAGGCCTCGCGGTGGCGCGCGGACACCACGATCAGCACCGGGATGTCCTGCTCCAGCAGTTGCAGCAACTCGGACCGGAAGCCGCCGTTGCCGGCTTCCAGCACGCCGAAGCGGTTGCAGATCACCAGGTCGGGCCGGCGCGACAAGGCGTCGCGCAACACCCGGCTGGCGCGCGCAAAGCCCTGCGGATCGGCGCTGCAACCCGACGATCCGGGGCCCAGCGGCTGCGAGACGAGGTACTCGTCGCCGGTGTCGATGTCGGTCAGCACCATCGCGCCCTGGCACTCGGCGCCGCGGCCGCCGGGCGCCATCAGCAAGCCCAGCACGCGCCGGCCGGCCTGGCGTTGCTGGCGCGCAAAGTCGGCCAGCAAGGCGTCGACATCGGTCAGGCCGTCGTGGGCGATGGCCGCCACCCGTGGCGGTTCGTCGGCAAGATCGGACATGTGCCGCAGTCTAGCGGGGTTGCGGCGACGTTTCGGCGGTCTGCGGTGCGGTGTGCGGCCGCGGGCGGTGATACTGGACGGCATGGCGAAGAAACCGAACGCGAAGCGCAACGACCAGGCGGTGCGGCAGCAATACGGCGCGCTGCCCTACCGGGTCGGCGCGGACGGGGCGCTGGAGCTGATGCTGATCACCTCGCGCACGACCCGCCGCTGGATCATCCCCAAGGGCTGGCCGATGAAGGACCTCAAGCCCGCCGAGGCGGCGGCGCGCGAGGCCTACGAGGAAGCCGGCGTGCGCGGCAGCATCGCCCGCCGCGCGATCGGCCGTTTCCGCTACGACAAGCTGCTCGACGCCGATGGTCTGACCGTGCCCTGCGAGGTCAAGGTGTTCGCGCTGCGGGTCGAGCGCCAGGCCAAGGCCTGGCCCGAGCAGGACGAGCGCGAGACCCGCTGGCTGTCGCCCGGACAGGCCGTCTCGCTGATCTCGGAAGAAGGCCTGCGCGAGCTGATCGCCGCGTTCGCCGGCCACGCCCATTGATCCCCGGCTGACGCGCCGTCGCCACCGCGCCGCCCGGCGCGCGATGCCCCCGCACCGGACACGGCGGCGCGGTCTGCGTATGCTCACGGATCCGGGCCTCTCCTCCTGAGCGCACCGCACGCTCAGCGCCACCCCCCTTTCCTCCACGCCGATGTCGACCGCCGTCTCCTCCGCCGCTTCCACCGCCGCCTCTTCCGCCCCCCCGTCCCTGTCTCGGCCCGCCGAAGCGCCCGGCACCGCGCTGGGCGTGCTGGGCGCGATCAGCGCCTCGCACCTGATCAACGACATGATGCAGTCGCTGATCCTGGCGATCTACCCGATCCTCAAGGGCAGCTTTCACCTCAGCTTCGGCCAGATCGGCCTGATCACGCTGACCTACCAGCTCACCGCGTCGCTGCTGCAGCCGCTGGTCGGCCGCTTCACCGATCTGCGGCCGACGCCGTACTCGCTGCCGGTGGGCATGGGCTTCACGCTGTGCGGCCTGCTGCTGCTGGCCTTCGCGCCCAGCTTCGGCGTGGTGCTGGCGGCGGCGGCGCTGGTCGGCACCGGCTCGTCGATCTTCCACCCGGAATCGTCGCGCGTCGCGCGGATGGCGTCGGGCGGCCGGCACGGCCTGGCGCAGTCGCTGTTCCAGGTCGGCGGCAACACCGGCAGCGCGCTCGGGCCGCTGCTGGCCGCCGCGGTCATCGTCCCCTTCGGCCAGCACAGCGTGGCCTGGTTCGGGCTGGTGGCCTTGCTGGGCATCGTGCTGCTGCTGCAGGTCAGCCGCTGGTACGCGCAGCACCATGCCGCCGCCAAGGCGCGGGCGGCACGCCAGGCGGTCTCGCCGCTGCCGCGCCGACAGGTGCTGGCGGCGATCGGCGTGCTGATGCTGCTGATCTTCTCGAAGTTCTTCTACATCGCCAGCATCAGCAGCTTCTACACCTTCTACCTGATCGACAAGTTCGGCGTGACGGTGCGCAGCGCGCAGATGCACCTGTTCGCCTTCCTGTTCGCGTCGGCGGTGGGCACGCTGGTGGGTGGTCCGGTGGGCGACCGCATCGGGCGCAAGCCGGTGATCTGGGCCTCGATCCTGGGCGTGGCGCCGTTCGCGCTGCTGCTGCCGCACGCCGACCTGTTCTGGACCACCGCGCTGACGATCCTGATCGGCCTGATCCTGTCGTCGGCGTTCTCGGCCATCCTGGTCTATGCGCAGGACCTGATGCCGGGCCAGGTCGGCATGGTCTCGGGCCTGTTCTTCGGCTTCGCGTTCGGCATGGGCGGCCTGGGCGCCGCGTTGCTGGGGGTGCTGGCCGACCACACCAGCATCGGCACCGTCTACGGCGTCTGCGCCTACCTGCCCCTGCTGGGCCTGTGCGCCGCCTGGTTGCCCCGGGTCGGCCATCCGGCGGCGCCGCGGTAGGCCCGCCGGCCGGCTCAGCGCGGGTGGGCCGGCCAGCCCGCGAAGCTGAAGTCGATGAAGCCGTGCTCGACGTTGGTGTCGGTCAGCCGGACATGCACCGCCTGTCCCACGCTCAGCTCGGGGGCGCGGCCCACCAGCATGCCTTCGACCGGCGGCGAGACGATGCGCACCCAGGTGGCCGTGTCGGTGCGGCCGGTGACCAGGCCGTCGAAGTGCTGCCCGATCTGCGGCTTCAGGAACAGGGCCGCCTCGGACTTGCGCAGCCGCCGCTCGACCTTGCGGGCCGCGTCTTCCTGGGCGGTGCAGTGCTGGGCCAGCGCCGCCAGTTCGTCCAGGCCGTACGGGGCGGGCGTGCCCGCCAGCAGCGCCTTGATCATGCGCAGCGTGATCAGGTCGGGATAGCGCCGGTTCGGCGCGGTGGAGTGCGTGTAGTCGCGCTCGGCCAGGCCGAAGTGCCCGATCGGCGCAGCGCCCGCATGCTCGACCACGTACTCGCCCGAGCCCATCAGCTTGACCACCACCAGCGACAGGTCCGGAAAGCGCAGCGGGTCGGCGCGGTGGCGCCGCGCCAGAAAGCCCTCCAGCGCCTTCGAATCCGGCGTGCGAGGCAGCCGCTCGCCATACTTCTGCGCCAGCTCGACGATGCGCAGCCAGCGTTCCGGCGACCGCACCACGCGGCGGATCGACGCGCCCCCGTGGCGCGCCAGGAAGTGCGCGGTGCAGGTGTTGGTCGCGATCATGAATTCTTCGATCAGCTGGCGGGCCCGGTTGTGGGCCTGGTCGCGCATGTCGACGACCTGGTCGCCATCGAACACCGCGCGCGGCTGAAAGGTCTCGAACTCCAGCGAGCCCTGCTCGTGGCGGCGCGCGCGCAGACGCTGGGCCACCGCATCCTGCGTGCGCAACTGGGTGTCCAGCCCGGGCACGGCGCGCGCCGCCGCCGGCAGCTCGCCCTGGCCGGCCAACCAGGCCGAGACGGCGTCGTAGGCGAGCTGGGCCTGGTTGCGCACCCGCGCAAGGCGCACCCCGGGTTCGGTGATCTGGCCATCGGCGCCGACCACCATGTCGGTCACCAGCGCGATCCGGTCCTGTTGCGGATTGAGCGAGGTGAGGTCGGTGCACAGGCGCTCGGGCAGCATCGGAAAGACCCGCGCCGAGGTGTAGACCGAGGTGGTGTTGAGCTGCGCATGGCCGTCGATCGCGGAGCCCTTCGCCACCAGCGCGTCGACGTCGGCGATCGCCACCTGGATGCGCACCGCCCCGCCGGCCAGCGGCTCGCAGACGCTCAGCTGGTCCAGGTCGCGCGAGTCGTCGTTGTCGATCGAGCACCACGGCAGCGCGCGCAAATCGGCCAGCACGCCCGGGGCCGCGGTCGCCGGGCCGCGCAATGCCGCCAGTTCGGCCAGCGCCTCGGGCGGGAACTCGGGCGCCAGACCGCGCTCCATCATGACCTCGCCGGCAATCCGTATCAGGTCTTGCCGGCCGTAACGACGTTCGCTGTGCATGACCCACTGTAGCGCTGCGACGGCCCCGGAGTTTTCACGGCATTCACACTCGTTCACAGGCGGTCACCCGGGACGACTAGGATCGGGCCGCACTCAGGGTGAACCCGGCATCCGGCCGTGGGCCGCCCTGCTGTTCGAAAGGGACACGATGCGATTTTTTGCGCTCGAACACAGCCGTGCGGTCTACGCCGCCGACTTCGTGTTCTACGGCCTGGTCAACCTCGGGATAGCCGTGGCGCTGCTGGGCTGGGGGCCGCGCGCCGAGCGTCTCGACTTCATCGGGCTGGTGCTGCTGGGCGGCGTGCTGTGGACGCTGATCGAGTACGCGCTGCACCGCTTCGCGCTGCACCACGTCCAGCCCTTCGAGCGCTGGCACGGCGAGCATCACCAGCGGCCGATGGCGATGATCAGCTCGCCCACCTACTTCACCGCCGGCCTGTTCCTGGTGCTGATCTACGGGCCCGCGCTGGCGCTCGCCGGCCCCTGGCCCGCCGCCGCGCTGATGCAAGGCGTGCTGGCCGGCTTCCTGGCCTACGGCATCACCCACCACGCCGTGCACCACTGGCGCGCCCGCGGCGCGTGGCTCAAGCGCCGCAAGCAGCAGCACGCGCTGCACCACCACCACGCCGCCGGCGGCGACTACGGCGTCACCACCGACCTGTGGGACCGCGTCTTCGGCACGCTGATCACGCGCTGACGCCGCGCCGGCAAAGGCGCTGCCCGCTCGTCCCCCCGGTCACGCCCCAGGCGGAACCGCGGCCTCGCGTTGCCGCAGCCGCGCCAGCCGCGGCGCGGCCATCGGCACGGCCAGCATGGTGCTGCCCACCGCCATCAGCAGCAGCGCGGTGAAGGTCTCGGAGGTGATCAGGCCTTTGTCGAGCAGGATGTTGACGAAGATGATCATGATCAGCGCCTTGGTCTGCAGCAGCCAGCCAATCAGCGTGGCCTCGCCGGGCTTCCAGCCCAGCACGCGGCCGGCCAGGTGAACGCCGGCCAGCTTGCCGGCGACCGAGGCCACGAGCAGCAGCGCGGCCACGGCGAACACCGTGCTGCCGCCCACGGCCCACTGGGTGCGCAGGCCGGTGCTGAGGAAGAACACCGGCATCAGCGCCAGCAGCACGTGGTGGCGGAAGGTGTCGAGCTTGTCCTGGTCGAACCAGTGGGCGTCAATCGCCGCGCCGGCCAGGAAGGCGCCGACCATGAAATGCAGGCCCGACCAGTCTGCCGCGAAGCCGCAGGCCGCCAGCCAGATCAGGCTGGCGTACCAGCGGTCGCCCTCCTGCAGCCAGGCCATCAGCCGCCGGAAGGCCAGCGTCGCGAGCGCGAACGCGAGCAGGAAGCCGAGTTGCCGGCCGACCCGTGTCCAGTCGACCAGGATCACCGCGAGCACGCCCCAGATCGCGATGTCGTCCAGGCTGGCGTAGCGCAGCACGCGCTGGCCCAGCGGCTGGCGCAGCAGGCCGAGTTTTTCCATGAACAGGATCAGGATCGGCAGCGCCGTGACCGCGCAGGCCATGCCGACGCCGAGCACGAACTGCCAGTCGCGCGCCCGCGGGCCGATCCAGCCGGGCAGCCCGAGCAGCGCCAGCGCGGCGACGCTGCCGAACAGCAGCGGCGTGCCCAGCGCCAGGCCGGCGGTGACGACGCTTTCGCGGCGGTGCCGCCAGGCCTGGGCGAGGTCCAATTCGATGCCGGCGACCATCACGAACAGCATCACCGCCCACCAGGCGATGCCGTTGAGCGCCTGGATCACGCCCGGGTTGAAGACGGTCTGGTAGGCCGCCGGCTGCCACTTGCCCAGCACGCCGGGGCCCAGCAGGATGCCGCCGATGATCTGCACCACCACCAGCGGCGCGTAGTGGTCGGTCTTGCCGATCCGCCAGGCCAGGTAGGGCAGGCTGAAGATGATCAGCATGGCGAGCAGAAAGATGTCGCTGGTGTTCATGGCGTGCGCGGAGGCCGGCTGGGGGTGGCGGATTATCGGCGGCGGTCCCTGCCGGCGGCGCTGCGCGCAAACCCGTGACGGGGTGCCCGCCGAGGGCATCGACAATCGGGCCGCCGCGGAGCGGCCCGGTGTTTTCTTGAGAGGTGTGTTGGATGACGGATCCTGCTGTTCGCAAACCCTTGCCGATGTCGCTCGGCCGACGCGCGACCCGCTGGGCGGCGGCCTTCTGGCCGGCGCCGCAAAGCGTCAACGCGCACGAACGCCTGCGCGTGGTGCTGGGCGCCGGGCTGGGCCTGCTGGCGACGGCGCTGCTGAGCCAGTGGAT
Source organism: Ideonella sp. sgz306126 (assembly GCF_056032705.1). Classification (NCBI taxonomy): domain Bacteria; kingdom Pseudomonadati; phylum Pseudomonadota; class Betaproteobacteria; order Burkholderiales; family Sphaerotilaceae; genus Ideonella; species Ideonella sp. sgz306126. The sequence continues at coordinate 133,215 of NZ_JBVYWP010000006.1, forward strand.
CCGCGTCGACGCCGGCGTGAGCCTGCCGTGGCTGGTCGCGCCGCTGGGGGCGAGCGCGGTGCTGGTGTTCGGCGTGCCGGCCAGCCCGCTGGCCCAACCCTGGGCGGTGGTCGGCGGCAACACGCTGTCGGCGCTGGTGGGCGTGCTGTGCGTGAGGTGGCTGGGCTCGAACGCCAGCGCCGCGGCGCTGGCGGTGGCGCTGGCGATCGCGCTGATGTTCGCGCTGCGCTGCCTGCATCCGCCCGGGGGCGCGTCGGCGCTGCTGGTGGCGCTGAGCGGTGTGGCCGATCCCCATTTCGTGCTGTTCCCGATCTTCACCAATTCGCTGCTGCTGGTGCTGTCGGGGGTGATCTACAACACGCTCACGCGGCGCAGCTACCCGCACCAGCCCTTGCAACCGGCGGCCGCGCCGGCCGACGCGGCGCCGCGCGAGCCGGGGGCGCCGCTGGACGACCTGGACGCCGACCTCAACGCCGTGCTGGCCCGCTACAACCAGGTGCTGGACATCAGCCGCGACGACCTGCGCGCGCTGCTGGAGGACACCCACCTGCAGACCTACCAGCGTCGCCTGGCCAACATCCGCTGCGCCGACATCATGTCGCGCCGGCTGATCACGGTGCGCCAGGACGCGCCGCTGGAGCAGGGCTGGGCGCTGTTCCGCGAGCACCGCATCAAGGCGCTGCCGGTGGTGGACGCGGCCGGCGGGCTGGTCGGCATCGTCACGCCGGCCGATTTCATGCGCCACGCGGCGGCGGGCGGCGATGCGGTGGCGGCGACCGGGGCGGTGTCGTCGGTGCACAAGGTCGGCGACCTGATGAGCCGGCAGGTGCGCGTCGCCAGCGCCAGCCGGCATCTGTCCGAGCTGATCCCGCTGTTCGCCAGCACCGGCCACCACCACCTTCCGATCCTGAGCGCCGAAGGCCATCTGGTGGGCATCGTCACGCAATCCGACGTGGTGGCGGCGCTGAGCCGCGCCGACGCGCCGGTCTGAAGGGAACCGCCCATGCAGATCTTCTACAGCGACGAGCACCGCGCCCACCGCGGCGAGGCCGAATTCTTCCGCGGCGAATGGGTGCCGTGCTTCGAGAAGCCCGAGCGGGCCGACCTGGTGCTGGCCGCGGTGCAGGCGCGCGGGCTGGGCCCGGTGCGGGCGCCGCAGCGCTTCGGCATCGAGCGGCTGGAGCGGGTGCACCACCCGCGCTACCTGCGCTTCCTGGAGCGGGCCTGGTCTCAGTGGAGCGCGCTGGGCCACACCCGCGACGCGCTGCCGGCGGTCTGGCCGACGCGCGGCCTGCGCAGCGATGTCGAGCCCGACAACGTGGTGGCCCAGCTCGGCCTTTACTCCTTCGACAGCGGCACGCCGCTGACTGCCGGCACCTGGGCCGCAGCCCGCGCCGCCGCCGACGCGGCGCTGAGCGCCCAGCAGGCGGTGGCGCAAGGCGAGCGTGCGGCCTTCGCGCTGGTGCGACCGCCCGGCCACCACGCCGGCGCCGATTTCTTCGGCGGCTACTGCTTCGTCAACAACGCCGCGGTGGCGGCCCAGGCCCTGCGCGACGGCGGTGCCGCGCGCGTGGCGGTGCTGGACGTGGACTACCACCACGGCAACGGCACCCAGAGCCTGTTCTACGACCGCGCCGACGTGTTGTTCCAGTCGATCCACGGCGACCCGCGCACCGAATATCCGTTCTACCTCGGCCATGCCGACGAGACCGGCAGCGGCGCCGGGCAGGGCTTCAACCAGAATTACCCGCTGCCCGCCGGTAGCGCGACCTCGGCGTGGTTCGATGCGCTGGAGGCCGCCGGCCGCCGCATCGCCGCGTTCGGCCCCGACGCGCTGGTGGTCTCGCTGGGCGTCGACACCTACGTCGGCGATCCGATCTCCACCTTCCAGCTGGCCGGCCCCGACTTCGAGCGCCTGGGCCGCCGGCTCGCCGCGCTGGGGCGGCCGACCGTGTTCGTGCTGGAGGGCGGCTACGCGGTGGCCGAGATCGGCCACAACGTCGCGCAGGTGCTGTGCGGCTTCGAGGACGCGGCCTGAGCTCTGACTGGCCGCCACGGACGGATCAGGCCGGACACCAGCGCCCGCTGGCGCCGGGCGAGCCGCGCCGCACTGCCGGCCAGCCCTCCGGCGCAGTCGTCATGGCGGGCCCTCGACCGGCCGGCCGCGATAAGGGAAGTTCTTGAGCCGGACGTCGCTGCGCGGGTGCGTCTTGACGATGACCTTCTGCGGGTCGATCCAGTCGTCCCACTTGAAGTGGTCGATCACGCGGGCCTGATAGCTCTCTTCCAGCGGGCGATTCAGGATGTCGTTGACGTGGGTCCACTGCTGGTAGCGCATCTGGTCCACCTGGTACGGCGTGGGTTGCCCGCCGGACGCCTTCACCACGGCCTTGAGGTCCTCCACGTCCTTCATGGTGACCTTGGGTTGCCAGGTGATCTTGCCCGGCAGCATCACCGGCTCGCCCGGGATGTTGTTGACGCCTTCCTTCCAGGTGGCCAGCACGGCCACCTGGGTGTCCTCGCGGTAGAGAACGATGGCGTGGCTGTACCGCTTGTCCTTGAAGAAGCCCAGGTTGCCGTACTGCAGGCGCGCCCCGGTCAGGAAGGCCACCGCATCGGACCAGCACGGCGACTCGCCGCTGATGCCCCACAGCACGCTGCGGTCGATGATGCCGTCAGGAAACAGCAATTTGAAGGCGACGAACGCCGAGTTGGCGGCGGTGGTGGTGCCTTCGCAATCGTGACCGTGAAAACGCACCAGATCCTTGAGCGTGACCGGGTAGGTGTAGGGGTAGTAGCGCCCCTGGGTTCCCTGCGTGGCCAGCATCTCGAACACCGGCGCATAGGGTTTCGCCACCATGGACGCGTAGAAGGTGGGCGTGCGGTCCGGCGCCTCGACCCCCGTCTCGACAAAGATCGTCTTGCCTTCGACGTAGGTGGGTTCGGCGGCGCTCGCCGCCATCGCACACGACAACATCACACCGGCCACCCGCGCTGCTGCTTGCATGATCCACATCCTCCAACGTCGAACCGGGCTCAGGGTTTCACCCCATACCAACTCCCTCGGTCCATTGGGAACCGCTGAGCGAGCGGTGCATTGATTTGACTCAAGCGTGAGAACCCCTGGCGCCGCACGGTGCGGCGCGCTCAAGTCAGGCCGGATGCTGCCGAAACCGAAGGTCAGGTCCCGTTGAGCACCGAGGTAATCCATGACACGTTTGAGACTCTCCCAGCGGCTGGCGCTCGGCTTCGGCCTGGTGCTGGGACTGCTCGTCGCGACGACGGCGTTCGCGCTGTGGCGCATGCAGTCGCTGTCCTCGACGCTGGACGACGTGGCGATCCGCGGGGCCGGGCGCACGCGGGCGATCGCCGCGATGGAGCGCGCCGCCAACAGCTACGCGCTGACGCTGCGCAGCGTCGGCGGCGCACCGCTGGACCAGGCCGAGACCTTGATGCGGCGCATCGCGCAGGCCAGTGCTCTCTACGACCAGGCGGCCCGCAGCGCGGCATCGTTCGTGCCGCCCCAGTCGCGCGCGCTCTTCGATGCCACCGCGGCCGGCGCGGCCGGGCTGCGCGAGGTCATCACCGCGGCCAGCCAGGGCGTCGATGCCGGCGCGCTGCCGGTCGTCTTCTTCCACCTCCGCGCCGAGCTCACCGGCCCCGACTCGGCGCGCTGGGACGAGCGGCGCGAGAAATGGAGCAGTGCGCTGGTGGCGCTCGCCGAATGGGACGAGAAGGTCAACAGCGCCCGCAGCGTCGCGGCGCAGGCCGACGCCCGGCAGGCCGGGCTGCTGGTGATCGCCGGCGCGCTGGTCGCGCTGGTGCTCGGCGCCTTCGCCGCATGGTGGATCACGCGCGATCTGGTCGGCGGCATGCGTGCCGCGATGCTGGCCACGCAGCGCATGGCCGGCCACGATTTGTCGCAGCCCATCGTCGTCGACCGGGACGACGAGCTGGGCCAGCTCACGCAGGCGCTGGAGACCATGCGGCGCAGCCTGCACGACCTGGCGACCGGCGTGCGCCAGGCCTGCCAGGGCATCGCCACCGCCAGCGGCGAGATCACGCAGGGCAGCCAGGACCTGAGCCAGCGCAGCGAGGAGACCGCCGCGACGCTGCAGTCCACCACCAGCGCGATCGCGCAGCTGGTGGCGATGCTCGATCAGACTGCGCAGACCGCCACGTCCGCCGGCTCGCTGGCCGAGGTGGCGCAGCAGGTGGCCAACCGCGGCGGCAGCGTCGTGGGCGAGGCGGTCTCGACCATGAACGAGATCGACGGCACCTCGCGCAAGATCGCCGACATCATCGCGATGATCGACGGCATCGCCTTCCAGACCAACATCCTGGCCTTGAATGCCGCGGTCGAGGCGGCCCGGGCCGGCGAGCAGGGGCGCGGCTTCGCCGTCGTCGCCTCCGAGGTGCGGGCGCTGGCGCTGCGCAGCGCGACCGCCGCGCGCGAGATCAAGAGCCTGGTGCAGGCCTCGCTCCAAAGCGTCCAGGCCGGCAGCGTGCAGGTACGCCATGCCGGCGCCGCCACCCAGGAGATCATGGATTCGATCGCGCGGGTCTCGGGCCTGGTCTCGGCGCTGTCCAGCCAGGCCGCGGAGCAACGCGACGGCGTCGGCCAGGCGGGCCACTCGATGTCCGCGCTGGACACCATGGCGCAGCAGAACGCGGCGCTGGCGGAGCAGTCGGCCGCGGCGGCCTCGACGCTGCTGCAGCAGGCACGCCAGCTGTCGGGCATGGTGGACAGCTTCCGGCTCGACGCGCCGGAGGCGACGCTGGCGGCCGCCTGACGGGCCCGCCGGGTCCGGCAGACACCGCTCGCCCATCGGGGCCGCGGCGGCGGCCGCCGGCTCAGCGTGTCGAGCCCGGCGCCACCAGGCCGCGGCGCGCGATGGGGGTCGAGAAGACGATGGAGGTGCGCGTCTCGCCGTAGCCGTTGATCGAGGCGAGAAAGCGCTCCAGGTTGTCGAGGCTGCGGGCCACCACGGTCATCACGTAGGAGTCGGCGCCGGCCACGTGATGGCATTCCAGCACCTCGGCAGCGCGGCGCAGCTTGTCGAGAAAGGCCTTCTTGCCCGGTTGCTGCACCGTGATGCCGACGATGGCGCGCACCGGGTAGCCGGCCAGCGCCGGGTCCAGCTCGGCGCCCACCGCGCGCACGACGCCGGCGCTCTTCAGGCGCTTGAGCCGCTCCACCGTGGCCGGCACCGACAGCCCGGCCGCGAGCGCCAGGGTCTTCAGCGGCGCCCGGCCGTCTTCCTGCAACGCCATCAACAGCGCCCAGGCCTTGGTGTCGAGTTGCAATGTTTCGGTCATGGTGAGGTTGGGCCTGAAAAATAGAAAGCGGAATCGATTCTCGCCGTGTCGAAGCGCTTTGCAAGGCGGCGGGCGGACTCGAAAATCCTGGTCATGGATATCGCATCGTCATCGCCCGCGCTGGTGCTGTTCGGCCAGTCGCTGCTGATCGGCCTGTCGATCGCCGCGCCGGTCGGGCAGATCGGCGTGCTGGCGATCCAGCGCACGCTGGATCACGGCCGGGCCGCCGGGCTGGCCACCGGGCTGGGCGCGGCCTTCGCCGACGCGGTGTACGGCGCCGTCGGCGCCTTCGGCGTCACCGGGCTGATCGCCTGGCTGCTGGGCTTGAAGCGGTGGCTGGGCCTGTTCGGCGGCGGCTTCCTGCTGTGGCTGGCCTGGCGCATCGCCACCCGGCCGGTGGTGCGCAGCGCGGGCGGCCATCCGCCACCGGGCACGCTGCTGCGCTATGTGTCCGGCACCTTCGTGCTGACGCTGTCGAACCCGAGCACCATCCTGTCCTTCATGGCGGTGTTCGGCGCGCTGGCCGGCCGTGCGCCGGCGGCGTCGCCCTGGGCCATGGTGGCGGGCGTGCTCGCGGGCTCGGCCCTGTGGTGGCTGATCCTGTCCACCGGCGTCGGCTGGCTGCGCGACCGGTTCGACGCGCGCTGGCAGCGCGCGGTCAACCTCGGCTCGGCCGCGCTGCTGGCGGGGCTGGGGCTGTGGCAGCTCGGCCAACTCATCTTCTGATCGACCTCGGACTCCCCATGCCGCAGCACCTGCACGCCAGCCACCGCATCGTCGTCGACGCCCCGGTCGACCGGGCCTTCATGTTCTTCACGCCGGCCGGCGAGGAACTGTGGGTCGACGGCTGGCAGCCCAGCTACGTTCACCCGCGTGACGGCCGCACCGAGGCCGGCATGGTGTTCACCACCGGCGAGGGGGACGAGCTGACCTTCTGGACCCTGGCCGACTTCGACCGCGCGGCGCACCGCTCGCGCTACCTGCGCTGCACGCCAGCCTCGCGGATCAGCCTCGTCGAGGTGCGCTGTTCGGCGCTCGACGCCACCCGCACCGAGGTCACGGTGAGCTACACGCTGACCGCGCTGAACGCCGCGGGACAACGGGCGCTGCAAGAGTTCGAGGGCGAGCGCTTCGCCGCGATGATCGACGGCTGGGCACGCGAGATCGCCGCACGGCGCGAGCAACTGCTGGCGGCATCCATCCGCTGAGCCGTTCAGGCCGGATGGCCGCGGGGTGCTTCGATCATCGAAAGCGCATCCAGGGGACTTCGCGCACCCAGGCCGCCCACCTTGAGCACATGGGTGTAGATCATCGTCGTCGACACATCGGCGTGGCCCAGCAGCTCCTGTACCGTGCGGATGTCCGCGCCAGCTTGCAGCAGGTGTGTGGCAAAGCAATGGCGCAGCGTGTGCGGCGTGGCGGGCTTGGCGATGCCCGCCGATTGCAGGCTGCGCTTGAAGGCACGCTGAAACGTCTCCGGATACAGGTGGTGGCGGCGGATCACGCCACTGCGCGGGTCGACCGACAGGCGCTGCTGCGGAAAGATCCAGAACCACGCCCAACTCGCGCCGGCCCGTGGGTACTTGCGCTCCAGCGCGTCGGGCAATTGCACGCCGGCCCGGCCATCGGCTGTGTCGGCAGACCAGCAGGCACGCACGTCCTGTGCGACATACCGGCGCAGCGTGGCCGCCAGGGAGTGGGGCAGCATGACGACCCGGTCCTTGTCGCCCTTGCCCGAGCGCACGAAGATGGCTTGGTTGGCGAAGTCCAGATCCTTCACGCGCAGTTGCAGGGCTTCTTCGATGCGCAGGCCCGTTCCATAGAGCAGGCGGTCCAGCAGGCCATGCACGCCATCCAAGCCCTGGAACACGGCGGCGACCTCCTCCGCGGACAGCACCACAGGCAGACGCCGCTTGGGGACGGGTCGGCCAAGCTCGTTCATCCAGGGTAACTGCTGCCCCAGCACCTTGGCGTAGAGGAACAGCAGGGCGGACAACGCCTGCCGGTGGCTGGACACGGAAAGCCGGCGCTCGGCGGCAAGATGGGTCAAGAAGGCCTCGACCTCGGGGCCGCCCATCTCGTTCGGATGGCGCAGGCCGTGAAAATGCACGAAGGCACGGCACCAGTGCACGTAGGCTTCCTCGGTCCGCAGGCTGTAGTGCAGGGCGCGCACTCGCTCTCGCAATTGATCGAGCAGCCGCGTGGCGCGCAGCGGCGGCAACACCGCCACACGGACCGGCCGCAGGTGCTGGCGCCCACTGGGCAGGGCCGCCCCTGATCCTGCGTGGATGGATGGCATGTGATGGATCTCCCTTGCCTGGCTGGCCGCCCGCCTGCAGAATGAAACCGCAGAGAACGCCGTCTTTGACGGCTAATTTAGTACTGGATGAACATCCAGTCAAGCCGGGGGAAAAATCAAATGAAACAGGCACTTGGCACAGCGCCGATCCGTCCATTTAGGCGACAACTACCGTGCAAAGCGGCGTAAGGTTGTCGTCGATAACACGTTGAACTAAACCGCTGACGCGGTGGCTGCCTGCGTAGGGTGGCCACCGCGTTTGTCGTTGTGGGGTGAGCTTGCCTGGGAAGGCGAGCGGGAGAAGCCTTCGGGGTTGGGGAATGGTCCCCAGCCACCAGGAGAAGGCGATGACCCCGTTGCGGCAACAGATGATCGATGCGATGCAGGTGCGTGGGCTGGCGCTGCGCACGCAGCAGACCTACGTGGATGCGCTGGCGCGCATGGCGCGGCACTTCGGGCGCAGCCCGGCGCAGTTGGAAGCGGCGCAGATCGAGGCCTACATGCTGCACCTGTCGAAGGACTTGAAGCGCTCGTTCTCGACCATCAACCAGGTGTCCTCTGCGAGCCGCTTCCTGTTCCGGCACGTGCTCGGGCGTGCCGACACGGACATGGAGCCGCCGGTGGCCAGAGCGCCGCAGCGGCGCCCGGAGCTGCTCTCGCGCGAGCAGATCGCGCGGCTGCTGGCGATGGTGAAGTCGCCGATGACGCGCATGCTGCTGCAGGTGCTCTATGCCAGTGGCTTGAGGATCTCGGAGGGGCTGGCGCTGCGGGTGCGCGACATCGACGCCGCGCGCGACCGCATGTGCCTGCGCGTGGTGCAGGGCAAGGGCGGGGTGGACCGCTACAGCCTGCTGAGCCCGACGCTGCTGGTGCTGCTGCGCGAGCACTGCCGGCGCTACCAGTGCCACCGCCGAGAGATGGACTGGCTGTTCTTCAGTCCCCGAACAGGCGAGCCCCTGTGCCCCAGCGGCGTGCAGCGCCACTACGCGGCCGCCAAGCGCGAGGCGGGCATCGCCAAGGGCGGCTCGACGCACACCCTGCGCCACTGCTGCGCCACGCACCTGCTGGAGGCGGGGGTGGACCTGCACACCATCTGCACGCTGCTGGGCCACCAGCACATCGAGACCACGCAGCGCTACCTGCACCTGATCAGCCCGCAGTTCAAGCCACCACAGCGCAGCGACCCGCTGGACCTGCTGGCGGCCTTGCCGCAGAGCCACTGAGCGCTGGTTGGCATGGCCAGTCTGGCCGAGGTGCTGCGCCGCGGCGGCGCGGCCTACCTGCGCGCGCACGCCCTGAGCGCGGCGCAGGCACGCGCGTGGCGAGCCATCTGCGCCTGCCGCACGCCGCTGCTGGGCGGCCAGCAGATGGCGTGTGCGGCGTGCGGACACCGCCACTGGCACTACCACTCGTGCCGCAACCGGCACTGTCCGCTGTGCGGCGCGCGGGCCAAGGACGCCTGGCTGCGCGGGCGCCTGGCCGAGGTGCTCGACGTGCCCTATGTGCACCTGGTCTTCACGCTGCCGCACGAGCTGGGCAGCCTGTACCAGGTGGCGCCACGCTGGGTGATCGAGACGCTGTTCGCCAGCGTGGCGGCCACGCTCAAGGACTTCGCGGCCCAGGCGCGCTGGATGGGCATTGGCGATGGCCAGCCGGCCTTCAGCCTGGTGCTGCACACCTGGAGCCAGGACTTGCGCCAGCACCTGCACCTGCACGCCGTGATGGCCTGCGGCGTGCTCGGTCCCGACGGCCAATGGCATGTGCCCACCCGGGGGCCGGCCTTCCTGTTCCCGGTGCACGCGCTTAGCCGGGTGTTCAGGGCCAGGTTCATGCAGGCGTTGCGCCAACTCGCGGGCCAGGCCGATGCGCCCGGCGACGACAACCTCGGCCCGGCCGGGCGCAAGGCGCTGGTCCGCCACGACTGGGTGGTCTACGCCAAGGCGCCACTGGGCGGGCCGGCGCAGGTGCTCCAGTACCTCAGCCGCTACAGCCACCGCACGGCCATCGGTAACGAGCGCATCCGCTGCGTCAGCGACGACGAGGTGGTCTTCAGCGTGCGCGCCGACGACCAGGGCGGCAAGCGCCACATGCGGCTGCCCACGGCCGAGTTCATCCGCCGCTTCCTGCTGCACGTGCTACCCGGCGGCGTCAAGCGCATCCAGCACTACGGCGTGCTGGCCAACGGTTGCAAGAAGACCCAGCTTGCCCAGGCCCGCCGGGCGCTTCAGCAGCCACCACCGAACCCGCAGGCGCTGGAATCGGCCCAGGCCTTCATGGCCCGCGTGGCACAGGCGCAGATCCACACTTGCCCGAAGTGCCGGGGACCGCTGCAGGTGGTGCACACGCTGCCCGGCATGCGCCGCCTGCCCGCGCCCGGCGATCGCACCCACTACGCGATGCCCAGCAGAGCGCCGCCGTGACAGCCCCAACGCCCCGCCTGCAGGACACGGCATGCGCCGAGCAGCATGCGGGGGCGGCTCGTGTCAAACGCTGCTGTAAGAGCCGCGCCCCCAGGTGCGCCCACGCGCCGGCCCCCGCGCGCATCGACCCGTGTCCCCAAACGCCAATGCGCGCGCTTTACGTCCGCCGGCCAGCACCCACATAATCGACTCAAACAGCGGCCCCGGGCGATCCAATCCCCTTGGCCCACCACAACGGCCTGCTCGGCCAGGGACGGCGCGATGGTTCAGTTCAACACGGTTTATCTGCCTCGGCATCCCGCCGTGCTCGACTCTCGCCTGTCTGCTCGGCAGATAAACGCTACCCGTTAGGTTGCACATGACTGACGACTCCGTAATGACCGTGCCAGGCGAATTTGTCGCTTACCATCCGCCGAAAGCGGTGTCGCATGGGCACGGTTCGAGGGCTCGCAACGCCAGAAAGGCTTGGGCCGCTACGGAAGAGTTCATTTCCAAACATACGAACGCCACTCTCTGTCCCACATTGCGCGTCACTGTATGGGGGCCAAGTGAATGGACCGATGCTGCCGTTTGCGAGAGGACGATCGACGAAGGGATCCTCGCATTCGGTTCTTCTCCCACCGTCTCGGGGATCTTTAGTGTCTGGGAACTACCGAACGCAACTCTTCCGCAGGCGCTAGAGTTCGCGTTCAAAGACGAGGAACGTCCGAAACAGCAATTGGGTCCGGTCGGTTTGAGCTTCTGGTACAGCTTCGAGTGGAAGTCGCTTCCGCCTGTTCCGCGGGGTGCTGATAGCAGTCATTTTGCTCGGGGTTGCCATTTGGGTATTTCCATTGGCGCGCGAAAGTGCTTTATTCAACCCACGTTCTTGTTTTCGCTCCCCTCAAGCTCTCCGGAGCTAATTCGCTTCTTGTCGGAACTTGAGTCTGATCTTCCCTTCACGCCCAAGGATGAATATTTTTGTCGAGTGGTGCCAAAGAAATCAGGCACGGGAGAAAAGCTTGTCAAACTTCACCGTGGGTGGCGAAGTGCAACCTAACCCTGCGGTCAACACGGACCTTGCGCGAAAAGCCGCGCAAGGCCGGTTACCTCCACTACAAGGGCTTCCCCGTTCGTCAAGCAATAGTTGACCTGGGACCCGCGCAGCGGGTCTGACTTTCTTCCTTCTTCAAAGCCAACCAGCCGGGCGCAGATCAGGCGGTGGGGAGGACAACAAGGTGCGGACTGGCCAAACTACAAACGGTCATTGGTGTGGCGTGTTGAGTGCCACGGACCCTGATG
>NZ_JBVYWP010000007.1:0-97112 GCF_056032705.1 Ideonella sp. sgz306126
GGCTCCAGCAGGTCGTTGATGCCCACGATCTCCACGTCGCTGAAGTTCTGCACCGCCGCGCGGAACACCATCCGGCCGATCCGGCCGAATCCATTGATACCGATCTTGATCGTCATGATCTGTCTCTTGTTTGAACGTTGAAGGAAATCGACGCCCGGCCTCAGACCGGCTCGCCCTGTGCATGGGCCGCGTTGGCCGCGAGCACGTGGGTGGCCACGTCAGGCAGGCTGTTGAAGAGGATGTCGGGCTTGGAGGCCTCGATCGGCCGACCCGCGTTGTAGCCCCAGGGCACGGCCCAGGCACCCACGCCGGCGTTACGTGCGGTCTCGATGTCGGTGCTGGAGTCGCCCACGTGAGCCGCCCGCCGGGTCTCGCCGCCCAGCACGTTCAGCACATGGCGCACCGTCTGCGGATGCGGCTTGCGCTGGGGCAGCGAGTCGCCGCCCACCACGTAGTCGAACAGGCCCAGCAGGCCGGTGGCCGACAGCACGCGGATCGCGAAACGGTGCTCCTTGTTGGTCAGGCAGGCCAGCTTGACGCCGGAGGCGCGCAGGTCGCGCAGCGCGTCGGCACACCCCGGATACGGCTTGGCATGCATGCCGGCGGTGATGCCGTAATGCACCTCCAGCCGTTCCAGCACCTCGTCGACGACCAGGCGGTCGGCGAGCTCGGGCTGTGCCAGCATCACATGGGCCAGCGTCTGCAGCATCATCTGGCGCGTGCCGGCCCCGATGAAGCCGGTGATGACCGACAACTCCTGCCGCGCCACGCCGAAGTCGGCCAGCGTGCGATTGGCAGCCTCGGCGATCTCGCTGGCGGTGTCCACCAGCGTGCCGTCGAGGTCGAACGTGATCACGGAATAGCGCATCGTTGTCTCCGGGAAGTCAGTTCGAAGACCGTTCGATCTTGGGCTCGCGCTCGATCTCGTCGAGCACCAGCTCGGCCAGGTGTTCGGCGCTGAAGCCGTAGGCCTTCATCAGCTCGGGCCCGGGCGCCGATTCGCCGAAACGGTCGATCCCCAGCACCGCGCTGCAGCCATAGGCGGCCCACAGGCGGCTGCTGCCGGCTTCCACCGCGACGCGCGGCAGGCTGGCCATCAGCACCGACTGACGGTAGGCGCGGTCCTGCCGATCGAACACGCTGGTCGACGGCATCGACACCACGCGCACCGGCATCTCGCGGGCGTCGAGCAAGGCCTGGGCCGCCATTGCCAAGCCGACTTCGGAGCCGGTGGCGACGATCACCGCGCGCGCCCGCGGCCGGTCGGACAGCACGTAGCCGCCGCGCTGGATCGCATCGACCTGCTCGGCGCTGCGCGCCTGGGGCGGCAGGTTCTGGCGCGACAGCAGCAAGGCGCTGGGACGCTGGGCACTGCGGACCGCGCTGGCCCAGGCCGTCATCGTCTCGGCTTCGTCGCAGGGGCGCCAGACGTCGAGGTTGGGAATCAGGCGCAGCGACGACGCATGCTCGACCGGCTGGTGCGTGGGCCCGTCTTCGCCCAGGCCGATCGAGTCGTGCGTCAGCACGTGGATCACGCGGCGATTCATCAGCGCCGCCATGCGGATGGCGTTGCGGCTGTAGTCGCTGAAGGTCATGAAGGTGCCGCCGAACGGAATGAATCCGCCGTGCAGCGCGATGCCGTTCATGATGGCGGCCATGCCGAACTCGCGCACGCCGTAGTTGATGTGGCGCCCGCCCTTCTCGCCGCCGCGCACCGCACCGCAGCCCGGCCAGTCGGTCAGGTTGGAGCCGGTCAGGTCGGCCGAGCCGCCCAGCAATTCAGGCAGTTGCGGCGCCAACACCGCGATCGCCTTCTGAGACGCCTTGCGCGAGGCCACGGTCTCGGCGCGCTGCTGTGCCTGGCTCACCTGCCGTGCCAGTTCGGCGTCGAAGCCGTTCGGCAGCTCTCCGGCCATGCGGCGCTCCAGCTCGACGGCGTCGCCCGGGAACACCTTGCGATAAGCCGCCCAGCGGGCCCGCCAGGCGCCTTCGGCATCGGCGCCCTGGCCCTTCGCGTTCCACGCCGCTGCCACGTCGGCGGGGATCTCGAACGGCGCATGCGGCCAGGCCAGCGCCGAGCGCGACGCTGCGATCTCGTCCTTGCCCAGCGGCTCGCCATGCGCCTTGGCGGTGCCGGCGCGGGCCGGCGAACCCTTGCCGATGGTGGTGCGGCAGATCACCAGCGTGGGCCGGTCGGTGCTCGCCTTGGCGCTCACGAGGGCGGCGTCGATGGCGTCGACGTCATGGCCATCCACCGGCCCCACCACGTTCCAGCCGCAAGCGGCAAAGCGTGCGGCGGTGTCGTCGGCAAACCAGCTGTCCACGGCCCCGTCGATGCTGATGCCGTTGTCGTCGTACAGCGCGGTCAGCTTGCCCAGCTTCCACACGCCGGCCAGCGAGATCGCCTCCTGGCTGATGCCTTCCATCAGGCAACCATCTCCGAGAAAGACCCAGGTGCGGTGATCGACCACGGTGTGGCCGTCCCGGTTGAACTCGTCGCCCAGCAGTTTTTCGGCGAGCGCCATGCCGACCGCGTTGGTCAGCCCCTGGCCGAGCGGGCCGGTGGTGGTCTCGACGCCAGGGGTGTGATCGACCTCGGGATGGCCGGGAGTCAGGCTGCCGCGCTGGCGGAAGCGCTTGAGCTCGTCCAGGCTGAGCGGGTAGCCGGTCAGGTGCAGCAACGCGTACAGCAGCATCGATGCATGGCCATTGCTGAGCACGAAGCGGTCGCGGTCCCACCACTGCGGGTTGGCGGGGTTGTGCTTGAGATGCCGGTTCCACAGCGCCACCGCCATCTCGGCCATGCCCATGGGCGCGCCGGGATGGCCCGAATTGGCCTGCTGCACCGCGTCCATCGCCAGCGCGCGCAAGGCGTTGGCCAGGACGTTGTTCTGGCCGTTGTCCGGGCGGACGACCCGGTCGTTCGAGTTCGAGGCCATCAGATCGCCCCCAGCGCGCGCTTGCGGCGCTCCATCATGCGCCAGACGAACGGCGTGAAGATCAGCTGCATCGCCAGTTCCATCTTGCCGCCTGGCACGACGATGGTGTTGGCGCGCGACATGAACGAGTTGTGGATCATGTTCAGCAGGTACTGGAAATCGATGCCCTTGGGGTTGGCGAAGCGGATCACCACCATGCTTTCGTCGGGCGAGGGGATGTCGCGCGAGATGAACGGGTTGGAGGTGTCCACGCAGGGCACGCGCTGGAAGTTCACGTGGGTGTGCGCGAACTGCGGGCAGATGTAGTTCACGTAGTCGGGCATGCGGCGCAGGATGGTGTCGGTCACCGCCTCGGTGGAGTAGCCGCGCTGCTTCTTGTCGCGCCAGAGCTTCTGGATCCACTCCAGGTTGATCACCGGCACCACGCCGATCAGCAGGTCCGGATGCTTGGCGATGTTGACCTCGGGCGTCACCACCGCGCCGTGCAGGCCTTCGTAGAACAGCAGGTCGGTCCCCTGGGGCACATCCTCCCAGGGCGTGAAGGTGCCGGGCTCCTGCTTGTAGGGCGCGGCTTCCTCGTTGTCGTGCAGGTACTTGCGGCGCTTGCCGGTGCCGGTCTCGCCATAGGCGCGGAAGAGTTGTTCCAGTTCGCTGAACAGGTTGTTCTCGGGACCGAAATGGCTGAAGTTCTTGTTGCCCTGCTTCTCGGCCTCGGCCTGGCGAACCTTCATCTCCTTGCGGTCGAAGCGGTGGAAGCTGTCGCCCTCGATCACCGCGGCCGTGACGTTTTCGCGGCGGAAGATGTTGTCGAAGGTGCGGGTCACCGAGGTGGTGCCGGCGCCGGACGAACCGGTGATGGCGATGATGGGGTGTCTTTCGGACATGGTCGATCTCCTTCTTTCTGAATTCGGGGCCGCTGCGGTCAGTCGCGGAACAGGCTGCGTTCGGCGAACAGCGGGTTGACCTGCTCCTTGACCGCCGGCTCGACGTGGTAGCGCTCGATGCGCTCGACCTCGTTCTTCGAGCCAAACACCAGGCCGATGCGCTGGTGCAGCGAGCTGGGCACCACGCCCAGCACCGCCTGGCGCCCGGTGGACGCGCGGCCGCCCGCCTGCTCCATCAGGAAGCCGATCGGGTTGGCCTCGTACAGCAGACGCAGACGGCCGGGTTTGCTCGCGTCCTTGGTGTCGCGCGGGTACATGAACACGCCGCCGCGCATCAGGATGCGGTGGGCCTCGGCCACCATCGAGGCGATCCAGCGCATGTTGAAGTCCTTGCCGCGCGGGCCCGACGCGCCGGCCAGGCACTCGTCGACATAGCGCTTGACCGGCGGCTCCCAGAAGCGGCTGTTCGACGCGTTGATCGCGAATTCCTTGGTGTCCACCGGGACGCGCAGATCGCGGTGCGTCAGCATGAACTCGCCCAGGTTGGGGTTGAGCGTGAAGCCGGCCACGCCGTTGCCCACCGACAGCATGAACATCGTCGTCGGGCCGTACAGCGCATAGCCCGCGGCCACCTGGGTGCTGCCCGGCTGCAGGAAATCGGCCTCGACCACGTCGCGGCCGCTGGCGATCACGTCGTCGGGGGCGCGCAGGATCGAGAAGATGCTGCCCACCGAGACGTTGACGTCGATGTTCGACGAACCGTCCAGCGGGTCGAACACCAGCAGGTACTTGCCGCGCGGGTAGGCGCTCGGGATCTGGTACGGCGCCTCCATTTCCTCCGACGCGAGGCCGGCCAGGTGGCCCGACCATTCATTGCGCCGAATGAAGACCTCGTTGGACAGCACATCGAGCTTCTTCTGCACCTCGCCCTGCACGTTCACCTCGCCACCGGCCGGCACATCGCCCAGCGCCTCGCCCAAGTCGCCGAAGGCCACGGCCCGCGCGATGGCCTTGCATGCCAGCGAGACGTCGAGGATGAGCGCGTTGAGCTCGCCGCTGGCGCCGGGGAAGCGTCGGCGTTCCTCGATCAGGTACTGGGTCAGCGTGGAGCGGTTTGACAAGGGCATGATGGATCTCGGGTCGATGGCGAAAGGGGAGGCCGCGAACGGGTCAGCGTGCCGCTTCGAGCTGGGCGCGCATGGCCGCGATCACGGCGCGGTAGTCAGGTTGGCCGAAGATGGCGCTGCCGGCCACGAAGGTGTCGGCTCCGGCATCGGCCACGCGGCGGATGTTGTCGACCTTGATGCCGCCATCCACTTCCAGGCGGATGTCCCGCCCCGAGGCGTCGATCAGCTTGCGCGCGGCCTCGGTCTTGCGCAGTGCCGACTCGATGAAACTCTGGCCGCCGAAGCCCGGGTTGACGCTCATGATCAGCACCAGATCGACCTGATCGATCTCCCATTCCAGCACGTCCAGCGGCGTCGCCGGGTTGAACACCAGCCCGGCCTGGCAGCCGGCACCGCGGATCAGTTGCAGCGTGCGGTCCACGTGCGCCGACGCCTCGGGGTGGAAGCTGATCAGGTTGGCGCCCGCCTGCGCGAACGCCTGGGCCAGCGCATCGACCGGCTGCACCATCAGGTGCACATCGAGCGGCACCGGCGTGCCGTCCGGCCGCACGCAATGCGGCTTGATCGCCTGGGCGACGCCGGGACCGATGGTCAGGTTGGGCACGTAATGGTTGTCCATCACGTCGAAGTGAATCCAGTCGGCGCCGGCGGCGATGACGCTTCGCACCTCGTCGCCCAGGCGGGCAAAGTCGGCCGAGAGGATGCTGGGAGCGATGCGGAAGTTCATGCGGCGACACCGGTTGGAGAGATCGGATCATGACGACCCGGTGACGCAATGTAGGCAGGGCCTCGTTTAAGGTAAATTCATTGTTATTTGCCTTTTAGTTCAGGACTTCTTAATGAAGACCGTCACCTTCCGGCAGCTCCGGGTTTTCACTGAGGTGGCACGCCACCTCAGCTTCGTGCGTGCCGCCGAAGCCTTGCACCTGACCCCGCCCGCGGTGACGATGCAGGTCAAGGAACTCGAATCGGCGATCGAACTGCCGCTGTTCGATCGGCAGGGCCGCAAGGTGGCGCTGACCACCGCAGGCGAGTATTTCCTGGTCTACGCCAAACGCCTGCTGGCGACGCTGAAGGACGCCGACGACGCGATGTCGCGCTTTCGCAAGCTGGAGACCGGTCTGTTGACGGTGGGCCTGGTCAGCACGGCCAAGTATTTCGTCCCCCGACTGCTGGTCAAGTTTCGCGGCGAGCATCCCGGCGTCGAAGTCCGGCTGCAAGTGAGCGCCAACCGCGAACAGCTGGTGGCGATGATGAACAACGGCGAAGTGGACTTGGCGATCATGGGGCGACCGCCGCGCGAGATGGCCACCCGAGCCGAACCCTTCGCCGCCCATCCGCATGTCTTCGTGGCACCGCCGGGTCACCCGATCCTGCGCTCCGGCCACCCGCCGGTGTCTGCGCTGGAGAACATGCCCTTGATCGCGCGGGAAGCCGCCTCCGGCACGCGGGCGCTGATGGATCGCTTCTTCCAGGACCATCGCATCGAGCCGCGCATCGCCATGGAGATGCCGAGCAACGAGACCATCAAGCAGGCGGTGATGGCCGGCATGGGCATCAGCTTCCTGTCTCTGCACACCCTGGGGCTGGAACTGCGCGCCGGCGAGATCGAGCTGGTGCATGTCGAGGACACGCCGGTGATGCGGATGTGGAACGTCGTCAACCTGCAGTCCCGCGTGCTGTCGCCAGCCGCCGAGGCCTTTCGCTACTTCATCCTCGAGGAGGGCGAGAACTACCTGGCCGAGCACGACCGGCCCTGGATCGGGCAGCCCGCCGCCAAGGCCGGCTGAACCGCTGGCGGCCGCCCGGATCAGATCTCGGTCTTGAGCCGGTCCGAATACCGCTGCCGGAGCTTGGCCAGCTTGGGACTGATCACGGCCTGGCAATAGGGCTGCTCGGCGTTGCGGGCGTAGTACGACTGATGATAAGCCTCCGCCGGCCAGAAGCGCTCCAGCGGCTCGATCTCGGTCGTCAACGGCTGATCGAACAACGGTGCCACCTCCGCGGCCACCCGCCGGGCCACCTCGCGCTGCGCGTCGCCCTGGGTGAAGATGGCGCTGCGGTACTGGGTGCCGCGGTCCGCGCCCTGGCGGTTCAGCGTCGTCGGGTCGTGAGTCGCGAAGTGCAGGCGCAGCAACTCCTCGTAGGCGATCTCGTCCGGGTCGAAGTGCACCCGCACGACCTCGGCATGGCCGCTGCGACCGCTGCACACCGCCTCGTAGGTCGGCGCGTCCAGCCCGCCGCCGGCGTAGCCCGATTCGACCTCGGTCACGCCGCGCAATGCGCTGAACAAGGCCTCGGTGCACCAGAAGCACCCGCCGCCGAACACGGCTGTTTCCATTCTCTGACTCCTCGACGGGCCGGCCTCGCCGGCTGCTCGGGCCCAATCTACATCAGCTGCCAAGACCCCGGACGCCGCGGGGCCCCGGTCGCGTCAGCGATGGAGCGCGACGAAGATCTCCGGCAGCCGGCGCGGCAGTTGCTCGACGCGATCGATCACGCTGTGGCGGGCGCCGAAGATGCGGCCCACGTACTCGTCGGCCCGGGCATCGAGGCTGATGCAATGGGTGTACAGGCCCTGGGTGTCGAGTTCGCGCACCGCCTGGGCGGCATCGGCGATCAGGTGCTCCGGCTCGGCCACGTCCAGGTCGGCAGGTTGGCCGTCGGTCAGCACCAGCAGCAGGCGCTTGTCGGCCACCCGGCCGCTGAGCAGATGCCCGCCGTGGCGCAGCGCCGCGCCCATGCGGGTGGACCAGGCGCCCTGCACCGCCGCCAGGCGGGCCCGCGGCGGCTCGTCGGACCAGGCCTCGCCGAAGCCCTTGATGTGGACGTAGCGCACCTCGTGGCGCGTGTTGGACTGGAAACCGGCGATCGCCAGTTGGTCGCCCAGCGTGCTGATGGCCCAGGCGAGCATGGCCACGGCGGCCCGGCTCAGCGACAACACGGTCTCTCCCGGCGCACCGGGGACCGCGTCGTTGACCGAGGCCGACAGGTCCAGCAGCAGCAGCACCGCCATGCTGCGGCCGTTGCTGCGGGTGCTCATCTGCACGCGGGTGTCGGGGGTGAGGCCGGAGCGCACTTCCACCACGGCGCGCAACGCGGCCTCCAGATCGAGTTCAGTGCCCTCTTCCTGATGCCGAAGACGAAGGCGGTCCTGCGGCTTGAGCGCATCGAGCAGGCGCTTGAGGTGCTTGGCCGTGTCCTGGTGGCGCTGCAGCAGCGCATCGATCTCGCTCGCCCGGCCCGCGGGTTGCAGGCTGTCGTAGACACTGACCCAGTCGGGTCGGAGCTGACCGGTGGCGGCGTCCCATTCCGGGTACAGCCGCGGCGGCAGCGAGGCCTCGTCGCTCGGAGCCCGGCGCCGCTGGGCGTCGAAGCTCTGTTCCTCGTCACCGGCTTCGATGTAGATCCAGAGATGGCGGTTGTCGTCGCGCCAATCGACCCACGTGTCGGCAAAGGCGACGTCGGCAAATTGATCGCTGGGCACGCGGGTGTCGACCACCCAGTCCAGCGCCAGCCGCGACATCGCAGCGGTGCTGGATGCGTCCGCCGCAAGCGCCGCCAGGAAGCGGTCGCGATACGACTGCCGCTGGCGCTGTTCCGGCGTCGGCGGCTCGTCCGGCGCCACCGCCAGCAGCGCACGCGACAACAGGGCCAGCCGGTGGCGCAGGCCGCTCTGCCGGCGCAGGTCCACCGCCCCGTCGCGCGGCCGGGGATGCAGCGCCCACAGGGTCGGACGCAGGCCGGGATAGCGGCGCAGCAGCAGATGGTCGATGCGTGCGTCCTCGAAACACTCCACCGCCAGGCGTTGCAGCGGGCTCAGGTTGTCGGCCACCAGCGGACGGCTCCATTCCCGGTGGCCGGCCAGATGGGCCAGCATCAGGCGGTAGCGCGCCAGGCCGTCCACGCCCAGGTGGGCATCGAGCACCTCGGGCAGCCGAAAGCCGTCGGCTTCCAGGTGCGGTTGCAGATGGGCATGCTCTTCGTCCACCGGATACGGCACCAGCATCGCGTCCTGCCGCCACAGGCTGCGCAGCGTCAGCGCGAGGCGGCGCTCGACGTCCATCAGCAGCGTGCCGTGCCGCTCGCGCTGCAGCAGCGCGCGGCTGTCGGGCGACTGGCCGCTGAAGAAATCGACCTGCCGCTGCGGGTGGGACCCGTGCAGGCGGATGCCGGCGTCCACCCAGCGGGCCAGACCGTCCAGCGGCACCAGCGCCACCAGGCGCGGCGCCTGCTCGAGAAAGGCAGGCAGGCCGGGACTAGGCTCGGTCGCATGGTGGCCGTGGATGGACAGGCTGGTGCGCTGCATCAGGTGCAGCACGATGCCCAGGTAGGCCGCCAGAGACTCGACCGAGGGCAGGCGTCGCGCCACGGCCGGCAAGGTCTGCAGCACACCGGCGATCGCGCGGCCGTTGGGGGAGCGCTGCAGCTGCTGCAGCGCCGCGCGCACCGGCGCCAGCGCGCCTGCGCCAGCGGCCTGCACCACCTCGGGCCACACTTCGAGGCACACCAGCATCGGCTCCGGGCCGCGACCCAGGCGGCCCAGCCAGCCGGCCAGGTCCAGCCAGTCGGCCAGATCCTCCGGACCGAGCAGCCGCTGCGCCCGGTCCACACAGTCGTCGAACACCGCCTCCACCTCGGGGAACCGGCTGCCCAGCCGGGCCCGCAGCGCCGGGTGGCGCGACGGCGCAAGCTCTCGCACGGCAGCGAGCATGATCAGTCCGGGTACGGCCGAGGCGCCGCCGGATCAGGCCAGCACGGCGTCGATCGCATGGTCCAACGACTCGCGGATGTCGGCGTCGTCGGTGATCGGACGCACCATCGCCATCCTGCAGGCCTGGCGCGGCGCGACGCCCTGGCGGATCAGCGTGCCGGCGTTCACCAGCAGGCGGGTCGAGATGCCTTCGGCCAGGCCGTGTCCCTTGAGCCGCCGCGCCGCCTGGGCGACCTGGATCAGCTGGTGCGCCAGATCGTCGGCCAGGCCGGTTTCCGCCACCAGCACCCGGGCCTCCAGATCGGCCTGCGGATAGTCGAAATCGAAGGCGGTGAAGCGCTGCCGGGTCGACGGCTTCAGGTCCTTCATCAGGCTCTGGTAACCCGGGTTGTACGAGATGACGAGCTGGAAATCGGCGTGGGCCCGCACCAGTTCACCCTTCTTGTCGAGCGGCAGCTGGCGCCGGTGATCGGTCAGCGCGTGGATCACCACCGTCGTGTCCTGGCGCGCCTCGACCACTTCGTCGAGGTAGCAGATCGCCCCGTGGCGGGCCGCCAGCGTCAGCGGACCGTCCTGCCAGCGCGTGCCCTGCGGCTCCAACAGGTAGCGGCCGACCAGATCGGCGGCCGTCATGTCCTCGTTGCAGGCCACCGTGACCAGCGGGCGATCGAGTTTCCAGGCCATGTACTCGATGAAGCGCGACTTGCCGCAGCCGGTCGGTCCCTTGACCATCACCGGCAGGCGTGCGGCGTAGGCGGCCTCGAACAAGGCCACCTCGTCGGCCTGCGGCTGGTAATGCGGCGCCTCGGCGACGCGCCACGATGCAAGTGGGTCCATGGGAAGGCGGCAGAAGATTCAGCAGGGCAGCGAGACCACCCCGCGGCCGCCATGGGCCTCGGGGCGGGCCGATGTCAACGGTGGATGCCGGACAGCTTGTCGCGCCAGCCCGGATAGAGCGTGTCGGCATCCTTGGGGAAGCTGTCGAACGCGCGGGCGAATTCGCGATGCTCCTTGGCCCATTCGATCGGGTCCGCCTTGGCCTTCCAGCATTCATAGGCCTGGCGCAGGCTGGTGGCGCCGTCGGCCGGCGAATCGATGTGGCCGTAGCTGCCGCCGCCCGCGGTGTTGATGACGTTGCCGTGGCCCAGGTTCTCGAAGAAGGCCGGCAGGCGCAGCGCGTTCATGCCACCCGAGATGATGGGCGTGGTGGGCTTCATGCCGAACCATTCCTGGTGGTAGACCGGCCCCTGGTAGCTGTCGCGCTCGATGATGTAGGCGATCGCGCGGTCGTCGTGCTCGCCTTCCATCTTGCCGTAGCCCATCGTGCCGACGTGGATGCCCGAAGCGCCCTGCAGGCGGCTCATCTTGGCCAGCACGTAGGCGGTGTAGCCGCGCTTGGCGCTGGGGCTGGTGACGGCGCCGTGGCCGGCCCGGTGATAGTGCAGGTACTGGTTGGGGAAATTGCGGCGTGCGGTGGTGATCATGCCGGGACCGCCGACATAGCCGTCGACCAGGAAGGCCACCTTGTCGGCGTCGGGGCCGAACTGCTCCAGCACGTACTCGCCGCGGGCGATCATCTCGTGGTGGTCATCGGCCGTGATGTTGGCCGAGAAGATCTTCGCCTCGCCGGTCTTGTCCATCGCACGGCGCATCGCGTCGACCACCAGCGGAATGGTCTTCTTCATCGGCGCGAAGACCTGGTTGCCCTGCGGTTCGTCGTTCTTGATGAAGTCACCGCCCAGCCAGAACTGGTAGGCCGCCTCGGCGAAGGGCTCGGGGCGCAGGCCCAGCTTGGGCTTGATGATGGTGCCGGCGATGTAGCCGCCGTCCCGGACCGGGCGGCCGAGCACGCGCCACAGGTCGGAGATGTCCTTGCTCGGGCCGTCGAACAGCTGGATCGCGCGCGGCGGCATCCAGAAGTCGTGGATCTTCGCGTGTTCGATGTCGCCCATGCCCTGGTTGTTGCCGATCACCAGCGTCAGGAACGAGACGATCATCATCCGGCCATCGGTGATGTTGCGGTCGAACAGGTCGAGCGGATAGGCGATCCGCATGTCCTCGGTGGCCTCGTCGATGTAGTAGACCAGCGCGTCGACACCCTTGGTGAACTCGTCGGTGGTCGACACCTCGACATTGGTGCCGGTGGACGATTCGGCCGCGAAGTGCGCGGCCGCCTCCAGGTAGCCGTGGCCGGCCTTGGGCTTCATCTTGTACGCCACCAGAATGTGGCGGCCGCCCTTGATCAGCTCGTCTTCACGAAGACTCAGATCGGCGTAACGATTGGACTGGTCCATGTCGGCTCCTGTGCGCCTCGGGGCGCGGCTGTGATGCGATGGCCTGCATCCTAGGAGTCACGACGAATAAGGTGAAGTCAGAAATCTTAAGCCCACGAATAAGATTTAACTTAACCATCCCCTCCCGCGCCGGCCGATCGCCTTCGGGGCCGCCTTATGATCGACCCGCGATGAACCTCAAACAGCTGGAATATTTCGTCAGCGTGGCCGAGTTGGGCAGCTTCAGCAAGGCCTCGGTGGTGCTGGACATCGCCCAGCCCGCGCTGAGCCGCCAGGTGCGTGCGCTGGAAATCGACCTGCGCGAGACCCTGCTGCTGCGCAACGGCCGCGGCGTGGCCCTCACCGAGGCCGGCCAACGCCTGTTCGAGCACAGCCTGGCCATCCTGCAGCAGGTGGCCCAGGCCCGTGCCGACATGGGCGCCAGCCGCGACGAGCCGGTCGGCCACATCACGATCGCGCTGCCCCCCAGCATCGGCCGCCAGTTGACGCTGCCACTGATCGACGGCTTCCAGCGCCAGTTGCCCAAGGCGCGGCTGGCCATCGTCGAAGGCCTGTCCTCGCACATCGCGGAGTGGATCACCACGGGCCGGGTCGACCTGGGCCTGGTCTACAACCCCGAGTCGCAGCCCGGCCTCGACATCCGTCCGGTGCTGGAGGAGCGCCTGTGCCTGGTCCAGCGCGCCGACCACCCCGAGCGCGGACCGCTGCCGCTGGCCGCGCTCAGCCGCTACCGCCTGGTGCTGCCCGAGCGCATGCACGTGATCCGCCGCCTGCTCGAAACCCAGGCCACGCTGGCCGGCCTGAAGCTCGACATCGCCTGGGAGGTGTCCAGCATCGCCGCGATCATCGACCTGGTCTGCGCCGGCTATGGCCATGCGGTGCTGACGGCCAGCGCCGTGGCGGCCTCGGGACGCGCCGATCAGTTGTCGGTGCGCGCGCTGATCGATCCCGGCGTCAGCAGCGTGCTGTGCGTGGCCACCTCGGCTCACAAGCGCCCGACCCCGCTGATGCGCCAGGCCCGGGTGCTGCTGGAGGACCTGATCCAGGCCCTGCCGCAGGGCACGGCAGCGCAGTCGCGACCCGGCTGAGGCGAGCGTGCCGGACCGCGAGCGCGCGATCAGCGCCCGCGCAATTCGTCCGCGAGCGCCTTGGCGTGGTAGATCCGCTCCAGCGCCTGCAAGATGGCCGGGCTGGCCACCGCCACCGCCCGGTTGGTGGCCGGGTCGTAGCCGAACTCGCCACCCAGCGAGTGGATGTTGCCGTCGAAGATCAGGCCCACCAGTTCGCCGTCGCGATTCAGCAGCGGACTGCCGGAATTGCCGCCGATGATGTCGTTGGTGGTGACCAGGTTCAACGGCGTCGACAGATCGAGCCGGTCCTTGGCAGCCAGCCACGACGCGGGCAACGCATAGGGTTCGGCGCCGGTGGCGCGCTCGAAGGCGCCGCCGAATCGGGTGAACGGCGCGACCGGAACGCCGGCCTCGGTCCAACCCTGAACCACGCCATAGGACAGGCGCAGCGTGAAGGTCGCATCCGGATACCGCGTGTCGCCGTCCATCTGGAAACGCACCTTGGCGATCTGCTCGGTGTTCTTGCGGATCACCGCCTCCACCTCGCGCTCGTAGCGCGAGCGCAGCGCGCGGGCATCGGGGTCGATCGCGGCGACCAGGCGGATGAACGGATCCTGGCTGGCGGCAATGGCCGCCGCCCCGCCGTCCCACAGGCGCCGCCGCTCGGCCGGATCGGCCAACCGGGTGCCGGCGACCAGGCGCTCCGCCAGCTGCTCGGGCGACGCCTTGCCCAGCACCTTCTGCACCAGCGGGTTGTCGGCGCCCAGCGCCTCGCGGAACTTGGTCAGCGCGAACACCAGCTTGAGCCGCTCGAAATCCGGATAGACCGGCGCGCTGGACATCAACTCGGCCTCGGCCTGCGGCAGCGCGCTGTCGTTGAATTCCGGCAGGCGTTCGGCATCCGGCTTGACGCGCTCGGCCGCGCCGCGCACCAGGGTGCGGGCGAACTCGAAGTACTTGCTGCGCAAGGCCAGGCCCCACTCCAGTTGGGCCATCGGCTGGGACAGTTCGCGCTGCACCGCCACCGCCTTGGCAATCGCGTCCCAGGCGCCGCCCATCGCCTTCAGCAACTCGGGCCGACTGCCCACGTATTGCCGCAGGGCCGCCTCTTCCTGCACTTTCTGGATGAACAGCTGCGGGGTGTACAAGGCCAGCAACTGACCATGCAGCGCCTTGTAGCCGTTCTCCACCTCGAACAGCTCGGTGGTGGCGACGCGGGCCGCCTCGGGGCTGGTCGTCCGGTACTGCTCCAGCACGCCGCGGTACTCGGCCAGCCTGACCACGACGTCGAGCAGGGCCTGGTCGCGCAGGCGCGCCAGCTGGGCCAGCGTCAGCTCCCGCTCGGTCGAGCCCGGGTGCCCGGTGACCAGCACCGGCTCGCCTGCGGCCGGGCCGGTCGCGCTGAGCGGGAAGTAGTCGGCGACCGGCGCGGGCCGGCCCCCGTCGTAGACCCGCAGCAGCGCCATGTCCAGGTCGTAGCGCGGGAAATTGAAGTTGTCCGGGTCGCCGCCGAAGAAGGCGGCGGCCTGCTCGGGCGCGAACACCAGGCGCACGTCCTGAAAACGGCGATAGCGGTAGAGCTTGTACTGCCCGCCGTGATAAAGGTCGACCACGTCGCAGCGCACCTGGCTGCCGGCGGCGCCGACGCAGGCCGCGGTCAGCGTCGCCTTGACGGCATTCTGGGCCTGCTTGAACGCGCTGCCGTCCAGTCCGGCCGTGGCCTGGGTCACCGCCGCGGTGACGTCGCTGATCTGCTCCAGTCGGTCGACCTCCATCGCCGGGCAGCGCCGCTCGTCGGCCGGCTGCTGCGCCAGGAAGCCGTTCTTCAGCCAGTCGTGCCCGGCATCGGACAGCGCCTCGGCGCACTCCGCCACGCAATGGTGGTTGGTCAACACCAGACCTTGCTTGGAGACGAACGAGGCGGAACAGCCCCCGGCAATCCGGGCCGACCCCCGCATCGCCTTCTGCAGCCAGGCGCTCGACGGCGCCCAGCCGATGTCGCGCTGCATGGCCTGCAGCGGCGGGTGATCCAAGGTCCACATGCCTTCGGCGGCCCCCGCCGCCGAGACCACCGTCAGCAGCGCAACGCCTGCCAGCCACTTTCTCATCGGAACGCTCCTCGTGGTGTGAACCCTCACCGGCCGCGGCCTCTGCAACAACCGGTCTGCCGCCCGTCAGCGATGCGTGAAACCCGGCTTGCGCTTGGCCAGGAAGGCACCCATGCCCTCGCGCTGGTCTTCGGTGCCGAACAGCGAGTGGAAGAGCTGGCGCTCCAGCCGCACGCCGCTGGACAGGCCGCTCTCAAACGCCTCGTTGACGCATTCCTTGATCATCCTGACGCTGGGCTGGCCCATGCCGTTGATCAGGTCGGCCGTGGCCATCGCCTCGTCCATCAAGGCCGCGACCGGCACCACCCGCGAGACCAGGCCGGCCCGCTCGGCCTCCTCGGCACCCATCATGCGACCGGTCAGCAGCAGGTCCATCGCCTTGGCCTTGCCCACCGCGCGGGGCAGGCGCTGGGTGCCGCCGGCGCCGGGGATGATGCCCAGCTTGATCTCGGGCTGGCCGAACTTGGCGTTGTCGGCGGCCAGCACGATGTCGCACATCATCGCCAATTCGCAGCCGCCGCCCAGCGCAAAGCCGGCGACCGCGCCGATCACCGGCTTGCGCACGCGGCGGATGGTCTCCCAGTTGCGCGAGATGAAGCCCTGCTTGTAGGCGTCCATGTGGCCCAGCGTGGCCATCGCGGCGATGTCGGCGCCAGCGGCGAAGGCCTTCTCGCTGCCGGTGACGATGATGCAGCCGATGCCGTCATCGGCGTCGAAGGCCAGCAGCGCGGTGCCCAGTTCGTCCATCAGGCGGTCGTTCAGCGCGTTCATCTGCTGCGGTCGGTTCAGCGCAATGACGCCGGTCTTCAGCGGGCCGCCGCCGCGCACGTCGGTCAGGATGCATTCGTAGCTCATCGGTCAGTCTCCAGAGCGGGCGCGATCGGCGCCGGTGTCGTCGGGGGCTCCTTGCCGGAACCCGGGGTCGCCGAACTATACGTGCGACAACCGCCGTCTCCGCCCCCTCACATGGGCACCGGGGCCGCCGAGGCGGCGCGGGCGGGCGGCCCCGCCGCGGCGGCCTGGCGCGGCGGGGATTTCAACTGCAAGTCCAGATAGGTCTGCGCGTCGCGGCGGATCACGATCCGCACCGGCAGGTATTGCAGCGCCGGCGCCACCCAGGTCTCGATCGTCAGTTCGTGCGGCCCGCGGTCGTCGGCGCGCGGCGTCAGGTGGACGCAATCGACGCTGCCGAAAGGCAGCAGCAACGGCCCGCGATCGGCCACGTCGTAGGTCCAGCGACCGATGCGGCGCGGCAGCGCCAGCGGAAAGACCACCGTGCGGCCCGATTGCAGCGCATCGGGGCGGGTCAGAAACAGGTAGGTCATTTGCACGAACTGGCTCGCCGCATCCTGCACCCCGGCCGGCGCGGGTGCGGCGCGGCCGTTGGCCAAGTGGATGACATCCTGGCTGAACAGCACCGTGGCGCGCTGCGGTGCGCGCAGCAGGATATTGGTCTGTTCGTCGTAGCGGCGGGGCTGCAAACCGTCGGGCCCGAGCCGGCCATCGCTGAGCAGGCTGCGGCTGAACACCGGCGGCACGCTCACCGTCACCCGCACCTGGTAATGCGGGCCGTCGCGCAGCCAGTCCACCTCGGCGTGGCCCTTCAGCGGGCCGCGGTCGTTGCCGGTCAGGGTGTAGAGCAACTGGGTCGACAAGGGCCATTCGAATGCGTCCGCCGCCGCCGTGGCGCTGGCGGCCGGATCGCCTGCCCAGGCTGCTTCGGCGGCGCTGGCCGGGCCGTCCGCCGCGTCGGCCCGCACAGCGGCGCCGGGGTCGAGCGGGTCGTCGGTCGGTCGATCGCGATCGGCCTCGTCAGGACCTGAGGCGGGCGTCGGCGTCGGCACGGCCTCGGCCGACCGCTGCGACGCCGAGGCCGCGTCCGCCGCCATCACGGCCTGGACGGCGGTCCGCCGGCGCGGCGCGGCCCGGGGCGCGGGATGCACCACCGCAGGCACGGTCAACGGCATGACCTTGACGAAAGCCACCTCGATCGGCTTGGGGGGCGGATCCGCCGCCCCGTCCGACAGCCGCTGATCGAGCCACCACGAGCCGGCCGCGAGGTGCAACAACGCCACCGCCACCACCAGCAGACCCGCAGCGACGCGGCGACGGCCTGTCGCGACCGGCCTGCCCGCGCTGCCGGCCACCCTGGGCATTCACTGGCCCAGCCAGGCGTGCCGCAGGTCGCTGGCGGCGGCGGTGGGTTGCGCCTGCAGCGACAGGCGACAGGGCCGCGCGGGCACCGCATCGGCCTGTGGCGTCAGCCTCACGCTCAGCACGCGCTGCTGGCGCACCAGCAGCAGCTCGAAGGCCTCGCCGGGTCGGGTCCACTGGGCTGCGTCGTCCAGCCGCCGGATCCGCCAGCCATCGACGGCCAGCAACTCGTCGCCCGCCGCCAGGCCGGCCGCGGCGGCTGCGCCACCGGCCAGCACGGATTTGACCTGCACCCCGGTCACCGGGCCTTCGCTGAGCTTCAGGCCCAGGCCGGTGGCGAAGCCGGCCGGCTCGTCCTCGACCACCACGCCGGCGGCCCGCAACGCGTCTTCGAGCGGCAGATCGCCGCGGCCGTGGATCCAGCCGGCCAGCGCGCGGCGCAAGTCGGCGCCGCCCAGGGTCTCGACCTCGCGCAGCACGTCGTCCTCGGTCAGCCCGCCACCCCGGCAGACCGACCACAGCGTGCGCATCAGGCCGTCGAGCGAACGCCCCTCGCCGCGGGCGCGCAGCCGCAGGTCCAGCAGCAAGGCGATCAGCGAGCCCTTGGCGTAGTAGCTGACCGTGGCGTTGGGCGTGTTTTCGTCGGGACGGTAGTACTTGACCCAGGCGTCGAAGCTGGCCTCGGCCACGCTTTGCCGGTGGCGCCCGGGCGTGGCCCGCACGTTGGTGATCGTGCTGGCCAGCAGCTTGAGGTAACGCGGCGCATCGATCAGGCCGGCGCGCAGCAGCAGCAGGTCGTCGTAGTAGGACGTGAAGCCCTCGAAGAACCACAGCAGCCGGGTGTAGTTCTCGCGGCTGTAGTCGTAGCGCAGGAACTCGGCCGGCCGCAGGCGCTTGACGTTCCAGGTGTGGAAGTATTCGTGGCTGATCAGCCCCAGCAAGGTGATGTAGCCATCGCCGGGTGCCGTCTGCCCGACCCGCGGCAGGTCGCGCCGGTTCGCGATCAAGGCGGTGCTGGCGCGGTGTTCCAGTCCGCCGTAGCCGTCCTCGACCGCGCTGAGCATGAACACGTAGCGCTCGAACGGCGGCTTGCGGCGGCCATGCCAGAAGGCGATCTCGGTCGCGCAGATGCGCCGGGTGTCGGCCAGCAGGCGCTCGCCGTCGAAGCCCGGCCACGCGCCGGCGACGACGAATTCGTGGGGCACGCCGGCGGCCTCGAAATGGCCGCGCCAGAAGGTGCCGAGCTCGAACGGGTGATCGGCCAGTTCATCGTAATCGGCGCTCACCCAGGCCTGCCGGACACCGGGCAGCGGCGCCATCGCGCTGGCGATCTCCCAGTCGCGCGGCAGCCGGCCGACGCGCAGCTGGTGCGGCTCGGCCTCGCGCCCATGCACCCGCAGACACACGCTGGTGGGGTTGAAGAATCCCCGCGTCGCGTCCAGGAAGGCCGTACGCACCGAGGTGTCGAAGGCGTAGACCTCGTACTGCAGCACGAGCGCTGCGCGCCCTTCGCAGGCGATTTGCCAGGTGGTCTTGTCGAGCTGGGCCGCCGGCCGTTCGGCCCCGCCCTGACGGGCACGCAGGCCGCTCAGATGGCGGCCGAATTCGCGCACCATGTAGCTGCCGGGAATCCAGACCGGCAGGCTCAGGATCGTGAGCGCTTCGGGCCGCGGCACGGTCAAGGTGACCACGAAGCGGTGATGTGCCGGCTCGGGCAGGTCGATGCGGTAAGTGATGCAGGGCATGTCGAATGACGTCGAATCGCCTCCGTGAGGTCTGCAGGGTGGCCGCGGTCGTCCGCCGATCCCCCGTGCCGGAACAAGACTAGTTGCCAGCCGCGCCCAGGAAGCAGCACAGGGCGGCCAGGAGGCTGAGCCTGAAGCGCAGGGTCAGCCAGTGCCCCAGGCCGTTGGCACGGTAGAGGCGGCGGTCCACCAGGTAGCACAGCACCAGCATCACGCCCAACACGACCAGCCCGGCATAGGTGTGCATCATCATGGCCAGCGCCGCGACCAGCGGCGGGACGATGGCCCAGCCGAACGAGCGGGGCCCCAGGCTGTCGGCGCGCATCGCCAGGCCCCAGTGGATGCCGCCCAGAAAGGCCACGACCGTCGCTGCATAACCCGACAGCGCCAGCGTCACGTCGGGCCGCAACTCCGGGTGGACCAGCCAGATCAGGGCCGCGCCGAGGCCGAACGGCAACAGCCCGGCATAGCCGAGATGACGAGCCCGCTCGGGCGGTTCGGCGGGCAGGGGAACGGTCGGGTGGGAGGCGGTCATCGGATCGGGGTGGCTGGGATCGCTCGGCAGAGGGCGCGGCAAGCGGGAGGTACGCCCGCCCGCTCAGGACTTGCGGGCCGCGGCCAGCTGCTTCTCGATCTCGGCCGCCGGCATCGCCCCCGGATTGCGGGTGCCGTCCTCGAACACCACCGCCGGCGTGCCGTTGATCCGGAACTTGCGGCCCATCGCCAGGTTGCGATCGAGCACGGCGGTGTCGCATTTATCGCCGTCCTTGGGCGGCGTCACGCCGTCGATCATCCATGAGCGCCAGATCTTGCCCGGCTCGCGGGTGCACCAGATGTCCTTGGACTTGACGATCGAGTCCGGGCCCAGCACGGGCAGCAAGAAGGTGTAGATGGTCACGTCCTTGACCTGCAGCAGATCGTGCTCCAGCCGCTTGCAGAAGCCGCAATTGGGGTCGGCGAACACCGCCACCTTGCGGCTGCCATTGCCTTGCTTGATGACCATCGCGTCCTTCAGCGGCAAGGACTTGAAATCGATCGCGCTGAGCTTGTCGACACGCGCCTTGGTCAGATCGGTCTTGGTCGCGGTGTCGAACAGCGAGCCTTCGATCAGGTAATGGCCTTGCTCGTCGGAATACAGGATGTCGCTGCCGATCCGGAGCTCGTACAGCCCGGGAACCGGCGTGCGGTT
This sequence comes from Ideonella sp. sgz306126, assembly GCF_056032705.1. Lineage (NCBI taxonomy): Bacteria > Pseudomonadati > Pseudomonadota > Betaproteobacteria > Burkholderiales > Sphaerotilaceae > Ideonella > Ideonella sp. sgz306126. Next base: position 20,225 of record NZ_JBVYWP010000007.1, read on the forward strand.
GATTTCGTCGACCGGAGGCAGCGACGGCATGCGGGCGGCCAGCGCCTTGCGGATCGCCGCCTCGTCGGCATGCGCCAGCCCCGCCAGGCACAGGGCCGCCAGGCAAGCCCTCAGGACGCGGCCGCCGTGGCGGCGCAGCACGCTGGAAGGAGTGTGGGTCATGATGATTCCGATCGAGTGGGTCAAGAAGGGCGGGTCAGGCGTCCAGCGCGCGGTCGGCGAGCCAGCGTTTCAGCGGCGACAGGTGGTTGACGAGATTCAAGCCGCGGTTGCGGAGTTCCCGCAACCCCTCGTTGCGTGCTGCGAACAGATGCCACAAGCCGTCGGTGGCGCTGGCCATCGCCCAGGTGGGGCCGAGGCGGCGGCGCGCATAGCGGCGCAGCAGGTCCTCGTCCCCCGGCGAGCGCCAGCGCTCGCGCTGCTGAAGCACCTCGGTCAGCGTCACGACATCGGCCAGCCCGAGGTTCAGGCCCTGGCCGGCCAGCGGATGCACGGTATGCGCCGCGTCGCCGATCAGCGCCCAGCCCGGCCCGGCCACCGCGCTGGCGCGGCCCAGCGCCAGCGGCCACGCCGCCCGTTCGCTGGCCAGCGTCAACCGCCCGGCCGTGCCGCCGCTGGCCGCGTTCAAGGCGGCCTCGAACTCGGCTGCGGGCGCCTGCAGCCAGCGCTGGGCCTCGTCCTCGGGCATCGACCAGACCAGGCCATAGGCCTGCCCGGCCAGTGGCCGATCGAACGGCAGCAGCGCCAGGATGTCGGGCGCCCGAAACCACTGCTGTGCCACGCCGGCGTGCGGCTGGTCGGACACCAGGCGGGCCGCCAGCGCCTGGTGCCCGTAGCTGTGGCGCTCCAGTCGCACCCCCAGCCCCGCCCGGGACGCCGAGCCCTTGCCTTCGGCGACCACCGTCAGCGGCGCCGCATCGGGCTCGTGCTGCAAGCGGATCTGGGGCGCGAAGCGCACGGCCGATTCCAGCACCACCTCCAGCGCCCCGGCATCGACGATCCAGGCCAGCGCCGGCACGGCCTGGGCCCAGGACGAAAAGTCCAGGCGGGCCTCCGGCGCGTCGCCATGGACCTGCATGTCGTGCACTGCGGTGCGCGCGTCCGCCGGCAGCGTGTCCCAGGCCTTCAGGCCGTCCAGCAAGCGCACCGAGGCCGCGTTGAGCGCGTAGGCTCGCAGATCCGGACCAGGTTCCGGGGCACCCTCGGCGCGGCGCTGCAAGCCCACCCGCAGGCCCTGGTGCGCCAGGGCCAGGGCCATGCAGCGGCTGACGATGCCGGTGCCCAGGATGCGGACGTCGAGGGAATTCATCCGGTCATTGTAGGGATGCGCCCTAAAATGCCGGGTTTGCGTTCACTCACCGGTTGCGACTCCAGGGTCATCGGAAAGCGGGTGGCGCCCGATTTTCCTGTTCGAAAGATTCCCATGAGCCTGAAGTGCGGCATCGTCGGCCTGCCCAATGTCGGCAAGTCCACCCTGTTCAATGCCCTGACCAAGGCGGGCATTGCGGCGGAAAACTACCCGTTCTGCACCATCGAGCCGAACGTCGGCGTGGTCGAGGTGCCGGACCCGCGGCTGGCCGAGCTGGCCAAGATCGTCCAGCCCGAACGCGTGCTGCCGGCGATCGTCGAGTTCGTCGACATCGCCGGTCTGGTCGCCGGCGCCTCCAAGGGCGAGGGGCTGGGCAACCAGTTCCTGTCGCACATCCGCGAGACCGATGCGATCGTCAACGTGGTGCGCTGCTTCGAGGACGAGAACGTCATCCACGTCAACGGCCGGGTCGACCCGATCGCCGACATCGAGGTGATCCAGACCGAGCTGTGCCTGGCCGACCTGGGCACGGTGGAAAAGAGCCTGCACCGCTACACCAAGGCCGCGCGCTCGGGCAACGACAAGGAGGCCGCCGCGCTCGTCAAGGTGCTGGAGAAGTGCCAGACGGCGCTGGACCAGGCCCAGCCGGTCCGGGCGATCGCCTTCACCAAGGAAGAGTGGGCGATCGTCAAGCCGCTGTGCCTGATCACCGCCAAGCCGGCGATGTTCGTCGGCAACGTCGACGAATCCGGCTTCGAGAACAACCCCTTCCTCGATCGCCTGAAGGACTACGCCGCCAGGCAGAACGCGCCGGTGGTGGCCATCTGCGCCAAGACCGAGGCCGAGCTGGCCGAGATGAGCGACGAGGACCGCGCGATGTTTCTGGCCGAGATGGGCCAGGACGAACCCGGCTTGAACCGGCTGATCCGCGCCGCCTTCAAGCTGCTGGGGCTGCAGACCTACTTCACTGCCGGTGTCAAGGAAGTGCGGGCCTGGACCATCCACGTCGGCGACACTGCCCCCAATGCGGCGGGCGTGATCCACACCGACTTCGAGCGCGGCTTCATCCGGGCCCAGACGATCGCCTACGAGGACTTCATCCAGTACAAGGGCGAGCAAGGCGCCAAGGAAGCAGGCAAGATGCGGGCCGAAGGCAAGGAGTACGTCGTCAAGGATGGCGATGTGCTGAACTTCCTCTTCAACGTCTAGGCGGCCGGCTGGCATCGCGGTCGGCTGCTGAACCCCGGGCAACGCCGTGAAGCCCCCCGCCCTCGCCCGAACTCGTTCGATGCTGCCGGCCCTGCTGACGGCGGTGGCCTATGCGCTGGCCGGGCAGTTGGCGATCTGGCTGGCCCTGCCGCCGGCCTACGCGGCGCCGCTGTACCCGGCCGCAGGCATCGCGCTGGCGGCGGTGCTGGTCAGCGGCTGGCGGGCGCTGCCCGGTGTGTTCATCGGCGTCCTGGTGGTCAACGGCTTGTTGAGCGCACCCCGAGGGCTGTCGGAGTGGTCAGGCTTGCTCAGCACGCTGGCCATCGGCCTGGGGGCCACGGCCCAGGCGGGCGTCGGCGCCTATCTGGTACGCACCCGGGCGGCGGCGCCGCGCGATCTCTCGGAACCGCGCGATGCCCTGGTGCTGTTCGGCTTGGGCGGTGCACTGGCCTGTTTGATCAGCGCGGGCGTGGCCGTGACCACGCTGTGGCTGTCGGGCTCGCTGCCGGCCGCGTCGGTGCCTGGCACGGCGCTGTCCTGGTGGTCCGGCGACACCCTGGGGGTGCTGGTGGCGGCGCCGATGGCGCTGACCCTGATCGGCCGGCCCCGCAGCCTGTGGCGACCCCGCCGGCTGACGGTGGGCCTGCCGATGCTGGTGATGACGGCGGTGCTGGCGTTGGCGGCGATGCTGGTCACCCGCAGCGACGAGCGTCGCAGCCAGAGCGTGTTCGAGCGCGACGTCTCACGCGCCAGCGATGCCCTCGACAGTGGGCTGCGCACGCCGCTGCATGCCCTGGAAGCGATGCACGGCCTGTACCTGGCCGCCGGCGACGTGGGCCGTGCCGAGTTCCGGTGGGCGGCCGACCCGTGGCTGAGCGAGTCGGGCAGCCTGGCGGCAATCGGCTTCAGCCCGCGGGTCCGGCGCGACGCGCTGGAGGCCTTCGACGCGGCGCAGCAGCAGCGCGGCCTGCCGGGCTACAAGGTGTTCGACCGGCGCGACGCGCCGAAGGGTCTGGTGGCCGGCGACACCGATGCCATCGCCGTGCTGCGTATCGAGCCGGAGGCGCCCAATCAGGCGGCGCTGGGCGTCAACGCCTTGTCGGTGCCTGCGGCCCGAGAGGCGATCGCGCGTGCCGTGGCCAGCGATCGACCGGAGGCGACGCGCGGCTTCAGGCTGTCGCAGGCGGTGGGCAACGAGACCGGCGTGGTGATCTACCGCGCCGTGAGCCGGACCCCGATGCCCGCCACCGTGGCCGGACGCCAGGCGAGCCTGGACGGTGTGGTCTTCGTCACCTTGCGCACCGATGCGTTCAGCCACTCGGTGCTGGCGCGGGTGCCCGGGTACCTGCACTGGTGCCTGGTGGACCTGGATCCCGCCACGAGCCGGCGCCGGCTGGGCGGCACCCCGAACTGCGAGGCGGCCCGCCCCGGCGCCGATCTGCTGGTCCGCGCCCAGAACGTCGATTTCGCAGGCCGGCATTGGCAGTTGTTGTTGAGCGCGCGGCGCGAGGACCTGCCCGTCGGCGGCCACTGGACGCTGTGGCTGCTGGCCGTGACCGGCCTGTTGTCCACCGCGATGCTGGGTGCGTTGCTGCTGACCGTGACCGGGCGCGCGCACCGCATCGAAGCCGAAGTGGCCGAGCGCACGGCCGACCTGCGCCACGAAGTTCAGGAGCGGCGCCGTGCGGTGGAGGCCTTGCGCGACAGCGAGCAGCGCTGGCGCAACATCGTCGACCACATGCCCATCGGCGTGGTCTACACCGAACTGGACGGGCTGATCCGCGAGACCAACCCGAAGCTGCGCGACCTGCTCGGCCTGGACTCGGCCGGCTTGTCCTCCCGGCGCCTGATCGACCTGGTCTGCCCGGCCGACCAGCCCGGCGAGGCCGGCCTGCTCGAAGCCCTGGCCGGCGGCGCCCTGCCCCGGCTGCAGCGCCGGCTCAGACTGGTGCGCACCGACGGCTCGCTGATCTGGGTGCAGATCGACTTGAGCCTGCTGCGCGACAGCCAGGGGACGCCGCGACGCCTGGCCGGCGTGGTGGAGGACATCACCGAACACCTGCGACTGGCCGATGCCGAACGAGCCCGCGACCAGGCCGAAGCCGCCAGCCAGGCCAAGAGTGAGTTCCTCTCCCGCATGAGCCACGAGCTGCGTACGCCGCTGAATGCGATCCTGGGCTTCGGCCAGTTGCTCGCACTGGACCGTGAACCGGCCCTGTCGCCACGCCAGCAATCCTGGGCGGCGGAGGCGCAGCGGGCGGGCTGGCATCTGCTGAACCTGATCAACGAGTTGCTGGACTTGTCGCGGATCGAGACCGGCCAGTTGCACCTGGATTGGTCGGCGGTGCGGCCCGCAGAGCTGCTGCAGGAATGCCTGGCCATGGTCGAGACGGCGGCCCGGCCCAGAGGCCTGCGCCTGATGCCGGTGGAGGCCCCCGCCGATCTGGCGGTGTGGGCCGACCGCACCCGCCTGAAGCAGGTGCTGACCAACCTGTTGTCGAACGCGGTGAAATACAACCGGGATGGCGGCCGGGTGCAGTGCTCGGCGGTCGATGCCGGTGGCGGCTGGGTGCAGATCCGGGTGTCCGACGAGGGCCCTGGGCTCAGCGACGAGCAGCGCGCCGGCCTGTTCCAGCCCTTCAACCGCCTGGGCCGCGAAGGCGGCAGCATCGAAGGGACGGGCCTGGGACTGGTGATCAGCCGGCGCCTGGTGGAGGCCATGGGCGGCCGCCTGGATGCGCCGGATACGTCTGCCCAAGGCACCGAGTTCATGCTGACGCTGCCGGCGGCCACCGAGGCGAATCCCGCCGACGCCACGCCCGCCGCCCCGGCTGCGGGCCTCATGCCGCGCTACCGGCAGCGCCGGATCCACTACATCGAGGACAACGAAACCAACGCCGAGGTGATGCGCGGCGTGCTGTCGCGCCGCCCCCAGGTGCGCCTGACGGTGTCGAGCACCGGCGAGGCGGGACTGGCCTCGATCGCCGAGGATCCGCCGGACCTGATCCTGCTCGACATGCACCTGCCTGATATCGACGGGTTGGAGGTGCTGCGCCGCCTGTCCGAGGACCCTCGCAGCGCCGCCATCCCGGTGCTGGCGGTGTCGGCCGACGCGACGCCCGCGCGGATCGAGCAGGCCCTGGCCCTCGGCGCCGCCGACTACGCCACCAAGCCGGTGGACTTGGCGAGCTTCCTGCCCCAGGTCGACGCGCTGCTGGAGCGCGTCGACACCCGATACGACTGAGATTCATTCTCGAATTGCTTCGACTGAATCTGGATTTAGCACTCTCCATCGAGGAGTGCTAGTATTTGGGAACCAACCGATCCGTCGTGAATCCGACAGCAGCATGAACACCTCATCGACCACCACCGCCCTGCGCCTGCGTGACCCGTGGGCCATGGTGCCGTCGCTCGGCAATCTGGACGCCTACATCAGCGCGGTGAACCGCATTCCCTTGCTCACCCCCGAAGAAGAGGGCCGCTTCGCCCGCGAGTTGCGCGACAGCGGCGATCTTCAGGCGGCCGGGAAGCTGGTGCTGTCGCACCTGCGCTTGGTCGTGTCCGTCTCACGCCAGTACCTGGGCTACGGCCTGCCTCAGGGCGACCTGATCCAGGAAGGCAACGTGGGGCTGATGAAGGCCGTCAAGCGCTTCGACCCGGAGCAGGGCGTGCGCCTGGTCAGCTATGCGCTGCACTGGATCCGGGCCGAGATCCATGAGTACATTCTGCGCAACTGGCGCATGGTCAAGGTGGCCACGACCAAGGCACAGCGCAAGCTGTTCTTCAACCTCCGGTCGATGAAGCAGGGCATGAAGGGGGAGGCGACCGAAGCCGACACCCACCGCTCGACGCTGACGCCGGCCGAGGTGGCCCGCATGGCCAAGGAGCTGAACGTCAAGCCGGAAGAAGTCATCGAGATGGAAACCCGGCTGTCGGGCGGCGACGTGGCGCTGGAGCCGCAGGTCGACGACGGCGAAGAAAGCATGGCGCCGATCGCCTACCTCGCCGACGAATCGCAGGAGCCTTCGCGCGTGCTGGAAGCCCGTAGCCGCGACGATCAATCCAGCAGCGGCATCGTGCTCGCCCTGGACGCGCTCGATGCGCGCAGCCGCCGGATCGTCGAAGAGCGCTGGCTCAAGGTGAACGACGATGCGAGCGGTGGCATGACGCTGCACCAGCTGGCTGCCGAATACGGCGTCAGCGCCGAGCGCATCCGGCAGATCGAGGTCGCCGCGCTGAAGAAGATGCGCAAGGCCCTCGAACCGGCCTGACCGCGGCAGGGCGGCGCCCTGCGGGGAGCCGCCGTTCGATCAGGACGCGGTCAGCAGGACCTTCAGATCGTCGGCGAGGATCTGCGGACCTGCGCCGTAGTGGGTGAACACCCGCACCCGCCCTTGAGGATCGAAAAGATACGCCCCGGCGGTGTGGTCGAAGGTGTAGCTGGTGTCCGTCTGACCCGGCACCTTCTCATAGAAGATCTTGAATTCCTTGGCCGCCTGCTTGATGGCATCGGGCGTGCCCCGGAGCGCGATGAAGCTGGGGTCGAAGCTGGCCATGTAGGCCTTGAGCACGGCCGGGGTGTCGCGCTCCGGATCCAGGGTCACGAACACGCCCTGGACCCGGTCCCCCAGCGGACCAAGCAGCTTCTTGGCGGCGGCCAGTTCCGCCAGCGTGGTCGGACAGACGTCCGGACACTGGGTGTAGCCGAAGAACACCATGACGGCCTTGCCCTTGAAATCGGCCAGGCTGCGCGGCTTGCCGTCGGCATCGGGCAGGTTCAGCACCCGGGCGTACTCGGCGCCGGTGATGTCCACACCGTGGAAGCTCGGCGCCGCCGGCTTGCTGCAGCCGGCCAACGCAAGCCATGCGCTGGCAGCAAGAAGGATCCCGATTCGACGACGGTTCATGACAGGGTGCGAGCCAGCCAGGGGCTCAGGTAATGGTCGATCAGCAAGGCGCCGAACAGCAGCGACAGATGCAGGATCGAAAAACGGAAGGTTCGACGCGCCAGCGCATCGGAGTAATGGCGCCAGAGCTGGTAACCATACCCCATGAAGCCGATCCCGAGGATGACCGCGCTCACGAGATAAATCCATCCGCTCATGCCGTAGACGAACGGCAGCAGCGTGCCGGCAAACAGCACCACGGTGTAGAGAAACACGTGCAGGCGGGTGAACTCGGAGCCATGGGTGATCGGCAACATCGGCAGCCCGGACTTGCGGTAGTCCTCGGCCCGGTAGAGCGCCAGCGCCCAGAAGTGCGGCGGCGTCCACAGAAAGATGATCAGGCACAGCAGCCAGGCCTCGGGCCCGGCGTCGCCCCGCACGGCCACCCAGCCCAGCACCGGCGGCATCGCGCCCGACGCACCGCCGATCACGATGTTCTGCGGCGTCAGCGGCTTGAGCACCACGGTGTAGATGATCGCGTAGCCGACGAAGGTGGCCATCGTCAGCCACATCGTCAGCGGGTTGACCCACCACCACAGGAGGGCGGCGCCGATGGCGCACATCGCCGCCGAGAAAAGCAAGGTGTGGCGGGTATCGATCTGACCGCTGGCGGTCGGCCGCCAGGCCGTGCGCTTCATGCGCTGGTCGATCTGGATCTCGATCAGGCAATTGAACGCCGCTGCCGCGCTGGCCACCAGCCAGATGCCGGCGACGGCCGGCAGCACCACCCGCCAGTCCGGCCAACCGGGTGTCGCCAGCAGCATGCCGATCAGGGCGCAGAACACGATCAACTGCACCACCCGGGGCTTGGTCAGCGCGTAGTACTGGCTCCAGCGAGAGGCGGGCAAGGGAGCGGAGGCCGAAGGCGCGGTCATGGGGATCGAGGTCAGGGTTGAAGTGAACGGGCGACCGGCAGGCCGATCGTCGTCAGGTCGCGGCCGCGCGCCGCCACCGGCACCAGCAAGGACACCATGGTGGCCACCAAGGCCGCGGCCCCCAGGGTATGGAGCACGGCGCCGAGCAGCGGCCAGCTCAGCACCACGTTGCCGGCGCCGGTGACCAGTTGCAGCAGAAGCAGCGCCGCCACGCCACGGGCATGCCGGCGCACCGACGGGTCCGGGTGGCGCCAGAGCAGGCCGCAAACGGCGGCCAGCGCCGAGGCCGCGACCACCGCGAACAGGCGATGGGCCCAGTGGATCGCCACCAGGGCCTCGGCCGGCAGGTAGGCCCCGTCGGCGGTCCGACCCAATGCCCGCAGCAGCGTGAAGCCATCGGCCCAGTCGGCCTGCGGCCACCAGGTACCCGGGCTGCACAACGGAAAGCCCTGGCAGGCCAACACCGCATAGTTGGTGCTGACCCAGCCCCCCAGCGCGACCTGCGTCATCAGCGCCACCAGCGCGATGCCGCCCACCCGGCGCTGCACGCGGGTCAGGTCGAAACGCTGTCCCTGGAAGCTGCGGCGCTGGGCGGTCAGCAGCGCCAGCAGAATCACCGCCCCCAGCAAATGCAGGGTCACGATGACCGGATACAGCTTCAGCGTCACGGTGTACTTGCCGAACAGGCCTTGGGCGATCACCCAGACCAGGGTCAGCGCCGGCCAGGCCAGCGCATGGGGCAGGTGCTGCCGCTGGCGCCAGCTCAGCCACAGCACCATCACGATCAGCGCCCCGACCACCATCGCCAGATAGCGGTGCACCATCTCGATCCAGGCCTTGTTCCAGGTCACCGGCCCGCTGGGCAAGGCCGATTGCGCGGCCTCGATCTGATGCTGCGCGGCCAGCGGCGAGGTCTGCGCATAGCAGCCAGGCCAGTCCGGGCAGCCGAGCCCGGAATCGGTAAGCCGGGTGAAGGCGCCGAAGCCCACCAGGTCGAAGGTCAGGAACAAGGTCAGCGCGGTCAGGGCCGCCAGGCGCACCGCGGGCTCCTGGCGGCGGCGCCGCGTCCACCACCACGACAGCGGCAGCAGCGCCAGCGCCGCGGCCAGCCCCAGCAGGCGCAACAGCGTCGGAAGATCGGCACCCGGCATCAAGGCCTCACTTGCCGCGACCCGGCCGATCCCAGAAGGAGGACGCGCGCAGCAGCTTGTCCAGATCGCGCTTGAATTTCTCGGGATCCATGTTCGCCGGCGTGCGCATCATCCATTCGCCCATCGGATCGACGACATAGAGGTGGTCTTCCAGTTCGTGTCCGGGCTCGGGCTTGAGCCACCGCGCCAGGTCCGCTCGGGGCACGCGCAGCACGTGCACGCTGTCCGAGGGTTGCATGGCCGCGGCCACCTCGGGACGCAAGGGTGCGTCGTCCGGGATCAGCCAGACCCGGTCGATGCGGTCCTTCTCGGCACCGGTCATTTCGCGCAGCTGGCGTTGTGCAAACAGCAGCTTCTCGCAGCGCATGTCGCATTGTCCGCCCGCCACCACCACCAGCAGCCACTGCTGCTTCAGCGACGCGGGCGGCACCGGCACCCCGTTGAGGTCGCTCAGCGGCAGGTCCGCGGGCAGCGAGACCGTGGGCTCGATCAGCGTCGCGTAGTTGGTGCGTGCGCTCGGTCGGATCACGAAGTAGGTGAAGTAGGACAGCGCCACCGGGGCCGCGCAGATCAGCAGCACCAGCAGCATCAACCAGCGGCCCCGCGTCGTGCGCCGCGACGCGTCGTCGGCATCCAGCGGCGCGACGGAATGAACGGTCAGGCCCAGCGGCTCGGGAACATCAGGCATGGCGGCGGCGTAGGAGTTGGAACCAGACATAGAGTCCGGCGATCAAGGCACACATCAAGAACCATTGGCCGGCGTAGCCATAGTGCATTTGCACGTCGACGGCCGGCAAGGGCCAGTCGCGGGCCAAGCCGTCGCCGGCGTTGCCCGGAGTGGCCTGCTCGATCAGCGACAACGGCCTCAGCGGCCGTCCGATCTCCCGGCCATAGGCCGCGAGATCCACATTTTGCCGTATCGCTCCCGGCGCGTCGGCGCCCAGCTGGAAGAGCTTGGACGGCGGCGGGGCAATGCGCGCGGTCACCGTCACGCGGCCCGTCGGCGTCCGGTAGGGCGCGATCTGGGTGCGATCCGCCATGTTGCGGGGGAGCCAGCCGCGCTGCACCAGCACGGCATCACCGGCCGGCAACCTCAACGGAGTCATCACGAACAGCCCCGGATGGCCCTCCATCTGCCGGTTGTCCAGGTAAATCGTCTGGGCTGGCAACCACTCGCCGCTGACCGTGATGCGGCGGTAGACCTGCGCCTGGACCTGCTCGGCGCTCGCCGCCAGTGCGTCGGCCGGCAGCAGCGCGCGCTCGGCCTGCGTCAGCAGCGCATGCTGGAGCGCCAGCTTTTGCGCCGCGCGGTCCAGTTGCCAGACGCCGAGGCGGCCGGTCAGCAGCATGCCAAGGACCGCCGCGAGCGCCACCAGGGCGCGCCGCCCTCGCGCGCTCACCGCGCCCACCCCGGCCGGCCACGGCGGGCCTGTGAAATACTCGGCACCATGAAGATCGTGATCGTGATCGTGTTGTTGCTGATCCTGGCCGCGCTGGCGGGTGCAGGTTTGTTCATGCTGAGGCGCAACAGCCGCCAGGCCGGCCGCGAGCGCGACATGGCGCGGGCGCTGGCGCTGCGCGTCGGGCTGTCGGTCGCGCTGTTCCTGTTCGTGCTGTTGTCCTGGCAAATGGGTTGGATCCAGCCCTCCGGCCTGCCGCTGAGTCGCTGAGCCCGAGCGCCGCGAAGAAAAAGAAAACGCCGCCCACGGCGGCGTCGTGCCCGGGCCCGGCGGCGTGCTGGGGCCGGCGGGTCAGAGCCAATACACGACCAGGTACAGCCCCAGCCACACGACGTCGACGAAGTGCCAGTACCACGCGGCACCCTCGAAACCGAAGTGGCGGCTGGGCGTGAAGTGGCCCTTGGTCAGCCGCAGCGTGATGAACAGCAGCATCAACATGCCGACGAACACGTGGAAGCCGTGAAAGCCGGTCAACATGAAGAACGTCGAGCCGTAGATTCCGGAACTGAGCTTGAGGTTCAACTCGGTATAGGCATGGTGGTATTCAAACGCCTGGAAACCCAGGAACGTGATCCCCAGCAGCACGGTGATCCACATGAAGAAGATCGCCTTGCTGCGCCGATCGGCGATCAGTGCATGGTGCGCGATCGTCAGCGTCACGCCCGACGTCAGCAGGATCGCCGTGTTCAGCGTTGGGATCGGCCACGGGCCCATGGTCTCGAACGGGGCCACGGTGCCGGCCGGCGAGGCCGTCGCACCGGCCGCCACGCTGGGCCACACCGCCTTGAAATCGGGCCACAGCAATTGGTTCTCCAGGCTGCCCAGATTGGGCACCGAATGCGCCCGGGCCCAGTACAGCGCGCCGAAGAAGGCCGCGAAGAACATCACCTCCGAAAAGATGAACCAGCTCATGCTCCAGCGGAACGAGACATCGATGCGTTCCGAGTACTGGCCGCTTTCGCTCTCGCCGATCGCCTGGCGAAACCACATGAACAGGGTCCCGAGCCAGATCGCCAGTCCGAGCCACAGCGAATAGGCGCCCCAAGCGTGGCCATTGACCCATTGCGAGGCCCCGAGGATCACGAAGAACAGGCCCATCGAGGCCATCGCCGGGTGCCGCGAGGGAGCCGGAATGAAGTAATACGGCGTGGTGCCGGTTTGGGTCGCAGCGGACATGGGGTTTGCTCTCCTCGAACCGAAATGATGGGCCGGTGGCTGGCGGGGGACGTCGGGCGGCTCAGGTGGCCACGCCGCTGCCCACCACCCAGGTCACCAGCAGGACCAAAGCACAAATGAAAAGAATGGCGCCGATGACGCCGGCGATGACGACGTGCACCGGGTTGAGTTGCTGCACATCCTTCTCGTACCCGGCGCCGCGCCGGATGCCGAAGAAGGACCACGCCACCGCGCGCACCGTGCCCAGAAACGACCCCTTGCGCGCCACGGCCTGCTTCAGGTCCTCGGCGCTCACGTCGAACCGTCCTTGGCCGGCACCGCGGCCGAGTCGCCCGCCGGTGCGGCCGGCATCGCGCCGCCGACTTCGAAGAAGGTGTACGACAGCGTGATGGTCTTCACGTCCCGCGGCAGCTTCGAGTCGACATAGAACACCACTGGCCACTGCTTGGACTCTCCGGGCTTGAGCTTGTGCTGCGTGAAGCAAAAGCATTCGAGCTTGTTGAAATGGGCACTGGCCTGGGCCGGCGCGTAGCTCGGAATCGCCTGGGCCACCATGGTGCGGTTCTGCGAGTTGCGGAACTCGTACATCACGGTGGCCAACTCGCCCGGGTGGATCTGCAGGGAGTGCACGGCCGGCTTGAACTCCCAGACGCCGCGCGCATTGGCGTCGAACTCGACCGTGATCGTGCGCGTCAGGTCGATCTGGGTGTTCGCCGGCCGCTCGCCGACGCCGGCAATGCCGCTGCGCACGTCCGCCAGGCTCAGCACGTTGACGCCCAACACCTCGCAGATGTGCTTGTACAGCGGCACCAAGGCGTAGCCGAAGCCGAACATCACACTCACCACGACCAGCAGCTTGAGCAGGACGTGGAGGTTGTCCCGGCGGATCCGTTCCAGGGTGGTCATGGTCAGCGGCCGGGGCGACGTGAGCGCGCCATCAGCGTCCCAGCAGGACGATCTTGGCGACGAAGCCCACGCCCAGCAGGATCGCCACCGACGCCAGGATCAGACCCAGGCGCCGATTGGCTTTGCGCTGTTGCTCGGAAACGGCCATCGACGTGCTCCTGCGGCGATCAGCCGATGATGCGGGTGGCCGTGGCATCCAGCTTGGGCGGATGCTCGAAGGTGTGGAACGGCGCCGGCGACGGCACTTCCCACTCCAGGCCTTCGGCGCCATCCCACGGCTTCTGAGGAGCCTTCTCGCCCTTGCCGCGCATCATCGGCAGCACGATGAACAGGAAGAAGAAGACCTGCGCAAAACCGAAGAAGAACGCACCGATCGACGCGATCATGTTGAAGTCGGCGAACTGCATCGGGTAGTCGGCGTAGCGGCGCGGCATGCCCGCCAGGCCCAGGAAGTGCATCGGGAAGAAGGTGACGTTGAACGAGATCAGCGACCACCAGAAGTGGATCTTGCCGCGGGTCTCGTTGTACATCACCCCGGTCCACTTCGGGCCCCAGTAGTAGACGCCGGCGAACATCGCGAACAGCGACCCGGCCACCAGCACGTAGTGGAAGTGCGCCACCACGTAATAGGTGTCCTGCAACTGCTGGTCGATCGGCGCCATCGACAGGATCAGACCGGTGAAGCCCCCCATCGAGAAGACGAACAGGAAACCGACCGCGAACAGCATCGGCGTCTCGAAGGTCATCGAGCCGCGCCACATCGTGGCCACCCAGTTGAAGATCTTCACGCCCGTGGGCACCGCGATCAGCATCGTCGCGTACATGAAGAACAGCTGCCCCGTCACCGGCATGCCGGTGGTGTACATGTGGTGAGCCCAGACGATGAACGACAGGATCGCGATCGACGAGGTCGCGTAGACCATCGAGGTGTAGCCGAACAGCTTCTTGCGGGCGAAGGCCGGGATGATCGCGCTGATGATGCCGAAGGCCGGCAGGATCATGATGTAGACCTCGGGGTGCCCGAAGAACCAGAAGATGTGCTGGTACATCACCGGGTCGCCGCCGCCGGCCGGGTTGAAGAAGCTGGTGCCGAAATGGCGATCGGTCAGCGTCATCGTGATCGCGCCGGCCAGCACCGGCATCACGGCGATCAGCAGGTAGGCGGTGATCAGCCAAGTCCAGGCGAACAGCGGCATCTTCATCAGCGTCATGCCCGGAGCGCGCATGTTCAGCACCGTGACGATGATGTTGATCGAGCCCATGATCGACGACGCGCCCATGATGTGCATCGCGAAGATGCCGGCATCCATCGACGGCCCCATCTGCAACGTCAGCGGGGCGTACAGCGTCCAGCCCGCCGCCGGTGCGCCGCCCGGCATGAAGAACGACAGCACCAGCATCAGCGCAGCGGGAATCAGCAGCCAGAAGCTGAAGTTGTTCATCCGCGCAAAGGCCATGTCGGCCGCGCCGATCTGCAGCGGGATCATCCAGTTCGCGAAGCCGACGAAGCCCGGCATGATCGCGCCGAACACCATGATCAGCCCGTGCATGGTCGTGAACTGGTTGAACAGTTCCGGATTGAAGAACTGCAGGCCGGGCTGGAACAACTCGGCGCGGATGCACAAGGCGAGGATGCCGCCGATGATCAGCATCGTGAACGAGAACAACAGGTACATCGTGCCGATGTCCTTGTGGTTCGTCGCGAACACCCAGCGGCGCCAGCCGTGCGGATGATCGTGCGCCGGGTCGTGGTCGTGGGCCAGATCGCCGTGATGGTCGAGAACAGCACTCATGGGTCTTCCTTTTCAGATCTCGTTCGGTGCCATCACTGGCGAGCTGCCGTCACCTCGGAGGGCTGCACGGTCTGGCCGGTGTTGTTGCCCCAGTGGTTCTTCGTGAACGTCACGACCGCGGCGATCTCGGTGTCGGACAACTGCTTCCATGACGGCATGGCTCCGTTGTTCTGGCCGTTCAGGACCACGTGGACCTGCAGCATCTTGTCGGCATCCAGCACCTTGGGCGAGCCGTTCAGCGGCTTGACCGGGCCGCCGCCATTGCCGTCAGGCCGGTGGCAGACCATGCAATTGGTGTTGTAGACCTTCTCGCCGCGCGCCATCAGGTCGTCATGGGTCCAGACCTTGGTCGGATCGTCGGCCTTGGCCGCCATCTCCTTCTTCTGGGCCGCCACCCAGGCGGTGTAGTCCTCGGCCGAGACGACCTTGACGTTGATCGGCATGTAGGCGTGCTCCTTGCCGCAGAGCTCGACGCACTGGCCGTAGAAGTAGCCGACCTTGTCCGCCTTGAACCAGGTGTCGCGGACGAAACCGGGGATCGCGTCCTGCTTCAGCGCGAACGCCGGGACGCCCCACGAGTGGATGACGTCGTTGGCCGTGGTGATGATGCGGATCTTCTTGTTGACCGGCACCACCAGCGGATGGTCCGCCTTCAGCAGATAGTCGTCGCCAGAAGGATGGCCCTCGTTCGACATCTGGCGCTGCGCCGGATCCAGGGCCGACAGGAAACCGATGCCCTCGCCCTCGCCCTTCAGGTAGTCGTAGCCCCATTTCCACTGGTAGCCCGTGACCTTGATGGTCAGGTCCGAGTTGCTGGTGTCCTTCTGGGCCACGACGGTCTTGGTCGCCGCGAAACCCATGCCGGTGACGATCAGGAACGGCACCACCGTCCAGGCGATCTCGACCCCGACGCTTTCGTGGAAGTTGGCCGGCTTGTGCCCGACCGACTTGCGGTGCTTGATGATCGAATAGAACATCACGCCGAACACCGCGACGAAGATCACGACGCACACCACCATCATCCCGAAATGCAGCGACCAGACGTCGTCCGCGATGCCCGTGGCAGGTGGTTGAAGATCCAGTTCGCGCACGCCGGGGCCGCCAGGCAGGCTGTTCACCGCCAGCGCAACACCGGAAGAGAGCACGCCGGCCAGGGCCAGGGCGCCATGCGCGACGCCGCTTCGGAGCTTGGTTGTCATCGTCATCGTTGTCATGCCACTTCAGTTCGAAACGCAATTCGCTTGGCGCAAAGCCCGGTCCATGTCGCGCGCCAGCACCTGCCGCCGGGCCCAGGCGACGTGCCGACCGACACGGACGCTTCGCCCGGCGGACCTGATCTCGATCAGGTCTCCGGTTTCCGGACCGCACGCCACGCGCACCCAGGCCAGAGGCCACTCTTCCGTCGCAACACCGCCGGCATCACGCCGCCGAATTGCCAGGCCCTGCCGTGACAGCACGACCTCCTCCATCTCTTGTGTGCGGCGAGCGTACATCACGAACGCCAGCAGCAAAGCCAGCGTTTCCACGCAGCCAAAGGGCAGCACGAGCGTGGCGCCGGCGCACCAGAACCCCACCGAAATCAGCAGCGACACGCCCGCCAACCCACCCATCAGCGCGGCCAGCTGCCGCGGCCCGAGAGCGCAGTTCGCCCCCAGCCGCCAGACCATCACCCGGTCGTCGGCCTGCGATGTCTCAAGCCCGGCGCCCGCCAACGCCCGCAGCGGCACCACCGCGGCAGACGCGGGCATCGGTGCAAGCGAGAGATCCACGACAGGGGCAGAGGGCATGCTTGGCTTGTGAGCAGATTCAGGCCAGCCCCGCTGGATCGGCCTTAGCGCATTTCAGCCATCCATCGACTGATACGCATCAATGAAATTGATTCTAGCCGACGCATCAACGTCGTCCAGATTTGCGAAGCATCAATTTCATCTCATTCAGTCCGATGGCGGTATTGGGGGAGACACGCGGGCCGGCCTCCGGCGCGCGATAGGCGTGGCCATAAACCAACTCGAACGTCAAGGCCACCCGGCCGTCGGCGGCGGCCTGCGCCTGCAACGCCTCCAGCAGCCGCTCACGCCAGCGCGGCGTACGGCACCCGGCGCGCCGCGCGGGGTCGGCATTGGCCCCCAAGGTCCGCAGTTCCGCCAGCGCTGCTGCCGGCGACGACCAGGTCAAGGTCACCTGTTCCTGGTCCATCACGGGATCGGCAAAGCCCGCCTCGACCAGCATGTCGCCCAGGTCATGCATGTCGACCAGCGGCGCCATCGGCGAACCCCATCCCGCCTCCTGATAGAGGGCGCGCAGGCGCGCCAGCGAGCCCGGCCCCAGCGTGCTGAACATCAGGAAGCCGTCCGGCGCCAACGCCTGGCGCCAGTCCCGCATCGTGGCGGGCGGATCGACCGACCAGTGCAGCTCCATCACCGACCAGACCATGTCGTAACCGCCATCGGGCGCGGACGATGGCGCGGAACGCCAGCGCCGCCACCAAGCCCCCGTCGCCGGCTCCAGCCCCATGCCGGCACGGGCATCGACGCGATCGATGCGCGCACCGGGACAGGCCCCGGCCAGCACCCCCGGCGGCGCGCCGGTGCGGCCCGTGCTATCCAGCACCCGCCGCGGCGGCTGGCGAATCACCACCAGTCGCTCGGCCAGGCGCCGGGCCGACTCCTGGTGCAGCCAGGGCGCTTCGGGCAAGGCCGCGAGCCGAGCGCGGATGCGGGCGATGGCCGCGCGATCCAGGGCACGGGCAGACATCGGGGGAGTCGGGTCGGTCATGGCGGGGCAGTATATTGAGCCGATGCGCCCTGCTCCCACGCTCTGGCGGCGCGCGCCGCCGAGGGGTCTGCCCTGGCCCGCGCCGTGCCCGGTGTGCAGCCAATGGACTTCGTCGCGCCCTTGCGCCACCTGCCTCGCGCGCTTTCAACCTGCGGTGCGGCGTTGCCGGCGCTGTGCGATCGAGGTGCCCGAGGGCATGGCGGTCTGCGGCACCTGCCTGCAGGCGCCGCCGCCGTTCGAATGCACCATGGCCGCGTTCGATTACCGATTTCCGTGGGACCGCTTGATCACCCGGCTCAAGTTCGCACCCGATCTGTCCTTGCTGCCCGCGCTGGCCGACCGGCTGAGCGAACACCTGCATCGGGACCACCGCATCGACGCCGACCGCATCGACCTCGTGCTGCCGATGCCCCTGGCGGCGGGGCGGCTGCGCGAGCGAGGCTTCAACCAGGCCTGGGAGGTGGCCCGCCGGGTGGCCCGGGATCTCGGCCTGCAGAGCGACCCCGACGCGTTGCTGCGCTGGCGGGACACGCCCCACCAGATCGGCCTGCATCACGATGAGCGCACGGCCAACCTGCGCGGCGCCTTCCTGATCGCACCCGGCGCGCGCCATCGGCTGCAGGGCCGGCGCGTCGCCCTGGTCGACGACGTGATGACCACCGGGGCCAGTGCGACCGAGGCGTCCCGCTGTCTGCTTGACGGCGGCGTCGCATCAGTGCAGCTGTGGGTACTGGCGCGCACGCCGGCCGCGCCCGACCGCTGACTCCGAGCCTCGGCGCTGCAGCGGCCAGCGACAATGTCGGGCATGTTCCGCATCGTCCTGGTCCACCCCGAAATTCCGCCCAACACCGGCAACGTGATCCGCCTGGCGGCCAACACGGGCAGCGAGCTGCATCTGGTCGAGCCGCTGGGCTTCTCGATGGACGACCGGCGGCTGCGCCGTGCCGGCCTCGATTACCACGAGTTCGCGCCGGTGCGCCGCCATGCCACGTGGGCCGATTTTTGCGCCGCGGCCCAGCCCGACCCGGCTCGCTGCTTCGCCTTCACGACCCGCGCCCTGCGCCGCCACACCGACATCGGCTGGCAGCCCGGCGACTGGCTGGTGTTCGGTTCGGAAACCGCCGGCCTGCCCGCCGAGTTGCGGGACCGCTTCGCGCCGGATTGCCAGGTCCGGCTGCCGATGTGCCCCGACCAGCGCAGCCTGAACCTGAGCAATGCGGTGGCCGTGGCGGTGTTCGAGGCCTGGCGGCAAAACGACTTCGCCGGCGCGGCCTGACGCCGCGGCGCCGTCAGCCGTGCTCGGAGCGCGCCTCGCGGCGCATCAGATGCTCCACCGCCGCCCGGGCCGGCGTGCGCCCGGCCAGCACCGCATCGACCGCCGCGGTCAGCGGCATCTCCACCGCCAACTCCGCCGCCTTGGCCGCCACGGTCGCGGCACTGTACACACCCTCGGCCACATGCCCCAGCGTGGCAAGAATGTCCGGCAGCGCCTGCCCCTGGGCCAGCATCAGCCCGACGCGGCGGTTGCGCGACAGATCGCCGGTGGCCGTCAACACCAGATCGCCCAGGCCCGCCAGGCCGGTGAAGGTCTCGGCGCGGGCACCCATGGCCACACCCAACCGGGTCATCTCGGCCAGGCCGCGGGTGATCAGTGCGGCACGCGCATTCATGCCCAGCCCCAGGCCATCGGCAATCCCGGTGGCGATCGCCAGCACGTTCTTCACCGCGCCGCCGACCTCGACGCCGACCGGATCGGCCGACGTGTAGATGCGCAGCGCACCGCCGTGGAACGCCGCCACCGCCTGCTCGCGCAGCGCCGCGTCCGCGCTGGCCGCCACCAGCGCCGTGGGCAGGCCGGCCGCCACCTCCTGGGCAAAGCTGGGGCCGGACAACACGCCGGCCCGCACGGTCGGCGCGACCTGGCCGGCAATCTGATGGCCGAGCAGGCCGGTGCCGGCCTCGAAACCCTTGCACAGCCAGAACACCGACGATGACGGCGGCACCGCCCGCAGCAGGTCGCGCAAGCCCGCCATCGGCGTGGCGATGACCAGCAGGCCCTCGTGTGCATGCGCCAGCGCGGCAGGCAGGTCGGCCGTGGCCTGCAACCCATCCGGCCAGGGCCGCTCCGGCAGGTAGCGCCGGTTGCAGCGCTCGCGCTGCATCGCCTGCGCCTGCAGCGGATCGCGCGCCCAGAGCCGGACGTCGTGGCGCACCGCGGCGGCCATGGCCAGCGCGCTGCCCCACGCACCGGCCCCCAGCACGCTCAGCTGCATGGTGGCGCCGACGCCGTGCGCCTCAGTTCGCGCCCGAGTGGCCGTTGCCCGCCGCGCCCTGCTGCTGGGCCTCGAACATCGCCTGGAAGTTCACTTCGGCCAGCAGGATGGGCGGGAAGCCGGCACGGGTGCAGACATCGGAGACGATGGCGCGCAGGTACGGGTAGATCATCTGCGGGCAGACCACGCCGACGATGCCCTGGACCTGCTCTTCCGGAATGTTGCGGATCTCGAAGATGCCGGCCTGCTTGGCTTCGACCAGGAACAGCACGCGATCGCCGATCTTGGTGGTCACCGTGGCCGTCACCGACACCTCCACCATGCCTTCGGCGATCGACTCGGCCGCCATGCCCAGTTGGATGTCGACCTGGGGCTGCTGCTGTTCGAGCAGGATCTGCGGCGAGTTCGGCTGCTCCAGCGACAGGTCCTTGAGGTACATGCGCTGCAGCTGGAACACGGGGTCTTGGTCTTGGTCGGCCATGGTGGAGCTTTCGGAAAAAACAAAGCCCGCAACCGGAAGTGGTGCGGGCTGCGCGCCGCATTATGGCGCAGCGTCCGGGCCGGGGCGGTGGCCATCGGCGCCCCGGCCGGGCCGGCCCCGCCGCCGCGCGTCAGGCCTGCTGCAGCAAGGGCATCAGGCCGCCACGCTGGTCGAGTTCGATCAGATCGTCGCAGCCACCGACGTGGGTCTGGCCGATGAAGATCTGGGGCACGGTGCGGCGGCCCGTGCGTTCCATCATCAGGTCGCGCTGCGCCGGATCCATGTCGACCCGGATCTCCTCGATCTGGGCCACGCCGCGTTTCATCAACAACGACTTGGCCCGCACACAGTACGGGCAGACCTGGGTGGTGTACATCACGACCTTGTTCATCTCGGCATCCTTGGCAACGATGGGCTCGCGCGCATTGTCCGCAAACCGCCCGACCGTTGCAGGCGCGAGGGCTTCAGCGGCGCGACACCTCGACCGGCAGATTGGCCTCGCGCCACGCCCGCATCCCACCCGACAGCACCTGGGCGTTCTCATAGCCCAGCTTGCGCAAGGTGCCTGCGGCGCGCTGCGCCCGCATGCCGGACGCACATACGACGATCACCGGCAGCGCCTTGTTCGACGGCAACTCGCGCGAGCCTTGCAGCGTGGCCAGCGGCACGCTGCGAGCGCCGGTGACATGGCCGGCGGCGAACTCGGACGGTTCGCAGACATCGATCACCACGGCCTTCTCGCGGTTCATCAGGCGGACCGCTTCGGACGCCGACACGCCGCCGCCCCGGGCCCCGCCGGACAGCACAGGCCAAGCCAGCAGGCCGCCGGACACCAGGGCGGCGGCGATCAGCGGCCAGTTCTCGATCAGAAAATTCACAACACCACCCAACCGGGAAGTCGCAGAAGCGGCGAATTATAGAATTGCGGGTTTTCACCTTGTTCGCGCCGAGCCTGGCGCCCGCTTCCGCCATGTACAAGCTCGTGCTGATCCGCCACGGCGAATCGACCTGGAACCTGGAAAACCGTTTCACCGGCTGGACCGACGTGGAGCTGACCCCCACCGGCGTCTCGCAGGCCATGTCGGCGGGCAAGCTGCTCAAGGCCGAGGGCTACGAGTTCGACCTGGCCTACACCTCGGTGCTCAAGCGCGCGATCCACACGCTGAACTACGTCCTCGACGAGATGGACCGCACCTGGCTGCCGGTGGTCAAGGACTGGCGCTTGAACGAACGCCACTACGGCGGCCTGCAAGGCCTGAACAAGGCCGACATGGCCCAGCAGTACGGCGACGAGCAGGTGCTGATCTGGCGCCGCAGCTACGACACCCCGCCCCCCGCCCTGGAAGCCGACGACCCGCGCGGCCAGCGCCAGGACCTGCGCTACGCCAAGCTCCAGCCCGAGCAGGTGCCGCTGACCGAATGCCTGAAAGACACCGTGGCGCGCGTGCTGCCGTGTTGGAACGAGGTGCTGGCACCCGCCATCCAGGCCGGGCAGCGCATCGTCATTGCCGCGCACGGCAACTCGATCCGCGCGCTGGTGAAGTACCTGGACCACATCGCCGACGCCGACATCGTCGGCGTCAACATCCCCAACGGCATCCCGCTGGTCTACGAACTGGACGCCACCCTGAAGCCGATCAAGAGCTACTACCTGGGCGACGCCGAGGCCGCCGCCAAGGCGGCGGCGGCGGTCGCGGCGCAGGGCCGGAAGGCTTGACGGCGGAGCCGGTGTCCGCCGCTCACCCACCCGGAACCGAGAAGCCGTAGTCCAGCCCCAGACCCAGGCTGTGGGCGCTGAAGCCTTGGCCGGTTGAATTCCTCGCCGCGATCCTGCCCGCGCTCAAGTGCAGCGCCAGCCGATCGCTCAGGAAGTAGCGCAGGCCGGCACTGGCTTTCACGGCCGGGCCATGCACGTTGGTGCCGGCCATCAATTGACCGAACAGTTGCACCCGATCGGCCCGGGTGGCCGGGCTCTCCACGCCGATGCCCGCCAGCAATTCGCCATAACCGGGATAGCCCAGATAGGCGCTGTAGGCCACCGCGGCCTGGACGGGAAGGTACCAGTGGCCGCCGAGCAGCGTGTCCGCCTGGATCCCCAGCATCTGCAACCGGCCGCGATCGATGTCGCGGTAGCGCACCTGTTCCTCGGTCTGCTGGAACAGGCTGACCCTGACGGCTTGATACGTCCCCGTTCCCGCCGGTTCGCCCGCGTCGCCGGAACGGAAATGGCGGGTCAGTGCCACCGCGAACGTCTGGTTCTTCGACGACCCCTTGGGGGCCACCAGGTACCCGGCCGACAGGGCCAGGCCCAGATCCTTCGTCAACGCATACTCCGCAGCGACCTGGGGGTACACCAGCAGCCCGGCCTCGGTGTCGATGACGTCCGGCGCGTACCCGCCGGACCCGATGCCCAGTTGGCCGTACACGCTGACGCGCGGCGACAGCCGCAGGCGCTGCCCGACGCCACCGATCACCTGGTTGTACAGCGGCAGGCCGCGATACCCCACGCCCAGGCCGGCATACCAGTAGCTGTCCCGGGCGAAGTAGTGCGCGTACCGCAGGTCGGCCACGCGGATGGGCCCCTTGTTGGAGCCTGCGGGATCGATCTGCCGGACGTTGTCGAGCGCCAGCGTGAGCATGTTCTCGCCCGACTCCCGGGACGCCAGGCGGGCATCGGCCGGCGACACCGGCTGGCCATGGCTGCTGAAAGGTCCGGTGAGGTAGGTGTACGGAACCTCCACGAACAGGTCGGCCTGGGTGCCATCGATGGCCGAATGGCGGAACGCCATCCTGGCGACATTGGCGCCGATCGAGAACTTCCCGAAGTCATAGCCCAGCCCGACATAGCCCTTGAAATAGCCGCCCGTGCCCGACAGCGCCTTGCTCTGCTCGATGCTCCGTCCGCCGCCACCGCCGCCGCCCGAGAGCCCGGCCGTGGCGAAGAGCCGGGATGTCAGGCGCTGCTGCAGGTGCGCGCCGATGTCGTAGGCCGTGAAGCCACCGTAGTCGCCCCTCACCAAGGGGGCATAGGCGCCGACCCCCAGGTACAGCCAGTCGGTCACCTTGTGGTCGACATGCAAACCCATCAGATCGATGGGCTTGTCGCCAGGCACCCGGATGACCTGATAGTCCAGCATGATCATGGCCTCGGTCGGGCGCAGGCCGGGCTCGTCCGGCGCACGCGTGTCCGCGTCCTGCCCGTGGGCCGGCGCGCCTGCGAGCAGGCCCACGACCCAGAAGACTGCAGTGAACTTGTCGGTTGCCGACATGGATCGCCCCCTCAGTCGCCCTGATGGCCCCGCCTCAAAACGCGGGATCGAGGATAGCAGTTCGACCCGGTTTCCCGCGCCCGCTTGCGCCCGGCGTCAGCCCGCCGTCCGGTCCAGTTCGGCCTGGATGTCCAACCGCAGGCGCGCGGCCAGTGCACGCCGGTCGGCGTGGGCACTGCCCTGGGCCGGCAGGAATTGCACCTGCACCGCCAGGCCGCGCGCGCTGATCACGCGCCAGATGCTTTGCACCAGTGTCGTGTCGTCGATGTACTGCGCCGACTCGGCGAAGCGCAGGCCGGGCTCGCTGTAGCGCAGCACCACCGGCTGGACCGGCGCTTCGACCGCGATCGCCGCCTGCAGCAGATTGGCGTGGAACGGCAGCACCTGTTCGCCCGCGCCGGTGGTGCCCTCGGGAAAGACGGCCAGGGTGTCGCCGCGCTGCAGCGCCGCCGCCATGTCGTGGACCATGCGCAGCGCGTCGCGTTTGCGCTCGCGCTCGATGAACAAGGTGCCTGCACCGCGGGTCAGCCAGCCCAGCAGAGGCCAGCGCAGCACGTCGGCCTTGGAGACGAAGCGCGCCTGCGGGCAGGCGGCGTGGATCGCCGCGATGTCCAGCCACGAGACGTGGTTGGCCACCAGCAGCGCCCCGCCGGGCCGCGGCTGGCCCTGGACCTGCACGGCGAGTCCGGCCACGCGCAGCAGCTTCGCGCTCCACCACTGCACGAGCTGCCGGCGGCGCATCGCCTCCAGCGCGCCGAAGCGCAGCGCCATCACCGCCATGCCATGCAGCAGATGCAGGACGACCCGCGCCAGGCGCCACGGCACCCGCAGCCAGCGCATCAGGTCCGGGCCTGGTAGGCCACGGTGCCGGCCACCAGCGTCGCCTTGACGCGGCCGGGCAAGGCCGTGCCGCTGGTGCCGAAGTCGAAGGGCGTGTGCTTGCCCTGGCTGGCCAGTTCGCCCGGTTGCACCTGCCAGACCTCGGCGGGATCGAAGACGCAGACATCGGCCACGCCGCCTTCGACCAGGCGGCCGGCGCTTTGCGCGAGCGAGCCCAGCGCGTCGCCCAGCACGCGCACCGGTTCGCTGGTGATGCGCGCCAGCGTGGGCGCCAGGCCCAGACCGGCGTCCTCGCCCCACTTGAGCGCCAGGCTGAGCAGCAACTCCAGCCCGGTCGCGCCGGGTTCGGCCTCGCCGAACGGCAAGGTCTTGGCGTCCTCGTCGACCGGATTGTGGTCCGACACCAGCGCATCCAGCGTGCCGTCGGCCAGGGCCGCGCGCAGCGCGATCCGGTCGGACTGGCGGCGCAGCGGCGGGTTCAGGCGCATCGCCGGGTTGAAGAAGCCGATGTCCACGTCGGTCAGGTGCAGCGAATTGATGCTGACGTCGCCGGTCACCTTCAGCCCCTCCGCCTTGGCCTGGCGCAACAACTCGACCCCGGCGGCGCTGGACAGCCGGCACAGATGCACGCGGGCACCGGTGTGGCGCATCAGCTCGAAAATGGTGTGCAGCGCGATCGTCTCGGCGGCCACCGGCACCCCGGACAGGCCCATCCGCGTGGCCACCGCTCCGCTGGCCGCCACGCCCTTGCCCAGCCAGGCATCCTGCGGCCGCAGCCAGACGCTGTAGCCGTAGGTGGCGGCGTATTGCAATGCGCGCTGCAGCACCAGCGTGTCCTTGATCGGCACCTCGGCCTGCGAGAAGCCGACGCAGCCCGATTCGGTCAGCTCGGCCATCTCGGTCAGCGCCTCGCCGGCCAGGCCCTTGGTGAGCGCCCCCAGCGGGAACAACCGGCACAGGCTGAGCTTGCGGGCGCGGAACTTCAGCATGTCGACCAGGCCGGGCTCGTCCAGCGCCGGATCGGTGTCGGGCGGGCAGACCAGGCTGGTCACGCCGCCGGCGGCCGCCGCGTTCAATTCGGATTCGAGCATGCCCTCGTGCTCGTGGCCGGGCTCGCGCAGGCGGGCCGCCAGATCGACCAGGCCCGGCGCGACCACGCAGCCGCTGGCGTCGATGACCCGCGCCGTCTCGAAATCACCCGGCACCCGGCCGATGGCCACGATGCGGCCTGCGGCCACCGCCACGTCGGCCCTCTCGTCGCGCCCCGACGCCGGGTCGATGACACGCCCATTCTTGACAAGAATCTTCATAGTTCACCACCGAGAAATGGCGCCCGAGCGGCGTCGCGATCGGGCCGAGCGTGGTTCGAGGAGCGGAGCCGTACACCCATACGGCGATGCACTGAGCCCGGACTGACAGCAAGCCCTGCGGCTTGATGACAGCCTAGCGAAGGCCGTCGCGCCTGCATGCGCGGCGGCACGCAGGGCCGAGATCGGCTTGCGCAGGTGCCGAGCGGGTGGCATTTCATGCTTCGTTCCCCGCAATGATCGACATCACCGCCATGCGCACCGCGATGCCGAAGGTCACCTGCGGCAGGATCACGCTGTGCGTGCCGTCGGCCACCGCCGAAGCGATCTCGACGCCGCGGTTGATCGGCCCCGGGTGCATCACGATGGCGTCAGGCTTGGCCAACGCCAGCTTGTCGTCGGTCAGGCCGTAGTGCTTGAAGAACT
This sequence comes from Ideonella sp. sgz306126, assembly GCF_056032705.1. Lineage (NCBI taxonomy): Bacteria > Pseudomonadati > Pseudomonadota > Betaproteobacteria > Burkholderiales > Sphaerotilaceae > Ideonella > Ideonella sp. sgz306126. The sequence continues at coordinate 46,421 of NZ_JBVYWP010000007.1, forward strand.
CGCCGGCGCTGGGCAGCATCGCGCCGCTCATGCGCTCGTTCTGCAGGCGCAGCATGATGATCACGTCGGCGCCGCGGATGCCCTCGGCCATGTCGTGGCACACCCTCACGCCCATCTGCGCCAGATCGCCCGGCACCAGGGTCTTGGGGCCGACGGCGCGGATGTCGGGCACCCCCAGCGTGGTCAGCGCATGGATGTCTGAGCGCGCCACGCGCGAATGCACGATGTCGCCGACGATGGCCACGCTGAGCTGGGTGAAGTCCTTCTTGAAGTGCCGGATCGTGTACATGTCCAGCATGCCCTGCGTGGGGTGCGCGTGGCGACCGTCGCCAGCATTCACCACGTGCACATGCGGCGCGCAGTGCTGGGCGATCAGGTACGGCGCGCCCGATTCGCTGTGGCGCACCACGAACATGTCGGCGTGCATCGCGCTGAGATTGGCGATGGTGTCGAGCAGACTCTCGCCCTTGCTGGCACTGCTCTTGGCGATGTCGAGGTTGATGACGTCGGCCGAGAGGCGCTTGGCGGCGATCTCGAAGGTGGTGCGGGTGCGGGTGCTGTTCTCGAAGAACAGGTTGAACACGCTCTTGCCGCGCAGCAGCGGCACCTTCTTCACCTCGCGGTCGTTGACCGACAGGAAGGTGCCGGCGGTGTCGAGGATGTGGGTCAGCACCGCCCGCGGCAGGCCTTCGATCGACAGCAGGTGGATCAGCTCGCCGTGGCGGTTGAGCTGGGGGTTGCGCTTGGAGAGCATCGCGTCAGCGCTCCTCTTGAAGTGAGAAGGAAAGGGTGCCGTCCTCGGCCCGGGCGAGCGCGAGCTTCTGGTGCGCCGGCAGCGCGACGCGCGCGGCGGCAAAGGCCGGCTGGATCGGCAGCTCGCGACCGCCGCGGTCCACCAGCACCGCCAGTTGCACGCTGGCCGGGCGGCCGAAATCGTAGAGCTCGTTGATCACCGCCCGGATGGTCCGGCCGGTCGCGAGCACATCGTCGATCAGCAGGATGTGACGGCCGTCGATCGCGAACGGCAGCTGCGTCGCGTCGGTGGTGCTGGCCAGGCCGCGGGCACCGAAGTCGTCGCGGTGCAGGGTGCTGCTGATCACCCCGGGCTGGCCGGCCAGGCCCAGGTCGCGGTGCAACTTCTCGGCCAGCCAGGCCCCGCCGGACCAGATCCCGACCAGCGACAGGTCGGGCCGGATCAAGGGCCGCACGCCGGCCAACAGTTCAGCGTACAGGGCGGAAGCGTCCAGGCTCAGGGTGCTCATGGCAGGTGCTCGCGAAAGAATTGCTCAAGAATCAGCGCGGCCGACGCCGCGTCGACATCCGATGCGCCGCTGGCCAGCGCCTCGGTGGTGGTGTAGCGTTCGTCGACCTCGTGCACCGGCAGCCGGAAGCGGCCGTGCAGCTGGCGCGCAAAACGCTGCGCGCGGCGGGTGTTGTCGTGGGGGGCACCGTCGGGGTGGTAGGGCACGCCCACCACCAGCGCATCGGGTTGCCATTCGCGGATCAGCGCGGCCACCGCGGCGAAGCGGGCCTCGCCCTCGGCCTCGATGGTGCGCAGGCCCTGGCCCTGGCGCAGCAGCACCGAGCCGGTCGCCACGCCGACACGGCGGGTGCCGAAATCAAAGGCGAGGAACGACGAGCCCAACCCGCTGCGTGGGACGGCGCGGGGCTCAATCGCCATGGCGCCAGCGCGGGCCTCGCGACGCACCGTGACCGGCCATCGGCGTCATGCGTGCCCTGCCTCCTGCGACAGCATCCTCGGGTCGATGCCCAGCAGGCCCAGGGCGCGCTCGTAGCGCTGCTCGACGGGTGTGTCGAAGATCACCTCGGGGCTGGCGTCGACCGTCAGCCAGCCGTTGCGGCCGATCTCTTCTTCGAGCTGCCCCGCGGACCATCCGCTGTAGCCCAGCGTCACCAGCGCGCGCCGCGGCCCCTGGCCGGCGGCGATGGCTTCAAGCACGTCCTTGCTGGTGGTCATCGCCAGGCCGCCCGGCACCTGCAGCGTGGAGTTGTAGGGCTCGCGGTGGTCGGATTGCGGGTCGTGCAGCACGAAGCCCCGCTCGGTCTGCACCGGCCCGCCGAAATAGACCGGCTGGTCGTCCCAGCCTGGCTGATCCAGCGGCAGCTCGATCTTCTCGAACAGGCTCTTGAGCGTGATGTCGATCGGCTTGTTGATCACCAGGCCCAGCGCCCCCTGGTCGTTGTGCTCGCACAGGTAAACCACCGAGCCGGCAAAGCGCTCGTCAGCCATGCCCGGCATGGCGATCAGGAACTGATTGGTGAGATTGATGCCGTCCGACGCCATGCGGACATTCTATTTCAGGGGTCCGTCGCGTCGCGAAATCCGGCGACACTGGCGCGATGGACAAGGCCTTCGACCGTGCGCTCGTGTGGTTCCGCCGGGATTTGCGCGCCACCGATCACGCGGCGCTGCATGCCGCCTGCCGGGCGGCACGCCAGGTGCACTGCGCCTTCCTGTTCGATCAGGAGATCCTGGCGCCGCTGCCGCGCACCGACCGGCGGGTGGCGTTCATCCGCGACAGCCTGGTCGATCTCGACGGCCAGCTGCGCGCGCTGGGTGCGGCGCACGGCATCGACGGCACCGGCCTGATCGTGTTGCAGGGCCAGGCTGGCACCGAGCTGCCGCGGCTGGCCCGCCAGCTCGGCGTTCAGGCGGTCTACGCCAGCCACGACGACGAACCCGCGTCGCTGGCCCGCGATGCGCTGGTGCGAGGCCGCCTGGCCGACCTGGGCGTGATCCTGCACACGATGAAGGACCATGTCGTCTTCGAGCGCGACGAGGTGCTGACCGCCAGCGGCGGGCCTTACAGCGTGTTCACGCCCTACAAGTCGGCCTGGCTGAAGCGGCTCGACGACGCCGCGCTGCACGCCTGGCCGGTCGCCCGGCACGCCCAGGCGCTGGCGCCTCGCCCGGCCAGCGTCGGCCCGGCCGGCGTGCCGACGCTGGCCGACATCGGCTTCCAGCCCGCCGACCTGAACCACCTCGCGCTGCCGACCGGCAGCACCGGCGGGCAGGAGTTGCTGGCCGATTTCCTGGAGCGCATCGACCACTACGACCGGGCCCGCGACTTCCCCGCCGTCAAGGGCCCCAGCTACCTCGGCGTGCACCTGCGCTTCGGCACGGTGTCGATCCGCCAGTTGGCGCGCGAGGCCTGGCAGCGCAGCGAGGCCGGCTCGCCCGGCGCCCAGGTCTGGCTGAGCGAACTGATCTGGCGCGACTTCTATCACCAGATCCTGCACCATCACCCGCGCGTCGTCGGCCACGCCTTCCGGCCGGAATATGACGCCATCAAGTGGGAGCACGGCAAACACGCCGAGGCGCTGTTCGCGGCCTGGTGCGAGGGCCGCACCGGCTATCCGCTGGTCGACGCGGCGATGCTGCAGCTGACCCGCACCGGCTACATGCACAACCGCCTGCGCATGGTGACGGCCAGCTTTCTGGTGAAGGACCTGGGGCTGGACTGGCGCCGCGGCGAGGCCTGGTTCGCACGCCATCTGAACGATTTCGACCTGGCGGCCAACAACGGCGGCTGGCAATGGGCGGCCTCCACCGGCTGCGATGCCCAGCCTTATTTCCGCATCTTCAACCCGGTCGCGCAGAGCGAGCGCTTCGATCCCGAAGGCAAGTTCATCAAGCGCTACCTGCCCCAGCTGGCCTCGCTGCCGGCGCGCGCCGTGCACGCCCCGTGGCTGGCCCGACCGCTGGAATGGGTCGAGGCCGGCCTGCGCCGCGGCGTCGACTATCCGGATCCGGTGGTGGACCACGACGCGGCGCGCCGGCGCACGCTGGAGCGCTTCGCGCTCGCGCGCGCCAGCCACCCGCGCTGAGGTGCCCGGGCCGACATGGCCGTCAGAAGAACTCGATGTCGTTGGCCTGGGCGACGTCGGTCAGCTCGCCCGCACGCACCAGCGCTGCGTGCGAATGCACCTGGTTGCGGCCATGATGCTTGGCGTAGTACACCGCGAGATCGGCCCGTTCGACCGCCGCGTTCGGGGTGTCACCGGCCCGCACGTCGGTGAAGCCGACGCTGACCGTGACGTGATCCACCCGCGGGAAAGTAAAGGCCTCGACCTGGCTGCGGAAGCGCTCGAAGGCCGACGTCGCGTCGCGCTCGTCGCGGCAGCGCAGCAACACCACGAACTCCTCGCCACCGAAACGGTAGAGCTTGTCGGGCAGCCGAAAGCTGCGCCGCATCACACGCGACAGCAGCAACAACACTTCGTCGCCGATCAGATGCCCGTGCTGATCATTGACCAGCTTGAAATGATCGATATCGACCACGCCCAGCCAGTAGCGCAAATCGTGGGTGTGGCGGCGCTCGGCCGATTCGCTGCCGCCCAGGTTCGCCGGCAGGGCCGAAGCCTTGTAGAAGCTCTCGTCGAAACTCTTGCGGTTGAGCAGGCCGGTCAGGGTGTCGCTCTCGCTGTAATCCAGCAGCGCCACCAGATTGCGAAACACCTGCAACAGGCCCACCACGTCCTGCCGGACGGACGGCGCCGGAGGCCGACGCGTCGTCACCTCCAGCACGCCGCTCGCGCCGCCGTTCGACGCCAGCGGAAACAGCAAGTGCAGCTCCGCGCCATCGGCACGGGCCAGCTCGCTGCCTTGTCGCATGCAGCGCTGCCACTCGGGCTCGCTGTCCAGCGGCGGCAGGGCGCGCAAATCCACCCAGGTCGAATCCAGCGCCGAGGTGCCCCGCCCTTCGACCGCGCGGGCGCCGGTCAGCCAGCGCAGGTCGCCCTCGTCACCCACCCGCCGGTGCAGCGCCACCGCCTGTGCATCGGCCCATTCGCGCACCGCCGCCACCAGCCCGGCGTCCAGCGCATCGCGGTCGCGGTGCGCCGTCAGGTCCACCACCAGCTCGATCAGGGCGCGCATCGTCGCAAGTCCATGGCAGCGCTCGGGGGCATGGCTCGGCGTCAGCTCAGCGCGGCGGCATGCGCCGGCAGGCTCTCGCGAACCATGGACAGCAGCGCCTCTTCGTCGTAAGGCTTGCCGAGATAGTGCTCGACCCCGAGTTCGCGGGCATGGTCCCGGTGCTTCTGCGCGATCCGTGAAGTGATCATGATCACCGGCAGATCGTGCCAGCGGCTGTCCGCTCGCACGTTGCGCACCAGGTCGAAGCCATCCATCCGCGGCATTTCGATGTCGCTGAGCATGACGGCCGGGCGTTCCGCCGCCAGCAACTCCAGCGCTTCGAGGCCATCGCGCGCGAGCGCGACCCGATAGCCTTCGCGCAGCAGCAGGCGCTGGGTCACGCGCCGGACCGTCAGCGAATCGTCCACCACCATCACCAGCGGCGCCTGCTGCTGCAGCATCGCCGGCACCGACTCGGTCGGCGCCGCAGCGGCCTCGCGCTCGGCCGGCGCCGCAGCCATCCGGCGCCGCGCCTCGTCGCCGTACACCGCGGCCAGCGCGACCGGGTTGTAGATCAGCACGGTGTCGCCATTGGGCAGCAGCGACATGCCTGCCAGGCCGGGCAAGCGCGACAGCTGCGGCCCCAGGTTCTTGACCACCACCTCGTGATTGCCCAGCACCTCGCCGACGTGCACCGCCACCCGTTGCGAGGCACTGCGGATGATCAGCACCTGGACGGTGCGCCCCTCCACCGGCCCGCGAGCGCCATGCTGCACCAAGCCGCCCAGCCAGAAAAACGGCATCTCCCGCTCGCCGTGGCGCAGCGCGCCGCTGTCATAGGCGGCCAGCACCTCGGCCACGGGCACGCGCCGCACCAATTCCACCAGCGTCGACGGCACGGCCAGCGTCATGCCGTCGCAGTCGAGCAGCACCACCTGGGTGACGGCGGTGGTCAGCGGCAACACCAGCTGGAACGCGGTGCCGCGTCCGGCGGCGCTCGAGGTCTCGATGCGGCCGCCCATCGCCGTCACCTCGGAGCGCACCACGTCCATGCCGATGCCGCGTCCGGCGAGTTCGTTGACGCCCTCGACCGTGGTGAAGCCCGGCTTGAAGATCAGGCCAGCCAGTTCGGCCTCGGTCGGGCGGGCGTCCTCGGCCAGCAGGCCGGCGGCCCGGGCGCGTTCGGCGATGCGCGGCAGATCCAGGCCGGCGCCGTCATCGCGCACCTCGATCCGCACCTCGTTGCCGACCTGGCGCAGGCCGACCTCGATCGATCCCGCCGAATCCTTGCCCAGCGCCTCGCGCAGGCCGGGCGCCTCGATGCCATGCACCACCGCATTGCGCAACAGGTGCTCGAACGCCGGCGCCATGCGGTCCAGCACGCTGCGATCGACCTCGACCGAGCCGCCGGTGAGGTTCAGGCGGACCTGCTTGCCCGATTCCTTGGCCGCCTGCCGCACGACGCGATACAGGCGGTCGGACAAGGTGTCGAACTCGACCATGCGGGCCCGCAGCAGGTCGTCCTGCAGATCGCGGGTCAGGCGGGCCTGCGCGGCGAGCTGGTCTTCCGAACTCTGCAGCGACTGCTGCAGGCTGCGCTGCACCGTTCCGACGTCGCCGACCGACTCGGCCAGCATCCGCGTCAACTCCTGGACCCGCGTGAAGCGGTCCATCTCGAGCGGGTCGAAGGCTTGCTGGGCATGGCGCGCAGCCTCCATGCGCGAGCTCATCTGGGTCTCGGCCTGCAATTCGAGATCGCGCAATTGCCGGCGCAGACGTTCCAGGTTGTCGGTCAACTCGCGCAGCTGGCCGCGCATCTGCGTCACGTCGGTTTCGATGCGGGCCCGCGCGATGCCGACCTCGCCGGCATGGTTGACGAGCCGATCCAGCAGCGGGCCGCGCACCCGGACGCTGCCCCCTGCGGACGCATCGGTGGCCTGGGCCGGTGACGGCGGCAACCCCCGGGCCGACGACGCCGGCGCAAGGCGGCTCCAGTCGACCACCGGCGCCGCATCGGCGTCCGGCGGCGCGACCGCGTCGGCCTGTGTCGCCTCGGGCCGGCCCGGAGCCGGCACCGCGGCCGACGCGGCCGCCACGTCGGCCGGCTGCTGCACCGGCAGAGCCGCCGCCACCCCGACGGACCGTGCCTCCGGCAAAGCCAGGCCGAGCAGGCGCTGCAGGTCCTCGGACAGCGCGTCGACCCCCAGCTGCAGTGCGGCCACGGCGCCGGCCTCGACCGGGCCGCTGGCGCTCAGGTGCTCGATCGCCCCCTCCAGCCGGTGGGCCATCTCGCCCAGCCGCATCGCACCGGCCAGGCGTGCGCCGCCCTTGAGCGTGTGCAGCGTGCGCATCGCCGCGACGCCCGCCCCCAGTTCGGCCGGATCCTTCTCCCATTCGCGCAGCTGCTGCGCCAGCGTCGGAATCAGGTCCTGCGCCTCTTCGGCGAAGAACTCGAACAGCTCGGGGTCGATCGCGTCGACCGCATCGAGGTTTTGCTGCAAGGCATCGAGCGTCGGCGCGTCGGCGGAGGACGCGGCGACCGGCCGGTGCTCGGGCAGCTCCGGCGCCGGCTCGGGCGTCCGCAGCGCGCTGAAGCGGACCTCGCCCAGCGCGGGCTCGTCGGTCCAGGCCTGACGCGTGGAATCGAGCGCAGGGCTTTCGTCCAGCGCGGCATGGTGCGTGATCTCGGACGATTCGCGGGCCTCGAAATCGGCCAGGCGCTCGTCCAGCTCGGGCGGCACCGGGCGCAGGAAACCGGCAGCGAACTGGTGCAGCAGGCGGCGCAGCTCGTCGGCCACCTCCAGCAGCAGGCGGGCGTCGCCGGCCTGCACGGTGCCCCAGGCCGTGGTCCGCTCCAGCGCATGTTCGAGCCGTCTCGCCAGCCCGGACAGGGCGACGTAGCCCACCGTGGCCGAGTTGCCCGCCAGAGAATGCGCCAGCGCCACCGCCTCGTCGCTGGCTGGGCGGTCCAGCTCCATCTGCCATTCGGCCAGGTCGACGCACAGGCGCCGCGACTGTTCGTCGGCTTCGTTGAGGTAGATGTTGAACAGCGTGATCGGAATCCGCAGCGGGCCGACGATCTTGTAGCGGTCCGCATCGTCGGCGGCCGACAGCGCGGACTCGGATTCCGCCTCGACCGCCTCGACCGCCTCGCCGGCCATCGGCGCGGCAGCGGCCTCGGCGACGACCGGCAGCGCAGGCTCGGGCGGCGGCGCCATCGGCTCAGGGGCGGGCGCCGGCGGCCAGTCGACATCCAGGTCCAGCTCGAAATCGACCGCCGGATCGAGATCGACCGGCATCTGCGCCGCCGTCGGCTCCCAGCGCGGATCGACCGCTTCCTCCTCAGCCGACGCCTCCGGCTCCGCTGCGCTCAGATCCAGGTCCAGATCCAGATCGAGCGGCCGGTCGGCGCCGACCGGCACCACGGTGGGCGGCTCGGCCATGACGGGCTCGACGGCCGGCGTCTCGGCCAGGTCCGCCGCCAGCGCGACCGGTTGCGCCACCGCTTCCTCGGGTTCATCGCGCCGCGCGGCCGGCGCCGGCGCAGCCTGGCGCAGCGCCGCGGCCCGCTGGACCCAGACCGTCTCGTCGAAGGCCGAGGCGTCGCCGCCGGACCGGAGCGCATCGACCCACTGCTGCAAGGCCGACAAGGCGTCGCCCGTGAAATGCTGCAGCGGCAGATCCGCTTCGACCTCGGCGTTCGCCAACCGGGCGTTGAACAGTTGCTCGCAGGCCCAGGCCGCTTCGCCGAACGCGCCCAGGCCCACCATGCGCGCGCTGCCCTTGAGGGTGTGGAAGGCGCGCCGGACGCCGGTCAACGCCTCGAGGTCGCGGGGCTGATGCGCCAGGGCCTGGACCGCTTCGCGGGCCTGCGCGATGACCTCGTCGGCCTCCTCGAAGAAGACCTCGCGCATGTCGTCGTGTTCGTCCCCCGGCACGGCGGCCGGCGGCTGCGGCTGCGAGGCCTGGCTGAGGGTCGAGAAGGCCTGAGCCAGATCGGCCCGGGCAGCGTCGCGCTGTTCGGTGTCCTCCGCGCCATGCAGGGCCTGGCGGGCGCGCTGGGCGGTGTCGGCCAGCGCCGGCTCGTCGGCCGCCACGGCCTGATGCGCCAGACCGTCGAGCTGATGCGACAAGTCGTCGGTCGACAGCCGCTCGTCGGCGGCCGTGTCGGCCAGCGCCTGCACGCGCTCCATCAGGGTCGCATCCGCCGCCGGCGCGGCGACGTCGCCGGCCGTGCCGCGCCCCATCACCGCCGAGAAGCGGCCACTGTCGGGGTCGAAGCGGAACAGCGTCTTGGCCAGTTGCGGCTGCACGCCCAGCATGTCGATCAGGAACGACAGCCCACCCAGGTTGTCGGCCAGCCGCGCCGCGGCCGCCTCGGCACCGGCCTGGCCGGCCATCATGCTGTCGACATCATCGCGCATGCGCTGCACCGCCTGCGACGCCGGGTTCAGCCCCAGCACCGACAAGACCCCGCGCATCGTGGCGAGCTGGGCCGGCACCGGGATCAGCAGATCGCGCTCGTCGGGATGCCGGTTGTAGCGGTCGAGCTGCTGCTCGACTTCGGCCAGCGCGGCGCGCAGCTCCTGCACCACGCTGCCCATGGTCTGGCGGTCCGAGGCTTCGCGATACAGCTCCTCCATCCACGGCTCGACGGGCTCCGGCGGCAGGCCGTCGGCCGCGTGCTCCATCCGTTCGGACAGGCGCTGGATGCGCCGGACCCGTTCGGGCCGGTCGAAATCCTGGTCGTCCAGCGACGCCTCCACGCACAGCAAGGCGGTGGCGACCTCCATGGCCAGCTCGGGCCCCGGCGCCACGCCTCGCGCGACGCTGCCCGACACCGCGCGCTGCAAGGCCTGGCCCAGGCGTTCGCCGTCCGGATAGAGCTGCCGGGCCGAGTCGGCGACCAGGGTCGCCTGCTCGCCGCAGACGGGCAGGACCGCGACATCGCCCGCCGAGGCCAGCGCCCAGATGTCCTTGAAGGCACCGACGCGGCGCCGCGCCTGCGGCACCAGGGCCGGATCGAAGCGCCCCAGCGGGCTGACCAGGTAGTCCACGTCGGCCAGCGACGACGGGCCCAGCGCCTGGCGCACCCGCGCGAGCTGCGGCGCGGCATGGCGGTCGTCGTCGCGGGCCCGTGCGCAGAAGAATTGCAGATCCTGCAGCAGGCGCTCGGGGACGTCGCTCACCCCTCGCTCCATCGCGCCCAGATGGGCCGAGAGCCGCGAGGTCATGCGCTGGCTGAACGGGTCGGCCCCCAGCAGGCCGGCCGCCTGCGCTTCATAAAAGGCCGACGCGAGCTGCCACAGCCCGGCCGTGCGCCCTTGCGCGCCGGCGGCCAGCCCGCCGAAGAGTCGGCTCATGCGCCGCTGGGCCTCGGTGTCGCCGCGCATCGTGCCGAGCATCGCCGATTCGATCGCGCTGCGCACCCGGGCGTCGGGGCGGAGCGGCGCCGCCGGGGCCGGCAGCGTGTTCAAGGCCTCGGCCGGCGGGGCCTGCCACAGGTCGGCCGGGTGGATGCGGTCGGCACCGGCCAGCGTCAGTGCGGCGCGGTACTGCGGGAACATCGCCAGCGGCGACACGTCCTGTCCGGCCAGCAGGCGCTGCAGGTAGTCGAGCGTGGCGAAGGACACCCGTTCGAGCACGGCGACCGCCTCGGCGCTGACCCCGGCCGGGTTGGCGGCCAGCCGCTGCAAGGCCTGCTCGGCCGAGTTCAGGCAGCGCGCCGGAGCCGGCAGGCCGATCATCTGCAGCGCCCCGACCGCCTGGTGCACCAGTGCGCGCGCCTGCAGCAACGCGGGGGGAACGACGTCGTCCTGGCCGCCCGCCATCGTGGGCCGCTGGTCCAGGTCGCGCAGGTGGCGCCGCAGCGACTTGTTGGCGGTGTCCAGCGTGCGGCGCAACTCGTCGCGCACCCAGGCCAGTGCGCTCAGATCGCCAGGCAGCTCTTGCTCGCGGGTGGGGTCCATGGTGTGGGCAGAATGTGTCCAGGGGCCGATCAGGCGATCTTGAAGCGATCCACCGACTGGCGCAGTTCTTCGGCCGTGCGCGACAGGTCGTGCACCATCTGCGCGGTCGACCGGGTGCCGTCGCCGGTCTGCTCGGTCACCGCGAAGATGTGCTGGATGTTGACCGCCACCACGTTGGCGGAATCGGCCTCCTGGCGCGCCTGCTCGGAGATGTGTGCGATCAGCGACGAGAGCTCGCGGGTCACGCGGTCGATGTCGCCCAGCGCCGCGCCGGCCGCGTCGGACAGCCGCGCGCCCTGCACCACGCCCTGGGTGGAATGCTCCATGGCCGCGACGGCATCCTGGGTGTCGGTCTGAATCGTCTTGACCAGCGCGGCGATCTGCCGGGTCGCATCGGCCGAGCGCTCGGCCAGCCGCTGGACTTCCTCGGCCACGACCGAGAAGCCGCGGCCGGCCTCACCAGCCGATGCGGCCTGGATGGCAGCGTTCAGCGCCAGCACGTTGGTCTGCTCGGTGATGTCCGAAATCAGCTCGGTGATTTCGCCGATCTCCTGCGACGACTCGCCCAGCCGCTTGATGCGCTTGGACGTCTCCTGGATCTGCTCGCGGATCGCGTTCATGCCGCCGATCGTGTCGGCCACGGCCTGACGACCGTTCGACGCCGCCTGCAGCGACTGGCGCGCCACGTCGGCCGTCTGCTGGGCCTGGGCCGACACCTGGTTGATGCGACCGGCCATCTGCAGCACCGACTCGCCGGTCTCGCGGATTTCGCGCAACTGCTCGGTGGACGCGGCCAGCAGCTCGGTCGAGGTGTCCTCGACCTGCTGCGTCGTGCCGGTCACCCGCGCCGCGGTGCTTTGCACCTGGGCGACCAGCGAGCGCAACTCTTCCACGGTGTAGTTCACCGAGTCGGCGATCGCCCCGGTGATGTCCTCGGTCACCGTCGCCTGCTGGGTCAGGTCGCCCTCGGCCACGGCCTGCAGCTCGTTCATCAACCGCAGAATCGCGGCCTGGTTGGCGTCGTTCACGCGCTTGGCCTCGCGCTCCAGGGCCTCGGCCGCCAGCCGCTGCTGCTCGGCCTGCGCCGCGCGCTGGGCCTGACCACGCACATAGAGGCGCAGGAAGCCCAGGCCGCCCAGCACCATCGCAGCGCCCGACAGCAACAGCACCAGCATGTGGCCCAGCCCCAGGCCGCCGCCGGCCTCCAGATCGGACTGGACGGCCTCGAGGCCCTTGCGCAGCGGCTCGCTGTCGCCGACGATGGCCGCCTGGGCCTCGCGCGCCGACACCAGGCCCTGCAGGTTGCCGAGAATGCCGCTGGCCTGGACCCGGGTCTTGTCGTACTCGGCGATCAGCTGCTCCAGGCGCTCGCGGGTGGCGGCGTCGCGGGTGCCCGGCAGGTGCAGGTCGGCACTGCCCTTGAGCAGGCCATCGGCGATGTCGCGGAAGGTGTTCAGATCCTTGCCGAGCAGGAACACCGCCTCGGGGCTGACGCCTTCGAGCGTCAGGAATTCGTTCGCGCTCTTGCCGATGCGCTGGGTCAGCATCACCAGCTCGCCCACCGCCGAGACCTCGGAGGCCGATGCGCCGGACTGCAGCTTCAGCGACGACACGGTCTCCGCCAGCTCCAGCAGGTCGGACGACTGCCGATTGATCTGGTGCAGCGACTGCCCCACCTGGGTCAGCGTGGTCTGCTGGGCCAGCACGATGGCGGCGTTCTTCTCGGCCCGGTCGATCAGCGGCAGCAAGGGGGTGATGTCCGCATGGGCCTTGCCGCCGATCGCGTCGATCTGCGCGTTGCCCTGGGACAGGCCGCGCAGGTTGCTGGCCAGCACCTGGCCGCTGTCGCGCACTTCCGGGAACGCCGCGGGGTTGCCCACCAGCGCCTGCGACACCGACTTGGCCAGACGCTGGGACTGCATCAGGGCCTGGCCCGTCGCCGCCAGCTGGCGCGCCTGGCGACCCGCCGACCCCAGGGCCAGCGCAGCGGTGACCGCGAAGACCACCGCGCCCGCCCCGATCAGGCCGAGCAGCAGGCGTTGCTGCTGCGCCACCGGCTGGGTGCCGATCAGCGGCAAGGCCGCGCCCCCCTCGTCCAGCACCGAAGCAGCCTCCAGGCGCGAGGCCACGGGATCACGCGCGGCCCCGTCGGTCGCCGCGGCGCCGGCGTCCGGCGACGACGCCGGCTGCTGCGCCGCCAGTCGCTGATCGATCTCGGACAGCAAGGCATCGACCTCCTCGTCGCCGGCCTCGGTGCCTTGAGGGGCCGGCATCGCCGGCGCCGGCGCCGCACCCGGTCGGAACTTGTTTTTCAGCTGGTCGAGCAAGCTCATCTCATCCTCGCAATCATCACGGCCCGCCCGGGGCCGCTGGCTTCTTATCGGGTTCCCGGCTCAATCCGCCGCCACATCGAGAAAACGCGGATCTTCAGCCAGCGCCAGCAGATCCAGCGCCTGCCAGGATCGGCCCGCCGCATCGCGCCAGCAGGCGTCGGCGAACCGCGGCTGCCCCGCGGCCGGCGCGGCCGGCAGGCGCTGCAACTGCGAGGTGTCGCGCAGCCCCATCAAGCGGTCGACCTGCAGGGCGCAGTTGACCCGCAGCGCCGTGTTCATCACCACCAGCTGGGCGCCCGCCGGCGCAGGGCCGTGTTCGCGCAAATGCAGAAAGCGGGCCAGATCGACCACCGCATGCAACTGGCCGCGCAGGTTCGCCACGCCGGTCAGCCAGGGCGCCGCGTGCGGCACCGGCAGCACCGCCTTGGCGGCATGGATCTCGCCGGCCTGGGTCAGCGGCAACAGCAGCCCGGCGCCGGCGCATTCGACCGCCAGCCAGCCCGCGTCGCGCGGTTGCTCGCGCACCGCCTGCAGACGCTGCGCCAGTCGGACCTGCAATTCCCGCAGAGCTTCCTTGTTCGACATCGGTCAGGAGCGCAGCGCCGCGAGGCGGCTCAGCCCAGCGCCTCGATCTTGGCCATCAATTCCGCCGCATCCACCGGCTTGACGACGTAGTCGCGCGCACCCTGGCGCAAGCCCCAGACCCGGTCGGTTTCCTGACCCTTGCTGGTGCACATGATGACCGGGATGCCCGCGTAGCGGGGGTCGCGCGTGATCGTGCGGGTGAGCTGGAAGCCGTTGGCGCCCGGCATCACGACGTCCATCAGGATCAGGTCGGGCTTGTGCTCGGCCAGGCGGCGCATCGCTTCCTCGCCGCCCTCGGCGGTGGCCACGCTGAAACCGCGGCGCGTCAGCAGGTCCGACAGATAGAACAGCTCGGTTTTCGAGTCGTCGACGAGAAGAATGTGCTGGATAGGCATGCGCTGGGTCCCCGGCCAAGGATCAGCCGCCGCGGTGTCTTCGAAGGAAGACGAAGTCCACGTCATGATGATCAGTCATTGTGGGAGCGGAACTGGGCGACGACGCGCAACAGCTGCTCCTTGGTGAAAGGTTTGGTGAGATAGTCGTCCGAACCGACCATGCGGCCACGGGCCTTGTCGAACACGCCGTCGCGCGACGACAGCATGATCACCGGCACGCCATGGAACCGCGGATTGCGCTTGATGATCGCGCAGGTCTGGTAGCCGTCCAGCCGCGGCATCAGGATGTCGCAGAAGATCAGGTCCGGCTCGTGATCGTTGACCTTGGACAAGGCGTCGAAGCCATCTTCGGCGAGCACCACGTCGTAGCCGCCCTGGCGCAGGAAGATCTCCGCGCTGCGCCGGATCGTGTTGCTGTCGTCGATGACCAGCACCTTGGTCGCCGCCGTGGTCGGTCCTGACGCCGTTTCGTCGCTCACCTCGCGCCCCTCAACGTCGGTTCTTGCCCAGCGCCTGGCGTACCTGCCGGGCCGGCAGGCAACGCGCGGTTCGCGCTCAGATCTGAACCATTTCGAAATCTTCCTTGCGCGCGCCGCATTCAGGACAGGTCCAGTTCATCGGCACCATGGCCCAGGTCGTGCCGGGAGCGAGGCCGTGTTCGGGATCGCCCGCCGCTTCGTCGTAGATCCAGCCACAGATCAGGCACATCCAGGTTCGGTATTCGCTCACGGGTCCGATGCCACTCACTACAATTGGCAGCGAGTATAGCGATGGCCCCCAGGCGAAAGCCAAGGGTTTGTCGGCACATGCACAACAATGCTCAAACTTTTCCTGAAGTTGCCGGCCGGCCCATCCGATCGTTCGCGCATCCTCTTCTGCCAGGCCCCACTGAATGACCACTGACACCCTCCCCGCTGCCGGCAGCCTGCCCGAAGAGACCGGCGACGCGCCGGTGCCGGCCTGCGTGCTGAGCTTCAACGCGAGCGATCCCAGCGGCGCCGCAGGGCTCAGCGGCGACATCGCCACGATCGCGGCCATGGGGGCCCATGCGCTGCCGGTGGTCACCACCGTGCTGATGCGCGACACGGCCGAAGTGTTCGACCAGCACGTGATCGATGACGACGCCGTGGTCGAGCAGGCGCGCGGCATCCTCGAAGACGTCACCGTCGGCGGCTTCAAGGTCGGCTTTCTGGGCAGCGCCGAGAACGTCAGCGCGGTGGCGGAGATCCTGTCCGACTACGCCGAGGTGCCGCTGGTGGCCTACCTGCCGAACCTGTCCTGGATGGAGGAGGACGACCAACAGACCTACCTCGACGCCTTCCGCGAGCTGATCCTGCCGGCCTGCGAGGTGCTGGTGGGGAGCCACAAGACGCTGACCGACTTCCTGCTGCCCGACTGGGACAACGAGCGCCCCGCCTCGCCGCGCGAGCTGGCAGTGGCCGCCACCGAGCACGGCGCCGAATTCGTGCTGGTCACCGGCGTGATGCTGGCGGCCGCCAAGGGCGCCAGCCAGTTCGTCGACAACGTGCTGGCCTCGGCCCAAGGGGCGCTGGCGGGAGAGAAGTTCGAGCTCTTCGAGGTGTCGTTCGTCGGAGCGGGCGACACGCTGTCGGCGGCGCTGGCGTCGCTGCTGGCGGTGGGCAGCGAACTGCAGGCCGCCGTGGGCGAAGCCTTGCAGTTCCTCGACCAGAGCCTGGATGCCGGATTCCGGCCCGGCATGGGCAATGTGGTGCCCGACCGTTTCTTCTGGGCCTTGCCGCCCGAAGAAGAAGGCGCCGAGGGCGACACCCCGCCCGAACCCGGCAACCCCCTCGATTCCCTGCCCCCTGGAGCTTCGCGCCGTGTCCACTGATTCCACCAACGCCCAGTTGTTCGAGCGCGCCCAGCGCAGCATCCCCGGCGGCGTCAACTCGCCGGTACGGGCCTTCCGCGCGGTTGGCGGCACGCCGCGCTTCATCGCCCGTGCGCAGGGTGCCTATATGTGGGACGCCGAAGGCACGAAGTACATCGACTACATCGGCTCCTGGGGCCCGATGATCCTGGGCCACGGCCACCCTGCCGTGCTGGACGCCGTGCTGAAGGCCGCGCACGAGGGCTTCAGTTTCGGCGCTCCCACCGAGCGCGAGATCGAACTCGCCGAGGAGATCATCCGCCACGTGCCCAGCATCGAGCAGGTGCGCCTGGTCAGCTCGGGCACCGAGGCCGGCATGAGCGCGATCCGCCTGGCGCGCGGCGCCACCGGCCGCAGCAAGATCGTCAAGTTCGAGGGCTGCTACCACGGCCATGCCGACGCGCTGCTGGTCAAGGCCGGCTCGGGCCTGGCCACCTTCGGCCACCCCACCAGCGCCGGCGTGCCGCCCGAGGTGGTGCAACACACGCTGGTGCTGGAGTACAACAACCTCGAACAGATCGAAGAGGTCTTCAAGACCCAGGGCGACGAGATCGCCTGCGTGATGATCGAGCCGATCGCCGGCAACATGAACTTCGTGCGCGCCCAGGTGCCCTTTG
The DNA here is from genome assembly GCF_056032705.1 of Ideonella sp. sgz306126. Taxonomy (NCBI): domain Bacteria; kingdom Pseudomonadati; phylum Pseudomonadota; class Betaproteobacteria; order Burkholderiales; family Sphaerotilaceae; genus Ideonella; species Ideonella sp. sgz306126. Next base: position 63,090 of record NZ_JBVYWP010000007.1, read on the forward strand.
TGAAGCGCATCCGCGAGCTGTGCGACCAGCACGGCGCGCTGTTCGTGTTCGACGAAGTGATGACCGGCTTCCGCGTCGCGCTGGGCTCGGCCCAGAGCGTCTACGCCAAGGCGATTCCCGGCTTCCGGCCCGACATCTCGGTCTTCGGCAAGGTCATCGGCGGCGGCATGCCGCTCGCTGCGTTCGGCACCAGCCGCAGGATCATGCAGAACCTGGCGCCGCTGGGCCCGGTCTACCAGGCCGGCACGCTGAGCGGCAACCCGGTGGCCACCGCCTGCGGTCTGGCCACGCTGAAGGAAATCGCCAAGCCCGGCTTCTACGAGGCACTGGGTGCCAAGACCCGGGCGCTGGTGGCCGGCCTGACCCAGGCGGCGCGCGCCGCGAACGTTCCCTTCGTCGGCGACAGCGAAGGCGGCATGTTCGGCTTCTTCTTCGCCGATGCGCTGCCGCAGAACTACGGCGTCGTGATGGCCACCGACAAGGAACGCTTCAACCGCTTCTTCCACGGCATGCTGGATCGCGGCGTGTACCTGGCGCCGGCCTTGTACGAAGCCGGCTTCGTCAGCGCCGCCCACACCGAGGCCGACCTCGCCGCCACCGTGGCGGCGGCCACGGCCGCGCTCGCCGCGGCATGAGCGACCTCCGCCTGACGAGCTTCGCCGGCCAGCCCGCGCTCGCGCTGCGCGCGCCCGACGGCGCCCGCGCCACGGTGCTGCTGCACGGGGCCCACCTGGTGTCCTGGGTGCCCGCCGGCGGCGAGGAGCAGCTCTACCTGTCGCCGACCACGCGGTATGGCACCGGCGCGTCGGTGCGTGGCGGCGTGCCCGTCGTCTTTCCGCAGTTCAACCGGCGCGGCCCCCTGCCCAAGCACGGGCTGGTGCGCACGCGCACCTGGGAAGCCGCGGAATCCGTGGTGCGCGGCAGCCATGCGATCGGCGTGCTGCGGATCACCGACGACATCGCCACCCGGGTGCACTGGAGGCACGGCTTCGAGGCCGAGCTGACCGTGAGCCTGGCCGGCCAGGAGATCGCCATCGAGCTGGCCGTCACCAACACCGGCGACACGCCGTTCGACTTCACCGCGGCGCTGCACACCTATCTGCGCTGCAACGAGCTGCTCAAGCTGCAGCTCGAAGGCCTGCAGAACCACGGCTACGAAGACTTTCTGAACGGCGGCGCGGCGGGCGAACAATGGGGCGACGTGCTGACCTTCGTCGGTGCCATCGACCGCGTCTACCACCGGGTCGAGGCCCCTTTGACGCTGCGCGAGCTGGGCCGGCGCACCCGCATCGCCATGAGTGGCTTCGACGACGTGGTGGTCTGGAACCCCGGTGACGACGGCGTTCAGCAGCTCGGCGACCTGCCTGACGAAGACTGGCGCCGCATGCTCTGCGTGGAAGCCGCCCGCCTCCGCGAGCCGGTGCACCTGGCACCCGGCGACGACTGGGCCGGCATGCAAACATTGACCACCGCGTAACGCCCAGGGCAAGCCCTTCGCGGGCGGTCGCCGCCTGAACTCCCCAGCTTCTCTCCCCATGCACATCCACATCCTCGGCATCTGCGGCACCTTCATGGGCGGCATGGCGGCGCTCGCCCGCGAAGCGGGCCACACCGTGACCGGCTGCGATGCCAACGTCTATCCGCCGATGAGCGACCAGCTGCGGGCGCTGGACATCCGCCTGATCGAAGGCTTCGGCGCCGACCAGCTGGCGCTCAGGCCCGACGTCTTCGTGGTCGGCAACGTCGTGTCCCGCGGCAATCCGCTGATGGAGGCCATCCTCGACGACGGCGCGCCCTACACCAGCGGCCCGCAGTGGCTGGCGGCGAACGTGCTGCAAGGCCGCCACGTGCTGGCCGTGGCCGGCACCCATGGCAAGACGACCACCACCTCGATGCTGGCCTGGGTGCTGGAGCACGCCGGGCTGCAGCCGGGCTTTCTGGTCGGCGGCGTGCCGCAGAACTTCGGCATCTCGGCGCGCCTGGGACATCTTCGCGCCGGCGCGCCGTTCGTCATCGAGGCCGACGAATACGACACGGCCTTCTTCGACAAACGCAGCAAGTTCGTGCACTACCGGCCCCGCACAGCCGTGCTGAACAACCTCGAGTTCGACCATGCCGACATCTTCGCCGACCTGGCCGCCATCGAGACCCAGTTCCACCACCTGGTGCGCACCGTGCCGGCACGCGGCCGCTTGGTCGTGAACGCCCGCGAAGAAGCCTTGCAGCGCGTGCTGGCCCGCGGCTGCTGGAGCGAAGTCACCCGCTTCGGCAGCCGCAAGGAAGAGCCCGGCAGCCTGCGCGCGCGCGGCGAGCCGTCGAGCTTCGACGTGCTGCGCGGTTCGATGAAGATCGCCCGCGTCGAGTGGCCGCTGCTGGGCGAGCACAACCAGTTGAACGCGCTGGCGACCCTGGCCGCCGCGGAACACGTGGGCGTGCCGCCTGAGGCCGCCGCCGCCGCCCTGGCCGAATTCCAGAATGTGCGCCGGCGCATGGAGCTGCGCGGCGAGGCCGGCGGGGTCAAGGTCTACGACGATTTCGCCCACCACCCGACGGCCATCCGCACCACCGTCAACGGCCTGCGCCGCAAGGTCGGACCGCAGCGCATCCTGGCCGCCTTCGAGCCGCGCTCGAACACCATGAAGCTCGGCACGATGAAGGCCCAGCTGCCCTGGGCGCTGGAAGAATGCGACCTGGCCTTCTGCCACGGCGGCGGGCTGGGTTGGGATGCCCGCGAGGCGCTGGCGCCGATGGGCGAGCAGGCCCAGGTCTGCGACACGGTGGACGCGACGGTGGCCGCCATCGTCCAGGCCGCGAAAGCGGGCGACCATGTGCTGTGCATGAGCAATGGCGCCTTCGGTGGCATCCACGACAAGCTGTTGCAGGCCTTGGCCGCGCGCGCATGACGGACGCGACGGGCCGTGCGCCGGGCGCACCCGTGACCCATCTGCTCTACCTGCACGGCTTCCGCTCGTCGCCGCAATCGGCCAAGGCGCAGCAGGTGGGCGCCTGGATCCGTGCGCACCGGCCGGCGCTGCAGTGGTGCTGCCCTCAGCTGCCGCCTTCGCCGCGCGACGCATTGGCGCTGCTGCTCGCCACCACGTCCGGCTGGCCACGCCAGCACATGGCGGTGATCGGCAGCTCGCTGGGCGGCTTTTACGCCACCGTGCTGGCCGAACGCCTGGGCTGCCTGGCCGCGCTGCTGAACCCCGCCGTGGACCCGGCGCGCGACCTGGCCCGGCACCTGGGCGAGCAGACGGCCTTTCACAACCCGCAGGAGCGCTTCTTCTTCCGTGAAGAATTCATCGCCGAGTTGCGTGCCATGACGCCCACCGCGCTGACCCGGCCCGAGCGCTACTTCGCCGTCATCGCCAAGGGGGACGAAGTGCTGGACTGGCGCGAGATGGCCGCCCGCTACGCCGGCGCCCGCATCCGCCTGCTCGAAAGCAGCGACCATGCACTGTCCGACTTCGATGCCGACCTGCCCCACCTGCTCCATTTCCTGCAACTGACCTGACGAGACCCCTCATGCGCTTGAAAGACAAGATCTGCATCATCACCGGCGCGGCCCAAGGCATCGGCCTGGCCACCGCGCTGAAATTCGCCCGCGAAGGCGCGACGGTCGTGGCCTGCGACATGAAGGCCGCGGCCGTCGACGAGGCGGTGGCGGAGTGCCGCAGGCTGGGCGCCGCCGCCGAAGGCTTCGTCGTCAACGTCACCGACCGGGCCCAGGTCGACGCGATGGTGGCGGCGGTGAAGGCGAAGTTCGGCCGCATCGACGTGCTGGTCAACAACGCCGGCATCACGAAAGACGCGCGGCTGCAGAAGATGACGCTGGAGCAGTTCGACGCGGTGATCGACGTCAACCTGCGCGGCGTCTTCCATTGCAGCCAGGCGGTCGCCGACACCCTGGTGGCCCAAGGCGCGGGCGTGATCCTCAACGCCTCCAGCGTGGTCGGCCTCTATGGCAACTTCGGCCAGACCAACTACGCCGCCAGCAAGTTCGGCGTGATCGGCTTCACCAAGACCTGGAGCCGCGAACTCGGCCCCAAGGGCGTGCGTGTGAACGCGGTCGCGCCGGGTTTCGTCGAGACGCCCATCCTCGACAGCATCCCCGACAAGGTGCTGGACCACATGCGCGAGCAGGTGCCGCTGCGCCGCCTGGGCCATCCGGACGAGGTCGCCAACGTCTACGCCTTCCTGGCCAGCGACGAGGCCTCGTACGTCAACGGCGCGGTGCTGGAAGTCTCGGGCGGCATGACCGTCTGATCGGCCGCTGCGGCGCAGGCCGCTGGCGCATCGCCGCCGGCCGCACCCGACCTGAGACAATCCGGCCCGATGTATGCCCTCTTCGATGATGCCGGGAAATTTCTCGCCGGCCGCGTGATGTCCGAAGCCGACAGTTCGGTGCAAATCGAGCTCGATTCCGGCAAGCGCGTCAAGGTCAAGTCCGCCAACGTGCTGCTGCGCTTCGACGCGCCGCCGCCGGCGGCCTTGATCGCCTCCGCCCAGGCCCGGGCCGCCGAGATCGACCTCGACCTGGCCTGGGAATTCGCGCCCGACGGCGAGTTCAGCTTTGTCGATCTGGCGCGCGACTATTTCTCGGCCCAGGCCGGCCCGGAACTGCAGGCCGCGGCACTCTTTCGGCTGTTCGAGGCGCCGCACTACTTCCGCCGCGCCGGCAAGGGCCAGTTCAAGAAGGCCCCCGAGGACATCGTCAAGGCCGCCCTGCTGGGCATCGAGCGCAAACGGCAGCAAGCGCTGCAGATCGAGGCCTGGGCAGCCGAACTGGTGGCCGGCGGGTGCCCGGCGCCGATCCGCGAGCAGCTCTACAAGATCCTGTTCAAGCCCGACAAGAACGCGCCCGAGTACAAGGCCGTGGTCGAGGCGGCCAGGACGAGCCAGCAGGCGCCGCTCGACCTGCTCAAGAGCGCCGGCGCGATCAGCAGCCCCTACCAGTTTCACTGGCGGCGCTTCCTGTTCGACCAATTCCCCAAGGGTCATGCGTTCCCGGCCCTGGACGCGCCGGCGATCCAGGACGCGCTGCCGCTGGCCCCGGTGCAGGCGTTCTCGATCGACGATTCGCAGACCACCGAAATCGACGACGCGCTGTCGGTCACCGGCCTGGGCAGCGGCAGCATCGTGCTGGGCATCCACATCGCCGCGCCGGCGCTGGCCTTCGGGCCCGACTCGCCGCTGGACAAGCTCGCGCGCGATCGCCTCTCCACCGTCTACATGCCGGGCTGGAAGCTGACCATGCTGCCCGACGCAGTGGTGCAGAACTACACCTTGCTGGAAGGGCGCGACTGCCCCGCCGTGAGCCTGTACCTGACCCTGGACGAAGCCTCGCTGGCCGTGCAGGCCACCGAGACCCGGCTGGAGCGGGTGCCGATCGCCGCCAATCTGCGGCACGACCAGCTCGACGAGGTGATCACCGAAGCCTCGCTCACCGGCGACGCGGTGGCCGACTACCCGTTCGCCGCCGAGATGGCCTTCTGCTTCCGCCTCGCCCGGCATCTGAAGGCCGCTCGCGAGCAGGTGCGCGGCAAGCCCGAGCTGTTCAACCGGCCCGACTACAGCTTCAAGCTGGACCGCGACCCGAAGGCGACCGGCGGCGACGGCGAGCCCGACGGCAGCGAAACCGTGCGCATCGGCGAGCGCCGGCGCGGTGCGCCGCTGGACCTGATCGTGGCGGAAGCCATGATCCTGGCCAACAGCACCTGGGGCGGCTGGCTGGCCGAGCTGGGCGTGCCCGGCATCTACCGCAGCCAGGCCAGCCTGGCGCCCGGCGTCAAGGTGCGCATGGGCATCAAGCCGGCGCCGCATGCCGGCATGGGCGTGGCGCAGTACACCTGGGCCACCTCGCCGCTGCGCCGCTATGTGGACCTGGTGAACCAGTGGCAGATCATCGCCTGCGCCCGCCATGGCAACACGGCGGCCCTGGCCGCGCCGTTCAAGCCCCGCGACGCGACGCTGTTCTCGATCATCTCGGCCTTCGACGGGGCCTATGCCGCCTACAACGGCTTCCAGCAGGCGATCGAGCGCTACTGGACGATGCGCTGGCTGGAACAGAACGGCGTGACCGAACTGGATGCCAGCGTGATGAAGGATGGCCTGGTGCGCGCCGACACGCTGCCGCTGGTGTTCCGGGTGCTGGGCTGCGAGCCGCTGGCGCGCGGCACCCACGTGCGGGTGCGCGTGACCGGCCTGGACCTGCTGACGCTGGAGATCCATGCCAGCCTGCTGGCGCGCCTGGAGGACACCGCCGCCGCGCCGGGCAGCGAGGACGAGGCCGAGGACGACCCGGCCGCCGAGGCGGCCGACGGCCTGGCGCTGGCCATCGATCTGGACGACAGCGCGGTCTCGCCCGCCCCTGGCGAGACCGCCGCGCCACCGCCCTGACCGAGCGCGCCTGCCATGTCGATGCGCTCCGGCCGCCGCGCTCTGCCGCACCTGAAGCCGCCCAGCACGCTGCAGTGGGCGCTGCTGGTGTCGGTCGGCGTGCACGCCGCCTTGCTGGCCGTGCGCTTCGTCGACCCCGCCGGTTTCAACCGCGTCTTCGACGACACGCCGCTGGAAGTCATCCTCGTCAACACCCGCTCGAACGAGAAGCCCGCCAAGGCCCAGGCCATCGCGCAAGCCGATCTGGCCGGCGGAGGCGAGGCCGACAAGGGACGCGCCACCACGCCTCTGCCGCCTTCGGAGACGACTCTTCCGGGCGACGACCTCGACGCCGCCGAGCGCCAGGTGCAGCAGATGCAGGACATCCAGCAACAATTGCTGGCCCAGATCCGACGCCAAGTGGCGCTGCTGCCGCCCCCCGATCCGTCGCGGCTCAGCGCGACCCCCGAGCAGGCCGACCAGGACGAGCGCCGCCGGCAGATGCTGCACATGCTGGCCGAGATCGAGAAGCGCATCAACGAGGAAAATGCGCGCCCCAAGAAGCGCTACATCAGCCCGGCCACCCGCGAAGAGGTCTATGCCACCTACTACGACAACCTGCGGCGCCGGATCGAGGCGCGCGGCACCCGTGACTTCCCCGAACTGGCGGGGCGCAAGCTCTACGGCGAATTGACGATGAACCTGACCGTCGACGCCCAGGGCCGGGTGGTCGACGCCGAGGTCGTGCGGCCGTCGGCGTCGGCCGAGCTGAACCGCCGCGCGGTGGCCATCGTCCACGCCGCCGGGCCGTTCGGGCCGTTCAGCCCGGCCATGCGCCGCCAGGCCGACCAGATCGTGGTCACCTCGCGCTTCCGCTTCACCCGCGCCGAAAGCCTGGAAACCAGCATGGGCGCCTCGCCGCACTGAACCTGTTCAGATCGCCTCCCACGCCACCGCCGCCATGTCCATGCCCCCCTCCCCGCCCCACCCCGACCGCTACGCCGTCGTGGGTCACCCGGTCGCCCACAGCCGGTCGCCCTTCATTCATGCGGCGTTCGCCGCGCAGACCGGCGACGCGCTGCACTACGACCGGCTCGAAGCCCCGCTGGACGGATTCGCCGCCACGGTGCGCGCCTTCGCCCAGAGCGGCGCCAAGGGCTGCAATGTCACCGTGCCGTTCAAGTTCGAAGCGTTCACGCTGTGTCCGCGCCGCACCGAACGCGCCGACCTGGCACAGGCCGCGAACACCTTGCGCTTCGACCCCGAGGGCTGGCTGGCCGACAACACCGATGGCGTCGGCCTGATCGCCGACATCGAGCAGGGCGCCGGCACGGCGCTGGCCGGCACCCGGGTCCTGCTGATCGGCGCCGGTGGCGCCGCCGCGGGCGTGCTGGGGCCGCTGCTGGAGCGCCGCCCGGCCGAGGTGGCCGTGGCCAACCGCAGTCTGCAACGGGCCCAGGATCTGGTCGCCCGCCACGCCGCGCTCGCCCGCCGGCAGGCCGTCGTTCTCCGGGCCTGCTCTCTGGCCGACGCCGGGGCGGCCTACGACGTGGTGCTCAACGCCAGCGCCAGCAGCCTGGGGGGCGGCGCGGTGCCGGTCGCGCCCGAGGTGCTGCGTGCCGGCGGCCTGGCGGTCGACCTGATGTACGGTGCCGCCGCCGCCCCGTTTCTGGCCTGGGCGACCGAGCACGGCGCCACGGCGCGCGATGGGCTGGGCATGCTGGTCGAACAGGCTGCCGAGGCGTACTGGCTGTGGCGTGGCGTGCGTCCCCGGACCGCGCCGGTGCTGGCCGAATTGCGGCAGCAACTCGCCGGGCAGGCAGCACGCCGATGATCCGCCGCGCCTGGCAATCCGGGGTCCGACTGGCGGCGCTGGTGCTGCTGTGCGGCCTGTCGCTGCAGCTCTATTTCCTGGGCCGCGTCGCGCTGATGCGCTGGGTCGATCCGCAGTCCAGCAGCTTTCAGCGCAGCGAGGCCTGGCGCCTGCTGCGCGAGAAGCACCGCGTCGACTGGAGCCAGCAATGGGTGCCGGAGACACGCCTGTCGTCGAACCTCAAGCGGGCCGTGATCGCCAGCGAGGACGCGGACTTCGTCGAGCACGATGGCGTCGAGTGGGATGCGATCGAGAGCGCCTGGCAGCGCAACCAGAAGGCCGAGCTACGGGCCGACAAGCTCAACCAGCGCATCGAGCGGCAGGACGCGCGGCGCAAGGTGCCGGCCAAGGCCCTGGTGACACCGAAGGTGGTGGGCGGCTCGACGATCTCCCAGCAGTTGGCCAAGAACCTGTTCCTCTCGGGCGAGCGCAGCCTGGTGCGCAAGGGCCAGGAAATGCTGATCACCTTCATGCTCGAAGGACTGCTGGACAAGCGCCGCATCCTGACGCTGTACCTCAACAACGTCGAGTGGGGCGAGGGGGTGTTCGGCGCCCAGGCGGCGGCGCGGCACTACTTTCGCGTCGATGCGGTCCAGCTGAGCGTCGGACAGGCGGCGCGGCTGGCGGTGATGCTGCCGGCGCCCAAGCGCTTCGAGAAGAACCCGGGGTCGGCCTACGTGGCCGGACGTTCGGCCACCATCGCCGCCCGGATGGGCGCGGTCGAGCTGCCCTGACGGACCCGGTCCGGCATCAGGCACACTGCTCCATGGCTTCGCTGACCGATGAGATCGCCGTCGCCGCCGCCCGCCTGGTGGTGGAAGAAGGCATGGACTACGCCAGCGCCAAGCAGCGCGCGGCGCGGACCCTGGGCCGCCACGGCGGTCGCCAGGGCCCGCTGCCCGGCAACGAGCAGCTCGAAGACGAGGTCCGCGACTACCTCGCGTTGTTTTGTGCCGAGACCCAGCCTGGTGAATTGAGGCAGTTGCGCGAAATCGCCGCGCGGTGGATGTCGCGGCTGGCCGAATTTCGGCCGCACCTGGGCGGCGCCGTCTGGCGCGGCACCGCCACCCGGCGGTCGCAGATCATCATCGACCTGTACTGCGACGACCCCAAGGCCCCGGAGATCCTGCTGCTCAATCGCGGCATCGCCTTCGACAGCGACAGCCCTGGCGACGCCGAATCGCTGGTCCTGAGCCTGGCCGAACCCTGCCCGGCGCTGGACGAGCTCGTCACGCTGCACCTGGTGATCAGGGACCACGACGCCCTGCGCGGCGCGCTCAAGCCCGACGCCCGCGGGCGCCCTTGGCGGGGCGATCTCGCCGCACTGCAACGCCTTCTGGAGTCCGAAGCATGAGTTTTTCACGGCGTCACGGCCTGTACGCCCTGGCCGGCCTGGCGGCACTGGGCGCGGGTCTGGTCTTCAACGAGCGGCGCCTGGCGCCGGGCCACCCGTCCGACGCGGCGCTGGACCGACTCTGGGCCGCCGAATTCGACACGCCGGGCGGGGCCCGCCTGCCGTTGGCGGCCTTTCGGGGCCGGCCGCTGGTCGTCAACTTCTGGGCCACCTGGTGCCCGCCCTGCGTGCGGGAACTGCCGGAGCTGGACCGCTTCGCCAAGTCGGCGGCGGGCGGCTGGCAGGTGCTGGGAGTGGCGGTCGACCAGGCCGACGCGGTGCGCCGCTTTCTGAACCAGACGCCGGTGAGCTACCCGATCGCGCTGGCCGGCAGCCAGGGCCTGTCCCTGGTCCATGATCTGGGCGACGACGCGGGCGGCCTGCCGTACAGCCTGGTGATCGGGGCGGACGGTCGCATCCAGCAACGCAAGGCGGGCGCCACGACCTTCGACGAGCTGCAGACCTGGGCCCGGGCCGGCGCCTGAGGCCCGCGTGGGCCCGTGGGCTGGCGCGATCCATCGGTTCCTGCACCACCCTTGCTCTGCAAGCCATATTTTGCGCGTAGCTGCTTACAACTCCCCCCAAAAAGCGTAAAGTGCGGCCTCCTTCATTGTCAGACATGATCAGAAGCAGATCGTTCACGGCATCGGAATGTCGGTGCCGAGCTCGGTCCGGTCGCGAACTCCGACCCATTGAACTCGGGGCAGCCTCGCCGGAGAGATGACTCCGGTGTCAGCGATCAACGCCAATCGGCACAAGATCGAAGACAATCCGACCCATTTAGCAAAATCAGCAGCCTGCCTCGTCAGCACCCCGGCGAAACGCCTCGGATGGCCCCGGTGGCCCCAGCCCGACGACGCACCCTGTCTCTTCCAGAGAAAGTACCTCCATGGATCTGCGCAAGCTCAAGACCTTGATCGACCTCGTGTCCGAGTCGAACATCACCGAACTAGAAATCACCGAAAACGAAGGCAAGGTCCGGATCGTCAAGTCCGGGCCCACCGCGGCCGTGGCGATGCCGATGGCCAGCCTGCCAGCGGCGGCCCCCATGGCGGCGCCCACGCCGCTGGCCGCGCCGGTGGCGGCCGAGGTACCGCCCGCCGCACCCACCGGCCATGTCGTCAAGTCGCCGATGGTGGGCACCTACTACGCCTCGTCGACGCCGGGCGGCAAGCCCTTCGTGGAGGTCGGCAGCGCGGTGAAGGAGGGTGATCCGATCTGCATCATCGAAGCGATGAAGATCATGAACGAAATCGACGCCGACATCGCCGGCACGATCACCCAGGTGTTGGTGGAAAACGGCCAGGCGGTCGAATTCGGCCAGCCGCTGTACGTCATCGGGTAAGCGGCGGCATGTTCAAGAAGATTCTGATTGCGAACCGCGGCGAGATCGCGCTGCGGATCCAGCGCGCCTGCCGGGAGATGGGCATCAAGGCGGTGATGGTGTATTCCGAGGCCGACCGCGACGCCAAGTACGTGCGCCTGGCCGAAGAGGCGGTGTGCATCGGTCCGGCCGCCTCCAACCTCAGCTACCTCAACATGCCGGCGATCATCTCGACCGCCGAGGTGACCGACGCCGAGGCCATCCATCCCGGCTACGGGTTCCTGTCGGAGAACGCCGACTTCGCCGAACGCGTCGAGCAGAGCGGTTTCACCTTCATCGGCCCGACCCCCGAATCGATCCGCATCATGGGCGACAAGGTCGCGGCCAAGCAGGCGATGATCAAGTCCGGCGTGCCCTGCGTCCCCGGTTCGGAGGGCGCGTTGCCTGACGATCCGAAGGAGATCATCCGCATCGCCCGCACGGTCGGCTACCCGGTGATCATCAAGGCGGCCGGCGGCGGCGGCGGGCGCGGCATGCGGGTGGTGCACACCGAGGCAGCGCTGATCAACGCGGTCCAGATGACCAAGACCGAGGCCGGCGCCGCGTTCGGCAACCCGGCGGTCTACATGGAGAAGTTCCTCGAGAACCCGCGCCATGTCGAGATCCAGATCCTGGCCGACGAGCACCGCAACGCGGTCTGGCTGGGCGAGCGCGACTGCTCGATGCAGCGCCGCCACCAGAAGATCATCGAGGAGGCGCCAGCGCCGGGCATCCCGCGCCGGGTGATCGAGAAGATCGGCGATCGCTGCGCCGCCGCCTGCAAGAAGATCGGCTACCGCGGCGCGGGCACCTTCGAGTTCCTCTACGAGAACGGCGAGTTCTACTTCATCGAGATGAACACCCGGGTGCAGGTCGAGCATCCGGTGACCGAGATGGTGACCGGCATCGACATCGTGCAGATGCAGATCCGCGTCGCCGCCGGTGAGAAGCTGCCGTTCACGCAGCGCCAGATCCAGATGCGCGGCCACGCGATCGAGTGCCGGATCAACGCCGAGGACCCGTGGAAGTTCGTGCCCTCGCCCGGGCGCGTCACCGCGTGGCACCCGCCGGGCGGGCCCGGCGTGCGGGTGGATTCGCACGTCTATGCCAACTATTTCGTGCCGCCGAACTACGACTCGATGATCGGCAAGATCATCGTCCATGGCGACACCCGGGAGCAGGCGCTGGCGCGCATGCGCACCGCGCTGCTGGAAACCGTGGTCGAGGGCATCCAGACCAACATCCCGCTGCACCGCGAGCTGATGGTCGACAAGGGCTTCATCGGCGGCGGCACCAGCATTCACTACCTCGAAGCCTGGCTGGAACAGCATCGCCGCTGACCCCCTCGCCCCGCGCGTGGCCTGACAAAGCGAAGTTCACACGATGTCCCTGCATGAACTGGTGCTGACCGCACCCCAGGCCCTGGTGGAGCCGGTTTCCGAGGCTTTGATGAACGAGCTGGACGCGCTGTCGGTGTCGGTGGAGGACGCCGATGCCGACACCGAGGCCGAGCATGCGCTGTTCGGCGAACCGGGCATGCCGCCGCCTCGCGCGGGCTGGGATCGCTCGACGCTGAAGGCCTTGTTCGACAGCGAGACCCTGGCCCAGGACGCGGCGACGCTGCTGCTCGCGCAGGACTGGACCGCGGGCCTGCAGGTGAAGGCGATGGCCGCGGTCGCGCCGCAGGACTGGGTCCGCCTGACCCAGTCGCAGTTCGCGCCGGTGCCGATCACCCCGACGTTCTGGATCGTTCCGAGCTGGCACGACGCGCCGCCCGAGGCCGAACGGGTGCTGCGCCTGGACCCCGGCCTGGCCTTCGGCACCGGCACCCATCCGACCACCCGCATGTGCCTGCACTGGATCGCGACCCAGGCACCGGCCGGCGGCTGGCCGCGCGTGCTCGACTACGGCTGCGGGTCGGGCATCCTGGCGATCGGTGCCGCGCTGCATGGCGCCCAGGGCATCGATGCCGTCGACATCGACCCGGCCGCCATCGAATCCACCGCCGCCAACGCGCTGGCCAACGGCGTCGCGCTGCGGGCCGGCGGACCGGAACTGGCGCAAGGCCTTTATCCGCTGGTGCTGGCCAACATCCTGGCGACGCCGCTCAAGCTGTTGGCGCCGTTGTTGTGCGGCCATCTGGGGCCGGGCGCGCAGCTGGTGCTGGCGGGCATCCTGGAGCGCCAGGCCGACGAGCTGAAGGCAGCCTATGCCCCCTGGCTGCAGCTGGAGGTGCTGAACCGCGACGACGGCTGGATCCTGATGGGCGGCCAGCGGGCCTGAGCCTGCGGCGAGCCGGCCGGCCGTGGCGAGCTCCGACCTGCGCTGATCCGGCGCCGCTGCCATGGCATCATCCTTCCCATGACCCTGGCCACGCGCTGTCCTGCCTGCGGCACCACGTTCCGCGTCGTGCAAGACCAGTTGAAGGTCTCCGGCGGCTGGGTTCGCTGCGGCCATTGCCACGAAGTCTTCAACGGGCTCGAAGCCTTGTTCGAGTTGCCGCCGGAGCCGCCGGCCGGCACCGCCCCGCCGACTCCCGCGCCGCCCCCGCCGGACTTCGCCGCCACCCGGCCGTTCGAGATGCCCGACGAAGACGAGACGGAGCGCATGCCGCTGGACCTGTCCGAGCCGCGTTCGTGGCGGGAACCGGGCCGTGATCCCCCGGCAGCGCCTGCGGTGTCGCCGCCGACGCCGGGGGGAATGCCTTCGCACCTGTGGCTGGACCGGAGCGAGCCGCCGACACCGTCGCGCCCTGCGCCCCCACCGCCCGAACCCGTCGAGCCGTCGCTGGCAGCACGCGCCGCCGCCGCAGCCACGGCGCACGAGTCCGTGTTCAGCGACGAGTGGCTGCGGGTGCCGGAGGACACCACCTCGCCCCCCCTGGCCGCTGCCGATGCGGCGGACGCGATCCTGCCGTCGCCCGCGGCGCCGCAGCCGGTGGCTGAGCCCGGCCCGCCCGCCTTCGTGCGCCAGGCCGAGCGGGCCGCGCGCTGGCACCGGCCTCGCGTGCGGGCGGTGCTGGGCGGCGCCAGCGCCCTGCTGGCGACCGGCCTGTTGTTGCAGATCGCTCACCAGCAGCGCGACCAGTTCGCCGCCCGCTGGCCAGTGCTGCACGCCCCGCTGGCCGCCTGGTGCCGGCTCGAGGGTTGCCGCCTGGCCCCGCCTCGCGCGTTGGCCAGCCTGGTGCTGGACAGCAGCAGCCTGACCAAGACCGCCCAGGACCAGGTGCTGCGTTTCGAGGCCGATCTTCGCAATACCGGCACGCACCCGGTGCGCGCGCCGGCCATCGAGCTGAGCCTGGCCGATCCGATGGGCCGCCAGGTGGTTCGCAAGGTGCTGCTGCCGGAGCAGCTGTCGGCCCCACCGCAAGGCATCGCCGCCGACGGCGTCTGGCACGTCGACGCGCGCCTGCAGGTGGGCGATCTGCGCATCGCGGGCTTCACCGCCGAAATCTTCTACCCCTGAGTGCGCATCCCGCGCGCCCCGGGCCCTTCCCTCCCACGTCCCTTCCTCATGGCCTGTCTCGTCTGCGGTTCCCTGGCTTTCGACACCATCACCACCTTTGCCGGCCGCTTCGCCGAGCAGATCCTGCCCGAGCAGGTGCACATCCTGAACGTCTCGTTCCTGGTCCCGACGCTGCGGCGCGAGTGGGGTGGCTGCGCAGGCAACATCGCCTACACGCTCAACGCACTGGGTGGCCAGGCGGTGGTGATGGCGGCCCTGGGCAACGACGGCGCGAGCTACCTCGAACGCCTGTCGGCGCTGGGCATCGACACCGCGCAGGTGCTGACGGTGGATGACAGCTACACGGCCCAGGCCATGATCATCACCGACGCCGACAACAACCAGATCACCGCCTTCCACCCTGGGGCCATGCAAGAGGCTCACCGCATCGCGCTGCCGCAGCGCGATGACCTCCGGCTGGCGATCATCGGCCCGGACGGGCGCGAGGCGATGTTGAGGCGCGCCCGCGATCTCGCGGCAGCCGGCATTCCGTTCGTGTTCGACCCGGGCCAGGGACTGCCGATGTTCAACGGCGACGAACTGCGCCAGTTCATTGCGCAGGCGCGCTGGGTCGCGGTGAACGACTACGAAGCCAAGATGCTGTGCGACCGCACCGGCCTGTCGTTGCGATCGCTGTCCGAATCGCACCTGGCCGGGGTCATCGTCACGCTGGGCGCCGCGGGCTGCGAGGTCTGGGTCCAGGGTCAGTGCACCTTGGTCCCCGGCGTTCCGGCCGAGGCCGTGGTGGACCCGACCGGCTGCGGCGACGCGTTCCGGGGCGCGCTGCTCTACGGCCTGGAACAAGGCTGGGAGCTGCCGCGATGCGTCGCGCTGGGCAATCGGCTGGGCGCGCTGAAGATCGCCGCGAGAGGCGGGCAGAACCACCGCATCGATCGCGCCGCGCTGGGCCTGTGAGCGCCGCCGGCGCCCAGGCGGCACGGGTTGCCGCCGCGAGGCGTCAGCCCGGACCGGCGCCGGCCGCCGCCAGGCGCTGCGCCAGCCACCGGCGCACCGCCGCCTCGGGCAGATCGATCTCGACCTGCTTGTGGCGTGACGCGGCGCCGCGCAGCAGACGCACCGCGCGGCGCGCGAGGCCGAGTTCGTCCGCCAGCCAATCGGTCAGGCGATCATTGGCCTTGCCGTCCACCGGCGGCGCCGCCAGACGCACGCGCAGCGCGCCGTCATGCAGGCCGACGGCTTCGGTGCGCTTCGCGTTGGGCACCACCGACACCACCAGAACGGTCCGCTGCCCCCCTTTGCCGATCACGCAACGAGGCTCCCCCGCTCCAGCCGGAGGCTGCTGAGGTTCGGACGCTGGACGGCTCGGCGACATAGGGCAATCGGTGGGATCGAAGGGCGAGTGGGCCAGGCGTGGCCCGGAGCGCGAAAAAAAGCCCGGCCGAAGCCGGGCCTTTCAGGCGCCACCCCGAAGAGCGGCGTCGTTCGCTCAGGGCTTGTTGCCCGTCGGGAACGGCCAAGCGGCGGCGGGGCTCAACGCGGTCTTGGCTGCAGGCGCCGCAGGCGCAGCAGCGGGCGCGGGAGCGGCCGCCTTCTTCGCAGCCTTCTTCGCCGCCGGCTTCTTCGCTGCCGGCTTCTTCGCCGCTGCAGCCTTCTTCGGGGCCGCCTTCTTCGCAGCAGCCTTCGGGGCCGCCTTCGGAGCGGCCTTCTTCGCAGCGGCCTTCGGAGCAGCCTTCTTCGCCGGTGCCGCCTTCTTCGCCGCGGCCTTCGGAGCGGCCTTCTTCGCCGGTGCCGCCTTCTTCGCAGCGACCTTCGGTGCAGCGGCCTTCTTCGCCGGTGCCGCCTTCTTCGCAGCGACCTTCGGTGCAGCGGCCTTCTTCGCCGGTGCCGCCTTCTTCGCCGCCGCCTTCGGAGCAGCCTTCTTCACGGCGGCCTTCGGTGCGGCCTTCTTCGCTGCGGCCTTGGGAGCGGCCTTCTTCGCCGGTGCAGCCTTCTTTGCAGTTGCCATTTCAAACTCCTTGATCAAGTTGCAAAAACACCAGGTTGCTCGATACAACCCGGCAATCCACCGCCCGTGGGTTTGTCACGTGTCCCCGATGCGGTGAATGGGGAACCGGCCCGCGGCGCTGCTTCGTTCGGCAGCGCTCGACCCGGGCCGAGGATCTTGATCTCTCACAGGTGCTGACTGGCTGCGGTCACTCGGGCTGACACGTCACCAGCCGAAGGGCTTGCGGGCCCCTCGGCACTGAACCCGGCGCGAGGCCGTGCGCAAGCACGGCCTCGCGTCCGGGCTCAGTCCCAGCTCAAAGCGCCACCGGACTGGTATTCGATGACGCGGGTTTCAAAGAAATTGCGTTCCTTCTTCAGGTCGATCATTTCGCTCATCCAGGGGAACGGGTTTTCCTCGTTCGGATACAGCGCCTCCAGGCCGATCTGCGTCGCACGGCGGTTCGCGATGTAGCGCAGATAGCCCTTGAACATCGACGCGTTCAGACCCAGCACGCCACGCGGCATGGTGTCTTCGGCGTAGCGGTATTCCAGCTCGACGGCTTTCTCGAACAGGCCGCGGATCTCGGTCTTGAACTCGGCCGTCCACAGGTGCGGGTTTTCGAGTTTGATCTGGTTGATCAGGTCGATGCCGAAATTGCAGTGCATCGACTCATCGCGCAGGATGTACTGGTACTGCTCGGCCGCGCCGGTCATCTTGTTCTGCCGCCCCATCGCCAGGATCTGCGTGAAGCCGACGTAGAAGAACAGGCCTTCCATCAGGCAGGCGAACACGATCAGGCTCTTCAGCAGCGTCTGGTCGGCCTCGGGCGTGCCGGTCTTGAACAGCGGGTTCATGACCTGGTCGATGAACGGGATCAGGAACTCGTCCTTGTCGCGGATCGACTTCACCTCGTGATAGGCGTTGAAGATCTCGCTTTCGTCGAGACCGAGCGATTCGACGATGTACTGGTACGCGTGGGTGTGGATCGCCTCTTCGAAGGCCTGGCGCAGCAGGAACTGGCGGCATTCGGGCGCGGTGATGTGGCGGTAGGTGCCGAGCACGATGTTGTTCGCGGCCAGCGAATCGGCGGTGACGAAGAAGCCGAGGTTGCGCTTGATGATGCGACGCTCGTCTTCGCTCAGGCCGTTCGGGTCCTTCCAGGTCGCGATGTCGCGCGACATGTTGACCTCTTGCGGCATCCAGTGGTTGGCACAGGTGGCGAGGTATTTTTCCCAGGCCCACTTGTACTTGAACGGCACCAGTTGGTTGACGTCGGTCTGGCCGTTGATGATGCGTTTGTCGGCCACGTTGACGCGGCGGTCGCTGCGCGCGACCACCGAACCGCTGGGTGTGGCGGCAGTCGCAACGGAAGGGGTCACCGGCGTGGCGCCGGCCAGCGCGGCGATGGGTGACGGAGGCACGAACCGCGTATCGACTGGAGGCTCGAACGCAGGCGCTTGAACAGATTTCGGCGGGTGTCGAACGTCGTCTTCCCAGACCAGCATGTGCATGTTTCCTATGGCGTGAAATTATCGGAGTGTTGTGTCGAAACACCAAGCACTTCTTGACATCAAAACGCGTGCGTTGTTGCGGTGGTGCATCGCTGCAGCGCACTCATCACGAAGGCCTCGGCCGTCGCGATGAAACGCGCTCGGCAATGCATAGCGACGAGCACGCAACGCACGCATCGACGATCACTGACAGGCTTCGCAACTCGGGTCGTCGACCGCACAGAACTTGATGTCGGTCGCCGGTACCGCAGCCAGCATCGCCTGCGCCTGCTGCGCTGCCGCGTCGAGTGCCGACAGGCCGCCGCCCACGCTGCCCGAACTCGCCACCGCGTTGTGGGAGTTGGTCGAGATGGTCGACTTCTCGGCGTGCGTGGCCGCCATCGTGCGCAGGTAGTAGGTGGTCTTCAGGCCGCGCACCCAGGCCAGCTTGTAGGTGTCGTCGAGCTTCTTGCCCGACGCGCCGGCCATGTAGATGTTGAGCGACTGCGCCTGGTCGATCCACTTCTGGCGGCGCGCCGCGGCTTCCACCAGCCACTGCGTCTCGACCTCGAAGGCCGTGGCGTAGAGCTGCTTCAGCTCGTCGGGCATGCGGTCGATGCGGCGCAGCGAGCCGTCGTAGTGCTTCAGGTCCATCACCATCACCGAGTCCCACAGGCCCAGTTTCTTCAGGTCGCGCACCAGGTACTCGTTGACCACGGTGAACTCGCCCGACAGGTTGGACTTGACCGACAGGTTGCCGAAGCAGGGCTCGATCGACGCGTCGACGCCGATGATGTTCGAAATGGTGGCCGTCGGGGCGATGGCGACGCAGTTGCTGTTGCGCATGCCGTGGGTGGCGATGCGCTGGCGCAGCGCGGGCCAGTCCAGCGTGCTGCTGCGATCCACGTCGACATAACCGCCGCGCTGCTGGGCCAGCAGGTCCAGCGAATCGATCGGCAGGATGCCCTGGTCCCACAGCGAACCGCGGTAGCTGCTGTAGCGACCGCGCTCGGCCGCCAGTTCCGACGAGGCCTGGTAGGCGTAGTAGCAGACCGCCTCCATCGAGCGGTCGGCGAACTCGACCGCCGCCTGGCTGGCGTAAGGCGTGCGCAACTGGTAGAGCGCATCCTGGAAGCCCATGATGCCCAAGCCCACCGGACGGTGGCGCAGGTTGGAGTCGCGCGCCTTCTTGACCGCGTAGTAGTTGATGTCGATGACGTTGTCGAGCATGCGCATCGCGGTGGCGATGGTCTTCTGCAGCTTGGCATGGTCAAGGGTCTTCTGGCCGTCCGCGCCGTCCTTCAGGTGCTGCGCGAGGTTGACCGAACCCAGGTTGCAGACCGCGATCTCGTCGCCGTTGGTGTTCAGCGTGATCTCGGTGCACAGGTTGCTGGAGTGCACCACGCCCACATGCTGCTGCGGCGAGCGCACGTTGCAGGCGTCCTTGAAGGTGATCCACGGATGGCCGGTCTCGAACAGCATCGAGAGCATCTTGCGCCACAGGTCCTTGGCGGGCATGCGCTTGAACAGCTTGATCTCGCCCCGGTCGGCCTTGGCCTCATAAGAGGTGTAGGCCTTCTCGAACGCCGCGCCGGTCAGGTCGTGCAGGTCCGGGCAGGTGGACGGCGAGAACAGCGTCCAGTCGCCGCCTTCCATCACGCGCTTCATGAACAGGTCCGGAATCCAGTTCGCGGTGTTCATGTCGTGGGTGCGACGGCGGTCGTCGCCGGTGTTCTTGCGCAGCTCCATGAACTCTTCGATGTCCAGGTGCCACGTTTCCAGGTAGGCACAGACCGCGCCCTTGCGCTTGCCGCCCTGGTTCACCGCCACCGCGGTGTCGTTGACCACCTTCAGGAACGGCACCACGCCCTGGCTCTTGCCGTTGGTGCCCTTGATGTAGCTGCCCAGCGCGCGCACGTTGGTCCAGTCGTTGCCCAGACCGCCGGCGAACTTGGACAGCAGCGCGTTCTCCTTCAGCGCTTCATAGATGCCGTCCAGGTCGTCGGCCACCGTGGTCAGGTAGCAGCTGGAAAGCTGCGAGCGGCGCGTGCCGGCGTTGAACAGCGTCGGCGTGCTGGACATGAAGTCGAACGTGGACAGCACGTTGTAGAACTCGATCGCGCGGGCCTCGCGGTCGATCTCGTTCAGCGCCAGGCCCATCGCGACGCGCATGAAGAAGGCCTGCGGCATCTCGATGCGCTGCTCGTCGATGTGCAGGAAGTAGCGGTCGAACAGGGTCTGCAGGCCCAGATAGTCGAACTGCATGTCGCGCTCGGCGTTCAGTGCCTGGCCCAGCCTGGACAGGTCGAACTGCATCAGCTTCTCGTCCAGCAGTTCGGCCTCGACCCCCTTCTTGATGAACTTGGGGAAATACTCGGCGTAGCGCGCCGGCATCTCGGCCTGCATCACCTCCTCGCCCAGGATCTCCTTGCGGATGGTGTGCAGCAGCAGGCGCGCGGTGGCGCGGGTGTAGGCGGGCTCGTGCTCGATCAGCGTGCGGGCTGCCAGGATGGCGGCCTTGTACACCTCGTCCAGCGGCACGCCGTCGTAGAGGTTGCGGTGCGTCTCGGCCAGGATGGGCTCGGCCTTCACGTCGGCGCCCAGGCCGGCGCAGGCCGACTCGATGATGGCGACCAGCCGCGCCTCGTCGAGCGGCGCACGCTGGCCCTTGTCGACCACGTGGATCGCGTTCGGCGCGCTCGCCCGTGCCGCCACGCCCTGCTTGGCGCGCTCCTGCGTGCGGCGCTCGCGGTACAGCACATAGGCGCGCGCCACCTCATGGTGGCCGCCGCGCATCAGGCCCAGTTCGACGTGGTCCTGCACGTCTTCGATGTGGAAGGTGCCGCCGCCCGGACGCGAGCGCAGCAGCGCGCGCACCACCGTTTCGGTCAGGCCGTCCACCGTCTCGCGCACGCTGGCCGACGCCGCACCCTGGGTGCCGTGCACGGCCAGGAAGGCCTTCATCAGCGCGACCGCGATCTTGTCGGGGGCGAAGCCCACCACCGCGCCGTTGCGGCGGATGATCTGGTAGCCCTGGTAGGCGCTGGACGGCGATGCCGGCGCGGCGGCGTGGTCGGTGGGTGCGGCGGATGCCGGCGCGGCGGCGTCGGCGGCGTCGGCGGTGCTGGGACGGACTGCTTGCATGGGTTCCCCTCGTATGGACTCTGGTGTGGTTCAGGCCTGCAATGTGCAGAGGCCTCGCAACGCTTCAGCGCGATGCCGACGGGAGCGCTCGATCCGGGTCGAGGGTCTCGGCGGCTCGGGCCGCAACAAGGCGCGGCACGGCTGAAACGGGATGCGCGAGCTTAGCATGAAGGGGCACTATATCTGGGGGTTGAAGCCACTTCAACCACTACCTGTAGCGTGATTAGCCCACTTGACGATCGCGCGATTTTTCGACCTGCATCGCCGCAGGCCCGCGCCGCCCGGCCTCAGGCGCGGTGCAGCAGCGCGGCCGGAATCAGCGCGGCGTCCGCGCCCAGCCGGGTGCGCAAGGCCGGCCAGTCGAAGCCCGCGCCGGGATCGCCCTTGCGGCCGACGGCGACGTGCTCGTGGCCCACGACCTCGCGCACCGGATAGTGCGCGCACACGGCCTGCAGCAGCGGCGCCAGCGCGTCGTACTGCACGGGCTCGAAGCGGTCGCCCTCCAGGCCTTCGAGCTCGATGCCCACCGACCAGTCGTTGCAGTTGTCGCGCCCGCGCCAGCAGGAACGGCCGGCGTGCCAGGCCCGGTCGTCGCAGGAGACGAACTGCAGCACCCGGCCGTCCCGCCGCACCAGGAAATGCGCCGAGACTTCGAGGCCGCGGATCGTCTGGAAATAGGGATGGGCGTCCCAGTCCAGGCGGTTCTGGAACAAGGCCTCGATGGCGTCCCCGCCATACTCGCCGGGCGGCAGGCTGATCGAGTGCAGCACGACCAGCGTGATCGCCTCGCCGACCGGTCGCGGGCCGAAGTTGGGGGACGGCCGGCGCCGCGCCGGCTGCCACCAGCCTGCGTTCCAGGCGGGTGGCGTCGGGCTCACGCGGCGGTCCCGCCCGGCCCGCCGTCGCCCGGCACCAGCGACGGATCGTGCTCGGTGATGCCCAGCCGGGCCATCCGGTAGCGCATCTGGCGCAGCGACAGCCCCAGCCGCGCCCCGGCCGCCGTGCGGTTGAAGCCATGCTGCTCCAGCGCCCGCACCAGGATGCCGCGCTCGACTTCGTCCAGGTGCGCCGCCAGGTCGGCCGGCAAGGGCGCGGCATCGGCCGGCAGCGAAAAATCGGCCGGCAGGCCTGGCAGGCTGAGGTCGTCGCTGACCGTATCGACCAGCAAGGCCTGCGGCAGCCCCAGGTCGTCGACCGTGATCACGTCGCCCGACGACAGCGCCACCGCGCGGTGCAGCAGGTTCTCCAGCTCGCGCACGTTGCCCGGGAAGGCATAGCCCGCCAGGCGCGCGCGGGTGTCCAGCGCCAGCACCGGCACCGGCAGCACGCCGGCCTCGCGGGCGATGCGTTCGAGCAGCGCGTTGCACAGCGGCTCCAGGTCCTCCATGCGCTCGCGCAGCGGTGGCACCGGGATGCAGATCACGTTCAGCCGGTAGTACAGGTCCTGGCGGAACCGGCCCGCGGCCACCTCGGCGCCGAGGTCCTTGTGGGTGGCGCTGACGATGCGCACGTTCAGCGGCAGCTCGGCCACCGCACCGACCGGCCGCACCGCGCGCTCCTGGATCACCCGCAGCAGCTTGGACTGCATCGCCAGCGGCAGGTCGCCGATCTCGTCGAGGAACAGCGTGCCGCCGTTGGCCGCCTGGAAGAAGCCTTCGCGATCCTCGGCCGCGCCGGTGAACGCGCCCTTGCGGTAGCCGAAGAACTCCGCCTCCAGCAAGGGTTCGGGGATCGCCCCGCAGTTCACCGCCACGAACGGCTGGCCGGCGCGGGCGCTGACGCTGTGGATGCCGCGCGCGACCAGTTCCTTGCCCGTGCCCGACTCGCCGTGCACCAGCACCGGTGCCATGCTGCGCGCCACCTTCTCGACCAGTTCGCGCACCTGGCGCATCACCTCGGAGCGGCCGACCATGCGGCCGAGCGGGCCCTCGCTGCCGGCCGCCGGACGCGCCACCTCGACCACCGCCGAGCGCCCCATCGCCGAGGCCACGACGGCGCGGAACTGGCGCAGGTCCACCGGCTTGGTCAGGTAATCGAAGGCACCCGCCTTCAGGGCTTCGACGGCGTTCTCGGCCGAGCCGTAGGCGGTGACGACGATGATCTTTTCCGCGCGCCGCGCCTTCTCCAGCCGGTGCAGCAGTTCCATGCCCGAGCCGTCGGGCAGCCGCATGTCGGTGATCACCAGCCGGAACACCTTCTGCTCCAGCAGCGCCCAGGCCTCGGCCACGGTGGCCGCGGTCTCGACCTCGTGGCCCTCGCGCAGCAGCGCCAGCTCGTACAGGGTGAGCAGGTCGGGCTCGTCGTCGACCACCAGCACGCGGTTGGACTGGAAGGAATCGGTCATAGATGCAGACGGCCGGGGGACTCGATCGTGTCGCGCCGCATCACGACCTGGAACACGTTGGCGTGGACGTCGCCGCGGCGTTTCAGGTAGTCGATGCTGGCGCCGTGGCGCTCGCACAATTCGCGGCAAATATACAGGCCGAGACCGGTGCCCCGGCTGCGCGTGCTGTGGAACGGCTCGAACAGGTGGGCCTCGACCTCGGCGGCGATCGGTTCGCCGTCGCTGGAGACCGCCAGGCGCACCAGCGGCGCGTCCAGCGCCTGCACCGTCACGCGCACCGCGCCGGGGCCGCTGCCGGCATGGCGCGCGGCGTTCTCCAGCAGGTTGACCAGCACGCGGCGCAGATGGTCGCCGTCGAACACCGCACCCAGCGGTTCGGCGGGCAGGCTGACCTGGAGACGGCTGTCGTTGCCCAGCGCCAGGCCGACGGTGCGCGCCCATTCGCTGCAGATCGCCGCCACCTCGGCCGTCAGGTCGATCGTCCGCGACGGCGCCTTGCTGCCGGGCGCCGCCTCCATCACGTCCTCGACGATGCGCTTGAGCCGGTCGACATTGTCCGAGACGATGCGCACCAGGCGCTGCTGGTCGGTTCGCAGCACGTCTTCCTGCAGCAGCGAATTGGCCTGCGAGATCGCCGCCAGCGGGTTGCGGATCTCGTGCGCGATGCCGGCCGAGATCCGCCCCATCGCCACCAGCCGCTCCTGGCGCTGCCGCGCCAGCACGCTACGCAACTCCTCGACGAACAGCACGCCCAGCATCTCGTCGCGCCGCGCTTCGCCGCCGCTGCTGCGCAGCCGGGTGCTGCGCGTGAAGCGCCCCCGCACCCGCACCGAGCGCGGCGCCTCCTTGTCGAAGGACAGCGTCAGGTCCAGGCCCGAGGCCGGCCATTGCCCCGCCTGATAGGCCTGCTCGACGGCCTCGAACAACGGCCGCCAGCCGGCCTGCGACAGCAGCGAAAACGGCGCCGGCGGACAGCGGTTGTCCTCGGCGAGCAGGGCGCGCGCCGCCGGGTTCGCGGCGCGCACGCCGCCGCGCCGGTCGACCACCAGCACGCCGTCGCTCATCTCGTCGATCACCAGCCGGTTGAGTTCGGCCTGCTGCAGCGCCAGCGACAGGTTGTCGCGCGCCGAGCGCTCCTGCCGCGCCAGCCGGCTGGCCATCTCGCCCGACACCAGCACCACCACGAACAACCCGATCCCCGCCAGCCCGGCTTGCGACAGCATGCCCGGCAGGCCGACGTCGAAGCCGGCATGGAACCAGGCCGCGGCGAGCAGCATTAGCGCCACCGCCGCGGCAGTCGCCAGCGCCGGCATGCGCGGGCTCAGCACCCCCGACACCATCACCGGCAGGACCAGCAGCGCGGCGTGGTTGATGCTGCCCCCCGGATCGACCCAGTGCATCGCGCTGAAGGCCAGCAGGTCCGCCCCCACCGTGGCCCACCACAGGCGGCGGCTGATCTGGGGCCCCTGGCGCACCCGCCCGGCGTGGCGCGTCCACCAGCCGCTGGCCACGGTCTGCACCAGATAGGCCAGGGTCAGTCCCGGCATCAACCAGTGATCGCGCGCGCCCAGCCAGAGGCTGACGCCCTGGACCGCGACCAGGGCCAGCGCCAGCATCACGCGGGCGGCAACGTAGGTGTCCAGGATGCGCAGGCGGGCACCGGCGTCGCCGCCCGCACCGCTGCGGCCGGCGGACCTGGAGGCGCCGCGCTCGTGTTCGCTGTCGCCGCCGCCGGGGCTGAAGTCCGACAGGGCGTCGGCCAGCAGTCCCAGCCGCGTGTCCTCGCCCAGGCCCAGCGCACCCAGGCGCGAATCGGCGGCGTCGCTCAGGGCCGAGGAGCGCGGCTCGGCGGTCATCGGCTCGGGCTGCGCGAGGCGCCCAGCCGCCGATGTTCAGGGCCGCAGAACAGCTGGCCGCGGTCGTCGATGAAGGCGTCGGCCCGCGGCAGGTGCACGCCGCAGCGTTCGCACGCCACCATCGGCTGCGGCGGCGGCGGCGCGGCCGGCGCACGCCGGCCGGCGGCGGGCCGCTGATGGCGGCCCAGCCACAGCTTGACGCCGATCACCACCACCAGCAGGGTCAGCAGAAACTTGAACATCTCGGTCTCAGGCCGGCGGCCGCTGCAGGATCACTTCCAGCACGAAGCGCGATCCCACATAGGCCAGCAGCAGCAGCAACGTGCCCGCGTACAGCCAGCGCGTGGCCTGCCGGCCGCGCCAGCCGCGCCACTGGCGCCCGGCGATCAGCCCCGCGAACGTGGCCCAGCCCAGCAGCGACAGCACGGTCTTGTGGTCGCGCCAGCGCCAGTTCGGCTGCACCATCCCGAGGATCAGCGCCAGCGTCAGCACCACGAAACCGGCCTCGACGAAGCGGTAGGTCAGGCGCTCGAGCTTGAGCAGCGGCATGCCGAAGGCCATCGGCGGCCCGGCCGAGCGCTTGCGCAGCCGCTGCTCGGCTGAGTCGAGCATCAGCGCGTGCAGCACCGCCGCGCCGAACAGGCCGTACGAGGTCAGGCCCAGCACCCAGTGCATCGGCGCCCAGCGCGATTCAGCCACCACCAGCACGTCGCCCGGGTAGAGCCAGGCCAGCGTGACCGCCGCGGCGCCGCACAGCGCCAGCACGCGGCGCACCTCGGCCACCGGCACCACGTGGCTCTCGACCGCATACACCAGCAGCACCAGCCAGACGGTGAACGACAGCACCGGCGAGAAGCCCAGGCGCAGGCCATGGGCCCCGTCACCCCACAGATCGGCGCTGAACGCCAGCACCATCGCATGGAGGATCCAGGCGGCGGTGAACAGATAGGCCGGCCAATGGCGACGCGGCTCCGCCGGCAGGCAGGCCAGGCCGTAGCCGGCGATGGCCAGCCATGCGAACAAGGCCTCGGGTGGGGCGGATAAAATCATCCCCACAGTTTACCGGCGCCCCAGCCGACCACCCGCCGCCGTTTCGCGCGGCCGCGCCAAGGAGCGCAACCCGATGGCCACCACCCTTTCCGACCGCCTGTCGCGCCTGGTCAAAACCATGCGCGGCCAGGCCCGCATCACCGAAGCCAACGTGCAGGACATGCTGCGCGAGGTCCGCATGGCCTTGCTGGAAGCCGACGTGGCGCTGCCGGTGGTGCGCGACTTCATCGCCCGCGTCAAGGACAAGGCGCTGGGCCAGGAGGTGGTGGGCTCGCTCAACCCGGGCCAGGTGCTGGTGTCCGTGGTGCAGAAGGAGCTCGCGGCGACGATGGGCGAAGGCGTCGCCGACATCAACCTGAATGCGCAGCCGCCGGCGGTGATCCTGATGGCCGGCCTGCAGGGCGCGGGCAAGACCACCACCACCGCCAAGCTGGCCAAGCACCTGATCGAAAAGCGCAAGAAGAAGGTGCTGACCGTCTCGGCCGACGTCTACCGCCCGGCCGCCATCGAGCAGCTGAAGACCGTCACCCGGCAGGCCGGCGCCGAGTGGTTCCCCAGCGAGCCGAACCAGAAGCCCAAGGACATCGCGCTGGCCGCGCTGGACTGGGCGAAGAAGCACTACTTCGACGTGCTGCTGGTCGACACCGCCGGCCGGCTGGCGATCGACGAGGCGCTGATGGCCGAGATCCGCGAGTTGCACGCGGTGCTGAACCCGGTCGAGACGCTGTTCGTGGTCGACGCGATGCAGGGCCAGGACGCGATCAACACCGCCAAGGCCTTCAAGGACGCGCTGCCGCTGACCGGCATCGTGCTGACCAAGCTCGACGGCGACTCGCGCGGCGGCGCCGCGATGTCGGTGCGGCAGATCACCGGCGCGCCGATCAAGTTCGCCGGCGTGTCCGAGAAGATCGACGGCCTGGAGGTGTTCGATGCCGAGCGCCATGCCGGCCGCGTGCTGGGCATGGGCGACATCGTCGCGCTGGTCGAGGAGGTCACCAAGGGCGTCGACCTGGCCTCGGCCCAGAAGATGGCCGAGAAGCTGCGCTCCGGCAGCGGCTTCGACCTGAACGACTTCCTGGCCCAGATCAGCCAGATGAAGAAGATGGGCGGACTGGGCAACCTGATGGACAAGCTGCCCAGCCAGCTCAGCGCCAAGGCCGGCCAGGCCGACATGGACCGCGCCGAGAAGGACATGCGGCGCATGGAAGGCATCATCAATTCGATGACGCCGCTGGAGCGCCGCAAGCCCGAGCTGCTCAAGGCCACCCGCAAGCGCCGCATCGCCGCCGGCGCCGGCGTGCAGGTGCAGGAAGTCAACCGCCTGCTCAACCAGTTCGAGCAGATGCAGGGCATGATGAAGAAGATGAAGGGCGGCGGCCTGATGAAGATGATGAAGCGCATGGGCGGCATGAAAGGCATGATGCCGCCCGGCTTCCCCGGCGCCTGAGCCGCATGCCCGACACTCCCCCGCCAGGCGCCCCCGGCACGCCCCCGACCCCCGACGTCGCCGTGATCGGCGCCGGGCCGGCCGGCCTGATGGCGGCCGAAGCGCTGTCCGATGGCGGCGCCCGCGTCATGGTGTTCGACGCGCAGCCGTCGGCCGGCCGCAAGTTCCTGCTGGCCGGCAAGGGCGGCCTGAACCTGACCCACTCCGAGCCGCTGCCAACCTTCATCGCCCGCTACGGCGACCAGGCGGCCTGGGTCGCGCCGTGGCTGCAGACGCTGGGCCCGCAAGACCTGCGCGACTGGGCCCGGGGCCTGGGCGTGAACACCTTCGTCGGCAGCTCGGGCCGGGTCTTTCCCGACGAGATGAAGGCCGCGCCGCTGTTGCGCGCCTGGCTGCACCGGCTGCGCGCGGCCGGCGTGCAGTTCCAGATGCGCCACCGCTGGCTGGCCGGCACGCTGGACGCAGCGGACGCCGACGGGCGCCTGCGGCTGCGATTCGCCACGCCCGAGGGCGAGCGCAGTGTGCGGCCGCGCGCCGTGGTGCTGGCGCTGGGCGGCGCCAGCTGGTCCCGCCTGGGCTCGGACGGTGCCTGGTTCGCGCCGCTGCAAGGCCTGGGGCTGGACGTGGCAACGCTGCAGCCCGCGAACTGCGGCTTCGACGTCGGTTGGAGCGAGCACCTGGCCACCAAGCACGCTGGCGCGCCACTCAAGGGCGTGGCGATCGAGTTCCGCGATGCGCAGGGCCGGCACTTCCGCCGCAAGGGCGAATGCGTGCTGACCGCCACCGGCCTGGAAGGCAGCCTGGTCTACGCGGCCTCGGCCTGGCTGCGCGACGAGATCGCCGCCCACGGGCAGGCCACGCTGAACCTGGACCTGCTGCCCGACGTCGCGCCCGCGGCGCTCGCCGCGGCGCTGGCACGCGGCCGCGGCGCGCGCTCGCTGGCCAACCACCTGCGCGAACACGCCGGCCTGTCCGGCGTGAAGGCCGTCGTGCTGCGCGAAGGCCTGGACGCGGCCGGGTGGGCTGCGCTGTCGGGCGATGCAGCGCGGCTGGCGGCGCGCATCAAGGCCTTGCCGCTGACGCTGCGCGCGCCGCGACCGATCGACGAGGCGATCAGCAGCGCCGGCGGCGTGCGTGCCGGCGCGCTGGACGCCGCCCTGATGTGGCGCGATCGGCCCGGCGTGTTCTTCGCCGGCGAGATGCTCGATTGGGAAGCGCCCACCGGCGGCTACCTGCTGAGCGCCTGCTTCGCCAGCGGACGGGTGGCGGGGCGCGGCGCGCTGGCCTGGCTGGCCGGCCCGGCCGGCTGATCCCGCCCGCCTACATCGACCAGATCCGCGGCGTCTCGGCCGGCAAGCCCCACAGCAGGTCGCGCCAGCGGGCGCGCACCTCGCGCCACAGCGCGAACAAGGGCTCCACCCGCGGCGCCAGTGCGCGGCACAGCACCACGCGCGCATCGGGCGAGGTGGCGCCGGCCCGGGCTTGCAGCAGGTGGCCGTCGAAGGCGTCGCGGGCGCTGTCGAGCAGGCGCTGGCGCAGTGCGGCGTCGAACGCGCTGCCGCTGGCGCACCACAGCGTTCCCAGCACCCGCTGGCCGGCGAAGCCCAGCGGCGAATCGAGCAGGGCCCGGTCGGCGGCGTCGATCCGGCCGCGCTCGCGCCAGGCGCCGGCCAGTTCCAGGTGCTGCAGCAAATGGCCGTGGTCGAAGGCCTCGCCCGCCGCCGGCAGGCCCAGCGCCAGCATGTCCCAGCCCAGCAGGCCGGCGCCCGGCGCCAGCTCGAAGTGCAGCCGGTTCTCGGCCCGGCAGCCGCGGTAGGCGATGGTCTCCATCGGCAGCCACTCCAGCCGGGCCGCCTCCGCCAGCCGGGCGTCCAGGCCCTGCACCGCCCGCTCGCCGGCGCTGCGGTAGAAGCGGGTCGCGCCGGGCGTGGTGATCACCGCATGGGTACCGGCGGCCTGCCGGAGATCGATCTGCAGCACGTCGCCGCCGACGATGCCACCCGGCGGATGCACCAGCACATGGTGGCAGATGCGCTCTCCCTCGGGATACAGGCGCTGCAGCACGCGCAGCGGACCGTGGTGGCGGTCGAGCGCGGTGGTGCGTTCGCCGTCGCGGCGGTAGTCGAGTTGCAGGTGCCCGTGCCAGCTGCGCCCGGTGGCGTCAAGGATCGGCGCGGCGTCAGCGCCGCGCAGAGGCCCGCCGCGGGCCCGCCCCGCCAGGTCGGGGATCGGCATGCCGGGGTGCTCGAACATCGCTCAGCGGGCGTGCCAGAAGCTGCGGTGCAGCTCGGCGATCTCGTCCTGCAGCGCGGGCACCGGGCCGATCACCTCGATCGCCTTCTGCCCGCGGGCGAACAGCTCGCGGCAGGGCAGCGACAGCGTCGGGTTCTCGGCATGGTTGCCGGTCAGCGCGAGCAGCGCCTCCTCGGTCATGCCGTACACGAGGCGGCCGATGTGGGCCCAGTACTGGGTGCCGGCGCACATGGCACAGGGCTCGACCGTGGTCACCAGCGTGCAGTCCCACAGCATCTCGGCGCCGAAACGCCGGGCCGCCTCGCGGGCCAGCACCGCCTCGGCGTGGTTGACGCCATCGACATTGCCCTGCTCCAGCAGCACGGTCTGGCCATCGGGGGCGACCAGCAGGGCGCCGAACGGGTGGCGCCCCTCGTGCATCGTGGCACGGGCCAGCTCGTTGGCGTGGCGCAGGTGGCGCTGAATCAGGTCAGGGGACATTCGGTTTCGCTCCATCAGGCGGGTCCAGCGGTCCCTCCGGTCAGACGCGTTTCTAACATGGCCGCGCGACCGGCCCGGGCGCCGCCGCGCACACCCCGGCAAGCTAGGTGTTGCGGCTCGTGCCCGCCGCGCCGCACAGTGCGGGGGCCGGCCCGCCGGCCGGTACCCACAACACCGATCAGGAGCACGCCATGGCCCTCAAGTCTCAGCATCGTTTCGGCTGGGTTCCGGACGTTCCGGACCAGCGCGACCACCTCTACGCCGCGCCGATGCCGGTCAAGGCACCGCTGCCCAGCCAGGTCGACCTGCGCAAGAAGTGCCCTGCCGTCTACGACCAGGGCCAGCTGGGCAGCTGCACCGCCAATGCGATCGCCGCCGCGGTGCAGTTCGACCGCATGAAGCAGAAACTCAAGCCGGCCTTCGCACCCTCGCGCCTGTTCATCTACTACAACGAGCGGGTGATGGAGGGCAGCGTGAACTCCGACAGCGGCGCGATGATCCGCGACGGCATCAAGAGCGTGGCCAAGCAGGGCGACTGCCCTGAGAAGTCCTGGCCCTACGTGATCTCGAAATTCGCCGACAAGCCCACGCCGGCCTGCTACCAGGAGGCGCTGAAGTACAAGGCCGTGCAGTACCAGCGCGTGGTGCGCAGCCTGATGCAGTTCAAGGGCTGCCTGGCCTCGGGCTTCCCGTTCGTGTTCGGCTTCACCGTCTACGAAAGCTTCGAGAGCGCCGAGGTCGCCAAGACCGGCATCGCCCCGATGCCCGGCCTGAAGGAGCAGGCGCTCGGCGGGCACGCCGTGCTGGCCGTCGGCTACGACGACGCGGCGCAGCGCTTCATCGTGCGCAACTCCTGGGGCAGCGGCTGGGGACAGGCCGGCTATTTCACGCTGCCCTATGCCTACCTCGGCGAGGCCAACCTGTCGGACGACTTCTGGACCGTCCGCCTGATCGCGGC
The DNA here is from genome assembly GCF_056032705.1 of Ideonella sp. sgz306126. NCBI lineage: Bacteria > Pseudomonadati > Pseudomonadota > Betaproteobacteria > Burkholderiales > Sphaerotilaceae > Ideonella > Ideonella sp. sgz306126. The sequence continues at coordinate 94,571 of NZ_JBVYWP010000007.1, forward strand.
CTGACACCGCACCCCCGGTGCCGACGCCGCCCGCCCACCGCCTGGCCTGGGCCGATGCCGGGCGCAGCGTGTCCGTGGTGGTCGGCCAGCAGATCGAGCTGTGCCTGCCGGAGACCCCCGGCAGCGGCTTCGTCTGGCAAGCCGACCCGGGCGGCGACGCCGCCGCGCTGCTGAGCCTGCAGGCCTCGGCCTACCGGCCACCGGCCGCGGCGGGCCCGCCGGTGGGCGGCCAGGGGCTGCGCACGCTGCGCTACCGGGCGAGCCAGGCGGGGCACGGCCAGCTGACCCTGCGCTGCGAACGCGCGGGCCGCGAGGCGGCTAGCGCCGGCCCGCGCTTCAGCGTCACGCTGATCGTGCGGCCGGCGGAACCGCCGGGCTGAGCCCGTGCAAAAAAGGGGCGACGCGCCGGCCTGTCAGGCCGCCGGCGCCGGGCCCAGCCCCAGCTCCAGGCCCAGGCGATCGAGGTTCTGCTCGTTGGCGGGCTCGACGATGTGCCGGACCGCCTGGGCGACCGTGGCATCGGCGAAATCCTGCTCCCAATAAAGCAAGGTGCCCGTGGCCGTGGGCTCCAGCGTGATGGTCAACTGGAAGTGCGGCGCAGACAGATGCTGGATCACCAGCTGCCGATCGGGCTCGATGCGCGAGAACATGGACTCGTTGGCGTAGGTCGTCCCGTCCGGGCCGATCATGGTGAAGATCCATCGCCCCCCGGTCCGGAACTCGAACACCTCGAAGCGATTGCGGAAGCCGCTGGGCCCCCACCACCGGGCCAGACGCTCTGCGTCTTGAAGGGCCGCGAAGACCGCGGCGGGAGGCACGGCCAGCGGCCGGCGGGTGCTGAACAGCGTCATGGGCGGACCTCACGCGCTTCGACGTGCCTGGCAAAACGGTCCAGGATGGCTTGCCAACCCTGCCGCTGCTGTTCCACCGGGTGGTCGGATTCGGCATCGAAGGTGACGCGCACCGCGACGCCGTCGGGGCCGTCAACGAACTCGACCGTCCCCGTGCGGTCTCCGAACGCATACGCGATCAGCTCGTTGGGCACGATCCGGGTATACGTCCCGGCGAAGTCGAAGCCGAAGCTGCCGTCCTTGGCTTCCATGCGCGACGTGAAGGCCCCGCCCACGCGCAAATCGACCGTGGCGTGGGTCGTGTGCCAGTCATCGGACGCGGTGTTCCACTGCTGGATGTCGTCCGGCGTCGTGTAGGCGCGCCAGACTTCGGCCACGGGCGCCTTGACGAGGGTCTCAACGGTGATCTTCATGGCGGTGACTCCCTGGGGTAGGCAACGGAGGACCTCGAGCGTAACGGCAACGCGGCGCGCCCGCCACAGCGAGCGGCTCGCCTTTCCCGTGTCGCTACTTGACGTAGTAGCCGCTGACCCGCCAGGCGCCATCCTTGTCGCGCATCGGCGTCACGGTTTCGATCGCGCCTGACTTGTTCGCGAACTCGGTCTCGTAGCGGATGACGACGTACTCCCCTTCGGGCGCGCCTGGAAGGCTGCGCGCGAAGGTGGCGGACTTGAGTTGTCGGGTCTTGACGGCGCCCAGGGGCGCGCGGACGTTCGAAACCGCCTTCTCCCAATCCGGTTCCGTGATGGCGGCCTTGAAGACGGAGGCCGCGTCGCCCCAGCTCTCGCCATACTTGCCGCTGTCGGTGAGCCTGAGCCAGCGCTGCGCCGCGACCTGCGCCTGAGCGCTGGCATCGCTGTCGGTGGCGGCTGCCGAGAAGGCAGCGAGAGCGACAAATGCCGCTGCGAGGATGCGCATGATCTTCATGGTTGACTCCACGGGAAGTCCCGGTGAGGGGTTAGGCCGCATCGTGGTAGCGCGCGTAGATGCATGTGTTCCGCAGGGTTCCGTCTGGCGCTCGGCGCTCGTCACGCAGAGTACCTTCGAGGACGAAGCCCGCGCGCTCCGCTACGCGCCTCGATTGAGCATTCTCCTCATCTGTGACGAGCTCGACTCGAACTGCGTTGACATACTCAAAGGCATAGGCGGTCAAAGCGCGAACAGCTTCTGTCATGAAGCCGCGGCCTGTCGCCTTAGTCCTGCACCAGTAGCCGACCTCTGTTTTCGGTGTTTGCCAGACGGTGCGATGAAGGCCGGCCGAGGCAACGAAGCGACCGCTCGACTTCTCAAAGGCAAAGAATGGCAGATCTCGACGGGCGATGAAGTTGGACTCCGCATTGCGGCAGTACATCTCTGCGGACTCGAGCGTCTGCTCTGCGGCTACCCAAGGGAGGGACGCAAGAAAGCGGCCTAGTTCAGGCAGAGACTCGGTAAGGGCGTCGTACAGCGCTGGGCCGTCGCCCGTGCGCGGGGGACGCAGAGTCAATCGAGGCGTCTCAATAGACGGCGGCAGGTTGAGGAGGATGGGTTCCAGCAACGGAGCGCCTCGTTGGGGTTGTATGCGGCCTAACGAATGAAAGGGACTTCCCCGTCCCGAACTAGCCGCGTTGCGGCAACCGGCAACTGAGTGCCACGATGGGAAGTGCGGTTTCTCATCAACTCATCCGGAAGGGGAAGTCCATGACGATTCT
>NZ_JBVYWP010000008.1:0-72375 GCF_056032705.1 Ideonella sp. sgz306126
CGGGCGACCGGCGCCAGCGAATCGGCGGGCTTGAACTCGCCCTCGGTCGGGCGGCCCAGGTGCGAGGTGACCATCACCGCCGCGCCGGCCTTCAGCGCCATCTCGATGCAGGGCACCGAGGCGCGGATGCGGGTGTCTTCGGTGATGCGGCCCGCATCGTCCTGCGGCACGTTCAGGTCGGCACGGATGAAGACGCGTTGGCCCTGGACACGGCCCTGGGCGACGAGATCGGAGAAGCGGATGACGTTCATGAGGTGGACTCGTTGGATCGATGAGTACAGGGTGAAGGAATGCCGTCCTGTGCCGCGGGCCGGCTCACCAGCCCAGCCCCAGGCGCAGCGCCAGCAGCACCGCCGTGCCGCAGACGATGGTGCCGAGGATGCCGCGGCGGCGCCAGTACCACAGCGCGCCGGCCGCCGTGGCGTACAGGCGGGCGTCGCGCCAGGTGTGGATCAGGTGGCCGTCGGTCAGCACGATGTCGGGCACGGTGACGGCGATCAGCGCGGCCAGCGGAGCGTGGCGCAGCGCCTCGCGCAGCCAGGCGGGAATCGGCCACTCGCGTTCGGGCAGGAGAAAGAAGGCGCGGGTCAGCACGGTCAGGGCGGTCAGGCCCAGGATGGCGATCACCGTCAGCGAGGTGCTCACGAGCCGGCTCCGACGGGGCGCCGCGGCGGCGCCAGGTGGTCCATCAGGGCGCCCAGGGCCAGCGCCGCCGCGATCGCCACCACGATGTTGAGCTTCAAGGGCAGCGCGTAAGCCGCCACCGAGGCACACGCGGCCACCAGCGCAGTGACCCAGGTGGCGCGGTCGGCCAGCAGCGAACCGACCAGGCCCAGCAGCGCCAGCGTGCCGGCGAAGCCCAGGCCCCAGCGGCTCGGAATGACGTTGGCCAGGGCGATGCCCACCAGCGACATCGCCTGCCAGGTGAGCCAGTTGACCGCCACGCCGCCCCAGAAATAAGGTTGTTGCGCGGGCGACGGCGTGGGGTCCGGAAAGCGCCGAACGAAGCAGACGTAGTTCAGGTCGCCGCTGAAGTAGCCCAGCAGCAGGCGCCGCACGCGCGGCAGGTGGCCGAAGTAGGGCCGCAGCCCGGCGCTGAAGATCACGAAGCGCAGGTTGACGCAGGCCGCGGCCGCCAGGATGACCCAGATCGGCGCCCCCGCCGCGATCAGCGGCACCGCCGCGAGTTGGGCGCTGCCGGCATAGACCAGCACCGACATCAGCACCGCCAGCGGAACGCTCAAGCCGCCCTTGACGATCGCCACGCCGGTCACCAGGCCCCAGGCCCCCATGCCCGGCGCGATGCCGGCAATGTCACGGGCGCCGCGGCCGAATTCCGGGTGGCGCCACAGGGGCGAAGAAGAAGACATGCCGCCATTGTCCTATGGCGGCACGGTCGGCGCCGGGCCGATGCGTCGGCCGTGGGCGTTCAGCCGCCCGCCTTGTCGTGGCTGGCGTTGCCCGCGGCGTCGGCCGCCGCGCTGGTGGCGGTGCCGTCGCTCGCCGAGGCAGCTGCGGCAGGGTGTTCCGGGTTGAGTTCGGGCGCCACGGCGTCGATCTTGTTCTCGCGCATGTAGTCGTCCATCTCGCGCCAGCCTGCATAGATGGCGGCCTTGTCGACCCGCTTGTTCAACGCATAGCAGTCTTCCAGCGCGCGCGCCGCATGGCGGCAGCCCGCGCCGACGGCCTTGCCGTCGGCCTCGCGTCGCCCCGCGATCACGGAGGCCGACTCGATGCCCAGCATGTCGCAGCCGCCGAGCAGGAGGCTCGTCAACACGAGAAGAGGCAACAGACGGCGCATGGCAGCAGGGTTTGAGAGTCAGTGACCGGACTATCGGCCATTCGGCCCGAAGCTTGAGCCCCGGCCGCCCGGAAACCGACGCAGGCCAGGCGGTGCCGGCCGCACCGGACCCGAGGGCCGCCCCGTCGTCCGGCTCAGGCGGCAGTGCCGGCCGCGCGCGCCATGTCCAGCAGGCGGTCGACCCGCTCCTCGGTCGGCGGGTGGGTCGAGAACAGGCCGCGCAAGCCCCCCGCCGACAGCGGGTTCATGATCATCATCTGGGCCGTCTCCGGATGGCGCTCGGCCGCCTCCAGCGGCAGACCCTGCGCCAGGCGCTCGATCTTGCGCAGGGCGGAGGCCAGCGCCGCCGGGTCGCCCGAGATGTCGGCACCGCCGCGGTCGGCCTCGAACTCGCGCGCGCGGCTGATCGCCATCTGGATCACGCTGGCGGCCAGCGGTGCCAGCATCATCACCAGGATCGAAACGATCGGGTTGACCGGCCGGCCTTCCTCGTCGCGACCGCCGAAGATCATCGCGAAGTTGCCCAGCATCGCGATCGCGCCAGCCATCGTCGCGCTGATGGTGGAGATCAGGATGTCGCGGTGCTTCACGTGCGCCAGTTCGTGTGCCATCACCCCGCGCAGTTCGCGCTCGCTGAGCGCACGCAGGATGCCGGTGGTGGCCGCCACGGCCGCGTGTGCCGGGTTGCGGCCGGTGGCGAAGGCGTTGGGTGCGTCCTCGTCGATCAGATAGACCCGCGGCATCGGCAGGCCGGCCTTCTGCGAAAGATCCTGCACCAACCGGTAGAACTGCGGCGCGCTGCTGGCATCGACCTCCTGCGCGCTGTACATGCGCAAGACCATCTTGTCCGAGAACCAGTAGCTGAAGAAATTCATCCCCAGCGCCACCAGCAGCGCCAGCAGCATGCCCTGCTGGCCACCCATCAGGCGGCCCAGGGTCATGAACAAGGCGGTGATGGCCGCCATCAGGATGGCGGTCTTCATCAGGTTGAACATGGCAGACGTTCCTTGTCGAGCGTGGCGAATGGCCTGTCAGATGCGGGCGCAGACCGCCGTTTCAAGCCGACGGGCCGCCTTCCCGGCCGGCCAGCACCTGTCCGGCCAGACCGGGATGCGCCTGCAGGAAGGCCGACACCGGCAGCCGACGCCCGCCCGGACGCTGCAACTGCAGCAGGTCCAGCACGCCGCGGCCGCAGGCCACGCTGAGGCGGTCGGCGCTGGCCTCGAGCACCGTGCCGGGCGCCGCCGCGGCCGACGGCGCGCGGACCTGGGCCTGCCACAGCTTCACGGTCTCGCCGCCGCACACGAAACTGGCGCCGGGAAACGGGTCGAACGCGCGCACCCTGCGTTCGATCAGGTCGGCCGGCCAGGCCCAGTCGATGAGGCTTTCGGCCTTCTCGATCTTGTGCGCATAGGAGATGCCTTGCGCCGGCTGCGGCGTCGCCGGCAAGGGCGCTCCCTCGGCCAGCGAACGCAAGGCCGCGACGATCATCCGCGCGCCCAGCGCGGCCAGGCGGTCGTGCAGCGTGGCCGTGGTGTCGTCGGCACGGATCGCCTCGGCCTGCACCGCCAGCATCGCGCCGGTGTCCAGGCCTTCGTCCATCTGCATCAGCGTGATGCCGGTGGCAGCGTCACCGGCTTCGATCGCCCGGTGGATGGGCGCCGCACCGCGCCAGCGCGGCAGCAACGACGCGTGAATGTTCAAGCAGCCGAACCGGGGCAGCGACAGCACCCAGCGCGGCAGGATCAGCCCATAGGCCGCCACCACCAGCACGTCCAGGCGGGCATCTGCCAACGCGTGCCGGGCCGACTGCGCGTCGTCCGGGAACTTGCCGTCCAGCCGCAAGCTGCGGGGCTGCATCACCGGCATGGCGTGTCGCTGCGCCAGCGCCTTGACGGGCGAGGCGCCGAGCTTCATGCCGCGGCCGGCGGGCCGGTCGGGCTGGGTCAGCACCAGCGGCACGGTGAAGCCGGCGTCGGCCACGGCTTGCAGGGCGGCGGCGGCAAACTCCGGCGTGCCGGCAAAGCCGACGCGCAGGCCGGGGGCATCGGTCGACACGGCGTGCGGCATGGACGTCAGCGTCCCTTCTGCTCGTCGCGTGACTTCTTGAGCATCTTGGTGCGGATGCGCTCGCGCTTGAGCGGACTGAGGTATTCGACGAACACCTTGCCCAGCAGATGGTCCATCTCGTGCTGGACGCACACGGCCGTCAGCCCGTCGGCCTCGAATTCGTAAGGCTGGCCATCGCGCCCCAGCGCGCGCACGGTGACGCGGGCATGGCGCGTCACCTCGTCGTAAATCGTGGGCACCGACAGGCAGCCCTCCTCGGCCACGGCCATCTCCTCGCTGACGGCGATCAACTCGGGATTGATCAGCACCTTCGGCTGGTCCCGCCCTTCCGAGGTGTCGATGACGACCACGCGCCGGTGCACGTTGACCTGGGTCGCTGCCAGGCCCACCCCCTCGGCCTCGTACATGGTGTCCAGCATGTCGTCGACGAGGCGACGCACGACGGCATCGACCTCGGAAACCGGCTGGGCGACGGTGTGCAATCGGGGATCGGGGTAGCGCAGGATGGAAAGCAAGGCCATGGAACGGGCAGCAAATGAGTCGACAATCAGGCGTCCGCGTGTTGACAGCACACAACAGCCAGGGCGGCAACGACAGGGTTCCGGCAGTGCCGCCAAGCGTCAATTCGTTGCGGCATCAAGGCTTTAGAGGCAGAATTTGCGGAGCTTTCTTAGCATTTCAGAGGGAGGGGCAGGTCGTCGGCCAGTTGCGGCTGTCGGGCTACCCTCACCCGGAATTGTTGCACCGTCACCGATTTCCGGCTCATCGCCCGGGAGAGTCCAACCATGAGCCGACACCTTCGCCCTTCCCCTGCTGCCTTGAGCGCCTTCACACTGGTGCTTGCCGCGGCCTGCGGCCCGGCACAGGCCACCTCCTGGCCGGTCACCCCGGAGCAGCGCAGCACGGCGCAGGAAGTGGCCTCGGCCGGCGTGACGTTGTCGGACCTGGCGCCGAACGCACCGGACAGCTACACGGTCAAGCGCCATGACACGCTGTGGGACATCTCGAAGCTGTACCTCAAGAGCCCCTGGCGCTGGCCCGAGCTGTGGGGCATGAACCTGCAGCAGATCCGCAACCCGCACCTGATCTATCCAGGGCAGATCCTGTATCTCGAAAAATCGAATGGCCGGGCCCGGCTGGTGCTGGCCAAGCCGGTCGGGGGCGGCACCGAAAAGCTGGAGCCGCGGATCCGCGAGGAGGCGCTGGGCGACAGCGCGATCGCGTCGATCCCGATGAATTTGATCGGCCCGTTCCTGAACGATGCGGTGGTCTTCGACACCAATGCGCTGGCTCAGGCGCCCCGCATCGTGGCCACCCAGGAAGGGCGGATCATGCTGGCCCGCGGCGAGACCGCCTACGTGCGCGGCGACGTCAGCAAGGCGCACACTTGGCAGTTGTTCCGAGAACCCAAGCCGCTGAAGGACCCGGCCACCGGCGAGGTGCTGGGCTACGAAGCACGCAACGTGGGCACGGCCGAGCTCAAGCGCCTGGGTGAACAGCGCACCGGTGCCGACGGCAAGGCGGAGATCGTTCCGTCCACGTTCACCATCACGCAGTTGCGCGAGGAGGCGATGCCGGGCGACTTGCTGGCGCCGCTGCCGCCGCACGACTACGAAGCCTTTGCGCCCCATGCGCCGAAGGAGGCAATGAAGGGACAGGTGGTTTCGGTCTATGGCGACAGCATGAACGCCGGCCAGAACCAGATCGTGTCGCTCAACCGCGGCGCCCACGACGGCATCGAGCGGGGCAACGTGCTGGCGCTGTGGCATGCCGGCGCGCACAAGACCGACACCACCACCGGCGATCACGCCGCACTGGTGTTGCCGGACGAGCGAGTCGGCCTGGTCTTCGTGTTCCGCGTCTTTGATCGGGTCTCGTACGGCCTGATCCTGAGCACCTTGCAGCCGATCGGGCCGGGCGACATCGTCACCCAGCCCTGAACGCCCGCCGCGGCGCGTTCCTTTCGCTGCAGGGTGGCGCATGGTGACTGACGACGAACTGTTGTCCTGGTTGCGACTGACCGAGGCGCCGGGGGTCGGCATCGACACGGTGCGCCGCCTGCTGGCGGCTTTCGGATCGCCGGAGGCCGTGCTGGCGGCCAACCCGGCCTCGTGGCGCGAAGTGGCAGGCAGTGCGGCGGTCCGCGGCCTGATGGAGGCATCGCCCGGGATCGGCGACCTGCATCGGCGAACACGGGACTGGCTGGCCGGCAGCCCGGCGCGCCGCGTCGTGTGCTGGGGCGATGCCGAGTACCCGGCGGCCCTGCTGAACCTCGCCGATCCGCCCCCGTTGCTGTATGCCCATGGCCGCATCGACCTCCTGGGTGCCCGCTCGCTGGCCATCGTCGGCAGCCGCAACGCCAGCGCCCAAGGCTGCGATACGGCACGTGCCTTCGCGGCCCACCTCAGCCGGGACGGCCTGACCATCGTCTCGGGTCTGGCGCTGGGCATCGATGGCGCCGCTCATGACGGCGCGCTCGAAGGCCCTGGCAGCACCATCGCCGTGGTGGGCACCGGATTGGACCAGGTCTATCCGAAGCGCCATGAGGCCTTGGCACGTCGCATCGCCGAGCAGGGTTTGCTGATCAGCGAGTTCAGCTTGGGAACGCCGCCGCTGGCGAACAACTTTCCGCGCCGCAACCGGCTCATCGCCGGGCTGTCGCTCGGCACCCTGGTGGTCGAAGCGGCGCTGCAATCGGGCTCGCTGATCACGGCCCGCCTGGCGGCGGAGGGTGGACGCGAGGTCTTTGCGATCCCCGGCTCGATCCACGCGCCCCAGTCGCGCGGCTGCCATCGCCTGATCCAGCAGGGGGCCAAGCTGGTCGAGACGGCCGACGACATCCTTCAGGAATTGCGCTGGCCGACACCCGTCGCCACCCAGACCGGCCGCTCCGAGGCGTCGGCCGACGCACCTCAAGCCCTGCTCGATGCGCTCGGATATGCCCCGGTGACCCTGGATGCACTGATCGCCCGCTGTGGCTGGCCGGCCGCCGAACTGCAGGCCAAGCTCCTGGACCTGGAACTGGAGGGGCGGGTGGCGCGCTTGCCCGGCGGGCTGTTTCAACGCCGCGGCACCGCCTGAGGCGGCTGCCACAGAACGGCCCGCCGAGAAGCCGCGATCTGAACGGGGCGGGCCGGCTGATCGGACGGCGGGGTCGGCGGCCCTGAGCTATAGTCAACCCATGTTCGATGTGCTGGTCTACCTGTACGAAAACTACTGGCGGCCTGATGCGTGCCCGGATCACGATTTGCTGACCCGAAAGCTGTCGGCGGTCGGTTTCGAGACCGATGAAATCCAGGAGGCCCTGCATTGGCTGGACGGACTGACGGGCCGTGCCGATGCGGTCGAGGTTGCGCCCCAGCAGGCTCTGAGCCAGCGCATCTACCTGCGCCAGGAGCAGGAACTGCTCGGCGAGGAGTCGATCGGCTTCATCTGCTTCCTCGAATCGGCCGGCGTGCTGCCTCCCGCCATGCGGGAAATGGTGATCGACCGCGCCGTGGCCGCCGGCCCGGGCCCGCTGGACCTGGACGACCTGAAGATCATCGTGCTGATGGTGTTCTGGAGCCGGGGCGAGGAACCCGACGCGCTGATTCTTGACGAACTCTTCGTCGCGCCGGAAGACCGCCTGATCCATTGAGTCGCGCAAGGCCCGAGGCCGCGGCACGACGCCCTGCCGCCCGACGGAGATCCTGGCTCAGTGCAGCAGGCGCGACGGATCGGCTTCGATCTTCCTCATCGCGTCGCGGGTGGCGGTGACCGTCAAGGCCTCGTCCTGAACCGGCAGCAGCAAGCCCGCTTGCAGGAACGCCGCCAATCTCGCCTTCTGGAACAGCACGCAACGCCCGCCGCTGGTATTGAACAGCGACAGTTGTTTGTGCATGCCCTGCCAGACCAGACGCACGACATCGTGGCGGCCCCGGTATTCGAGCGTGAACGCGTCGCCCAACCTGAGCTCGGCAGCCCACGCCAGCATCGCCGGTCCGGGCATCGAGCCGCCATCCGACACCACTTCGAGCCCATCCTGGCTGTGGCTGGCTTCGTCGAGCACCCAGGTATCGTCGATTTCGAAATCGTCGTCCGGGATCAGTTCCTCGATCGTCTCGAGGCGGCGCTTCAGGCTCTCGAGCTGTTCGTCGCTGACGGTCGAACTGCGGGCGCCGAAGGCGGCCGTGAGCGCGAGATTGAGGGCCTGGATGGCCTCCTGCTGGTGCTTCGGCGTCATGCCCGCGGTGCCCATGCCCTGACGCAAGGTGGCCAGCAAGGGCGGCAGGCGGCGAATCACCTCGGCGCGCTCTTCACGGGTCGTCTTGGCGCTGGCCGTCCACAGCAGCTCGGTCGCGGCCTCGCGCACCGCGCGCACCTCGGCACTTTGTGCGCCATGGCGCACGGCGGTGGTGGCCAGCACGTCGGCCCAGATATGGAAGAGAAAATCCCTCACGCCATCCTGCACCGGCACGTCGTTGAGCAGCTTGCGCAACTCGATCGTGAACTGGATCGCCAGGGTTTCGCGTTGCTCCACCTGCTGGGCCAACGAGATGCCCATGCGGGTCGTATCGCTCTGGTCCGCGTAGTACTTTTCGAGGAATTTCTCGAACTCGTTGAGCACGGTCTGGAACACCCGACGCCCGGTGTCGGGAAAGGCCTCGACGACCTGCACGATGCGCTTGATCTCGGCCTCCAGCGGCGCACCGACCATTTCCACGTGGCCTTCGAAGCCCATCACGCAGGCGCCCATGCGGTCGATCAGGCGGCGGGCCGGATGATCCTCGCTGGAAAAAAAGTCGGGCTCCGCCACCGCCACGCGCAAGGTCGGCATCTGCAGGCGGGCGAACCACACGCGCACCGTGGCGGGCACCCGTTCGTCCGACAAGATGCTCTGGAACAGCAGGGCCACCAGTTCGATCGTCGCCCGCTCGGCCGGCGTGGACGCCGCCTGCTTGAGGGCCTGTTGACGCTCACGCAGATCACGCAGCACCTGGGCCGGGCTGATTTCAGCCGCGGCGCCGCCGTCTGCTGCAGGGACCTCGCTGGCCTCGACTTGAGCCACCAACTGCTGTTGGGCCCGCGCCATGGCCTGGGACAGCTTCTCGGACGCCGGCCGCGCCTGGCCCGTGTCGCGAAAGCCGGGGAGATGGCGATCCATGATGTCGCCGAACTGTTCCAGCACCACATCGGCCGACATCGGCGCGTGCCGCGCCGGCCGGGTCAGCAAACGGGTTTCCTCGTCATAGCCGCGCTGGTACCCGGTGATGCCGCCGGCGCGGGTGCTCCACGCAGCGCCCGCCTGACCGCCGACAGGCTCGCCTGCCGTTCCGGAACCTGGTGACCCGCCGCCGCCGCCGCCGCCACCACCGCCGCCACCACCGCCGCCGCCGCCAGAACCAGAACCCGACGATGCGCCGCGGGAGTCCGCTCGTCCTGTGCCGCCGCCGGATCCGGGCCAGCCGCCGCCGACTTGTCCGCCGCCGCCTGCCGCGCCGGGCCGGCCCCCACCGGTCGCTTCACCGGGTCGGGAGAGGCTTTGCGGATCACTGGCGGCATCCGAGAACAGCCGACGCCAGGCCGGCGGCGCGGCCTCTTCGGAGCCGCCCCTGGGCAGCGCCGCCGGCTTGCTTTCGACGCCCCCCTCATCCAGCGTGGCGGATTGGGTCGAACTGCCATCGGTACGGCGAATGAAGGTGCGCAAATCCACCTCTGGCATCACCCCGTGCTCGACCAGCCAGCGGTTGGCCTCGTGGTAAGCCTCTTCGGCCCGCCGAGCCACCGCCTTGTGCAACACCTGCTCCATCGCCTGCCATGCGTCGGCGCTCAGGCCCGCGGCCAGCCAGGCATCGATCAGGCATCGCGCCAGTGACTGCGGACGAAACAGATCGTCGTCGGCAAGGTCGGGTCGCTGGCTGTACTGCATCACCCTGGCCCGCAGGTCGGTCAGCTCCCATGACGCGCGGTCCAGGATCGCCAGAGCGATCCGCGAGATCACGATTTCGCGTTGGATGGTGGCGTCGTCGACCAAGGTCAGATCCTTGGGCGCCTGCATCTTCGCGACCAGCGCGCTGGACTTGCTGTCGAGCTCGTCCAGGGGGGTGACCTGGGCATGCACCAAGTCGGACAGATTCGGCAGCCAGGCCGAGCCGTTGCGATGCAGGCCCTGGACGACGTCTGCGCGCTTCTGCGCCAGCGCCCGCTCCGCCGGTTGTTCGGCCAGGTCATGCGCGCCTTCCATCACCGCGTCCAGCATCGCCTGCAGATCGCGCAGGAAGACGTCGGCGAACAGATGCCGCGCCTGATCGATCAGGTTCGCGTGGTCGGCGCTAGCAGCCATGAGCAGCGTGCAGAGGTCATCACTTTTGCACTCTACTACACGACTGCGCCGGCATTGGGATCGTTGGGATCGCTTTCCTTCGATGCCGGACCCGACTTCAGCAGGTCTTCGCGCTTCACGCCCAACCACATCGCAATCGCCGCGGCCACGAAGACCGATGAATAAATGCCGAACAAGATGCCAATGGTCAGCGCGACGGCGAAATAGTGCAGCGTCGGGCCGCCAAACAACAACATCGACAACACCATCATCTGGGTGCATCCGTGCGTGATGACGGTGCGGCTCATCGTCGAGGTGATCGCGTGGTCGATCACCTGCGGCGTCGTCAACTTCCGGTATTTGCGGAAGGCTTCACGGATCCGATCAAAGATCACGACAGATTCGTTGACCGAGTAGCCCAACACCGCCAGCACGGCCGCCAGCACGGAGAGCGAGAACTCCCACTGGAAGAAGGCGAAGAAGCCGAGAATGATGACCACGTCGTGCAGGTTGGCGATGATCGCCGCGACCGAGAATTTCCACTCGAACCGCAGCGCCAGGTAAGCCATGATGCCCAGCACGACGAACAGCAGCGCCTTCGCGCCGTTCTGCGCCAGTTCGTCGCCCACCGACGGGCCCACGTATTCGGTGCTCGACAGCTTGAGCGGCTCGACGCCGGCCGCGGTACAGGCCGGTCGACTGACCTGTTCGCCCTGCGGCGTGATGTCCTGACGCGTCCCGACGTTGCCCGCCTCGGCCTTGCACAGCTGGGTGAACACGCTCAACGACTGGGCCGACAGGTCGGCCTGCTTGGCGTCGCGCTTGGCCGGCAGGCGGATCATCACGTCGCGCGAGGTGCCGAAGGTCTGCACCTGGGCGTCGCCCAGGCCCATCGCGTCGACCACGCTGCGCGTCTTGGCCAAGTCGGGTGCCTGCGCGTATTGCACTTCCAGCACCGTGCCGCCGGTGAATTCGATCGACAGGTGAAGGCCGCGCGTGACCAGGAAAAAGACGGCCGCGACGAAGGTCAGCGCCGAGATGACGTTGAACACCAGCGCGTGGCGCATGAACGGAATGTCGCGCCGGATTCTGAAGAATTCCATGGGATTGCCTCTCGATGTCCGGGCGTCAGGCCTTGTCGGCGCCGTTGGTTTTAGGGCTCAGCGCCGTGCCGGCGGCCTCCGGCCGCCAGACCTGGCCGATGGCCACCGACTTGAGCTTCTTCTGCCGTCCGTACCACAGGTTGACCAAGCCGCGCGAGAACATCACCGATGAGAACATCGACGTCAGGATGCCCAGGCAGTGAACGATGGCGAAGCCGCGCACCGGTCCCGAGCCGAAGGCGAGCAAGGCCAGACCCGCGATCAGCGTGGTGACGTTGGAATCCAGGATCGTGGCCCAGGCACGCTCGTAGCCGACATGGATCGCCGTCTGCGCGGAACTGCCGTTGCGCAACTCCTCGCGCACCCGTTCGTTGATCAGCACGTTCGAGTCGATCGCCATGCCCAGCGCCAGCGCGATGGCGGCGATCCCGGGCAGCGTCAGCGTGGCCTGCAGCATCGACAGCACCGCCAGCAGCATCAACAGGTTGAACGCCAGCGCCAGCGTCGAGAACACGCCGAACAGCATGTAGTACAGGCACATGAAGACCGCGATGGCCGCAAAGCCGTAGGTCACGCTGTGGAAACCCTGGGCAATGTTGTTGGCGCCCAGGCTCGGGCCGATGGTGCGCTCTTCGATGATTTCCATCGGCGCGGCCAGCGATCCGGCGCGCAGCAGCAAGGCCGTGTCGTAGGCCTCCTGCGTGCTCATGCGACCCGAGATCTCGAAACGCGCACCCAGCTCGCCGCGAATGACGGGCGCGGTCACGACCTCGCCCTTGCCCTTCTCGAACAACAGGATCGCCATGCGCTTGCCGACGTTGTCGCGCGAGATGTCTCGCATGATGCGCGCGCCCTTGGCGTCCACCGTCAGATGGACGGCCGGCTGCTGATGATCGTCGAAGCCCGGCTGGGCATCGGTCAGGCTTTCGCCAGTCAGGATCACCTGGCGCTTGACCATCAACGGGGCGCCGCCCCGTTCGACATAGCGCTCATCGCCGAACGGCACCGGACCGGCGCCGGTGGCGGCGGCCGCCGCCTCGGCGCTGTCGTCCACCATGCGCAATTCCAGCGTGGCCGTCCGGCCGATGATGTCCTTGGCCTTGGCGGTGTCCTGCACGCCAGGCAGTTCCACCACCACCCGGTCCAGGCCCTGCTGCTGAATCACCGGCTCGCTGACGCCGAGCTCGTTGACCCGGTTGTGCAGCGTCGTGATGTTCTGCTTGATCGCCGCCTCCTGGACCTTGACCGCGGCCGCCGGCTTCAGGCTGCCGCTGAGTTGCAGGTCGCCGCCAGGCACCGACGCAGGCAGCGCGGTCCACTGCACGTCGGGCAGGCTGTCGGTCAGCAGCGCGACCGCCGCGGCGCGGGTGGCGTCGTCACGGAAGTTCACCAGCACGGCATTGCCGTCGCGGCTGATGCCGGTGTGGCGGATGTCCTTGTCGCGCAGCATGGTGCGCACATCCCCCACCAGGGCATCGGCCTTCTTGGTCAGCGCGGACTTCATGTCCACCTGCATCAGGAAATGCACGCCGCCGCGCAGGTCCAGGCCCAGGTACATCGGCAGCGCATGCAGGCTGCCCATCCAGGGTGGCGATCGCGACAGCAGGTTCAGCGCAATGATGTAGCCGGGGTCGCTGGCGTCGCTGTTCAGCGCCTTGCCGAGCGCGTCCTTGGCCTTCAGCTGCGTATCGGTGTCCGCGAACCGCGCCTTGACCGAATTGCCGTCGAACTGGACGAAATCCGGCTTCAGCCCGGCCTGGGTCAACGCAGTGCGGACCGTGTCGACCATCGCGGCATCGACCTTCAGCGTCGCCTTGGCGCTGGAGATCTGCACCGCCGGCGCTTCGCCGTAGAAGTTGGGCAACGTGTAGACCAGGCCGATCAGCAGGGCCAGGGCCAGCACGAAGTATTTCCACCAGGGGTAGCGATTCATGGGCGGATTCGCGAGCCGGTCCAGGCCCGCGCCATCAAACGGTGAGGCCGCGGCCGGACGGCCGCGGGCGAGTGGCGATCGTCAGCGATTCAGCTCTTCAGCGCGCCCTTGGGCAGCACCTGAACCACCGACGCGCGCTGCACCTGGATCTCGACGCCGGCCGCCACCTCGAGACTCACGACGCTGTCGCCCATCTTGGTGATCTTGCCCATGATGCCGCCGCCGATGACGACTTCGTCGCCTTTGGCCAGCGCGTCGATCATCGCCTTCTGTTCCTTCTGGCGCTTCATCTGAGGGCGAATCATGATGAAGTACAGCACCACGAACATCAGCACCAGCGGCAGGAACTGCATCAGGCCGGCCAGGCCGCCGGGGGCTGCAGCGGTGGTGGATTGAGCGTAAGCGTTAGAAATGAACACGTGAATTTCCTCTTCGAGATCGGTCGCGCCGCGGTCAGCACGACGGGCCGGAATTGTAGGTGCGAGCGCGGCCTTGCCGGATCAGCAGCCCCAACGCCCGGCCCCAACGAAAACAGGCCCTCACCACGCGCACATGGTGAGGGCCTGCATCGAAACGGGTTGCGGGGGAAGGATTTGAACCTGCGACGGGGTCAAGAGCCCACCCGAATTGCGCCATGTCATTTGGCACAGTACGTTGTGCAACGAGAAATTTCGTGCGTTTTCAAAAGTCTGGCCCGATTTCCCGCCACCACCGGTCGCCCGATCCTCACTGGCCTGTCCAGCTTGAACCCGCACCCTGCTTGTTCGACAGCCGGCATTCTACCCGCCAACCCCGTGCGAGGCTCAAATCGACGCCGTCGCCAATATCCGGGTGACGCCCCACCTCGGGCGCCCCGCCTTCAGGCAGCGTCCGGGCTCGCCAGCGCGCTGCCGCCCTTTTGCTTGGCGGCGTACATGCATCGGTCGGCCGCGTCGATCAGCGCGCTGGCGTCCAGCCAGCTCTCCGGCCCGCTGTGCACCACGCCGATGCTGATGCCGGGGAGTTCAGCGTCCAGCTTCAGTATGGCAAGCAAGCGCTCACCATACTCTCTGGCTTGGGACAGGTCGGTCTCCGGCATCAGCACGCAGAACTCGTCGCCGCCATAGCGGCAGGCAAGGTCGTAGCTCCGGCACTGGCCCGACAGCAGTTGTGCAACGCGACGCAGCAGATCGTCGCCGGCCAGGTGGCCGTGGCGATCGTTGACCCTCTTGAAGTCGTCGACGTCGATGTAGACCAAGGCCACCGGCCGCCCCGTCCGCTTGGCGCGAGACAGTTCGCGCCGCAGCGACTCGACCAGATAGCGATGGTTGTAGAGCCCGGTCAGCGGATCTCGGCGCGCCAACTCCTCCAGCTCGCGGGTGCGCTCCGCCACTTTCTGCTCCAGGCTCAGGGCGTGCTGGATCGCCTTGTCCTTGGCCGCCTCGATCTCGGCCAGCAGGCTGCGGATGTAGGTGTCGAAGACGAACTCGTTGTCGAAGTAAAGCAGTTTGTCCAGCGCCTGCATCGTTGCGTCACGCTGAACTGCCTCTGGCAAATGGCGGGCCAGCGCATCCATCAGCAGTGACTTCAGCACCCGCATCGCCGACAGGTAGTACTTCGGCGCCACGCCAATGCGCTTGTGCACCAATCCGATCCGAAGCCGGTTGTTGACGTAGTCTTGATGGTAGTTGCCGGAAAACAAATCCTCGACATAGCGCACCATCGCCGCGCGCAGGCGCGTTAGCGTGTCGGCATCGCCAATGATCAATGCGATTTCCGAGACGCTGGTCTGCTTTTCATAGAAGGTCGTGACGATGGCGTCGATCTCGCTCAGGATGAAGTCCTGGCAAGCCGCGAGCAGTTGGGCGTCGTGAGCGGTGAAGTTCAGCAACTCCTTGCGCCGCTCGATCTCGAACTCGTGTACGTCCATTTGTTCCAGCAGGCTCTGCTGCGTCGGATTCATGGTCCAAGTCCTCGTCGAACGCCCATCGCCCGCCCGTGGCAGTTCAGAAAGCGGTCCAGTCGTCGCCAGCGGACGTCGTCGTCGCCGCCTCGGCCAGCACGCGCGGTGCGGGCTTGGCCGGTGCCTTGGCTACGCGTGCCGAGTTCGGACGCGCCGCTGCAGGCGGTCTAGCCACGGCATGCGCCGGCGCGGCCATACCCGCCGTTGCTCGGGACGTCTGGCCCGGGTGGTCTTCCAGCGTGAAGAACGACACCGTGCGCGCCAGCTGCGCCGCCTGCTGCTGCAGGCTGTCGGCCGCGGCCGCGCTCTCCTCCACCAGCGCCGCGTTCTGCTGCGTCACCTGGTCGAGCTGACTCACCGCGTCGCCGATCTGCCCGATGCCGCTGGTCTGCTCGACGCTGGCCGCGCTGATCTCGCTGATCAGGTCCGTCACCCGCTTGACCTGCGACACGATCTCGCCCATGGTGCGGCCCGCGTCGGCCACCAGGCCGCTGCCAGCCTCGACCTTCTCGACGCTCGCGCCGATCAGGCCCTTGATCTCCTTGGCCGCCTCGGCGCTGCGCTGCGCCAGGCTGCGCACCTCGCCCGCCACCACCGCGAAGCCGCGGCCCTGCTCGCCGGCACGCGCCGCCTCCACCGCCGCGTTCAGCGCCAGGATGTTGGTCTGGAACGCGATGCCGTCGATCACGCCGATGATGTCAGCGATCTTGCGGCTGCTGGCGCTGATGTCCTCCATCGTCGAAACCACGCGGCTGACCACTTCGCCGCCCTGCGCCGCCACACCCGAGGCGCTGCCGGCCAGTTGCGCGGCCTGGCTCGCAGTCTCGGCGTTCTGCTTGACGGTGGCGGTGAGCTGCTCCATCGACGCAGCCGTCTGCTGCAGGTTGCTGGCCTGCTCCTCGGTGCGCTGGCTCAGGTCGGCGTTGCCCTGCGCGATCTGGCCGCTCGCCGTGGCCACGCTGTCGGCATTGCTGCGCACGTTGCCGACGATGCCCACCAGCGCGTCGTTCATGCGCTTGAGCGCGCCCAGCAACTGGCCCGTCTCGTCGCGGCTGGTGACCTCGATGCGCGCGCGCAGGTCGCCCTGCGCCACCCTCTCGGCCAAGTCCACCGCCTGGCGGATCGGCCCGGTGATCGAGCGCGTGATCAGCCAGCCCAGCACGCTGCCGATGGCCAGCGCGGCCAGCACCAGCCCGCCGACGACCCAGCGGGTGCGTTCAAAGGCGCTCTGCGACGCAGCATAGGCCTGATCGGCCCCCTTGCCCTGGAATTTGATGTCTTGGTCGAGCGCATCCAGCGCGTCGTTGAAGGCCTTCCGGCCTTCACCCTCGAACAGCGCGCGCGCCTGCGCCTCGCCGTCGCCACCGTCGTGCGGCAGCGCCAGCATCTTCTTCTGGGTCTCCAGGTAACGCGCATACACCGTGGTGATGGCATCGGCCAGCTTCTGCTCTTCGCCGGCGGTCACCGTCGGGACATAGAGCTTCCAGGCCGCGGCGGTGGCCTCGCGCGCGCTGTCGATGCGGCGCAGCGCTTCCGCCGATCCGTCCGGTGTCTGGGCGAGGAAGTAGCGGTTCTCGCCTAGCCGTTGCACGTTCAGGCCTTGGCGCGCCGTCGCGAGGTAGCGCGTGGCCGGCAGCCAGTTCGTCGCCAGGTCGGCGGTCGCGTCGTTGACGGCGCCGAGGCGGTTGATGGCCAGCACGCCGAGGCCGAAGGTCAGCAGCAGCACGGCACCAAAGGCGAGGCCCAGGCGCGCGCCCAGGCGAAGGTTCTGGAGGGAATTCATGGCGATCTTTCGTGAGGGGTGGAAGGAGGCCGTCCGGCATCGGTCAGTGCACGGGCCGCTCGATGTCGCTCAGCCCCATCTCGGGGCTGCCCATCAGCTGCTCGATGTCGGTCAGGATCAACAGGCGTTCGAGGTCGCCCTGGCACAGTGCGCCCAGGCCGGTGATGTGGCTCGCATCGACGCAGCCGTTGAACGCGGGCGCGTCGCGCAGCTGGTCGGGCGTGAGTTCGACGACGTCGCTGACCGCGTCGACGACGATGCCGACGACGCGGTCGACCAGGTTCAGGATGATCACGACGGTGAAGTGGTCATAGGCGACCTGGGCGAGACCGAACTTGATCCGCAGATCGACGATGGGCACGATCACGCCGCGCAGGTTGACCACGCCCTTGATGAACGCCGGCGCGCCGGCCAGTCGCGTCGGCGGCTCGTAGCCGCGGATCTCCTGCACCTTCAGGATGTCGATGCCGTATTCCTCGCCACCGAGGCGAAAACTGAGGTAACCGCTGTGCGCCGGCAGGCGCCTCGTGGTGGCCAGGTCGGCGGCCGGATTCAAACCAGGGGTCATGACGTGCTCCGAGAAGACAGAGGGGACACCGCCGGGAAGGCGGGAAAAGGGGTGAGGCGGGCGGCCTGCGCCTGCAGCAGCGCGCTCGCGGCCTCGGCACTGACCGCCGGGCTGAACAGCCAGCCCTGCACTTCGTCGCAGCCGAGCGCCCGCAGGCCGTCGAGCTGAGGGGCGGTTTCCACGCCTTCGGCGACGACGCGGCAGCGCAGCGCATGGGCCAGGCCGATGACGGTGCGCACGATGGCCTCGTCATCCGGGTCGTCGACCATCTCGCGCACGAAGGCCCGGTCGATCTTCAGCGCGGCGATCGGCAGCGCCTTGAGCCAGGCCAGCGACGAGTGGCCGGTGCCGAAGTCGTCGAGATGGGTCTCGATGCCCAGGCGGCGCAAGGCCTCCAGCTGCTGCGCGGCGGCGGTCGGGTCGTCCATGACCGCGGATTCGGTGATCTCGACCGCCAGCCACCGGCCGGGCAGGCGCTGCGCACGAAGCTCCTGCGCGATCCGTTCGGCCATGCCGGCCTGGCGGAACTGGCGCGGCGACAGGTTCACCGCCACCCGCGTCGCCAGGCCGGCGTCCAGCCAGTGTCGCAGCTGCGCACAGGCGTTGCGCAGCACGAAGTCGCCTAGCTCGACGATCAGGCCGGCGCGCTCGGCCAGCGGCACGAACTCGGCCGGCGACACCGGTCCCAGTTCGGCGTCGTGCCAGCGCAGCAGCGCCTCGAAGCCGACGATGCGGCCGCTGGCCACATCGATCTGAGGCTGGTAATGCAGCGTCAGCGCGGACTGTTGCAGCGCGTCCCGCAGCCGCCGCTGGATGCGCGCCTCGTGGGCAAATCGTTGGCCCAGTTCGGCGTTGTAGGCGACGATGCCGCCGCGCCCCTGGCGCTTGGCTTCGCCCAGCGCCAGCTCGGCGCAGCGCATCAGTCGGTCCGGGTCGTCGGCGTCGTCGGGCCAAACGGTCAGACCAATGCCGGCGCTCGGCACCCAGGCACCGTCGACACCGACGTCTGCCCCATTCAGCGCCTGCGCGAGGGTCCGGCCCAGGGTGCCGAGCGGGTTGACGGCGCGCGCCCCCCGCGCCAGCACGGCGAACTCGTCGCTGCCCAGCCGGGCCAGCAGATCGCCGGGCTGCAGCACGCCGGCCAGGGCCTGTGAGACCGCCTTCAGCACCTGGTCGCCACAGGCTGCACCACGCCCCTCGTTGACGCTCTTGAACTGATCGAGATCGAGCACCGCAACGACCATGGCGCGTTCCTTGGTGGAATCACGCGTCAACACGCGTTGCAATTCCTCGGCGAAACACCAGCGGTTGGGCAAGCCGGTCAGCAGGTCATGCAGGGCGCGATGCTGCAGGGCCTCTTGCTGGACACGCCGGTGCGACACATCGGTGACGTAGACAGTCAGCTGCCAGCCTTCGGGCGTCTGGCCGCCTCCGAGCGCCACCTCGATGTCGAACACGCTGCCATCGGCGCGCAGGCCTTTGTTCACCACCGATTGCCGGGCCGGCCAGGTCAGGTCGGTCGACCAGGACTGACGCCGCAAGTGGTGGGCCGGGCGGTCCTCGGGCGGAAGCAGCCGGTCGACCGACTGGCCGATCAAGGTGCCGCGGTCATGGCCGACCATCGCCTCCAGCGAGCGGTTGACGGTGCGGATGCAACCCTCGCGGTCGCACACCAGGATGCCGATGGGTGCGAGCTCGATCAGCCGCAGATGCTCGGCGCTGCGCTGGGCCAACTGGTCGTGGGCCTGCGCCAAACGCCGGAACGGGTGGCGCACCCGGTACAGGAACAGGCCGCGAAACAACAACACATGCGCGGCCAACTTGCAGACATGGCCAGCCAGGTTGGCCATGTCGGTGACCCGCTCCGAATAGATCACGAAGAAGGCCTCGGCAATCGCCATCAGCAGCAGCGCATCGCGCACGGGCACCTCGCCGGCCCATTCGCCCGGCGGCAAGACGGCCAGGCGGCGCTGCTGGCCGGCCAGGGCGAGCAGCATCAGGCCGATCAGCGCCCACTCGGCGTCGCGCTTGAACGGCGTCAAGCCGCTGCCGGGCAGGAAGGTCGCGGGAAAGCGTTCCGGCCTCCACAGCGCCAGCCCGGCCAGCCCGAGCATCAGCAGGGCGAAGATCGCGGTCACCAGGCCGGGCGCCGGCAACGACGGCAAGGGGTCACGCCAGGCCCAGGCCAACAGCACGACCACGGCGGCCAGTCGGGCGAGCAGCCAGAAGACGATGGCCTTGTGCACGCTGTTGGGCGACACCAGGTCCGGCATCCCTGCGTACGAGAGCATGTGCGCCAGATCCAGCCCGGCGACCAGCAGGAAGCCGATCGCCAGCAGCCGATCCGCCTGCGGCCGGCGTCCCTCGACGACGAACCAGGCCGTCAGGCCGATCGCCAGGCTGGCGACGATCGAGCCGCTTTCCAGCACCGCATGCAGCGCCAGGAACTCGCCCAGCCGCAGGCCGAAATTGACCTGCGGGCCCAGCATCACCGCCGCCAGCACCAGCAAGGCCAGCAGCATCCCCGTGGTGACCACGGGACCCGGGCGGCGGGCCGGGATCGTCGGGTTCGGGGCAGGGCTCATGGATGTGGCAAACCTCTGTTCGTCAAGATCGTTGGAGACTGCGCGGTCCTGGGACGACCGGCGCGACGGCTGTGATTTCGGAGTGTGCCGACGAAACTTGATTTCGAACAATAGAAATAAATTGATTAATTTGAATACTTCAGGCGATCGAAAGAGGTCCGCATGCCCTCGGACCGGATGGGACACCGGCGATGAACGTCAGTCCGGCGCCGCGGCGCAAGCTGCCAGGTAGGCCTGCAGCGTCTCGCGCACGGCTGCCTGCTCGGCGGCGAGGCGCGGCATCAGGCGGCGTGCCTCGCCGCCGTCCCCGGCATCCAGCAAGGCCTGGAGGTCGCGCGCGAGCATCGACAGCGCGTTGGCGCCCAGCGTGCCCGCCGTCGAGATCAGCGCATGCGCGATCTGGGCGGCGCGTGGCAGTTCGCCGGCAGCCACTGCGGCGGCGAGATCAGCCGGCGTCCCGGGCGACGCGGCCAGATAGCGGCGGACCACCCGCTCGTACAGCGCGACATGGCCCAGGCAACGGCGCAGGCCGGCCTCGACATCGACGCCCTGGACAGGCTCATCGCTCTGCCATGGCGCCGGCCGCTGCCCGTCCGGGCCGGGGCCCAGCCATTTCTGCAGCACAGCGAACAGCTCTGGCGGGTCGAACGGCTTCGAGATGAAATCGTTCATCCCGGCCGCCAGGCATTTGTCGCGGTCCTGGGCCATCGCGTCGGCCGTCATCGCGATCACCGGCAGCCCTGCCAAGGCCGGGCTCGCACGCAGACGGCGCGTGGTCTCGTAGCCGTCCATGCCGGGCATCCGCACGTCCATCAGGACCGCATCGAAGCGCTCCCGCGCCAGATGCTGCAGCGCCGCAGCACCGTCCGCGGCAACGATGACCTCCATGCTGCAGACCTCGCGCAGCAGTTCGGCCGCGACCATCTGGTTCAGCTCGTTGTCCTCGACCAGCAGCACCCGGCGCCCTCGCAGCGCCGACAAGGACACCGCCCCGTGCGGCTCGCCGCGCACGGCAGCCGCCTCGACGGGCGCCGCCTTGAAGACCGCGGTGAAGTGGAACTCGCTGCCGCGCCCCGCTTCGCTGCTCACGCCGATCTCGCCGCCCATCAGGCCGACCAGCTGGCGGCAGATGGCCAGCCCGAGCCCACTGCCGCCGTAATGGCGGCTGGTCGACGGATCGAGCTGGTTGAAGGGCTGGAACAGGCTGCCCAATTGAGCCGGCGTCATGCCGATCCCCGAATCCCGCACCGACACCTGCAGCACGATCGGCCCCGGCGCACCTGGGTCGCGCCGGCCCACGGTCACGGCGACCTCGCCCTCCGGCGTGAACTTCACCGCGTTGCCGCACAGGTTGACGAGCACCTGCTCCAGGCGCATCGAGTCGCCCACCAGCATACGCGGCACCGCGGCGTCCAGGTCGAAGCGCAGCCGCAAGCCCTTGGCCTGCGCCTGCACGCCGATCACCGCCGCGACCCGCTCGAGCACCTCGGCCACGGCGAACGGGTGGGCATCGAGCTCCAGCCGGCCGGCCTCGATCTTCGACACGTCGAGCACGTTGTTGAGCAGCCCGAGAAGTGACTGTGCCGCCGCCCTGGCCTTGGCCAGGCGATCGCGCTGCCGGTCCTCCAGCGGGCCGCGCAGCACCAGGTCGGTCAGCCCGAGCACCGCATTCATCGGGGTGCGGATCTCGTGGCTCATGGTGGCCAGGAATTCGCTCTTGGCGACGGTGGCGGCCTGGGCCTGGTCCCGCAGCCGGGCCGCTTCGTCGCGCGCCGCGACGAGCTGCAGTGTGCGCTCCTGCACCCGCTGCTCCAGTTCGGTATTGAGGGCGCGGATCTGGTCCTCGGCGGCACGCTGCTCGGTGATGTCGAGACTGACGCCGACCATGCGCGTGGCGCGGCCGCGCGCGTCGCGGGTCACGATGGCGTCGCTCTTGATATGGCGCAGCGACCCATCGGGGCGCCGGACCTTGAACTCGCCCTGCCAGCGCCAGCCGTCGCGCAGCGCTGCCTGCAGCGAGGCGTCGATGCGCGCCGCCTCCTCGGGCGACACAGCGGCCAGCCAACTCGCGTAGCTGCCTTCGAGTCGCTGACCGTCCAGCCCGTAGCGGCGGCTGATCTCGTCGTCCCAGATCAGGCGGTCCGTTTCCGGATGCCACTCCCAGACGCCGATCCGCGCCGCACTGGTGGCCAGTTGCAGACGCTCCTGGCTATCGAGCAGCGCCTGGTAGCGCGATTCGAGCATCTCGATCGTCCGGCCGATCGAACTCCGCAACTGGCCCAACTCGCCGGCGAACAGCGCGCTTTGCGGCGGCAGCGGGCTCTCGCCGCGCTCCACGGCCGCGGCGAACTGCGTCAACGCCTTCACCGGTTTCAGAATCAACCACCACAGCAACGCCCACAGGCTGAGCACCAGACCCGCGTCCAGCGCCAGGATCAGCAGCAGCGCCGTGCGCCGCCAGCCGTCGAGCGACTGCTCGACGAAACGGGGCGTGACCCAGACGCGGACCTGGCCGATCGTGTCGGTGCCATGCCGCACCTCGCGCCGGGCCACCAGCAGCCCGTGCTCGTCCGGCGGCGCGCCGGCCTCGACCGGCTGCCACTGCGGGTCACGTTCGAGCACCAGGCGGTCCCCCTCGGCCACAGCTTCCACCGCGGCCACGTCGCGCAGGCTCATCGCGCTGCCCGCGACGCTGCGGATCACCACCGGGTCCAGGTTCCACATCGGCAGGGCCAGCGCGGCCGCGACCCGGTCGGCCTCGGCGCCGAGCACACCCGCCAGGTTCGCCCGCCGTGCCGCGGCCTCGTTGCGGTAGCCCAGCGTGGCGAAGGTGACCAGCAACAGCGTCACCGCAGCCACCAGCACGGCGACCAGGAGCGCTGCGATCGACAGGCGCCGCCGGGTCATCGCATCAATGCCTTTTGGCCGCTGCGCGGTCCAGCGCGCGGGCGCGCCAGTCCGCCTGCAGCGCGGCGACGGCGCCGCGCCGCTGCAGGCGGGCATAGCCCTCGTCGAAGGCCGCCAGCGCCGACATGCCCTGTGGATGGCGGCGGCTGAACGCGATGTAGGCCGGCAGCGCGCCGAAGTTGCAGACGGTCTTGAAGCCTCCGCTCACCCGCGCCAGGCTTTCGAGGTAGGTCAGGCGCTTGACCTCGTCGATCGTCACCACGGCAGCGCCGATGCGCCCCAGCGCCAGCTTGCGCAGGCTGCTGACCTCGGACTCGGCCCAATCGACCTTGGCCTGGTGGCGACTCACCAGCGCGTCGACGACCGGCAGGTACTCGTAACCCTGGACCAGGCCGATCACCGGCGACGCGCCCCAGCCGGCGGGGTCGCACCCCGACCACGCTGATTCGGCACGCGCGACCAGCAGGTTCTGCGCCAGAAACACCGGATGGCGGGGAAACGCCAATGGCCCGTCGAGCCCGGCAGTCCGGCTGGCGGAAAAACAGCCGGCCAACTGCCCCGCGATCGCCAGGGACTTGCAGCGGGCGTACGGAATGACCTTGAACTGCACGCTCCAGCCGACCTCCGCGAAGGCAGCCCGCACCAGATCGTTGACGTAACCCTCGCCGCTGGCGTAGGACCAGGGGGCGGCATCGTCTTCTGCGCCGATCACGACCGATGTGGAACCGTCGATCGCGGCCGCCGCGCCGCCGGCAGCCACCAGCGCCAGTCCCAGCGCCCCGCCCCGCAAGCCTGCCACCCACCCCCAGGGCATCGACCGAGACCGGGAGACAGGGGCGCGGCGCGCCATCACCCGGCTCCTGGCGGGGCCTCGGCCGTCGTGCCGGCAGCAGCGGCCAAGGCCGTCCGCAGGGTGGTGATGAACACCTCGGGTTCGAGCGGCTTGGCGACGAAGGACACGCCCTCGGGCAGTTCGCCCAGCCCGGCAAAGCCCGGGGGACGGCGGCTGGACACGGCGATCATCACCTTCGGGCGTCCCGCGCCGCGGGCGTCGACATGGCGCAGCATCTCGACACCGTTCATGTTGGGCATGACGATGTCGGTCACCAGCACGTCGGGCACGGTCGTTCCGATCGAGATCAAGCCCTCGAAGCCGTTGTCGGCCAGCGATACCACCGCCCCGGGGATCGCCGCCTCAACCAGCACGGTGAGCAGTTCGCGGTCGTCGACGTTGTCGTCGACGACCAGCACCGACACCCCGGCCGGCGGTCGATCGGCGCTCGACGGACCGGGCTCTTGCAGGCCGCGGCGCCGGACGAAGGCCTCGACGCTGGCCGCGTCGACGCGCCGGTGCCCGCCGACCGTCTTCCAGGCCCGCAGGTGGCCCTGGTCCACCCAGCGCTGGACGGTCGGGATCGAGACGCCCAGTCGGCGCGCGACCTCGGCCGTCGAGTAGGACGGGCTGGCTGGCACGCCGTCAGTATCAGAAGCCATCACAGGCCGCCATTCGAGTCCCCTTCTTGAGCCGGCGATCGCCTGCGGCCGCGGCGTGTCGATCAGACCCGCCGCTCGCGATCGGCAGGGCCGTGCAGCGATTATCCATGCAGGATCGCGGCACTGTCGGGTGCGTTCGGCGGCGAGCCGCCCGCCGCGGCCTCCAGGTACGCGGCGAGGGCCGCGGCCACCACGGCATGCTCATCCACGAGCGAACGCACCCCTGCCCGCAGGGCCTCGACATCGGCTGATTCAAGGACGGCCGATTCCAGCTGACGGGCCAGGCTTGACAAGCCGTCGGCACCGACATGTCCTGCCCCCGAAGCCATCGAATGGGCGATGAAACCCACTTTGTCGAACTGGTTGGCCATCAGCGCCTGTTCGAGCCGGGTCGGGTCATAAAGGTCGGATTCGAGAAATCGCCTCGCGATGCGCTCAAAGAGGGCAGCGCGACCCAGACAGCGGTGCAAACCCAGTGCGATGTCAACGCCCCGTGCCTGCGACGCCTGGGCCGGGGTGACCGCAGCGCCCGACGTCGCCCGGTCGATGCGACCGACGCTGATCCATCTTGAAAGCACCGCAAACAACTCCGCCGACTCGAACGGCTTGGTGATGAAGTCGTTCATCCCCGCCTCCAAACACCGATGACGGTCGCGCGCCAGCGCATGGGCGGTCATCGCAATGATGGGCAGATGGGCGAAGCGCGGTTGCGACCGGATGCTCGCGGTGGCTTGGTAGCCATCCATTTCCGGCATCTGTATGTCCATCAGAACCGCATCGACATCGATGACCTGCAATTTCTCCAAGGCCTCGATTCCGTTCCGGGCGACCGTGACGTCGATCCCCGCCACCGTGGTCAGGAAATCGGTGGCCACGATCCGGTTCAATTCGTTGTCCTCCACCAGCAAAACACGCTTGCCCTGCAACCCCTCCGTCGCTGGCGGGTCGCCATGGAAGTCGGACTCACTGTGCGGTGTCGCCACCGGAAACAGAAACCTATCAACGGCCTGGCGCAGCGATTCACGCGTGATTGGTTTTCGCACAACCGCAGCCACCCAATCTGAAACATGAGTGCAATGTCGATCGCCTTCGATATTTGGGAGGGTGATCCAGACCTGAGTCGATGGCGACGCCGCACGAACCATTTGAGTGAGTTCAGCTCCACAGTTTTTGGAGACCTTCGAGTCGATGATCACCAGATCCTGAAGGGCCTGCGACGCCAGGGTTTGGCAGGCCGACGCTTCATCGGACACACCGACGACCGTGGCGCCAAGTTCGGTCAGCAGGGATTGCATGACCTTTCGCGCACTCGCATTGCCTTCGACCACGAGCACACGCATCGCCGCCAGAGGGCGTGCCGCGACCGATTGGGCCACCGCCTGTCCGCGTCCGAGCAAGACCGTGAAGCTGAATTCCGTTCCTTCGCCGAGTTGGCTGCGAACGGCTATCTCTCCCCCCATCAGGGACACGAGTTGTTTGCAGATGACCAGCCCAAGGCCGGTTCCTCCGTGGCGGCGGGTCGTCGACGGGTCAAGTTGGTTGAACGGCTGAAACAGATGGGCAATCTGTTGCTCGGACATGCCGGGCCCCGTGTCCTGCACCGAAAAGCGCAGCGCCACCGGGTCAGCCAGCTCCCCCTCCGTTGTGATTGCAGACAATCGTATTTGCCCGCGCGCCGTGAATTTCACCGCATTGCTGGTCAGATTCAGCAGAACCTGCTCAAGGCGAAGCGGGTCCCCAACCAGGGCATTCGGAATATCCACCGCCGAGTCCACGATGAATTCGATATCTTTCTCGGTGGCCGCCGGGCCGACAACGGACACCACCCGGTCGAAGACCTCATGCAACGAGAACGGCATGACTTCAAGCTCCAGCTTGCCGGCTTCGATTTTTGAGAAATCAAGAATATCGTTGATGATCCGCAGCAAGGACTTGGCTGCCGTCTGAGCCTGCTGCAGGTAATTGCGTTGTTTGGGCGCCAGATCACCTCTCAACGCAAGTTCCGTCATGCCGATGATGGCATTCATCGGGGTTCTGATTTCGTGACTCATGTTGGCCAGGAACTGGCTCTTGGCTTCATTGGCCGCTTCGGCCACTGCTTGTGCCGTACGCGCTCTTCCGCTGACTTCAAATTCTGCAAGCGTCTTGTTGAACTCCACGGCCAACGACCCGAACTCGCCTGGCAGGGTCTCGTCGGCTCGCACATCGGTATTTCCGTTGGCCAGGCTCTTTGCCGTGCGGGCGAGACTGATGACGGGCCGGCTAAGCGCGCGTGCGCCGAAAATGGCGATCAAGATGGCCAGGATGACGATACCGGCCGCCACCGTCGCGCTGCGATTGAATCTCTGGCGATAACTCGCAAAAATTTCGGAAATGGGCACGCCCGCACCCGCATGAATCGAGAAGGTCTGAAGTCTCGACGAGGCGATCAGCCGTTCGACCTTGTCCTGACCTTCCGCGACGAAGACCTTTCCGTCATCCAGAACCAGTCGAGTCAAGACTTGACGCGGTGCTCTTTTCCCCACCCAGTCAGAAGTGGCAGCGCTGCTCGCAATGATGGTGCCGTTGGTGGCAACCAGCGCCACGACGCTCCCGGCCGGGAGATCGTCAGCGTTCAGGATCTGTTTGGAGAGTTCCTTGAGGTCCAGGGCGGCGGCGAGCAGAGCGATCCGCTTCCCGTTCGCGTCATCCAAAGGCAGCACGACATTGATCAGCCAACGTCGCGATATCTCTCCGAAATAGGGGTCGCTCAGGGTCGGTCCCGGGCTCGCCAGGGCCTCTCGCATCCACGCCGTTTTGGAATAGTTCGTGTAGGCGCCTGGCTTGACCACCGAGCGGCACAGGGGAGCCCCCGAGAGGTCGACGGCGCCCACGTTGGCGAGCAGCGGGTCCAGTGTCGGCATGCCCTGGAGGAGCGCACTGCAACTCGCCGGATTGAGCGCGCGAAGCTCGGGTCGCGATGCCAGGAAATTCAGCAGATGCAAGGTTCGGCTGAAGGCGAGATCGGCGCCTTGAGCGGCGCGCGCAGCCCGGGTTTGGACCGCCGCCGTCGCCGCGGCCTTGTCGGCATCGCGTTGGTTGATGAGCGTGTAGGCCGCGAGCAGCAGCAAGGGCGCGGCCAGCGCTAGCGAATTCAGCAGGAGTCTTCGGAAAAAGAAGCTCTGGCGAAGAGGCATGAACGACTCCTTTGATTCGCCTGTCCTGTGGCTCGGCATCGCTTGCCGCCAACCGGTCACCCAAGGTGGCGGCCAGCCCGCCATTGTGCGCGCAGCGCGATGGCGGACGGCGCGCCCGAGTGGTGCCCACCTGCGGCGGTGACCACAACGGACCGGCCCGGTAAATCGGCCTCTGCGACCGGGTCTTGAGCTGGCTTTGGGGTCCCTCGCGGCTGCTCGCCGCCGTACCGGGTTCGAGGCGCTCGAGGGCGACCCGCCGCGACCGGTCCGAGGCGGTCATCAAGCCGTTGCGACTCAACTGACGGTCAAACTGCACGCAAATCGGAGTTTCATTTTATTCACATTTGGTCGAAGATGGACTCAGGACGTGCCTGCGCGAGGTGCTTGGCCTTTTGAAGTCTTGGGGCTCGAAGGGCGAGCGGCGGACGTCCCCTTGCAAGCAACCTGTCAGAAGGGGCCTTCCCATGCGAATCAATGAACCCGTGACCCAGCGAGAGTTCCAGTTTGCCGATGACGCAACCTTGATGTCGACCACGGACACCCGGAGCTACGTGACCTATGCCAACGAGGCGTTCGTCGCCGTCAGCGGCTTCACGCGTGAGGAAATCAACGGGCAGCCCCACAACTTCGTTCGGCATCCCGACATGCCCAAGGAGGCCTTTGCCGACATGTGGCGCACCCTCAAAGGCGGCGAGCCGTGGACGGGGCTGGTCAAGAACAGGCGAAAGGATGGCGACCACTACTGGGTGCGGGCGAACGCCATTCCGGTGGTACGCCAGGGTCAGCAGGTCGGATACATGTCCGTTCGCACCAAGCCTACGCCCGATGAAGTGGCGGCGGCGGAGAGTCTCTACCGGGCGTTTCGTGAAGAACGGGCGGGCAGCCGCAGATTCTTCAAGGGCCTGATCACCCACAAGGGGTTCAGGTCCGTCTTGAGCTTTCGACAGACGCTGTCGGTGCGGGGGCGTATCCGTCTCATCATGTTCTCGGCCTGGGCAGCCGTGCTGGCCATCGGTGGGCCGATGACGGTCGACCTTCAGGCGCTGCTCAAGCTGGGCGGTGTCACGGGCCTGACCGTGGCCTTGGCTGCGCTTCTGCTCGAACTGGAGTTGGCGCGGCCGCTGGAAAGGCTCAAGCAGCAGGCCCTGGCCGTGGCCACCGGCGAGAGTCGGGACGTCGCCCACATGAACCGCGTCGACGAAATCGGCATGGCGATGCGCACCATCAGTCAGCTCGGACTGATGTTCCGCTGGCTCGTCGACGACGTGAGCCAGCAAGTGGTCTCGGTGCAGACAGCCTCGAACGAGATTGCCCAGGGCAACAACGACCTGAGCTCGCGAACGGAGCAGGCGGCCTCAAGCGTTCAGGAGACGGCCTCTTCGATGGAAGAGATGACGGCCACCGTGCAAAAGAATTCTGAAACGGCCGTGCAGGCCAACCGGCTCGCCGGTGCCGCAAGCAGCGCGGCAGCAAAGGGCGGGCAGGCGGTGCAGGACGTCGTCGCGACGATGAGCGACATCAGCGCAAGCTCGAAGAAAATTTCCGACATCATCGGCGTGATTGACGGCATTGCCTTCCAGACCAACATCCTGGCCTTGAATGCGGCCGTGGAAGCGGCGCGCGCGGGCGAACAAGGACGCGGGTTCGCCGTGGTGGCGGGCGAAGTGCGCAGCCTGGCTCAGCGCAGCGCGGAGGCCGCCAAGGAAATCAAGACCTTGATTGGTGCCAGTGTCGACCGTGTCGACGTGGGTACCCGGCTGGTCGATGATGCCGGCGCCACCATGGGAGACATCGTCGCGCAGGTCAAGCGGGTCACCGACCTGATTGGCGAAATCAGCACGGCCACCGCGGAACAGAACAGTGGCATTGCGCAAGTCAGCCAGGCCGTCACGCATCTGGACCAGATCACTCAACAAAACGCGGCCTTGGTCGAGCAAAGTGCCGCCGCCTCGGCAAGCCTGCAACAGCAGGCCCAGCGTGTCGTCGAAGCGGTGAGCGTGTTCCGCTGACCTTGGCAGAAACGGCGAAAGTCCTTGCGGTTGCAGTGGCGGTTGCGCCCCTGGGCGTTGTCGAGGCTTTGTAAGTGCAGTTTTCAATCAAGCTTCCTGCTCGCAGCGGGCTGACGTCCATCAGCAGCATCTTCATGCTCATCGTCGTGCTGCAGGTCGCCTCAGCGGCGCTGAGCATCGAAGTCCTGTCCGCCGTGCGAGCCTATGCATCGGGTGAGAGTCTTTATTCGAAAGGACAGAAGGATGGGCTGCTGCATCTGAACGACTACATCAGCTCGCGTCGCGAGCAGGACTATCAGGCATTCAGGCGTGCGCTGGAGACCAATGATGGAGATGCGCTGGCAAGGAGGTCGCTCCAGAAGCCGCACCCGGACTTCGAGGCGGCACGGCGCGGCTTCTTGGACGGTAAAAATCATCCCGAGGACATTGACGGCCTGGTGTACTTGTTTGCGTGGGCCCAAGACACGCCTTATCTGAGGCATGCGATTGAACTCTGGACAGAAGCTGACCAAAAAATAGCCACGCTGAAAGCCCAGGTCGAAGACGCCCGGGCGGACATTCGACGAGGCCGGGCCGACTCCCCGTCCATTCGCCGACTGGTCGCCGACGCCCCCCTCATCAACAGCGAGCTCACGCGCCTGGAAGGGGAGTTTGGGGACGAGCTTGGCAGTGTTTCACGCCTGATCACCTCGATGCTGATTGGCGTGAATCTGGTCTTGGCCGGATTCTTGCTGACCCTCGGTGGAATTCAAGTTCGCAGACTGCTTCGCATCCATCGGCGACGTGAAGTGGAAATGACGGAACTGGTGAGCGGCGTTGCCGACTGCCTGCTGACGATCGATGGCCATCGGCACATCGTTCTTTTCAACCGGGCCGCAGAAGCGATGTTCGGCTGCCCCGCTGCACTGGCCAAGGGAAAACACATTGAACAGTTTTTGACCTCGGCCGACGAAACTGAATCAACCTGGGCAACGAGCGAGAGTGAACTGGGGGCCATTCATTTCCTGGAGGGGCGCCGTCGCGACGGAAAGACCCTTCAACTGGAAGCGACCGTCTCGCCTCTTCATACCGAAGGGGGCGACCACACGACCATCATCTGCCGAGATGTGACCGAGCGGCAGCGGGCACTTGAGCAGGAACGAATGTGGCTTGAGAAGCGCGCCGATGAGCTGCAGCAAAAGGTCTATACGGACTCGTTGACCGGATTGGCGAACCGCGACGCGCTGGAGCGACATTTGAACGATGTCCTTTCCATTCGCCAAAGCGATGGCGAGCAGATGTCCTTGCTTTTTCTTGACCTTGACGGCTTCAAGGCGGTCAACGACTCCTTCGGCCATCTCGCCGGCGACGAGTTATTGAGGCGGGTGGCAGCAAGGTTGCGAAAAGTCATTCGACAGCATGACCGGGTTTTTCGTATCAGTGGCGATGAGTTTGTGGTTGTGGCAACCCATGATGTCGATGAAAAGGTAGCTCAAGAATTGGCCAACCGGTTGGTGGCGACGGTTCGTGAGCCCTATGTGATCGGGCATCAGGCGATTCATGTGACCGTGAGCATCGGCATCGCCATTTATCCTCAAAACGGCACAGATGCACGCGCCTTGCTCTTGGCGGCAGACTCATCGATGTACCGGGCGAAGCAGGCTGGAAAAGATCGATTCAAATCGCTTGGTTGAATGCGCAAGGGTTGCTTGGGCCAGTGAGGTCCCTGGGACCCGGGACCGGATCCCCGCGAGGCCCATGGGCTGCGCCGCTGACTTGAGACAATGCGCCGATGTGTCCCGCACCGGAGCCGACACGGTGGCGTGCCCGCCGTTTGCTCGCGTCACCCCACCGCCTGTGCTTCTTCTGGGCGGGGGTGAGTTGGGCGATGTCGGCCGTCTGGTGGGCGGCCCGGCTGGTGGCCACCGGGGCCGGGCTGGACTGGCCATCGAGAGCACCGCTCGCGTCGGTGCATGGCTTGCTGTTCTCGATGGGATCGATGCCCTTGTTCATCGCGGGCTTCGCGTTCACGGCCGGCCCCAAGTGGTTGAAGCGGCCGGCGGTGCCGGCCAGCCCACTGCGCTGGCCTGTCTGGCTCTTTGTGGCCGGTTGGGCCATCGCCATCGTCGGGGTCGATCTCGACCTGTCCCTCGCCGCATGCGGGCTGGCGCTGTCCTCGGTCGCCCGGGGATGCTGACCTATTTTCTGTGCCGCCTCGTGGCCGGCAGCCCGCCGAGCGGTCGCGTGCACCTGACCGGGATCGCTCTGGCCTGTGTCGGCATGGGGATCTGCCTGGCCGCTTCGTCGCTCGCGTTTCTCAGCGGCCATCTCGCGTGGTTGAGGGACACGCTGCAGATCGGACTGTGGAGCGTGGTCGCGGTCTTCCTGCTGGCCTCGCACCGCATGCTGCCTTTTGTCGGAGCGCGTCTGTTTCTCCGCCTGGATGCCCGCTGGCCGCTGTGGCCGCTATGGCCGTTGTGGCTGCTGGTCTCGGTACCGGTGACGGAGATCGCAGAGGCCTTGCTGGCGCTGGCGAACGCGCGTTCGCGGCTCGGCACGGCGATGGGCGCCCTGGTGCTTGCCGTGGCGGCTGCGGTCTGCCTGCAGTGGGTGCTTCGCTTTCGCCGCCAGCCCGGGTTGAGGCAGCCGCTGGTCGCGATGCTCTACGGCGCGTTCCTGTGGTGGGATGTTTCGCTCTGGCTGGGCGCGGCGGCAGGCTGGCCATGGCTTTCGGACGCCAGGTCGGTGGCGCTCGGCATGGCCCAGCCCCATGCCATGGGGCTGGGCTTTCTCGGCGGCACCTTGTTGACCATGGCGTCCCGGATCAGCAGCGCCCACAGCGGTCGGCCCCAGGCGATCGACACGCTGGCGCGGGTCCTCTATGGCGCGCTGCAAACGGCGATCGTCATGCGCCTGGGTGCCGTGCTTTGGACGCCGGCAGCGGCGTTGTTGCTGCCGCTGGCGGCCTGCACGTGGATGGGCGTCGCCAGCGTCTGGGCGCTGCGCCACGGGCGCTGGATGGGATGCCCGCGGGCCGATGGGCGGCCGAGCGGCCTGTCGCTGTGAGATTCGTCAAGCCCGCGGACGCCGCGTGATACCTGACTGTGGCGTTGCACGAGCGGCGAACAGCCAGAGCCTGAGGATCCTTGTCAGTCGGGTTGCCCCTCCAAGTCATCACCAGGACGAGCGTGAGCGTGGGCAATACGGTAGTGGCAGAAGACTCCAGGACTTGAGCCCGTCGCCCGTCGCTCAGAACCGTGCATAGATTGCGGGGCACATGCCCAGCCAAGTCACCGCGGCCAGGTCCACGTCTCGGGAGGGTCCGGCATACTCATGCGCCTGGACGACCCAGCAACGATTTGGGCGGATTCACCTGAGGAGAGATCGCAGATGGCAAGCCGGATCGTCATCCTCGCAGGCGCCACGGGCCTCGTGGGCAGAGAGATTCTGGAGGGCCTGTTGGCCGACCGGACCGTGACCGCGGTGCACAGTCTCGGCCGCAGGAAGCCAGCGGCGCAACATCCCAAGCTGACGGCCCACGTCGTGGACTTTGCCGCGCTGCCGGCGATGCCGCCTGCGGACGAGGTGTATCTGGCGCTCGGGACGACGATCAAGGTCGCCGGCAGCCAGGCTGCATTTCGCGCCGTCGACTACGACGCCAATCTCGCGGTGGCCCAGGCGGCGTTGGCTGCAGGCGTCAAGAAGGTCGGTCTGGTGAGTGCGATGGGCGCCAATGCCAACTCGAAGGTCTTCTACAGCCGCGTGAAGGGAGAGCTCGAGGACGCCTTGTCGACGCTGCCGTTCGAGGGAGCGGTCATTGCGCGGCCCTCGATGCTGGTCGGGGACCGAACGGTCCTCGGGCAACCTCTGCGCCGGGGCGAGGTGCTGGCCGCCGCGCTCGGCAAGGCCGTGGGCTTCCTGTTTCCTGCGAATTACAAGCCGATTGACGCGTCTGCGGTCGCCGCGGCCCTGCGCGCTGCCGTTCCGTTGGCCCAGGGAACGACGGTGTTGCTGTCCGGCGCCCTCCGGCGTGCAGGGCATGCGCCGCCCTGAGTGGCCGAGGGACCCGGATCGTCGTCGCGTCCTGGCAGGCCGTGGGCCCGCGCCCAGTCCTTGGCCTTGGCGATCGCGATCCGGATCGCCATGCCGTCGTCCATGCCCTCGGCCAGAAGCGCGTTCGCGATCGCGATCACCTTGGCACGCGCTGGGGCGCTCAGGTGGCGCATCGAAACCGGAAAGTCCGTCTCGCTCCAAGGCATGGCGCTCAGGCCTTCGTGCGGCCCACGGTCTGCGCGAGCAAGAGCTGTTGGTCGTTGCCCAGGCCCATCGCCCTTGCCAGCGCATCGCGGTCGAACCAGGCGCGCACCACGGTGGCCAACCCGGTAGAGGCGCAGAACAGGTAGACGTTCTGCGCCATGGCGCCCGCCGCGGTGCAGGCATAGGCGGTGCGCTGTGCGGCTGGCACCCGACCCATCCGCCCATGGTCGGCGACATAGACGAGGTCCAGTGCCGCGTCGTCAACGAAGTCCTGGTAGCCGGTGACGCGCCGCACGTCGCTGGCCACGGCGAGTTGCAGTTCGTGCGCCACGGGCTCATAGAGGTAAAGACCTTGCGGCATGGCGGCGTAGAGCAGCACTTCCTGCGCGTTCATGGCGCTCGGCGCGGTACGCCCGCCCAAAGCCGGGCGGTTGACACCGCCGGCGGCCCACATCAGGTCGGACAAGGTCTGCTCGTCCAGCGCCGTCGCCGCGAATTCGCGCAAGGACTGGCGGCGAACCAACGCCTCCATCAGCGGCAACCCGCCTTCGCGGCGCGGCGGCGGCAGGGCGCGTGTCTGCAGCGGCGTGCCAGCCGGCGGTCGAGGCGAGTTGTGGCCCATCAGGCCCAGGGCCAACTTGGTCAGCGTATTCATCGTCGCCACCTCCGATTGCTCGTGCGCAGCCTAGACCGACTGCGTCGGACTGGATTGACCCGCCTCAAGCCCAGCCTCGCTGGCGCATCGACGCCCGGCGGTCGGCGGTCGGCGGTCGGCGGTCGGCGGTCGGTGCAAGCCTCGGGAGGGGATGGGTGACGTCCTTCGGAGAAGCCGCGACGGCCATGACGCCGCCGACGTGGGCCGCAGGCACCAGCCCCTGCCGGCACGAGCCCACCTGCTGCGCCGCGCCCGAGCTGCTGACCGTGCCAGCGGGCCGCCGTTCACCGCACCGAGAGGCGGGCGGCCGAGTTCATCCACCGCGCGGGTGGGCCGCCGTTCACCGCACCGCGGCCGCCTCGCTCGTCCAGCCGCCGCCGAGCACGCGGTACAACGTGACCGCGTTCTGCGCGTCCTGCGCCCGTACCTGCAGCAGCGCTTGCTGGGCCGCGAACAGCGAGCGCTGGGCGTCGAGCAGGTCGAGCGTGCTCGCCGCGCCGTTGCGGTAGCGCAGGTCGGTGAGTTGCACGCGCGCCTGCTCGGCTTGCACCTGCGCCTGCTGGGCCTGGGCCTGCTGGCGCAACGTCGCCCGGCCGGCGAGCGCGTCGGCGACCTCGCGGAAGGCCGACTGGATGGCTTTCTCGTACTGCGCCACCGCGATCTCGCGCCCGATCTCGGCCGACTTCAGGTTGGCCCGGTTGCGGCCTGCGTCGAAGATCGTCTCGATCGCCTGGGGCGCCACGCTCCAGGCGAAGCTGCCCGCCTTGAACAGGCCCGACAACGCGTTGCTCGCGCTGCCCACGCTGGCGGTGAGCGCGATCTTCGGGAAAAAGGCCGCCCGTGCCGCGCCGATGTTGGCATTGGCGGCGACGAGCTGCAGCTCGGCCTGGCGCACGTCGGGTCGGCGCGTCAGCACCTCGGACGGCAGTCCCGCGGGCAGCTCGGGCAGCGCGGGCAGCGCCGCCATGGGTGCGCCGGCCGCCGGCTCGGCAGCGAGTTCGGCGGGGACCGGCTGACCGAGCAGCAGCGCCAGCGCGTCGAGGTCCTGCGCGCGCTGGCGGGTCTGCTGGGCCAGCGCCACCTGGGCCGCGGCGAGCAGCGACTCGGCGGCATGCAGGTCAAGGGCTGACGCGGCGCCGTTGTCGAAGCGCAGCCGCGTCAGACGGCTCGACTCCTCGCGCGTGGCCAGGGTCTGCCGCGTGACCTGCAGCAGCGCGTCGTCGGTGCGCAGCGCCAGCCAGCCGTTGGCCACCGAGGCGACGAGCCCGATCTGCACCGCCTTGCGCGCCTCGGCGCTGGCCAGCACCTGCGCCGCCGCGGCGTCGCTCAGGCTGCGCAGGCGACCGAAGAGGTCGATCTCGTACGACGACATCTGCAGACCGGCGGTGTAGAGACTCGTGATGCCGCCGTTGCCCTTGGGCTGACGCAGGCCGGTGATGCCGGCGCCGATCGTCGGCCAGAGATCGGCGTCGCGCAGCTGCGCCTGGGCCTGTGCCTGCTCGACCGCGAGCGCGGCCCCGCGCAGATCGCGGTTGTTGCGCAGAGCCAGGCCGATCAGCTGCCGCAGCGCGGGATCGGTGAAGAAGCGCTGCCAGGACAGGTCGGCAGCCGCGGGCAGTGCGGCCCCGGTGGCGGAGGCCGGCGCAGAGGCCACGGCCTCGGTGCTGGCGGGGAACTGCGCCGGCACCGGAACCGGCGGCCGCTGGTAGCGCGGCGCGAGCGAGCTGCAGCCGACCAGCAGGGCGCCGATCGACAGCGCGGCCAGGGTCGGCATCGCCCTCGTGGTCGTTTTCATCGCGCACCCTCCTCGCCCTGGGCCGAGCCGGTCCGGGCGGGCGGTGGCGGCGTTGGCGGCAGCATCGTCTCGGCCTCGTGGGCGTACATCCGGCGCTGGCGCTCGCTGCCCTTGAACAGGCCGCGCACGACGACGAAGAAGATCGGCACGAAAAACACCGCCAGCGTGGTGCCGGTGATCATGCCGCCCATCACGCCGGTGCCGATGTCGTGCTGGCTGGCCGAGCCGGCGCCGCGCGCCAGCACCAGCGGCAGCACGCCGAGGATGAACGCCATCGAGGTCATCACGATCGGCCGGAAGCGCAGGTGCGCCGCCGCCAGCGCGGCCTCGACCAGGCTCTTGCCCTGGGCGTTGAGATCCTTCGCGAACTCGATGATCAGCACTGCGTTCTTCGACGCCAGGCCGATGATCGTGATCAGGCCGACCTTGAAGAACACGTCGTTCTCGAGCCCGCGCGCCTCGGCGCCCAGGATCACGCCCAGCACGCCCAGCGGCACCACCAGGATCACCGCGAGCGGAATCGACCAGCTCTCGTACAGCGCCGCCAGGCACAGGAACACCGACAGCAGCGAGAAGCCGAACAGGATGAACGCGGTCGAGCCCGAGAGCTTCTCCTCGCGCGACAGCCCGGTCCACTCGTAGGCGAAGCCCGGCGGCAGCTGCGCCGCCAGCTTCTCCATCTCGGCGATCGCGGCGCCGCTGCTGACGCCGGGCGCAGGCTCGCCGGCGATGCGCATCGTCGGGTAGCCGTTGTAGCGCACGGTCTGCATCGGGCCGGTGATCCAGTGCGTGCTCGCGAAGGCGGCCAGCGGCACCGGCTGGCCGGCGCCGTTCAGCGCGTTGATGCGCAGCAGGTCCTCGGGCTGCATCCGCGCCGGCGCGTCGGCCTGCACCACCACGCGCTGCAGCCGGCCGGCGTTCGGGAAGTCGTTGACGTAGGCCGAGCCGAGCGCGGTCGACAGCGCGCTGTTGATGGCCGTGAAGCTCACGCCCAGGGTGCTGGCCTTGTCGCGGTCGATGTCGAGCTGGAGCTGCGAAGCGTCCTCCAGGCCGTCGGGCCGCACCGCCACCAGCAGCGGATCCTTGGCCGCCGCCGCGAGCAGCTGATTGCGCGCTGCCAGCAAGGCCTCATGGCCGTTGCTGCCGCGGTC
This sequence comes from Ideonella sp. sgz306126, assembly GCF_056032705.1. NCBI lineage: Bacteria > Pseudomonadati > Pseudomonadota > Betaproteobacteria > Burkholderiales > Sphaerotilaceae > Ideonella > Ideonella sp. sgz306126. The sequence goes on from NZ_JBVYWP010000008.1 coordinate 37,510, forward strand.
CTGCAGTCGCATCGCGAAGCCGTTGGCGCGGCCCAGATCGCGGATCGCCGGCGGATTGACCGGGAAAATGATCGCCTCGCGGATCTTGCTCAGGGCGCCGAAGGCGCGGCCGACCAGGCCCTGCGCCGAATGCGCGGCTCCGTCGCGCTGATCCCAGTCCTTCAGCGTCACGAAGCCCAGGGCCGCGTTCTGGCCCGAGCCCGAGAAGCTGAAGCCGAGCACGGTGACCATGCTCTGGATCTCGGGCTGCTTGAGCATGTAGCCCTCGACCTGCTGCATCACGCCCAGCGTGCGGTTGAGCGTGGCGCCCGGCGGCAGCTGGACGTTGACGAGCATGTTGCCCTGGTCCTCGTTCGGGATGAAGCCGGTGGGCAGGCGGCTGAACAGCAGCACGACGGCGCCGATGATCGCGGCGTAGATCACCAGCCAGCGCGCAGCCCGCCGCAGCAACCGCGCGACCAGGCCTTCGTAGCCCTTGGCGGTGCGCGAGAAGCCGCGGTTGAACCAGCCGAAGAAGCCGCCCTTGGCATGGTGGTGACCGGCCTCGACCGGCTTGAGCAGCGTGGCGCACAGCGCCGGCGTGAACGACAGCGCGAGGAAGGCCGAGAAGGCCACCGCGCTGACCATCACGGCCGCGAACTGGCGGTAGATGTTGCCCACCGCGCCGCTGAAAAAGGCCAGCGGCACGAAGACCGAGACCAGCACCACGGTGACGCCGACGATGGCGCCCGAGATCTGCCCCATCGCCTTGCGCGTGGCCTGCAGCGGGGGCAGGCCCTCCTCGCTCATGATGCGCTCGACGTTCTCGACCACGACGATCGCGTCGTCGACCACGATGCCGATCACCAGCACCATGCCGAACATCGTCAGCACATTGATCGAGAAGCCCAACGCGAGCAGCGACGCGAAGCTGCCGAGCAGCGCGATCGGCACCACCAGGGTCGGGATGATCGTGTAGCGGATGTTCTGAAGGAACAGGTACATCACCGCGAACACCAGCGCCACCGCCTCGAGCAGGGTCTCGACGACCTGGCTGATCGAGAGCTTGATGAAGGTCGAGCTGTCGTAGGGAATCGTGGCCTTCACGCCGGCCGGGAAGTAGGGCTGCAGCTCGGCCAGGCGCTTCTTCACCAGCGCCGCGGTCTGCAGCGCATTGGCGGTGGGCGAAAGCTGGATGCCGATGCCGGTCGAGGGCTGGCCGTTCAGCCGCGTGCGCACGCCATAGCTCTGGGCGCCGAGCTCGATGCGCGCGACGTCCTTCAGGCGCACGGTCGAGCCATCAGGATTGGCGCGCAGCACGATCTCGCCGAACTGGCGCACCGAGTCGAGCTGACCCTTGACGACGACGGTGGCGAAGATGCTCTGGTCGGGCGTGTTCGGCAGGTCGCCGATCGTGCCCGAAGACACCTGCGCGTTCTGCGTCGCGATCGCGGCGTTGACATCGGCGGCGGACAGCTTGTAGCCGACCAGCTTGGCCGGGTCGATCCAGATCCGCATCGCGCGCTCGGTGCCGAACAGCTGGGCCTGGCCGACGCCGGGCACGCGCTGCATCTCGGGCACCACGTTGCGGCTGGCGAAGTCCCCCAGCGCCACCGGATCGATCGCCGGGTTGTCGCTGGCCAGGATGATGAAGAGCAGGAAGTTCGGGTTCGCCTTGTCGACCCGCACGCCCTGCTGCACCACCGCCTGAGGCAGCCGCGGCGTGGCGCGGCCGAGCCGGTTCTGGACGTCGACCTGCGCCAGGTCGGGGTTGGTGCCGGGCTCGTAGCTCAGCGTGATGCTGCCGGTGCCGTCGGCCTGGCTGACCGACTCGAAGTAGGCCAGGCCGGGCGAGCCGTTCATCTCGCGCTCGATGACCGCGATCACGCTGTCCTCCAGCGTCTGCGCCGAGGCCCCCGGGTACGCGACGTTGACCACGATCGACGGCGGCGCCACCGGCGGGTACTGCGCCACCGGCAGCTGCGTGATCGCTACACCGCCGATGACGAGGATGAACAGAGCGATGACCCACGCGAAGATGGGCCGGTTGATGAAGAACTGCGCCATGTCGGGGCCGCCTCGTCAGCGTGCGGCCGCGGAGGCCGGCGCCGCGGTCGAAGCGGCGGCGCTCGCCGCGAGCGGCTGCCAGGGCACGGCCTTCACCGGCGCGTTGCCGCGCAGCTTCTGGAAGCCGTCAACCATCACCTGCTCGCCCGCCTTCAGGCCGTCGAGCACGACCCAGCGGCCGTCCTGCGCGGCACTGACCTTCACCGGCCGGATCGACACCCGACCGTCGGCACCGACCACCTTGACGCTGTCGCCGTCGCTGCCGCGCTGCACCGCCTGCTGCGGCACCAGCATCGCACCCCGGGCCTGGGCCTGCTCGAGGCGCACGCGCACGTACAGGCCGGGCAGCAGTTCGGCCTTCGGATTGGGCACCTCGGCGCGCAACGTGATCTGGTCCGAACTCGGGTCGACGCTCAGGTCCGAGAACAGCAGCTTGCCGCGCAGCGGGTAGACGCTGCCGTCTTCCATCACCACGCTGACCTCGGCCGAGGCCGGACCGCTGGCGCCCTTGAGCCGACCGCCGGCGATCGCTGCGCGCAGCCGCAGCACCTCGGCCGCCGACTGCGTGAAATTGACGTACAGCGGGTCGATCTGCTGCACCACGGCCAGCGGCGTGGCTTCGCCCTGGCCGACCAGCGCCCCCTCGGTGACCAAGGCGCGGCCGATGCGGCCGCCGATCGGCGCCGTGACATGGGCATAGCCAAGGTTGATCTGCGCCGTCTGCACCGCCGCCTTGGCGGCCGCGACGTCGGCCTCGGCCTGCTTCCGTGCCGCCTGCGCGCTGACGTATTCCTGTTCGCTGATCGCCTTCGCGGCCCGCAGCGGCCGGTCGCGTTCGGCCTGTGCGCTGGCCTGCATCAGGTTGGCCTCGGCGCGCGCCTGCTGCGCCTGCGCGCTCGCCAGCACCGCGCGGTAGGGCGCGGCGTCGATCGCGAACAGCGGCTGGCCGGCATGCACGTCGCTGCCTTCGCGGAACAGCCGCCGCTGCAGGATGCCGGCGACCCGCGCCCGCACCTGGGCGATGCGCGAGGCTTCGGTGCGGCCGGGGAGTTCGGTGACCAGCCCGACTGTGGACGGCTGCACCGTGACGACGCCCACCTCGGCCGGCGGCGGCGCGCTGCCAGCCGCGGCGCCGCCGGGCGCCGGCCCGCAGGCCGCCAGCAGCGCGACGACGGCGCCGGCCAACGAGACGCTCGCCAGCGCGCGCGGCCCGAAAGGCGTCGGGTGCCGGCCGCCGGGCGACGTCGCCCGCGAAGCATCGCGTTGAACTTCGGGGCTGGCGACGCAGGAGAAGCCGATCACGGCAGGGCGCCATGCAGACATGCAAGACCTTTCGCGGGGCGACGACCCGCGCCGGCACCGGGGCGTGGCAAGGTCGTCGCCGACAGGAGGGGTGGGCCCGGACACGCGCCGCGCAGCAGGCACGGCGCCGATTTCAGGGATGGCGATTACTATACATACATGCACGAATGTATGTCCTGCCCGGGGTCTTGAGCCATGGCGCGCCACACCAAGCAGCAGGCGCAGGTCACGCGCGACCACATCCTGGACATGGCCGAGCTGGAGTTCCAGCGGCGTGGCGTCTCGCGCACCACGCTGCAGGACATCGCCCGCGCCGCCGGCGTGACCCGCGGCGCGATCTACTGGCATTTCGCCGACAAGGCCGACCTGTTCCAGGCCATGCTCAGCCGGGTCTCGCTGCCGATCGAACAGCAGATCGCGCGCAGTGCCGAGGACGACCTCGACGACCCGCTGGCGCAGGTCCGCGCCAGCTTTCTGGCCGCTTTGCACGCCACGGTGCACGACCCGCAGGCGCGCCGCGTGTTCGAGATCGCGCTGCACCGGGTCGAGTACGTGGACGAGCTCGACATCGTGCGCGAGCGGCGCCTGTCGGGCCTGCGCCTGCGCCTGGGCCAGCTCGAGCGCGGGCTGCGCCGCGCGGCGCGCGCCGAGGGTGCTGCCGCGGGGGCGTGGGTGCCTGCGGATGCCGCCGCGATCGGCCTGCATTCGCTGCTCGACGGCCTGATCCAGAACTGGATCCTCGACCCGCAGGCGTTCGACCTCGAGCGCGTCGGCCGCCAAGCGATCGACGCCTACCTGCGCGGCGTGCGCACGGCGACGGACTGACGCGGCTGGAGCCGGCGCCGGCCGGGCGTCGGGGCGCCTGCATAGTCAAGCGCTGCGAAGAAGACCCTGCAGACACCCAGGCGCAGGAATGTCATGGCCCGCTTAGTGTGCAGCGCAGCAGTTCACCATCTCGCGCAGGCCAATACACCGACAGTCAGGGACAACACCGACCGTTGCAGATCCGGCCCAAAGGTCGGCTGCGGGGCCAACGGCCCAACGGTCATTTGATGGCACCTGGAATTCTGGTGGGGCCACAGATGGGCCAAATTTGGGCCACAAAGCAAAACGCCAACCTCCCGGTTGGCGCCACTGATCAGCTAAGCTGTTGATCTAGCTGATAAATTTTTGGTTGCGGGGGCAAGACCCGCAATTAAGGCCGATTTTCAGCCTCAGCCAAATCGTCGCAAACCCGCGCCGTTGCTAGCTTTTTGCCGTTTTAGCCCTCGCCGGTGCGGGGGTTGAGACGGTGGCGCACCGTGTGGCGCACCGCGACTTGCGGGGGAATCGTAGCGCAGCGATGGCGCTCACGGCAGTTGCGGCCTCACCTATGCTGATCTCCCGACGCCCCTGACGGGGCTGACGCACCTGACGCCCCTGACGGGGCTGACGCACCTGACGCCCCTGACGGGGCTGACGCACCTGACGCCCCTGACGGGGCTGACGCACCTGACGCCCCTGACGGGGCTGACGCACCTGACGCCCCTGACGGGGCTGACGCACNCCTGACGGGGCTGACGCACCTGACGCCCCTGACGGGGCTGACGCACCTGACGCCCCTGACGGGGCTGACGCACCTGACGCCCCTGACGGGACTGACGCACGGCCGAGATTGACGGCGTCAGCAACAATCCGAATCGGCGGCGCCGTGCGCTTCCGCACCAGCCTTGTTGTCCAACCTACGAGCCAAGCCATGACAGAAAACGGTCAAGGAGAAGATGGTCAAAAGCAGCCGGCAGCGACAGAAGCCCCCGGCTCCGAACCGACCGATGCGCAGATTGCCGCTCAGCTGGGGGTCCCCCTTGGCTGGAACCCCTCGTTCCCCATGATGACCGGCGAAAGCGCGCGCGCCTACCTGGACCCGGACGCGGATCCGGCGAAGCGCCCATCGCTGCAGTGGGCTGCACCGCTGACCAATGCGGAGTGGGAAGCGAAGCTGGCCCAGTGGCACGGCGAAGCCCAGGAAAACATCCGCGCTGCGATGTCGGCCATGGTGGCTGGCGATTGGCCGACGCTGGACGACTGCATCCCGAAGGGCAGCATCCTGCACATGATCGACCAGACGTTCCTGGAGACGACGGACATCCCGCGAGAGTTGCCCGTTTTCGCCGCGATCCACTACGTCTCGGCGCTCCTGCTCCAAAAGGGCGTGGTGATCTCGGTGGTGGGCGAGGAATGGCGGCCCGATGTCTGGACGATTTGCATGGCCGAGTCCGGCTCGGGCAAGAGCTTCGCTTCCTCCAAGATCGGCAAGGCCCTCGGCGGCGCCGTCGACCTCTTCCCCGACTCCAGTTCTGCCGCCAAGTTCGTGGAGGACTTGCGGGACCACAACCACGGCCTGTGGATGCGCGACGAGTTCGCGCAGTTCCTCAAATCGCTCAACGCGGACAGCATGGCCGACACAAAGGACTACCTGCTGCGCTGCTATGACGGCTCGAAGATCGTGCGCTCGACCAAGACGGAGACGGTCGAGGTGGAGAACCCGGCGCTGACCATTTTCGGCAGCACCGTCTTCGAGACGATCAAGGACTACCTGACGAAGGAGATGCTGGTCGACGGCTTCGCCCAACGATTCGCGTTCGTCGTCGCCGAGCGCGATCCCGAGCGAAAGCTCAGGTCGCTCTACACCTTCACCGAGCGCGCGCCGGAAATCTCCGAAATGTGGCAGCGGATCGTGAGCGGGGGCCTCCACGCGAAATACAAGGTCGACCGGCTCGGCGAGACGGCTTTCGAGGAGGCGTTCCAGATTCTGCTCAAGCGCAGCGACTCGACGGATGTCGGTCTGAGTTTCATCAAGCGCATCAGCCACCGGGGGATGAAATACGCGCTGATCTACCATGTCCTGCTCGGCAAGGAATCCGATGTGCTGGATACCGAGGACTTCGGTTTCGCTGCCAAGCTATGCGCCCTGAACCTGCGCGACTTACGCAAGGTGCTCGACCTCTACATCAAGCCCGGAGCAGGCAAGACCGGGGCCGGCGAAAAGGGAGCCTCCCGCGACCCGCTGGAAGCTGTCATCGAGGAGTTGAAGAAGGTTCAGGCGCAGGGCGGCAAGCCTGCGATCCCGTCGCAACTGAAATCCAACTCTCGACCGCTCCGACAGCTTCCGTCCGAGGAGATCCGAGAACTGATGCTCAAAGCTGTGGCGGCCGATTCCAGCCTCGCGCCTTTCGCAGCGACCGGCCCACTCAGCACGGGTGCGATCAAACCCAAGACGTCTTAGGCACCAGGGTCTCACGGGGGAGGAGCCGGCCTCCCCAATCGGCGAGCCGCGCCGACGGAGCCCAAGCGCGCCGCTGGCGGGAACGATTCCGGAAGGGTTCGCGGCGGGGTGAGAGGGCGGGCTTGCTGTTCTGCCCATCGTGGCGGACCGTTCTCGCCGTCAAGGGCTGCGCGGCGTTGCCGCTTGCGTCCTTCGGTCGTGTCCCACCCTGGACCGCTGCGCTGCGATCCGCCGGGGCCGAGGCAGGCAATCTCGCCTGCTTCCAAGGATCGCGCCATGACGCGTCAAACCTCCGACTTCGGCCTGTTCACTCTGCGCGCCGACGGCTGCTACGAACCGGCTCCCTTGGCGACCATCATCGCCCTCGCCAAAGAAGGCCTCGACGCCTCGCTCGTCAGGGGAGCCACCTTCGACGCCCCGCAGGTGGTCAAGGACTACCTGTCGCTGAAGCTGGGCGGCCAGGAGCGGGAAGTGTTCGCCGTCGTGTTCCTCGACAGCCAGCATCGGGTCATCGAATACCGAGATCTCTTTTTCGGGACCCTCTCGCAGACTTCGGTCTATCCGAGGGAGGTCGTCAAGGCGGCGCTGTCGGTCAACGCCGGGGCCGTGATCCTGGCGCACAACCATCCGAGCGGGGTGCCGGAGCCGAGCCGTGCGGACGAGCACCTGACGCAGACGCTGAAAACGACGCTGGCGACAGTGGACGTGCGTGTCCTGGATCACATCGTGGTAGCCGGCGGCCGAACCGTATCGTTCGCGGAAAGGGGGCTCCTGTGATCGCGGGGCCGACGCCCCTTGCGACGACGGCTCGTCGGCGCGGTTCCAAGCGCGAAACCCACACGCGCCGCAGACAGCGCCAGTGCTACGCACTTGGCGCCTCACCGGGCAGATCGGGCACCCGAGCGACCTCCTCAAAGGCTGCAGCTTCGAACGCGCCGGACGCCAGATCCCAAGCAATCGTCAGCCAATCCCGCAGCAGGCCGAGCGTCGCGGCATCTATCGCGGCCAGTGCGTAACGAGAACCGGCGGGCCCCGCCGCACCGATCATCGAGGCGATAGCGGCGCAGCCCCTGCCTTTGGCAACTCTCGCCTCGGGCGGGTCGGACATGGCTTCGAACTGGGCGAGGCCCCGAATCGAGTCGGCGAAGTGATCGAACAGCCAGCGAATCTCGGCGGAGCCGTGTAGGGTCGGCAAGAATTCGCGGAACGCGAACGCGACCAACGCCTCGTAGGCCTGACTCGTGAACTGGACGGCCAACCAAGTCAGCGGTGCCTGCGAGCCTAACGGGCCGGCCTGCCATTGTTGCCAGCCTCGCCAGTCGGCGCCGTGGCGCGCGGCAACTTCCCGTAGGGCAGCCCGAATCCGATCACCAGGGTCGCTCGGCGACATCGCCAGGAGAGTCGACTCGTCCTCGGTGGTGAGAGTGATCGTGCGGTCGACTTCGGTCATACGGACAAACGCTCCGGGGTCGCGCTCAGCGCGGGGGTGGCCTGCGCGGCGTTGGGATTATCCGGCGGGTCTGGAGGATGGGCGAACCCGAGGTGTCAGCGATCGGCGGCGCTGGACATTCGGAAACGCGGCGCCAAGATGAAGTCAGGCAAAACATGGGACTCACTCCGCAACATGCTGCGCAAGTTGCCGTGTTCGCCCAGGGGCTGCGCCCCCGGGACCCCATCCCCCCTTCCGATGGACGCCCCCTACGGGCTATCGGGGCGCGGGTCAGGGCCCGCGAATCCAAGACGAAGAGGCCGCCGATGCCCACATTCGCGATATGCCGCACGGAGAAGATCAAGGCTTGGTCAACCTTGACGAAGAGCGTCGGCCACAACCTGCGCACCAGCGCCGACAGGCGCGAGCACCTGAATCCTTCCGCTCCGGAGCCGCTGCGCGTCCTCCACGGCTCGCCCGATTGGGTCGAATCCTGGCGCGCTGTTGTCAACGGCATGCACTTGCGCCAGTTGGCGCAGGGCCAAGCCCATACCTTGGCGCGGGAGTTCTTCCTCGGCATGTCCCCGGAGTGGGCCGAGGGTAAGAGTCAGGCCGACATCGCCGCCTGGGCAGAGGCGAATGTCGAGTGGCTGTGCGCGCGGTTCGGCGCTGAGCGGGTCAAGCTCGCCGTCCTGCACCTCGACGAGCAGACACCGCATCTGGCCGCCTATGTCGTGGGGTTGGCGCCCGACACCGACCGGGCCGGCAGGGTGCGGACCGATCGCGGCAACGGTTGGACCCTTTCAGACCGGGTGCTGGGTCTGGGCGGAGGGAAGGACGCGCTCGTCAAGCTCCAAGACGAATATGGCGCCGCGATGCAGCGTTTCGAACTAGAGCGCGGTCGGCGGAGTAGCAAGGCGAAGCATCAGACGGTCGCGGAATGGCGCCGGCTAATGGCGGCGGCGCTGACCCCGATCAGCGTGCCGAAACCGCCAGAAGCCACGCTGGCCGACCGCATCGACATCGAAGCCTACGGCAAACGCACGGCCAGGGCTGCCGCCCAAGACGTCTTCCGGCAGTTCAAGCCGTTGCAGATGCAGGCGAAGGAGGTTCCCAAGCTGCGCCAGCAGGTCGCTGAACTGCTGGCCGAACTGGCGAGGGTGCAACCGCTCATCGACGCCCTTCGACAGCAGCGGGACTTCTTCGCGAAGGCTCTCGCCCGGTTGCTTGGCTTCGAGCCCGACATCAACACTCAGCACGGCGTGGCGAAGACGGTGGAGGCGGTGAAGGACGCGCGACGCGCCTTGCGCGGCGACGACCCTGCTCCAAGAGGGCTGGCGGATGACGCCGGAGTGCGCGCTCGGCCCCGCCGACCTCGAGCGCCCCGCTCTCCTCGCACGCCCCGGCCCGGCGCAGGACCCAGGCCGTGAGGTCGCCCGCCCCAAATTTCTGTTTGCATGCAAACGCTCTGCTCTCCGGGAAGACCGGCCTTCCCCTCCGATCGGACGCCACCTGTGCCGATACCAGCCCGCCCCAGGCCAGCCCGCTCACCGTCCTGCCCGCCTTTGACGTTCCTGACGTTCCTGACGTTCCTGACGCCCCTGACGGGGCTGACACTCTGACAGCCGTTACCACGGCCAGGGCGAATGCGCGCCGCCTGCGCGCACGAACTCAACCCTCAGGCCCTTCTGCTCGGCTACCAGCCTGTATCGGGTGAGGAGGGATCCCGAGCCAAGGCGACGCCCTCCGTTCTTGAACGGACAGCACCTTGACCGAGGACCCCTGCGGGTCTTCCGTCGGCGATTCCCCGCGAGAGGGTCGCTTCGACTCGTATGGCTCTCGCAACCACCCATGGCCGGCTAGTCTTGGCTCCGGCGCGGCTCTCCATGGTCCCAGCTCACCGCGTTTTCCTGCACGCGCCTCGCGGCGCGCGTTGCCCTGTCAGCTTCCGCCCGTCCAACCCGAGTCGCTCGCGCGGTCAGGCCTCACCGAGAAAGCCCCCGAGGCGACCGCTGCAAGATAGCGGTCCCGCAGCGGAGCGCAAGCCCCCGCCCGGCGGCGCTTGCTCCCGCGCCGCCAGCGCGCCAGCCTGATCAGGATCCCCTGGAGGCGAGAACATGAGCGATACCCTGCAACCTAGCCCGATGCTCGAAGCCATCGACCTCGTTCGCGCCAACCTCGACGCCATGAGCGACGAGGAACTCGAAGAACATGCTGCGCGAGTCGCCGCTGTGCTTCTGGACCTCAACAACGCTCAGGCGCAGGCGACCTGGACGAGCGCCATCGCTGCGGCCAACATCGCGCGATTGGTCAAGAAGCTGTTGGCGCACTTGGCCCGCGTCAAGGAGTTGATTGAAGCGCGCCAGGCTGAGGCATGTGCCGACTTAGGGGAGCCAACTCCGACCGAGCGCAAGCAAGCTGCGGGGCAGGCGCTGCGCCCGGGGCGCTAATCGTCGTCGGTTTTCCGTGGATGCCCAGTCCGCCTGACGTCCACGCGTGTTCGCTACCGTCCCTCCTTCATCGGAACGGAAGAGGGCAGTGCAGTCGCCAGAGTCTGCCGCATGCCTGCTGGGACCGACGCGACCCCAGAACCGGTCCTTCCCGACTCTGAGAGCAGCCTGCAGTTAGCCCGCAGGGCTTGGTCGACCTTGGCTATAGTTGACGACCAACGGACTCCGTTATCGCCAGCGTTAACAGCGCGAAATCAGTCAAATTGCACAGGAAAATATATGCCGACTCCCTTGGTTGATATTCTTGACGCCTTCAGGGCAACCAAGAGTGCGATAAATTCAGTCATTGCGAGCCGGGGATATGAAACCAAGAGCTCCGGCACGAAAGATTTGGCTCTTTCATACAATCTGGATACTGCAGCGGGGTATTGGTCGCAAAGCTCGTCTGTTTCCAGCAAACCGCCTCGTTGGATTCTTCACCTTCGTCGCACAGCAGGAGTTCTCACGGCCGAGTTAGCTACGGACGCCGCCGGCAGTCCTCTGCCTGGCGCCGGAACCCCTGGCTACGTCAATAATGGCGCAGGAAGATGCGTCGCAGCGATTTTCCGAATCATGCCAGCCGTAGCTACAGGTGCGGGAGGCGCTGGATCGTTTGTATTCCCGGCGGATTGGGAATGGATATTCGTAGTCGCTTTTCACCAGCCATTGCCGCCAGGGTCAGCGGCCGAAACGCTTTCAAATTTTAATCCTGCGAACGGATCCTTCGATTACAAGGGCCATAGCACCAAAGCCTCGTTGTTCAGTTTGGTCATATCGCCGGCCCCTGGCACGACTGCCACAGTAACTGTTAGTGGTGTGCCTATTAGCTATAACGATGCTACTCAGGCACTCGTTGCCTATCTGGGTTCAGGCGGATCTCAGGTTATGGTGTGCGATCCTAGACAGAACGCCCAGATGGCAGCATTAGCGAACGCAGTGGGCGCTGGCATCAGTGCCGCGCCGGCAGCGGCGCAGGCTGCCCCACCCCCGCCCGCGATCGTTCAGACCGCTTCGGGCCTGGTTGGCATTCAGGATGAGGTTTACGACCTGATCAACGCGGCTTTGGCGATCAACAAGCGCCATTTCATCTTCTACGGCCCGCCGGGCACAGGCAAGACGACATTGGCAGAGCACGTCGCGGATCAGTTGTCGGATATCGGGGACGGCTTCGTAGAACTTACCGCTTCGGCGTCGTGGAGTAGCCAAGACCTAATCGGCGGCTACCAGCCTTTGGGTCCAGGGCTAATTGGTTTTGTCGCCGGGGCACTCCTGCGCGACTTCGACAAACCTATGATCATCGACGAGCTTAATCGCTGCCCGATCGACAAGGTTATCGGCCCTCTGTTTTCGGTCTTGGCCGGACAGCCATCAACTCTCCCCTATCGGACGAATATTGCCGATCCGGGCAGCGCCTTCTACAAAATTCTTCCGAGCAAGCCCATCGTTCCATTGGCAACCAACGAGTTTGCACCTGGGCCGGCGTGGTCGCTGATTTGCACATTGAACCAGATTGACAAGACCCAACTCGGCCAAGTCAGCTACGCGTTGTCAAGGCGTTTCACTTGGATTCGTATCGGGGTGCCCGTCGATCTGCGGGAGTTCGTGGTCAAGATGCTCGACAAGCACGTCCGCCCACAGGGCCCGAACGACATGTCGCTCCCGAACCCGATCGCCGACATGTGGAAGTCAGTCAACGCCATCCGGGAGATTGGCGGCGCCCCAATCATCGACTTTATTCGCCTAGTGGCCCAGATGAGGCCGGGCATCAACATGCTCGCAGATCCGGCTTCTGACCCAGTTACACAAAACCTCTACGTCTTAGCCTTGGGCTCCTCGATCCTTCCGCTCCTCGATGGCATCCGACGAACCGAGGCGGAAGACTTGGCCGGAGCCATCTCGGCCGCTTGGACGCTGGACCCAGACCGTGCGGCATCGTTGCGCTCTGCAGTCATGGACTTGGCTCTATGACAATTCCGCAGCGCGCGCGGATGAACGACTATTGCGCCGGCGTGCTGGTAAGCCGGTTCAGGAAGAACACCCAGGGCGGAGGCCACTTCGAGCGGCCGCGGGTCGATCACAGGGACCTCGAGGACTTGCGGTGCCGCTGGGCCTTGTCCGATGAGGTAGGCGACCTCGCGCGCCATCTTGTCGAATACCCGCGCGACGCGAGGAGCTCTATTGAGGTCGTCGAGCGCGTCTGCATCGCCGAAATCGCCGGAACGGTCGACGCGCGCGCGACTGCCGCCGAGCAGGCGCGTTCTTGCGACCCAACGCTGTTCGTCGTCCACGAGCCGGCCGCCTCGTATTCCAATGGTCCAAATCACTTGGTCGCTTGGACGCTTCAGGAAGCCGAGACAGCATTGGTCTCGCTGCTAAAGCGCGAGAAAGCCTCGCCGGACTTGGCGTGGATCCACGAGAGGGCGCGACTACTGGACTCGGCTCTAAGGAACCAGATGCTCAGGGAGGTGTTGATCTCGCCGGGCGCCAAATCGCGCCCCGGACTGTCTGCGCTGCGTTCTGCGGCTCGTTCGCGGGCGGCTATCTATCGCCTCGCCCTCGCGGCCTTCGAGTCCTACGAGAGGGTCGAGGCACTCGAACAGGAGGCTGTGCGCGATTTGCTGCAAAAGACGCTACTCGCGCCGCTCGAGAACTGGCAGATGCTCGAGCTTTCGACTGCCTTGGCGACAGCAGAGGCCTTGGCCAAGGAGGCGGGTATAGAGGCTGATATTCGGGTCGGTGCGGGATCCGAACGCCTCGTGGCCGTAGCTGGCGACGACTTCGAAGTCCACTGGCAGCGTGCTCTCAAACCTCGCGAGCCAGGGAAGCTCGATCCGTCAGAGGCCCTCTCCAAGAGGCTTGCCCAAAGCATCGGGACGGACACGGCGTCCTCCCGAGTCGATGTCTCGATAGTCCACCGCAAGACCGGCAAGGAAGTTGCTCATTGCGAGTGCAAGTGGTTCGAGAGCGAAACCTCGGCCCCATCAGCAGTCTCCGACGCTTGCGTCCAGATCACCCGATACGCCATGGACTCAAGGCCCGATTCGCTCTCGGAAGCTGAGTTGATGCTTCAGGACTCTCTGGTCGTCGTCGCAAGCCGCGGAAGGTTTGCAGAGCGTGTTGACGGCGCGGGCCCGGTTGGCTTTACGGACTTCGACGGGTTGGTGTCGGGCTCACTTGGACAATGGGCCGCCGTGCTTGCGCAGGGCCACGGACCGACTGGCATCTGAGTCAGCGAGTCTTTCCGCCGTTGGCGACTAGCTTCACAGCGCTTTCGTCGACTGGCACACCGCAAGGCGTCGGGATGGCGTAGGAGGACGCCTTCGTCTTCGCGTTGTCCTCTACGTTGCCCTTAAACCTTGAGAGTGCACCTTGCAAGTATGCGCTGTTCAATTCGACGCAAGCCCACTTGCGGCCCAGCGCCTCGGAAACCATGCCTGTTACGCAGGATCCCCCAAATGGGTCGAAAACGAAATCACCCGGGTCGGTCAGGAATCGGATGAAGTATTCCGGCAAGAGCGAGGGGAACCTAGCCGGGTGGATGTCAATTCCATTTTCCCGGCAGTAGTCCTGATATGCACCGTTGGATTCGGTGTTGGCGATAGCCAAAAGGTTCGGCGGGACTGAGCCCCCGTTATCTTTTGCGAAGTTCTCACTGATTACATGACCACTAGGGCGCTGCTTCGCCTGGTAGCCGTTTTTCAGCAAATGCTTCATCGAGTCGCTATATGGCGCCAGAATACGTCTGTTATTAGCCTTCGGGTATGGATCCTTTGCGAGCCACCACACACAGTTGACAGCATCTTTAACTCGCACCCGGCGCACATTAACCCATTCAGCCGGCGTTGGTAGCTTCGCTGGATTCCACCAATAGTGTTCTTGACAAAGATGAAACCCATACTCTTTGCAGAGCATTAGCAGCAGCTCGAAATGATAGAGCGAGCGGGTTGGCTGACCGGGAATCCAGGCGCCGCCGATGTCGATTACCAGACTCCCATCCTCAGCAAGGACCTTCTTGAAGCCTTCGGCGAAGGGGCGAAACCAGTCGCAGTATGCATGCGCATCCTCGTTCCCGTAACTCTTCTTCCGAACGAGTCCGAAGGGAGGCGAGGTCATTATGAGGTTGACCGATTTGGCGCGTTGGGGATCGTGGAGGAAGTCCAGCGAGTCCCCGTTGAACATCGTTCCGAATTCGGTGGAGTGAAAGCTAATTAGCTTACCGAGCTTGCGAGGCTCTGGGGCAGCCGAGCGAGCGGTCGCGGCCTCGAGGCTTTGCTGATGAAGGTGGCGCAAGTAGTCGCTGACGGTCTTGAAGCCCAGCCGCTTCGCGTTGTCTTCCATCTGCTGACGCTCCGAGGCTGAGACGCGAACGCTGGTTGTTGTCTCCTTCGGGTCTGTCGTTGGTGTTCTGACCATGCGATTTCTGAACCTTCTTTAATACATTTACCTAGCTGGCAGATGTATTACATCATAGCGCCGCCGCAGACCGGCGCAAGCGCCACATGGGCACCTCGGCGACTCAGACAGGCGATGCCTGGCGGTGCGCGCCCAGCGGTAGCAGTTGCACGCGCTCTATGGGCATAGCGGGCGGACAGCTTGGCTCGCTTGCGGGTCTCGAGCGACGCACAGAGCGCGGCTTTACTGACCGACTGGCTCACGACGAGAGCCGCGGTCAAGCCTACGTGGGAGGGCTGTCGTGCCGCAGCTTCGAACAGCGGCGGCCGATCCGCCGATGAGACGCACGCGACGCGCCGAAGGTAGGCAAATCAGCGGCGCAGCGCGACCAAATCGAGCGGCCACACCAGGCCATCGATGACCTGCTTCAAGCTGGGCAGTTCGCGCACGTAGCCAAGGTGAGTCCCCAGCCCCTGGCCGCCCTGCGGGGTGGCGTGTCCGACGATGCGCATCGACTGAACGGTGTTGGCTCCGTTGTCGGCGAGTTGGGTGATGACGTTGACCCGGAAGCTGTGGAAGCTCTTGCGCTCGGACTTGTCGGCCGACTTGCGCACGCCGACCGCGATCAGGTGCTCGCGGAATGCGTCGCTGAGTTCCTTCGAGTAGCTGTCGTTGATGAGCAGCCAGTCCGGGAAAAGTCGCTCGTGGCCAGCGGCCCGTTGCTGAGCGACGAAGTCCAGGAATCCGAGATCGATCAATGCCTTGGCGATCGGCACATCCCGGATACCAGCGCCCGTCTTCGACTTGCGGACGTGGATGATGTCAACGCCGTTCGAGGACGTGCGCACGTCGTCGCAGTAGATGCCTGTAACTTCGCTGATGCGCATGCCGGTGTAGATGCCGATCAGCGGGCACCAGTAGAGGTCGGGCTGGTGCATGTTCGACTTATAGGCGGCCGGCTCGAAGATTCGCTTTAAGTCGGCATCGGTAAACGGCTTGTAGGGCTCGGCCTGATCCGTCCGCTCTTTCTTCGTCAGGATGAACGTTCCGGACACCGGGTTACCGTCGGGGCTCTTGTAGGCCCCGTTACCGATGGCGTATTCGAAGAAATCTGAGAGCGTCAGCAGCTTGTTGTCGACGGTCTTCGCCTTCTGGCCTTTCGCACGCAAGGCGTCCTTGAACGCGACCACGCTTTGCTTGTTCAGAGATCCGATGGCCGTCTTCGTCGCTACGAACATGCCGTCCAGTTCGGCATCGGGAATCTTGCGGAACGACTTGCCAGCGGTCTGAGCGCGCTCTCGGGCCTGCTCCTGCTCTCTCTTCTTGAAGCCGGCCACCTCGGCCTTGTCGAAAGCCCCCATGTCGGTGATGCTCGCCAGGTGCTCGATGAAGTTCGCGTAGTGGCATTCCTTCGCATAGACGGTGCGGGGCTTGTTCTTCGCGCGCCGCTCGGCGATCCACGAGGCTGCCACGGATGCGAGAGTGCGTGAAAGGTGCGGCGCGGTGGCGGGCGCTGGGGCGGCATCGCCCTGCGCAGGCAGTGGCTCGCTCTTCGGCCAGCCGCCGGGGATCATGCCGATCCTGTCGATGGCCTCCATCAATCGCGCATGGTCTGCCGCATCGCTGGCCTTCACCACTCCTTTCTGGAGGTCCAGCTCGTAGCGGCGCAGCGCCGCGAGATCAATGTTCAGGTCGGCCAGGGTCGGGTTCTTGCCCCTCATGCAGTGCTCCCGTGCGCGGGCCGCATAAACGGCCTGGTTGATGCATGCAGCCATCATATGGGCGGCCAAGGGCGACTTGGTGCCGAGGCTGACCCGCTGATCACGTGCCCCGGTCCTCAGACGGAAGCAGAAGACCCCGCAGCGGTTGCGGAAGAGGCGGGGAACATCGAAAGAACTCATGGTGGCGCACTGGGTGGCGCACCGGGCCAGAAAGCAAAAAACCGCTCCAAGCTAGGCTTGAAGCGGCTTTGCGGGTCTTTCGACCTGATTTGGTTGCGGGGGCAGGATTTGAACCTGCGACCTTTGGGTTATGAGCCCAACGAGCTACCAGACTGCTCCACCCCGCGACTGAAGCTAGCATTATGGCACGCGGATGCACTTATAGTCCAGCAGCGCGCAAAGTTTTTTCGAA
Organism: Ideonella sp. sgz306126; assembly: GCF_056032705.1. NCBI lineage: Bacteria > Pseudomonadati > Pseudomonadota > Betaproteobacteria > Burkholderiales > Sphaerotilaceae > Ideonella > Ideonella sp. sgz306126. The sequence goes on from NZ_JBVYWP010000008.1 coordinate 54,566, forward strand.
GGCGGGCGCCTCACGGAAGCCGACCACCCGGAGCGGCGTCAACTCAAGCCCCTGGGCATCGAAAAACAGCACGCCGGGCGGGCCGAAAAGCCCGAAGCGATGCAGCAGCGCCCGATCGTCCGGGTTGTTGGCCGTGACGTCGGCGCGCAGAAGCAGGGCACCCGCCAGGCGCTGCCGAATCTGCGGATCGCTGAAGGTCTCGCGCTCCAATTCCTTGCACGAGACGCACCAGTCGGCCCAAAAATCCAGCATCACCACACGATGCGCGCCGGCCACCGCTGCATCGAGTTCGGCGACGCTGCGCACTGGTTGAAACGGAAGCGCTGCGGACGCCGCCTCGGCGCGCACCCCGGTCAGATGACCCAGCGGATGCAAGGCGTCCGTGCTGCCCGAGACCACGCCCACCAGTTGCATCACACCCAGCGACAGCGCCGCCACCCCTGCGGCACGCTGCAGCCAGACCCGCGGGGCGCCGCTGTGTGGGTGCGCATCAAAGGGACGCAGCATGAAGCCCGTCATCAACAACAGGCCCGCCCAACCCGCCAGGGCCAACCACGCCGGCAGGATGGGCTGCACGATCCACCACGCCACGCCCAGCAACAACATGCCGAAGAAGTGCTTGACGGCGTGCATCCACGCACCGGAGCGCGGAAGCCAGGCCCCCGCCGACGCCCCCAAGAGCAGCAGCGGAACGCTCATGCCCATCGCCAGGGCAAACAGCGCGCTGCCGGCAAAGGCGACGTTACCGGTCTGGCTGAGGAAGACCAGCGCGCCGGCCAGCGGTGCGCTGACACAGGGACTGACCACCAACGCCGAAATGCCCCCCATCAGGAACACCCCCAGGAACCGCCCGCCCGGCAGCCGCATCGAAGCGCCGTTCAGTCGGTTCGACAGTCCGTGCGGCAGCCTCAATTCGTAGACGTCGAACATGGCCAGCGAAAAGCCGGCCAGCATCAACGCAAACAGACTCAAGACCCAGGGGTTCTGCATCGCCGCTGCCAGTCCCTGGCCCGCCAATCCGGCGGCGACGCCCAGCCCGGTGTAGACCATGGCCATCCCCAGCGCATAGGCCACCGACAACGCGAAACCGCGTCGGCGTGACACCTCACCGCCGCCGGCGATCACCGACGACAGGATGGGCAGCATCGGCAACACGCAGGGCGTGAACGACAGCAGCAGACCCATCAACCAGAATGCCGCCATCGCCGACCACCACGATCCGGTGCGCAGCACACGCTCGACGGCGCCGGCGTCGCCCGACACGCCGGCACGCACCTCGCTCGTCGCCGAGGCCTCCGAAGGGGGCGCGGGGCTGGCCTCGGACGCCTGGGCCGCCGGACCGCCGATGACGCTGGCTGCGTTGGGCAATCCGTCGCCGTCGTCTGTCAGCGCTTGGACGGTGGCCGGCTGCCCGTTGGTCGCCGGAGTCAGCTTGAATCGGCGGGTCAGCGGCGGATAGCACAAGCCCGCCTCGGCACAACCCTGTGAGGTGACGGACAACTCGAAACCGGTCGGCGCCACCGCACTCAGCGGCACGCTGATGTGCAGGACGCCGGTATAGGTCTCGACCTGCTTCTGCAGGCTTTCGTCGAACTTGACGTGGCCGGCCGGCAATTGAGCCGCCCCAAGCGTCGCGCCTTTGGCCGCGAACGCCAGCCGATCGCGATAGAGGTAATACCCGGCCGCGATCGGAAAATCCAGCGCGATCTGCTGCGGACCCGCCAGACTGACCGTCAGCGGAAAGGCTTGCTCGGGCTGTAGGAAATCGGCCGCTCGGGCCGTTACCGGCTGAACGGCGCAGACCAGCACCCACATCGCCACCGACAACAAGGCGGCAAGTCGATGGCGGAAAAGAAGAACCAGGTTTGCGCGCATGGACTTGTTTGGAGGTACTACGCTCAGGACAGTTCCAAAGCCGGGACAACGAAAAAAGGCCGGCAGTGCCGGCCTTCATCGCTGAGTCGCGTCAAGGGCGTGCCGCCCCCGAGGCATCACTCGGCCGCGGCGGCAGCGGTTTGGGTCTCGGGCCGATCGACCAACTCGACAAAAGCCATCGGAGCGTTGTCCCCGACGCGGAAGCCCATCTTCAGGATGCGGGTGTAGCCGCCCGGACGCGCCGCATAGCGCGGTCCCAATTCATTGAACAGCTTGGTGACCACATCGCGGTCACGCAGGCGGGCAAAGGCCAGCCGGCGGTTGGCCACGGTGGCCTCCTTGGCCAGGGTGATCAGCGGCTCGACGACGCGGCGCAATTCCTTGGCCTTGGGGACCGTGGTCTTGATCGCTTCGTGGTTGAGCAGCGAGACGCACATGTTGCGCAGCATCGCTTGACGATGCTCGCTGGTGCGGTTGAGTTTGCGGAGACCGTGACGGTGACGCATGGTGCTTTCCTTTCCTTGAGTAATCGCCAGCAGCCGTATCAGGTACTGCCGGGTGCACCGGGCGGACGAAGCCGCCCTCTTTCAAATCAGGCTGGAGCACGCTCCAGCCTTCAAACACAACACAACCCCGTCCAGCGGACGCGGTGGATCTGGCTTCGCCAGTCCACTCGCGGCGCCCCCTTGAGGGGGCCGGCGTCAGCCGGTAGGGGGTGGGCCGATTCAGCGCTTGTCCAACCCTTGCGGCGGCCAGTCTTCGAGACGGGCACCCAGGGTCAAGCCGCGCGAAGCCAGCACTTCCTTGATTTCGTTGAGCGACTTGCGGCCCAGGTTCGGGGTCTTGAGCAGCTCGGTTTCGGTACGCTGGATCAGGTCGCCGATGTAGTAGATGTTCTCGGCCTTCAGGCAGTTGGCCGAACGCACCGTCAGTTCGAGTTCGTCGACCGGACGCAGCAGGATCGGGTCGAAGACCTTGCCCGGACGCGACGCGGCCTCGCCGCCGCCGATCACGTCACCGGCGTCCAGCTGGGCGAACACCGCGAGCTGCTCCACCAGGATCTTGGCCGACGCGCGGATGGCTTCCTCGGGCGAAATGGCGCCGTTGGTCTCGATCTCCATGACCAGCTTGTCGAGATCGGTACGCTGTTCGACGCGGGCGTTCTCGACCGCGTAGCTGACCCGGCTGACGGGCGAGAACGACGCATCGAGAACGATCCGTCCGATCGACTTGGTCGGCTCGTCGCCGAAACGGCGCATGTTGCCGGGCACATAGCCGCGGCCCTTTTCGACCTTGATCTGCATGTCCAGCTTGCCGCCCTGCGCCAGGTTGGCGATGACGTGTTCGGGGTTGACCACCTCGACGTCGTGCGGGGTCTGGATGTCAGCCGCGGTGACCGGGCCCTCGCCTTCCTTGCGCAGCACCAGCGTGACTTCATCGCGGTTGTGCAGGCGGAACACCACGCCCTTCAGGTTCAGCATGATGTGCACGACATCCTCGGCAACGCCGTCGATCGTCGAATACTCATGCAACACGCCGGCGATCGTGACCTCCGTCGGCGCGTAACCCACCATCGACGACAGCAGCACGCGCCGCAGCGCGTTGCCCAGCGTGTGGCCATAGCCGCGCTCGAACGGTTCGAGCGTGACCTTGGCGCGGTGACCGCCCAGCGGCTCCGCAACGATGGCTTTGGGTTTCAGCAGATTGGTTTGCATGTAAGTCCTGTTCCTCTCAATACCCTCGGCTCGTTACACCGATAAGGCTGACGGACCACGCCGGAAACGTCTCGCACGCTGCAGGTCCGGCTTACCACAGCGGCGTGGATGAACACGTGCCAGGGCATGCCCGGCACGTGCGCAGCCCGGAATTCGTCAACGCGAATACAACTCGACGATCAGCGATTCGTTGATCTCGGCACCGAATTGATCGCGATCAGGCGTCTTCTTGAACGTGCCTTCGAGCTTGGTGGCGTCGACGCTGACCCAATCCGGCAAGCCGATCGACTCGGCCAGCTTCAAGGCCTCGACCACGCGCAATTGCTTCTTCGACTTCTCGCGCATCGCGATCACGTCGCCGGCCTTGACTTGGTAGGACGGGATGTTCACGACCTGGCCATTGACCATCAGCGCCTTGTGCGACACCAGTTGACGAGCCTCGGCGCGGGTCGAGCCGAAGCCCATGCGATAGACCACGTTGTCCAGCCGCGATTCGAGCAGCGTCAGCAGGTTCACACCGGTGCTGCCCTTCAGGCGATCGGCCTCGGCGAAATAGCGGCGGAACTGGCGCTCCAGCACGCCGTACATGCGCTTGACCTTCTGCTTCTCGCGCAACTGCAGGCCGAAGTCCGAGGTGCGGGAGCCCGAGGTCCGGCCGTGCTGGCCCGGCTTGGAATCGAACTTCGCCTTGTCGCTGATGGCGCGGCGGGCGCTCTTCAGGAACAGGTCGGTGCCTTCACGGCGGGAGAGTTTGGCCTTGGGGCCGAGGTAACGTGCCACGTTGCTTTCCTTGTCGATGGTCTGACGCTTTGCAACCGAGCCGCCCAGGGGCGGAAGGTTGTGCGCGAGTCTGGCGAGTGTTGTTCGAGACGCTCAGACGGTGGGCTTGGAGTCAAAACGGCCGGCGATGGTCGAAACCATTGCCGGCAGTCAGATGAACTCTCAATTGTAGCAGGGCAGCGAATGCCCCGCTGCGATCAGATACGGCGACGCTTTTGGGGGCGGCAGCCGTTGTGCGGGATCGGGGTGATGTCCGAGATCGAATTGATGCGGATGCCCAGCGATGCCAGGGCACGCACGGACGATTCGCGACCCGGGCCAGGGCCCTTGATCCGAACGTCCAGATTCTTGATGCCCTGCTCTTGCGCTGCACGACCGGCCACTTCGGCCGCGACCTGAGCGGCGAACGGGGTCGATTTACGCGAACCCTTGAAGCCCTGGCCACCCGACGACGCCCAGGACAGTGCGCCGCCCTGGCGATCGGTGATCGTGATGATGGTGTTGTTGAACGACGCGTGCACGTGCGCAATGCCGTCCGCAATGTTCTTGCGGATCTTCTTGCTCACGCGCCGAGCGGCGGTGTTGGCGGGTGACTTGGCCATGTCTTGTACTCTTTACGTGAAACGGCAGGCTTACTTCTTCAGCGCCGCGGCGCCCTTGCGCGGACCCTTGCGGGTGCGCGCATTGGTGCGCGTCCGCTGGCCGCGCATCGGCAGGCCGCGACGATGACGGAAACCGCGATAGCAACCCAGGTCCATCAGGCGCTTGATGTTGATCGAGGTCTCGCGACGCAGGTCGCCCTCGATGGTCAGCTTGCCCACTTCTTCCCGGATCTTCTCCAGGTCGCCGTCGGTCAGATCCTTGATCTTCTTCGAGAACGGGATGCCGACGGCTTCGCAGATCTTCTGCGCTGTCGTGCGGCCGATGCCGAAGATGTAGGTCAGACCGATTTCCGCGTGCTTCTGCGGCGGAATGTTGATACCAGCAATACGTGCCATTGTGCTTCCTTCGATTCGCTGTCAGCGTGCCCGACTCAACCCTGCCGCTGCTTGTGGCGGGGGTCGGTGCAGATCACGCGAACCACGCCGTTACGGCGGATGATCTTGCAGTTGCGGCACATTTTCTTGACCGATGCAGAGACTTTCATCGTCTTCTCCTTGACCTGTTCAAGCGCTCTTGAACGTTTTACTTTGCGCGGAAAACGATCCGAGCGCGACTCAAATCATATGGCGTCAATTCGACCGTCACCTTGTCACCAGGCAGGATGCGGATGTAGTGCATCCTCATTTTTCCCGAGATGTGCCCCAGAACCACATGCCCGTTTTCCAGCTTCACCCGGAACGTCGCATTGGGCAGGTTCTCCAGGATCTCGCCCGGCATCTGGATGACGTCGTCCTTCGCCATGTCTGTGGTTGCTGGCCACCCCAGTGGGTATCAGCCCGCCTTGAAATTCGCCTTCTTCAGCAGAGACTCGTACTGCTGACTCATCAGATAAGACTGCACCTGGGCCCAGAAGTCCATCGTGACGACCACGATGATCAACAGGCTGGTACCACCGAAGTAGAACGGAACGTTGTACTTCAGCACCAAAAATTCCGGCAACAGGCACACCAAGGTGATGTAGATCGCCCCCGCCATCGTCAGCCGCGACAGGATCTTGTCGATGTGCTTGGCCGTCTGATCGCCGGGCCGGATGCCTGGAATGAACGCACCACTCTTCTTCAGGTTGTCGGCCGTCTCGCGGCTGTTGAACACCAGGGCGGTGTAGAAGAAGCAGAAGAAGACGATCATCGTGGCGTACAGCATCACGTAGATCGGCTGCCCCGGCGACAAGGCGCCCGAGATGTCCTTCAACCAGCGCATGCCCTGGCCCGTCGCGAACCACCCCGCGACCGTGGCCGGCAGCAGGATGATCGACGAGGCGAAGATCGGCGGAATCACGCCCGACATGTTCAGCTTCAGCGGCAAATGCGACGACTGACCACCATAGACCTTGTTGCCCACTTGGCGCTTGGCGTAGTTGACCAGAATCTTGCGTTGACCCCGCTCGACAAACACCACGAAGTACGTCACGCCGATCACGATCGCGATCACGAACAGGCTGACCAGGATGCTCATCGCCCCCGTTCGGACCAGTTCGACCAATCCACCGATCGCATTGGGCAGCCCCGCCGCGATACCGCCGAAGATGATGATCGAGATGCCGTTGCCCAGCCCACGTTCGGTGATCTGCTCTCCCAGCCACATCAGGAACATCGTGCCGGCCACCAGACTGACCACCGCCGTCAGGCGGAAACCGGCTCCGGGGTGGATCACCAGACCCGCCGAACCTTCCAGCGCCATGGCAATGCCGAGCGACTGGAACAACGCCAACACCAGCGTCCCGTACCGGGTGTATTGCGTGATCTTGCGCCGGCCGGACTCGCCTTCCTTCTTCAGCGCCTCCAGGCTAGGCAGCACATGCCCCATCAACTGCATGATGATCGATGCCGAAATGTACGGCATGATCCCCAGCGCGAACACCGTGAAGCGCGACAGCGCGCCTCCCGAGAACATGTTGAACAGGTTCAGGATACCGCCCTGCTGACCCTGGAACAGAGCCTGCAGTTGGTGCGGATTGATCCCGGGCACGGGGATGTGCGCCCCGATGCGGTAGACCACCAGCGCGCCAACCAGGAAGAACAAGCGACGGCGCAGATCGCCGTACTTGCCCGACTTGGCCAGTTGATTCGGTGAGGTTGCCACGAGCGTGGGTGTCCTTGTCGTCCGTCAGGCCTCAGGCCAGCGAGCCGCCAGCCGACTCGATCGCCGCCTTGGCGCCGGCGGTGGCGCCGATCCCCTTCAGCGTGACCTTTTTGGCCAACTCGCCGGACTTGATCACCTTGACGTTCTTCACGCGCTGAGCCACCAGGCCCGCTTGCTTGAGCGTCAGCAGATCGACCTCGTCGGCGCCCAGCGCCTGGAGTTCGCCGAGCGTGATTTCAGCGTTGTACTTCAGCAGCGCCGACTTGAAGCCACGCTTGGGCAGGCGACGCTGAAGCGGCATTTGGCCACCCTCGAAGCCCACCTTGTGATAGCCGCCAGCGCGCGACTTCTGACCCTTGTGGCCACGTCCCGCCGTCTTGCCCAGGCCCGAGCCGATGCCGCGGCCGACACGGCGCTTGGCGTGCTTGGCGCCGGTGGCCGGCTTGATGGTATTGAGTTGCATGGTGCTCTTCCTCGATCGCTTCGGCGCTTACAGCACCTGGACCAGGTAGGAAATCTTGTTGATCATGCCGCGCACCGAAGGGGTGTCCTCCAGCACGGACTGGCTGTTCATGCGGCGCAGGCCCAGGCCGCGAACCGTATCGCGATGCGACTGCTTGCAGCCGATGGGGCTCTTGACCAGTTTGACCGTCAGGGTCTTCTTGTCTTGCGTCATTGAATGGTTCTCCTGCGCCTGATCAGCTGAAGATCTCTTCAACCGATTTGCCGCGCTTGGCTGCCACCGCGGCCGGCGTGGTCGAGCGCTTCAGCGCGTCCAGCGTGGCACGCACCATGTTGTAGGCATTCGAGGTGCCGTGGCTCTTCGCGACGATGTCGGTGATGCCCAGCACTTCGAACACGGCACGCATCGGACCGCCGGCAATGATGCCGGTACCCGCCGGTGCGGGCATCATCAGGACGCGGGCCGCGCCATGCTCGCCTTCCACCTTGTGGTGGATCGTGCCGTTCTTCAACGACACCTTGATCATGTTGCGACGCGCCGAGTCCATGGCCTTCTGCACCGACACCGGCACTTCCTTGGCCTTGCCCTTGCCCATGCCGACCCGGCCATCGCCGTCGCCGACCACGGTCAGCGCTGCGAAACTCAGCGTACGCCCCCCCTTGACGACCTTGGTGACGCGGTTGACCGCAATCATCTTTTCCTTCAGGCCGTCGTCATTGCCTTCGGTCTGGGCGCGAGGTTGAAACTTTGCCATTTCGATATTCCTTGTGCCGGGCGATCAGAACTGCAGGCCGGCTTCGCGAGCCGCCTCGGCCAGCGCCTTGACGCGGCCGTGGTAAGCAAAACCGGCCCGGTCGAACGCCACCTTCTCGACACCCGCCGCCTTCGCGGCCTCGGCGACGCGCTTGCCCACCAGGGCGGCCGCGGCCGCATTGCCACCGTTGCCACCGAGTTGCTCGCGCACTGCCTTTTCGGCCGTGGAAGCCGAAGCGACCACCTTGGTGCCGCATTCGGAAATGACGCTGGCGTAGATGTGCAGGTTGGAGCGGAAGACCGTCAGACGTGCGACGCCTTGCTTGGCAATGCGTTCGCGCGTTTGACGCGCACGACGCAGACGCTGCTCTTTCTTGTTCAGCATGGTGCGGCTCCTTATTTCTTCTTGGTCTCTTTGAGGACCACGCGCTCATCGGCGTAGCGGATACCCTTGCCCTTGTAGGGCTCGGGGGGCCGGATCGCGCGCACTTCAGCGGCAATCTGACCCACCACTTGACGATCAGCACCCTTGATCAGGATTTCCGTCGGCGTCGCAGTGGCCACGGAAATGCCGACAGGCATGTCCTTGACGACCGGATGCGAAAACCCGATCTGCAGGTTCAGCTTCTGGCCCTGGGCCTGGGCACGAAAGCCCACGCCGACCAGCGTCAGCTTCTTCTCGAAGCCCTTGCTGACACCGTTGATCATGTTGCTCAGCAGCGCGCGCATCGTGCCGCTCATGGCATCGGCTTCCACCGAGTCATTCGCGGGAGCGACTTGCAGCACGCCGGCATCATTCTTGATCGTGACGAGCGTATGAGCCGGACGCACCAGGGTGCCATTGGCCCCCTTGACGGTGATCTGGTCTCCGGCGATCTGGACGTCCACACCCTTGGGGACGGCGATCGGCATTTTTCCAACGCGGGACATTGCCTTGACTCCTTCCCGTTAGGCCACGTAGCAGAGCACTTCGCCACCGACACCGGTAGCGCGCGCCTTGCGATCGGTCATCACGCCCTTGGGAGTGGTGACGATGGCGACACCCAGACCATTCATGACCTGGGGAATGGTGTCACGACCGCGGTAGATCCGCAGGCCGGGACGACTGACACGTTCGATGCGCTCGATGACCGGACGGCCAGCGTAGTACTTCAACGCGATTTCGAGTTCGCTCTTGCCGCTGTCACCCTTGACGGCGAAGGCATCGATATAGCCCTCATCCTTCAGCACCTGGGCAATGGCCACTTTCAGCTTCGAAGCCGGCATCGAAACCGAAGCCTTCTCAACTGCCTGCGCATTGCGGATGCGGGTCAGCATGTCGGCGATGGGATCACTCATGCTCATGGTGTTATCTCCTGTTCGCCTTGATTACCAGCTGGCCTTGATCACGCCGGGGATGTCACCCTTGAAAGCGAGATCGCGGATTTTGCTGCGTGCCAGCCCAAACTTACGGAAGGTGCCACGCGGACGCCCGGTCAGCCCGCAGCGGTTGCGCTGACGGGTCGGGTTCGCGTTGCGGGGCAGCTTTTGCAACTCCAGACGAGCCGCGTAGCGCTCGTCTTCCGACTTCTTGGCGTCGTCGATGATGGCCTTGAGTTCCGCGTATTTCTTCGCGTACTTGAGCACCAGCTTCGCACGCTTTTCTTCGCGCTGAATGAGGGAAAGTTTAGCCACAGGTCACCTCAGTTCTTGAACGGGAAGCGGAACGCGGCGAGCAGCGCCTTGCACTCGTCGTCGGTCTTCGCCGTGGTCGTGAAGGAAATGTTCATGCCACGGATCGCGTCGATCTTGTCGTACTCGATTTCCGGGAAAATGATCTGTTCCTTGACGCCGATGTTGTAGTTGCCGCGACCGTCGAACGAACGGCCGGAGATGCCGCGGAAGTCACGCACCCGAGGCAAGGCCACGGTGACGAAACGGTCCAGGAATTCGAACATGCGGGCACCGCGCAGCGTGACCATGCAACCGATGGGCACGCCGTCACGGATCTTGAAGCCGGCGATGGCCTTCTTCGACTTGGTGACCACCGGCTTCTGGCCGGCAATCTTGGTCAGATCGCCGACGGCGTGATCCATGACCTTCTTGTCGGCGACGGCCTCGCTGACACCCATGTTCAGCGTGATCTTGGTCAGGCGCGGCACTTCCATCATCGACTTGTAGCCAAACTTGGCCATCATGTCGGGAACCACCGTCGCCTTGTAGAACGCCTGCAGTCGCGCGACCACGGCGGCTTGTTGCTGTTGACTCATGCTCGGATCCCCGCCTTAAGCCTTGATCTCTTCACCGCTGGACTTGTAAACGCGAACGCGCTTGCCATCGGCCAGAGTCTTGATGCCCACACGGTCGCCCTTGCCGGCCGCCGCGTTCCAGATGGCCACGTTCGACTGGTGGATCGGCATGGTCTTGTCCACCACGCCGCCGGTCGTGCCCTTCATCGGGTTCGGCTTGACATGCTTCTTCACCATGTTGACGCCCTCGACCACCACATGGTCGTCGTCAACACGCAGCGTCACCGTGCCACGCTTGCCCTTGTCGCGGCCCGTGAGCACCACGACATGGTCGCCTTTGCGAATCTTGTTCATCGCGTTTCCTTTACTCGGGGCGGGTGCTTCAGAGCACCTCGGGCGCCAGCGACACGATCTTCATGAAGCGCTCGGTGCGCAACTCGCGCGTCACCGGCCCGAAGATGCGGGTGCCGATCGGCTCCAGCTTGGCATTGAGCAGCACGGCGGCATTGCCGTCGAACTTGACCAGCGAGCCATCCTGACGGCGCACGCCCTTGGCGGTGCGAACCACCACGGCGCTGTAGACCTCGCCCTTCTTGACGCGGCCGCGCGGCGCTGCTTCCTTGATGCTCACCTTGATGATGTCGCCGATACCGGCGTAGCGACGCTTGGAGCCGCCCAGCACCTTGATGCACATGACGGACTTCGCGCCCGTGTTGTCCGCGACGTCAAGCCGCGATTGCATTTGAATCATGTCTGTGTCCCCAACTTGCTCCCGATGTGCAGCGCCCCTATGGCACCACCTCAACGGTCAGTATTGGTCCCGTCTTGCTGAAGCAACCTTGCGATCACCTCAGCCGCTTGGGCTGAAACCCGCCAGCGTCGAATTCGGTGCGGTGTTGCGAACCTGGCATGGTGTTTTGACGCGGGGCCAAAAGCCAGATTTCCTGCACTGAACGTCGCCACTGACCGGCGAAGCTGTTGATTATGCAGCAAGCGAGCGACCGAAGTCAACAGCCTGCGCCATGTTTTTGTGGAGCCCGCTCACGCAGGCTCCGGATCAGCCCTTTGGATCAGAGCCCACGGGCCTGCGCCAGCAGGGTCTCGGCGTCGCTGACCTCGAACTTGCCCGGGCCCTCGATGTTCAGTGACTTGACGACGCCATCGACCACCAGCATGGAGTAGCGCTGCGACCGCACCCCCATGCCCTTGGCCGTGAGGTCCAGCACCAGGCCGGTGGCTGTCGTGAAGGCCGCGGAGCCGTCGGCCATCATGCGCAGCTTGCCGGCGGTCTTCTGGTCGCGGCCCCAGGCCCCCATCACGAACGCGTCGTTGACGGACACGCACCAGATCTCGTCGACGCCAGCGGCACGCAGCGCGTCGGCCTGCGCCAGGTAGCCCGGCACATGCTGCGCCGAACAGGTCGGCGTGAACGCGCCCGGCAGGGCGAAGATGGCCAGCGTCTTGCCGGCTGCCGCCTTGGCGATGTCGAAACTGTTCGGCCCCAGGCTGCAGCCCTGGCCTTCGACTTCGATGAATTCCTGCAGGCTGCCGGCGGGCAGCCGGTCTCCGACTTTGAGCATGATGTGTCTCCGTGGTGCGCTCGTTGCCAAGCGCCATAGAAAAAGGCCGGCCGCCAGTATTCCAGCGTTCCGGCCTCCGTGTCGGCTGCCGGGGCGCAAGACCCCAACCCCGACGGGCGCTCAGGCGATCAGACCAACCGGGCCTTCTCGACCAGACGGGTCACGACCCAGTTCTTGGTCTTGGACAACGGACGGGTCTCGGCGATTTCCACCATGTCGCCCATGTGGAACTCACCCTTCTCGTCATGCGCGTGGTACTTGCGCGAGCGGGCCACGATCTTGCCGTAGAGCTCGTGCTTGACGCGGCGCTCGACCAGAACGGTCACCGTCTTGGCCCGCTTGTCGCTGACCACCCGGCCGACCAGCGTCCGGGTATTGGTGGCGGCCGCTTGGGTGGCTTCTTGAGCTTGGGTCATTTCGCAGCTCCCTTCTTCTTTTCGGCCAGGATGGTCTTGGCGCGCGCAATGTCACGACGGGTGTTGCCCAACGTGGCGTGGTTGCTCAGTTGCTGGGTGCCTTTTTGCATGCGCAGGCCGAAGTGCGCCTTCAGGAGGTCAGCGACTTCCTTTTCCAGCGCGGCCACGTCCTTGGCTCGCAGTTCAGATGCTTTCATGATGTGCTGTCCTTGGGTCAACGCTCATTAAGCGCCGAGCTGGCGAGCCACGAAGGTGCAGCGCAGCGGCAGCTTGGCAGCAGCCAGCGTGAACGCTTCGCGAGCAAGCGCTTCGGGAACGCCGTTGATCTCGTAGAGCACCTTGCCCGGCTGAATCTCAGCCACGTAGTACTCGGGGTTGCCCTTGCCGTTGCCCATACGGACTTCGGCAGGCTTTTGCGAGATCGGCTTGTCCGGGAAGATGCGGATGAAGATGCGGCCACCGCGCTTGATATGGCGCGAAATGGCACGGCGGGCGGCTTCGATCTGGCGGGCTGTCAGGCGACCGCGCTCGGTCGCCTTCAGGCCGAAATCGCCAAACGACACCGCGGCGCCACGGGTGGCGACGCCAGTGTTGCGACCCTTCTGTTCCTTACGGTATTTGCGACGTGCTGGTTGCAGCATGCTTATTCTCCTTTGCCTTCGCCAGCAGCCGGGGCCGCAGCGACCTTGCGCACGCGCTTGACCGCGGCAGGCGCCGCGCCAGGAGCGGCATCGGCCGGACCCGGACGCGCCGCGCCACGATCACCCGCGGGACGGTCAGCCCCCGGACGACCACGGCCAGCCGGAGCGCCCGGACGGGTGTTGCGACGCGGACGGCGATCATCCTCGGCACCCGCCGGCGTGTTGATCACCGGCGCGTCGCCGTTGGCCAGGCGATCGCCACGGTAGACCCAGACCTTCACGCCGATCACGCCATAGGTCGTCTTGGCTTCGGAGAAGCCGTAGTCGATGTCGGCCTTCAGGGTGTGCAAGGGCACGCGGCCTTCGCGGTACCACTCGGTGCGGGCGATTTCGATGCCGTTCAGGCGGCCGGCGGACATGATCTTGATGCCCTGGGCGCCCAGGCGCATCGCGTTCTGCATCGCACGCTTCATCGCGCGGCGGAACATGATGCGCTTCTCGAGCTGCTGGGTGATCGAGTCGGCGATCAGCTGGGCATCGATTTCGGGCTTGCGCACTTCCTCGATGTTCACCGCCACCGGCACGCCCAGACGCTTGGTCAGTTCGGCCTTCAGCGCCTCGATGTCTTCGCCCTTCTTGCCGATCACCACGCCCGGGCGGGCGGAGTAGATCGTGATGCGGGCATTCTTGGCGGGGCGCTCGATCAGGATGCGCGAGACGGCCGCATTCTTCAGCTTGGCCTTGAGGTATTCGCGCACATCAAGGTCTTCGGCCAGCATCGTGGCGAAGTTCTTGCTGTTCGCATACCAGCGCGACGCCCAGGCACGGGTGACGGGCAGGCGGAAGCCGGTCGGATGGATTTTCTGTCCCATGGTCTTCCTCAGTTCCCGACGGTCACGTAGATGTGGCAGGTACCCTTGCTGATGCGGTTGCCACGGCCCTTGGCGCGGGCCGAGAAACGCTTCAGCGTGGTGCCTTGCTCCACATAGATCGAGGTGACCTTCAGTTCGTCGATATCGGCGCCGTCGTTGTGCTCGGCGTTGGCGATGGCGCTCTCGAGCGCCTTCTTGACGATGCCGGCGGCCTTCTTCTGGGTGAAGGTCAGGATGTTCAGAGCCTGGTCCACCTTTTTGCCGCGGACCAGGTCCGCCACCAGGCGGCCCTTGTCGGCAGAGAGGCGGACGCCACGAACGATTGCTTTGGTTTCCATCGTCGTGTTCCTTATTTCTTGGCCTTCTTGTCCGCGGGGTGGCCCTTGAACGTACGGGTCAGCGCGAACTCGCCCAGCTTGTGGCCGACCATCTGGTCGGTCACATACACGGGCACATGCTGCTTGCCGTTGTGAACGGCAATCGTCAGGCCGATGAAGTCGGGCAGGATGGTGGAACGGCGCGACCAGGTCTTGATCGGCTTCTTGTCCTTCACGGCAACGGCCTTTTCAGCCTTGGCCAGAAGGTGGTGGTCCACGAAGGGACCCTTCTTGAGTGAACGTGCCATGGTCCAGCCCTTACTTCTTGCGACGCGAAACGATGAACGTCTGCGTGCGCTTGTTGTTGCGAGTACGGTAGCCCTTGGTCAGGGTGTTCCACGGCGACACCGGAGCCTGGCCTTCGCCCGTACGACCTTCGCCACCACCGTGCGGGTGGTCGACCGGGTTCATGGCGGTGCCGCGGACGGTCGGGCGGATGCCCTTCCAGCGGATCGCACCGGCCTTGCCGTACTGACGCAAGCTGTGCTCTTCGTTGCTCACCTCACCGATGGTGGCGCGGCAATCGATGTGGATCTTGCGGACCTCACCCGAACGCAGGCGAACCTGCGAATAGGTGCCTTCGCGCGCCATCAGCGTGACCGAGGTGCCTGCCGAGCGGGCGATCTGGGCACCCTTGCCTGGCAGCATCTCGACGCAGTGGATGATCGAGCCCACCGGAATGTTTCGGATCGGCAGCGTGTTGCCCGCCTTGATCGGCGCCTCGGCGCCGCTCAGGATGGTGGCGCCCACTTCAAGACCGCGCGGGGCGATGATGTAGCGGCGCTCGCCATCGGCGTAGCACACCAGCGCGATGTGAGCCGTGCGGTTCGGGTCGTACTCGATGCGCTCGACCTTCGCCGGAATGGCGTCCTTGTTGCGCTTGAAGTCGACCACGCGATAGTGGTGCTTGTGGCCGCCACCCTTGTGGCGAATCGTGATGTGGCCGTTGTTGTTGCGGCCCGAATTCTGCTTCTGGGGTTCCAGCAGCGAGGCTTCCGGAGCGCCCTTGTGCAGGTGCTTGTGCACCACCTTCACGACGGCACGGCGGCCGGCGGAGGTCGGTTTGACTTTGACGACAGCCATGATTTACGCGGCCTCCCCGGAGAAGTTCAGCTCTTGTCCCGCCTTCAGCGAGACATAGGCCTTCTTGACGTGGTCACGGCGGCCCATGTTCTTGCCAAAGCGCTTGACCTTGCCCTTGACGTTGACCATGTTGACGGCCTCGACCTCGACCTTGAACAGCAGTTCGACCGCCGCCTTGATCTCGGGCTTGGTGGCATCGCGCAAGACCTTGAACAGGACTTGGTTGTGCTTCTCGGCAACCTGGGTGGCCTTTTCGGAAATCACCGGGGCGACCAGCACCTGGGCCAGACGGCCCTCATTGAACTTGGCGCTCATGCGAACATCTCCTTGAGCTGCTCGATCGCGGCCTTGGTCACCAGCACCTTCTTGTAGAAGACCAGCGACAGGGGATCGGCGTAACGCGGCTCGACGACGAGCACGTTGGCCAGGTTGCGCGAGGCCAGGATCATGTTGTCGTCGACGCTGTCGGCGATCACCATCACCGAGCTCAGGCCCATGGCCTTGAACTTGGCGGCCAATTGCTTGGTCTTGGGCGAATCCACCGTCAGCGAATCCACCACCGCCAGGCGGCCATCGCGGGCCAGCTGCGACAGGATGGCCGCCATGCCGGCGCGGTACATCTTCTTGTTGACCTTCTGCGAGAAGTTCTCGTCCGGGCTGTTCGGGAAGGTGCGACCACCGCCACGCCACAGCGGCGACGACGTCATACCGGCACGAGCGCGGCCGGTGCCCTTCTGGCGGAACGGCTTCTTGGTCGAGTGATGAACCGCCTCGCGGTTCTTCTGGGCGCGGGTGCCCTGGCGCGCGTTGGCCTGGTAGGCCACAACGATCTGGTGAACCAGCGCTTCGTTGTAGTCACGGGCGAACACGGTATCGGGAGCGTCCACCTTGGAGGTGGCCTGGCCTTGTTCGTTCAGGAGCTCGAGTTGCATCAGTTGGCTCCCTTCTTGGCCTTGACCTTGACGGCCGGCCGCACGACCACATGGCCGTTCTTGGAGCCCGGCACGGCGCCGCGCACCAGCAGCAGCTGGCGGGCTTCGTCAATGCGAACGATGTCCAGGTTCTGGGTGGTGACCGTGTCGTCCCCCAGATGGCCGGACATCTTCTTGCCCGGGAACACGCGACCCGGATCCTGCGCCATCGAGATCGAACCCGGCACGTTGTGCGAACGGCTGTTGCCGTGCGACGCGCGCTGCGAGCCGAAGTGGTGACGCTTGATGGTGCCCGTGAAGCCCTTGCCGATCGACGTACCCTGCACGTCGACCTTCTGGCCCGCTGCGAACAGCGTGACGGGCACGCTGGCGCCCGGCTGGTACTCGGCCGCCACGGCGGCGTCGACACGGAATTCCTTGAGGATCTCACCGGCTTCAACGCCCGCCTTCGCGAGGTGGCCAGCTTCCGGCTTGGTCACGCGCGATGCCTTGCGCGTACCGAACGCCACTTGAAGGGCGCTGTAGCCGTCGTTCTCAACGGTCTTGACCTGAGCCACGCGGTTGTTGGACACATCCAGCACGGTCACGGGAATGGCGTCGCCATCGTCCGTGAACACGCGCATCATGCCCACCTTGCGGCCCAGCAATCCGAGGCGATTGCTTAGACTCATGTTTCTTCTCCGCCCCCCTGGCCCGAAAGCGTCAAGAGGCTGGGTTTCACAAGTTCGACATCGATTGGCCGAACTGACTGGTGTCGCACAGCGCCGAGATTTTCACCCCTGCGCCGCACGGAGACGGCAAAGGGGCGGCCCTTGAAGACCACCCCTTTAGCCGGAAAAGCTTGCGAGTATAACCAGCACCGAACAAACCCGCAAGGGGCCTGTCCAGGCGCCAGTCAGGCTCACTGCAGCTTGATCTCGACGTCCACGCCGGCCGGCAGATCCAGCTTCATCAGCGCATCGACGGTCTTGTCGGTCGGGTCGACGATGTCCATCAGCCGCTGGTGGGTGCGGATTTCGAACTGGTCGCGCGAGCTCTTGTTGACGTGCGGCGAGCGCAGGATGTCGAAGCGCTGCATGCGGGTCGGCAGCGGCACGGGGCCGCGGACGATCGCGCCGGTGCGCTTGGCCGTGTCGACGATTTCGAGGGCCGACTGGTCGATCAGCTTGTAATCGAAGGCCTTGAGACGGATACGGATCTTTTGTTTGGTGGACATGTCCGTTCCTTACTCGATGATCTTGGCGACGACGCCGGCGCCGACGGTGCGGCCACCCTCACGGATGGCGAAGCGCAGGCCTTCTTCCATCGCGATCGGGGCGATCAGCTTGACGGTGATGCTGACGTTGTCGC
>NZ_JBVYWP010000009.1:0-70813 GCF_056032705.1 Ideonella sp. sgz306126
ATCACGCCCTTGGCGTTCAGGTCGTCGATCGCCATGCGCGCGCCGTTTTCATTGTCCTTGCCCAGGTGGGCAATCGCCCCGCTCGTCGGGCCCACATGACCGATCTTGACGACCAGGTCGTCGGCATACGCCGTACCGGCCAGCACGACGGCCGCGGCCGCAACGATCACATTCAGTTTGATTTGCATGGGTAGAAACCTCCAGTTGGGGGATGTCGAATCGGGGGAACAGCAAGTCTGTCGCTCACGCTCAACGGGCAGAAGATACTCCAAAACAGCCACCGTCCCCATCCGTACCAAACCTGAGCGGCGGTCGCTCGACGGGCCACCGAAAGGCCCCGTCGGACAGGCCGTCGCCGGCTCCTCAACGCATGGCCATCGGCGGGCGATGACGCGGCGCAAGGACCGGGTCACGCGCTCTGCGGCCGATGGACCAGGATGTGGCCCAAGCCCTTGTAGCGCACCCACCTCGCCTGACCCGCCCGGCGCTCGGCATCGTCGGCGGCGACGATCTCGGCGATCCGCTCGTAACCCTCGAACATCTCGACCGCCTCGGCGCCCAGGTTCACCGCGCTCGTGCAGGCCAAGCCGTCCTTGGGGCGATCGAGCAGCCAGATGGGCGTTCGCAGGGCATCGGCCGGCGCCGCCGCATCGCCCTGCAAGCGCAGGTGCGCCATGAAATCCAGCGGCCACTCCGACCACAGCGCCAGATCCAGGCGCGCCAGCACGTCGGGCGGCCCGAACACCGCCATCCGCTCGCCTTCCCGCGACTTCTTTCGCAGCAGCCGGCAGGCAAAGGCCACGGGGTTGTCCACGCCCGTCAAGAACACCACCTCGGCCACGGAACGCCTCGCCGCGGTCAACGCTCGGCGCGGGCCAGCACGAAGTGGGTCAGCAGGCCCACCGGCCGGCCGGTGGCGCCTTTGGCAGCGCCGGAGCGGTGCGCCACCCCGGCGACATCCAGGTGAGCCCATGGGTATTGGCCGGCAAAGCGCTGCAAGAACTTGGCCGCCGTGATCGAGCCGCCCGGGCGGCCGCCGACATTGCCCATGTCCGCGAAATTGCTTTTCAGGGCCTCGTCGTACTCGTCGTCCAGCGGCATCCGCCAGCAGGGATCCAGCGCCGCCCGCGACGCCTCCAGCAGGTCCTCGGCGAGCGCGTCGTCCGACGCGTAGAGTCCGGCGTGATGGTGCCCCAGCGCGATGATGCAGGCGCCGGTCAAGGTGGCCACGTCCACCACGGCCGCCGGCTTGAAGCGTTCTGCATAGGTCAGCGCGTCACACAGGATCAGACGCCCCTCGGCGTCGGTATTGAGCACCTCGATCGTCTTGCCCGACAAGCTGGTGACCACGTCGCCCGGCTTGGTCGCGCGGCCGCTGGGCATGTTCTCGCAGGTCGGGATCAGCGCCACGACGTTGATCTTCGGCTTGATTTCCGCCACCGCGCGCATGGTGCCGAGCACGCTCGCCGCGCCGCCCATGTCGAACTTCATCTCGTCCATCTCCGGCGCCGGCTTGATCGAGATGCCGCCGGTGTCGAAGGTGATGCCCTTGCCCACCAGCACCACCGGCGCCTTCTTGCGCGGCGCGCCCCGGTATTCCATGATGATGAAGCGTGGCGGCTCGTCGGAACCGCGCGACACCGACAGGAACGAGCCCATGCCGATCTTCTCGATCGCCTTGCGATCCAGCACCTTGACCTCGAGTCCGTGCTCCCGGCCCACGCGCTCGGCCTCTTCGCCGAGCCATGTCGGCGTGCAGTGATTGCCGGGCCGGTTGCCGCACTCGCGGGCCTCGGTCACGCCGGCCGCGATCGCCTTGCCCAGTGCCAGGCCGGACTTGGCGCCCGCCAGTTCGCCCGCAACGCACAGCAGGCTGACCCGCGCCGGCGCGTTGGCGGGCTCCGCACTCGGTTTGGTGTGGCGGTAGACGTAATAGGTCTGCTCCAGCGCCAGCGCCAGCATTTCGGCGTGGGGCGCCTCGGTGTCCGCGCCCAGCAGCCGCACGGCCAGGTGCTCGAGCGAGCGGCCCTTCAGCCCGCCGAGAGCCGCGGCCATGGCCTGGCGGAACGACTTGGGCGAGCCGTCTTTGGCCCCCACCAGCAGCACCCGGGCCGCCTTCATGCCGGCCACGCCGTGCAGGTACAGCATCTGGCCGGCCTTGGGTTGGAAATCCCCCTGCTTGATCGCTGCCTTGACGACGGCGTCCAGCGGCTTCTCCGCAGCGGCGCCCGATCCCGTGGCAGGCACCACCACGATCAGCGCATCCGCCGCGAATCCCGCCAATCCGCCGGTCGCCAGCGCGTGAGCATGCAAGTTCATAATCTGTCTCGATGAAAGTGATTTTTTGATGTTATTCGATTCGTCGGTCCGCAAGGAGCTGGCCCGGGGATTCGGGGCCACGCTCGTGGTGATCCTGACCATCGTCTTCACGATGATGCTGATTCGCACCCTGGGCATGGCCGCCGACGGCGTGGTGTCGCCCCAGGACGTGGCGCTGCTGCTCGGATTCACCGCGCTGGGGCAATTGCCGACGATGCTGGCGTTGTCGCTGTTCATCGCGGTCGTCATCACGCTGGGACGGATGTACCGCGACAGCGAGATGGCGGTGTGGTTTTCGAGCGGCATCGGCCTGGCGCGCTTCATTCGGCCGGTCCTGCGCATGGCCTGGCCGGTGCTGGTGCTGGTCGGCGTGCTCGGCCTGTTGATCTGGCCCTGGGGAAATCAGAAAGTGGCCGACATGCGCACCCGCTACGAACAGCGCTCCGACCTGTCCCGCGTGGCGCCGGGCACCTTCCAGACCTCGCGCGACGGCAACCGGGTGTTCTTCGTCGAGCGCAAGGGAGAGACGGCGGGCCTGGGGCGCAACGTGTTCGTCCTGAGCCGCTCCGGCACGCAGGAGTCGGTCACCACGGCCCGTGCCGGCCGCATTGAAACCCAGGGCTCGCAACGCCAACTGGTGCTGGACGGCGGCAACCGCAACGAGCAGGACAGCCGCAACGGCGAACGCGTGCATACCCAGTTCGGCACCTACCGCATGCGGGTCGGCGCCAACGTGGTCAGCGCCGCGCAGGCCCGCTCGCCCAAGACCTTGCAGATGACCGAACTGATCCGGGACCCTTCGCTGTCCAACCAGGGCGAGCTGGTGTGGCGGCTGGGCCTGCTGTTCGGTGCCGCCAACCTGACGCTGCTGGGCATCGGCACCTCGGCCACCAACCCGCGACGGGCCAGCAACTGGAACCTCCTGTTCGCGCTGCTCACCTTCGTCGTCTACTACAACCTGCTCAACCTCAGCCAGGCGTGGGTCGCCTCGGGCCGCCTGGGCATGCCGGCCGCGCTGATCAGCCTTCATGGCGGTGCCTTCGGCCTCGCGCTGCTGCTGATCTGGTGGCGCGACCATGCCGCGGTCTGGGCCCCGGGCGCCGCGTTGAAGGCCGGAGCCGCGCCGACATGAAAACCGTTCGGGCCCTGCTGTACCGGGACGTGGTCTGGTCGGTCGTGTTCGTCTCGCTGGCCTTCATGTCCTTGTTCTTCTTCATCGACTTCCTCGACGAACTCGAGGATGTCGGGCACAACGGCGTGACCATCTGGAGCGCCGCGCTGACGGCGGTGCTCTACATGCCCGGCCGGCTCTACGAGCTGTTCCCGATCTCGGTGCTGATCGGCACCATCTACTCGATGGCGCGCCTGGCGCAGTCCTCCGAATTCACCATCCTGCGCACCGGAGGCCTGGGCCCCGGGCGGGCGTTGTCGCTGCTGCTGACGCTGGGCCTGGCGCTGGCGCTGGTGACGTTCGTCGTCGGCGAGTTCGTGGCCCCGTTCGGCCAGCAGCAGGCCCTGGCGCTGCAGACCCGCCTGCGTGGCGGCCAGGACCTGGGCGGCACCGGCGCCTGGCTCAAGGAACACCGGGAGGTGTCGGGCAGCATGCGATCGTTCTCGATCAACGTGCTGGGCACCGATGGCGACGGCGTGATGCGGCATATCCGGATCTTCGAGCACGACGCCCAGGGCCACCTGGTCTCGCGCATCGAGGCCGCCAGCGGTCGCGCCGCACACACGGCCTCGGGGGCGGTCTGGCACCTGACCCAGGTTCAAGACACCGAATGGCCGGCCGACGACGCCGCCGATGCCGATGCGCCCGTGGTGACCCGCAGCCTGCCCGAGCTGGACTGGCCCACCACCCTGGACGAGCGGGTGGTAGCCGCCGCCGTCTCGCCGATCGAGAGCATGTCGACCCTGGCGCTATGGCGCTACAGCCGCCACCTCAATGACCAGGAACAAACCGCCCAGCGCTATGAGCTGCAGTTCTGGAAACGCGCGCTCTATCCGTTCGCCTGCATCGTGATGATGGCGCTGGCCCTGCCCTTCGCCTACTTGCACGCGCGCTCGGGCGGCGTCAGCCTCAAGGTCTTCGGCGGCATCATGCTGGGCATCTCGTTCGTGCTGCTCAACAACGTGGTCGGGCACCTCGGCCTGTTGCGGGACTGGACCCCCTGGTTCGCCGCGGCCGTCCCCAGCCTTGTCTACCTGGCCATGTCCTTGGCGGCGTTCGCCTGGCTGGTCCGCTTCAGGTGATCCCATGAATGGCATGATCCTCTTCGCCCACGGCGCACGCGATCCCCGCTGGGCCCACCCCTTCGAACGCACGGCCCAGCTGATCCGCGACCAGGCCCCGGGCTTGAAGGTGCTCAATGCGTACCTCGAGTTCATGAGCCCTGACTTGAACGCGGCGGGACGTCAGCTCGCCGATGCGGGCTGCCGTCGCATCGACGTGGTGCCGCTGTTCCTCGGCGCCGGGGGGCATGTCCGCAAGGATTTGCCCGAACGCCTCCAGGTGCTCCGCTCGGAGCGGCCCGACGTGGTGTGGCGGTTGAATGCCGCCGTCGGCGAGCATCCCGAGCTGCTGGCCGCGATGGCGCGCATCGCCATCGATCTGAGCCGCCAGGCGTCGGAGCCCTCGCCGTGAATCTCCACCAGCTGCGCTTCGTGCAGGAGGCGGTCCGCCGCAATCTCAACCTGACCGAGACGGCCAAGGCATTGTTCACGTCGCAGCCCGGCATCTCGAAGGCGATTCTCGAACTCGAGGAAGAACTCGGCATCGACATCTTCGTGCGCCACGGCAAGCGCCTGCGCCGCATCACCGAGCCGGGCCTGCAGGTACTGAAGTCGGTGGACGTGATTCTTCGCGAGATCGCCAACCTCAAGCGCATCGGAGAGGAGTTCTCCAAGCAGGACGCAGGACGCCTGTCGATCGCGACCACCCATTCCCAGGCGCGCTACGTGCTGCCCGAGCCGGTGACGCAGTTGCGCAAGAAGTATCCCAAGGTGCAGGTCAGCCTGCACCAGGGCTCGCCCGAGCAGGTGGCGCAGATGCTGCTCGACGACACGGCGGACATCGGGCTGGCCACCGAGTCGCTGGCCGACATCGACGAGCTGATCACCCTGCCCTGCTACGAATGGCAGCACGTCATCGTGGTGCCGGCCGAGCACCCGTTGGCCGGCGTGGAGCGCATCAGCCTCGAACAACTCGCCGACCATCCGCTGATCTCCTATCAGCCCGCCTTCACCGGTCGGCGCCGTATCGATCAGGCTTTCGCGCTGCGCCGCCTGACCCCCAACATCGCGTTGGAGGCGATCGACTCCGACGTGATCAAGACCTACGTGCGTGCCGGCTTGGGCGTGGGCATCGTGGCCGAGATGGCGATGCAGGGAGAGCCCGCCGGCAGCGGCCTGGTCGCGATGCCGGCCTCGCATCTCTTCGGCCAGAACACGACCCGCGTTGCCTTCCGGCGCGGCGCCTACCTGCGGGGCTACGTGCTGGCCTTCGCCGAGTTGCTGTCGCACCGGCTGACGCGCCACGTGATCGATCGGGCGATGGCGGGCCAGGGAGAGGACTATGAACTCTGACACCTCCGCGGGCGCCGCCCCGCCTCGGCTGGCGAGCCGCCTGCCCGAGGTCGGCACCACGATCTTCAGCGTGATGTCGGCCCTGGCGCAGCAGCACGGCGCGGTCAACCTGGGTCAGGGCTTTCCCGACTTCGACTGCGATCCCCGGCTGATCGACGCGGTGCATGCGGCGATGCGAGAAGGGCTCAACCAATACCCCTCGATGCTGGGTGTGATGCCTCTGCGCCAGGCCGTCTGCGACGGCATCGAAGCCCGGCACGGCCGTCGCTACGACCCCGAGACCGAGATCACGATCACCGCGGGTGCGACACAGGGCATCCTGACCGCCTTGTTGGCGCTGGTGCACCCCGGCGACGAGGTGCTGGTGCTGGACCCATGCTACGACAGCTACGTGCCGGCGATCCGGTTGGCTGGTGGCACGGCGGTCCGCGTGCCCTTGCGCAGCGCCGACCTGCGGCCGGACTTCGCCGCGGTCGAGGCGGCGATCGGCCCGCGCACCCGCGCCCTGATCGTCAACACGCCGCACAACCCGACCGGCACGGTCTGGACCCAGGATGAGCAGCGGCAATTGGCGGCGCTGCTGGACGCCACCGACGTGCTGCTGCTGTCGGACGAGGTCTACGAGCACATGGTGTTCGATGGCCGCGGACACGTCAGCGCCTGCCAGCACCCGGCGCTGGCCGCCCGCAGTGTCGTGATCTCCAGCTTCGGCAAGACCTTTCACGTCACTGGCTGGAAAGTGGGCTACGTGGCCGCGCCGGCGGCGCTGATGGCCGAGTTTCGCAAGGTGCACCAGTTCAACGTCTTCACCGTGAACACCCCGATGCAGCACGGCCTGGCCCGTTTCATGGCCGATGCGTCGACCTGGCAGGGGCTGGGCGCCTTCTATCAGCGCAAGCGCGACCTGTTTCGCAGCCAACTCGCGGCGCGGACCCGATTCAGGCTGCTGCCTTGCGAAGGCAGCTACTTCCAATGCGTCGGCTACGAAGCGATCAGCGGTCTGCCCGATGTCGCGTTCTGCGAGTGGCTGACCCGCGAGGTGGGCGTGGCGGCTATTCCGCTGTCGGCGTTCTACGACCGGGCGCCGGAACAGTCGACGATCCGTTTTTGCTTCGCGAAGCAGGACGCCACGCTGCAAACGGCGCTGGACCGCCTGGCCCGGCTGTGACCCCGTCGCACGCCGGGGCGCGCACGGCCGGGCCGGCGGGTCAACGCTTCGGATCGTGCGGAGGCGTCGGCAGGTCGAGCGAGAACGAGGTCAACTCGTACGGCGCCTTGCCCGCCTCGCCGGTTGCTGGTGCCGCCGCGTCGCCGAGCGCGGCGTGGTCCTGAGACGCGGCCGCGTCATCCAGCGGCAACAGCAGATCGACGTCGGCCGCGGACAGGCCTTCTTGCTGGTACAGGTCCCGCGCGAGCGAATACAGCAGCAGCACGTCCTTGTAGGCCGGCAGATCGAACAGCGCCTGCCGCTCGTCATTGCGGAACAGCATCGCCTCCAGGACGGCCATCGAGTTCAGCGGCGAGGACCATTGCGCCTGCAGGTTGGCCACGACGTCCGGGTAGTCCTCCAGAGACCGTCCATGCAACGGCCCTGTCTCCCAATCGGGTGCATAGGCGTTGAAGCTGCGATTGAACCGGGCACGGATCCGCTCATATGCCGATCGATCGCCCTGGCGGCGATAGATCTCCAGCAGCTTGGTATAGGGCAAGGGGCTTTGCCCCCGCGTGCCGCGCAGGTGCGACATCAGCAGGTCCACTGCGGCATCCTCCTGGCCCAAGGCGATGAAGAAATCGGCCTGCTGTTCCAGATCCAGCAACTCTTCCACCGACACGGCCCGCGCCGGTGCCGCCGTGCCATCGACGATCGATCCGAAGGCGCCGCGATCGGGCAGCTCGGGCGGCGGTCCGGGCAAGGTTTCGGTGCGTTCGCTGGCGGCCAGATCGTCGTCTTCGACAACCTCCGCCAGCCGTGCCGCGGGCGGCGCCGCGCGAAGTGTCCTGGCCAATTCGGCGTCGGGCCGCGGCGGCGGCATCGCCGCGTCGGCCGGCGGCAGGCCGGCCGCCTCCGAGGCGGCCTCGCCGCTCCACCAGACCGGCGCCGCCGAACTCTTCTTGTCGCCACCTTGCCCCACCGACCGCAGGCGCAAGGCCAGCCAGGCGGCCACACCGGCGGCCAGCAGCAGCAGGCCCAGCAACCAAGGCAGCATCCGGCTGCGGGCTTCCGCCGCCGCCAGCCGTGTCCGCAGCCCGCTCTCGCTGGCCTGGGTGGCTTGCGCCTCCCGGGTCAGCGCCGCGAGGGACTTCTCCAGCATCTGCAGGCGATGGGCGTCGACCGCGTCGCCGTCCGCCGCGTCCGAATCGGCGCGGGCAGCCGCGCTGGCCGCATCCGACGGCATAATGACCGGATCGTCCAGATCCATGCGCAGCCGGGGCCCGGCCACGTCCAGCAGCAGCACCGCGACATGCTGATCGCCCGGCACCCCGGCACGCTCGGCTTGCCGGGGCGCTGCACGCGGCACCGCATGCCGGGGCGTCCGGGCAGCGGCATGCGCGAAGGCTCGCCGTGGCTGCCGCGCCGGCACGGGAGTCTCCGCCAGGCTCGCGTCGGCGGCCGTGGGCGCAACCGGTCGGGCCACCGCCACCGGGGCAGCCAGCCCCACGGCCGGCGCAACCGCGGAGGCGGTCAGCGCCATCACCGGCGGATCTGCAAAGACCGTGAACCGGCGCATGAACCGCCTTTCACAGCCGGCACTGACGCTGAACTCGACGATCGGTTCGGTGACCGGCCCGACCGTGCCGATGCGCGCCAGCCACTGGCTGGGGTCCGGAGTCGGCTGGACCGACACCCGGATCTGGTTCGGCAGCAGGACGGTGTCGCCTGCGGTGATCTCGGCCTTGACGCACTCCGCGAACATGCGCTCGCCGCCATCAAGATGGATGGGCACCTGCACGTTCAACGGCTGCCCCAGCACGGCCGACGGTGACACCTGACCGAAGCCAACCGCGCCGACATCGGGCGCCGCCGCCAGGACGGCGCAGCAGAGGAACAGCGTAGGTCGGTGAAAGGCCATGCCTTAGACGGGAGGAAGCGCGCAAAAGTTTCAGTCCACTCTAACACGATTGGATACGATTTCAGGCCGCCGATCGGAGGATGTCGCGCTGGCGCAAGCCCCCATTTCCGCCGTCGATCGACCGCGATCGCCGAGGTCTCTCGACCCCTCGCGCAACGGCTTGCTTCGCCAGCAGGGCCATCCCGCCGCGCCGCCTTCGAGACCGGTCAACGTGGACAATGATCCCGGCGCCAAACCTGCCGCTGTCACGCCCGAGACAAGACATGAACCCCCTGATTCTTACAATCGAAGAACGACAAAACATCGACCACGGTGCATGGTTCTGTTCCCTCTCACCCGCCCTGCGCAGCGCCATCCTGGCGCGCGCCAGCGTGCGACGGCTGAGCGATGGCACCTCCCTGGCGGCGCGGGGTTCGCCGGCCGAAGACTGGATCGGCGTCGCCCGAGGCGCGGTGCGGGTCAGCTCGGTGTCGCTGGCGGGCAAGCAGGTCAGCCTGACCTATGTCGAACCCGGCACCTGGTTCGGCGACATCGCCCTGTTCGATGGCCTGCCGCGCACGCACGACGCGACCGCGCATGGCGCGACCACCTTGCTCAATGTGCGCAAGGCCGACTTCAAGGACTTGCTGTCACAGCATGTGGAGTTGTACGAAGCCTTGCTGCGCCTCAATTGCCGGCGCCTGCGGCTCATGTTCAACCTGATCGAAGACTTGAACACGCGCCCGCTGGCCGCGCGGCTGGCCAAGCAGTTGCTGCTGCTGGCCAAGAGCTACGGCATCAGCCAGGGCGAGGAAATCCGCATCGGGCTGCAACTGGCGCAGGAAGATCTGGCGCAGTTGCTGGGCGCATCGCGCCAGCGCGTGAACCAGGAACTGAAGGAACTCGAGCGCGACGGCGTGCTTCGGGTCGAACCGACCCGCCTGGTCGTGCTGTCGCGCGACAAGCTGCTCGCGGCGGCCGAACGCTAGGCGCAGGCGTGGGCGACAGCCCCGAACGAGGATGAACGCGATGGACCATTTCACCGGCACCCGCGCCGTTTCGACCAGCCACCAGTTCAGCGTGGCCGCGTTGCAGGCCTATCTGGAGCAGCACCTCGAGGGCTTCTCCGCGCCCTTGACCGTCGAGCAATTCAAGGGCGGCCAATCCAACCCGACCTACAAGCTGATCACGCCCGGCTGCGCCTACGTGATGCGCACCAAGCCCGGCCCGGCCACCCAACTGCTGCCGTCCGCCCATGCGATCGAGCGCGAGTTCCGCGTCATGCGAGCCTTGCACGGCAGCGGCGTGCCGGTGGCGCGGATGCACCTGCTGTGCGAAGACGAAACGGTCATCGGCCGGGCGTTCTACGTGATGGAGTTCGTCGATGGCCGCGTGCTGTGGGATCAGTCCCTGCCCGGCATGACCCCGTCCCAGCGCGCCGCCGTCTACGACGAAATGAACCGCGTCATCGCCGCGCTGCACAGCGTCGATCCGGTGGCCGTCGGCCTGGGAGACTACGGCAAGCCGGGCAACTACTTCGAGCGCCAGATCGGTCGCTGGAGCAAACAGTACCTGGCCTCGGTGACCGGTGCGAACCCGGCGATGGACCGGCTGCTGGCGTGGCTTCCCGCGAACATCCCCCCCGGTGCGCGCAATGAATCCGAGGTCGCGATCGTGCACGGCGACTACCGGATGGACAACCTGATGTTCCATCCCGACCAGCCGAAAGTCATGGCCGTGCTCGACTGGGAGTTGTCCACGATCGGCCACCCGCTGGCGGACTTCAGCTACCACTGCATGTCCTGGCACATCCCGCCGGGCACATTCCGCGGCATCGCCGGGCTGGACCATGCGGCACTGGGCATCCCTGCCGAGCAGGACTACGTGCAGCGCTACTGCGAACGCACGGGCCGCACCGATGCCGCCCAGTTGGCGCAGGACTGGAATTTCTACCTCGCCTACAACCTGTTCCGCATCGCCGCCATCGCGCAAGGCATCGCCAAGCGGGTTGAAAACGGCACCGCCGCCAGCGCGCAGGCCAAAGCCACCGGAGCAGCCGCCCCCGCGCTGTCCGATCTGGCCTGGCGCTTCGCGCAACAAGCCTCGTCTTGAACACCCCCAGCCCACCAGGAGACACCATGGACTTCGGCTACTCACCCCGCACGCAGGAACTCCAGGCCGCCGTCAAGGCGTTCATGGCCGAGCACGTCTATCCGGCGGAAGCGCGCTTCCTCGCCGAACTGGAGGCCAACACCCAGGCCGGCAGGCGCTGGACGCCGCTGCCGGTGATCGAGGAGCTCAAGCCCAAGGCCCGGGCTGCCGGCCTGTGGAACCTGTTCCTGCCCGAGAGCGAGCTCGGTGCCGGGCTGCTGAACCAGGAATACGCGCCGCTGGCCGAGATCATGGGCCGGGTGCCCTGGGCCAGCGAAGTCTTCAATTGCTCGGCACCCGACACCGGCAACATGGAAGTGCTGGTGCGCTACGGCAGCGCCGAGCACAAGAAGCAATGGCTGGAGCCGCTGCTGGCCGGCCAGATCCGATCGGGCTTCGCCATGACCGAACCGGCGGTGGCCTCGGCCGACGCCACCAACATCGAAGCCCGCATCGAGCGCCAGGGCGACGACTACGTGATCAACGGCCGCAAGTGGTGGACCAGCGGCGCCGGCGATCCGCGCTGCAAGGTGCTGATCTTCATGGGCAAGACCGATCCGGACGCGCCGCGCCACTCGCAGCAGTCGATGATCCTCGTGCCGATCGACGCGCCCGGAGTGACCGTGATCCGGCCGCTGTCGGTGATGGGCTACGACGACGCGCCGCACGGCCACATGGAGATCGATTTCGTCAACGTCCGGGTGCCGGCGAGCAACATCCTGCTGGGTGAAGGGCGCGGCTTCGAGATCGCCCAGGGTCGGCTGGGCCCGGGCCGCATCCACCACTGCATGCGCCTGATCGGCCTGGCCGAACGCTCGCTCGAACTGATGTGCCAGCGCGCCACCCGGCGCGTGGCCTTCGGCCGCCCGATCGCCCAGCAAGGTGTGACCCAGGAGCGGATCGCGGAAGCCCGCTGCATGATCGACCAGGCCCGGCTGCTGACGCTGAAGGCCGCGTGGATGATGGACGTGGCGGGCAACAAGGCCGCCAAGGCCGAGATCGCGATGATCAAGGTGGTGGCACCCCAGATGGCGTGCCAGGTCATCGACTGGGCGATCCAGGTTCACGGCGGTGCCGGCATGAGCCAGGACTTCCCGCTCGCGTACTTCTACACCCTGGCCCGCACGCTGCGCTTCGCCGACGGCCCCGACGAGGTCCACCGCAACGCGATCGCCAAGCTCGAACTCGGCAAGCACGCCGCCTGACGCGACAAGTTCAGGGCCCGGGCACCTGCGCCGAGAGGCGCGCCTGGGCCAACGCCGTGTCGAACAGGCGAACGGCGGCGGCCAGCACCGGCACCTCGGGCCTGGCCACCGCCAGACGCAGTACCAGCTGGCCGTGCCGCACCACCAGCGAGAAACAGCTCAACGCATCGGCCAGTTCGGCCGACCGCATCGCCTGCAGGGCCGCCCCGGTCGGTCCGGCGAGCCACTGCTGCAGCCACTGCGGTACGTTGCCGGTGGCGGCCAGGTGCTCCCTCAGGGCGCCCATCTCCTGACCGTTCAGGCGGGCGGCCATCGCCAGCCACCGCACTTCTTCCGGTGTGGCGTCGTCGAGGCGGGTCTCGACGCCGCGGGTGAATTCGCCGAACAGCTCGCGCTCCAGCGCGTCCATCAGCGGCCGCGGCATGACCACCGCATAGCTCATCGGGTCGATGCCGGTCTCGGCGCGCAGACGCAGTTCGTGCGATCCGATGTAGCGCCGCTGGGCAGGGCCCCACTCCAGCCGCCAGCCGCCTGGAGGCCCCTCGATCACGAAGCCGTCGTGCTCGCGCGTGGGCTTGAACACCCAGCCGCCCTCACGGGCCCAGGCCTCCACCGCCGGCCCGCTGTACGGTGCTCCATGGCGGCCCAGCCAGCGCTGCAACAACTCGAACATGGTTGGTTTAGAGTCGGGCCTCGCCTCAAGCCCTTGGAGACAAGATCATGCTGGAAGTGTATTCGTGGGCCACGCCGAACGGCCACAAGGTTCACATCATGCTGGAGGAATGCGGCCTGCCCTACCGCGTGCATGCCATCGACATCGGCGCTGGCGACCAGTTCAAGCCCGAGTTCCTGAAGATCAGCCCGAACAACAAGATCCCGGCGCTGATCGATCCGGACGGGCCGGACGGCCAACCGATCTCGCTGTTCGAGTCGGGTGCCATCCTGCTCTATCTGGCCGGCAAGACCGGCCGCTTCCTGCCGCAGAGCACGCGCGCCAAGTACGAGGTGCTGGAATGGCTGATGTTCCAGATGGGCGGCGTCGGCCCGATGCTGGGCCAGGCCCATCACTTCCGCATCTACGCGCCCGAGAAGATTCCCTACGCCATCGAGCGCTACACCAACGAGGCCAGGCGCCTGTACAAGGTAATGGACACCCGGCTGGCCAAGTCCACCTATCTGGGCGGGCCCGATTACAGCATCGCGGACATCGCAGTGTTTCCGTGGCTGAGGAGTTGGAAGAACCAGGGCATCGACTGGAACGACTACCCGCACCTCAAAGGCTGGTTCGACGAGATCGCCGCGCGCCCCGCCGTGATGCGCGGCGTCGAGGTCCTGGCCGACCGGCGCAAGCCGATCACCGGCGACGCCGAGCGCGAGATCCTGTTCGGCAAGCGCCAGGCCCGCCAGCAATAGCCGCCTAGAATCCGCGCCGCGACTGCCCGTAGCTCAACTGGATAGAGCAGCTGCCTTCTAAGCAGCAGGTCGGGGGTTCGAGTCCCTCCGGGCAGGCCACGCACTCCCATCGGTCCGACAAGAGTGGGCGCGGCGGCGCCTCGCGGACTCAACTCTGCCGCCATGGTGCCGAAATCAGGTCAGGCCCGGCCGCATCGACGCGGCCGGCCGCCCCTGCCATGTCGCCCCCCGAAATGCCTGGATCTGCAACGCCCGCCGCCGCAGGCCCGACCTTGCTCCTGGTGGACGACGAGCCTTCGGTGCTGAGCGCGCTGCGGCGCCTGTTCAGGCCGACGGGCTACCGGATCCTGCAATCCACGCGCGCGTCCGACGCCCTGGGCTTGCTGCAGACCCAGGCGGTGGATCTGGTGATTTCCGACATGCGGATGCCGGAGATGGACGGCGCGCGCTTCCTGGAGGCCGTCCGGGCGCACGACCCCGGCGTGGTGCGCATTCTGCTGACCGGCTTCTCGGACATCAGCGCCACCATCGCGGCCATCAACCGCGGCGAGATCCACCGCTACATCGCCAAACCCTGGGACGACCAGGCGCTGCTGCTGACGGTGCGCGACGCGCTGGCGCAACGCGACCTGCTGCAAGAAAACACCCGGCTGCAGGCACTGACCCAGGCCCAGAACGCCGAATTGCGCGAGCTGAACCTGCACCTGGAGCGACGCGTGGCGTCGCGCACGGCCGAGCTGGAGCAGGTCAACGCGATGCTCAACAAGACCTACGAGGAGCTGCGCGGCAACTTCGAGACTGCCGTGCTGGTGTTCTCCAGCCTGATCGAAATGCGCCAGAACGGCATGGCCGGTCACTCGCGCCGCGTCGCGCTGCTGGCCCAGCGCGTCGCCGAGCGGCTCCAGCTCGACCCGCGCTCGGTGCGCGACATCTACTTCGCGGCCTTGTTGCACGACATCGGCAAGATCGGCTTCCCGGACCGCATGCTGGGACAGGCGGTGTCGACCTACGGACCCGATTCGCTGTCGCGCTACCGGCATCACCCCATCGATGGCGAGGCCGCGCTGCAACCGCTGCCGCAGATGCGCGGCATCGCGCAGATCATTCGCCAGCACCACGAGCGGCTGGATGGCCAGGGGTTCCCGAGCGGCCTGGCCGGCGACGAGATCGTGATCGGGGCGCGCATCGTCAGCGCCGCCAGCGACTACGACGACCTGCTTCACGGCACCTTCGGCCTGGAGCACCAGACGCCGGACTCGGCGCAGAAGATGCTGCGCGGCGGCGTCGGAACACACTACGACGCGCCGGTCGTCGCGGCCTTGCTGGAGGTGCTGGCGGAGATGGCGGAGGAGGCCGCAGCCGAGCTGATGCTGGGCCCCGACGAACTCCGGAACGGCATGGTCCTGGCCCAGGACCTGGCGACGCCCAAAGGCCTGGTGCTGCTGCGCTGCGGCCTGTGTTTCGACGACGTCACGATCCGCCAGGTGAAGAACTTCGCGCAGCGCGCCGGACAGGCGCTGCGCCTGCCGATCCGTCGCGACTCCCTGCCCCGCCCGGCAGCGTCGCCCGCGCCGACCCACCGGAGCGCAGCATGACCGACGCGCCGAGTCGCACGCTGCTGCTGGTGGACGACGAGGACAGCGTGCTGTCCGCGCTGCGCCGCCTGTTCCGGCGCGACGGCTACCGCATCCTGACCGCGCCCAGCGGCGCCGACGCGCTGGCGCTGCTGGCCGACCACGACGTGGACGTCATCGTCTCCGACCAGCGCATGCCGGGCATGGACGGGGTCGACTTCCTGCGTCAGGCCAAGCGGATGCGGCCAGGCAGCATCCGCATGACCTTGTCGGGCTACACCGATCTGCAATCGATCATCGACGCGGTGAACGAAGGCGCGGTGTTCAAGTTCCTGACCAAACCCTGGGACGACGACCGCCTGCGCGACCATGTCGCCAAGGCCTTCCGGCACAAGGAGATGGCGGACGAAAACCGTCGCCTGACGGCCGCGCTGGAGCGCGCCAACGCCGATCTGGCCGATGTGAACCACCGGCTCGAACACCATCTCGCACGGCAACAGCAGCAGGCCAGCCTGGTGCAGGCCAGCGCCGGCAGCCTGCGCGACATGGTGGACCTGCTGCCTGCGGCGCTGTTCGGCATCGACCCCGAGGGCACGCTGGTCTTCATGAACCACCGCGCCGGCGACCTGATGCCCGCCGCGCTCGCCAGCCTGGGCGGCGCCCCGGCCCCAGACCTCGCGGCGCTGTGGCAAAGCCTGCCGTGCCAGGGCGGCGCGGGGCCCGGCCCGGCGCACTGGGTGCCGCTGGGCCCGCACGGCGCCTGGGCCTGGCGCCAGGCGATGCCGGACGCCTCCGTCAGCCGAGGCGAACTGCTGACGCTGCTGCCGTGCAACGCGGAGACCCGTCCATGACGCTCCTCAGCGCCCCCGATCCGCTGCTCGCCCTGGCCCGCCAGGTCACCGACTTGCCGCCGCTGCCGCAGGTCCTGGTCGATCTGATGCGCCTGCTGCAGACGCCGGACTACTCCGAACGGCAATGCGTGGCGCTCATCGAGCACGACCAGGCCTTGGCGGCCCGCCTGCTGCGCCTGGCCAATTCGGCCTTCTACGGCGTGCCGGGCCGGGTCGGCAGCATCGGCGACGCCTTGCGCATCCTCGGCGTGCGGACCGTCTCGGGGGCACTGACCGCGGTGGCGCTGCGCAAGCACCTGCGGGTCGAGGCCTGCCCGGCGTTCGACATGGACGGCTACTGGCGCCACACCATGGCCACCGCCATGGCCGCCCGGGCCCTGGCGCTGCGCCTCGACCGCGATGCCGACGAGGCGTTCCTGGCCGGCTTGCTGCACGACGTCGGGCAACTGGTGCTGGCCGCGTTCAGCCCCGAGGCCGCCGAGCGAGCGATCGCGCGGGCCCGCCATGATGGCCTGGACGCCGACGAGGCCGAGCGGCGGGAGCTGGGCTTCTCACACCCGCAGCTCGGCGCGCAGGTGGCCCGGCACTGGCACTTTCCGGACGCCATCTGCCGGGCCATCGAGTGGCACCACCGGCCGCGCGAAGCGGCTGGCGGCGAGCGCATCAGCGTCTCCGGGCTGGTCTGCTGCGCCGACCGGCTGGCCCATGCCATGCAGCTCGACGGCAGTCTTCCCGCCGCCGCGCTAGGTCAGGTCGTGGCATGCCCAGACCTGGGCCTGGACGACGACACCCTGAGGCAGCTCATGGCCGAGACCAAGCAAGCCGTACATGATCTGTGCGCGGAAATGCACGCCCCCTGAGACCGGTCAAGGCCGCCCTACCCGACGAGGATCCGATGACAACCCTGCTTCTGGTGGACGATGAACTGTCCGTTCTGGCGGCCTTGAAGCGCAGCCTGCGGGCCCGCTTCGGCAGCGACATCCGCATGGAGTTGTGCAGCGATGCCGCAGCCGGCCTGCAGCGCGCGATGGAACGCCCGTTCGACATCGTGGTGTCCGACCTGCGCATGCCCGGCATGGACGGCCTCACCTTCCTGGCCCGGTTCGCCGAGATCCAGCCGCACAGCGTGAAGCTGATGCTGACCGGCAGCGCCGACTTCGGCACGGCGCAGCGCGCGGTCAACGAGATCGGCATCTTCCGTTATCTGACCAAACCCTGGCAGGACGCCGAGCTGGCCGAGCACATCCAGGTTTCGATCGACCATGCACGCCAGAGCGCGCAACAGCGGGACCGCGCGGTGGCCTGGGCGGCCAGCCAGGGCCAGATCAGCCCGCAGGAGCTTGAGCGCCGCCGACTGGAGCAGATCGAACCCGGGCTGACCCGGGTCGAATGGGGGCCCGACGGCGCGGTGATCATGCCGCCGCTGCGCTAGCGGCGGCCGTCAGAACGCCACAGGCATGCGCGGCAGCCAGACCTTGAAGCGCGAACCGCGGCCCAGCTCGCTGCTCACCTCGATGCGGCCGCCGTGTTTCTTGTGCACGATGTCCCACGAGATCGACAGGCCCAGGCCGGTGCCCTTGCCCACCGGCTTGGTGGTGAAGAAGGGCTCGAACAGCCGGTCGAGGTTCTCGGGGGCGATGCCGCGGCCGGTGTCGGCGATCTCGACCCAGACGCCGGCGTCGTCGTGGCCGCTGCGCAGCGTGATCACGCCGTGCTCGTCCATGGCCTGCGCGGCATTGACCAGCAGGTTCATGAAAACCTGGTTGATCTGACCTGGAATGCAGCGCACCGGCGGCAAGGGGGCCAGCTCGCGCCGCACGTCGGCCTTGTACTTCAGCTCGTTGGCGGCCACCTTGAGGGTGCTGTCCAGCCCCTTGATCAGGTCGGCGTCCACCATCTCCACCGAATCGGCATGGGCGAAGTCCTTCAGCGCCTGGACGATGTTGCCGACCCGCAGCAAGCCCTCCTGGGACTCGTCCAGCAGCGTCGCCAGGTCGCCGCGGATGTAGGCCAGGTCCTCTGCCTGGGCCAGCGCCTCGAAGCGCGCCCGGGTCTCGGGCGCGGCGGCCAGCATTACCTCGCAGCCGTCGACCAGGCGCAGCAGCTGGTGGCTGTAGGCGCCCAGCGTGCCCAGGTTGGACTTGACGAAGCCAATCGGGTTGTTGATCTCGTGCGCCACGCCGGCAGCCAGCTGGCCGATCGCGGCCATCTTCTCCGATTGCAGCAGGTTGCGGGTGCGCTCGGTGACCTCCGCCTCCAGGCGGTCATTGGTCTGCCGCAGCGCCTTGTTCTGCTGCGACAGCACCTGGTAGAGCTGGCCCATCGCGGTCAGCAGCACCGCGCTGCCGGTGTCCTGCGGCGACTGTTCCGCCGCCAGGGCTTGGTCGGCCGTCGCCCCGGCAGCGATGGCGGCCACCTGCCGGGCCATCGCCAGATCCTCGTCCAGGATGTGGAAGGTCAGCCACGACGACAGAAATCCGTGCAGCACCTCGGGCGCGTTCGGCACCGACGCACGGCTCTTCCACAGACCGCCGAGCTGCTCGACGAACTGGCGGTGGTGCAGGCAATGCTCGGCCACGTGGCGGGGGCTCACGCCGGCGGCCGCCATCACCCGCTCTTCGTCCGCGAAGTGGAATTGGGCGTAGGCCGCCAGGTCGTCGAACAGTGCCAGGATGCCGGCCTGGGTGGCGCTGCCGTCGATCAAGGCCTCGCCCAGGCGGTTGATGATGCCCACCAGGCGCCGGTGCTGCTCGTCGACGGACGCGATGCCCGATTCGAACTGCGGCCCCCATTCGAATGCCTTCATGATGTGCCCTTGCTCTGCGCAGCGCCGCCCCGCGCAGGCCGGCGCCGATCTGTCGATCGTCCTCCCGGACGCGCCGATCCGAGCGCCGGAAAAGCCGGGCCCGGCACCGGCAAATCCGCTGCATCCGCGCCGCCGAGACGGCGGCCGCGATCAAGCCAGCGCCGAACGATCGACCTTGACACAGCCCGGTGACACCATGTGCCCGCCCCAGCCCGCACCTCGCCGAGGGCGCGGCATCCGAGCCTGGTCTTGCCGGTTCGCCCTTACCGCTGGCGCGCGGCGCCCGTGCCGGCATCGGGCGCCTGGGTGATGGGACAGGCTTCGGCCTGGCCCCAGGAGCCGGCGCAGAGGCGACGTCGGCACCGCAGGGCCTGCGGACCACCAAGTCGCCGACACCGTCGGACCAGGCTGGCGATCGACGGCATGTCGGCGTCCGAACCGGCGCGCGCCGGGTGGGCTCGCAGCGCGCCCGCAGGGCCGTCCGAGTGTCGCAACAGGGCAGCGATGACGTCCACGTCGGCATCGTCCGATGGAGCACCACCGGCCCGCACCGCCGTGCCTCCGTGTCGGCGAGCGGCCGGTGCTGCGCCGCGATGGATCTTCGCCACGGCGGATGCCGGCGCGGTCCCCGCAGCAGGGTGGCCAGCGGCAGCCTCAGCCGCGGCAAACGATCGCTCGGGTCTGCCGGCCCCGCTCGCCGCGGGGATCTTGCCGACCGGCTCGGCCGCGATGCCAACCGCTTCGGCCGGCGGCTCGATGGTCTCGATCGGTGCCGGCGTCGCCGCGGCCGGCGGTGCCGCCGCCGTGGCGGCGGCCGTTGGCGAACCCGGCCTGTGGAGAGGCGGCGGTGGGGCGGAGGCCTTGGACACCGAAGAACCGCCGCCGGGCCACCAGAACGCCACCGCCCCCGTCATCGCCGCGGCAACCCCCAGGGTCCAGGCCACACCGGTCCAGCCCGGCGACGATGCGGCTCTTGGGCGCTCCCTTGCGCGACCTTCGATCGCAGACATGATCGACGGATGGGCGGCGCCACTCGCATGCTCGCGGACCGGCGAGGAGAGCAGCGAAGGCCGCTGCGCGGACGCGGCGCTGCCCGTGGCGCCGCCACCGTGAGGTGCGGAAGCGGTCAAGAGCGACTCCCTGTCGTATTTTCTTTGACGCGGACATTCTAGGTCGGGCCAGTCCGCCGACCCGTTCCCCCGTAAGGGGGCTACTCAGCCCCTGGTGGGCTCGGCACACTGCGGCCTGCCATTTGCGCGCCGTCTTCCCTTCCGTGTTGCTTCTCGCCGTCCTCGCCTACTTCCTGCTGGTTTGTGCCGCGCTGGCCCTGATCGCGTTGCCTGCCGCACGGGCTCAGGTTCGCGTCCGCCTGGGGGACCTGCGACACCAAAGCCGGGCCTGGCTGCTTCTGGTGGCCGCCCGCGGTTGTCGCTGCGCCAACGCCGCTGTCGCACCGGTGGTCGATGGCGCGCGGCAGGCGACGGTGTGGGCCGCGGCCTATCGCTGGCATGTCGGTGCCGCCGTGCTGCTGCTGGCGCTCGCACCAGGCAGCGCCCTGGTATGGCGTCAGAGGCATGCCTTCGATGGCTACGACGACACGGCCAGCCATGACGTGGACCCCCGCATCGCCGGGCTGCTGAGCGGCGAGCAGTTGGTTCCTCCTCCTGCGTTGCCACCGGACTGGTTCATGACCACAGAAGTGGAGCAGGCCCACCCGATGGCCGGAGGTGCCAGCCGGCAGTGGGAATTGCTGGATGCGGAGTTTCGCCAACGGGTGTTGGCCGTGTTCCAGCTGATGCACCAGCAACACGGCTACGACATGGTGTTGATCGAGGGTTATCGAAGCCCGCAGCGCCAGGCCCAGCTGGCCGCCATGGGCGCGTCGGTCACGC
Organism: Ideonella sp. sgz306126; assembly: GCF_056032705.1. Classification (NCBI taxonomy): domain Bacteria; kingdom Pseudomonadati; phylum Pseudomonadota; class Betaproteobacteria; order Burkholderiales; family Sphaerotilaceae; genus Ideonella; species Ideonella sp. sgz306126. Next base: position 20,847 of record NZ_JBVYWP010000009.1, read on the forward strand.
TGGCCGCAGTCGACCAGAGCTATCACCAATATGGCTTGGCCGCCGACTGTGCGTTCCTGCGCAACGGCCACATCGTGATCTCGGAACGCGACCCTTGGGCGGCGCGAGCCTACGAAGTTTACGGCCAGGTCGCGGCCTCGGTGGGCCTGAACTGGGGTGGCCAGTGGCGCAGGCTCAAGGATCTGGGCCACATCGAATTGCAGCGCCCCCATGTGCTGGGGCGGCGTTGAAGATCAGCGGACCGGTCCCGCGCCGTCGCGGCGGCGCAGAACAACGACAGCGAAGACCGCACAGAGACAACACCAGGGAGTGAGCGCATGGCACAGCCATTCATCGTCGTCGGCGACAAGACCGACCACGGCGGACAGGTCATTGCAGGGGATCCCACGTCGACCGTCGGCGGCAGGCCCATCGCCCGCGTGGGTGACGCCGTCACCTGCCCGCGACGCGGTCACGGCGGCACCACGGTGATCGCCACCGGCGATCCAACCTGCCTGATCGCCGGCCTGCCTGCGGCGCGCCATGGCGACAGGACGGCCTGCGGCGCGACGCTGCTGTCCTCCCAAGCCAGCACGACGGACTGAGCGTTGGCGTCGCACGCCTCGGCCAGGTCCCTCATGAGCGCCATCTTCCGGGCTGCCGCCCTGTTCGTGGCCACCTGCAGCCTGGTCTGGCTGGCGGTGCTGTGGCATTGGCAAAGCAGCCATCGCGTGATGTCGACCACCGACATCGCGGCCTACCTGGGTGGCTTGCCGCTGACCGTCTTCGCGTTGCTGTTGCTGATGCGCTGGGCGTGGCGTTCGGCATCGCGTCGAGCAGCCACCCGGACGGCCGCTGCCGCGGCACCGTCGGGCGCCGCGCCGCAGCATCCCGCCGGTCGCGGCGGCGGCGCGGACGCCTCGGTCCGCCCGCCGCTGCAGGTGCTGAGCGCGCAGCTGTGCTGCAGCGTCGGCGACAGCGTGGACGCCTTGCTGGAGGCCACCGCCGCCGGCGAGCCGCGCCCCATGCCGGACCCGCTGCTGCGCGACGACCTCGGCTTGCCGGTGATGTGCGCGCGGATTGCCGCGATCGACCTGGGCGACACCGAGGATCTGTGGCAACAGGCGCTTCGGACCGCCGCGGCCGCCTTGGCTGGGCCGGCCCAGACGCATGTCGACGAATCGGTGCATCGCGCCGTCGCGGCGCTGGCCAGCCCGCTTCAACGCGCGCTGCAGGACCTGGCACCCTGGGCCGGCCGTCTGGATGCGCCCGCCGGGCAAGCGAGGGCGTCCGCCGCGCACTCCGCCGAGCCCGGATCGGGGACGTCGATGCTACGCATCCTGCCTTGCTGGCCTGCGCATTGGGGAGCGCTGGAGCGCACGGCCGCCCGCGCCATGCTTCAACACTGGATTCAGCAAGGTCCACCGCCGTGGGGGCCGTCCAGCGTCATCTGGATGGCCGATGTAGAAAACGGCGAAGAAGCGCTGTGGCCCCGAATCGATCACCTGTTTCAGGCCATGGAGCGGGACCGGTGCGCCGACCTGCTCCTGGTGACTGCTTGCCATAGCGACCTGAGCGAGAGCCGAATCGCGGTCCTGCGCGATCAAGCCAGCCTCTACACGGCCGCATCGCCCCGTGCGCCGATACCGGGCGAAGCCGCGGCGGTCATGGTGCTGGCGGGTCCCGCCTGGCGGACCGACGGCCAGACCGTCCTGGCACAGCTGCTCGGCGCGGCCGTACGGCAACGCGACCACCCCGTCGATGCGCCCGGCCGAGTCGACCACAGCGCGCTGGTCGCCACGTTGCAGCAGGCGCTGGACGCGAGTTCGGTGCAGCCAGACGCCGTGCTGTGCCTGTGCAGCGATGCCGACCAGCACACGGCTCGGGCGACCGAATTGCTGGGGTCGATGCTGGACCGATTGCCGCAGCTGGACGCCGCGCAAGACACCCATCTTGCCGGCGCCTTGCTGGGTCAGATCGGTGTCGCAGGCGCCGTGCTGGTGCCGGTCCTCGCCGCCCGCCTGGCCCTGCTGCGCGATGGCCCCTGCCTCGGGCTGTGCGTTGGTGCGCCACGCACACGTCTGGCGGTCGTGGCCCGGCCCTCGCCGTCGGCGGCGTGATCTCCCGCCGCCTGCCCCTCCTTGTTCGCTGCCGCCACGGTCCCTCTCATCGGAACCACTTCATGACCCGCTTCTGGACCCTGTTGTTCGACACCCGCGTGCTGGGCGTGCTCGGTCTGGCGGCCCTGGCCACCTTTCTCTTTCTCGGCGCCGACGCGCTGCAGGTCGCCGCCCTCTGGGCCGGCCTGGCCCTGCTGGCGGCCCTGGCGTTGTGGGGTGCGTTCTGGCTGCTCCGCCGCCATCGCGCCATCCGGTCCGCCCGGGCACTTGAACAAGCCATCGACGAGCAGGCCGATCGAACGGCCGCCGCCGGCACGGCACCGAAGCGGGAAGAGCTCGCGGCGCTGCGCGAACGCATGGCCGACGCGGTCAGGACCATCAAGAGTTCCAAGCTCGGACAAGCTCGCGGCCGTGCCGCGCTGTACGAGCTGCCCTGGTACATGGTGATCGGCAACCCGGCAGCGGGCAAGAGCACGGCCGTCGTCAAGTCGGGGCTCACCTTCCCGTTCGCCGACGCCAGCGGCAGCATCATCCAGGGCATCGGTGGCACACGCGACTGCGACTGGTTCTTCACCAACCAAGGCATCCTGCTCGACACCGCCGGACGCTACTCGGTGCACGAGGAGGATCGCAGTGAATGGTTGGGGTTCCTTTCGCTGCTGAAGAAGCACCGGCCCAAAGCCCCGATCAACGGGATCGTGATCGCCGCCAGCCTGGCCGAGCTGTCCGCCAGCAAGCCAGAACAGGCGATCCAGTTGGCCAAGAACCTTCGCCAGCGCGTGCAGGAACTGACCGAGAACCTCGAGGTCTTCGCGCCGGTCTACCTGGTGTTCACCAAGACCGACTTGATCGCCGGCTTTGCGGAATTCTTCGAAGACCAGGACCGCGACGAGCGCGAACGCGTCTGGGGCGCCACGCTGCCCTACGAGAAGGCCACGCGCGATGACGCGGTCACAGCTTTCGACAAGCACTTCGACGAGTTGCACGAAGGCCTGAAGGAACTGTCGCTGGCCCGCATGTCGCTGGGCCGGGGTCAGTCCCTGCCGCCGGGCGTGCTGACCTTTCCGATGGAGTTCTCCGCGCTCAAGCCCTCGCTGCGCGCCTTCGTGGCCACGCTGTTCGAGGAGAACCCCTATCAGTTCCAGCCGATCTTCCGCGGCTTCTACTTCACCAGTGCCCTGCAGGAAGGCGGCTCCACCAGCCGCGCCAGCGACCGGTTGGCACGGCAGTTCGCCCTCGAGCCCCGGACCGAACACCCGACCGCGATGCTGATGGCCGACAACGGCTTCTTCCTGAAGGACTTGTTCGCCAAAGTCATCTTCGGCGACAGCGGCTTGGTACGGCAGTACGCGAGCCGCGCCAAGCAGCGGTGGCGCCTCGGGGCGCTGGCTGGCGGCGTGCTGCTGCTGGCCACGATGCTGGCCGCCTGGAGCGCGTCCTACCTCGGCAATCGCCAGTTGACGGCGCATGTGCAGGCCGATCTCGACCAGATCGTCAAGATGCAGCAGGACCAACCCGACCTGTCGTCGCGCCTGCAGGCGCTGGAGCTGCTGCAGGACCGGATCGAGCAGCTGGAACGCTATCGGGAGGCCCGTCCCCTGAACATCGGCCTGGGTCTGTACCAGGGCGATGCGATCGATGCGCGTCTGCGCGCCGAGTACTTCAGCGGCATTCGACAGCTGATGCTGGAGCCGGTGTCGCAGGCGATCGAAACCTATCTGGGCGAGGTCAACGCCGCGCCGGACCGGATCAAGCCGATGGGAGAAGCACCGGCCTCTGCCGCCCGATCCAGCGCCGATCCGTCGGCCGCGCCAGGGGACGTCAAGCGCTTCGTCAACGCCTCGCCCGACGACGCGAGCGACGCCTACAACGCGCTCAAGACCTATCTGATGCTGGGCGACCGGGAGCATCTCGAAGCCGGCCACCTGGCAGACCAGATCACCCGCTTCTGGCGCGGCTGGCTGGACGCCCATCGCGGCGCGATGCCCCGCGAGCAGATGATACGCAGCGCCGAACGCCTGATCTCGTTCACCACCCGCCATCTTCAGGATCCCGACTTCCCGCAACTGCAGAACAAGCTGGCGCTGGTCGACCAGACCCGCGACAACCTGCGCGAAGTCGTTCGCGGCATGAAGGGGATCGAGCGCGTCTACGCCGACGTCAAGGCCCGCGCCGCCACACGGTTCGCTCCGGTCACCGTGGCCGGCCTGATCGACGATCGCGACAAGAACCTCGTGGCCGGCAGCGACACCGTGCCAGGCACCTTCACCAGAGAAGCCTGGGATGGCTACGTCCTGCAGGCGTTCAAGGACGCCGCCAGCAAGGAATTGCAGAGTTCGGACTGGGTGCTCAAGACCGCGGCTCGCGACGATCTGAGCCTGGAAGGCAGCCCGGAGCAGATCCGCAAGCAGCTGACCGAACGCTACAAGACCGATTATGTCCAGGCGTGGCGCCGCTTCATGCAAGGCGTTTCGGTCACCGATTTCGGCAGTTTCGATCAGGCGGTCGAACGCATGAACCGCTTCGGCGATCCGGCCGACTCGCCGATCCGCAAGCTGCTGACCAAGCTCTTCGACGAAACCTCCTGGGACAACCCTTCGCTGCTCAACGAGCGCCTGGGCAAGGCGCAGCACGGCGTGCTCGACTGGATCAGGCAATCCCTGTTGCGCATGAGTCCGTCGCCCGTGCAGATCGACGTCAAGCTGGAGGCCGGCGAGGCGAAAGTCCCGATGGGGCCGATCGGCAAGGAATTCGCGTCGCTGTCGCGCCTGATGGTGTCGCGCGAGGACAGCCCGCCGTTGATCAACGGCTATCTGCAGGCCTTGTCCAAGCTGCGCACCCGGTTCAACGAGATCAAGAACCAGGGGGACCCCGGACCAGGCGCACGCAGCTTGATGGCCGGCACGCTGAGCGGCAGCGGGTCGGAGCTGGCCGACGCCTTGAAGTACGTCGACGAACAGATGCTGGTCGGCATGCCCGACACGGCCCGCGCAGCCTTGCGGCCCCTGCTGGTGCGCCCGCTGATCCAGGCTATGGGCGTGGTGGTGCCACCGACCGAGACCGAGATCAACCGGATCTGGTCCGCGCAGGTGAACGACCCGTTCCAGCGCACGCTGGCCGACAAATACCCGTTCGACACCCGCTCGCGCCTCGAGGCCGGCCCGCAGGAGATTGCGAAGATCTTCGGCCCCGACGGCGCGATCGCCAAGTTCGCCGGCGACAGCCTGGGGCCGTTGGTGCTGCGTCGCGGCGACGTGCTGAGCGCCCGCACCTGGGCCGACCTCGGTCTTCACCTGCGACCCGAATTCACCGACCGCTTCGGCGCCTGGGTGGCGCCGCTGAATGGCGCGGCCGCCGCGACCAGCGGCCCGGCGACCGAGGCCACGGGCGGTGGGTCCGCGCCGGACCAGACGGTGTTCCAGATGCTGCCTCAGGGATCGCCCGGCATCGCCGAATACAGCATCACGATCGACGGTCAGACCTTGCGCTACCGGAACGCGGCTCCGGACTGGGTGAACATGGTCTGGCCCAGCGCCACCGCCAACCCGGGTGCGCGGATCACCGCCCTCACGAACGACGGTCAGTCGATCGAACTGCTCAATGAGCCAGGCCGGTTCGGCTTGAACAAGCTGATCCAGCTCGCCCAGGTGCGCAAGCTGGAAGGCCGGCTCAATGAACTCACCTGGAGCCACGGCCTCTATCACGTGGTCGTCCACCTGCGGCTGATCCGCCTGCCGGGCGAGGCCCCCGGCGCCGCCAGCACCGCGGCCGCAGCCAACCCCTTGCCCAGCGGTGCCGGCCGATTGCAGGGGCTGCGCCTGCCGGCCTTGGTGGTCGGAACGGCCTTCGCCGGATCCTCGCCCGCGGCGACCCCGGCCGCGGCCTCCGGAGTCTCGCCATGACCGCCAGCACCCCGGCCCCGCTGCTCTACTTCGGCAAGCTGCCATCGCGCGGCGACTTCGTGCGCTGCTCCCACGCGCCTGGCCTGATCCAGACGCTGGATCGCTGGCTCAGCGGCAGCATCGAGGCGCTGGCGACCGATCCCCGCTGGAAGCTGCTGTACGACCGCGCAACGCCGATCGATTTCGCCTTCCTGGGCTCCCGTGGCACCCGCTGCATGGCGGGTCACCTGATCGCCAGCAACGACGAATCCGGCCGTCGCTTTCCCTTCATCACGGCAGGCGTGCTCGACAACCTCGAACCCGGCGGCTTCCTGCGCCATTGTCCGATGGCGCTGTCCAGGTCGTGGCAGGAACTCCGGCAGATCGCGCAGCACGCGCACGCCACACGGGATGCCGGGCCGCTGCTCAATGAACTGGCCCAACGACAGATCGACCTCGCCGTCGACCGCGCGGTGCACGACGCGGCCTTCGAGTCCTTTCTGGACCATCAGACGGTGGGCTCGCTGGAGACCCAGTTGAGACATGCCGGTCACCAGATCTCGCTTCGGGGCACGCTGCTGGGGTTGGGCTTGCTACTGCATCCCGTACCGGCCAGCGGCGCGCACCGCCTGGACAAGGGGTTGACGCTGCCCCTGCCCGCCGACCCCTTGCTGCAGCCCCTGGCGAGCAGCCTGTGGCTGGACCTGATCGCCGGCTTTCTCACTCGAGCCGACTTCGAGCTCGCGCTGTTCGTCCCCCGCGCCAGCCCACCGCCCCCCTCGTTGTCGATCGGCTTCGACGGCGCCGCCCCGACGTCCCTGCGCGCACTGATGGACCGCGATGCCAGCGGTGACGCCTTCATCGACGCGTGCCAGTCCGACTGGGTCGAAGCGTTCGTCGAACAGGATTACGCGGTCAAGAAGCTGTCCAGCTACCTCAAGCAGGCCGGCTTGTCCCTGCGTCAGGCCCGCGACACCTTCAACGAAGCCTTTCTCGGAAGCTGAACATCATGCCGATCCTTCACGTCATCGGTCGTGCCGCCCGACACTGCCTGCTGGCCGGAGCCAGTGTCTCGCTGGCGCCCGCGTGGAGTGCGACGCCTCCCGCAGCGATGGCCAGCGCTCCCGGCGAGGCAAGCGCCCAGGGTGCGCCCGTGGTTCTGGCCGGCACCGTGCCCGACGAAGCCACCCACCAGGCGATCCTGGCGCGGATGCGCGAGCTGTACCCGGACGCCCCGGTGATCGACCAGATGGGCGTGGATCGACTGGTGGCGCCGCCGAACTGGTCGCAAGACGTTCAGCGCCTGCTGCGACCCGGCCTGCGACAGGTGCATGGCGGCCGGCTGAGCATCGATGGCAACGTGGTCGAGATCACCGGCGAGGTGGCCACCGAAGTCGCCCGACAGCAGTTGGTCCGCGATCTGGCGACCCAGCTCAACAACCCCACCTACACCGTGCGCAATGGCCTGCGCGTGACCGCCACCGGCCAGGACAGGGTGGACGCCGCGCTGGCGCATCGAATCGTCGAATTCGAGCCCGGCAGCGCGGTGCTGTCGAACCAGGGCGTCGCCGTGCTCGACCAGCTCGCCCCCGTCCTGCTGACGCTGTCAGGTCGCCAGTTCGAGGTGGTCGGCCACACCGACTCGCAAGGCGTGCGCGCTCAAAACATCGCCCTGTCGGCGGCCCGCGCCGAGGCCGTCAAGACCTATCTGGTCCGCAAGGGGGTCGCTGCAGATAGCGTCACGACCTCGGGCAAGGGGCCCGACCAGCCGGTCGCCGACAACCTCACCGAGGCGGGCCGGGCGCGCAACCGGCGCATCGAATTTCGCGTCATCACCCCGCCGTGAACGGTGCCCATCGCCGACCCCCGTGCCGGCCATCGCGTTTCCCATCGACGACGCCGACTAGCGCGAAGCGGCCGAGACTGGCATCGATGCCGCCACCGCCGCGGTCGCCGGCTCGGTCGCGTCCTGGCCCCATTGCTGCCAGTCCTCGCCGAAGAGCTCGATCGGATGCGGTGTGCGGTCGCTTCCGTTGCCGCAGCGCATGTCGTCGGCCGCGCAATAAGCATCACAGCCCCAGCAAATTCGGTGCGGCTGGACCGGATGGATCGGGAATTTCTTGGCCACGGCTCGGCGAGCATAGGCGGATCACGCGCTCGCGCCTTGACCCGAGTCAAGCCAACACGATGCCGCCGCGGCCAAGCGCCTGCTCAACGGCCCGCAATCAGTTTGAACGCCATCCCGCACATCGTCAGGCCCACCAGCACATCAAGCGCCCGCCACGCCGTGGCCCGCGCGAACAGCGGCGACAACAGCCGCGCGCCAAATCCCAGCGACGCGAACCAGACCGCACTCGCCAGGCACGCGCCGGCGAGAAACGCGCCCTGCGTTCCCGCCGGCTGCCGGGCGCCGACGGTGCCGACCAGCACCACCGTGTCCAGGTAGACATGTGGATTGAGCAGACTCAGGCCGAGGGTCTGCGCGACCACCCGACCGGCGGTCTGCGGCGCACCCGACAGCTCGGCCCGCAGCGCGTGCGCGCCCAGCGCCCGGCGAAATGCCGCCAGTCCATACCAGGCCAGCGCGAGCGCTCCGCCGACGGTCACGGCATCGACCAGGCGGGGATGGGTGTCGACGACCACGCCCAGGCCGCCGACGCCGGCGCTCATCAACGCCATGTCCAGCACGCCGCACACGAGGACCACCACGGCGACCTGTTCGCGCCGCAAGCCTTGCCGCAGCACGTAGGCATTCTGGGCCCCGATGGCCACGATGAGGGACGCGGACAGCGTGAGACCGGACGTGAAACTGACGAGGAAGGCGTGGTCAAGCATGGCACCAGTGTCGCGGGGTGCGTCGGTGGTTGAAAGTGAAACATGCTAATGTCGATGCACATTCACTCATGTCGATGCGATCGATGAGCTTGGACGCCAACTTGCTCCGGACCGTGGCGACCGTGGTCCGGGAAGGCAGCTTCGAACGGGCGGCGCGGGTGCTTCACGTGTCGCCATCGGCGGTGTCTCAGCGCATCCGCCTGATCGAGGAACGGGTGGGCACGGTGCTCGTCGTGCGCGGCCAACCCTGCCTGGCCACCGAGGCCGGCGCGCGCCTGTGCCGCCACGCAGAAACCGTCGCGCTGCTGGAGGACCACCTGCGCCGCGACCTGCCGGCACTGGGGCCGGAATTGGCCGGCACCGCACGGGCGACGATCCGCGTGGCCGTCAATGCCGACAGCCTGGGCACCTGGTTCGTCGACGCGCTGGCCTCGTTCGCACGGGAGGACGACGCCTTGATCGACGTGCTGATCGACGACCAGGACCACACCAGCAGCTGGCTGCGGCGAGGCCACGTGCTGGCCGCCGTGACCTCGGTGGCCCAGCCCGTGCAAGGCTGCAAGAGCCGCCGCCTCGGCGCGCTGCGCTATTGCGCAACGGCCAGTCCGGCCTTTGTCGCCAGGTGGTTCCCGACCGGTTTCAGCGCCGACGCCGCGGCGCGCGCGCCAAGCCTGGTGTTCGACCAGAACGACCGGCTGCAGGAGACCTGGGTGCGCCGGGTGCTGCGTCGGGACGTGATGTTGCCGGCCCACCGGCTGCCGTCATCGCAGGCCTTCGTCAGCGCCGCCGTGGCCGGGATCGGCTGGGGCATGAACCCGCTGCCGCTGGTGCACGACCATCTGGTGGCCGGTCGCCTGGTGGAAGTGGTGCCGGGGCGCCCGCTGGATGTGATGCTGTACTGGCAGGTCGCGAACCTGCCGATCCCGCTGCTGGAAACCCTGACCCGGCACGTCCTGCAGGTCTCACCCAACCCGCTGCTGCGCTAGCGCGCGACGGCAGCCGGGCTCAAGCCAGGCGCGCGCGCAGCCACTCCGGCATCGGCACCGAGCGCCCGGTCTGGATGTCGATCCAGACCGTCGTCGCACCGCCTTCGGCGCAGATCACGCCGGGCTGGTCGCATCGCTCCAGCGTGATGAAGGTGTCGAAGCTGCTGCGCCCCGGGTTGGCCACGTAGTGACGAGCCAGCACCTCGCCCGGATAGGCCAGCTGCTGAAGAAAGTTGCAGAAGGCGTTGACGATCACCGGGCCCTGGCCCAACGGATTGGGCGCCGCGCCGATCGAATGCAGCCACTCGACCCGGACCGTTTCGAGATAGCGGAAATACACCGCGTTGTTGACGTGACCCATCATGTCCATGTCGCCCCAACGGATCGGAATGCGCATCTCGTAGCAAAGCGTCTTGTCGGCCGGCAACTCAAACCGCATCGCTACCTCCTTGCGGCGGGCTCATGCCCAGCTCGCGCTTGACCCCCTCCAGCTCGGCGCGCAGCGCGCCCAGCTCCGTCGCCAGGCGAATCACCTCGCTGCTCAGCCAGGCCAGTTCGCCGGGCGTCTCGCCGGCCAGCGAAGCCACGACGCGGGGCCCGGTCGACTGCGGCGGCTCGCCGCACAGCAACTGGGCCCAGCGCGCCTCGCGCTCACCCGGAGCACGGGGCAGCTTCACCACCTTGGGCGGATCACTGGCGGCCAGCTCGTCGAGAAAGGCATCGACCGACGAGACATCCGCGAAGTGATGCAGCCGGTCGCTGTTGAGCCGCAACTCGGCAGCCGTCTGCGGACCGCGCAACAGCAGGGTCGCGAGCAATGCCGCCGACTGGCTGGGCACGCCGACGCCGCGTGGCAGGTTGTGCTCGTAGCGCAGCACCCGGCTGCCGCTGACCTCGAACAGCAGGTGGAGCTGTTTGAGGCCCTCGGCGGCGGTCAGCACATCGCCCTCGGCGAGCTCCATCACCGGCTGGCGCGCGGTCTTCTGGTTGCAGCCGGCCAGCAAGGCGTTGAGCGACAACGGATAGGTATCGGGCACGGTGTGCTGCTTTTCCACCAGCACGCCCAATACGCGGCCCTCGGCGGGCGTCAAGGCTCGCAGACCCATGCTGGATCAGAGTCCGAAACCGTCGTCGGCCTGGATCACCGCGCCGTTGATGAAATGGCTCTCGTTGGCGCACAGCATCAGCAGCGACGTGTCCAGGTCCGCGGGCTGGCCGACTCGCTTGCGCGGCAGCATCTGCACGAGCTTCTGGCCCGAATCGGTCTGCCAATGGTGATGGTTGATCTCGGTGTCGATGTAGCCCGGGCAGATCGCGTTGACGTTGATGCCGTAGCGCCCCCATTCCAGGGCCATCGCGCGGGTCATGTGGATCACGGCCGCCTTGCTCATCGCATAGACGCCGATCTGCCCCAGCGGCCGCAAGCCGGCCATCGACGCGATGTTGACGATGCGCCCGCCGGTGAAGGTGCCGGGGGCGGCGCCGCGCGAGCGGGCGATCATGCGCTTGCCCACTTCCTGCGCCACGAAGAAGGCACCGCGGGTGTTGGTGTCCATCACGAAGTCATAGTCCTCGCCCGACACGTCGACCAGCCGCTGCGTCGTGCTGACGCCGGAGTTGTTGACCAGAATGTCCAGGGTGCCGGTCTCGGTTTCTGCATGGGCCACGGCGGACTTGATGCTGTCGAGGTCGGTGACGTCCAGCGTCACCACATGGGCATCGCCGCCCGCGCCTTCGATTTCGGCGCGCAGCGTCTTCAGCCGCTCGATGCGTCGGCCGGCCAGCACGACCGCTGCGCCCGCCTTGGCCAGCGTGCGGGCGAATTGGGCACCCAGACCGCTGGAGGCGCCGGTGACGAGGGCCACGCGGCCCGACAAATCGATGGAATAGCTCATGTGGAAATGGCCTTTGAGGCTGACGAAGTGACTGAGCCGCTTGCCTCCGGCGCCTGGGACGCCGAATCGGCAAGTGCCTTCGCAGACAATAGCATGCGGCCCGCGCCGGTCTGGTCGCGGACCTCGGAACGGGCGGGCGTGGCAGGGCACCGGCACCGGGCCTTCGAGCGCCATGTCACGGCCGATGAACAAAATAGCACGATCGTTCTATTTTCATGCACCTCCCGATAGAATGCCCGAGCAGCCCCGACCCGGCTGTCGCCGGCGGCGGCGACCTCCCCTGACAAGACAAGGATCCCTTCCATGACCTCCGATGAATTGCTGGCCCAGTTCGGTCCGCGTGAATCCATGGACTACGACGTCGTCGTCGTCGGTGGCGGGCCGGGCGGACTGGCCACCGCCATCCGCCTGAAGCAACTGGCGGCTGCCCGTGGCAGCGAGTTGAGCGTCGTGGTGCTTGAAAAGGGCTCCGAGCCGGGCGCTCACATCCTCTCCGGTGCGGTGATGGACCCGATCGCGATGAACGAGCTGTTCCCCGATTGGCGCGAACGCGGCGCGCCGCTGAACCAGCCCGTCACCGGCGATGAGTTGCTGGTGCTGGGGGAGACCGGCGCGTTCAAATCGCCGGTGGTGCCCGACTGCTTCCACAACGAAGGCAATTACGTCGTCAGCCTGGGCGCGGTCACCAAATGGCTGGCCGAGCAGGCCGAAGCGCTGGGCGTGGAGATCTTCCCCGGCTTCGCCGCCGCCGAGTTGCTGTTCGACGACCAGGGCCGGGTACGCGGCGTGGCCACCGGCAACCTGGGCGTGGGCAAGGACGGCCAACCGCACGATGGATTCCAGCTCGGCATGGAACTGTGCGGCAAGTACACCGTGTTCGCCGAAGGCGCCCGAGGCCACCTGGGAAAGCAATTGATCGCACGCTACCAGCTTGACGCCGGGCGCGACCCGCAAGGCTATGCGATCGGCATCAAGGAATTGTGGGAAGTGCCGGCCGACCAGGCCCGGCCCGGCCTGGTCGTGCACACCGCCGGCTGGCCCATGGCCACCGACACCTACGGTGGCGGCTTCCTCTATCACCTCGAGGGCAACCGGGTCACGCTGGGCTTCGTCACCGGGCTGGACTACAAGAACCCCTGGCTCAGCCCGTTCGAAGAGATGCAGCGCTGGAAGACCCACCCGGCCATCCGCAAGCACATCGAAGGCGGCAAACGCCTGGGCTATGGCGCACGGGCCATCACCGCCGGCGGCATCCTCTCGCTGCCCAAGCTGGTGTTCCCGGGGGGTGCGCTGGTGGGCTGCGACGCCGGCACGCTCAACGCGGCCCGCATCAAGGGCAGCCACGCCGCGATCAAGACCGGCATGCTGGCCGCCGAAGCGGCGTTCGAGGCGCTGGCCGCCGGCCGCGCGCAGGACGAGCTGAGCGCCTATCCGCAGGCCTTCGAGCAAAGCTGGCTGCACGCCGAGTTGCAGCGCTCGAAGAACTTCAAGCAGTGGTTCAAGAAGGGGTTTTACGTCGGCTCCGTGATGACCGGCGTCGAGCACTGGCTGCTGCCGCGCCTGGGCGTCAAGGTGCCGCCATGGACCCTGCATCGCAGCACGCCGGACCACCTCGCGCTCAAGCCCGCCAGCGAATGCGCGCAGATCAGCTACCCCAAGCCCGACGGCGTGCTGACCTTCGACCGCCTCTCCTCGGTGTTCATCAGCAACACCAACCACGAAGAAAACCAGCCGGCCCATCTGACGCTGAAGGACCCCGGCGTGCCGGTGCGCATCAACCTGGCCACCTACGCGGGCCCCGAAAGCCGCTACTGCCCGGCCGGCGTCTACGAATTCGTCAAGAACGACGACCAGAGCGAACGCCTGCAGATCAACGCGCAGAACTGCGTGCACTGCAAGACCTGCGACATCAAGGATCCGACCCAGAACATCGTCTGGGTCACCCCCGAGGGGGGCGGCGGACCGAACTACGCCGGCATGTGAGGCGGCGGCAGGTCAGCAGGGCGGCGGCGGTCTGGCCCAGTCCGGACGCACCGGCGTGCCGGAGTCGATGATCACCAGGTAGCGCCCCGGCCAGGGTGCCGGCGTGCGGTCGGCACGCAGCATCCACAGCGACTGGCCCGCCGCCGCGGCCTGCAAATAGTCGGCATCGAGGATGCCGAACTTGTCCAGCCAGGTGTTCAAGCTGGCGGGAATGCGCACGCAGCCCTTGGAATCCGGTCGGCCGAGACGCGGTGCCAGCACGTCCGGATCGGTGGCATGCATCTGCAGGCGCATCGGACTCTCGCCGCCGGCACCCCAACCCCGCTCCGCCTGCACCCAGCCGAAGTCGAACACCCGCATGCCACGCAGGCCATAGCCGCGGATGTGGTTCTCGTTGTACGTGCCTTCGGCGCGGAAATCGGGGTTGGCCAGGCTGTGCTCGAACACGCCCAGCGGCGTGCGGAAATGGTCGAAGCGGCCGACCTGGCCGGTCGAGATCGGCGCGGCCCCCAGCCACTGCCAGTCGCCCTGCGGCGTGCGCAGCAGCGCGAACACCGCCTGCACCTGCGGGCTGCGGTCGACCAGCAACAGATGCTGCGGCGGCAGGTCCTGCAGGCCGGCCGCCGCCAGCGCGGCGTCCAGCGCGGCCAGATAGCGGGCCTGGGCGTCCGCGGGCACGCTCAGGTGCGGCTGCACGGCGGCATCGAACGCGCCCGGCGCATCGGCCTCCACCCCCGGACCCGGTGGCGACGATGCCGAAGAGGCCGGGGACACAGGCGACGGCGGCGCAGCGGCGCGGGCCGCTGCCAGCCCCAGGGTCATCACGATCGCCGCGACGACGGCCACCCCGCGCTCAGTCCGCCGCGATGGATCGCGGGTCGGGTTCATCGTCGATCTCCGCCAGCGGTTGCACCGTCACCGCCACCCTCGGCTGGGCGCGGCCCCCGCCGCGAATCACGCCGCGCAGCGGCGCCACGTCGGCGTAGTCACGGCCCCAGGCCAGCGTGACATGGTCGAGTCCGGCCGGCACGTCGTTGGTCGGGTCCAGCGCCAGCCATCCCTGCTCGGGACACCAGATCGCGGCCCAGGCATGCGACGCATCGGCGCCGAGCAGCCGCGGCTGGCCGGCCGGCGGGTGGGTCAGCAGATAACCGCTGACGTAGCGCGCCGCCAGCCCCAGCGAGCGACAGGCGCCGATCATCACGTGCGCGAAATCCTGGCAGACGCCGCGCCGCTGGGCCAGCGCCTCGGTGGCCCGGGTGTCGACCTGGGTCGCCAGCGGCTGGTAGGAAAACTGCTCGTGCACCTGGTGCATCAGCGCCAACGCACCGTCGGCCAGCGATCGGCCGGGCGTGAAGGCCTCGCGCGCGAACGCGGCCAGCGCCGGGTCGCGCGGCGCGAAGCTGGACGGCAGCGTGAACTCGACCGCTTCCGAGCTGACCGCACCGGCGTGATAGCGCAGGGATTCGGCCACCGCTTCCCAATCGGGGCTGGCTTGGCGGTCCGGCGGGGCCACCGGGGTCAGGCCGGCATCGAACACGCTGGTCACCGACAGCCGCTCGTGCACCCTCGCGTGGCTGAACACCAGGCGGGCATTGCCCCAGGCGTCCTCGCTCATCTGGCTGGGCGGTGCGCCGCGGCCCTCAGGCTGGTGGGCCAGTTCCACCCATTCGTCGGGCGACGGATCGATCGCCAGCGACCAGTGGCGCACCAACTGCGACTCGG
Source organism: Ideonella sp. sgz306126 (assembly GCF_056032705.1). Lineage (NCBI taxonomy): Bacteria > Pseudomonadati > Pseudomonadota > Betaproteobacteria > Burkholderiales > Sphaerotilaceae > Ideonella > Ideonella sp. sgz306126. Next base: position 36,251 of record NZ_JBVYWP010000009.1, read on the forward strand.
TGGTGCGCGGACTCAGGTAGGCCATGTGATGCGCCAGTTCGACCGGGGCGTCGTAGTCGTAGACCGTCTGGTGCCGCACGCGCAGCCAGCGCAGCGCGGTCGGTGCTTGCTCGTGCGCGAGGCCGGCGCTCATTGCCACACCATGTGATCGCCGGGGCCGACATGCGAGAACAGGCGCCGCCCCAGCGCATCGGACAAGGCCAGGGCCTGCGCGCTGCAATCTCGCAGCAGCGACACCAGCAGCGGGTGTTCGCCGTCGGGTCCGGTGGACTCGCTGAGCGCCTCCAGCGACCAGCGCTCGGGTCGCGGCAACGCCGCCGCCACGTCGGTCGCCCAGAGCGCCTCGTGACGCGACAGCTTCAGAAAGCGGTCGTGCAGCGTGCGCGCCACCCAGGCCAGCGAGCGCGGGTTGTCGGTGTCGTGCACCAGCAGGTGAAGCAGCGCGGGCACCTCCCGCCGGGCCTGGAACTGCGCGCGATAGGTGATCGTGGAATCGAACAGGCCCAGCAGCAGCGCGAAGCCGTCATCGCGTCGATGCAGTCCGTGTTCGAAGCCGGTGGCCAGCGCGTTGGCGAGGAAATCCAGGCGCTCGATCTGGCGTCCGACGCTCAGCAGGCGCCAGCCGTCGTCGCGGGTCATGCGGTCGGTCTGCGCCCCGGTGATGGCGGCGAGGTGCGTGCCGGCACGCGCCAGCACACCCAGCACATCGGCCAGCGGCTCGACCGTGCCGGTCTCGAACACCGCATCCAGGTGCTGGCGGAAATGATCGCCCACCTCGTGGATCAGCTTCCAGTGCTCCGGCGACAGGCGTTCGCGGAGCGCCTGGGCACAGTTCATCAGGGCCTGCAGATTGGAGGCGACGCTGCCGGCGCCGAGATCGCCCAGGGCATGCACCAGCGAGCGCTCGAAGACCCTCAGCGACTGCTCGGGCGAAGGCACGCCGGCCCCCACCAGGCCATGCCGGCGTGCCAGTGCGTCCAGCACCTTCAGCACCGCCGGCGACGCGCCGGTGAGCATCGAGCCGGTCAGCGACTCCAGCGTCAGCCGGGCCAGGCGCACCGCGTTCTCGGCCCGCTCCGTATAGCGACCGAGCCAGAACAGGTTCTCGGCCGACCGGCTGGTGACGCTGCGGTGCCAGCCTGCCAGATCGGCGGCGCTGAGCGGCTTGGGCAACAGGCTGGTGGCATCGACCTCGCCGTCGGTCAGCACCCAGGTGTCGGCGCTGGCGCTGCCGTGCTGCATCGACAGCCAGGGGTCGTTGCCGCCGTCCCGGCGATTGGCCACGCGCGTCAGCCCGCCGGGCAGCACCTGCCAGCCGCCCTGGCCGTCGGACAGCGCGAAGACCCGCAGCACGGCCGGGCGGGGCTCGAGCGTGCCGTCGCGCCAGACCGGCAGCTCGGACGGGCGCACCCGCGCCTGCAAGGTGTACGCGGCCGGATCGGACTCGATCCGCGCGGCCAGGGCGGCGCGCGCGCTGGTCGACAGGCTGGCCGCCAGCACGGGGCCGAAGTCGCGCGTGCGGTCGCTGGCCGGAAAGGTCGGCGCCACGACGAACTCGGCCAGCCGCGACTGGTTGGCGCGCCACACCGCCTCCTCGCCGCACCACCAGCTGGTCGTGGCTGGCATCAGCAGTTCCTCGCCCAGCAGACGGCGCGAAACCGCGGGCCAGAACGCCGACAGGCCCGGGCTTTCGAGCCAGCCTGCGCCGGGCGCATTGGCAAGCACCACCTCGCCCGCGCGCAGCGACTGCAGCAGGCCCGGCACGCCCAGCGCCGAATCGGGACGCAGCTCCAGCGGATCGAGGTAGTCGTCGTCGACCCGGCGCAGCATCACGTGCACCCGCTCCAGCCCGTGCAAGGTCTTCAGGAAGACCTTGTTGGCGCGCACCGTGAGGTCGCTGCCCTCGACCAGCGTGATGCCCAGGTAGCGGGCCAGGAAAATCTGTTCGAAATAGGTTTCGTTGCGCGGGCCGGGGGTCAGCAGCACCACGCGCGAACGCTCCCCCGCGGGCGACAGCCTCAGCAACCCCTGCAGCAGTGACTGGAACGCCGCTGCGACCCGCTGCACCCGCAGATCGCGGAACGCCTCGGGAAACTGCTGGCCCACGATCAGCCGGTTCTCCAGCAGGTAGCCCAGGCCGGACGGGGCCTGGGTGCGCTGGCCCGCCACCCACCAGGTTCCGGCCGCCCCGCGCACGAGGTCGAAGGCCGCCACGTGCAGGTGCACGCCCCCCGGCGGCACGCAGCCGTGCAAGGGTCGGAGGTACTGTGGATGGCCGAACACCAGCGACGGAGGCAGCAGCCCCTCGTCGAGCAGGCGGCGCTCGCCATAGACGTCGGCCAAGGCCGCGTTGAGCAGGCGGGTGCGTTGCACCACGCCGCGTTCGATCTGCGCCCACTCGGCGCTGCCGAGCAGCATCGGCAAGGTTTCCAGCGGCCAGACGCGCGCGGTCTGGCCGCCGTCGTCGTAGACGTTGTAGGTGGCACCGTCCTCCTGCACGCGGCGCTCGATGCGCTTGGCGCGGTGCGCCATGTCCTGCCAGCCGGAGGTGCCGTTGGCGCTGAAGAAGCGCTGCCAGATCGGCGCCAGCGCCGATCGCGGTGTGGCGGTGTCGACCAGGCGGCCGTGGAGTTCGCTGTAGTGACCATCGCTGCCGCGCTGGGTGGCCGCCGAGGCCAGGGCCACCGGATCGGGCACGGACTCCGGCAGCAGGCTGGTTTGCAAAGGCATGGCGCCATCATGCCTTGAGCCCGGCACCGCCGGTATGGGGGGCGGCCCGCTGGCCATGGCCCTAGGTCACGCTTTCGCGTCGGGGCTGCACCTTTCAGCGCCCTGCACGCCGCAAATCCAGCGTGAACGGGAATTCGAGGCTGCGTTCGGCCTCGCCCGCGTCCATCCGCCCCGAGGTGTGTCCCATCGCGAAGAAGCGCGCGAGCCGGCGGCTTTCGGCCTCGTAGGCATTGACCGGGAAGGTCACGTAGTTTCGCCCCCCCGGATGGGCCACGTGGTACTGACAGCCGGCGATCGCACGCTTCATCCAGGTGTCGACGAGGTCGATCGTCAGCGGCGCGTGCACGCCGATCGTGGGATGCAGCGACGACGACGCGGACCAGGCCCGGTAGCGCACCCCGGCGACGAATTCGCCGACCCGCCCGGTGGGCTGCAGCGGCACCGTCCGGCCGTTGACCGTGACGCGGTGGCGCGGGTCGATCAGGCCGCTGACCTTGAGCTCGATGCGTTCCAGCGACGAATCGACATAGCGCACCGTCCCGCCGGCGGCGCCTTCCTCGCCCATCACGTGCCAGGGTTCGAGCGCGTTGCGCAGCGTCAGGTGCACGCCCATCGCGGCCAGTTCGCCGACCTTGGGGAAGCGGAACTCGAAGTGCGGCGCGAACCAGGCCGATTCGAAGCCGTAGCCTTCGCGCTGCATCTCCTCCATCACGTCGTCGAAGTCCATCTGCACGAAGGTCGGCAGCAGGAAGCGGTCGTGCAGCTCGGTGCCCCAGCGCACCAGCGGCGCGCGGTACGGCGTCTTCCAGAAACGCGCCACCAGCGCCCGCAGCAACAACTGCTGAACGATGCTCATGCGCGCATGCGGCGGCATCTCGAAGGCCCGCAACTCCAGCAGGCCCAGGCGACCGGTCGACGAATCGGGCGAGTAGAGCTTGTCGATGCAGAACTCGCTGCGGTGGGTGTTGCCGGTGACGTCGACCAGCACGTTGCGCAGTGTGCGGTCGACCAGCCAAGGCGGCAGGTCGGCCCCATGCAGGCGCTTGTTGCGCTCGATCTCGCCCAGCGCGATCTCGAGTTCGCGGAGTTGGTCGTTGCGCGCTTCGTCGACCCGCGGCGCCTGGCTGGTCGGGCCGATGAACAGGCCGCTGAACAAATAGCTCAGGCTGGGATGGTTGTGCCAGTACGCCAGCAGCGAGGCGAGCAGCTCGGGCCGACGCAGGAACGGCGAATCCGCCGGCGTCGCGCCGCCCAGCACCATGTGGTTGCCGCCGCCCGTGCCGGTGTGGCGGCCGTCGAGCAGGAATTTCTCGGTCGACAGGCGCGACTTCCAGGCCGCCTCGTACAGGAACTCGGTGTGCTGAACCAGCTCGGCCCAGTTGTGGGCCGGATGGATGTTGACCTCGATGACGCCGGGATCCGGCGTGACCGAGAGCATCTTCAGGCGCGGATCGCGCGGCGGCGGATAGCCTTCGAGCACGATCCTGACCGTCAGCTCGGCCGCCGTGGCCTCGACCGCTGCCAGCAGTTCGAGGTAATCCTCCAGCCGCTGCAGCGGCGGCATGAACACGTACAGCACGCCGCTGGCTTCGCCCTGGGCCTCGGCCTTGGGGCCGTTGGCCCGACGCGGGTCGCGCGCCTCCACGCAGAGCGCGGTGCGGGTGATCCAGGTGGCGCTCTGGAAGCGGTCCGGGCGCTGGTCGAGCGGCGTCGCGGGCGTGCCGGCCGATCCGGCGCCAGCAGCGGCGTCCGGGCCTTCGGCCGCGCCGAAGCCACCAGCTTGCACGCCCACCATACCGCCTTCCGCAAATCCGCCCCCCACCGCATGCGCGGCGTAGCCGGCGCCGGACGGCCCGGCCGCCTGAGCCCGCAACCGGGCGGCGGCGGGCAGCGCGTCGCGCGGCGCGAACGGGTCGTGCTCGATGTGGAACGGGTAGTCGCCGGCGCTGACCCAGGGCAGCGAATCGAGCGGCAGGCGGTAGCCCATCGGCGAGTCGCCCGGGTGGAGGTACATGCGCTCGTCGCGGAAGAACCAGGGGCCGGTGACCCAGCGCGGACCGCCCAGCGACGGGCCTTCGGCGCGCTTGATCGGCAGCACGTAGCCGACCTCGTGCGCCAGGCCCTGACCGAAGACGCGGCGCAGCCGGATCCGCTCCTGCTCGTCGTCGAGCCGGGATTCGAACGGGTCGACGTTGACCGGCAGGCGGCGCTCGCGCCACAGGTAGTACCAGGTGTCCTCGTGGCCGGGCAGCACGTACTGCGGATCCAGCCCGAGCCGGCGGGTCAGCGCGGTGATGAAGCGCCGCGCATCCTCGCTGGTGTAGGCGTGGCCTTCGCGTTCATCGGCGAACAGCGAAGCATCCTGCCAGCAGGGCTGGCCGTCGGCGCGCCAGTAGATCGACAGGGCCCAGCGCGGCAACTGTTCGCCCGGATACCACTTGCCCTGGCCGAAATGCAGGAAGCCGCCCTGGCCGTATTCGCTGCGCAGGCGGTGCACCAGGTCCTGCGCGTACAGGCGCTTGGTCGGCCCCAGCGCGTCGGTGTTCCATTCGGCACCGTCGCGGTCGTCGACCGACACGAAGGTCGGCTCGCCGCCCATGGTCAGACGCACGTCGCCCGCGTCCAGGTCGGCATCGACCTGTGCGCCCAGCGCCAGCACGTCGGACCATTGGTCCTCTGAATAGGGCTTGGTGACGCGGGGCGACTCCCAGATCCGGGTGATGCCCATCTCGTGGCCGAACGTCACCTCGCATTCGTCGACGGCGCCGCTGATCGGCGCGGCGCTGCCGGGCTGCGGCGTGCAGGCCAGCGGAATGTGGCCTTCGCCGGCCAGCAGGCCCGAAGTCGGGTCCAGCCCGATCCAGCCGGCGCCGGGAAGGAAGACCTCGCACCAGGCGTGCAGATCGGTGAAATCGACCTCGGTGCCGCTGGGGCCGTCAAGCGCCTTCTGGTCCGGTGCGAGCTGGATCAGGTAGCCCGAGACGAAGCGCGCTGCCAGCCCCAGGTGGCGCAGCATCTGCACCAGCAGCCAACCCGAATCGCGGCACGAGCCGCTGCGCTTGCCCAGCGTTTCCTCGGCGGTCTGCACCCCGGGCTCCATGCGGATCAGGTACGAGATGTCCTGGTGCAGTTGCTGGTTCAGGCCGACCATGAAATCGATGGTCCGGGTCTCGGCGAGGGACACCTTGGCGAGGTAGGCCGCCAACAGTGGCGTCGCCGGCTCGACCACCCGGTAAGGCGCCAGTTCAGCCTGCAAGGCTGGGTCATAGCGGAACGGGAAGGTCTGCGCGCCGGGTTCGAGGAAGAAGTCGAACGGGTTGTAGACCGACATCTCGGCCACCAGGTCGATCGTGACCTTGAACTCGCGGGTCGGCTCCGGGAAGACCAGCCGGGCGAGGTAGTTGGCGAACGGGTCCTGCTGCCAGTTGATGAAGTGCCCCTCGGGCTCGACCTTCAGCGAATACGACAGGATGGGCGTGCGGCAGTGAGGCGCCGGCCGCAGCCGCACCACCTGTGGCGACAGGTTGACCCGGCGGTCGTAGCGGTACTGGGTGACGTGCCTGAGCGCAACGTGGATGGACAAGGCGCTTCCTTCGATGGTTCAAGTGATTCGGACGCCGGCACGAGCATCGCCCGGCCGTGTGACAGGCGTGTCAATGGGCCGGCACGAGGAAGTCGCGGCTGATGCCCACCCCCAGATCGCCGACCCGGTCCAGGAACTGGGTGAGGTAGGCGTGCAGGCCGGTGGAAAGGATCTCGTCGATGCGGGCAAAGTCCAGGTCGCAGCGCAGCCGGCCGGCACGGCGCAAGGTCTCGGACGACTGCTCGTTGGCCACCAGCTTCAGGTTGCCTACCACCTTGCTGATGCAGTGCGCCAGCGAGCGGGGCATGTCCGGCCGCAGGATCAGCAGCTCGGCCACCTTCTCGGGCTGGATCACGTTGCGGTAGACCTTGCGGTAGATCTCGAAACCCGAGACCGAACGCAGGATCGCCGACCAGTGGTAGAAGTCGTACTCGCTGTCGCGCTCGTCGGCCGCACCGTAGAAGTCGCTCTCCACCGCATGGAACTTGACGTCCAGCAGGCGCGCGGTGTTGTCGGCCCGCTCCAGGAACGAGCCGATGCGGATGAAGTGAAAGGCCTCGTCCTGCAGCATCGTGCCCACCGTCACGCCGCGCGACAGGTGCGAGCGGAACTTGACCCACTCGAACACGGCCGCCGGGTCGCGTTGCAGCAGCCCGCCGGACAGCAGGCGGTTGAATTCCAGCCAGGTCTGGTTCTGCGTTTCCCAGACTTCGGTGGTGAGCGTGCCCCGCACGGCGCGGGCGTTCTCGCGGGCGGCGCGCAGGCAACTGAGGATGGACGACGGGTTGCGCTCGTCGCGCACCATGAATTCCTTGACCTGACGGGCATCGATCGCGCCGTAGCGGGTCTGGTAGTCGTGCGTCAGCTCCGAGATCGACAGCAGGCCCCGCCAGCCCTGCTCGGCCACGGCCGCCGATTGCGGCACCAGCGAGGTCTGGTAGTTGACGTCCAGCATGCGCGCGGTGTTCTCCGCACGCTCCATGTATCGGGCCATCCAGAAGAGGTGGTCGGCGGTTCGTGAGAGCATGGTTCCGGTTCCCAAGGTGTGCTTTGCGGGCACGCGGTCAATCTTCCAGCACCCAGGTGTCCTTGGTGCCGCCGCCCTGGCTGCTGTTGACCACCAGCGAGCCTTCCTTCAGCGCGACCCGGGTCAACCCGCCGGGCACCATCTGCACCTCGGCGCCCGACAGCACGAAGGGCCGCAGGTCGATGTGGCGCGGCGCGATGCCCGACTCGACGAAGGTCGGACAGGTCGACAGGCTCAACGTCGGCTGCGCGATGTAGTTGCTCGGGTTGGCGATCAGGTGGCGGCGGAAATCGGCCACCTCCTGCGTCGTCGCGGCGGGCCCCACCAGCATGCCGTAGCCGCCGGCGCCGTGGACTTCCTTGACCACCAGTTCGGGCAGGTGGTCCAGCACGTACTGCAGATCGGCCTTGTCCCGGCACAGGTAGGTCGGCACGTTGTGCAGGATCGGCTTCTCGCCCAGGTAGAACTCGATCATCCTGGGCACGTAGGGGTAGATCGACTTGTCGTCGGCGATGCCGGTGCCGATCGCGTTCGACAAGGTGACGTTGCCCGCCTTGTACGCGTCCACCAGCCCGGCGCAGCCCAGCGTGGAGTCCTTGCGGAAGACGAGCGGGTCGAGGTAGTCGTCGTCCAGCCGGCGGTAGATCACGTCGACCCGCTTCGGGCCCTGCGTGGTGCGCATGAACACGAAATGGTCCTTGACGAACAGGTCCTGCCCCTCGACCAGCTCGACCCCCATCTGCTGCGCCAGAAAGGCATGCTCGAAATAGGCGGAGTTGTACATGCCCGGCGTCAGCACCACGACGGTGGGCTCGTTGACACCACCGGGGGCCACGCTGCGCAGGGTTTCGAGCAGCAGGTCGGGGTAATGCGCCACCGGCGCCACGCGGTGCCGGGAGAACAGCTCGGGAAACAGCCGCATCATCATCTTGCGGTTTTCGAGCATGTAGCTGACGCCGCTGGGCACGCGCAGGTTGTCTTCCAGCACATAGTAGTTGCCGCTGCCGTCAGGGTTGGCCGCACGCACGATGTCCACGCCCGAGATGTGCGAATAGACCTGGTGCGGCACGTCCACGCCCATCATCTCGGGCCGGAATTGCGCGTTGTGGGTGATCTGCTCGGCCGGCACCAGGCCGGCCTTCAGGATCTCCTGGTCGTGGTAGATGTCGTGGATGAAGCGGTTGAGCGCCGTCACCCGCTGGCGCAGGCCCCTCTCCAGGTCGCGCCATTCCTGCGCCGGAATCACGCGCGGAATCAGGTCGAACGGGATCAGGCGCTCGGTGCCCTCGCCCGAATCCTTGTCGCCGTAGACCGCGAAGGTGATGCCGACGCGGCGGAAGATCACCTCGGCCTCCTCGCGCCGCGAGCGCATCATGTCGCCCGGCTGCCGGGCCAACCACTGGTCGTAGGTCCGGTAGTGCTCGCGCACGGTGGCGCCGTCGGCATGCATCTCGTCGAAGCTGGGTCTCATGCGTTCTCTCCTGCCCTACGGTTTAGCAACAACCGCACCAGCTTCAGGGCCGCGAAACAGCCGGCTGCCAGTGCCAGTAACGGCGGCGCACGGCCCGCGTGCATCGTGCGCCCTGATCATCCCACCACCACGCACCGCATTGGTCCGTCCGCACCACATTGATGCCCAGGGCCCGGTAGCGCGCCAGCACCTCGGCATGAGGGTGGCCGAAGCGGCTGCGGTAGCCGACCTGAATCACGGCCACGCGGGGCCGCACCGCTTCGAGGAACGCCTGCGACGACGAGGTGTGGCTGCCGTGGTGCGGCACCACCAGCACGTCGGTGCGCAAGGCAGCGCCCAGCCGCGATACCAGGTCGGCCTCCTGTGCGGCCTCGATGTCGCCGGTCAGCAAGGCACTGCGGCCATCTCCACCCTGCACCCGCAGCACGCAACTGAGACTGTTCGATCGCCCACCCGCCGCCACCGCGCCGACACGCGGATGCAAGACCTCGAAATGCACGCCATCCCAGTCCCAGTGCTGCCCGGCCGCGCACTCGGTCTGCGCGACGCCGCGGTGGCGCAGCGGGTGGGCCGCAGCCAGCGAACTGCGAAGGTGCAGCACCTGCATCCGCTCGAACAGCGCCGGCGCCCCGCCGACGTGATCGGTGTCGCTGTGGCTGAGCACCAGTTCGTCGATCCGGCGCTCGCCCAGCGCCTGCATCAACGGCAACAGCACACGGCGTCCGGCGTCGCTGTCGCGTGCGTACTGCGGTCCGGCGTCGTGCACGAGCAAATGATGCGCCGTGCGCACCAGCACCGCACTGCCCTGCCCCACGTCGGCAGCGAGCAGTTCGAAGTGCCCGGGTGACGGGCGCGCCAGCGCAGGCCAGAGCAAGGGCAGCAGCAGGGGCAGCCCCAGGACCCGCGACCAGGGCGGCAGCGGCATCACCAGCACCGCGCCGCCCAGCAGCGCCAGCACCACCGCCGGCCAGGACGCCTCGGGCACCGGCCAGGAGGCCCAGGACAGCGCCCCCAGCCAGGCCAGCCCGTGCATCAGCGGCATCAGGGCGACGCCCGCCAGCGTGAGCAATGGATGCCAGATCATGCCCGCCAAGGCCAGGGGCGTGACGACGAAGGTCACCACCGGCACGGCGACCAGATTGGCCAGGAAGCCCACCAGCGACACCTGCTGGAAGAACACCATGCCGAGCGGCGCCAGCCCCAGCGTCGCCACCGCCTGCGCGCGGACGCCCTCCCCCAGGGCCTGGCGCAACCACGCCAAGCGCCAGCGCTGCGGCACAGCCGGTGCCGGCTGAGCCGCCGGCTGCGGCTCGGACGCCATCAACAGCGCCACCGCCATGAAGGACAGCCAGAAGCCCGGTTGCAGCAGGGCCCACGGATCGGCCAGGCCGACGGCCGCACCCGCCACCAGACAGACCAGCAACGGCGGCCAGCGCAGGCCCAGGCTGAGCAGCCCCACGGTGACGCCCAGCATCAGCACCGTGCGCTGCGCCGGCACCCCCCAGCCCGCCAACGCGCTGTAGCCCAGCGCCAGCGCCAGCCCACCCCAGCGCGCGGCGGTCGGCGCGGGCAGCCGGTACATCAGCCGCGCCGAGCGCCGCCACAAGGCACCGACGGCCCGCGCCGCAAGCCATGCGAACAGCGTGATGTGCAGGCCGCTGATGCTCATCAGATGGGCGACGCCGGTGGTTCGGAAGAGGTCCCAGTCGCGGCTGTCGATCGCCGACTGGTCGCCCACCGCCAGCGCCGCCAGCACGCCTTCGACGCGGCCGTCTCCCGGATGCAGCAGGATGGCGTCGCGCAGCCGCTGCCGAAGCGCGGACACGAGGTCGGACGGCGCCCAGCCGCGGGGCCCGGCCAACCAGCGCGGCGCGACCCGGGCGGCCGGTCGCACCGAGCCCACCGCGCCGATGCCCTGCTCGAACAGCCACAACTCCGCGTCGAAGCCCCCTGGGTTCATCGTGCCATGCGGCCGGCGCAGCCGCACCGGCAATTGCCACGCCTGGCCACCGGCCAAGGGTGGCGGCGGCCCGGCGTCGGGCACATCGTCCTGCCAGCCGCGCCCCCAGCCCAGCCACAAGCGGCCCGGCAGGGCAACCGGCCGGCCATCGCACCAGGCCCGAGTCACATCGAAGGGGAAGCGCAGGCCGTCGGCATCGACCTGCGGCATGTCGGCCACTCGGCCTTCGACCACCAGGTCGATCCCTTCGAGCGACGGCGCCAGGACATCGGACATGCGCCCAACGGCGCGCACGCCGGTGCTGCCAAACCCGGCGGCGGCCAGGCCCAGGGCCAGCAGGCCCGGACCCAGCAGGCCGCGCGCAGCCCAGGCCCAACGAGCCGCGACCAGCACCGCCAGGGCCAGGCCCACGATGGCGCCGTATCGAGACGACGGCCACAGCGCAGGCTGCTGCAATTGCAGGCCCACACCGGCCATCCAGGCCCCGGCTGCAACGGCGATGACTCCTCCCTGAGCGCGTTGCATGCCTCAGTGTAGGATGACCGGATTCCTTGTTGTCGACCGGAGAAACCCATGTCTGTCGCTGAGCGCCTGAAGGCGCTGGGGCTTGAACTGCCGCCCCTGGCCATCCCCGCCGCCGCCTATGTCCCGTTCGTCCAGACGGGCTCGCTGGTCTTCCTGTCCGGTCACATTGCCAAGCAGGGCGGCAAGCCCTGGATGGGTCAGCTGGGACGGGACATGAGCACCGAGCAGGGCCAGGCCGCCGCCCGCGCCGTGGCCATCGACCTGCTGGGCACGCTGCAGGCGGCCTGCGGCGATCTGCAGCGCGTCGCCCGCATCGTCAAGGTGATGAGCCTGGTCAACAGCACCCCGCTCTTCACCGAACAGCACCTGGTCACCAACGGCTGCTCCGAACTGCTGGGCGAGGTCTTCGGTCCGACCGTCGGCGCCCACGCGCGCAGCGCGTTCGGCGTGGCCCAGTTGCCGATGGGCGCCTGCGTCGAGATCGAACTGATCGCCGAGTTGAAGGCCTGATCATGAACGCCTGGTTCGGACAGCCGCGGCCGGCGCTGGTGACGGTGGCGGTGCTGTGCGTGGCGGCGGTGACCGCTGCGCTGGTGTCGCAGTACCAGTTCGGCATGCTGCCCTGCCCCTGGTGCACCTTGCAGCGGCTGATCTTCCTGGTGGTGGCGGTCCTCGCGCTGACCGCCGCGGCGCTGCCGTCGATCACGCTGCGCCGCACGCTGGCGGCCGCCGGCGCGCTGTTCGCGCTCAGCGGCATCGCCAGCGCGCTGTGGCAGCAACTGGTGGCGGCCGCCAGCCCGTCCTGCCACTTGACCTTGGCCGATCGCATTCTTGGCGATTTAGGGCTGCTCGATCTGGCGCCCGCCATTTTCGAGCCCCAGGTGTCGTGTGCCGACGCGGCGGTGAGCGTGCTGGGCGTGCCCTACGCTTACTGGAGTGCAGCCTTGTTCGCGCTGTGTGCGCTGGTCTGCCTGCGGGTCGCCACGCGCCGTCGCTGAGGCGCAAAGACTGCGAAAGCTGACACGGGTCAAGCCCGCGGCGGTCGCGGGCCGCGACACTGCCGGCTCCCCAAGCCGGCCCCGTCGGGTCGGCCAAGAGCTTACCGATGACCCCATCGACTTCTTTCTCCACCGACGTCCTGATCGTCGGCGCCGGCCCGGCGGGCCTGGCCTTGGCGTGTGCACTGGCCGACGCCGGTCTGCGTGCCCATGTGCTGGAACAGGCGCCGCGTGAATCGCTGGCAGCGCCGCTGGAAGACGGCCGCGACATCGCGCTGACCCACCGCTCGCGCCGCATTCTGACCACGTTGGGCCTGTGGGATCTCCTGCCTGCCGACGAGATCGCCCCGCTGAAGAAGGCGCAGGTCACCAACGGCAGCTCGCCGCTGGTGCTGCCTTTCGACGCTCGCGACCAAGGACACGACGCGCTGGGCTGGCTGGTCCCCAACCATCGCATCCGCCAGGCCTGTTTTGCCGGCGCCAACGCCCGCGCCGGGCAGGTCACGATCGAAGGTGACGCCCGTGTCGTCGCGCTGCTGCGCGACCGCGACCGCGCCAGCGTCACGCTGGCCGACGGTCGCGCCCTGGAGGCGCCGCTGGTCGTCGCCGCCGACAGCCGGTTTTCGACGCTGCGGCGCCTGGCCGGCATCGGCGCGCGACATCTGGATTTCGGTCGCACCGCGATCGTCTGCCGCATGGGCCACGAGCGCGATCACGAGGGCATCGCCCACGAGTGCTTTTTGCACGGCCACACCTTGGCCATGCTGCCCATGGCCGGACGCCAGTCGTCGGCGGTCTGGACCGTCGGCAGCGAAGGCGCCGCGGCGCTGATGGCGCTGAGCGACACCGACTTCGCCGCCGCGGTCGAGCGCGAGTTCGGACACCGGCTGGGCGCGATGCAGCGGGCCGGCGCGCGCCACAGCTACCCGCTGGTGGCCGTCTACGCCCAACGCTTCACCGCGGCCCGGTTCGCCCTCATCGGCGACGCCGCGGTGGGCATGCACCCGGTCACCGCCCACGGCTACAACTTCGGCCTTTACGGCATCGAGACGCTGGCCGGCGAACTCGCGCGGGCGCGGCAGGCCGGCGCGGACCTGGGCGATGCCCCGGCGCTCGAGGCCTACGCCGCCACGCACCGTCGCGTGACCCTGCCCATCTACCTGGGCACCAATGCCATCGTGCAGTTGTTCACCGACGACCGCCCGATGGCGCAGACTGCGCGCAGCGTGGTGGTGGAGCTGGCTCGCCGCCTGCCACCGTTGAAGGCGGCGATCACGCGGCAGCTGACCGGCCATCGCCCGGCCCCGCTGCTGCGCTGGCCACCGTTCGCGGCAGACTCCTGATCGGGGTGGCGGGTCGACTCAGGGAAACACCGGCATCGTCAGGTCGATGCCGCGATCGACCGCCTCGGGGTTGCGATAGGCCAGCAGGCGCTGAATTTCCACCAGCCGGGCCACCGGCACGTCGACCATCAACAGGATGCGGCCCGCCGCCAGATCGGCGTCGAACCGGCGCAGCTTGACGTTCGGCGTCGACACGCCGATCAAGGTGGCGCCCCAGGCCCCGAGCACGGCCCCTCCCAGCACGCACAGCATCAGGGTGCCAACATCGAACACCTGACCCCACAGCGGCGTGAGCTTGAGGTACACGCCCAGCATCGCGCCGCCCACCACCCCCAGGCCGCCGCCCAGGAAGAAGGCGTGCCGCAAATCCGTCTTCTGCAGGACGCCGGCTTCGTGAAGCGGCGCCAGCGCCTGATCGCGGCGGCTGAGAAAGTGCATGTGGCGGTCGTCGATCCGGGCCAGCAACAACTCATCCGCCACGCGGCGGGCACTGGCCTGATCCGGCAACACGACATAAAGGCGTCTGCGCATGGTGTCTCCTCGGCCGCCCTCGCCTCCGGTGATCGTGCCGACCCGCCGCCGGCGCCGACTCGCGCCCAGCCCGGACCGGGGCGGTCCGGCACGCGGGCTGACGCGCAAGTGCGAACGGGTTTACGCCGCCCTGGCGGGGCTGTCAACGGGGCGGCGATGCCCCTGCTGCCAGCAGCGTCTCCCGCCGGGCGCGCCGCTCACGCCGCGAGCACCCGCGCCACCTTCATCACGCCTTCGACCTGGTGTCCTTTGCGGGCCCGCTTGCCCGCATGGCCGGCCAGCGCGGCCCCCTTGACGAGTTCATCCTTCTCCTTGCCGCCACGGCCGCTGCCGAGCACGCGCAGCTGCTGGGTGAACGTTGCCACAGAAATCAGCGGGTCCTTGGCATCCACGTCCATCAGGGTCAGGCCCCGCCCCCCGTTGGGCTGGCGCTTCAGATCGGACAGCGGGAAGACCAGCAGCCGGCCGCTCTGGGCCAGGCAGGCCACCTGGGTGTGCTCCGGCAGCACCGTCACCGGCGGCAACAGGCGGTCGCCGGCGTCGAACGTGAGAAAGCTCTTGCCCGCCTTCTGGCGGCTGCCCAGGTCGGACAGCTGGGCCAGCAAACCGAAGCCGCCGCTGTTGGCCAGCAGCAGGATCTGCTCGGCCGGCCCGGCGACGCAATGCGCCACCTGGGTGCCGGCTTCCAGATCGATCAGGCTGGTGATGGGCTGGCCGTCGCCCCGCCCGCCGGGCAGCCCGGCCACCGCGACGCTGTAGACGCGCCCGCCGGAGCCGAACACGTACAGCGTGTCGACACGGCGGCACGCGAAGGTGCCATAGAGGCCATCGCCGGCCTTGAAGCTCAGCGTGCTGGCGTCGACCTCGTGGCCCTTGAGCGCGCGCGCCCAGCCCTTCAGGCTGACCACCACGGTGACCGGCTCATCAACGATCTTCAGCTCGGCCACCGCCCGCTTTTCTGCCTGGATCAGCGTGCGGCGCTCGTCGCCATGTTGCTTGGCATCGGCCTCGATCTCCTTGATCAGCGTGCGCTTGAGCGCCGCCGGGCTGCCCAGGATCTCGTCCAGTTTCTGCTGCTCCTCGCGCAGGCCCTTCAGCTCCTGTTCGATCTTGATCGCCTCCAGCCTCGCCAGCTGGCGCAGGCGGATTTCGAGGATGTCCTCGGCCTGCCGATCGCTGAGCTTGAAGCGTTCGATCAGCGCCGGCTTGGGCTCGTCGGCGTGGCGGATGATGCGGATCACCTCGTCGATGTTCAGCAGCACCAGCTGCCGGCCTTCGAGGATGTGGATGCGGTCCAGCACCTTCTGCAGCCGGTGCTGGGTGCGGCGCTGCACCGTGGTCTGGCGGAAGGCCACCCATTCGCTCAGCATCTGGCGCAGGCTCTTCTGCGTGGGCCGGCCGTCCAGCCCGACCAGGGTCAGGTTGATCGGCGCGCTGGTCTCCAGGCTGGTGTGGGCCAGCAGCGTGGTGATCAGCTCGGGCTGCTCCACGGTGCGGCTCTTGGGCTCGAACACCAGGCGCACCGGCGCGTCCTTGCTCGATTCGTCGCGCACGGCATCCAGCACCGCCAGCACGCTCGCCTTGAGCTGCACCTGTTCGCTGCCGAGCGCCTTCTTGCCGGCCTTGACCTTGGGGTTGGTCAGCTCCTCGATTTCTTCCAGCACGCGCTGCGAGCTGCAGCCCGGCGGCAGCTCGGTCACCACCAGCTGCCACTGGCCGCGCGCCAGGTCTTCTATCTTCCAGCGCGCCCGCACCTTCAGACTGCCGCGGCCACCGGCGTAGGCGTCGCGGATCTCGGCCGCGCTGGAAATGATCTGGCCGCCGCCCGGATAGTCGGGGCCCGGCAGCAGCGCGAACAGTTCCTCGTCGTCGAGTTTGTCGTTGCGGATCAGCGCCACCGCCGCCGCCGCCACCTCGCGCAGGTTGTGGCTGGGGATCTCGGTGGCCAGGCCCACGGCGATGCCGCTGGCGCCGTTGAGCAGCACGAAGGGCAGGCGCGCCGGCAGCTGGCGCGGCTCGTCGAACGAGCCGTCGTAGTTGGGCACGAAATCGACCGTGCCTTCGTCGAGCTCGTCCAGCAGCAACCGGGCGATGGGCGCCAGGCGCGCTTCGGTGTAGCGCATCGCGGCCGCGCCGTCGCCGTCGCGGCTGCCGAAGTTGCCCTGGCCGTCGATCAGCGGATAGCGCAGCGCGAAGTCCTGCGCCATGCGCACCATCGCGTCGTAGGCCGCGGTGTCGCCATGCGGGTGGAACTTGCCCAGCACGTCGCCCACCACCCGGGCGCTCTTGACCGGCTTGGGCGCGCCGCCCGAGCCACCATGGCCCAGGCCCATGCGCTGCATCGCGTACAGGATGCGGCGCTGCACCGGCTTGGCGCCATCGCACACGTCGGGCAGGGCGCGGCCCTTGACCACGCTGAGCGCGTATTCCAGGTAGGCGCGTTCGGCGTAGTGGGCCAGGGTGATCGCGTTGTCGTTCCCGCCGTCGGGCGGAGCGAATGAAAGCGTGGTTTGTTCCATGGATCGATTCAAGCGTGTCGGCCGCGCTTCAGCGCAGCGCGATCGAAGGGGTGGCCGGGGTCGGCACCAGACTCACCGCGTGGGCGCGGCCCTGCTGGCGTTGCTGAAGCAAGGCCCAGTAAAGCTCCAGCACCAGATGCACGTGGGCCTGGGTTTCGGCGATGTCGGGCACCGTGCGCCCAGCCCTGCGCACCGCGGCCTCGCCGGCGTTCCAGGCGGCCAACGCGACGGCGATGCTGCGGTAGCGGCGGGTCAGGTCGGCCAGCATGCGGGCGCCCGTCATCACGTTCATCGCGGGATCGTGCAGGCGCTGCACGGCCGACATGGCGCTCCGCTCGGCCGGCGTGGCGTAGCGGTCGCCGGTGTCGGGGGTGATCTGCATCAGGCCGATCGCACCATGCGCCGAGGTCAGGTCGTTGCGGTAGCCGGATTCGACGGCGATCACCGCCTTCAGCAGTTCGGTGTCGACCCCGGTGGCGCGGGACGCGCGTTCCAGCCACGGGTCAGCGGCACGGACTTCGGGTGCGAATTCCAGCCAGGTCAGCAGCGTGGCCGGCTGCATGGTCTTGTCCACGACGTGCGATGCGTCGTCGCGCCGATTCGCCAGCACCGGGGCATAGCGGCCGTCGACGCGGTGGTCCGCGAAATGCGCCACGCCGGCACCATCGACGTAGCCGTACAGCGCGAGCGCATGGCCCCAGGCGAACGCGCTGAGGCCGACCAGCCAGCCGCCTGCCAGGACGGCCCGCAGCCGGGACGCCAGACTGGCGGCGTTCAGGCCCATCGGCGGGCGGCGGTGATCGTCGCTTGCCATCGCATCCGCTCAGACATCGACATCGACCGAGTCGCCGTGCAGTTCCATCAGGTCGCGCCGGGCCTGGGCCTCGCCCTTGCCCATCAGCTTGCCCATGCTGTCCACGGTCGCGCCGAAGTCCAGCGCGCCGTATTCGACCCGCAGCAGACGCCTCGTGTCCGGGTTGAGCGTGGTGTCCCACAGTTGCTCGGCGCTCATTTCTCCCAGGCCCTTGAAGCGGCTGATGCTCCAGCTGCCGTCGCGCGCGCCTTCCTTGCGCAGTTTGTCGAGCGCCGCCTCCAGCTCGCCCTCGTCCAGCGCATAGATCTTGGCCGCGGGTTTCTTGCCGCGCGCCGGCGCGTCCACGCGGAACAGCGGCGGCTTGGCGACGAAGATGTGGCCGGTCTCGATGACCTTGGGGAAATGGCGGAAAAACAGCGTCAGCAGCAGCACCTGGATGTGCGAGCCATCGACGTCGGCGTCGCTGAGGATGCAGATCTTTCCGTAGCGCAGCCCGGACAGGTCCGGCGTGTCGCCGGGACCGTGCGGATCGACGCCGATGGCCACCGAGATGTCATGGATCTCGTTGTTCGCAAACAGCCGGTCGCGCTCCACCTCCCACGAGTTCAGGACCTTGCCGCGCAACGGCAGAATGGCCTGAGTCTCCTTGTCGCGGCCCATCTTGGCGCTGCCGCCGGCCGAATCGCCCTCGACCAGGAACAACTCGTTGAGCGCGATGTCCTTGCTTTCGCAATCGGTGAGCTTGCCCGGCAGCACGGCCACGCCCGAGCCCTTGCGCTTCTCGACCTTCTGGCTGGCGCGCTGGCGGGTCTGGGCCTGCTTGATCACCAGCTCGGCCAGCTTCTTGCCGTGCTCGACGTGCTGGTTGAGCCACAGCTCCAGCGCGGGCTTGACGTAGCCGGAGACCAGGCGCAGCGCGTCGCGACTGTTGAGCCGCTCCTTGGTCTGGCCCTGGAACTGCGGGTCCAGCACCTTGGCGCTGAGCACGAAGCTGGCGCGCGAGAAGACGTCCTCGGGCATCAGCTTGACGCCCTTGGGCAGCAAGGAATGCAGGTCGATGAAGCCCTTGACGGCGCCGAACAGGCCGTCCTTCAGTCCGGCCTCGTGGGTGCCGCCGGCGACGGTGGGGATCAGGTTCACGTAGCTTTCGCGCAGCAGCGTGCCGTCTTCGGTGAAGGCCACGCACCAGGCCGCTCCCTCGCCCTCGGCGAAGTTCTCGGTCTCGCCGTCGGCGGCGTAATGCTCGCCTTCGAACAGCGGGATCATCGGCTCGGCGGGCAGCGACTGCTGCAGGTAGTCGCGCAGCCCGCCCTTGTAGGTCCAGGTCTGGCGCTCTTCCTCATTGCGGCCGGTCTTTTCGGTCGTCAGCGAGACGATCACCCCCGGCATCAGCACCGCCTTGCTGCGCAGCAGGTGCATCAGCTCGTTCCTGGGCAGTTCGGCCGACTCGAAGTACTTGGCGTCGGGCCAGACGCGCACCGACGTGCCGTGCCTGCGCTCGCCCGGCGCACTGGCGCGCACCGCCAGCGCTTCGATCACGTCGCCGCCGGAGAAGGCCAGCGAGGCCATCTGCCCATCGCGCCACACGCTGACCTGCAGGCGCCTGGCCAGCGCGTTGGTGACGCTGACGCCCACGCCGTGCAGGCCGCCGGAAAAGCTGTAGGCGCCGCCCGAGCCCTTGTCGAACTTGCCGCCCGCGTGCAGCCGCGTGAACACGATCTCGACCACCGGCACCTGCTCCTCCGGGTGCAGGCCGAAGGGGATGCCGCGGCCATCGTCGTCGACGCTGACCGAACCGTCGGCGTGCAGCGTCACGGCGATGCGCTTGCCGAAGCCGGCCAGGGCCTCGTCGGCCGCGTTGTCGATGACCTCCTGCACGGTGTGCAAGGGGTTGTCGGTGCGGGTGTACATGCCAGGCCGCTGCTTGACGGGCTCCAGGCCCTTGAGCACGCGGATCGAGGCTTCGCCATAGGCCGGCGCTGCTGCGGTGGAGGAAGTGGAACGGGTCGCCATGGGCGGCGATTGTAGGGACGCCGCCAGTCCGGGCTGTGGTTGCATCCAGTTCGCCGCCTGTTGGCAGCGCCGAGTGCCCCGGGCTCCACGCCCCTGAACGCCATCCGCTACAGTGCCACCATGGACGCCCAGGCCTCTGTGAAACCCCTGTCGATGAACCAGGTCCTGCTCTGCGGCGCCCTGATCGTGACGCTGTCGATGGGGATACGCCACGGCTTCGGCCTGTGGTTGCAGCCGATGACGATGGATCGCGGCTGGAGTCGCGAGAACTTCGCGTTCGCCCTGGCCGTGCAGAACATCGCGTGGGGCCTGGCAGGCCCGTTCGCCGGCATGCTGGCCGACCGATTCGGTGCGTTCCGGGTGCTGATCGTCGGCTCGCTGCTGTATGCGCTGGGGCTGGTGCTGATGGCCCTGTCCACCTCCGGCCTCGCCTTCACCGGCAGCGCCGGCGTGATGCTGGGCATGGCGCAATCGGGCACGACCTATGCCGTCATCTACGGCGTGATCAGCCGCAACGTGGCCGCAGATCGGCGCTCCTGGGCGATGGGTGTGGCCGCCGCCGCGGGATCGTTCGGCCAGTTCCTGATGGTGCCGGTGGAGAACTGGCTGATCAGCCACTGGGGCTGGCAGGACGCCTTGTTTGTGCTGGGCTGCGCCGCGCTGGCGATCGCGCCGCTGGCCATCGGCCTGAGGGAGCCCAGGCGGTCGGTCGGCCCGCAGCTCGCGAGCCAAGGCATCGGCGCCGCGCTGCGTGAAGCGGTCTCGAATCCTAGCTTCCGCTGGCTGACGGCAGGCTATTTCGTGTGCGGCTTCCAGGTGGTGTTCATCGGCGTGCACATGCCCAGTTATCTGCGCGACAAGGGGCTGAGCCCGCAGGTGGCCACCACTGCGCTGGCCTTGATCGGCTTGTTCAACGTCTTCGGCACCTACCTGGCCGGCTCGCTGGGCCAGCGCATGGCCAAGCGGCACATCCTGTCGGCCATCTATCTGCTGCGCTCGATCGCCATCGTGGCCTTCATCAGCCTGCCCGTCACGCCGAGCAGCGTCTATGCCTTCGCGTCGGTGATGGGCTTTCTGTGGCTGTCGACCGTGCCCCCCACCAATGCCGTGGTGGCCCAGGTGTTCGGCGTCGAGCACATGTCGATGCTGGGCGGCCTGGTGTTCCTCAGCCATCAGCTCGGCTCGTTCATGGGCGTCTGGCTCGGCGGACGCCTTTACGACCGCACCGGCAGTTACGACGTGGTGTGGTGGATCGCGGTGGCGCTGGGCGTCTTCGCCGCGCTGGCCAACATGCCGGTGCGCGAGGTGCCCCTGCGACGCGCCGCCACCGCGGCGGCATGACGGTGGCTGGGCGATGAGGGACCCGATCGGACGCCGCTGGCTCGTGGGCCTGGCCGTCGCTGGCGCGCTGGCCCTCGTGTTCTGGGCCTACCTGGACCCGCACACGGTGGTTGACCTCAGCAACCGGTTCTGGGGTTGCTTCGGATGATGTCCACGCCAGCGAGCCCACCGTCCGACTGGGTCACCCGTTGGGCTCACCTGGCCCCGCCCCGGGCCACAGTGCTGGATCTGGCCTGCGGCGGCGGACGCCACCTTCGCTGGTGGGCCGCACGGGGGCACGCGGTCACCGGCGTCGATCGCGATGCTGCCGCGCTGGCCACCGTGGCCGATCGCGGCGAGATGATCCTGGCGGATCTCGAGCAGCAGCCCTGGCCGCTGGCCGGACGGCGCTTCGACGTCGTCGTCGTGACCCGCTACCTCTGGCGGCCGCTGCTCCCGGTCATCGTGGCCAGCGTGGCCCCCGGCGGCCTGCTCCTTTACGAGACCTTTGCGTCCGGACACGAGGCACTGGGGCGACCCAGCCGCGCCGAATTCCTGCTGCGGCCCGGCGAACTGCTCGCCGCAACCGCACCGTTGAGGGTGCTGGGTTACGAGGAGGGCTACCTGGAACATCCGCCCAGCTTCGTCCAGCGGATCGCCGCGCGCCGCGACACAGCCGACCCGCAGCCCCCGGACCGATCCCGCTTGCCCGACGCCCCGGTACGACCGTGACGGGTGGCTAGAATCAACGATCTTCTAGGAATTCAGGATGAAACCCATTGTTGGCAGCATCGTCGCGCTCGTGACGCCGATGCAGGAAGACGGCAGCGTCGATTACGCTGCACTGCGCTCGCTGATCGACTGGCACATCGCCGAAGGCACCGACGTGATTTGCGTCGTCGGCACCACCGGCGAGTCGGCCACGGTGACGGTGGACGAGCATTGCGAAATCATCCGTGTCGCAGTCGAGCATGCGAAAGGCCGGGTGCCGATCATGGCCGGCGCCGGGGCCAACTCCACCAAAGAAGCCATCGAGTTGTCGAAGTTCGCCAAGCAGGTCGGCGCCGACTGCACGCTGCAGGTCGTGCCCTACTACAACAAGCCCTCGCAGGAAGGCATGTATCGGCACTTCAAGGCGATCGCCGAGGCGGTGGACATCCCGGTGATGCTGTACAACGTGCCCGGCCGCACCGTGGCCGATATGCAGCACGAGACGGTGCTGCGGCTGGCTCAGGTGCCGGGCATCTTCGGCATCAAGGAAGCCACCGGCAACATCGAGCGCGCGGCCTGGCTGATCAAGCATGCGCCCAAGGGTTTCTCGATCTTCTCGGGCGACGATGGCACCGCCGTGGCGCTGATGCTGCTGGGAGGCCACGGCAACGTCAGCGTGACCGCCAACGTCGCGCCGCGGCGCATGCACGAGCTGTGCGCAGCCGCGCTGGCCGGCGACCTGCGCAAGGCCCGCGAACTGCACCTCGGCCTGCTGCCAGTTCATCGCCATCTGTTCTGCGAGAACAGCCCGGCTCCCACCAAGTGGGCGCTGGCGCAAATGGGCCGCTGCCGCGATGTGCTGCGCCTGCCCTTGTCGGAGCTGACCGAAGCCGGTCAGGCCCTGGTGGGTGGCGCGCTGCGCGAATGCGGCCTGCTCTGACCGCCCCAGAGCCCCTTTCCAACCCTGTTTTGAAGGCCCTCACCTGGGTGATGGCCAGCCGGAGATCCACGAAGTGAAACAAGCCTTTGCGTCAACCCCCGTGCGCGCCGCCGTCCTGCTGCTGGCCCTGGGCATGGGCGGTTGCTCGTCGGTCGAAAAAGCGATGTCCGGCGACAAGATCGATTACGGCGCCGGGGCGCAGAAGACCGCGGCGCTGGAAGTCCCGCCGGACCTGACGCCGCTGGTTCGCGATGGTCGCTACCTGCCGCAGGCCGGCAGCGTCAGCGCCAACGCGCTGGCGCAACAAAAGGGCACGCAAGCCGCCGCCGTGGCCAGCGAGGGCGTGGCGCCGCAACAGGTCGGCAGCTTCCATCTCGAACGGGACGGCAGCACCCATTGGCTGGTGGCGCCGCAATCGGCGGACGCGTTGTACCCGCAGATCCGCCAGTTCTGGCTGGCCCGCGGCTTCACGCTCACCAAGGACGATCCGCAGGCCGGCGTGATGGAGACCGACTGGGCCGAGAACCGCGCCAAGCTGCCGCAGGACATCATCCGCGCGACGCTCGGCAAATTGGTCGACAGCCTGTATTCGACCGGCGAACGCGACAAGTTCCGGACCCGGCTCGAACGCACGGCCCACGGCACCGAAATCTACGTGACGCACCAGGGTTTGGAGGAGGTCTACACCACCAAGAACCATGACGACGGTTCGACCACCTGGACCAACCGGCCGTCCGACCCCGGCCTCGAGACCGAAATGCTGACCCGGATGATGGTGGCGCTCGGCGCGCCCGCCCCCACGGCCGGCACGTCGGCTCAGGGAGCGACGGCCACGACGAGTCCGGTCGTGGTGGCGGCCGACAAGGCCCGCAAGCTCAGCGGACAGGCCGGTGCGGCCCTGGAGGTGGACGACGCGCTGGAGCCGGCGTGGCGCCGCGTGGGCCTGGCGCTGGACCGCAGCGGATTCACCGTCGAGGACCGGGACCATGCCCAGATGCTGTACTTCGTGCGCTATGCCGATCCGAAGTCGGCCGGCTCCGAAGAGCCCAATTTCTTCAGCCGCCTGTTCGGCGGCAAGAAAGATGCGGCACCGGTGCGCTTCCGCATCGCCTTGAAGACCTCGGGCGACAAGACCACGGTGTCGGTGCTCAACGACGTTGGCGCACCCGACAACTCGGCCAACGCGCAACGCATCGTCGGCTTGCTGGTGGATGAGCTGAAGTTCTGAGCGGACGATGGATCGGCCCGACGCCGATCCGGTTCGGTGCAAGCGTCAAATAAAAAGCCGCCCGAGGGCGGCTTTTTCACGGGCGCTCAAAGCGCGCGTCGAATTACTTCGAGGCGGCAGAAGCAGCCATGTCAGCCACGGCCGAAGCGGCACCGGCGACGTCCGAAGCAGCACCGGCGACAGCCGAAGCAGCAGCGTCCACAGCAGGAGCGGCAGCCGAAGCAGCAGCGTCAACGGCGGTCGCGGCAGCCGAAGCAGCAGCGTCAGCGGCGGGGGCAGCAGCGTCATCCTTCTTGCCACAGGCGGTCAGGGCGGCAACAGCGATCAGGGATGCCAGCAGGAGCGACTTGTTCATGAAATTCCTCAAAACAAAAGAGTCGAACAAAATTACCGGTAATTCTGGAAGCCCGCTGTTCGTGCGTGCCTCCTCCTCTTAAAGGTCCAGAAATGCTTGCCGCGCTCGAGCCGCAACAATAAGTCCACTTCTGTGCCTAGCCTTCGATTATACCCAAGCTAGGTACCTTCCCTAGATTCCCAGCGTGGTGACTGGAAAGGACGCTGCCGAACGTTGCAAAACAGCATCAAGCCTTTCCTTCGCCAGGACAATGTCTTGACGCTCGTCGCTGATGCGCCCCCGCCAGTGGATCAGATCGTTGACCTGGACGAGCAGATGCTCATCCACCAGCAACAAGCTGTCGAGACTGCCTCCCGACAAGTCCAGCGGACTGAGGCAGGTCAGGCGATGCGCCCAGTTCTGACGCCAGCGCGTCAAACGTGGCTTGTCGCGCCTGAGCGCCTCGAAATCGCCGCTGAGCCAGGTCAACTCGACCGCCCGGTGACCCGCCCAGGCGGTGAGCGCCTCCAGCAACGCCGGCTCGTCGACCGGCCAGCCTTCGAAGGCCGTCGGACTGACCCACCACATGCGCCGCACGCCACGTGCCCTCGCCTGTTGCACGATGCCTCGCACGGCCGCCTGGAACTCGGCGCGCGTATCGAACGCGCCGCAGGCAGGCCACTCGGCCGCCGGGCCGGAACCGGTGGGATCAGGCGCCATGGACCCAGCCGCTGACGGCCCAGTCGTCCAGCAAGGCCTGCGCCGGCTCGCTGAGCGAAGCCACCCGCTTCGCCACCAGGCAGTGCTCGTCGGCAAGGGACCGCATCAGCGCGGCATCCCGTCCCGACGCCCGAAATGATTCGCCGTTGATGAAGACATGATGATCGTCATACATCATCCGCGAGCGGGCGTCCAGCCGGACGCCTTGTCCCGGCCGCAAGGCTTCGCCGCCGCCAAACCAGACATTGGCCTTGGGCTCGGTGAGCGACTCTCCCAACGCACAGGCCAGGCTGCGGGCATCGTTGAGCGCCTCCACCACGGCCTGCGCCGCGAACTGCTGCAAGGCCGCAGGAATCCGTCCCGGCGTGGCGGTGGCGCTGCCGGCCGGGTCGCGATAGTGGGCCTCCTGCTCCGGTGACTCCAGCGCGTCGATCATCCGCTGCAGCACGTCCCGGGCAGTTTCGGTCGGCGTCGGCGTGCGAAAACCGATCGAGCAGGTCATGCAGTCCGGTCCGACCGCAACGCCGTCATGCCCCCAGCGCGGCGGCAGGTACAGCATGTCGCCGGGCTCCAGCAGCCATTCCTGATCGGGTTCGAAGTCGGCCAGGATCTTCACCGGCTTGCCGGGCACCCACCTCGGTTGCCTGACCGGCCCGACCCGCCAACGCCGGCTCCCGTGCACCTGGAGCAGAAACACGTCGTATGAGTCGGTGTGGGGACCGACGCCACCGCCATCGCTGGCGTAGCTGATCATCAGGTCGTCCAACCGGGCTTCGGGCACGAAACGGAACCGGCTCAGCAGATCATGGGCGGCCGCCACGTGCAGATCCAGACCCTGCACCAGCAGGGTCCATCCCGACTGGCCCAACGGGGGAATCTGACGGCGGCTGAACGGCCCATGGCGCAGTCGCCAGGCGCCCGCCGATTGCACCAGGAGGCGCGACTCGACATCGTCGCGTCCGGCCAGCGAAAACAAATCGGTGCGCCCCAGTGGCGGGACGGCGCCGGGCACGGCCTGACGGATCAGGCAGGGCTTCTTTTGCCAGAAGCGGCGCATGAACTGGGTCGGCGACAGCCCGCCCAGCAAACTCAACGGCTGATCCACATCCATGGCGCGGATTGTCGCTCGCGACTCCCATGCCGTGTGCGATCATCTCTTGATGGACATCACCTCTCCCTGTGTCGTGACCCTGACCTGGACGCTATCGGACGCCCAAGGCCAATTGATCGACGAACTCGTGGACCCGGTCGAATTTCTCTACGGCGGCGACGACCTGCTGCCCAAGGTGGAGGAAGCCCTGGCGGGTCGATCGGCCGGCTTCGAGGCCCAGTTGCATCTCGAGCCCGAGAATGCCTTCGGCGACTACGACGCCGAGCTGGTGTGTTTCGAATCCCGCGCCTTGTTTCCCGAGACGATCGAGGCCGGCATGCAGATCGAAGGGCTGCCCGAAGGCGCTGTCACCGAAGGCATGCCCGGCGACCTGATCTACACCGTCACCGATGTGTACCCCGAGCACGTGGTTCTGGATGCGAACCATCCCTTGGCCGGCATGGCGCTGCGTCTGCACCTGAAGGTCGTCGATGTGCGCGAGGCGACGCGGCGCGAACGGGACGCCCGCAGCGTGGGCGAATCGGCACTGTCGGTGTTGCAGGGCGCCCCGTCGGGCGAGCCGTTGCACTGAGCGCGGAGCGGCGAGCCTGGGCGCGGCCCGATCAGGCCGTGCCGGTCGAGCCGAAGCCGCCTTCGGCGCGGTCGCTGGCCGAGAACGCATCCACCCGTCGGAAACGGGCCTGCACCACCGGAACGATCACCATCTGGGCGATGCGTTCGAGCGGCTGGACGGTGAATGCCGAGGCGCCGCGATTCCAGCAACTGACCATCAGCGGGCCCTGGTAGTCCGAGTCGATCAAGCCGACCAGATTGCCCAGCACCACGCCGTGCTTGTGGCCCAGGCCCGAGCGCGGCAGGATCATGGCCGCCAGACCGGGGTCGGCGATGTGGATCGCCAGCCCGGTCGGAATCAGCGCGGTCTGGCCCGGCTCCAGCACCAGCGGCTGGTCCAGGCAGGCACGCAAGTCCAGTCCGGCACTGCCAGGCGTGGCGTAGGCGGGAAGCTGGTCCGCCATGCGGGCATCCAGCACTTTCAGGTCAATCGTCGTCATCGAGGTTTCGGCCGTTTCACGGCGTTTCAGGGGGCAGGCGGCGTGCGATCTCGGCGATCAGTTCGCGGGCCAGCGTCAGCTTGTCGGCACGCGGCAGTTCCCGGTGGCCGTCCGCATCGACCAGCAACAAGGCGTTGTGGTCCTGGCCAAACGTGGCCGGTCCCAGGTTGCCGACCAGCAGCGGCACGTTCTTGCGCACGCGCTTCTCGCTGGTCAGGCGCAACACGTCCTGGCTTTCCGCCGCGAAGCCGACGCAGAAGGGGTGCGAGGGCAGCGCCGCCACCGTCGCCAGGATGTCGGGGTTCTCGGTCATCGCCAGCACCGGGGCCTGCCCTGACCCCGCCTTTTTCAGCTTGTGTTCGTGCTGCTGCGCAGGTCGCCAATCGGCCACCGCGGCAGTGGCGACGAAGGCATGCTGACCCGGCAAGGCACGCAGCACCGCGTCGAGCATCTGCCGGGCGCTCTGCACATCGACGCGGTGGACATGGGCCGGTGTGGGCAGATGCACCGGCCCGGCCACCAGCGTGACGTCGGCGCCGGCTTCCTGTGCCGCCCTGGCGATCGCGAAACCCATCTTCCCGCTCGAATGGTTGGTCAGGCCGCGCACCGGGTCCAGGGCTTCAAACGTCGGGCCGGCAGTGATCAGCAGACGTCGGCCCGCCAGGCGCTTGGGCTGAAGAAAAGCGATCAGCTCATCGCGCAACTCGGCCGGCTCCAGCATGCGCCCGTCGCCCACCTCGCCGCAGGCCTGGTCGCCGGCCGCCGGCCCGAGCACGGTGACGCCATCGAGACGAAGCTGGGCGACATTGCGCTGGGTGGCAGGGTGGGCCCACATCTCGCGGTTCATCGCCGGCGCCACCAGCAGCGGCACGCGCTCGCTCGGCCGAGCCAGGCACATCAGCGACAGCAGATCGTCGGCGCGGCCGTGGACCAGTTTGGCCAGGAAATCGGCGCTGGCCGGCGCAATCAGGATCGCATCGGCCTCGCGCGACAGGTTGATGTGGGCCATGCGATTGGGTTCGCGCGCGTCCCACTGGCTGGTATAGACCGGCCGGTTCGACAAGGCCTGCATCGTCACCGGCGTGATGAAGGCTTCGGCAGCCTCGCTCATCACGACCTGCACGCTGGCACCGGCCCTGGCCAGTTCGCGCGTCAACTCGGCCGCCTTGTAGCAGGCGATGCCGCCGGACAGGCCGAGCACGAGATGGCGACCGCCCAGATCCAGCCGCTCAGGCAACACGGTGGCGCTCACTGCATCTGTGCCCCGTGGCACTTCTTGAATTTCTTGCCGCTGCCGCAAGGACAGAGGTCGTTGCGACCCGGCAACTCGCCGACCCGCCGCGGCGGGGGCTTGGGGGCGTGGTCCAGCCAGTACAAGCGCATGTCCTGCGCGGCGTACAGGGCTTCGTGGATCAATTCGTCGCGAGTCAGCTCTTCACCGTCGTAAAGCTCGTCGAAGACCTCCTTGAGCTCTTCGTCGTCCAAGGTCAGCGACACCACCCGCAGCATGCATTCGTCGAACAGCTGGCCGTCCTCGGTGTCCAGATCGGCCTCGGGCCAGTCGGCGGGAAAATCGCGGGTCGCGTCGATGAAGCCGATCGCCCAGACCTCGCCGGTCTGCTCCAGCAGCGCCAGCTCCTCGGCTTTCACATGGCCGTCCGCCACCAGTTGCTGCTTGTCGTCGTCGCTGAGTTCGATCATCAGCGGTGCCAGACGCAGCACATCGGTGTCGTCGAGCAAGGCCTCGGGATCGAGCTGATCGGCCAGCACCTGCCAGCGCGCGTCGATCACCTGCCGCGCGGCCTCGGCATCGGCCGGATCGGCAAAAGTGCGGGCGAACACGCCATCGCCGAACTTGGGCAGCCATTCGTCCGCCTCGATCCGTCGCGGCCCGGCGACCAGGGCGGTCATGTAACCGTCCAGCCATTCCAGCGACACCGTTTCGTCGAAGCCTGCCATGCGCTGGCACAGCGCGTCCAACGCTTCGATCTCTTGCTCGGTACTCATGCGCGGCGCGGCCACAGCGACTCTCCATCGTGAAAAATCCGGCGCCCAGTGTCGCATGCCCGGCCTGGACGGATCCATCGCCTACCCGGCGGGCGGGCGTGCCCGGTCCGAGGCGCCGCGGACCGCGTCGTCGACGCTGGGCGCCACCACCACGTCGGCCGACAGCCCCGGCAGGCGCGCGCGCTGCAACAGGGCGATCACGGGTTCGCGCAGGCGGGTCAGCCGCAGTTGAACCTGCTGCCGCGCCAACTGAGCAGCGAGATCCCTCAAGGCCTCCAACCCGGTGCCGTCGAGATCCGGCGTCTCCTCCAGGCTGAGGATGACGATGCGGGCATCCGGCCGCGCGGCGGTCATGGACAGGATTCTGGCCATCAGGCCATCGGCGCTGGCGAAGAACAGCGGCGCCTCGGGCCGCAGGATCAGCAGGCCCGGCTCGGGCGCACCGTCCGGGTGGGTCGCCCGGTCGACGAACGCATGTCCCCCCTGGAACCGCACCAGCTCGCTCACCCGGCTCTGGGTCAGATCGCGCAGCGCCAGCATCAGGCTGGCGCCCATCGCCACCAGCAGACCGTCGAGCACGCCCAGCAGCAGCACCGCCAGCACCGACGCCACCAGCACCAGGCGGTCGCGCTGCCATGCGATGTAGGGTCGGAACACCGCCGGGTTCAGGCTGTGGCTGACGGCGTGGATCACGACCGCCGCCAGCACGCACTCCGGAATCCAAGCGATCACCGGCAGCAGCAGCATCGCCGCGCCAAGCACCAACCCGGCGGCCATCGCGCCCGCCCAGCGGGATTGCGGCCCGGAGGCCTCGTTGGCCGCGGTCGCCGAGAACCCGGCCGCCACCGGCATGCCCTGGAACAAGCCGCTGAACAGGTTGGCCACGCCCAGTGCCAGCAGGTCCCGGTTGGGCGACGTGGCGTCGCCATGGCGCAAGGCGGCATTGCGAATCGACGCATACGATTCCGCAAACAGCACCAGCACCATCGCGAACGACATCTCTCCCAGCCGCGCCCAGTCGGCCTCGGGCAGGTGCGGCACGCTGGGCCGGGCCAGGCCGAGCTCGATCACGCCGACCCGCGCGACGTGCGAGAACAAGTCTCCTTGGGCCACCGCCGTGCCCAGTGCCAGCACCCCCAGGGCCGCCGGCCACCGCGGCCGGCGGTCCATGAGAAACAGCAACGCCAACGCGCCGGCGCCCATCGTCAGGTCGGGCCAGTGCCATTCGCGCCAGCGCCGTAGCAATTCCCAGAGGTAGGCCGCGATCGACGATGCGTGCGGCTGGACCCCGAACCAATACGGCAACTGATGAATGACGATGGTCAGCGCCAGGCCGAAGGCGAAACCCCGCAGCACCGGCTTGGAGACGAAGCTGGACACCGCGCCCAGGCGCGCCGCCGCCGCCCCCATCAACGCCAGCCCGGCCATGATGACCAGACCCGCCGCCAGTGCCGCACGCAAGCCGGGCTGCTCGGGCAGCAACGCGGCAGTCGCCGCCGCCACCACCGCGGCCGACGAGGACGTGGCCGACACGATCGCGAAGCGGCTGGTGCCCAGCATCGCGTAGACCGTCAACCCGATCAGCAAGGCGATCACGCCCGCCTGCGGTGCCAGGTGGGCAATCGACGAATACGCCAGCGCCTCCGGCAACAGCAGACCGGCCACGGACATGGCCGCGAGCAGGTCGGTCAGCACGACGGCCAGCCTCGGCAAGCCGATCGCACCGTGGGATGCGGCACGGGTTCCATGGCGACGACCCGCCGAGGGCGCATCAAGGCCGCCCCCCGTCGGCGCGCCACGCCATGGCCTCGCCCATGCGGACAGGCCGGGCCTCCGCCCAGCCGGGGTTGAAGCGAAGATCGCCCGCCGGGAACAGCATCACCACCGTCGATCCCAGCAGGAAGCGGCCCATCTCCTCCCCCTGGCGCAGCACGGTGGCACCGGGCGCGTAATGCCACTCGCGCAACGTCCCGGGTCGGGGTGGATTCACCACGCCCTGCCACACCGTCGCCATGCTGCCCACGATCGTGGCCCCCACCAGCACCATCGCAAACGGGCCACGGTCGCCATCGAACAGGCAGACCACGCGCTCGTTGCGCGCAAACAGGCCGGGGACGCCTCGGGCCGTGGTCGGATTGACCGAAAACAGCGCGCCGGGCACATGGATCATGCGGCGCAACTCGCCATCGCAAGGCATGTGGATACGGTGGTAGTCGCGCGGGCTCAGATAAAGGGTCGCAAAGTGGCCGCCGGCAAAGGCCTCCGCCAGAGCGGCGTCGCCGCCCAACAGCGCGGCCGCCGAGTAGTCATGGCCCTTGGCTTGGAAGATGCGACCCGCGACGATGGCGCCGAACTGGCTGATGGCGCCATCCACCGGGCACACCAGGTCCGCGTGCGCCAGGGGACGCGCGCCGGGCGCCAAGGCACGAGTGAAGAATTCGTTGAAGGTGGCATAGGCGGCTGGATCCGACGCGGCCGCCTCGGCCAGGTCGACCCGATAGCGCGTGACGAAACGCCGGATGGCCCAGGTGGTCAACGCGCCACCGCGCCACCGCGCAAAACGCCCTGCCAGCCGGGTGAGGAACAGCTTGGGCAGCAAATACTGGGGTAGGACAGCGAGGCGATCGGACACGGACAGGTCATGGGGCAGGCAAGCCGTGCAGTGTAGGGCCAGTGTCGGCACCGCAGCCGCGCGCCGCCGGTTGGCGTGGTGGGCGGGCCTGCCTATTTTGGTGGCACGGGAAGAAATCCTCTGTGCGATCAAGCACTTGCCCAAGCTGGCCGCCACTTACCCACAGGCTTGCCCCATTGCCGTGGGGACAAGGCGGTCACGTGCTGCCCAATTACCGGGCAAGCCAGCAAAAGTCGTGGCGCAGCAAGGACTTGACGTATCGCCTCACGACTTGCCCACAGGCTTGCGCACGGCCGGCGGGGACAAGCCGCCCGGTCAGGAGCGCGCCGGCGCGCCGGCCTCGGTCCGATGGCCATGCGACCCGGCACGAGCGCGCCGCCGGGCCGCGCCAACATGCCACCAGGCAACAGCGGCCCAGCCTGCGCCGACACCGGCATGCCACAGGCCCCACGCCAGGCGCCCGTCGTCCGGCACCAGGTAGTACAGGCCGTACCCGCTGCCGATCAGCCAGGCCAGCGCAGCGCACAAGATCAGCCCGCTGCGTCGTTGGCGACGACGGCGCGGGTGAGCGGTCCAGCGCCAGCCGATGCCGACATGGCCGGTGGCCAGCAGTCCGCAGACAAACAGCGACAGGAACACGCCGGCGCCATGCCAGCGCATCAGTCTCCCCTCGGCCGGATCGGGCCACGGCCCGGCCCCGGCACCCCAGCGGTAGTGGACCCCCAGCCAGCCCAGACCACTCAGCAGCAGAAGCAGCCCCGACAGCCACAGCAGCCCTTTGTGCCAGGGCGCCAATCCGACGTGCGAACGGCTCGGGATCATCGCGATCAACCTCTACGCCGCTCAGTGCAGGAACGCCCGCGCACCCAACCGGGCCAGCACCGGGTGGTTCGCATCGCCGGTGGCCGCCACCACCTTGGTCAGCGCATCGGCCCACAGGCAACGTGGCGCCAGCACGCTGACCCGCACGTCGGCCAAGACGTCCACCCGGTCGGACTCGGCACCCGCCAGGCGGGAGCGGCTGGCGGGACCGAAATGGCTGCTTGCCAGCGCTGCGTCGCCCAGCGTCGCCCAGCGACGGGCGCCTCCGCCCGCATCGTCACGCAGCCAGACCGGCAGATCCATCGACCCGAACACCCGCAGGTCGCCGCCTGCATTGACCCATCCGGCGACGCAGCCGGCCGCCCGCAGAGCGCGCACGGCGCAGTCGACGGCATGGCCCTTGGCGATGCCCCCGGCATCCAGCACCGCGCCTGCCGCATGGCGATGAAGCACGCCCGACTCGCAACGCCAGCTCCGGGGCCCGCTGCCCAGGCTGATATCGAAGACGCCGGCACTGGCCCGCTGCAGCGCGCGCGCCGCCGCCAGCACCCGCTGGGTCGCGGGTCGGACCCGCAGCCCCGCACCGGTCGCCAAGCCCTCCCAACGCCCCAGGTCGCTCTGCGGATCGAAGCGCGACAGGGCTTGCTGCACCTGTGCGACTGCGGTGAATGCCGCTTCGACGGCGCCCAGTCCGATCGACCTGGGCACCCCCACTTCGACCAGCGTGCCCAGCATCGGCCGTGCGCGGCGGCAATAGCCGGTCGGCGGCTCGCAAAACATCAGGAGTGCTCCTGGCGGCGTAGCAGGTCCACGATCGCGACAATACGCCGCACGCCAGCGGTCAGATGGCTGCAACTGAGCGTGGCCCCGCTGATACTGGCGATGTCGTCGCCCAGCCGCAGGGGCGACGCCGCCGTCTTGCCGACAAACTGTCGACGCCAGGCAGGCAGGCGCACTTCCCCGCCGTGGCTTTCGCTGTAGGACAGCACCTCGACCTGACGGACGGCACCGCCCGCGTCGATCCCGACCGCGTAGTGGATCAGTTCGAACTTTCCCACCACGGCGTCCAGGACCACCCACCCCAGCGCTTGGCGTCCCCGCCAAGCCACCCGGACGGCCCAGCGCTCGGATCGGGCATCGATGCCGTGCGCGCTCAGCGCCTGCATCTGAGCAGCGTCCAGCACCCATTCGTGCGCCTCGAACCGATCGGCCTCCGGAAACAAGGCCTGCGCCGCCTGGTCCGGGCTCAGGTAGTCCACTGCGAAAGCGGCCGTGGGCATCACCACCCCCGCCACGGCCGAGAGGCCGGCCAGGGAAAAGCGCATCCCCCTCCTCCCGAACCGATCGATGGCGTCGAATTTCATGAAGAAATTCTACAGTTAACACGAACGATTCGCATTAACTATTTTGAGCAAAGACCATGGGGATCGTGGTCTGCGTGACGACCCGCCCGGGGCCCGTGAATCACTCGCCGAGGTAGGCGGCGCGGACCTTGGGGTCGTCCAGGAGCTGGCGTGCGGGGCCGGTCATGGTGACCTCGCCGGACTCCATGACGTAGCCCCGGTCGGCCAGCCCCAGCGCACGGCTGGCGTTCTGCTCGACCAGCAGCATCGTCGTGCCCTGCGCGTGGATGGTCTGCACCACCTCGAAGATCTTGTCGACCATGATGGGGCTCAGCCCCATGCTGGGCTCGTCGAGCAGCAGCACCTTGGGCCGCGCCATCAGCGCCCGGCCCATCGCCAGCATCTGCTGCTCGCCCCCCGACATCGTGCCCGCCAGCTGCGCCGCGCGCTCCTTCAGGCGCGGGAAGATCTCGAACACCTTGTCGATGTCTTGCTCGATCTCGTCGTCGCCGCGGCAGTACGCGCCCATCAGCAGGTTCTCGGTGATCGTCATGCGGGTGAAGGTACCCCGGCCCTCGGGGATCATCACCAGCCCCTGGCGCGCCAGGTCCCAGGCGCCCTGGCCCTTGATCGGCTTGCCCAGGAATTCGATCTCGCCTGCGGCCACCGGCTGGATCCCGGTGATCG
Organism: Ideonella sp. sgz306126; assembly: GCF_056032705.1. NCBI lineage: Bacteria > Pseudomonadati > Pseudomonadota > Betaproteobacteria > Burkholderiales > Sphaerotilaceae > Ideonella > Ideonella sp. sgz306126. The sequence goes on from NZ_JBVYWP010000009.1 coordinate 70,672, forward strand.
CCTTGAGCGTCGTGGTTTTGCCCGCGCCGTTGGCCCCGATCAGGCTGACGAGTTCGCCCTGGCGCACTTCGAAGCTCACGCCCTTGACGGCCTGGATGCCGCCGTAGGCCACCTTCAAGCCCGCGACCTTGAGCAGGGTGGG
>NZ_JBVYWP010000010.1:0-17133 GCF_056032705.1 Ideonella sp. sgz306126
CCACCGAACTTCGCCGACAAAATCGTCGTGATCGCCGCCGTCAGCGTCGTCTTGCCGTGGTCCACGTGTCCAATCGTGCCCACGTTCACGTGCGGCTTGGTCCGTTCAAACTTGCCTTTTGCCATGTCAAATTCTCCAGAGAAAGAACAGTTGCCCGTGTCGGTTTAAGGTCTCCAGCACTGGCTGCCACGGGCAGCTGGCCAACCCCGTTGTGCGGGGCACCGAAGACCGATGCTCGTCACCTCCCCCAACCTGACGACCACCGCGGATCCGGCTTCGCCGGTCCGCCAGTGGCACCCCCACGAGGGGGCGACCGCCAGGCCGTAGGGGGTGGTCCTTACTTCGCTCGCGCAGTGATGATCGCGTCGGCCACGTTCTTCGGAGCTTCGGCGTAGTGCTTGAACTCCATCGTGTACGTGGCGCGACCTTGCGACATCGAACGCAGCGTGGTCGAGTAGCCGAACATCTCGGACAGCGGCACCTCGGCCTTGATGACCTTGCCACCACCGACCATGTCGTCCATGCCCTGCACCATGCCGCGACGGCTGGACAGGTCGCCCATCACCGAGCCGGCATAGTCTTCCGGCGTCTCGACTTCCACCGCCATCATCGGCTCGAGGATGACCGGCGACGCCTTGCGCATGCCGTCCTTGAAACCGATGGATGCGGCCATCTTGAACGCGTTTTCGTTCGAGTCCACTTCGTGGTACGAGCCGAAGGTCAGCGTGACCTTCACGTCGACCACCGGGAAACCCGCCAGCACGCCGTTGGGCAGCGTGTCGATCAGGCCCTTCTCGACCGCGGGAATGAACTCGCGCGGCACCACGCCGCCCTTGATGGCGTCGACGAACTCGAAGCCCTTGCCCGGCTCCTGCGGCTCGATCTTCAGCACGACGTGACCGTACTGGCCCTTGCCGCCGGACTGGCGCACGAACTTGCCTTCGACGTCGGCCACGCCCTTGCGGATGGTTTCGCGGTAGGCCACCTGCGGCTTGCCCACGTTGGCTTCCACGCTGAACTCGCGCTTCATGCGGTCGACGATGATTTCCAGGTGCAGCTCGCCCATGCCCGAGATGATGGTCTGACCCGATTCTTCGTCGGTGCGCACGCGGAACGACGGGTCTTCCGCGGCCAGACGGCCCAGCGCGATGCCCATCTTTTCCTGGTCGGCCTTGGTCTTGGGCTCGACGGCCTGCGAGATCACAGGCTCCGGGAAGATCATCTTTTCCAGCGTGATGATGGAATCCGGATCGCACAGGGTTTCACCCGTGGTCACTTCCTTCAAGCCCACGCAGGCCGCGATGTCGCCTGCCAGGATTTCCTTGATTTCCTCACGCTGGTTGGCGTGCATCTGCAGGATCCGGCCGATGCGCTCCTTCTTGCCGCGAATCGGGTTGTAGACCGATGCGCCCGACTGCAGCACGCCGGAGTAGACGCGCACGAACGTCAGCTGGCCGACGAACGGGTCGGTCATCAGCTTGAAGGCCAGCGCGGCGAACTTCTCGTCGTCGGCAGCGCGGCGGGTCGTCGGCTGGTCGTCGTCGTCGGTGCCCGGCACCGGCGGGATGTCGACCGGCGACGGCATGAAGTCGATCACGCCGTCCAGCATGCGCTGCACGCCCTTGTTCTTGAAGGCCGTTCCGCAGAACATCGGCTGGATTTCAGCAGCGATGGTGCGGGTCCGGATGGCGAGCTTGATCTCGTCCTCGGTCAGGTCGCCCGTCTCGAGGTACTTGTTCATCAACTCCTCGTTGGCTTCGGCCGCGGCTTCCACCATCTTCTCGCGCCATTCCTGGGCGAGCTCGACCAGATCAGCCGGAATTTCCTCGTAGCTGAACTTCATGCCCTGGGACGCCTCGTCCCAGAAGATGGCCTTCATCTTGAGCAGGTCCACCACGCCCTTGAAGTTTTCCTCGGCGCCGATCGGAATCACGATAGGCACGGGGTTGGCCTTCAGGCGCGTCTTCATCTGGTCGACGACCTTGAAGAAGTTGGCGCCGGTGCGGTCCATCTTGTTCACGAAGGCCAGGCGCGGCACATGGTATTTGTTGGCCTGGCGCCAGACGGTTTCCGACTGCGGCTGCACACCCCCCACGGCGCAATAGACCATGCACGCACCGTCGAGCACCCGCATGGAGCGCTCGACCTCGATCGTGAAGTCAACGTGCCCGGGGGTGTCGATGATGTTGATGCGGTGCTCGGGCAACGACAGGTCCATGCCCTTCCAGAAGCAGGTCGTGGCCGCGGAGGTGATCGTGATGCCACGCTCCTGCTCCTGCTCCATCCAGTCCATCGTGGCGGCGCCGTCGTGCACTTCACCGATCTTGTGGTTCACGCCGGTGTAGAAAAGAATGCGCTCGGTCGTCGTGGTCTTGCCAGCGTCGATGTGCGCCGAGATACCGATGTTGCGGTAGCGCTCGATGGGGGTCTTGCGAGCCATGGTTCACTCCAAATACGAAGGGCCGCCCGGGATCCGTAGGAACCCTGAGCGGCCGGGGATGCGGTGGATCAGAAGCGGAAGTGCGAGAAGGCCTTGTTGGCTTCGGCCATGCGGTGGACTTCGTCGCGCTTCTTCATCGCGCCGCCGCGGCCTTCCGAGGCCTCCAGCAGCTCGTTGGCCAGCCGGGCCGCCATCGACTTCTCGCCGCGCTTGCGGGCCGATTCCTTCAGCCAGCGCATGGCCAGGGCCATCCGGCGCACGGGGCGAACTTCCACGGGAACTTGGTAGTTCGCACCGCCGACGCGGCGGGACTTCACTTCGACCATCGGCTTCACATTGTTCAGCGCGACCATGAAGACTTCCAGCGGATCCTTCTGGGCCTTCTTCTCGACCTGCTCCAGCGCGCCGTAGATGATGCGCTCGGCGACGGCCTTCTTGCCGGACTCCATGACGACGTTCATGAACTTCGACAGATCCACGGATCCGAACTTCGGATCGGGCAGGATCTCGCGCTTGGGGACTTCGCGACGACGTGGCATTTCACTCTTCCTTCATCTTCAGTTGGCGCCGGCCATCCGGCACCTTGAAAGACCACAAACCTGTGGCGGGCCTTTCACTTACTCGGCACAACCCGATGGCGTGCCGCAAAAAACACCTTCGAACCCTGCGGGCCGTCAGTGGATCACTTGAACGCGTTGACGGCCGATCAGGCCTTCTTCGGACGCTTCGCGCCGTACTTGGAACGCGATTGCTTGCGGTCCTTGACGCCTTGCAGGTCCAGCGAGCCGCGCACGATGTGGTAGCGCACGCCCGGCAAGTCCTTGACCCGGCCGCCGCGCACGAGCACGACGCTGTGCTCTTGCAGGTTGTGGCCTTCGCCGCCGATGTACGAGATGATCTCGAACCCGTTGGTCAGGCGCACCTTGGCGACCTTGCGAAGTGCCGAGTTCGGCTTCTTCGGCGTCGTGGTGTAGACGCGGGTGCAAACCCCGCGGCGCTGCGGGCAGTTCTGCATCGCAGGCGACTTGGACTTCGTGACCTCGACCTTGCGGCCTTGGCGCACGAGTTGGTTGATGGTTGGCATGGGTAACTTGTTCCCGTTTGAAGTTACTTAAGAAAATCCCGGCAGCTGTGTTGGCAATGCCCAGGTCCGCGAGCCTACTCACCCGCTAGGCTCGCTGGGCCCGGCCACGCGGTGCACCCAAAGGCGCCGCGCGCGCAGCACGCAACACGGCAAAATCTGCCGAAAAGCCGATGATTATATTCACGCCGGCCCGCGAGCGCAAGGCACGCCCGGATGGCCCGGCGCGGACCCGCTGACTGCGTCCATGACAATCGCCCCATGAACATGCTGCTGGTTGGCGCTCACCCTCCGCCTCATCACCGCTGGGCGGTGCTGGATACCCAGGCCGTGCTGGACTGGCTGTATTTCGACGACCCGGTCACCGCCCCTTGGGAGGCCTGGCGACAGGCCGGACACTGGCAATGGGTGGCCGGCCATGCCCTGCGCGCGGAACTGGCTCATGTGCTGGGCCGCGGTGAGTTGCCCGGCGCGTCGAGGGCGACCGCGCAAAGCGTGCTGGACTTGTTCGACGAACGCGTGCTGTGGCAACCCGATCCCATCGCCACCCCGTGCGGACCGCTGCGCTGCACCGACCCGGACGACCAGAAGTTCATCGACTTCGCCCGGGTGCACCAAGCCCGCTGGCTGGTGAGCCGGGATCGCGCGGTGCTGAAGCTGAGAAGGCGCGCCCAGGCCGCCCACGGCCTGATGATCCTGCCACCACGGCAGTGGCAACCGCAAGGCGAGTGACCCGCCGAACGAAAAAAGGGCGGCCTCGCGGCCGCCCTTTCGCGTCTCTGGCCCGCCCTTCCTCAGGGCAGGGGCCTCGTCACTCGGCTGCCGGCTCGTGGCCCGACTGGGCTTCCAGGCTGGCCAGCTGCGCGGAGGCCAGTTCCTCGGCCTCCTGCAGGGCGATCGCACGGCGCTCGGTGTCGTCCATCTCTTCCTTGGCCTTGCGGGCCTGGTGGAAGGCCATGCCGGTACCGGCCGGGATCAGACGGCCGACGATGACGTTCTCCTTCAGGCCGCGCAACTCGTCGCGCTTACCCATGATGGCCGCCTCGGTGAGCACGCGGGTGGTCTCCTGGAAGGAGGCCGCCGAGATGAACGAATCGGTCGACAACGACGCTTTGGTGATGCCCAGCAGCACGTCGGCGTAGGTCGCGGGGATCTTGCCTTCCTCGCGCAGCTTCTCGTTGGTGTTGAACAGCTCGGAACGCTCGACCTGCTCGCCGGCGATGTAGGTCGAATCGCCCACATTGACGATCTGCACGCGGCGCAGCATCTGGCGGACGATCACCTCGATGTGCTTGTCGTTGATCTTCACGCCCTGCAGGCGATAGACGTCCTGCACCTCGTCGACGATGTAGCGCGCCAGCTCCTCGACACCCAGCAGGCGCAGGATGTCCTGCGGATCCGCCGCGCCGTCGACGATCAATTCGCCGCGGTTGACCACCTGGCCTTCGTGCACCAGGATGTTCTTCTCCTTGGGCACCAGTTCCTCATGCACCTTGGTGCCGGCAGCGATGCCACCGGTTTCCGGTGCGGTGATCTGCAGCCGGACCTTGCCCTTGGTTTCCTTGCCGAACGACACCGTGCCGGTGATTTCGGCCAGGGTGCCGACATCCTTGGGCGAACGGGCCTCGAACAGCTCGGCCACGCGCGGCAGACCGCCGGTGATGTCGCGGGTCTTCTGGCCTTCGACCGGAATCCGCGCCAGCACCTCGCCCGGCGCCAGATCCTGGCCATCGCGGATCTGGATCAGCGCGCCGACCTGGAAGCCGATCGTCACCGAGTGGTCGGTGCCCGGGATCTTCACTTCCTGGCCGGCGGCATCCAGCAGTTTGACCTGCGGACGCACCACCTTGGCCGCGCCGCGGCGCTTCGGATCGATCACGACCAGCGTCGACAGGCCTGTGACTTCGTCGACCTGCTTGGCCACGGTCACGCCCTCTTCGACGTTCTCGAAGCGCGCCTTGCCGGCGAACTCGGTGATGATCGGGCGGGTCAGCGGGTCCCAGTTGGCCAGCACGGTGCCAGCCTTGAGCTGTTGGTCCGCCTTGACGTTCAGGATCGCGCCGTACGGCACCTTGTGGCGCTCGCGCTCGCGGCCGTGCTGGTCGGAGATGACGATTTCGCCGGAGCGCGAAATCACCACCAGATCGCCCTTGCCGTTCGTGACATAGCGCATCGTCGGATTGAAGCCGATGAAACCGTCGGACTTGGCATCCACGCTGGAAGCCACCGCGGCACGGGACGCCGCACCGCCGATGTGGAAGGTCCGCATCGTCAGCTGGGTGCCCGGCTCGCCGATCGACTGTGCGGCAATCACGCCCACCGCCTCGCCGGTGTTCACCAGGCCACCGCGGCCCAGGTCGCGGCCGTAGCACTTGGCGCACAGGCCGAACCGGGTCTCGCAGGTCAGCGGGGTGCGCACCTTGACTTCGTCGACCCCGGCGGCTTCCAGGATCTCCATGTTGTCCTCGTCGAGCATCGTGCCCGCCGGCAGCAGCACTTCCTGGGTTTCCGGGTGGGTCACCTCGATCGCGGTGACGCGGCCCAGGATCCGGTCGCGCAGCGACTCGATCACCTCGCCGCCCTCGACCAGGGCGCGCATCGCGAAGCCGAGTTCGGTGCCGCAATCGTCTTCCACCACGACCAGGTCCTGCGTCACGTCGACCAGGCGACGGGTCAGGTAGCCCGAGTTCGCCGTCTTCAGCGCCGTGTCCGCCAGGCCCTTGCGAGCGCCGTGGGTGGAGATGAAGTACTGCAGAACGTTCAGGCCTTCACGGAAGTTCGCCGTGATCGGGGTTTCGATGATCGAGCCGTCCGGCTTGGCCATCAGGCCGCGCATGCCGGCCAGCTGCCGGATCTGCGCCGCGGAGCCGCGAGCGCCCGAGTCGGCCATCATGTAGATGGAGTTGAACGACTCCTGGTCCACTTCCTTGCCGTGGCGGTCGATGACCTTCTGCTTCGAGAGCTGGGACATCATGACCTTGCCGACTTCGTCGCCGGTCTTGCCCCAGATGTCAACCACCTTGTTGTAGCGCTCGCCGGCCGTCACCAGACCGGAGACGTACTGCTGCTCGATCTCCTTGACTTCCTTCTCGGCGCGCTCGATCAGGCCGGGCTTCTGCGGCGGCACCAGCATGTCGTCGATCGCGATCGAGATGCCGGCACGCGTGGCCAGGCGGAAGCCCGACTGCAGCAGCTTGTCGGCGAAGACCACGGTTTCCTTCAATCCGCAGCGGCGGAACGAGGTGTTGATCAGGCGCGAGATCTCCTTCTTCTTCAACGCCTTGTTGATGTTCGAGAAGGCCAGGCCCTTGGGCAGGATCTCGGACAGCATCGCGCGACCGACGGTCGTGTCGACCAGCTTGGTCTCGGGCTGGAACTGGCCGTTCTCGTCCTTGGTCCACTCGACCAGGCGCACCGAAATCTTGGCGGTGATCTCGACCGCGCCGTTGTCCAGCGCGCGCTGGAGCTCGACGGTGTCGGAGAAGACCATGCCTTCGCCCTTGGCATTGATGCGCTCGCGGGTGGCGTAGTACAGGCCCAGCACCACGTCCTGCGACGGCACGATCGACGGCTCGCCCGATGCCGGGAACAGCACGTTGTTGGAGGCCAGCATCAGCGTGCGGGCTTCCATCTGCGCCTCGATCGACAGCGGCACGTGGACGGCCATCTGGTCACCGTCGAAGTCGGCGTTGAAGGCCGCGCAGACCAGCGGATGCAGCTGGATCGCCTTGCCTTCGATCAGCACCGGCTCGAACGCCTGGATGCCCAGGCGGTGCAGCGTCGGCGCCCGGTTCAGCATCACCGGGTGTTCCTTGATGACTTCTTCAAGGATGTCCCAGACCACCGGCGTGCCGCTCTCGACTTCCTTCTTCGCCGCCTTGATGGTGGTGGCGATGCCCATGGCCTCCAGTCGGCTGAAGATGAAGGGCTTGAACAATTCGAGGGCCATCAGCTTGGGCAGGCCGCACTGGTGCAGCTTGAGGGTCGGACCCACGGTGATGACCGAACGGCCCGAGTAGTCGACGCGCTTGCCCAACAGGTTCTGGCGGAAGCGGCCGCTCTTGCCCTTGATCATGTCGGCCAGCGACTTCAGGGCGCGCTTGTTGGCGCCCGTCATCGCCTTGCCGCGGCGGCCGTTGTCCAGCAGCGAATCCACCGCCTCCTGCAGCATGCGCTTTTCGTTGCGCACGATGATCTCGGGCGCCTTCAGCTCCAGCAGCCGCGCCAGGCGGTTGTTGCGGTTGATGACGCGGCGGTACAGATCGTTCAGGTCGGAGGTGGCGAAGCGGCCACCGTCCAGCGGCACCAGCGGACGCAGGTCCGGCGGCAGCACCGGCAGCACGTCCATCACCATCCAGTGCGGCTTGATGCCCGACTTCTTGAAGGCTTCCATCACCTTGAGGCGCTTGGAGTTCTTCTTGATCTTGAGCTCGGAGCCGGTCATGTCGTTGCGCAGGCGATCGATCTCGACGTCGAGATCCATCTCCGACAGCAGCTTCTGGATGCCTTCGGCGCCCATCAGCGCGATGAACTCGTCACCGAACTCGACGCGCTTGGCCTCGTAGTCGTCCTCGGTCATGATCGAGAACTTCTTCAGCGGCGTCATGCCCGGGTCCACGACCACGTAGGCTTCGAAGTACAGCACGCGCTCGATGTCGCGCAGCGTCATGTCGAGCACCAGGCCCAGACGTGACGGCAGCGACTTCAGGAACCAGATGTGGGCGCAGGGCGCCGCCAGGTCGATGTGACCCATGCGCTCGCGGCGCACCTTGGTCTGGGTGACCTCGACGCCGCACTTTTCGCAGATCACGCCGCGGTGCTTCAGGCGCTTGTACTTGCCGCACAGGCACTCGTAGTCCTTGATCGGGCCGAAGATCTTGGCGCAGAACAGGCCATCACGCTCGGGCTTGAACGTGCGGTAGTTGATCGTCTCGGGCTTTTTCACCTCGCCGAAGGACCACGAACGGATCTTCTCGGGCGAAGCCAGCCCGATCTTGATCGCGTCGAAGTGCTCGTCAGGGGTGAACTGCTTGAAGAGGTCCAGCAAGCCTTTCATGGCTTTACTCCTTGTTTGGTATTGGGGTGGTTCAGATCTATGGCCTGTCGGGAACCAGGCCGCCGGGCGCCTTCGGCGCGTCGGCGGACCCGTCCCGCAAGCCCTTAGTTCTTCTCCAGCTCAATATCGATGCCCAATGAGCGAATTTCCTTGACCAACACGTTGAACGACTCCGGCATGCCGGCGTCGATCGAGTGTTCGCCCTTGACGATGTTCTCGTACACCTTGGTGCGGCCGTTCACGTCGTCGGACTTGACGGTCAGCATTTCCTGCAGCACGTAGGCCGCGCCATAGGCTTCCAGCGCCCACACTTCCATCTCGCCGAAGCGCTGACCGCCGAACTGGGCCTTGCCGCCCAGCGGCTGCTGGGTGACCAGGCTGTACGGGCCGGTCGAGCGGGCGTGCATCTTGTCGTCGACCAGGTGGTGCAGCTTCAGCACGTGCATGTAGCCCACCGTGGTCGGGCGCTCGAAGCGCTCGCCGGTGCGGCCGTCGTGCAGCCAGGCCTGGGTGCGGGTCTCGGTCAGGCCCTTGCGCGCCATCACGTCGTCCGGATACGCCAGCTTCAGCATCGCGCGGATTTCCTCTTCCTTGGCGCCATCGAAGACCGGCGTGGCAAAGGGCACGCCCTTGGTCAACTCCTGGGCCATCTCGATGACTTCCTTGTCCGAGAACTCGTCGATGCGCTCGGCCTTGCCGCCCGACTGGTTGTACAGCTCGTCGAAGAACTTGCGCAGTTCGGCCACGGCCGCCTGCTTTTGCAGCATGTCGCCGATGCGCTGGCCGATGCCCTTGCCGGCCCAGCCCAGGTGCACTTCCAGCACCTGGCCCACGTTCATCCGCGAGGGCACGCCCAGCGGATTCAGAACGATGTCGGCCGGGGTGCCGTCGGCCATGTAGGGCATGTCCTCGATCGGGGTGATCTTGGACACCACGCCCTTGTTGCCGTGGCGGCCGGCCATCTTGTCGCCGGGTTGCAGACGGCGCTTGACGGCCAGATAGACCTTGACCATCTTCAGCACGCCCGCGGGCAACTCGTCGCCCTGCGTGAGCTTCTTGCGCTTCTCTTCGAACGCGAGGTCGAAGCTGTGGCGGGTCTGCTCGAGCGAGTTCTTGATCGACTCCAGTTGGTTGGCAACCTCGTCTTCGGCCGGACGCACGTCGAACCAGTGGTACTTGTCGATCGACGCCAGGTAGGCCTTGTCGAGCTTGGTGCCCTTGGCCAGCTTCTGCGGGCCGCCGTTGGCCACGCGGCCCACCAGCAGCTTCTCGATCCGGTCGAACGCGTCGGCCTCGACGATGCGCAGCTGGTCGTTCAGGTCCAGGCGGAAACGCTTGAGTTCATCGTCGATGATCTGCTGGGCGCGCTTGTCGCGCTGGATGCCTTCGCGGGTGAAGACCTGCACGTCGATGACAGTGCCGTTGGTGCCCTGGTCGACGCGCAGCGAGGTGTCCTTCACGTCCGACGCCTTCTCGCCGAAGATCGCGCGCAGCAGCTTTTCTTCCGGCGTCAGCGTGGTCTCGCCCTTGGGCGTGACCTTGCCGACCAGCACGTCGCCCGGCGTCACTTCGGCGCCGATGTAGACGATGCCCGACTCGTCCAGGCGAGCCAGTTGCTGCTCGCTCAGGTTCGGGATGTCGCGGGTGATTTCTTCGGAACCCAGCTTGGTGTCGCGGGCCATCACCACCAGTTCCTCGATGTGGATCGAGGTGTAGCGGTCTTCGGCCACCACGCGTTCGGAGATGAGGATCGAGTCTTCGAAGTTGTAGCCGTTCCAAGGCATGAACGCGACCAGCATGTTCTGGCCCAGTGCCAGCTCGCCCAGGTCGGTCGAGGCGCCGTCGGCCACCACGTCGCCCGAGGCCACCATGTCGCCCCGCTTGACGATGGCACGCTGGTGGATGTTGGTGTTCTGGTTGGAACGCTGATACTTGATCAGGTTGTAGATGTCGACGCCGACTTCACCGGCCACGGTCTCGTCGTCGTTGACGCGAATCACCACGCGGTTGGTGTCGACGTAATCGACCACGCCGCCACGGCGCGCTGTGACCACGGTGCCCGAGTCGACCGCAGCGACGCGCTCGACCCCGGTGCCGACCAGCGCCTTCTCGGGGCGCAGCACCGGCACCGCCTGGCGCTGCATGTTGGCGCCCATCAACGCGCGGTTCGCGTCGTCGTGCTCCAGGAACGGCACCAGCGAGGCCGCCACCGACACGATCTGCGTCGGCGCCACGTCCATGTACTGGATGCGCTCGGGCGAGGTCAGCACCGATTCGCCGTTCTCGCGCGCCGAGACCAGCTCATCGGTCAGCTTGCCGGCCTTGTCCAGCGTGGCGTTGGCCTGCGCGATGACGTACTTGCCTTCCTCGATCGCCGACAGGTAATCGATCTGCATCGTCACCGTGCCGTCGACCACCCGGCGATAAGGCGTCTCCAGGAAACCGTACTCGTTGAGCTGCGCGTACAGCGCGAGCGAGTTGATCAGGCCGATGTTCGGGCCTTCCGGCGTCTCGATCGGGCAGACCCGGCCGTAGTGCGTCGGATGCACGTCGCGCACCTCGAAGCCGGCGCGCTCGCGGGTCAGACCGCCCGGGCCCAGGGCCGAGACGCGACGCTTGTGCGTGATCTCGGACAGCGGGTTGGTCTGGTCCATGAACTGCGACAGCTGCGACGCACCGAAGAACTCCTTCAGCGCCGCGGAGATCGGCTTGGAGTTGATCAGGTCGTGCGGCATCAGGGCTTCGGTCTCGGCCTGACCCAGGCGCTCCTTGACGGCCTTCTCGATGCGCGCCAGGCCCGAGCGGTACTGGTTTTCGGCCAGTTCGCCCACGCAGCGCACGCGGCGGTTGCCCAGGTGGTCGATGTCGTCGACTTCGCCGCGGCCGTTGCGCAGCTCGACCAGAATCTTGACCACGTCGAGGATGTCCTCGTTGGACAAGGTCATCGCCCCCTCGGGCGCATCGCGGCCCACGCGGGCGTTGAACTTCATGCGGCCGACCCGCGACAGGTCGTAGGTGTCGGCGCTGTAGAACAGGCGGTTGAACAGCGCTTCGACCGCGTCCTCGGTCGGCGGCTCGCCGGGGCGCATCATGCGATAGATGGCGACGCGCGCGGCCAGCTGGTCGGCGGTTTCGTCGAGCGCCAGGGTCTGGCTGATGTAGGCACCCTGGTCCAGCTCATTCGTGAACAGGCACTGGACATCCTTGATGCCGGCCTGGCGCAGCTTCTTCAGCAGCGCTTCGGTCAGCTCATCGTTGGCCTTGGCGATGATCTCGCCGGTGTCCGGGTCGACCATGTTGCGGGCGACCGTGCGACCCACCAGGAAGTCTTCGGGCACCGAGATGAAGCTGGTGCCGGATTGCTCCAGCTGGCGCACGTGGCGCGCGGTGATGCGCTTGTCCTTTTCGACCACGACCGCACCCGACTTGTCGGTGATGTCGAAGCGGGCCACTTCGCCCTTCAGGCGTTCGGCGACGAATTCCAGCTGCGCACCGGTGTCCATCAGGCGGAAGCTGTCGTTGGCGAAGAAGTGCGCCAGGATCGCTTCCGGGTTCAGGCCGATGGCCTTCAGCAGGATGGTGACCGGCATCTTGCGGCGACGGTCGACGCGGAAGTACAGGATGTCCTTCGGGTCGAACTCGAAGTCCAGCCACGAACCGCGGTACGGAATGATGCGGGCACTGAACAGCAGCTTGCCGCTGGAGTGGGTCTTGCCCTTGTCGTGCTCGAAGAACACGCCCGGCGAGCGGTGCAACTGGCTGACGATGACGCGTTCGGTGCCGTTGACGATGAACGAGCCGTAGTCGGTCATCAGGGGCACTTCGCCCATGTAGACCTCTTGCTCCTTGATCTCCTTGACCTGCTTCGCCGGGTGCGATTCGCGGTCATAGATGATCATCTGCAGCTTCGCGCGCACCGCGGCGGCGTAGGTCAGGCCACGCTGCTGGCATTCGCGCGTGTCGAACGCGGGGCGGGCGATGTTGAACTCGATGAACTTCATCTCCACGAACCCGTTGTGCGAAACAATCGGGAACGCGGACAAGAAGGCCGCCTGCAAACCCTCGGGCTTGCGCTTGGACGGCGGCACTTCCTTTTGGAGGAAGGCGACGTAGGACTCCCGCTGCATCGTCAGCAGGTAGGGAACGTTGAGAACGCTCTCGCGCTTGCCGAAGCTCTTGCGGATCCGCTTGCGCTCGGTATAGCTGTAGGGGGTTGCTTGCGCCATTAGACACTCCGTATCGACGGCGCGCGCTGGGCCGCGGCGCGCGCCTCGTCGGCGACTGGCTTATGCAGGCAGACATCCACGATGGACGGCCTGAAAGCTTGGTGGCTGGCCACTACCAGCCGCTGGCGGACAACCCCGGCATTGCACCGGAGCCCGACCAAACCTGTTCTTCTGCAGTCGGATCAGAGAACACTTGGAAAACCCACGATTATCACTCGGGAATTTTCCAGGTGGTCTCGCAGGGCCCGAAAGCCCTCAAAACCATCTGCCAAGCAGAAAAGGCCGGAAGCCCTTGCGGGCTCCCAGCCTCCACGCGTGGGGCCGATTTACTTGACTTCGGCCTTCGCGCCGGCTTCCACCAGCTTCTTGCAGGCCGCTTCGGCATCGGCCTTCGGCACGGCTTCCTTGACGTTCTTCGGAGCGCCGTCGACCAGGTCCTTGGCTTCCTTCAGACCCAGGCCCGTCAGTTCGCGCACGGCCTTGATCACGCCGACCTTGTTGGCGCCGGCTTCGAGCAGCACGACGTTGAATTCGGTCTTCTCTTCGACCGCAGCAGCAGCGCCGCCGCCACCGCCGGCAGCCGGAGCAGCCATCGACGCGGCGGACACGCCGAACTTCTCTTCGATGGCCTTGACCAGGTCATTGAGTTCCATGACGGACATGCTGTCCAGGGCGGTCAGGAAGGCGTCTTTATCGAATGCCATTTGAGTTACCTCGATTTCGTTGATTCAGTGAATGAGAACGGATGCGGTCAAGCTGCGGCCGGTGCTTCGGCGGCGTCGGCCGGAGCCTCGGCACCACCACCCAGCTTCTCGGACAGCGCGGCCAGCACGGCGGCCATGCGCTGCACCGGCGACATCAGCAAGCCAGCGACCTGCGACAGCAAGACTTCCTTGCTGGGCACGGATGCCAGGGCCTTGACGCCATCGGCGTCCAGGGCCTTGCCTGCGTAGGCGCCGGCCTTGATGACCAGCTTGTCGTTGCCCTTGGCAAAGTCAGCGATGACTTTGGCCGCGGCGACGGCATCTTCGGAAAAACCATAGATCAGCGGGCCGACCATGCTCTCCGACGCGACCTCGAACGGGGTGCCGGCGACAGCACGACGGGCCAGGGTGTTCTTCACGACGTGAAGGTACACACCCTTGGACCGCGCGTCGACGCGCAGCTTGTTCAAGTTCTCGACGGTGAGGCCACGGTATTCGGCCAAAGCCAGGGTCTGGGACTTGGCAACTTGCGCTGCCACTTCCTCGACCACGGCCGCCTTTTCGTTGCGGTTGAGACTCAAGGTCTACTCCTCACAAAACGTGCCTTCCGAGCCTCTCGACCCATCCGGACACACCGGGTTTCAGCGACCTTGCCGTGTCCGAAAACGGTTCCCATCACTGGAATCGCATTTCTTCACGGCGGGGACGCCATCTGCGCTGGCGGCTCCCACGGGGCGGGCCCCGTGGGATGGATTAAGACGCGGGCGCCTGAACGCCTGCCTCACCAGCGGTCTTGGATGGCCCGCCGACCACTTTCATGGCCGGCGACCCACCAATTCAAGGGTCGGCGCGTCAAGACGGCCGCGCCAACCCCATATGCTCGAAGCTCGCTCAGGCGGCGGCAGCGCCTGCGGTGACCGAGGCGATTTCCACGCGGGCGCCCACGCCCATGGTGGACGAGACCGCCACCTTGCGCAGATACACCCCCTTGCTCGATGCCGGCTTGGCCTTGTTCAGCGCGTCCAGCAGCGCGGCCAGGTTGCCCGTGAGCTTGTCGTCGTCGAACGAGCGACGGCCGATGGTGCCGTGGATGATGCCGCCCTTGTCGACGCGGAATTGCACCTGACCCGCCTTGGCGTTCTTCACCGCGGTCGCCACATCGGGCGTCACGGTGCCAACCTTCGGGTTCGGCATCAGGCCGCGCGGGCCCAGGATCTGGCCCAGGGTACCGACCACGCGCATCGTGTCCGGCGAGGCGATCACCACGTCGAAGTTGATGTTGCCGGCCTTGACCTGCTCGGCCAGGTCTTCCATGCCGACGACGTCGGCGCCGGCGGCACGGGCCTCATCGGCCTTGGCGCCCTGCGCGAACACCGCGACGCGCTTGGTCTTGCCGGTGCCGTTGGGCAACACGACGGCGCCGCGCACCACTTGATCGGATTTTTTCGGGTCGATGCCCAACTGCACGGCCACGTCGATGGACTCATCGAACTTGGCGGTGGCGCAGCTCTTCACCAGCGCCAGCGCGTCGGCGATCGGATACAGCTTCAGGCTGTCGACCTTGCCCTGCAGGGCCTTGGCCTTCTTGGTCAGCTTTGCCATGTCACACACCCTCCACAATGACGCCCATCGAGCGGGCCGAGCCGGCGATGGTCTTCACGGCAGCGTCCATGTCGGCCGCCGTCAGGTCCTTCTGCTTGATCTTGGCGATGTCTTCCAACTGGGCGCGGGTGATCTTGCCGACCTTGTTCAGGTGCGCTTTGTCCGAGCCCTTGGCCAGACCGATGGCCTTCTTGATCAGCACGGTCGCCGGCGGCGACTTCAGCACGAAGGTGAACGACTTGTCAGCGAAAGCCGTGATCACCACCGGCAGCATCAGGCCGGGTTCCATCGCCGAGGTCTGGGCGTTGAACGCCTTGCAGAACTCCATGATGTTCAGGCCGCGCTGGCCCAGTGCCGGGCCGACGGGCGGCGACGGGTTGGCCTTGCCGGCCGGAATTTGCAGCTTGATAAAGCCGACGATCTTCTTTGCCATGATGGCTCCTCGAGTTCAGACGCTCCGGCTGCTCGCGCGGCCTCGGCTCCTCGTCAACGACCCGTTTCGAACTTCATCAGCGGCGCCGGGTCGGATACGCTGCTGACTGCTCTGACCTTTTGCCTCGGCCTGCAGCCTCGGCGAAAAATCTGACGACTCAGGTCGTCAGACTTTCTCAACCTGCGAGAAATCGAGTTCGACGCCCGTCGCACGACCGAAGATCGTGACTGAGACCTTGACCTTGGACTTCTCGTAATTGACTTCCTCGACCGCGCCGTTGAAGTCGGTGAACGGGCCTTCCTTGACGCGCACCAGTTCGCCCACCTCCCACTCGACCTTGGGCCGCGGCTTCTCGATGCCTTCCTGCATCTGGTTGACGATCTTCATCACCTCGGCTTCCGAGATCGGCGCCGGACGATTGCGCGCGCCGCCGACGAAGCCGGTGACCTTGCTGGTGTGCTTGACCAGGTGCCAGGATTCGTCGTCCATCAGCATTTCGACCAGCACGTAACCCGGGAAGAAACGGCGCTCGGTGACCGATTTCTTGCCGTTCTTCAGTTCGACCACTTCCTCGGTAGGCACCAGGATGCGGCCGAACTTGTCGTGCATGCCGGCCCGCTCGATGCGCTCACGGATGTTGCGTTCAACGGCCTTTTCCATGCCCGAGTAGGCATGGACCACATACCAGCGCAGGCCGTTCGGGGCGGCTGAGGCGCCGGCAGTGTTGTCGGTGGCGACGGATTCGCTCATGGTCTGATGCCTTATGTGTTGTGCACTGAGATCAGCGCTTCCAGCCCAGGATCAGGTCGTACAGGACCCACTCCAGGGTCTTGTCGGTCAACCACAGGAACAGGGCCATCGCGATGACGAAGACAAACACATAGCCCGTCATCTGCCCGGCCTCCTTGCGGGTCGGCCAGACCACCTTCTTGACTTCGCGCACCGATTCGCGGCCATAGGCCGTCAGCCGGTGCCCGCTGTCGGAAGTGAAGTAGACCGCAACGGCCACGCCCAAGCCCACCAGCAGGGCCCCCACGCGCAGCCACATATCCTGTTGGTTCAGCAGGTAGAAGGCCACGACCGAACCCACCAGCAGCACCGCTGCCGCGGCCAGCTTGGTCTTCTCTGCGCCGGTCGAGACGGTTTCGATTTGAGGGGAGGTGGACATGGTTTTCACTTCGAACCCGCGGTCGGCTTTCGCCCCGGCGGCACAACGCTTGACACTTCTCTCTTCGCCGGACCCTCAACAGCAGGAAAGCCCGCCGGGCTGTTTTGCCTGCGGGCTGCCTTGCTGGGGCCTGGGGTGTCGACCCGATCGGCCGACGTCTGCTCCAACCGAGAGTCAGGACCTTTGGGCTCAGATCCCTCGGTTGGCAGGGGCAGTAGGAATCGAACCTACAACCTTCGGTTTTGGAGACCGACGCTCTGCCAATTGAGCTATACCCCTGTGGCCTTGACTCCTGGAATTACTCGATGATCTTGGCGACGACGCCGGCGCCGACGGTGCGGCCACCCTCACGGATGGCGAAGCGCAGGCCTTCTTCCATCGCGATCGGGGCGATCAGCTTGACGGTGATGCTGACGTTGTCGC
>NZ_JBVYWP010000011.1:0-3118 GCF_056032705.1 Ideonella sp. sgz306126
TTGCCCGCGCCGTTGGCCCCGATCAGGCTGACGAGTTCGCCCTGGCGCACTTCGAAGCTCACGCCCTTGACGGCCTGGATGCCGCCGTAGGCCACCTTCAAGCCCGCGACCTTGAGCAGGGTGGGTGGTGCTGTCATGTTGCTCTGCTTTCTCTGCTGTGCTCTGTGTGATCAGTGGGCCTTGTGGCCCGCGCCCAGATAGGCTTCGATCACCTTGTCGTTGCGCTGCACCTCGGCCGGCGTGCCTTCGGCGATCTGCTTGCCGTAGTCGAGCACCGTCACCCGGTCGCACAGCCCCATCACCAGCTTGACGTCGTGCTCGATCAGCAAGATCGTGCGCCCGTCCTTGCGGATGCGGTCGATCAGCTCCCTCAGGACCACCTTCTCGGTCGCGTTCATGCCCGCCGCCGGCTCGTCCAGCGCAATCAGCTTGGGGTCGGTGGCCAGCGCGCGCGCGATCTCCAGCCGGCGCTGGTCGCCGTAGCTCAGCGTGCGCGCCTTGAACTCGGCGTACTTGCCGATGCCCACGTAGTCCAGCAGCTCCTGCGCCCGCTGCCGGATCGCCGCCTCCTCGGCCTTGAAGCCGGCCGTGCGGAACACCGCGCCGATCAGCCCCGAGCCCGAGCGCACGTGGCGCCCGACCATCACGTTCTCCAGCGCCGTCATCTCGGCAAACAGCCGGATGTTCTGGAACGTGCGCGCGATGCCCGCCTTGGCCACTTCGTGCACCGTCGTGGGCGTGTAGGCCTGCCCGCCCAGCTCGAACGTGCCCCCGTCGGGCGTGTACAGCCCGGTGATGACGTTGAAGAACGTGGTCTTGCCCGCCCCGTTCGGGCCGATCAGCCCGTAGACCTGACCAGCGTCGATGCTCATGCTGACGTCGGTCAGCGCCTGCAGTCCGCCAAAGCGCTTGGACGCGCCTTGAACCTTGAATACCGTTGTCATTGTTGGAGCCCCTCGGCTTCGGAGTACCGAATCCGATCCCCCGAGGGGATGCGGGCCGGCTTGGGAGCGGCCCGGCGCTCGGCCCGCTGTTCGGTGTTGATCCACAGCTTCATCATCTGCCTCACTTGACCGGCTGCGGCGCACCCTTGCCGTGCTCGGAGCTGGGCCACAGGCCGCGCGGGCGCAGCAGCATGATGGTGATCATCGCCAGCGCGATCAGCAGCTGGCGCAGGATGGCCGCGTCCAGCCGCCCTCCCGTCGCCTCCTGCAGCGGCCCGGCCGCGTAGCGCAGCACCTCGGGCAGCGCCGACAGCAGCACCGCGCCCAGGATCACCCCGGGGATGTGGCCCAGCCCGCCCAGCACCACCATCGCCACGATCATCACCGACTCCATCAGCGTGAAGCTCTCCGGCGAGACGAAGCCCTGGAAGGCCGCGAACATCGCGCCCGACACCCCCCCGAAGGTCGCCCCCATGCCGAAGGCCAGCAGCTTCAGGTTGCGCGTGTTCAGCCCCATCGCCTTGGCCGCGATCTCGTCCTCGCGGATCGCCATCCACGCCCGCCCGATGCGCGAGTCGGCCAGGTTCAGGCAGATCGTCACCGAGCCCACCACCAGCACCAGGAACAGCCAGTAGTACATCGTCACGCCCGGAATGTCGAAGCCCAGCAGGTGCACCTTCTCTCCGAACACCACCGGGCCGATGCTCATCGGGTCGATGTCGCTGATGCCCCGCGGTCCGTTGGTCAGGTTGATCGGGTACTCCAGGTTGTTCATGAACACCCGGATGATCTCCCCGAAGCCCAGCGTCACGATGGCCAGGTAGTCGCCCCGCAGCTTGAGCGTGGGCGCCCCCAGAATCACCCCGAAGGTGCCCGCCGTCAGCGCCGCCAGCGGAATCACCGCCCAGATCGGCGTGTGCAGCCCGTTCGGAAACGCCGCCTTGATCCACTCGAAGTTGTCGGTCAGCTGCGGCGAGGCCAGCAGCGCGTACATGTACGCCCCCACCGCATAGAAGGCCACGTAGCCCAGGTCCAGCAACCCGGCGTAGCCCACCACGATGTTGAGCCCCAGCGCCAGCATCACGTACAGCAGCGCCGCCGCCATGATGCGCACCCAGCCCTGGCCGAACTGCTCGGCAAACAGCGGCAGCGCCAGCAGCGCCAGCCCGGCCAGCGCAAACACGATGCGCCGCGTCGTCTTGTTCATGTCTTGCATGGTCTTTGTCCTTGCTCGGATGCGGGTTCAGGCACGGTCGGCCACGCGCTCGCCCATCAGCCCCGAGGGCCTCAGCGTGAGCACCAGGATCAGCACCAGGAACGCAAAGATGTCGACGTACTGGCTGCCGAACACGCCCCCCGTCAGATCCCCCAGGTAGCCCGCCCCCAGCGCCTCGATCAGCCCCAGCAGCACCCCGCCCACCATCGCCCCGGCCAAGTTGCCGATGCCCCCGAACACCGCCGCCACGAACGCCTTGAGCCCCGGCATGAAGCCCATCGTGTGCTGCACCGTGCCGTAGTTCAGCGCCCACATGATCCCCGCCAGCGCCGCCAGCACCGCCCCGATCACGAAGGTCATCGAGATCACGAAGTCAGGCTTGACCCCCATCAGCGCGGCCACCCTCGGGTTCTCCGCCGTCGCCCTCATCGCCCGCCCCAGCTTGGTCCGGTTGACCAGCCACAGCAGCCCCGCCAGCACCACCACCGTCGTCACCAAAATCAAAATCTGCACCACCGTGATCACCGGCCCGTCCGCCCAGAAAAACAGCACGTCCGTCGGCAGCAGCGCCGGGTACGGCTTCGGGTTCGGCTTCCAGATGATCATCGCCAGCGTCTGCAGCAGCAAACTCATCCCCATCGCCGTGATCAGCGGCGCCAGCCTCGGCGCATTCCTCAGCGGCCTGTACGCAATCTTCTCCACCGCAAAATTCAGCGCCGCGCACGCCACCACCGACACCGCCAGCGCAATCAGCAGCAGCGCCCACCCAGGCAACCCGCTCCCCGCCAGCGCCGTCACCACCGTCCACGACACCATCGCCCCCGTCATCAAAATCTCGCCGTGCGCAAAATTGATCAGACTGATGATCCCGTACACCATCGTGTACCCCAGCGCCACCAGCGCATACATGCTCCCCAGCACCAGACCGTTCACGATCTGCTGTACGAATGTGTCCATG
>NZ_JBVYWP010000012.1:0-2876 GCF_056032705.1 Ideonella sp. sgz306126
GATGCGGTCTCGATCGGCCTGCCCGCCGGCGCCCAGGTCGGCGACACGCTGACCATCACCGACGGCGTCACCCCGCAGACCCATGTGCTGACTGCCGCCGACCTGACGGCCGGCGTCTATGTCACCTCGTTCGCCGAGCCGGCCCAGGGTGCCACGCTGAGCGTCAGTGCCACGCTGACCGATGCCGCCGGCAATGTTTCGGCACCGGGATCGGATTCGGCCGTGATCGACACCGCGGCCACCGCGGCACCGTCGGTGACCATCACCGCCGACGCCAACAACGACGGCTTCATCAACGCCGCCGAGCAGGCCACGCAGGTCGCCGGCCACGATGCGGTCTCGGTCGCGCTGCCCGCCGGCGCCCAGGTCGGCGACACGCTGACCATCACCGACGGCGTCACCCCGCAGACCCATGTGCTGACTGCCGCCGACCTGACGGCCGGCGTCTATGTCACTAGCTTCGCCGAGCCGGCTCAAGGATCGACCCTCACCGTCAGTGCCACGCTGACCGACGCTGCCGGCAATGTTTCGGCACCGGGCTCGGATTCGGCCGTGATCGACACCGCGGCCACCGCCGCCCCGTCGGTGACCATCACCGCCGACGCCAACAACGACGGCTTCATCAACGCTGCCGAGCAGGCCACGCAGGTCGCCGGCCACGATGCGGTCTCGATCGGCCTGCCCGCAGGCGCCCAGGTCGGCGACACGCTGACCATCACCGATGGCGTCACTCCGCAGACCCATGTGCTGACTGCCGCCGACCTCACGGCCGGCGTCTACGTCACCTCGTTCGCCGAGCCGGCTCAAGGATCGACCCTCACCGTCAGTGCCACGCTGACCGATGCCGCCGGCAATGTCTCGGCACCGGGCTCGGATTCCGCGGTCATCGACACCGCGGCCACCGCGGCACCGACCGTGACCATCACCGCGGACGCCAACAACGACGGCTTCATCAACGCCGCCGAGCAGGCCACGCAGGTCGCCGGCCACGACGCGGTCTCGATCGGCCTGCCCGCCGGAGCGCAGGTCGGCGACACGCTGACCATCACCGACGGCGTCACTCCGCAGACCCATGTGCTGACTGCCGCCGACCTGACGGCTGGCGTCTACGTCACCTCGTTCGCCGAGCCGGCCCAGGGTGCCACGCTGACCGTCAGTGCGACCTTGACCGACGCTGCCGGCAATGTCTCGGCACCGGGCTCGGATTCGGCCGTGATCGACACCAGCGCCACCGCGGCACCGACCGTGACCATCACCGCGGACGCCAACAACGACGGCTTCATCAACGCCGCCGAGCAGGCCACGCAGGTCGCCGGCCACGACGCGGTCTCGATCGGCCTGCCCGCCGGCGCCCAGGTCGGCGACACGCTGACCATCACCGACGGCGTCACTCCGCAGACCCATGTGCTGACTGCCGCCGACCTGACGGCCGGCGTCTACGTCACCTCGTTCGCCGAGCCGGCTCAAGGATCGACCCTCACCGTCAGCGCCACGCTGACCGACGCTGCCGGCAATGTCTCGGCGCCAGGCTCGGATTCCGCGGTCATCAACACCAGCGCCACCGCCGCTCCGTCGGTCACCATCACCGCCGACGCCAACAACGACGGCTTCATCAACGCTGCCGAGCAGGCTACCCAGGTGGCCGGCCACGACGCGGTCTCGGTCGCGCTGCCCGCCGGCGCCCAGGTCGGCGACACGCTGACCATCACCGACGGCGTCACCCCGCAGACCCATGTGCTGACGGCCGCCGACCTGACGGCCGGCGTCTATGTCACCTCGTTCGCCGAGCCGGCTCAAGGATCGACCCTCACCGTCAGCGCCACGCTGACCGACGCTGCCGGCAATGTCTCGGCACCGGGCTCGGATTCGGCCGTGATCGACACCGCGGCCACCGCGGCACCGTCGGTGACCATCACCGCGGACGCCAACAACGACGGCTTCATCAATGCTGCCGAGCAGGCCACGCAGGTCGCCGGCCACGATGCGGTCTCGATCGGCCTGCCCGCCGGCGCCCAGGTCGGTGACACGCTGACCATCACCGATGGCGTCACTCCGCAGACCCACGTGCTGACTGCCGCCGACCTGACGGCCGGCGTCTACGTCACCTCGTTCGCCGAGCCGGCCCAGGGTGCCACGCTGAGCGTCAGTGCCACGCTGACCGATGCCGCCGGCAATGTTTCGGCACCGGGCTCGGATTCGGCCGTGATCGACACCGCGGCCACCGCGGCACCGTCGGTGACCATCACCGCCGACGCCAACAACGACGGCTTCATCAACGCTGCCGAGCAGGCCACGCAGGTCGCCGGCCACGATGCGGTCTCGGTCGCGCTGCCCGCCGGCGCCCAGGTCGGCGACACGCTGACCATCACCGACGGCGTCACCCCGCAGACCCACGTGCTGACTGCCGCCGACCTGACGGCCGGCGTCTACGTCACCTCGTTCGCCGAGCCGGCCCAGGGTGCCACGCTGAGCGTCAGTGCCACGCTGACCGATGCCGCCGGCAATGTTTCGGCACCGGGCTCGGATTCGGCCGTGATCGACACCGCGGCCACCGCGGCACCGACCGTGACCATCACCGCCGACGCCAACAACGACGGCTTCATCAACGCTGCCGAGCAGGCCACGCAGGTCGCCGGCCACGACGCGGTCTCGATCGGCCTGCCCGCCGGAGCGCAGGTCGGCGACACGCTGACCATCACCGACGGCGTCACTCCGCAGACCCATGTGCTGACTGCCGCCGACCTGACGGCTGGCGTCTACGTCACCTCGTTCGCCGAGCCGGCCCAGGGTGCCACGCTGACCGTCAGCGCGACCTTGACCGACGCTGCGGGCAATGTCTCGGCACCGGGCTCGGATTCGGCCGTGATCGACACCAG
>NZ_JBVYWP010000013.1:0-1438 GCF_056032705.1 Ideonella sp. sgz306126
CTAACGAATGAAAGGGACTTCCCCGTCCCGAACTAGCCGCGTTGCGGCAACCGGCAACTGAGTGCCACGATGGGAAGTGCGGTTTCTCATCAACTCATCCGGAAGGGGAAGTCCATGACGATTCTGACTGTTGGCATTGATCTCGCCAAGAACGTTTTTGCGGTGCATGGCGTCAATGAGGCCGGCAAGGCTGAGTTGGTGCGCCCGGCGGTGCCGCGCGACAAGCTCCACGAGCTGATCGCCACACTGCCGCCGTGCGTGATTGGCATGGAGGCGTGCTCTGGCGCGCACCACTGGTCGCGGCTGTTCCAGGCCGCGGGCCACACGGTGCGTCTGATCGCGCCCAAGTTCGTTACGCCCTACCGCATGTCTGGCAAGCGCGGCAAGAACGACGCGGCCGACGCAGCCGCGATCTGCGAAGCCGTGCAGCGCCCGCACATGCGCTTCGTGCCGATGAAGAGCCTGGAGCAGCAGTCGCGCCTGATGGTGCACCGCGCCCGGCAGGGCTTCGTCGAGCAGCGCACGGCCACCCTCAACCGCATCCGCGGCCTGCTCAGCGAATTCGGCGTGGTGCTCCCGCTCAAGGCCGCCACCGTGCGCCGCCGGGCCTGCGAATGCCTGGAAGGCCTGCCCGGCTACGCCAACACCGTGATCGGCGACCTGCTCAGCGAGGTCACCCGGTTGGACGAGCGCATCGCGCAGTACGACCAACACATCCAGGCCATGGCCAAGGAAGATGCCCGGGCCAAGCGGCTCATGCAGCTCAGCGGCGTGGGGGCCACCACGGCGACCTGCCTGCTGGCGATGATCGGCAACGGGCATGAGTTCGACTGCGGCCGGCAGTTTGCGGCCTGGTTGGGCCTGGCGCCGGGCCAGTACAGCTCGGGCGGCAAGACCCGGCTGGGGCGCATCACCAAGGCCGGCGACGCCTACCTGCGCAGCCTGCTGGTGCTGGGCGCGCGGGCCATGCTGGTGGCGGCCAAGGGCAAGACCGATGCCACCAGCCGATGGGCCGTGGCGCTGGCCGAGCGGCGCGGCTACTGGAAGGCGGTGGTGGCCATCGCGGCCAAGAACGCGCGCATGGCCTGGGCCGTGCTGCAGCGCGGCGAGACCTTTGCGCTGCCAGCCTGAAAACCCAATACGCTGACCAGGAAGAAAACCCGAGACCTTGCAGCTGCAGTAGACAAGTTCCACCGCCGTGTGACGGCAAGCGTTGATGACAACAGGTTTGGACCTGCGCGGGGCGTGACCGATTAACTCGAGGGCGACAACCAGGTTGCCGGCTAACGAATGGGTCCCCCGCGTGCGTCCTTCATCAGGGTCCGTGGCACTCAACACGCCACACCAATGACCGTTTGTAGTTTGGCCAGTCCGCACCTTGTTGTCCTCCCCACCGCCTGATCTGCGCCCGGCTGGTTGGCTTTGAAGAAGGAAGAAA
>NZ_JBVYWP010000014.1:0-888 GCF_056032705.1 Ideonella sp. sgz306126
GCGATTCTGGTGTGCTCGGCCGCTGACGGCCCGATGCCGCAGACGCGCGAGCACATCCTGCTGGCGCGCCAGGTGGGCGTGCCGTACATCATCGTGTTCCTGAACAAGTGCGACATGGTGGACGACGCCGAGCTGCTCGAGCTGGTCGAGATGGAGGTGCGCGAGCTGCTGGACAAGTACGACTTCCCCGGCGACGCGACCCCGATCATCCACGGCAGCGCGAAGCTGGCGCTGGAAGGCGACAAGGGCGAGCTGGGCGAGCAGGCGATCTTCAAGCTGGCCGATGCGCTGGACAGCTACATCCCGACGCCGGAGCGTGCGGTGGACGGCGCGTTCCTGATGCCGGTCGAAGACGTGTTCTCGATCTCGGGCCGCGGCACGGTGGTGACGGGCCGGGTCGAGCGCGGCATCATCAAGGTGGGCGAGGAAATCGAAATCGTTGGCATCAAGCCGACGCAAAAGACGACCTGCACGGGCGTGGAGATGTTCCGCAAGCTGCTGGACCAGGGCCAGGCGGGCGACAACGTGGGCATTCTGCTGCGCGGCACCAAGCGCGAAGACGTCGAGCGCGGCCAGGTGCTGTGCAAGCCGGGTTCGGTCAAGCCGCACACGCACTTCACGGCGGAGATCTACGTGCTGAGCAAGGAAGAGGGAGGGCGCCACACGCCGTTCTTCAACAACTACCGGCCGCAGTTCTACTTCCGCACGACGGACGTGACGGGTGCGGTGGAGTTGCCCAAGGACAAGGAGATGGTGATGCCGGGCGACAACGTCAGCATCACCGTCAAGCTGATCGCCCCGATCGCGATGGAAGAAGGCCTGCGCTTCGCCATCCGTGAGGGTGGCCGCACCGTCGGCGCCGGCGTCGTCGCCAAGATCATCGAGTAA
>NZ_JBVYWP010000015.1:0-638 GCF_056032705.1 Ideonella sp. sgz306126
GCCGACGACCTGGTCGTCAAGATCGGTCATGTGGGCCCGACGAGCGGGGCGATTGCCCACCTGGGCAAGGACAATGAAAACGGCGCGCGCATGGCGATCGACGACCTGAACGCCAAGGGCGTGATGATCGGCGGCAAGAAGGCGCACTTCGAGCTGCTGGCCGAAGACGACGCGGGCGATCCCAAGCAAGGCACGGCGGCGGCGCAGAAGCTGGTCGACGAGAAGGTCAACGGCGTGATCGGCCACCTGAACTCGGGCACCACGATCCCGGCGTCCAAGATCTACTCCGACGCGGGCATCCCGCAGATCTCGCCCTCGGCGACCAACCCCAAGTACACCCGCCAGGGCTTCAAGACCACCTTCCGCGTGGTCTCGGACGACGTGCACCTGGGCGGCACGCTGGGCCGCTACGCGGTGCAGCAGCTGCACGGCAAGTCGATCGCGGTGATCGATGACCGCACCGCCTACGGCCAGGGCGTGGCCGACGAGTTCGAGAAGGGTGCCAAGGGCCTGGGCGGCCACATCACCAAGCGCGAGTTCACCAACGACAAGGCGACCGACTTCACCGCCATCCTGACCAACATCAAGGCGGTGCACCCCGACGTGGTGTTCTTCGGCGGCATGGACGCGGTGGCCGG